>NZ_CP014646.1:1390584-2781169 GCF_001051995.2 Thauera humireducens | reverse complement strand
CTGCTGAACGCCTACGTGCATTACGCGCTGGCGCCGGACTGGAGCGTGGAAGTGCGCGCCAACAACCTTCTCGACAAGGACTACGAGCTTGCCCAGAACTACGGCACCCAGGAGGCCAACGCCTTCGTGGCCGTGCGTTACGCGATGCACTAAGCCGCAATGCTCGTTGCCACCGACCGTCTCCGTGTCGTCGGGGGTCGGGCCCTGATGCTGCCCGGCCGCCACCATCCCATGCTGCTCGCCCTCAGCCTGCTGTCGGCGGCGGCGCTTGCACTGCTATGGGCGCTGGTGGCCGGTGACATGCCAATCGGCCTGTCCGAAGTATTCGCTGCCTTGACCGGCAGTGAGGGCATGGCGGCGGACATCGTGCGCGAGCTGCGCCTGCCCCGCGCCTTCGCCGCCTTCGTCTGCGGCGGCCTGCTCGCCACGGCGGGTGCGCTGATGCAGGTGCTGCTGCGCAACCCACTGGCCGATCCCTACATCCTGGGCATCTCCGGTGGTGCGGCGGTGGGGGCGCTGGTGGCGCTCACGCTCGGCGCGGCCTCGATCTGGGTCGATACGCTGGCTTTCGGTGGCGCGCTCGCCGCGATGCTGCTGGTGTTCGGCCTGGCGCATGGCGACGGCAGCTGGACGCAGACGCGGCTGCTGCTGACCGGGGTCATCGTCGCCGCCGGATGCGGCGCGGCGGTGACGCTGATGCTGGCGCTGGCGCCCGATACCCGGGTGCAGTCGATGCTGTTCTGGCTGATGGGCGATGCCAGTGGCGCGGCGCGGCCCTGGCCTGGGCTGGTGGTGCTGGTGCTGGGGCTGGCCGCGGTGATGCCCTTCGCGCGCGACCTGAACGTGCTCGCGCGCGGCGAGCTGAACGCGCGTGCGCTGGGTGTGAGCGTGCGCAAGCTGCGCATGGGCCTGTACGTGCTGGCCTCGTTGCTGACCGCGACCGCGGTGACGCTGGTGGGCTCGGTGGGCTTCGTCGGCCTCATCATTCCGCACCTCGTGCGGCTGGTGCTGGGCAACGACCAGCGCGTGCTCATCCCCGCCGCCGCACTGGCCGGCGGCACCCTGCTGACGCTGGCCGACACCGCGGCGCGCACCGTGATCGCGCCGCAGCAACTGCCGGTCGGCGTGCTCACCGCGCTGATCGGCGTGCCGGTGTTCCTGTTCCTGCTCGCGAGGCACCCGCGGTGAGCGCGTCGCGTACCGATGCGGTGCCGCTGCTGGAGGCCGAGCGCCTCGCCCTGCAGGTGGGCGAGCGCTGGCTGTGCTGCGAGTTCAGCCTGAGCCTGGCACCGGGCGAATGCCTTGCCCTGCTGGGCCCCAATGGTGCGGGCAAGACCACCTTGCTGCACACCCTGGCCGGCCTGCGCGAGCCCTCGGTGGGGCAGGTGAGGCTGGGCGGTCTGCCCTACGCCGCCTGGTCGGCGCTGGAGGCGGCGCGCTTCCGCGGCCTGTTGCCGCAACAACAGCCCGATCACTTTGGCGCCAGCGTGCTGGAAACGGTCCTGATCGGCCGTCACCCTCATCTGGGCCGCTGGGGCTGGGAGACGACCGAGGACGAGGCGATCGCCCGCCGGGCCTTGGCCGATGTCGGTTTGCAGGGGTTCGAGACGCGCGACGTGCTGACGCTGTCCGGCGGCGAGCGCCAGCGCGTCGCCATCGCCACCTTGCTGGCACAGTCGCCGCAGCTCTTCCTGCTCGACGAACCGCTCAACCATCTCGACCTGCATTACCAGATCGCCACGCTCGAGCTCTTTCGCAGCATCGTCCGTGGCGGCGACACACGGCACGGCGTCGTCATGGTCCTGCACGACATCAATCTCGCCGCCCGCTACGCCGACCACATCATCCTGCTCGACGGCCGCGGCGGGGTGAAAGCGGGTGATCGCGACAGCGTGCTGCGTGCAGACCTGCTGAGCCAGGCCTTCGGCCATCCCTTGCGCCGCTTCGAGAGCGAAGGGCGCGTCCTGTTCCTTCCCGATTGAGATCCCCATCATGAAGCACACGCTTCGCCACCTTCTGGGTGGCCTGTTGCTGGTTCTTGCCCTGCCCGCGGCTGCGGACTGTCCGCGCATCGTCAGCCAGTCGCCCTACATCACCCAGGCGCTCGACTGGCTTGGCCGCGGCGACTGCATCGTCGGGGTGTCGCGCTACGACAAGCGCGACCTGCCGCGCACCGGCGGGGTCAAGGACCCGGATGTCGGCGCCATCGCCGCGCTGAATCCCGACCTGGTCGTCATCTCGAAGGGCTCCGATCCGGCCCAGCTCGACATGCTGGAGCCCGAGGCGCGCATCCTGCAGGTCGACGGCTTCGATTCGATGGCCCAGACCGAGGCGATGCTCGCCCGCTTGGCCGAGGCGGCCGGCGTGGCCGACGGCAAGGCGAAGGTCGCAGCCTATGCCCGCGAGTGGCGCGCCCGTGCGGCGGCGGTGAAGGGGGGCGGCAAGCGCGTGCTGGTGATCTCGGCCTGCTCGGCCCAACCATATTCCTTCGGCCGCGGCCATGTGGTGGGCGACGCCTTCGCCCACGCCGGCTTCGAGGTGGTGGAGACGGCCGAGCGCATCCGCCACCTGCGGCCCGGCGAGGAGATCCCGGGCATCGTTGCCGCGGTCGAACGCTTCAAGCCCGAGCTGCTGTTCTCGCTCACCCCCGAGAACGCCGAGACCTGCAGTGCCGAACTCGGCCTGGTGTCGGTGCCCGTCGTCGGCCTCGAAGGGCGGCACTTCTTCAACCCCGGCCCGGCGCTGCTCACCGGCCTGGCCCAACTCGCGGAGCACACCCAGCAATGAGCGAACAGGATCGCGACAGCCGCCACAACGAACGCATGGCGCGCAAGAAGGCGGTGGTGGACGAGAAGATCGCCACCGCCCAGGCCGAACGCGGCGTGCTGCTGGTCAACACCGGCAACGGCAAGGGCAAGTCCAGCGCCGGCTTCGGCCTGGTGGCGCGCGCGCTCGGCCACGGCATGAAGGTCGGCGTGGTGCAGTTCATCAAGGGCCGCTCGGACACCGGCGAGGAGGCCTTCTTCCGCAATCAGCCGGGCGTGAGCTGGCATGTGATGGGCGAGGGCTTCACCTGGGAAACCCAGGACCGCGCCCGCGACGTCGCCACCGCCGAAGCGGCCTGGGATGTCGCGCGCGGCCTGCTGCAGGACCCGTCGATCGGACTGGTGGTGCTGGACGAGCTCAACATCGCGCTCAAGTACCGCTATCTTGAAGCCGACACCGTCGTTGCCGACCTGCTGGCGCGGCCGACGCTGCAGCACGTCGTCGTCACCGGCCGCGGCGCCCCGCCCGAACTGGTCGAGGCCGCCGACACCGTTACCGACATGACGCCGGTTAAGCACGCCTTTGCCGCGGGTATCAAGGCGATGCCCGGCATGGAGTGGTGAGTCCATGAGCCTGCCCGATCTGTCCGTCTTCCGTCCCGGGCCGCTGCCCGGCCATGTCTATCTGGTCGGTGCCGGGCCGGGCGATCCTGAATTGCTGACGCTGCGCGGTGCGCGGCTGGTGGCGGGCGCGGACGTGGTGGTGTTCGACAACCTCGTCGCGCCCGCCATCATCGACCTGGCGCCCGCCGCGGCCGAGCGCATCTACGTCGGCAAGAAGGCGGCCGACCATGCGCTGCCGCAGGACGAGATCAACGCGCTGCTGGTGCGCCTGGCGCAGGCGGGCAAGCGCGTGGTGCGGCTCAAGGGCGGCGATCCCTTCATCTTCGGCCGTGGCGGCGAGGAGATGGAGGACCTGCTCGAGGCCGGCATTACCGTCGAGGTGGTGCCGGGCGTGACCGCGGCGGCGGGCGTGGCAGCGTATGCCGGCATTCCGCTCACGCACCGCGATCATGCGCAGTCGGTGGTGTTCACCACCGGCTTCCTGAAGGACGGCGGGCTCGATCTCGACTGGTCGCTGCTCGCCCACCGCGGCCAGACGCTCGTCATCTACATGGGCATCTCGCGTCTGGCGGAAATCTGTGCCCAGCTCGTTGCCCACGGCCTGCCGGCGACGACGCCGGCGGCGGTCATCGAGCGCGGCACGACGCACGCGCAGCGCGTGGCGAAGGGCGATCTCGCCACGCTGGTCGACGAGGTCCGGCGCCAGGGTATCCGTCCCCCCGCGCTGACCGTGGTGGGCGACGTCGTCAGCCTGTATCCGCGCCTGACCTGGTTCCAGCCCGGCGAACCACCTCCGTCCTCGCCGCTGCCGCATGCCGGCTGTGCGGTCGTGCATTCGAACAACAAGGATTGAGCCGTGCCCGAAGCGAAGATTTCGTCCGACCCGCCCATCAGTGCGGTGCGCTGCCCCGCGCTGTTCATCGCCGCGCCGGCGTCCGGCCAGGGCAAGACCACCATCACCGCCGCGCTTGCACGCCTGCACACCCGTCTCGGGCGCCGGGTGCGGGTCTTCAAGTGCGGGCCGGACTTTCTCGATCCGCAGATCCATGCGGTGGCGAGTGGCGCGCCGGTGCATAACGTCGACCTCGGCATGTGCGGGGCGGAGGACATCGCCTGGCGCCTGCACGCGGCCGCGCGCGCGTCCGACCTGATCCTGATCGAGGGGGTCATGGGCCTCTACGACGGTGCGCCCTCGGGTGCCGACATCGCGCGCCGTTTCGGCATCCCGGTGATGGCGGTGATCGATGCGCGGGCGATGGCGCAGACCTTCGGCGCCGTGGCTTACGGTCTCGCGCACTACCAGCCCGGCCTGCCGTTCGCCGGCGTTCTCGCCAACCACGTCGGCAGCGCACGCCATGCCGACATGCTGCGCGCCGCGCTGCCGGACGGCATGCGCTGGTTCGGCGCGGTGATGCGCGATGCCGACGCTGCGCTGCCCGAGCGCCACCTGGGCCTGATGCAGGCCGAGGAGATCGCCGACCTGGGCGAGCGCCTCGACCGTCTGGCCGACCATCTCCAGGCCACCGGGGCGGCCGAACTGCCGCCCGCGGTCGAGTTTCCGGCCGTGCCGGCGCCCGTCATTCCGCCGCTGCTGGCCGGCAGGCGGGTCGCGGTCGCGCGCGATGCGGCCTACGGCTTCATCTACCCGGCCAACCTCGACACGCTGCAGGCGCTGGGTGCCGAGCTCGCCTTCTTCTCGCCGCTGGCCGGTGACACCCTGCCTGCAGCTTGCGACGCGGTGTGGCTGCCGGGCGGCTACCCCGAACTCCACGGCGAAACGCTGGCCGCGAACACGCGCTTCTGGCACGACCTTCGCGCGCATGTCGCTGCGGGCAGGCCGCTGCTGGCCGAGTGCGGCGGGCTGATGAGCCTGCTGCAGAGCATCGTCGACAAGGCGGGTGTCGAGCACGCCTTCGGCGGCCTGCTGCCCGGCCGCGCGGTGATGCAGAAGCGGCTCGCCGCACTGGGCATGCAGGCGGTCGACCTGCCGGAAGGGCGGATGACCGGCCACACCTTCCACTACTCCAGGACCGAGACGACCCTCGCGCCCTGGCTGCATGCGCACGGCACCGACGGCAGCGAGGGCGAGGCGGTGTATCGCCTCGGGTCGATCACCGCGTCCTACGTGCATTTCTGGTTTCCGTCGAACCCGGCGGCGGTGGCCGCGCTGTTCGGCGTCGCCTGAGCGTACGCGGGCCGTTCGCAGGCGCGGTGCTCAGCCTTCGAGCGCCCGGCCTGCTGCCTCGCCGATGGCCTTTGCCAGCCGCGCCATCACCGGCGACTGCACCTGCCAGTGGTGCCAGTACAGCACCACGTCTTCGCGCTCCGGCGCCAGATCGACCAGTTCGCCGCGCGCCAGGTGTTCGCGCGCCTGGATCTCGGGAATGAAGCCGTAGCCCAGCCCGGCGACCGCGAACGCCATGAAGCCCTCGGACGAGGGCACGACGTGGTGCGGATACTGGCCCGCGTCCAACCCGAAGTGACGGCGCAGGAAGGCGTCGTGCATGTCGTCGTGGCGGCCGAAGACGATGGCCGGCGCCTTCGCCAGCGCGCCGCGGGTGAGACCGTGCGGAAACCAGCGCGCACGGAAGGCCGGTGAGCCGGCGCACAGGTAGGGCATCACGCCCAGGCGCTCGACGGTGCAGCCGCGGATCGGGTCGGGGCGGGTGGACACGCAGCCCAGCACTTCGCCATCGGCCAGCAGCGCATGGGTGTGGTCCTGGTCGTCGACCACGCAGTCCAGCACCAGGCCTTCCTCCCTCACGACCTCGGCCACGGCGCCGATGAACCAGGTCGCCAGCGAATCGGCATTGACCCCGACCGCCAGCCGCAGCGGGCCGTGCGCCTGACGCGGGGCGAGCGCGCGGCGCGCCTCGGCCTCCATCAGGCGCAACTGCGCCAGATAGGGCAGCAGGCGGCGACCCGCCGGCGTCGGCCGCACCGGCTTGCTGCGCACCAGCAGCACCTGGCCAAGCTCGGCCTCGAGCAGCTTCACACGCTGCGAGATGGCCGATTGCGTCAGCGCCAGCCGCCGCGCCGCGCGCTCGAAGCTGCCTTCCTGCAGGACTGCCTCGAAGGCGATCAGGCGGTGGTCGATCATAAGAAAAAATGGAGTGAATCGAATTAAATCGATTCTACTTAATCCGCGACGCCGCCGGGCCTAGCATGCCGGCCTGTCGTGCCGCCATTGCGGGCGGCCGACCATAACAACAACGGAATGCATCATGAGCCACGTCTACTTCAATGGATTCCTGCTGACGCTGGGCCTGATCATGGCGATCGGGGCGCAGAACGCCCACGTGCTGCGCCAGGGCCTGCGCGGTGAGCATGTCCTGCTGACGGTGTGCGTGTCGGCGCTGTGCGACATGCTGCTGATCACGCTCGGCATTGCCGGCCTGGGCAGCCTGTTCGTTGCCAGCCCGGACCTGATGGCGGCAGCGCGCTATGGCGGCGCGGCCTTCCTGCTGTGGTACGGCGCACGTGCGCTGCGTTCGGCATTGCGTGGCGGCCGGGCGATGGATTTTGCCGAACACGCGCGCATGTCGCGCGGCCAGGCGCTGCTCGCGGCGGCCGGCTTCAGCCTGCTCAACCCGCATGCCTATCTGGACACGGTGGTGCTGCTGGGCTCGGTCGGTAGCCAGCAGGCCGAGGACCTGCGCCCGCTGTTCGCCGCGGGCGCGATCACGGCGTCGGTCGTGTGGTTCGTGGCGCTCGGCTATGGCGCCCGCCTGCTGGTGCCGCTGTTCGCCCGACCGATTGCATGGCGCGTGCTGGACGCCCTGGTGGCGCTGATGCTGTGGGCGATCGCTGCTTCGCTGCTGCTGGCCTGAACGACTCGTCCGACACCGGGCCGGCGCCGCTAAGGGCGCCGTTCCCGCCATGGGCGTCGGGATGATGGCGCTATAATTCGCTGCCTTCAATTCCCCTGGATCACGCCGTGTCCGAACGTCTAGCCGTCGCCCTGCAATACGCGCTTCCCAAGCGCCTGCTCACCCAGTTCGCCGGCAAGCTCGCCGGCCTGCGGGGCGGCAAAGCGACGACGGCAGTGATCCGCTGGTTCATCAAGCGCTATGGCGTGAACATGGACGAAGCGGCGAATTCCGATCCCGCCAGCTACCCGACCTTCAACGAATTCTTCACCCGCCCGCTGCGCGAAGGCGTACGGCCCTTCGCCGAGGCCGACTACCTGTGCCCGGTCGACGGCGCGATCAGCCAGTTCGGTCCGATCGAACGCGACCAGATCTTCCAGGCCAAGGGCCACTTCTACACCACCACCACGCTGATCGGCGGCGACCGCAGTCTGGCGGCGCAGTTCGAGGATGGCGAGTTCGCCACCCTCTACCTCAGCCCGCGCGACTACCACCGCATCCACATGCCCTGCGATGGCCGCCTGACGCAGATGATCTACGTGCCCGGCGAACTGTTCTCGGTGAACCCGGCCACCGCGCGTGGCGTGCCCGGCCTGTTCGCGCGCAACGAACGCGTGGTGTGCGTGTTCGAGGGGGCGGCCGGCCCCTTCGTGATGGTGCTGGTCGGCGCCACCATCGTCGGCAGCATGGCGACGACCTGGCATGGCGTGGTCAATCCGCCGCGCCAGGCCGACATCGAGAAGCACGCCTACGCGCCCGGCGAGGTCGCGTTGCGCCAGGGCGAGGAGATGGGGCGCTTCCTGCTCGGTTCCACCGTGGTGATGCTGTTCCCGAAGGGCACGATGCGTTTCGCGTCCGACTGGGCGGCGGCGCGTCCGGTGCGCCTGGGCGAGGCGATGGGGCAGCGTCCGCCGTCGGCCTGAGCCCGGCCACGCACCGGAACGGGGCGCCGCCGCGGGCGCATGCACGGCGAGGGTGCGTGCGCAGCCCCGGATGCTGCGATGCAGCACGTCGGCATGGTCATCGAACTGAAAGAAAGATGCGATAAAACAGTGGCTTGGGCGCGACTTTCCGATCTTCGGCAAGGGCGTTCAAGTTGGCACGATTGAAGCTTGGCTTTCCGTGCCTTTCCACAATAAGCATCAGGAGACAGATCATGCCCAGCCGTCCGATCCACCAGATCCTTGCCGACCGCCCCTTCGTCTGCGTACCGGCCGACATGCCGGTCAGTGCCGTCACCCGTCTCATGAACGCGCAGGAGCGCAGTGCCGCACTGATCGTCGAGCATGGTGTGCTGACCGGCATCTTCACCGAGCGCGATGCCACCTTCCGCGTGCTGGCCGCAGGTCTCGATCCCGAGACCACGACGGTCGGCGCCGTCATGACCCACAACCCGCAGACGCTGACCGAGGACAGGCCCTTCGGCCACGCCCTGCACCTGATGTACGAGAACGGTGTGCGCCACGTTCCGGTGGTGGATGCCAGCAAGCGTCCGCTCGGCGTCGTTACCGCGCGCGACGCCCTGGCGCTGGATGCGCTCGACTTTGGCGCCGAACTGGTGCGACGCGAGGAGATCACGGTCATCCTCTGAGGCCCCCGCGGGCTGCACGCGCCCGTGGCGCTAGCGGCCCGCGAGCGCCTGGTCGAGCCCCGCCTGGAACAGCGCGGCGACGAGATCGGACTGCGTCAGTATGCCGACGACGCGCCGGTCCGCCTCGACGATCGGTACCTGATGCAGGCCGCGGTCCGAGAAGACCGGGACCAGTTCGACGATCGCCCGGTCGGGGCTGGCGCAGAACACATCCTGCGTCATCACCTCGCCCACCGTCCGCCACGGCATGTCCTGCGCGATGAGGAAGTCGTGCAGGGTGATGATGCCGACCAGCCGTTCGCCCGCCTGCACCACGGGCAGCGCCTCGACGCGATGATGAGCGAGCTGCGACCAGGCGACCTCGAGCGTGGCGTCGGGTGTGATTGTGACGACGTCGCGTGACATCACGTCGGCGCAGCGCAGGTCGCCGAAGCGCCGACGCCAGGCGCGCTGTTCGGCGGCGAGCAGGATCTCCTCGAGGTCGGCGCGGCTGATGTCGATCATCTCGCCGCGCTCCTCGAGCACCGCCTGCAGGTCGTCGGGGCGAACGCCCAGCCGGTCGCTCGGTGGCCGGTCGGCGGTGTGGTGGGTGCGGGCCGCGGGCTTTTCCGCGATCCGCTGCGGGTAGCGCCGGCGCATGGCGGCGTTGAACAGCAGTGCGATCAACAGCAGCAACAGCGAGTTGAGCAGGACGGGCACGAGCGCGAACCCGAAGCCCAGCGCCTCAACTTCCGGGCCCCCGATCACGGCGGTCAGCGCCACCGCGCCGCCAGGCGGATGCAGGCAGCGGAGCTGGAACATCAGTACGATGGCGAGGCCGGCGGCGAGCGCCGCGGCCAGCGCCGGGTCGTCGATCCAGCGGGCGCAGGCGACCCCGGTCAGCGCCGACAGCAGGTTGCCGCCGACGATGGACCAGGGCTGTGCGAGCGGGCTGGCGGGCACGGCGAACAGCAGCACGGCCGAGGCCCCCATTGGTGCGACGAACCACGGGACGGACGCGCCCAGGACGCTGCGGCTCACGATCTCCGTGGCCAGCAGGCCGAGGAGCGCACCGATCCCGCTCAAGGTGCGTTCGCGCAGGCTGACCGGCAGCGGCGCCGGCCAGAAGGTCTTCAGCCAGTCAAGCAGGGAGGGCACGAGATGTCCCGGTCAGGAAGGTGGCCGGGTGAAGCGGGACAAGGAGCTCGGATTCTAGCGCGACCCGCGTCCTGCTCCAAGGTGGTGCATGCCCTCGGCGGCGTCAGGCGAGGTTCAGGCGCTTCGCCGCCTCGCGCAGCTCGCCACGGAAATCCGGGTGGGCGATGCCGATCAGTGCTTCGGCGCGCTGCTTGGCGGTCTTGCCGCGCAGCTGGGCGACACCGTACTCGGTGACGACGTAGTTGATGTCGTTCTTGCTGGTGGTGACATGGGTGCCCGGCGACAGCACCGGCGCGATGCGCGACACGGTCCCGTCCTTGGCCGTCGACGGCAGCACGATGAAGGCCTTGCCGCCGTTCGAGCGGTTGGCGGCGCGCACGAAATCCACCTGCCCGCCGGTACCCGAATAGGGGACGTGGCCCAGGCTCTCCGAGCCGCACTGGCCGATCAGGTCGATCTGCAGCGTGGCGTTGATGGCGCACAGCTTGTCGTTGCGCGCAGCGATCCAGGGATCGTTGGTGAAATCCACCGGATGCATTTCGATCGCCGGATTGCGATGCAGCGTGCGGTACAGGCGGTTCGAGCCGAGCGCGAAGGTGGCGATGGTCTTGCCCGGCATGAAGGTCTTGCGGCGGTTGGTGACCGCGCCGGATTCGATCAGCGACAGGATGCCGTCGCCGATCATCTCGGTGTGGATGCCCAGGTCGCGCTTGTGCTGCAACTGCATCACCACCGCATCCGGAATGCCGCCGTAGCCGATCTGCAGCGTGGCGCAGTCGTCGATGAGGTCGGCGACGTACTTGCCGATGGCCTCCTGCACCGGGCCGATCTGCGGCAGGCCGACTTCGAACAGCGGCTCGTCGCTTTCCACCAGGCCGGCGACCTGCGAGATGTGGATGTGGCAGTCGCCGTTGGCGAAAGGCACGTTCGGATTCACTTCCAGCAGGACGACGCGCGCGCGGCGGATCGCGGCCATGGTGTAGTCGGGCGCCAGCGACAGGCTGAAGTAGCCGTGCTCGTCCATCGACGAGGCCATCGACACCACGACGTCGGCGGGCGACAGGCCGCGGTCGATCAGCATCGGCAGTTCGGAGAAGTAGGCGGGGACGAAATCCACCCAGCCCGCCTGGCCGCCGGCACGGGTGGCGCCGCCGAAGAAGTAGGCGTCGTGGCGGATGTTGGCCCGGGTTTCCGGATCGAGGTAGGCGAACTTGCGCAGCGGCAGGATCTGGCTCACCGCCACGTCGCGCAGCGCGTGACGGCGGCCGGACAGGGCATGCAACAGCGCAGGCGGTTCGCCGACGCCGGTGGGTACGACGATGGTGTCGCCGTCGCGGATCATGGAAACCGCATCCGAGGCGGTCATGCGTTTTTGCTGGTACAGGGATTCCGGCGTGCTCATGCTGTCTCCGGGCGCGGTTTATCGGTCTGGTATCGCCCGGATTATAGCTTTTTCCATACTAAGGCGTATGGGACTGCGCGTGGAGGTCTTGGATGCCGGTTGCCGCCCTCGCCGTGGTTCGCGGGGCGGGGCTATCGACAAGGTACGGCATGACGCCCTTGCCCCGGCTGAGCAGGGCAAGGGCCGGGCCGGGTCAGCGGTTGCCGTCTCCCGGCTTGGCCGAGAACAGCGCGGCGCGCGGCGCCGGGCGGCGGTCACGGCCCTGGGGTGCGTGGCTGGCGGCGGGGCGGCGGTTGCCGTCCGCTTCCGGGCGACGCTGCTGCGCACCACGGTTGCCATCGACTTCGGGGCGGGACGGCGACATGCGGTTGCCGTCCACCTCACGGCGCTGGGGCTGCGCGGGGGCGCGATTGCCGTCCGCCTCGCCGCGCGGGCGTTGGGGTGCGCGGCCGCCGGGCTTGCCGGTGCCAGCGTTGCGTCCGCCGTTCGCGGGCCGCTCACTCGGTCGGCCCTGGCCTGCGCGACCGCCGCCGCGACGCGGCAGGGGTTCGCGCTGGTGGTCGGCATCGTGCGCGGCTTCGGCGCCGGCGCTGGGCACGAAGTCCTCGGCCACGACGCGGTCGATGCGGCGCTTGATCAGGCGCTCGATGGCGGTCAGCAGCTTGGCTTCCTCGCTGTCGACCAGCGAGATCGCGTTGCCTGCGGCCCCGGCGCGACCGGTACGGCCGATGCGGTGCACGTAGTCTTCGGGCACGTTGGGCAGCTCGAAGTTCACCACCTGCGGCAACTGGTCGATGTCCAGGCCGCGCGCGGCGATGTCGGTCGCGACCAGCACCGGCAGCGAGCCGTCCTTGAACTGGGACAGCGCGCGCGTACGTGCCGCCTGGCTCTTGTTGCCGTGAATCGCCGCCGCCGGGATGTCGTGCTTGCTGAGGTACTCGGCCAGCTTGTTGGCGCCGTGCTTGGTGCGGGTGAACACCAGCGCCTGGAACCACTGCTTTTCCTTGATCAGGTGGGCGAGCAGTTCGCGCTTGTGCTTCTGGCCGACCATGTAGACGGCCTGGTCGACGCGTTCGGCGGTGGTGTTGCGCGGCGCCACTTCGACCGTGCCCGGGTTGTGCAGCAGGCCGTGGGCGAGTTCGCGGATCTCGTCGGAGAAGGTCGCCGAGAACAGCAGGTTCTGGCGCTTTTTCGGCAGCAGGGCGAGCACCTTGCGGATGTCGCGGATGAAGCCCATGTCGAGCATGCGGTCGGCTTCGTCCAGCACCAGGATCTCGACGCCGGAGAGGTCCAGGGTGCGCTGGCCGACGTGGTCGAGCAGGCGGCCGGGGGTGGCGACGAGGATGTCGACGCGCTTCTTCAGCGCGCTGATCTGCGGGTTGATGTTGACACCGCCGAACATCACCAGCGAGTTCAGTGGCAGATGCTTGCCGTAGGTCTGTACCGACTCCTCGACCTGGGCGGCGAGCTCGCGCGTCGGGGTGAGGATCAGGCAGCGCGGACGGCCCGGCGGATGCGGGTGAGCATGAGTTTGCGACAGGATGTGCAGCAGCGGCAGCGTGAAGCCGGCGGTCTTGCCGGTGCCGGTCTGGGCCGCGGCAAGCAGGTCGCCGCCCGCGAGCACCTGCGGGATGGCCTGCGCCTGAATGGGGGTGGGGTGGGTGTAACCGGCTTCGCCGATGGCACGCAGGATGGGTTCGGCCAGCCCGAGGCTGACGAAAGTGACTTCGGAATTCATTCAGTGGTTTCCAGCGCCAGGCCGTCGCGCTTCGTGGCGACACCAATCCGGACTGGCGGGAGAGATCCGCGGCAGGATGCCAGCCGGATCGTTGGGGGAACTGCCGCGATCGATCGGTCAATTCGCGGCGAACCGGCACTATAGAGGCTTGCGAAGGGGGAAGCGAGCATTTTGTGCAATGCAGCGCGCGATGGCATGCCGCTCGGGGTGGGGCGTCGCGGGCGGCGCCCTGTGTTGGCTGCTGCATTAACTGACGTATAGTTACAAATTCGCTGATGAGGCGTCACCATGGCCCGCTCCGTCCGTCCCCGAAGGCTCTTCGCGCTGCGATCGAAACTCGCCCGGCGCCTGACCTTCGGTGCCGCGGCCGGTCTGGGCCTGCTCTGCGTGCTCACGCTCGCCAGCGCGACCTTGACCCTGCACGCGCTGGGCAGCAGCTGGGCCGCAATCAATGCGGGCCTACCCATCTTCGCCGGCATGTGGAGCCTGCTGGCCGTGCTGGCGGGGCTCGCGAGCGGGGGGCTCGCCGGGATATTGCTGAGTGCGCCGCCTCGGGCCGAGGGCATTCGCCTGCCGCGCCGCGCGGCCGAGGATCTGTTCGCCCTGCTCGACAACACGGCGGTGCGCCTCGGGATCGAGCCGGTGCGCCAGGTGTTCGTCACCGACCACATGAACGCCCACGTCGCGCAGCGGCCGCGTTGGGGCTGCGTCGGGCCGCTACAGACTTGCCTGATGATCGGACTTCCGCTGGCTCACAGCCTGTCGCCGGCGCAGTTCGGTGCGGTTCTGGCGCATGAACTGGCCCATCTGTCCGCGCAGCGACTGGGCTGGGGCGGCGTCGGAGCGCATCTGCGGGCATGGTGGATGCGCACGGTCGACCGCGCCGCAGATCGCTTCCCCTGGCTGGAAGTCCCGCTCGAGCGGATGACGCAGCGCTACTGCATCGCGATGCTCCGCCTCGCCCGGATCGAGGAGTTCGAGGCCGACGCGCTGGCGGCAAGTCTCGTCGGTCGCGGCCTGATGGGCGATGCGCTCGTCGAGGTGGGGCTCAAGGCGCGCTTCCTCGAACGCGATTTCTGGCCCCAGGTCGATGCGCACGGCGCCCGGCGCCGCCGTCCGCGGCTGCGGCCTTATCGCGATCTTGCGCTTGGTGTGGAGGCCGGCTTCACGCGCACGGTGTCCGAGCATGCGGTCGCACTGGAAGAGGCCGGCGGCGAACGCTTCGCCCTCCATCCTTCGCTGCATCAGCGCCTCAGCGCGCTTGGACTGCGCTGCCGCGTGCCGGAAGGCGAAGCCGTGTCGGCTGCGGACCGCTATCTGGCACCGCTGCTGCCGAGCCTGGCGTGGGTGTTCGACTGCGCCTGGTGGCATGCCGCAAGCGAGAACCGCCGGCAGCGACGCAGCCGTGCGCGCTACGAGATGGTGCGCGAGGACTGAGTCCCGCCGGCGCTCAGAAGGCTTCCTTCTCGGCTTCGAGATAGGCGAGGCTGACGTACTTGCCGATGTTCGCGTCGAAGCCGGCAGTGTCCGCCGCCTTGCCCGCGACGCGTGGATCCTTCAGCACGGCTGCGCGCGCGCTGGCCATGTCGCGTCCGTCCTCGACGGCCTTCACGCAGTTCTCGTAAATGCCTTCGAACAACGCGCGGTTCCACTTCAGCACCTCGGCGCTGGCATGGCCGTGTCCCGGCACCCAGATCTTCGACGGGGCGTTCTTCTCCAGCGCGTCGTAGAAGCGGAAGGTGCCCACGTAGGAACCGTCGTCCATGTTGGCGATGCGACGGTCCATGGCGATGTCGCCGACGTGGGTGAGCGCGTCCTGCACGACTTCGATGCAGATGTCGCCGGGCGTGTGGGCGACGCCGTAATGATGGATGCGCAGCGTGACGTCCCCGTAGTCGAAGGTGGCGCCGTGCTCCACGGTGTGGTTGGGGGCGACGATGCGCGTGCCGGCCGTGGCCTGGTTGGTCCACCGTTCCATCAGGCTGTGCCACATGCTGCCCTGCACGCCTTCGATCTCCTTCTTCGTCACCGGATGGGCGTAGATCGGCAGGTCCTTGCCGAAGGCGTCCTCGAAGGCATGGTTCGCGAGCCAGTGGTCACCGTGGTAGTGGGAGTTGAAGATCGCCACCACCGGCTTGTCGGTGACCGTGCGGATCATGCGCAGCGCCATCTCGCCGATCTGCACCGAGCCGCCGGGGTCCAGCATCACCACGCCCTTCTGCGTCACGACGAAGGTGATGTTGCTCATCATCCCCTGGTTTTCGGGGGTGGGGAAACCGTCCTTGGACCAGATCATCCACACGTGCTCGGACAGGCGCTGGGGCGCGATGTCGGGCACGGCCGGGCCGCGGATGAAGTCGTGCAGGTCGGCGGCGAAGGCCGACAGATCGGCCCAGTTCGCAGCCAGGCCGACGCCGGCCGCGCCGGCAAGCCCCATCTGCAGGAAGCGCCTGCGCGAGACGGTGGCCGCGGCGGGGTGCGGGTTGGAGGGCGGGGAGGGGGTGCGCATCGCAATCTCCTGCAGTGTGGAGCGAGTGCGCAGAATATTAACGAAAACTGATCAATCGTGCCGGGCCCGTCCGCCGACGGGCTGCATCCGGCTTGCGGAGTGTGGCAGCGGGCGTCGTCCTACTGCACGGCCGGTGCGGGCGCATCGCCGCGGCGCACGCGCACCGTCTCGAGTTGCTCGCACAACTGGGTGGCGCCGTCGAGGATGCGCGGCGTGTGGCGCTGCAGGATGTCGGGCGGGATGAAGAACAGGTTGCCGCCGGCATTGGCCCTGAGGTCCGGCCAGCGCTTCCACTGATCCAGCCATTCCGGGCGGGCGACGCCCATGCCGCTGGCGACGATGGCCTCCGGGTTGGCCGCCAGCACCGCTTCCACGCCAACGGTCGGTGCCAGCGTACCGAGCTCGCCGAAGACGTTGCGTCCGCCGCACAGGCGGATGACGTCGGCGATCAGGTGTTCGTCGTTGACGGTCATCAGCGGCCGGTCCCAGATCTGGTAGAAGGTGCGCACCGCCGGGCGCTCGCGGTAGCGCGTGGCCAGGGCCGCATGACGCGCGCGGAACGTCTGCGCAGCCTCGTTCGCCACGCCGTCGGTTCCCGCCAGCTGGCCGATCTGTTCGAGGCTGCGGGCGACGTCGTCCAGACTGCGCGGCTCGTTGATGAATACCGGGATACCCAGTGCGCGCAGGCGGTCGAGGTGGGTATCGCGGTTGCCGCTGCGCCAGGCGACGACGAGGTCGGGGCGCAGGGCGGCAACCGCCTCGAGATCCACCTTCGTGTAGCCGCCCACCTGGGGCAGCGCCGTCGCCTCGGGCGGGTAGTCGCTGTAGGCCACCACGCCGACGACCGCCGGGCCCGCGCCGGCGGCGAAGAGCAACTCGGTGATGTGCGGCGCGAGGCTGACGATGCGCTTGGCCGGCGTCTCGAGCCGCACGGTGTTGCCGGCGTCGTCGGTGAGGTCGATGGCGGCGTGCGCTGGTTGTGACAGGGCGGCCGCGACGCAGAGGGTGAAAAAGACGAAGCTGCGGGCGATGCCGGGGCGGTGTGAGGGTCGGTTCATTGCGTGGAGTCCGTTGCGGTTGTCGGGGGCGGGTGTCGCACGCCTTGCCAGCCCGTGTCTCGCGGTGCCCCGAGGCATTCCGCCAGGGCCTGCTCCAGCCGTGTCCAGCCGGCTTCGCCCGCTGGCAGGCCGAAGCGCAGCGCAGCGGGCTGCTCGAACAGGCGGACGAGGATGCCGCGCCGCGCCAGTGCGTCGTGCAACTGTGCGGCGTCGGCACGCTGCACCCATTTGAATAGCGAGGGTCCGGTGGCAGCACCGAGTCCGGCAGCGCTCAGCACCTGCGTGAGGCGCTCGCCCTCACTGGCTAGCCGCTCGCGCATGGCGGCCTGCCAGACCGTGTCGTTCAGGGCCACGCGCGCCACATGCCGTGCCGGACCGCCGATCGTCCATGGACCCAGCCGTTCCTCCAGCCGCGTGCGCACGGCCTCGGGGCCGAAGACGAAGCCGACCCGCGCGCCGGCGAGGCCGAAGAACTTGCCCAGCGAGCGCAGCACCACCAGCCCGTCGGCGCCCGCGAGCGGGACCAGGCTGGCCGCCGGCGTGTCGTCGATGAAGGCTTCGTCCACCACCAGCCAGCCACCGCGGGCAGCGAGCCGGGCGTGCCAGTCGAGCAGCCGGGCGCGCTCGAAATGGGCGCCGGTCGGGTTGTTGGGCTGCACCAGCACGACGATGTCGCTGTGGTCCACCGCAGCTTCCGCCGCGTGGATGTGGGCGGTGAAGAAGCGAGGCCGGCGCTCGCGCCAGGCATGGGCATGCTCCGCATAGCTCGGCGCCAGCAGACTGACACGTGCGCCGGGCAACACCGAGGGCAGGCACTGGATTGCAGGTTGCGAGCCGGCGACGGGCAGTAGCGCAGTGCTGCCGTAATAGGCGCCGGCGGCGGCCTCCAGACCGTCGTCCTCTTCCGGGAGGCGGTGCCAGGCCGACGCCGGGATAGCCGGCGCAGGGTAGGCATGCGGATTGATGCCGGTCGACAGGTCGAGCCAGTCGTCCAGTGGAATGCCGTAGCGTTGCGCCGCGCGACGCAGGCGGCCGCCGTGCTCAAGCATGGGCTAGCCCCGTGAAGTGCAGGATCAGCGCAAGGCCGGTGGCGACGGCCAGCCACAGCAGCGTGCCGCGACGCACCAGCGCGATGGCGGCGCGGAGCGAGCCGGCATCCGGTGCTGGGCCTTCGCCCAGCGGCGGGCGCTCCTCCCACTGGCCGTGGTAGATCGCACCACCGCCCAGTGCCACGCCGAGGGCGCCGGCGCCAGCCGCCATGACTGGGCCGGCGTTGGGGCTGTCCCAGGCCGGCGCCTGCACACGCCAGCAGGCGAGCGCACGACGGGTGTTGCCGAGCAGGGCGTAGGTCAGCGCGGTCAGGCGCGCGGGCAGGGCGTTGAGCACGTCGTCGATGTGCGCGGCCGCCCAGCCGAAGCGCAGGTAGCGCGGCGTGCGGTAGCCCCACATCGCGTCCAGGGTGTTCGCCAGCCGGAACAGCAGCACGCCAGCACCACCGCCGAGCAGGAACCAGAACAGGGCGCCGAACACCGCGTCGTTGCCGTTCTCCAGCACCGATTCGGTGCCGGCGCGGGCGACACCCGCAGGATCGAGTTCGCGCGTGTCGCGGCTGACGATCCAGCCCACGCGTTCCCGCGCCGCTGCGAGATTGCCCGCGGCCAACGGCGCGGCGACCGCCTCGGCGTGCTCCGCCAGGCTGCGGCCGCCGAGGCTGAAGTACAGCAGGGCGATATCCACCGGCCAGTGCGCCAGCGGATGCGCTGCCCTCGCGATCAGCGCCAGCGCCACCCACGGCAGCACCGCGAGCGCCCACGCCAGCAGGCCGGCGAGGCGGTGCTCGCCGACGATGCGGCGCACGGCGTCTTCGACGGCGCGCGCCCAGCGACCGAAGCCGACGAGCGGATGGAAGCGGCGCACCTCGCCGAACAGGCGGTCGGCGAGCAGGCCGGCGGCGAACTTGGCGACGAGGATCAGGGCAAAGGACATGAACGGGAGGAGTCGAAATCGAAACGCGATGCTGCACTGCCGCGAAGGCGGCGCGGGCGTGGGGTGCCACCGTTGGACCGGTTCGCGCGCCTGCCTGTCTCCAGCGTTCGCGCTTACGGCCGCGCGATCGGCGATAATCCGTCCCCCAAACCGAGGACCCCGGATTCTACGCCATGTCTCCTCCGATCACCCTGATGGTGCAGGGCACCACCTCCGATGCCGGCAAGAGCACGCTGGTCGCCGGCCTTGCGCGTGCGCTGCGCCGCCGAGGTTTGCGCGTGGCGCCATTCAAGCCGCAGAACATGGCGCTGAACTCGGCCGTGACCGTCGATGGCGGCGAGATCGGCCGTGCCCAGGCGCTGCAGGCGCTTGCCGCCGGCGTCGAGCCCCACACTGACTTCAACCCGGTGCTGCTCAAGCCCTCGAGCGACATCGGCGCCCAGGTCATTATCCACGGCCGCGCCATCGCCAGCCTGTCGGCACGCGACTACCACGCCTACAAACCCACCGCGATGGCGGCGGTGATGCAGAGCTGGGATCGCCTGTGCGCGCAGTACGAGGCGGTACTGGTCGAAGGCGCGGGCAGCCCGGCCGAGATCAACCTGCGTGACCGCGACATCGCCAACATGGGCTTCGCCGAAGCGGCCGACGTGCCGGTGGTGCTGGTGGCGGACATCGACCGCGGCGGCGTGTTCGCCCATCTGGTCGGCACGCTCGAGTTGCTGTCACCCTCCGAGCAGGTGCGGGTGAAGGGCTTCGTCATCAACCGCTTCCGCGGCGACATCGGTCTGCTGCAGTCGGGCCTAGACTGGCTGGAGGCGCGCACCGGGCGCAAGGTGTTCGGCGTGCTGCCCTACCTGCACGGCCTGTTCCTGGATGCCGAGGACGCGCTGGCCGACGGCGCGGCCGACGTGAAGGCGGGCGAGGGCGCGCTGCGCGTGGTGGCGCCGGTGTACCCGCGCGTCTCCAACCATACCGACCTCGATGCGCTGCGCCTGCATCCGCAGGTCGATTTCCGCTGGGTCGGGCCGGGCCAGCCGATTCCGCCAGCCGACCTGATCGTGCTGCCGGGCTCGAAGAGCGTGCAGGCGGATCTGGCCTGGCTGCGCGCGCAGGGCTGGGAGGCGGCGATCCGCCGCCACCTGCGCTACGGCGGCAAGCTCGTCGGCATCTGCGGCGGCTTCCAGATGCTCGGCCGCAGCCTGGCCGACCCGCTCGGACTCGAGGGCGCGCCGGGCGCGCGTGGCGGCCTCGGCTGGCTCGACATGGAGACGGTGCTCGAGGCCGAGAAACAGCTCGTCAATGCGACCGGCCATCTCGATGCTGCGCTCGGCGGCGAAGCTGCGGTCGTGGCCGGCTACGAGATCCACATGGGCGTGTCGCGCGGCGCGGCGCTGCAGCGCCCGGCGCTGTGGCTGGCGTCGGGCGAGGGCCTGCGGGCTGACGGCGCCGTGTCCGACGATGGCCAGATCCTCGGCACCTACCTGCATGGTCTGTTCGATTCGCCCGACGCGCTGGCTGCCCTGCTGGACTGGGCCGGGCTGAAGAACGCCCACCGGGTCGATCTCGCTGCCCGCCGCGAGGCCGATCTCGACCGCCTGGCCGACGCGGTTGAAACCTATTGCGATCTCGACGCTCTGTTCGACAACCTCCTGCCCGCGAAATCGTCCCGATGAGCACCGACACCCCGCGCCTGCACGGCGCCGAAACCTCCCCGCTCGGCAAGCCGGTCGCCTACCGCGACACCTACGCGCCCGAACTGCTGTTCCCGATCGAGCGCCAGCTCAAGCGCGACGAGTTGGGCCTGAAACCCGAGGCGTTGCCCTTCGTCGGCGAGGACCTGTGGAACGCCTACGAGCTCTCCTGGCTCGATCCGCGCGGCAAGCCGGTCGTGGCGCTGGCGCGCTTCCGGGTGCCGGCGTCCTCGCCGCGGCTGATCGAGTCGAAGTCGCTGAAGCTCTACCTGAACGCCTTCAACCAGCAGCGTTGCGCCGATGCGGCCGAAGTGCAGGCGACGATCGCGCGCGACCTGTCGGCAGCGGCAGGTGCCGAGGTGGGGGTCGAGGTCGAGCCGCTCGCCCTGCGCCCGCAGCGTGCCTTCGGCTACCCGGACGGCGTCTGCCTCGACACGCTCGACATCGCCATCGATACCTACCAGCCCGCGCCCGAACTGCTGACAGCGGGAGGGACGGAGGTCAGCGAGACGCTGTATTCGCACCTGCTCAAGTCCAACTGCCTGGTTACCGGCCAGCCCGACTGGGGCATGCTGGTGGTGCGCTACTCCGGGCCTGCCATCGCGCGTGAGGGCCTGCTGCGCTACATCGTGTCCTTCCGCGAGCACAACGAGTTCCATGAGCAATGCGTCGAGCGTGTGTTCTGCGACGTGCTTGCGCGCTGCCGGCCGCGTGAGCTTGCGGTGTGGGCGCGCTACACCCGGCGCGGCGGACTCGACATCAACCCCTTCCGGGCGAGCCGTCCGGGGCTGCTGGCGGACGAGCGCATGGAGATCCGGCAGTGATCGACGCGCGTTTTTGACTTGTGTTAAGCCCATGACTTTTTTCACCATTTTTCGATCGAAAAAGGTGTTTCCGATCGTGTTCGCAAGTGGGAAAATGCGGGCCTCTGGTTTACCATCGGACCTGCCTCAAGCGGGCCATCACATCAACGAGGAAAGGAATATGAAACTGTTCGTCGCAGCCGCGGTTGCCGCGGGTCTTCTCTCGAGCGCTCCGGCTTTCGCCAGTGCGGACCTCGCCAAGGCCAAGAACTGCATGGCCTGTCACGCGGTGGACAAGAAGCTGGTCGGCCCGGCCTACAAGGACGTCGCTGCCAAGTACGCCGGCCAGGCCGACGCCGTCGCCAAGCTGGCGACCAAGGTGCAGAAGGGTGGCGTTGGCGCCTGGGGCCAGATCCCGATGCCTCCCAACCCGCAGGTCAACGACGCCGACGCCAAGACGCTGGTCGAGTGGATCCTGGCGCAGAAGTGATTTCGCGCACCGGGCCCGCATGACGGGCCCGAAACAGAAAGGCCGACACAGTGTCGGCCTTTTTTGTATGTCGAGCCGTTCGGACCCGACTCAATGCAGCGGGAACACCATGGACGGTTGCTGCAGCCACGAACGCACCTCGGCGGCGGGTGCTGGGCGGGCGAAGTAGTAGCCCTGCATGATGTCGCAGCCCAGCATTTGCAGCGCCTCGGCCTGTTCCGCCTGCTCGACGCCTTCGGCGACGATGTCGAGATCGAAACCGCGCGCAATGCCGGTGATCGCGGAAATGATCGGGTTGGTCATCGGACCTTCGAGGTCGCGCACGAAGCTGCGGTCGATCTTCAGCGTGCTGACGGGAAATTTCTGCAGGTAGGCCAGCGCCGAGTAGCCGGTGCCGAAGTCGTCGATCGCCACGCTGACGCCGGCCGCACGCAGCGCGCGCACCTTGGCGGCGACGCCGGCCGAGTCGTTCATCATCATGCTTTCGGTGATCTCCAGCTCGATCTGCCCGGCGGGTAGGTCGTGCCGTTCGAGGCATTCGGTGACCGAGCTGACGATGTCGCGCTTGTCGAAATCGAAAGGCGACAGGTTCACCGACATGCGCAGTTGGTCATGGCCTTCGTGGCGCCACTGCGCCAGCTGTGCGCAGGCCTGCTCCAGCACCCATGTGCTGATCTCGCCGATCAGGCCGAGTTCCTCGGCCACCTGGATGAAACCGGCCGGCCCGAGGCTGCCGAGCACCGGGTGGTTCCAGCGCAGCAGGGCCTCGAGGCCGACGATCCGGCGCTGGGCGAGGCTGACCTGGGGCTGGTAGTGCAGTTCGAATTCGGCGCGGCCGAGGGCGTCGCGGAGGTCGTTCTCGAGCGTGATGCGTTCGCGGTGATGCGTGTTCAGTGCCGGGTCGAAGAAGCGGAACGCGTTCTTGCCCGAGCGCTTGACCTGATACATCGCGATATCGGCATGCCGTGTCAGATCCTCGGCGGTGGCGCCGTCGCGCGGGAACAGCGAGATGCCGACGCTGACCGTGGCGCGGTACTCACCCTGGCTCAGCATGATCGGCGCAGCCAGGGCGTCGAGGATCTTGGCGGCGATGACTTCGGCGTCTTCCGGCGTGTTGATGTCGGGCAGCAGTACGGTGAATTCATCGCCCCCGAGTCGCGCCAGCGTGTCGCCGCGTCGCAGCGTGGCAGACAGCCTCGCGGCGATGGCGCGCAACAGGGTGTCGCCTTCGGCGTGGCCGTAGGTGTCGTTGACGAGCTTGAAGCGGTCGATGTCGACGAACATCACGGCCAGCGCCCCGGTGCGGCGTTGGGCCTGGGCGATGGCGAGTTCGAGCCGGTCCTTGAACAGCACGCGGTTGGGCAGGTGCGTGAGCTGGTCGTGATAGGCCTGGAACGAGATGATCTCCTCGGCACGCTTGCGCTCGGAGATGTCGCGCGCCACGCCATAGAGACCTGCCTTGCGTGGATCGGCGCCCTGCGCCTGCATCGGGATGCCGGTAAGCGAGACGGTCACGCTGTCGTCCTCGTGGGCTGCGCCGCGATTGCGGCGCAGCCGCAGTTCGACGTTGAAGCTCTCGCCGGGCAGGGCACTCGGCTGTGCCAGCAGGGTGCAGATGCGCTCGACATCCTCCGGCATCACCAGTGTGGTGAAGGGACGCCGCATGAGGCTGTTGCGCTCGTAGCCGAGCAGGGCTTTCACGCGTGGGTTGATGTAACTGAAGCGGCCTTCGGCATCGAGCGTGAAGATCAGGTCGGGCGAACTTTCCACCAGGTAGCGGTGCAGGCGTTCCGAGGCCTTCAGGCGCTGGCTCATGGCGCGGTTGGCCTTCTCGAGCGCGGCCTTGTGCAGGGCACTGTCGACAGCACGCTGAAGCTGGGCGACATGGTAGGGCTTGCGCACGTAGTCGTCGGCGCCGCGGCGCAGTGCGCCGATGGCGGCGTCGATGGCGTCCTCGCCGCTGATGATGATCACGGCCTCGTCGCGGCGGTGTTCGACCAGCCAGTCGAGCAGCGCCAGGCCGGTGGCGTCCGGCAGCCGGTAATCGAGAAGCACGAGGTCGTAGTGCTGGTGCTCGAGCTGCGAGATGGCCTCGGCGATGCTGCCGGTCTCGTCGAACGTGCGACCGGCATGAGCCAGGACGTGCGGGAAAGTACGCCGCAGCGCCGGATCGTCATCGACGATCAGGATGCGGAACACGGCTTCGCTGGCGCCTGCGTCTCGCGGGGGCCGGAAGGGTTGATCGCCCGGAATCGACATGTGGCGTCAGCGCTCGTCAGGAGGATTATTCGCAACGAGCATGATGCAACACTCAGAGGGAATGTTCCAGCGGCAGGAAAACCTGGAAACTGGTGCCGCTGCCCGGCTGGCTGCGGCACAGGATGGTCGCGTTCCACCGCGACAGGATTTCGCGCACGATCGACAGGCCCACGCCCTGGTGTCCGCCGCCCTTGCTGCTCGGGCGGGGCGAGAAGAGGTCAGCCATGCGGTCGGCGGGCAGGCCGGGACCGTTGTCCACAAGGCGGATCTCGACGCAGGATCTGCCGTCGACCGAGACCTGCGACGACACCGACACCACCAGGCGCTGGCCGGGCAGCAGCGCTTCGGAGGCGTTGCGGAACAGGTTGAGCAGCACCTGCTTCAGCGCCGATGGCGGAATGGCGGCGATCGGCACGCCTTTTGCGGCGCGCAGTTCGAGCTGGATGCCGTGCTGGTTGAAGAGCGCGTCGCCGTAGATCGAGCGCAGGTCCAGCAGCAGCTCGGGCACGCGGCAGCGGGCAGGCTCGACGGCCTCGACCGGCAGGTCGCCGGCGCTGCGCAGCAGGTTGTCGATGCGGTCGAGCTCGGTGTTGAGCAGCACCATCTCGTTTTGCAGCGGCGCGTCCTGCGGACGTTCGAGTCCGAGCATCTCGAGGCGGCTCTTGAGCACCGTCAGCGGGTTGGTGGCTTCGTGGGCGATCTTGCGCACATGCTCGCGGAAGCGTTGCTGGAGCATCGCCTCGCGATCGGCGAGCGCGTGCTGCTGGCGCAGGGCAGCGCGCAGGGCGCGGACGGCCGCCCCCAGCAGGGCCGCGTAGCGCCACTGCAGTTCGCTGCTCAGCTCGTCGTCCTGCTCGATGGCGATGAGCGCGACCGAAGGATGGCCATTGGCGGTCAGCGGCAGGCAGCAGAAACCGCGCCCGCCCAGCCAGCGGGCGACCTGCCAGTCGGCCAGGCTGCGGCCGGGGCGCCCGCCCTGTGGCGCGAACACGGTGACCTGTTCGCTGCGTGCGCACAGCGCGATGACGCTTGTTTCGTCGTCCAGGCGCAGGTGCAGTTCCTCGATCAATCCGGTGGGTGAGCCGGGCGGCATGCGCAGCATCGGCGCCAGCCGCCCGGCGCCATCTGCCGACAGCAGCACCGGCGCCGCAGGCAGGCCGAACAGGGGGCAGGCGATGGCCAGCCGATCCTCGATCTCCTCACGCTCGAGGTCGACGAAGGCGGCGGTCAGCAGGCCCAGCATGCCGGCGCTGCGATAGGGATCGTCGGCGAGGCTGGCCGGCGGCCGGGCCTCGAGCGCCGTGCTGCCCGTGGCGGGCGGCGGGTAGGCCGCATGGCCGGATACGATGTAGCCGATGTCGGTGCGCAGGCTGGTCAGCGTCGGTTCGGCCAGTCCGCACAAACGCGCAATCTCGCCGAGTCGCGCCTGCCAGTCGTCGTCGGCGAGGCGTTCCGCGGCAACGCTCAGGCGCAGCAGCGGATGCGCGCCCAGTAGTTGCTCTTCCATGGCCGTGCCCAGCTCGAGCGCATCGCCAAGGCTGGCGGGCAAGCCGCAGTCACGCACGAGATCTGCCAGGGGGCGCGTCGTTCGCCTGTCAGCCGAGGTGCCGCTTCGGCCGCGTGCGCCGGTGCCGAATCCGCGCCACAGGCCGGCAAGATAGGCCTCGTCGGGCCGGGCGTAGCCGGTTTCCATCGCCAGGTGGAGCGCGCATTCGGCCCGCAGCAGCGCGTGGTCGGGCGCGGCGCCGATTGCACTGGCGCGGCTGCCGAGTCCCAGCAGCCAGGCGCGGAGCAGGTCGCTGCCGATGCGTTCGAGGCGGCGACGCAACACGGTGTTGAGTCCGTCCGCCAGTTCGCCCTCGGCCAGTGGCTGCGCGACCAGCAGCGCCAGGCTCAGTGCCGGATCGCGCGCGACCACCAGCGCGACCTCGGGCCAGTTCGGCGAACTGGCCGACAGCAGGCGCAGGATCGTCGCGGCGCCGTCTGCGCGTGGCTGAAGCTCGAAGTGGCTGGGGACGGCAGGATGCATGAGGGCGACGGCCGCTAGTCGTACTGGATGACCGATTCTAGACGGCCGGGCGCGCGCGTGGCGTGATGCAGTTTGCGGTGGACGCCGCGCCGGACATCACGCCTGCAGGCTGTCGGCGAAGGCGAGCCCCGTCAGCAGGGCGCGGTTGATGCGATCGAAGGGCAGGTGCAGCGCTTCGGCCGCCTTGTTCAAGCCGGCGCCGTCGAAGGCCTCGCAGTGCTGCGCCAGGCGCAGGAAGGGGGCGAACTCGCCTTCGCCATGCACCAGCGCATCGGTCACGCTGGCGGGCAGGTTCATCTCGTCGAGCACGGCCTGCATCGAGGTGCCGAGCAGCAGGTGCAGCAGCGAGAAGGCGCCGGTGATGAACAGGTTGTCGCGTTCCGAGGCATCGAAGTAGCTGGTGCCGACCTCTTCCATGAAGCGGCCGCGGGCGATCGCGGTCTGCATCATCGATGGCGCGCTCGGGTCGCGGCTGGCCGTCACCAGCAGCAGCGACAGCCACTTGTTGAGCGCGTTGTAGCCGAGGATGCTGACCGCGTGGCGGAAGGACTGGATCTCGCACATCAGGCCGAAGCCGGCCGAGTTGATGTAGCGCAGCAGCTTGTACGACAGCGCCACGTCCTGCTTGAGCACGTTCTCGATGTCGCGGATCTCGGCGTTGTTGCGCACCAGGTTGAGCAGGCGGACGATCTGCGCGTGGCCGGGCGACAGTTCCTTGGCTGGCGGGTTGCCGTGCAGGAAGAACCAGCCCGAGGCGCCGTCGAAGCCCGCGCCCACCGCCTGGCGGAAGGCATTGACATCGGGCAGGCCCCAGGCCAGCTTCAGGCCGGGCGCACCCGCGGGCGCCATGCCGCGACGCACGTCGAGGATCGCGAAGCGCCAGTCGATGTCGGGCGGCAGGGCGGTGCCGGCGGCAAACCAGGTCAGGTTCATCGGCACCCCGCTGTCGCGCAGCCGGGGCATCAGCGCCTGGGTCTGCGGGTGGGCCAGGGTCTGGGCCGGGATCTCGATCGTCGTGTTGTCCGGGATCTTCCAGTCCATCAGCTCCAGCGTCGGTACCAGGCGGCCCAGGCTCACGAACACCGGATGGTGGGTCGGCCAGACGTCGCCGAGCGCGTTCAGCGTCTCGACGACCGCAGCCACGTTGGGACCATGCGCGATCAGGCGGTTGGCGGTGATCGCGCGATTCTTGTTCACCACGGGTTCGCGGGTCAGCAGGGTGGTCTGGCTCATGGAGGCTCCGGAGTCGGCGGCGGGTGACGCGTCAGATCAGTTCGTGGGCGGGGCGAAGGTGAAGGCGTCGGCGAAGAAGGCGTCGCCCGGCAGGCCGCGCTGGCCGCAGAAGTCCGTACGTGCAGCGTCGATCATGGCCGGCGCACCACAGGCATAGACCTCGTGGCCCGACAGATCGGCGAAGTCGTCGAGCGCCGCCTGATGAACCAGGCCGCGACGCCCTGCCCAGTCGGGGGCCCCAGGCGCGTCCGACAGCACCGGGATGTAGCGGAAGCCGGGCAGCGTGGCTTCCCAGCTGCGCGCCAGATCGTCCAGATACAGGCCGGCGCGGTCGCGTGCCCCCCAGTAGAGGGTGATCGGGCGCTTCAGGCCGATCGCGATGGCGTGCTCGACGATGCCCTTGATTGGCGCAAAGCCGGTGCCGCCCGCGACCATCACGATCGGGCGCGCCGAATCCTCGCGCAGCCAGAAGCTGCCGTGCGGACCTTCGAAACGCAGGATGTCCTTTTCCTTCATCGCCTCGAACACGTGGGCGGTGAACCTGCCGCCGTCGATGCGGCGTACATGCAGCTCGATATGGCCGCCGTCGTGCGGTGCGTTGGCGATCGAGAAGCTGCGGCGCTGGCCGTCGGCGAGCAGGATGTCGATGTACTGGCCGGCGCGGAACTGGAAGTTCTCGCTGGCGGGCAGCTTGAGGTCGATCAGCATCACGTCGTCGGCCAGACGCTGCAGCTTCTGTACGCGGCAGGGCAGCTTCTTGACCGGGATGTCGCCGGCGCGGGTGACGTTGCGCGCCTCCACGACCAGGTCGGACAACGGCTTGGCACAGCAGAACAGCGCATAGCCCTCGGCGCGGTCGGCGTCGCTCAGCGCCCCGGCGGAATACTTGCCGTACTCCACCGATCCGGTCAGGACCTTGCCCTTGCAGGCCCCGCAGGCGCCGTCGCGACAGCTGTGCGGCAGTAACAGGCCGGCGCCGAGCGCGGCCTCGAGCACGGTCTGGTCGGGAGCAGCGTCGAATTCGTGGCCGCCGGGCTGGAGGGAAATCCGGTAGGTCATGGTGCGTGTGATAATTACAAAATGAAAAGAATTCTGATCGTCGGCAGTGGCGACGTTGCCATCCGCTGCCTGCCCTGGCTGACGCGCCGCTTCCGCGTGTTCGCGCTGGTGCGCCGTCCCGAGGCCGCTGCGGACCTGCGTGCCGCCGGTGCGGTGCCGGTGCGGGCCGACCTCGACGACCGTCGCAGCCTGATGCGGCTGGCGGGGCTGGCAGACGCCGTGCTGCACTTGGCGCCACCGCCCTCGCAAGGGGCCGGAGATCCCCGCATGGCGCGGCTTCTGGCGGCGCTCGGAGCCGGCCGGAGTCTACCACAGGGCCTGATATACATAAGCACGACAGGGGTTTACGGCGACTGCGGCGGCGCGCTGGTCGACGAGACGCGGGCCTGCCGCGCCAGTACCGCGCGTGCGCAGCGTCGTGTCGATGCCGAGCGTCGCCTGCGCGATTTCGGCCGCCGCAGCGGCGTGCGCGTCGCCATCCTGCGTGCGCCGGGCATCTATGCCGCCGACCGCCTGCCGCTCGACCGCCTGCAGCGGGGCGATCCGGTGCTGACCGACGACGACGACGTGTTCACCAACCACATCCATGCCGAGGATCTGGCGCGGCTCGCCTGCCTGGCCCTGTTTCGCGCGCCGGCGGGGCGGGTGTACAACGCCACCGACGATTCCGACCTGAAGATGGGCGACTACTTCGACGCCGTGGCCGATGCCTTCGGCCTGCCGCGTCCGCCGCGGCTGCCCCGCGGCGAGATCGCGCAGCGCCTGTCGCCGCTGACGCTGTCCTTCATGAGCGAATCCCGCCGGCTGGACAATCGTCGCCTCAAGCGGGAACTGTGCGCCGGACTGGGCTATCCGACGATTGCCGACGGACTGCGCGACGCAGTGCGCCGCAATGGCTGAACCCGCGGGCCGTCGTGCTTCGGCACGCTGCGCGGCCCTCGTATCCCTCCATCCTCCGACCGACATTCAGAGCGTTTTCCTATCGACATGCTGACCCTCAAGGCCCTTCACATCATCTTCGTCGTGAGCTGGTTCGCCGGCCTTTTCTACCTGCCGCGCCTGTTCGTCAACCACGCCATGGTCGAGGACGCCGCCACACGCGAGCGCCTTGCGATGATGGAAATGAAGCTCTATCGCTTCATGACTCCGCTCGGCATCCTGGCCGTGGTGTTCGGCTTCTGGCTGTGGTTCGGCTACGGCTTCGCCGGTGGCTGGCTGCATGCCAAGACCCTGCTGGTCATCTTCCTGATCGGTTATCACCTCTATTGCGGCCGATTGCTGCGCGACTTTGCGGCCGGGCGCAACACCCGCAGCCATGTGTGGTTCCGTGTGTTCAACGAAGTGCCGGTGATCGTGCTGGCCGTGGTGGTCTTCCTCGTCGTGCTGAAACCCTTCTGATCCATGGTCCGCGGAGGAGACGACATGCCGCAGCAGACGGCAACGGGCATGGAAAGACCGGTGGATCTGGCCGAGTACAACTGGCAGGCCCATTCGGTGCTGGTGGTCGATGACGAGGAGGGCATGCGCAACTTCCTCGAGCGCACGCTCGCCCGGCGTTGCGGCATGGTGCAGGCCGCGGCCGACGCCGAGCATGCCGCCGAGCTGATGGCGCGGCTGCATTTCGATCTGCTGATCCTCGACATCGCGCTGCCGGGCAAGTCGGGCATCGAGTGGCTGCACGAACTGCGCGAGCACGGCTATACCGGCGACGTCATCCTGGTCACCGCCTTCGCCGACATGGAGACTGCCATCGATGCGCTGCGTGGCGGCGCGTCCGACTTCATCCTCAAGCCCTTCCGCGTCGACCAGATCCTCAATTCGATCAAGCGCTGCTTCGAGCGCGCCCGCCTGGCACGCGAGAACTTCGTGCTGCGGCGCGAACTGGCTGGCCTCGCGGCCGACCCCATCGGCCTGGTCGGTCACTCGCCGGCGATCGAACAGTTGCGCGGCCTCGTGCGGCGCGTCGGACAGATGCCCAGCACCGTGCTGCTGCTGGGCGAATCGGGCACCGGCAAGGAGGTCGTGGCGCGTGCGCTGCACCAGACCAGCCCGCGCGCCCAGCGCCCCTTCGTGCCGCTGAACTGCGCGGCGATCTCGTCCGAGCTGATCGAAAGCGAGCTGTTCGGCCACGTGAAGGGCGCCTTCACCGGCGCCACCGAGACCCGCAACGGCCTGTTCTACTACGCCCACGGTGGCACGCTGTTCCTCGACGAGATCAGTGACCTGCCGCTGGCGATGCAGACGCGGCTGCTGCGCGTGCTGGAAGAGCGCAGGCTGCGCCCGGTCGGATCCGAGCGCGAGGTGCCGGTGGATGTGCGCATCATCGCCGCCTCCAACCGCGATCTCGCGGCGGAGGTGAGGGCCGGCCGTTTCCGCCAGGACCTGTACTACCGCCTCGCGGTCGTGGATATCCGCATGCCGCCGCTGCGCGAACGGCGCGAGGACATCCCGGACCTGATGCGCCACTTCATGCAGCAACTGTCGGTGCAGCTGGGCGTCGCGCCCCTGCCGCTGTCGCATGAAGTGGTGAGCCGGCTGGCCGCCTACCCCTGGCCCGGCAACGTGCGCGAGTTGCGCAACTACGTCGAGCGCTCGATGATCCTCGGCAGCTTCCCGTCCGAGCCGGTGTCCGGCGCCGACGTGGCGCCGCTCCCGGCCGACGAGCTGGGGCTGAGCCTGGCCGAGGTCGAGCGCCGTCACATCGAGCGCGTCACCGAGGCCTGTGGCGGCAACAAGACCGAGGCTGCACGCCGGCTCGGCGTATCGCGCAAGACACTCGAGCGCAAGTTCGCCGAGTGGAGCGAGGCTGCCGTCGCCGACGCGCTGGAGCGCCGCGCCTGAGGGCGCGGCCTCCCGGTTCCTGCATGCCGCGCAGCCGATGACTCCGCCCCGTCCCCCCGCGCTCTCGCCACTCAGCTGGCGCAACCCGCTTGCCGCGCTGCGCGCGTCGGTGCGCGCCAAGCTGCTGTTCCTGGTGCTGGCGCCGCTGATGCTCGGCTTCCCGATCATCATGGGGCTGACCTGGTACTGGGGCGAGACCTACTACCACCGCCTGATGGTGTCCAAGGTCGGCAGCGACATGTCGACCGCGCACGGCTATTTCGAGCGTGTCATCGACAACGTGGGCATGCGCGTGACCGGGCTGGCGAATTCGCACGAACTGGCGCTGGCACTGCAACTCGAGATGCTCGACGCGGTGCTGAAGGCGCGCCGCGCCGAGCACGCCCTCGATTTCCTCAACCTGCTCGATGTCAGCGGCCGTGTGCTGCAGTCTTCCGGCAACCTCGCCCCGGGCAGCGACCGCATGGGGTGGCCGGTGGTGGCGCAGGCGATCCGCTCGGGTAGCGACAGCGTCATCGACCTGTTCTCCGCGGATGAGCTCGGTGCCCTGTCGCCCGCCCTGCGCGAGCGCGCCCGCCTGACGCTGATCGACACGCCGCGCGCGGTGCAGGACGGGCGCCGGGTCGAGGAGCGCGGCATGGTCATCCATGCCGCTGCGCCGGTGCGCGATGCCCGCGGCAACCTGGTCGCGGTGCTCGAGGGCGGCGTGCTGCTCAACGGCAACCTCGATTTCGTCGACAATATCAACGCCATCGTCTATCGCGAGGGCACGCTGCCGCTGGGCGGCAAGGGCACGGCCACGCTGTTCCTCGGCGATGCGCGCATCGCCACCAACGTGCGCCTGTTCGAGGGCGAGCGTGCGCTCGGCACGCGCGCCTCGCAGGTCGTGCGCGACCACGTGTTGCGCGACGGCCGCACCTGGCTGGAAACCGCCTTCGTGGTCAATGACTGGTATGTCTCCGGCTACGAGCCGGTGGTCGACAGCCTCGGCGAACGCGTCGGCATGCTCTACGTCGGCTTCCAGGAAGCCCCCTATCGCGTCGCGAAGTACGTGGCGCTGGCGGTGGTGGCGACGATCTCGCTGATCATCAGCGGGCTTGGTGCCTTGTGGACGCTGCACTGGGCGCGCAGCGTCTTCCGCCCGATCGAGCGCATGCACGCCACCATCGGCAGCATCGAGGCGGGCGACGCCACGGCGCGCGTCGGCCGCATCGACAGCCGCGACGAACTCGGGCGGCTGGCGACCGAGTTCGACCGCCTGCTCGACAGCCAGGCCGCGCAGCGTGCCGAGCTGCAGTCGCTCAACGCCTCGCTCGACCGCAAGGTGGCCGAGCGCACCGCCGACCTCGCCGCCGCCAACGCGGAATTGCGCGCCGCGCAACGTCAGCTGGTGATGCGCGAGAAGCTCGCCGCCATCGGCGAGCTGACGGCCGGCGTCGCGCACGAGATCAGCAACCCCACCGCCGTCATCCAAGGCAACCTGGACCTGATGCGCGAGGAACTCGGCGCTGCGGCACAGCCGGTCGCCAACGAAATGCGGCTGATCCACGAGCAGGTCAACCGCATTCGCGTCATCGTCACCAAGCTGCTGCAGTTTGCCCGGCCGGGCGAGTTCGCCGGCTACGTCGAGGCGGTGGACGTCAATGCCGCCGTGGCCGATTGCCTGGTGCTGACGCGCCAGCACCTCGCGCGCGCCGAGGTGAAGGTGGTGCAGCAATTACTGGCGCGCGAGCGGGTGCAGATCAACCTGCAGGAACTGCAGCAGGTGCTCATCAACCTCATCGTCAATGCCGTGCAGGCCATGCCCGGGGGCGGTACCCTCACGCTCGAGACGGCCGACCGCGACCCGGCGACGGACGCCCGCGGCGTGCGCATTACCGTGCGCGATACCGGCAGCGGCATCCGCGGCGAGGACCTGGCGCGCATCTTCGACCCCTTCTTCACCACCAAGAAGCGGCAGGGCACCGGGCTGGGCCTGTCGATCAGCCACACGCTGGTCGAGCGCTACGGCGGCCGCATCGAGGTCGAAAGTGCCCCCGGCCTCGGTGCGACCTTCACCGTCAGCCTGCTGGCCGAACCGGTCTATCGCAACGACACCGCCCCGGACGGCCGGGGCGCCGACGACTCAACGGACGCACACGCAACATGAAAGTGATGGGTTTTGCCGGCTGGTCCGGCAGTGGCAAGACGACACTGGTCGAACAGGTCATCGGCGTGCTGACGGCGCGCAGCTACGTGGTCTCGCTGGTGAAGCACGCACACCACAGCTTCGACATCGACCACGCCGGCAAGGACTCCTGGCGCCACCGTCAGGCCGGCTGCCGCGAGGTCATGATCAGCTCCGATCAGCGCTGGTCGCTCACGCGAGAACTGCGCGGCGAGCCCGAGGCCACGCTCGACGAACTGCTCGATCAGCTCGGCCCGTGTGACGTGGTGCTCGTCGAAGGTTTCAAGCGCGCCGAAATCCCTAAGATCGAGGTCCATCGCGCCGTGGTGACCGAAGCGCTGCTGTTCCCGGAGGATGGCCGCATCGTCGCAGTGGCGACGGACACCGAGGTGCCCACCACCCTGCCCACGCTGGACATCAACGATCCAGAGGCGGTGGCGGATTTCGTGGTGGGGTATCTGGCCCTGTGAATTACAGGTTCGGGGCTGGTGGTTGACCAATGAGGCTTGCACTTACCGCGGCGCGCGCGACATTGCCCCGCGCGAGATCGGGCGCTATGCTCGATTCGGAAACCCTGATGCGCTGCGAGGACACAGCATGAGCCTGCCGCAACCCAAAGAAGCCTTCGGGCCCGACGACTATCTGGCATGGGAGCAAGATCAGCCGATCCGCAACGAGTACATGGACGGCGAGGTCTTCGCGATGAGTGGCGCGTCTGACGCGCATGGGACTGCAGCCTTGAACCTGGCTGCCGGCCTGAAAGTCGCCTTGCGGGGAAAGCCCTGCAAGCCCTTCATCGCCGACATGAAGGTCCATGTCGAGGCCGCCAACAGCTTCTTCTATCCGGACATCCTCGTCACCTGCGACCCGCGCGATCGCACGCCCGAGGCAAGCCACGTCAAGCATCATCCGGTGCTGGTCGTCGAGGTGCTGTCGCCGAGCACCGAGGCCTATGACCGTGGTAACAAGTTCGCTGCCTATCGCACCTTGGCGTCGCTGCAGGAATATGTGCTGGTCTCCATCGAGCAGCGCCGTATCGAGGTCTTCCGCCGCGATGCCACCGGGCACTGGGTGCTGTATCCCTTCGCGCTCGATGAAGAACTTGAACTGACCAGCGTCGACTTCCGCTGCGCGGTTGCCGAAGTGTTCGAGGGCGTCGAGGGCGATTACGCCTAAGCCGGCTTCTGCCCTTCCAGAATCTTGAAGAACACCGTCTCCAGCGACACCGCCGGCTTCACCGTCACCAGCCGGCCGGCTTCGGCCTGAAGCCGCGTCAGGAAAGCCGGCAGGGCGGCTTCGTCGAGTTCCTGTTCGTATTCGCCTTCGCGGATCGCCGCGTGTTCGCCGTCCAGCGGGGTGCTGGCCTGGTAGCGCACGATGAAGCGGTCGGCGCGCTCGCTCACCAGGTCGCGCGGCGAGCGGGTGGTCAACAGTTCACCCTGATGGATGAAGCCGAAGCGGTCGGCGATGCGCTCCACGTCGTGCAGCACGTGCGAGGTGAAGAAGATCGCGCCGCCCTCGCGCTTGTATTCGGCCAGGATGTCGACCACGTCCTTGCGCCCCACCGGGTCCAGGCCCGACAGCGGCTCGTCCAGCACCAGCAGGCGAGGGCTGACGACCAGCGCATGGGCCAGCGCCACGCGTTGCGCGTTGCCCTTGGACAGCTCGCGGATGCGGCGTTTGGCGTTCTGCGCCACCGAGAAGCGTTCCAGCCACTGCATGCACCAGGCGTCGGCATCCGGCCGGCGGATGCCGTACATGTCCAGCGCCATGCGCAGGATCTCGAGCGGGGTGAACTGCTCGTACAGCGCGGGCGATTCGGGCACGTAGGCGATGCCCTTGCGCGACTCCGCCTCGCGCGCCGACACGCCATACAGCTTCACCTCGCCCTCGTAGTCGTTGATGACGTCCAGCATCACCTTGATCGTGGTCGACTTGCCCGCGCCATTGGGGCCGACGAAGCCGAACACCTCGCCTTCGGTGACATCGAAGCTGACGTTGCGCAGCGCCTGTACGGTCTTGCCGCGGGAGCGGAAGATCTTGCTGACGGAGTGGAATTCGAGGGCGGGGGTCATCGGAATGTCGTTCCTGTTCTCACATCTTCACCACGCCAACGCCCGCAGCCCAGGCGGCTTCGGCCAGTGCTTCGTCCTGGGTGGCGATCGGTAGCTGTTCACGTAGTGCGAGTTCGAGATAGCTTGCGTCATAGGTCGTCAGGTCGAAGCGCAGCGCCAGCGACAGCACCGTGCTGGGTGCAGGCGACTGCGCGTCGAACTCGATCGGTAGCGCCTGGATGCGGTCGACCACTTCGCGTGCGGCCTGCGCAACGACGCGACCGTGTTTGCAGGCAGTGCGAAGCACGTTGGTGTACTCGAGTTGTAGCAGGGTGGGGGCGACTGCACGTTCCGTCTCGAGTCGCTGGGCAATGGCTTCGGCGTAGGGTGTGGCCTGGTTCGCGATGAACCAGCCGCATACGACCGAGCTGTCGATGATGAAAGCCATCAGGCCAGCCCTTCCCTTGCCAGTTGCTTCAGATCGCCCTCCAGTTCGATCGCCTCGCGTAGCTTGCGCAGTTCGGCAAACGTCTCACGAACGTTCTGCCGGCGCTGATCCTCTGCCTCCGCATGGCTGTCCATGACCACGAGCCGTGCAACAGCAACGCCACGCCGGGTAATCGCAACCTCCTCTCCCCGCTCCACACTGGCGAGCAGTTCGGAGAAGCGGTTCTTGGCTTCGAAAACGGGAACGGTTTTCATGGCTAACCCAATTTTTAATATGGCTAGCTATATTCTAGGCGGCACGACTTGGAAAAGAAAGCGAACCCGGCTTCCGGCTATGGCCGCTCCAGCCCGGCGATCTTCAGTTCCTTCAGCCGGAACCGGCCATCGGCGAATTCGTAGCCGATGCGCAGCGGGTCGTTGGGGAAGGCCTCAAGTTCGCCGCTGTCGATCAGCGCCCGCGGGTTGGTCAGGGGCTGGCCGAAGCGGGCTTCGTAGCGTTGCTGGGCAGCGCGCAGGGTGATGAGGCCTTGCAGGCGGGCGATGCGCTTGTCGAGCATGCCCTGCAGCTTGGGGTCGCTGGTTTGGGTGCGCTCCTGCTGCAGGAAATCGAGTGCGGCGCTGTCGTCCTTCAGTTCGCCTGCTGCGAGCATGATGGCGAACTTGCGGAAGCCGGCGGCGTTGTCGGTGGCGCGTTCGGCGGCAATCTCCAGCGAGGCGCGAGCACCTTCGACGTCGTGCAGGAAGAAATACTGGTTGAAGCCGTAGAAGAAGGGCGGGATCTCGTCCCAGGTGCGGCACTCGGTGGCGCGCTTGAGCAAGTCGTTGCCTTCGGCCACCGCCCCGCCCCAGGTCAGCAGGGCGTTGCCCTGGTAGTAGTTGTCTTCGTGGCAGGGGTTCAACTGCGCGACCACGCGACGCGCACGGATGGCGAAGGAGGCGTTGGCTTCGGCCGCTTCGGGGTTGTCGCTGGTGGTCGCAACGGCGCGGATGGATTCGATGTTGGCGGCCAGAAAGCGGTCACCGCCGGTGAGCAGCAGTTGCACCGGGGCGGAGACGACGACACGGTCGAATACTTCGGGCGGCGGCTCGGCGCTGGCAGGCGAACGCATGGCCCAGATCGCGGCGAAAAGGCCGAATCCCAGTGCTGCAATGACGAGCGGCACTGCATTGCGCGCCTTCATCAGGAGAACTTTTTGCGGTTCAGCGCCCACACCGACAGTGCGAACAAAGCTGCGGCATAGGCCAGCGTGGAGACCACGCGCAGCGGCCAGTCGTCGGGCAGGAACTGCCACTGGCCGTAGAGCGAAATCATGCGCACATCGAGCGCAGCCAGGTCGGGTAGCAGATAGCCGAGCAGGCTGAGGGAAGACTGGTAGGTGTCGGAGTTCCCAACTAGCGTGGTGTCGCGCGTCAGTAGCGCGACGATGGCTGAATACGAGCGTGCAACCAGCATGAAGCCGAGGGTGCCGATGAGCACGAAACTGGGGGTGGTGGTGGTGACGGCGATCAGAGTGCCGATGGCGAGCACGACGAGCAGGTCGAGTGCGATGAAGGCGATGGTGACGACGTAGGGCAGGCCAAGGCCGGGCGGCGTGGCTTGGGTGTAGCTATGGCCGATCCAGGCGGTCACCGCTGCAAGCAGGCCAGCCAGGAGCATTAGCAGACTTAGCAGAAAGACGACAAGAGCACCAATGCGGCCAAGCAGGAACTGATGGCGAGGGCGGGGGTAAGTGAGTGAAGTGAGGTAAAGTTTGCGGTCAAACTCTCGGGCGAGAAGTTCCTGGAGAAGAAGTACGCCAAATAGCGGAAGTACAAGTCTAATAACGGATAGTCCAGTATCTAGTGCTACAGAGCATGCTTGACGCCCACTGAATTGTGCAGAGAGGATAGTAGCGGCGAAGAGGCCGATTGAAATTACAGCGACTAAGGCGTGAAAGCGAGTCCTAGAAATAACTTTAAAAGCGAGTTGAGTGTGCTGATAGAGGTGCATCATGTGGCTCAATTGCCTATTTGGCCGCTACATTTTTCATTTTAAACTGAGGCTTAAGTAAGGTGGCTAAAACTCCAAAGAGTTCACACTTACACTCGCCACTCGTGGGCTGAGTGTAAGTGTGAAAAGTGAAATTTAATTCTGCAGTTTGGCTGCGTGGAATCAAGAAGGTTATTCGTTTCCGACGCTCGTCGCGACAGAGAGAGCTACCTCAGCAGTGCAGTCGCCTCCCGGGTAGTCCGGCTGGACGGTTCCCTGCAGAGTACTGGCAACGGGTACAGTCGGTCCCGTTCGGGTTCCACGGGTTTTCACGCAGCCCTCTGCTCCTTCAATGCAACCGGTGGGTGTAAAAATGTCCACCTCACGACTCACTTGCCGCCCACTAACATGGCATGCGGAAATCGCGATCCTATCGGGATTGCAATGCAGCGCGCCACTAACGCCTCCGGATAGATTGATCCTGATGTTCTCGTTGAGAAGTACGCAATCGTCAGTTGTCCGGCCGATAGCGCCCTCACCTGACGCCGGCAACGGTGCGGCTTGGGCGAATACCGCGCCCGAAATTACGAGTCCAAGGAAAAGAGCAGAAATTTTTTTCATGAGTATCTCCAGGGTCCGAATTCAGGTCAGCGCAGCGAAGAAATGACGGCAGTAATGCCGTTTTTTACGTCAGCGATTGCGGTTGTATCGTTCGCTTTGGCGCGATATTCGTTAAACTGCGGAATCGCGATCGCAGCCAGGATGCCGATGATCGCCACGACGATCATCAGTTCGATCAGGGTGAAGCCCTTCTGAATCTTTTTCATTGAAGTTTCTCCTTCGAGGTTCGGCGGTCGTTTCCGCTTGTCGTCATATCAGCAAAGGGCGTGCCAGCTCAAAAACCCGCAGTTTCCGTGACGCAGTACCGCGGTTTGACACTCGACCGGGTTCACCCATGACAAACACGTCGTCGAATGTCACGAGTGTACAAACGGCATAAAAATAAAAAAGAAAAATAATAATAAATACACGAGATTTGTCTGTGCGCTTTACTTCTTGGGCGCCCCCCGCCGGGCCGACGCCTTCGAGCTGGCTGGTTTCTGCTGCGCACCGTACTTGCGGAACACGGCCCGCGCATCGGCCTCGGCGCGCTCCTGTGTGCAGATCGACGGGTCGTCGTCGTGGCCGCTGAAGAAGTCGTCGGCCTGGGCGGCCATCACCAGCTTGATGGCGGCCTCCTCGCTCTGGTCGAAGCGCTCGTAGAGCAGGGTGGCGACTTCGTCGAGGTGCTGTTCGTAGGTCATGGGCATGGTGGGTCTCGTCCTAGCGGAGGGTGACGAACGCTTCGGCACTGGTGGGGGGATGGCGAGCGTGCGGTCGAAGTCGGCCTTGCGGGCGCCCATCCGCACGGCGACGGCGAAGCCTTGCAGCATCTCGTCGGCACCGTCGCCGATGACTTGCAGGCCGACGATACGGAGTTTCCGCGGGAGTGGCTTGCCCGCGAGTGGAGCGCCCTACATGCTGCGCTCGGTGTCCAGGGCGCGCTGAATTCTTGGAATCAAAGTCGGTAGTTCGCTGGTTACGGTTAGCCAGACAACTTCAGCATCGATATCGAAGTAGCCGTGATCCTCAGGCGGCATAGCGTGTTTCCGCTGTTCGAACTACGTCATCCCTGAAATAGCGGCTCAGATCGCCCGGCGTGCGCAGGTCGACCGTCTTGCCGCCAAACAGGGTCGAGAGTTCAGCTTCGAGTTCGGCCATGCCAAGCAAGCCGGGTACGCGATCGGATTCGAATTCGACCAGCAGGTCGATGTCGCTGTCGGGCCTTGCCGTGCCTTTGAGCGTGGAGCCAAAGAGCGACAGCTTGCGGATGCCGTGAGCGCGGCAGAATGCGATAAGCATCTTTTCATCGGGTTCACAGTGCTTGTGCATGCGTGCTTCCTGCGTCTGTCGAGTCGTCATCGAGCCTAGGCATGGATGAGCTTAGCGTCAAGCGCGTGCGGGCCTTGGCTGCGCCCTCTTGCCCTAGCGGAGGGTGACGAACTCTTCGGCGCTGGTGGGGTGGATGGCGAGCGTGCGGTCGAAGTCGGCCTTGCGGGCGCCCATCCGCACGGCCACGGCGAAGCCTTGCAGCATTTCGTCGGCACCGTCGCCGATCACGTGCAGGCCGACGATGCGCTCGTCGTCGCCGGTGCACACCAGCTTCATCGCCGTCTTCGGTCGATGCTCGGTGAGTGCGTGAGCCATGGCGGTGAAGCGGGTGGCGTACACCTTGACCGTGGCGAAGCGGGCGCGCGCTTCGTCCTCGGTGAGGCCGACGGTGCCGATCGGCGGGTGGCTGAAGACCACGGTGGGGATGCAGTCGTAATCCAGCCGGCTGTCGGGCTGATCGAGGAAGAGCCGCGCGGCCAGCTTGCGCCCGGCGGCGATCGCGACCGGGGTGAGTTCGGCGCGGCCGGTGATGTCGCCGAGAGCGTAGACGCCGGGCCTGGTGGTGTTCTGGAAGGCGTCGGTGGCAATGAGGCCTTTCGCATCCACGGCGAGTCCGGCAGCGGCAAGGTTCAGGCGGTCGGTGTTGGCGCGGCGGCCGGTGGCCCACACCAGCGCATCGACCTGCAGCGGCGGACCGTCCGCGCGCTCGATGCGCAGGCTGTCGTCGGCCTCGCGGGCGACGCGCTTTACCTGGGCGCCGAAGTGGATACGCACGCCGTCCTGCTGCATCTGGCTGGCCAGTTCGTCGCGCAGCAGGGCGTCGAAGGGGCGCAGCAGCTGCGCGCCGCGCACCAGCATGTCGACCTCGCTGCCGAGGCCATTGAACACGCCGGCCAGTTCCACCGCGATGTAGCCCGCGCCGACGACCGCGACCCGCCGCGGCTGATGCTCGAGCGCGAAGAAGCCGTCGGAGTCGATACCGAGTTCAGCACCCTCGATGTCGGGCACGACCGGGCGGCCGCCGGTGGCGATGACGATGTGCGGCGCGCTGAAGCGCTGGCCGTCGACCTCGATGCAGTGGGTGTCGGCGAAGCGCGCAAAGCCATGAACGACCTCGACACCTGCCTTGCCCAGCATGTCGGCATAGATGCCGTTGAGGCGGGTGATGTAGGCGTCGCGCCGGGTCTTGAGGGTGGCCCAGTCGAGGGACACCGCTGCGGCGGCGAAGCCGTAGCCCGGCGCGTCGCGCATCGCCTGGGCGATGTTCGAGGCGTACCACATGACCTTCTTGGGCACGCAGCCCACATTCACGCAGGTGCCGCCAAGCCGCGCGGCCTCCACCAGCAGCACGCGGGCGCCGTATTCCGCCGCGCGGCGCGCAGTGGCGACGCCGCCGCTGCCGCCGCCGATGACGATGTAGTCGTAGGTCTTCATCATGTACTCCATTGTTTTCAAAGACACTCAGTCCTGCTCTGGCTCATCCAGGCGGGCGTGGGTCTTTGAATAGACTCGCTGCTTGTCTCGCAGACCGACCGAGATGACGGTCACGAACACCACGTCTTCATCGACGCGATAGACCAGGCGGTAGCCGACTGCGCGCAGCTTGATCTTGTAGCAGTCTGGCATGCCGGAGAGGGCAGACGAGGGGACGCGAGGGGTGATCAGGCGCTCTTCGAGCTTCTTCTTGAACTGCAGCCGCAGGCTACCGTCGAGCTTTCTCCATTCCGCGAGCGCAAGGCTGTGAAAGCGCAGCTTATAGCTCATCCAGGCTCACCTCGACGAAGGGCCCCGTGCTGCGCTCGCGCACGCGCGCGATGTCTTCGAGGTCTTCCAGGTAAGCCATGAGGCGTTCGTAGTGCGCGGCGGAGATGAGGTAGGCCTCGGGGCGGTTGTGGTTGAGCACGGCCACCGGGCTGTCGTCCGCTTGCGCGAGGATGCTGGAAAAATTGCGCTTGAGTTCGGTGACGCTGACCGTCAGGTCGGCCATGATGGTCTGCATTGCGGTCTCCAAAGGTGATGGATTTGGTGCTGAATATAGCACTCAAATCCGTGCATTGGCCCTTGGTGGGGTGGCGGGACGTTCGCCGGACCGGCCTCAGTCCAGCCCGATGACCTGCCCCAGGGGCGACAGATCGTAGCCGCCGAGGCGCTGCGCGAGGGCCTGCGATGCCGGGCCGGCGTGTGCGCGCAGCAGGTCCTGGAACAGGCGGCGGAACAGGATGTCGCGGGGCAGGGCGAGGTCGAAGGCTTCCCAGCCGAGCGGCAGGAAGTCCAGCCCGAACTCCGCCGCGGCGGCGCGGGTGCCGGGGGCGCAGTCGGCGTCGTCGCGGACGACGATGCCGGCGGCCTCGCGTTCGGTGTGGGCGGTGGCGACGACCGTGCAGTCGGCGGCCGAAAAGCCGCGGCTGGCGAGCGCGGATTCGAGGAAGTGGCGCGAGCCGGCGCCGGCCTGGCGCATTGCCCAGCGGTAGTCGAAACCGGCCAGCGTCTCGATGCCGTCGATGTGCAGGCCGCGGCGCAGGATGACGCCCTGTTCGCGCAGCGCGAGCCGCACCAGCGCCCACTGGCGGTGACCGCCGAAACTGCGCAGCAGCGTGGCGTGCTGCTGTTCGCTGTGCTCGACGCCGCCCCAGTGCAGGGCGCAGACGTTGGCGCGACGGCGGGCGAGCAGCTCCAGCCCGGTGAGCGTGCCGGTGGGGCTGTAGGCGACGAAGGCCGCGGCGCCGAGCGAAGGCGCCAGCGCCGACACGGTGGCGGCCAGCAGCGGGTCGTCGCTGCCGGTGATGAGCAGGCGGTCGGTCAGGGCGCCGCCGTGGGCCTGCTCCAGCAGCCATTCCTCGAGCAGCGCGCGGGGAAACAGCCACTTGCCACCGATGCGTGCGGCCGGGATGTCCTTGCTGTTGGCGAGCTCGTAGAGCTTCTTCTCGTTCAGGTTGAGGAAGGCGGCGGCTTCGCGGACGGTGAAGCAGGCGCCGGGCGAGGCTTCATCGCGCGGCGTGGCCGGTCCCGGAACGCGGACGTTGCGCGGACTCATGCAGGCCTCAGCCGGCTCCGGCCGGCAGGTCGCGCGCCGCTTCGGCCAGTTCGTCGCGGGTGTTGATGTTGCGGAAGGCGGCTTCCTGATCGTCGAAGGGGACTTCCACGATCTTCAGCGTGCCGTACCAGCGGTCGATCTTGCGCCCGCCGCCGGCCAGGAAGTCGCCGAGGTGGCCGGCGAGGTCGCGGCGGCACAGGCAGAACACCGGGTGCGGCTGGTCGAAGGTCCTGGCGACCGCCAGTTGGGCGTCGGCTGCGTGCAGGGCGGCGGCCAGACGCTCGACCAGATCGGTGGGCAGGAAGGGCGAGTCGCAGGGCGCGGTGACGACCAGCGGGTGGGCTGCGCGCGACAGGGCCGCGTGCAGCCCGGCGAGCGGGCCGGCGAAGCCGCCGATGTCGTCGCCGAAAACCGGGTAGCCGAACGCCTGCCAGGCCGCGAGGTTCTGGTTGGCGTTGATGATCAGCTCGTCGACCTGCGGTGCCAGTCGTTCCAGCGCGTGCGCGGCCATCGGCCGTCCGGCAAGCTCGACCAGGCCCTTGTCGACGCCGCCCATGCGGCTGCCCTGGCCGCCGGCGAGCAGTACGCCGGTGATGCGGCAGTCGGCGGGGCGGGGGGCGTTCGGCGTGGCGGGAGGCGTGGTCATGGTCAGGCTCGATGGGGTGCGGTGGTCGGGTGTGCGCTTGCTTGCGCGGTGTCGTGCGGCTTCATTCCCGGATGAATCGGTCGGCACCGGTGAACAGCAGGTAATGCTTGCCCTGGGCGCGTCCGACCATGGTCAGGCCGATGTTCTGCGCGATCTGCCAGCCCATGTGGGTCAGGCCCGAGCGCGACACGAGGAAGGGAATGCCCATCTGCGCGGTCTTGATCACCATCTCCGAGGTCAGCCGGCCGGTGGTGTAGAAGATCTTGTCCGCGCCCTCGAGCCCGTCGAGCCACATCTGGCCGGCGATGGCGTCCACCGCGTTGTGGCGGCCGACGTCCTCGAAGAACATCAGGATGTCGCAGCCGCCGGGCGTGGCCTGCGCCAGCGCGCAGCCGTGCACCGCGCCCGCCTGCTTGTAGATGGACTCGTGGTGGCGCACGGCGTCCATCAGCGCGTACAGCGTCGACTGCTTCAGCAGGCGGTCGTGCGGCAGGCGCAACTGGTCGATCTCGTCCATCAGGCCGCCGAACACCGTGCCCTGGCCGCAGCCGGTCGTCACCGTGCGGCTGCCGAGCTTCTCGTCGGCGTCGCGCAGGCCGTTGCGGGTGGTCACCGACACCGCGTCGACCTCCCAGTCGACCTGCACCGAGGCGATCTCCTCCAGGCTGCGCACCAGGCGCTGGTTGCGCAGCCAGCCGATCGTCAGCGCCTCGGGTGCAGCGCCCAGCGTCATCAGGGTGACGATCTCGCGCTTGTCCACGTAGAGGGTGAGCGGATGCTCGCCGGCGATCGAGGTCGGCACGGTGTCGCCATGCTCGTTGATGGCCGGGATCTCGACGGTGAGCGGGCGGCTGGCCCGGCTCAGCAGGGGGAGTTGGGGCGGGTTCATCGGGACCTGTGGTGTCGGTGGGCGGGGGTCAGGCGGTCGATTGTAGCGGCTTGCCGGCGCGGGGGTGGCGGGGTGCGCGGGTTTTCACGGTCGCGATGCGGCGATCGGCGACGTATGCTGTGGACTACATAGGACGATCAAAGATGCAGGTGCGAGGCATGGAGAAATTTCCGGTCGCGGTGGTCATGGAGTGTCGCCGCCTGAACAATCCCTGGGTGGACGAGGCGTGGGAGGCGGTGGGCGTGGTTCCGGCCTTCGATCTGGTCGAGCACGCGCCGGTCGAAATCGTGTCCGAGCCGGACCGGCGCCAGTGGCGCATCGGTGGCTGGGCGATCGAGCTGTTCCGCGACGAGGCCGACAACTATTTCCTCAACATGAGTTCGCCCATCCCGAAGGTGTTCGTGATGTGGCGCAAGGAAGGCGAGCTGGCGCTGCCGGCCGCGGTGTCGGCGAGCTACGGCGAGGCGGCGCGCTGGCTGGACTCCGGCGAGCAGGTCGACGGCGTGCCGATGTCGCGCGAGATCGCCGACTGGGTGGGCGACTTCGTCAACACCCACTACAAGCCGGCACCGCGCAAGAAGGTGCGGCGCAATGATCCGCTGGCGCAGGACCGGGGGCCGGCGTGAGCGCGGGCGGCTTCCTGTCGCGCTGGTCGAAGCGCAAGCTGGCGGCGTCGCTCGAGGCCGCCCGCCAGCCCGCGGCGGCCGACGCGGACGTGACCGTGGAGGTCGCGGCCGCCCCCGCCGCAGCACCGGCGCCGGCGGTGCCGCCTGCAGGCGCGAGCGCTGAGGCGCGGGACCGTGCTGCCGTCGAGGCTGCACTGCCGCCGGTCGAGGAGCTGACGCTAGCGTCCGATTTCACCGCCTTCCTGAAGGAGGAGGTCAGCGAGTCGCTGCGCAGGCAGGCGCTGAAGAAGCTCTTCGCCGATCCGCATTTCAACCAGATGGACGGGCTGGACATCTACATCGACGATTACTCGATCGCCGACCCGATTCCGCCGTCGATGATGGAGAAGCTCAAGCACGCGCGCGAGTGGCTGGGTGAGCCGGACGCGCCGGCCGAGACGGAGACGCAGGCGGCGGCTGACGTGGCCTTGCCACCGGTGACGGACGGCGAGGTCGTGCCCTCGGGGGCTGCCGCGGGCGTGCAGGACGAGGCTGGCTGCGACCCGGCTCGTACCGGTGGCGGCGTGTCTTCCGGTGAGGGCGACGACCGCCCGCCCTGCGAGACGGTGCCGGCCGGCAACCGGGATGAGCGCGCGGGCTGAGGGCCGGCATCGCACGCGCGGCGATCGGTGTACGCCGATCGGGACAAAACGGCGCGGAATGGACAATTTGTCGCGCACGCGGTTTCGGATGGTTGCCCTACGTGCCTTTGCGGTCGCTTGTGGGGCCAATCCTTCATGACTTGCTGGCCCGGCGAGTGCTTGTGGTGAACCGATCAAATGGATGCATCGATGCAGAACACCCAGAAACAGATCCATCTCTGCGATTGCAATCGCAGCTTCAGTCTCGACGCCGAGCGGTTGGCCGCTGCGTCGGGCGCGCTGTCGTGCCATCACGCCCTGTGCGGCGCCGAGTTGCCCGCGCTGGAAAATGACCTGGCCGCCGGGCGCGAGGTCTTCGTGTCCTGTACGCAGGAAACCGCACTGTTCGGCGAGCTGGCCGAATCGCAGCAGGCCGGCCAGCGCATCCACTTCTTCAACCTGCGCGAGAACGCCGGCTGGTCGGCCGAATCCGATCAGGCCACGCCCAAGCTCGCCGCGCTGATCGCCGCTGCGACCACCCTGCCGGAACCGGAGCCGGTGCCCGCGGTGCAGATGCGCGCCGGCCGCAGCCTGCTGATCATCGGCGAGGCGGGGGCGGCGCTGGGCTGGGCCGAGCGCCTGGCGGGCAGCTTCGAGCCGGCCGTGCTGATCACCCAGCGCGCCGGTGAGATTGAGCTGCCGGCCGTCAATGAATACCCGGTGTGGTCGGGCAAGCCGGTGAAGCTGTCCGGTCACCTCGGCGCCTTCGAGCTGCACTGGGCGCAGCAGAACCCGATCGACCTCGAGCTGTGCGTGCGCTGCAACGCCTGCGTCAAGGCCTGCCCGGAAGGCGCCATCGGTTTCGACCTGCAGGTCGATCTCGACGCCTGTCGCAGCCACCGCGCCTGCGTCGCCGCCTGTGGCGAGATCGGCGCGATCGACTTTGCGCGCAAGGATGTCGCCCGCAGCGAGCGCTTCGACCTGGTGCTGGACCTGTCCGCCGAGCCCTTGCTGAAGCGCGTCGAGCTGCCCGACGGCTATGCCGCACCGGGCCGCGACCCGTTCGAGCAGGCGCTGGCGGTGCAGGCGCTGGGCGAGTTCGTCGGCGAGTTCGAGAAGCCGCGCTACGTCGCCTTCGACGCCGGCCTGTGCGCGCACAGCCGCTCGAAGAAGACAGGCTGTACGAACTGCATCGAAGTCTGCGCCACCGAGGCGATCCGCTCCAATGGCGACGTGATCGCGGTCGATCCCTACCTGTGCAAGGGCTGTGGCACCTGCAGCACGGTGTGTCCGTCGGGCGCGCTGGGCTTCCAGTTTCCGCGCGTGCCGGACGTCGGGCAGCGGGTGAAGACGCTGCTGGCCGAGTACGCGCAGGCCGGCGGCAAGGAGGCCTGCATCCTGTTCCATTCCGCCGAGGCCGGCACCGCCGCCATCGGCCGGCTCGCGCGGCGCGGCCGCGGCCTGCCGGCGCGGGTGATCCCGGTCGAGGTGTGGAGCGCGGATGCGGTCGGGCTGGACCTGATGCTCGGCAGCCTGGCGCTGGGCGCCTGTCAGGTGGCGGTGCTCGCTGCCGGCAGCCACGACGCTGCGCCGCTGAGGGCGCAGGCCGGGCAGGGGCAGACCATCCTCTCGGCGCTCGGTTACGCCGGCGAACACCTGCGCGTCATCGAGGCCGATGCCGACGACTGGCAGGCGCTGGAGCGCGCGCTGTGGTCGTGGGCGCCCGCCACCGCTGTCGCCGTGCCGGCGCGCTTCCGCCTGCTGCCGAAGAAGCGCGAGACGCTGGAGTTCACACTGCGCCATCTGGTCGAGCACGCCCCCGCGGCGAAGGACGAGGCGGGTCTGCCGGCGGCGATCGCGCTGAAGGCCGGCGCGCCCTTCGGCCAGGTCATCGCGTCCGACGCCTGTACGCTGTGCATGGCCTGTACCGGCGCCTGTCCGGCGAGTGCCTTGCGCGCATCGGGCGACAGCTATCGCCTCGAGTTCGTCGAGAAGAACTGCCTGCAGTGCGGCCTGTGCGTGAGCTCCTGTCCGGAGTCGGCGCTGAGCCTCGAGCCGCGCCTGCTGCTGACGGAAGACGCACGCCGCGCCCGCGCGCTGCGCGAGGCCGACATCTTCCATTGCACCGCCTGCGGCAAGGCGATGGGCGCGACGCCCCTGATCGAAGCCATGATCGCCCGGTTGTCCGGCCATTCCATGTTCGCCACCGAGGCCGAGCGTGCCCGCCTGCGCATGTGTGCCGACTGCCGCGTGATCGACATGATGAAGACCGAACCGGCGGTCAAAGCCTGGGACCTGAGCGAATGAGCGCGCCGATTTCCATCCAGACCCAGCCGACCTGGTCCGAGGAGGACCGCGCCCGCGCCGATCACTACGCGCTGCTGGCGAGGCTGTTTCATGCCGCGCCCGACGCGGTGCTGCTCGACGCGCTGGTGCAGGCCGGCCGTAGCCTGGGCGGCACTGGGGGTGAAAATGAGGGTGCCCTCCCGCAGGCCTGGACCGCGCTCGCGGCGGCCGCATCCAGCCTGTCGTTGCAGGCGGTGCGCGACGAGTTCGATGCGCTCTTCGTCAGCGTGTCCAAGCCGGTCGTGATGATGAACGGCTCCTGGTACATCACCGGCTTCCTGCAGGAAGAGCCGCTGGCCGAACTGCGCGAGGATCTGCTTGAGCTCGGCCTGGGGCGCCGCCAGGGCGTGACCGAGACCGAGGACCACATTTCCGCGCTGGCCGAGGTGATGCGCCACCTGGTGCTGACCGGCCCGGACGAGGCGGGCCTGCTGCGCCAGCAGCGTTTCTTCGGTCGCCACATCGCGCCCTGGTATGCGGACTTTGCGGCCGCGCTGGCGAAGGCGCCGGGCGCGGGTTTTTATGCGAAGGTCGGCGCGCTGCTGCTGGCCTTCATGGACATCGAACGCGAGGCGTTCGACATGCTGGAGGCGTCCGCGCAATGAGCGGCGCCGCACCTTATCGAAGGGGAGAGCGAGGATGAAAGACGACAACACCAAGCTGTCGCGGCGGAATTTCCTGATGGCGGTCGGTGCCAGCGGCGCCGCAGGCGCTGCGGCGCTGGCTGCCACCGCGACCAAGACGGTGCCGGGCGCTGCGCAGGCCGTCGAGACCGCCCGCCGCGAGGAAGCGGACAAGGGCATCAGCGAACACATGCGCAATTACTACCGCAGCGCGCGGGTCTGAGGAGGACGCGACGATGTTGACCAAGAAAAGCAGCGCCGCCACCGGCAGCGCCCGCCGCCTGCGGGGTTCCGCGGCGCGTGCCCTGGGCCAGACCATGGACCGCCGCGCCTTCCTGAAGCGCTCCGGCCTGGGCGTCGGCGCCGGGGCGATCGCCACCCAGTTGCCGTACAACCTCATCGGCGCCGCCGAAGCCGCCGCGCCCGGTGTGTCGCGCGGCGAAGGCAAGGCCGAGGTGCGCCGCACCGTGTGCACCCACTGCTCGGTGGGCTGTGCGACCGACGCCATCGTGCGCAACGGCGTGTGGGTGCATCAGGAGCCGGTGTTCGATTCGCCGATCAACCTCGGCGCGCACTGTGCCAAGGGCGCCTCGCTGCGCGAGCACGGCCACGGCGAGCACCGCCTGAAGTATCCGATGAAGCTGGTCGACGGCAAGTACCAGAAGATCTCGTGGGAACAGGCGCTCAACGAAGTCGGTGACCGCCTGCTGAAGGTCCGCGAGGAATCCGGGCCGGATGCAGTGTACTGGATCGGCTCGTCGAAGCACAGCAACGAGCAGGCCTACCTGCTGCGCAAGTTCGTGTCCTTCTGGGGCACCAACAACTGTGACCACCAGGCGCGCATCTGCCACTCCACCACCGTGGCGGGCGTGGCGAACACCTGGGGTTACGGCGCGATGACGAACTCCTACAACGACATGCAGTTCTCGAAGGCGGCGCTGTACATCGGCTCGAACGCCGCCGAGGCGCATCCGGTGTCGATGCTGCACATGCTGCATGCCAAGGAAAACGGCTGCAAGATGATCGTCGTCGATCCGCGCTTCACGCGCACCGCGGCGAAGGCCGACCAGTACGTGCGCATCCGCTCGGGCACCGACATCCCCTTCATCTGGGGCATGCTGTACCACATCTTCAAGAACGGCTGGGAAGACCAGAAGTACATCGACGACCGCGTCTTCGGTCTGGAGAAGGTCAAGGAAGAGATCATGACCTGGACGCCCGAGCGCGTGCAGGAAGTGACCGGCATCCCCGAGGAGCAGGTGTTCAAGGTCGCCCAGACGCTGGCGATGAACCGGCCCTCGACCGTGGTGTGGTGCATGGGCCAGACCCAGCACACCGTCGGTAACGCCAACGTGCGCGCGATGTGCATCCTGCAACTGGTGCTGGGCAACGTCGGCGTGTCGGGTGGCGGCACCAACATCTTCCGTGGCCACGACAACGTGCAGGGCGCGACCGACGTTGGCCCCAACCCGGATTCGCTGCCCGGCTACTACGGCCTGGCCGCCGGTTCGTGGAAGCACTGGTGCCGCGTGTGGGGCGTCGATTACGAGTGGGTCAAGGGCCGCTACGCCTCCGAAGAGCTGATGACCAAGTCGGGTATCACCGTGTCGCGCTGGATCGACGGCGTGACCGAGAACAAGGAGCTGATCGACCAGCCGAGCAACCTGCGCGCCGTCGTGTACTGGGGCCATGCGCCCAACTCGCAGACCCGCGGCGCCGAGATGGTCGAGGCGATGAGGCAGCTCGACACCCTGGTGGTGATCGACCCCTATCCGTCGGCGACCGCCTCGATGGCGGCGATGGTGCGCAAGGACGGTGTGTATCTGCTGCCGGCCTGCACCCAGTTCGAGACCACCGGCTCGGCCACGGCGTCGAACCGCTCGATCCAGTGGCGCGAGAAGGTCATCGAGCCGCTGTTCGAGTCCAAGCCCGACCACACCATCATGTACGCCTTCGCCAAGAAGTTCGGCTGGGCGGACGAGCTGGTGAAGAACATCAAGCTCGAGAAGGACGCCCAGGGCTGGGACGAGCCGAACATCGAGGACATCCTGCGCGAGATCAACCGCGGCACCTGGACCATCGGCTACAGCGGCCAGTCGCCCGAGCGCCTGAAGCTGCACATGAAGAACATGCACACCTTCGACGTGAAGACGCTGAAGGCGGCCGGTGGCCCGTGCGACGGCGAGTACTTCGGCCTGCCGTGGCCGTGCTACGGCAACCCGGAGCTGAAGCACCCGGGCACGCCCAACCTGTACGACACCTCCAAGCACGTCATGGACGGCGGTGGCAACTTCCGCGCCAACTTCGGCGTGGAGAAGGACGGCGTGTCGCTGCTCGCGGCCGAAGGCTCGGCCTCGAAGGGGGCCGACCTGCAGATGGGCTACCCCGAGTTCGACCACACCCTGCTGAAGAAGCTGGGCTGGTGGGATGAACTGACCGACGCGGAGAAGGCCGAGGCCGAGGGCAAGAACTGGAAGACCGACCTGTCGGGCGGCATCATCCGCGTGGCGATGAAGAACCACGGCTGTCACCCCTTCGGCAACGCCAGGGCGCGCGCGCTGGTGTGGAACTTCCCCGATCCGGTGCCGCTGCACCGCGAGCCGATCTACTCGCCGCGTCCGGATCTGGTCGCCAAGTACCCGACCCACGACGACAAGGCCAAGTTCTGGCGCCTGCCGACGCTGTACAAGTCGCTGCAGGACAAGGTCAAGGACATCTCGAAGGAGTATCCGCTGATCATGACCTCGGGCCGCCTGGTCGAGTACGAGGGCGGCGGCGAGGAAACCCGCTCCAACCCCTGGCTGGCCGAACTGCAGCAGGAGATGTTCGCCGAGGTGAACCCGAAGGACGCCAACGACGCCGGCTTCCGCAACGGCGACTACATCTGGGTCGAATCGCCCACCAAGGCCAGGCTGAAGGTGCGCGCCCAGGTCACGCAGCGCGTGGCGCCGGGCACGGTGTTCCTGCCCTTCCACTTCTCCGGCTGGTGGCAGGGCGAGGACATGCTCAAGTACTACCCCGAGGGCGCGGCACCGATCGTGCGCGGCGAGGCGGTCAACACCGCCACGACCTATGGCTACGACCCGGTGACGATGATGCAGGAAACCAAGACCACCCTGTGCCGCGTGAGCAAAGCGTAAGGGCGAGGAGAAGAAAAGATGGGACGCATGAAATTTCTCTGTGACGCCGAGCGCTGCATCGAATGCAACGGCTGCGTCACCGCGTGCAAGAACGAGCACGAGGTGCCCTGGGGCGTGAACCGCCGCCGGGTGGTGACCATGAACGACGGTGTGCCGGGCGAGCGCTCGATCTCGGTCGCGTGCATGCACTGTTCGGACGCGCCGTGCATGGCGGTGTGCCCGACCAACTGCTTCTACAAGACCGAAGAAGGCGTGGTGCTGCACGACAAGGACCAGTGCATCGGCTGCGGCTACTGCTTCTACGCCTGTCCGTTCGGCGCGCCGCAGTTCCCGAACGGCCCGGCGGCCTTCGGTGCGCGCGGCAAGATGGACAAGTGCACCTTCTGCGCGGGCGGTCCGGAAGAGACCGGCTCGCAGGCCGAGTACGAGAAGTACGGCTCCAACCGCCTGGCCCAGGGCAAGCTGCCGCTGTGTGCCGAGATGTGCTCGACCAAGGCGCTGCTGGCGGGTGACGCCAACGTGGTGGCCGACATCTTCCGCGAGCGCGTGCTGCGCCGCGGCGGCGGCACCGATGCCTGGGGCTGGCAGACCGCCTATGGCGGCGGCGAGCAGAAGCGCGAACAGAAACGCGAGCGGGAGGGGCAGAAATGAGCACGCCGACCATGAAGCTGTTGCGTACCGCCGCGCTGGGCGGCGTCCTGGCGCTGGGCCTGTCGGCCTGCGGCGAGACGTCGCAGGTGCCGGTGTACGAGGACGGCAAGTACTCCGGCAAGGCCGACACCCGGCCGTGGGAGAGCGCCGAGTTCAAGGGTGACAAGGCTGCCTGGGAGGCTGCGCTGAAGAACCGTGCGCGCGGCCAGAACGAGTACAACCGCGGCGATTGAGGAGAGCACCATGAAGGCATTCTTCATGCGACGGCCGGGCGGTGCGCTGCTCGCCGTGCTGCTGCTCGTGCTGACCCTGCTCGCATCGGCGCCGCCGGTGCGTGCGGACGATCACGCGCACACCGGCAGCACGGCCGCCGAGCAGGCCGAGCGGCAGCAGGAGCGTCCCGGCAACAACGCGCCGGTCTGGCGCGCGGTGCGTTCGGGCGAGGCGCACTTCACCACCGTGCGTGGTCCCGAGACCGGCGTGCTGATCCAGGTCGAAGGCAACACCTGGCGCCATCTGCGCAACGGTCCCATCACCGTGTATGGCGGCGCGCTGCTCATCGTCATGGCTTCGGCCATCACGCTGTTCTGGCTGGTGAAGGGCACGATGAAGCTGCACGGCGCGCGCACCGGCCGCAGGATGAAGCGCTTTTCCGGCTTCGAGCGCTTCGTGCACTGGGGCACGGCCATCAGCTTCCTGCTGCTGGCGGTCACCGGGGTGGCGATCCTGTTCGGCAAGCACGTGCTGGCACCGATCTTCGGTGCGGACTTCCTCGCGCTGCTGCTGACCGCGGGCAAGCTGATCCACAACTACGTGGGGCCGGTGTTCGGCGTGTTCCTGGTGCTGATGATCCTGACCTTCCTGCGCGACAACGTGTGGCAGGCCTGCGATGCGATCTGGATCCGCCGCGCCGGCGGGCTGCTGGGCGGCGACCACGTGCCTTCGAGCCGCTTCAACTTCGGCGAGAAGACGTGGTTCTGGCTGGGCGTGACCGTCCTCGGGCTGGCGGTGGCGATTTCCGGGCTGGTCCTGGATTTCCCGAACTACGGCTGGACCCGCGGCGAGATGCAGATCGCCAACGTCGTGCATGCGGTCGGTGCCATCGTGCTGCTGGCCCTGTCCTTCGGCCACATCTACATGGGCACGGTCGGCGTCGAAGGCGCCTACGAGTCGATGAAGACCGGCTACGTGGACGAGACCTGGGCCAAGGAGCACCACGAGATCTGGTACGAGGACGTCAAGGCGGGCAAGTCGGGCCGCCCCTGAGCGCTCACGGCCACAGCCCTTTCCCGGTTCGGGCACCTCCCTCCCTCAACGCCCGGACCTTTCAACCCCGTTCTGCCCAGGTGGCGGACGGGGTTTTCTTTTGTGTCCGGCTCGCCTCGCGGCCGGCGGTACAATGCGGGCCGTACTGTGCAAGGAGCCCGCGATGGCCGAAGCGTTCTTTTCCCCCTGTCCTCGCGGACTGGAAACCCTGCTGGCCGATGAACTGCGCTCGTTCGGCGCGTCGGGCATCCAGACCCTGCATGGCGGAGTGGCCTGGCAAGGCGACTGGGCAGCCTGCCATCGCGCGAACCTCGAGAGCCGGCTGGCGACGCGGGTGATGTGGCGGGTGGCGCAGGGGCGCTACCGTGCCGAGGTCGACATCTACAAGCTGGCCTACAGCGTGACCTGGGCGAAGTGGTTCACGCCCGACGACACGATCCGCATCTACGTGACGGCGCAGAAGTCGCCGCTGAAGAGCCTGGAGTTCATCACGCTGCGGGTGAAGGACGCGGTTTGCGATCACTTCCGCACGGTGAGCGGCAAGCGCCCCAGCGTCGATACGGCGAACCCGGCGGTGCGCATCCACCTGTTCCTGACGGCGGACACCGCGACCCTCTACATCGACACCTCGGGTGAACCGCTCTACAAGCGCGGCTTCAAGCCGGCCGCCGTCGAGGCGCCGCTGAAGGAGAACCTGGCGGCGGGCATCCTGCGCCTGTCGGGCTGGCAGCCGGACGAGGTGCTGCTCGACCCGATGTGCGGCAGCGGCACCTTCCTGATCGAGGCGGCGATGATGGCGCTGGACATTGCGCCCGGGCTGGGGCGGCGCTTCGGCTTCGAGAAGTTCCGCCACCACGACCGCGCCGGCTGGGCGGCGGTGCGCAAGGCGGCCGAGAACCGCCGGCAGGCGCCGCGCCGGCTCGCGATCCACGGCTCGGACATCGTCGGCGAATGGGTACGGCGCAGCCGGGTGAATCTCGAGGCAGGCGGGCTGGCCGACTGCGTGACGCTGGAGCGCGCGGACCTGCTCGAGCGCGTGCCGCCCGCGGCGGAAGGCGTGATGGTGACGAATCCGCCCTACGGGGTGCGCATCGGCGAGGCCGAGGAACTGGCCGCGCTCTATCCGAAACTGGGCGACGCGCTCAAGCAGCGCTGGGGTGGCTGGCGCTGCTACTTCTTCACGGCAGACGCCAATCTGCCCAAGCTCATCGGCCTGAAGGCGAGCAAGCGCACGCCGCTGTTCAACGGCGCGCTGGAATGCCGCCTGTACGAATACCGCATGGTGGCCGGCAGCAACCGGCGCAAGGAGCGCGAGGAAACCGCCGGCGACTGAGTTTGCCAACTGAGCGTGGCAAATGAGTCCGGCGGCCTCGTCTTGCAGCGCGATCAGACGATGCCGAGGTTCTCGGTGCCGCTGCTGAGATCGCGCTCGCCCAGCTTGCTGTGCAGCTTGATCTGAAGGCGCAGGTCGTTGATCGAGTCGGCGTTGCGCAGCGCGTCCTCGTACGAGATCTTCTGCGCCTCGTAGAGGTCGAACAGCGCTTGGTCGAAGGTCTGCATGCCCAGTTCGCGCGAGCGCTTCATGATCTCCTTGATCTCGGGCACGTTGCCCTTGAAGATCAGGTCGGAGATCAGCGGCGAATTGAGCATCACCTCGACGGCCGGCACCCGGCCCTTGCGGTCCTTCAGTGGCAGCAGGCGCTGCGAGACCATGGCGCGCAGGTTCAGCGACAGGTCCATCAGCAGCTGCTGGCGGCGTTCCTCGGGGAAGAAGTTGATGATGCGGTCGATGGCCTGGTTGGCGCTGTTGGCGTGCAGTGTCGCGAGGCACAGGTGGCCGGTTTCGGCGAAGGCGATCGCGTAGTCCATCGTCTCGCGGTCGCGGATCTCGCCCATCAGGATCACGTCCGGCGCCTGGCGCAGGGTGTTCTTCAGCGCCGCTTCCCACGAGTCGGTGTCGATGCCGATCTCGCGCTGCGAAACGATGCAGTTCTTGTGCGCATGCACGAACTCGATCGGATCCTCGACCGTGATGATGTGGCCGTAGCTGTTCTCGTTGCGGTAGTCGACCATCGACGCCAGCGAGGTCGTCTTGCCGGTGCCGGTGCCGCCGACGAAGATCACCAGCCCGCGCTTGCTCATCGCGATGTCGGTCAGCACGGGCGGCAGGCCGAGCTCATCGAATTGCGGGATGCGCTGCGGGATGGTCCGCAACACCAGCCCGACTTTGCCCTGCTGCACGAAGGCATTGGCGCGGAAGCGGCCGATGCCGGCCGGCGAGATGCCGAAGTTGCATTCCTTGCTGGCTTCGAATTCAGCAGCCTGGCGGTCGTTCATGATCGCGCGGGCCAGTTCGGCCGTGTGCTGCGGTTGCAGCGCCTGGTTGGACTGCGGTGTGATGCGGCCGTCCACTTTCACGGCCGGCGGAAAGCCCGCGGTGATGAAGAGGTCGGAGCCGTTCTTCTGCAGCATCAGCCGCAGCAGGTCGTGCATGAACTTGAGTGCCTGGTCGCGTTCCATTGGTCTTGCTCCTGCGGGCGGGGCCTCGCGGCCCCTTGTGCGTGTCCGGTGCTTGCGTCGCGTGCGTGCGCGACCCTGGGATCAAACGGCGAAGTTGTCCTTGTTCTGCGCGCGGAGCTTCGCCTCGGCGGCCGAGACCACGTTGCGGCGCACGAGGTCGGCGAGGCACTGGTCCAGCGTCTGCATGCCGACATTCTGGCCGGTCTGGATCGCCGAATACATCTGCGCGATCTTGTTCTCGCGGATCAGGTTGCGGATGGCGGGGGTGCCGATCATGATCTCGTGCGCGGCCACGCGCCCCGCACCGTCCTTGGTCTTGAGCAGGGTCTGCGAGATCACCGCGCGCAGCGATTCGGACAGCATCGAGCGCACCATGTCCTTCTCCGCGGCAGGGAACACGTCGACGATACGGTCGATGGTCTTGGCGGCGGACGAGGTGTGCAGCGTGCCGAACACGAGGTGGCCGGTTTCCGCCGCGGTCAGCGCCAGGCGGATGGTCTCCAGGTCGCGCATTTCGCCCACCAGGATCACGTCCGGGTCCTCGCGCAAGGAGGCGCGCAGCGCGTTGTTGAAGGACATGGTGTCGCGGTGCACCTCGCGCTGGTTGATCAGGCAGCGCTTGGATTCATGCACGAATTCGATCGGGTCCTCGACGGTGAGGATGTGGCCGTACTCGTTCTCGTTGACGTAGTCGATCATCGCCGCGAGCGTGGTCGATTTGCCGGAGCCGGTCGGGCCGGTGACCAGCACGATGCCGCGCGGCTGGTTGGCGATCTCCTTGAAGATCTTCGGGCAGTTCAGCTCTTCGAGCGTCAGCACCTTGGACGGAATGGTCCGGAACACGGCGCCGGCGCCGCGGTTCTGGTTGAACGCGTTCACACGGAAGCGGGCGAGGTTGGGAACCGCGAACGAGAAATCGCACTCCCAGGTTTCCTCGAACTGCTTGCGCTGCCCGTCGTTCATGATGTCGTACACCATGGCATGCACTTCCTTGTGCTCCATGGGCGGCAGGTTGATGCGGCGCACGTCGCCATGCACACGGATCATGGGCGGCAGGCCCGCCGAAAGGTGAAGGTCGGAAGCCTTGTTCTTGACGGCGAAGGCGAGGAGTTCGGTGATGTCCATCGGATCCCTTTGACGAGCGGGTGCGAAAAGAACGCAGATGCCCGGATGTTATACTTTTCGCGGCCTTTGCCAGAGGAAAAAGACCACGGACATGATGACAATTTCGGACCGGCTGCAGGCCGTTCGGGCCCGGGTGGCCGCCGCTGCCGTGGCGGCCGGGCGTGCGCCCGAAGAGGTGACCTTGCTTGCCGTCAGCAAGACCTGGCCGGCCGCCGCCGTGCGCGAGGCCGCCGCGGCGGGGCAGCAGGCCTTCGGCGAGAACTACGTGCAGGAGGGTGTCGACAAGATCGATGCGCTGCGCGAACTCGGTCTCGAGTGGCACTTCATCGGCCCGCTGCAAAGCAACAAGACCCGGCAGGTCGCAAGCGCTTTCGACTGGGTGCACAGCATCGACCGGCTGAAGATCGCCGAGCGCCTGTCGGCGCAGCGCGACGTGCATCTGCCGCCGCTCAATGTCTGCATCCAGGTCAATGTCAGCGGCGAAGACAGCAAGAGCGGCGTCGCTCCGGACGAAGTCGCCGCGCTCGCGCACGCCGTCGCGGACTTGCCGCGTCTGCGGCTGCGCGGCCTGATGTGCATTCCCGAACCGACCGGGGATCTCGCCCTGCTGCGCGCGCGCTTTGCCGTGCTGCGCACGCTGCAGGCGGAACTGATCGCCGCGGGCCTTGCGCTCGACACGCTGTCGATGGGCATGTCGCACGACATCGAGCCCGCCATCGCCGAAGGCGCCACGATCGTGCGTGTCGGCACGGCGATTTTCGGCGAGCGCACGCGCCCGGAAGAATCCCACTGAGACCGTCCGCGTGGCACGGTCTCGCAATCCATACGAGAACACAGGCATGAAGATTACTTTCCTCGGCGGCGGCAACATGGCGGCTGCGCTGATTGGTGGCATGGTCGAGCGCGGTTTCGCGGCGACGGACATCCAGGTCATCGAACTGGGCGCAGAGGCGCGCGCAAGCCTGAGCCAGCGTTTCGGCGTGCGGACGGTGGAGGCGGTGGACGACCTGGCGCTGGGCTGCGACGCGCTGGTGCTGGCGGTGAAGCCGCAGCAGATGAAGGCAGCGCTGGCGCCGATCGCCGGCCGCCTCGGCGGCCAGCTCGTGATCAGCATCGCCGCCGGACTGCGCCTGGCCGACCTCGGACGCTGGCTGGGCAGCGCCGGCGCGCCCTACACCCGCCTGGTGCGCTGCATGCCCAACACGCCGGCACTGATCGGTGCGGGGGTGACGGGCCTGTTCGCCGACCCGAGCGTCGACGCGGCCGGCCGCGAGGCCGCGCAACGCATCCTGGCTGCCGTGGGCAGCACGGTGTGGGCCGAGACCGAGGCGCAGATGGACGCGGTCACGGCGATCTCCGGCAGCGGGCCGGCCTACGTGTTCCACTTCATCGAGGCGCTGGAGGCCGCGGGGCGTGCGCTGGGCTTCGACGAGGCGGGTGCGCGCCGGCTGGCGATCGACACCGTGCTCGGCGCGGCGAAGCTCGCCGCCGGTTCCGAGGATTCCCCTGCGGTGCTGCGGCAGAAGGTGACGTCAAAGGGCGGCACCACCGAAGCCGCGCTCGGCAGCCTGGCCGCATCGGGCTGGCACGATGCGCTGGTCAGCGCGGTGAAGGCGGCCGAAATGCGCGGGCGCGAGCTCGGTGCCGAACTGGGCAGGGACTGATCCGCCATGCTGACCAACATCCTGCTGCTGATCCTGAGTACCGCGGGCGGCTTCCTGACGCTGATGCTGCTGGCGCGCTTCTACATGCAGTGGCAGCGCATTTCCTTCCGCAACCAGATCGGGCAGTTCGTCGTCACGACGACCGACTGGATCGTGCGCCCGCTGCGCCGCTTCATCCCCGGCCTGTTCGGGCTGGACATGGCGAGCCTGCTGCCGGCCTGGCTGGTTCAGGTGTTGCTGGTGCTGTTCGAGCTGAGCCTGCGCGGCGCGGTGTTCAGTGGCAACGCCGGCGCGGTGCTGCTGGGGCTGTGGGGCGTGGGCCTGATCGAGCTGATGCGCATGATGGTGTATCTGGTGTTCGCCGTCGTGCTCGGTTCCGCGGTGCTGTCGTGGGTGAGCCCGCATGCGCCGCTCGCGCCGCTGCTGCATTCGCTCGCCACCCCCTTCCTGCGTCCCTTCCGCCGCATCGTGCCGACCATCGCCAACGTCGACCTGTCGCCGCTGGTGCTGCTGCTGGTGCTGCAGATCGTGCTGATGGTGCTCGGCGGCATCCGCAACAGCTTCGCGCCGCTGCTGTTCGGCGCCTGATCGGCGCCTGACTCGCAGCATTCCCAATGAAGAAGGGCGGCCGTCTGGCCGCCCTTTCCTTTTTCTGCAATCGCTGACGATCTTGCCGCCAGCGTCCCGGACTCAGCGCCCCTCGTACATCACCTGCCCTTCGACCAGGGTGTAGCGGACCTGGCCGGGCAGTTCCATGCCGAGGAAGGGTGTGTTCTTGCCCTGGCTCCTGAGGCTGTCGCGGGTGACGGCGACGTGGGCGTCCGGGTCGAACACGCAGACGTCGGCACGTGCGCCCACCGACAGGTGGCCGGCCTTGGTGATGCCGACGATCCGCGCGGCATCGGACGTGATGCGGGCCAGCCCGTCGAGCAGCGACAGGCCGGCGCGCCCGGCCCACTTCAGCGTCAGCGGCAGCAGCAGCTCGAGGCCGGTGGCGCCGGGCTCGGATTCCGAGAAGGGGGCCTGCTTGCCGTCGTCGTCCACCGGGGTGTGGTCGGAGCACAGGGCGTTGATCCGGCCCTCGGCCAGCCCCCTGCACAGCGCCTCGCGGTCGCGCTGGCTGCGCAGCGGCGGGATCAGGTGGCAGTTGGGGTTGAAGTAGCCGATGTCCATGTCGCACAGGTGTACATGGTTGATCGACACGTCGCAGGTGACGTCCATGCCTTCGGCCCGGGCCTGCTCGATCAGCGCGAGGCCGGCCGCGGACGACAGGCGGGTGATGTGCAGGCGCGCGCCGGTGATCTTGGCCAGTTCCAGGTAGGTGTACAGCGCCACCGTTTCGGCCGCGACCGGAATGCCGGCCAGGCCCATGCGGGTGGCGACCTCGCCGTCGTGGGCATTGCCGCCGCGGGCGAGGAAGGGCGCGATCGGCTGCAGCCAGACGCGGAAACCGAAGGTGGCGGCGTACTGCAGCGCACGCATCAGCACGCCGTTGTCGACGATCGGCACGTTGGCCTGCGAGAAGGCGACGCAGCCGGCCTCGACCAGTTCGGCCATCTCCGACAGGCGCTCGCCCTTGAGGCCGATGGTGAGCGCGCCGACCGGATAGATGTGGGCGCGGTTCAGCTTCTTCGCGCGGTAGGTCAGCATCTCGACCAGGCCGGGCTCGTCGAGCGCGGGGTCGGTGTCGGGCGGGATGGCGAGGCTGGTGACGCCGCCGGCCATCGCCGCTTCCATCTCGGACTCGAGCGTGGCGCGGTATTCGAAGCCGGGCTCGCGCAGGCGCGCGGCGAGGTCGATGAAGCCGGGGGCGACGACCAGGCCGCTGGCGTCGATGTTGCGGTCCGCCTGGAAACCGTCCGGGGCGGAGCCCAGCGCGACGATCTTGCCGCCGGCGACGTAGACGTTCTGCACCGCGTCGGTGCGGTTGGCCGGATCGACGACGCGGCCGTTGGAAATCAGGATGTTCATGCGTGAATCCTTGTGCCTGTGCTGTCCGGGGCTCAGTGGCTGCCCAGCATGCTCATCACCGCCATGCGTACGGCGATGCCGAAGGTGACCTGGGGCAGGATGACCGCCTGTGCGCCGTCGGCCACCGCCGAGTCGATCTCGACGCCGCGGTTCATCGGGCCGGGGTGCATGACGATGGCGTCGGGCTTGGCCAGCGCCAGCTTCTCGGCGGTGAGGCCCCAGATCTTGTAGTACTCCTGCGGCGTGGGCAGCAGCGCGCCGTTCATGCGCTCGTTCTGCAGGCGCAGCATCATCACCACGTCCACGCCCTTGAGGCCTTCGCGCATGTCGTGGAACACCCGCACGCCAAGCTTCTCGACCTCGGTCGGCAGCAGGGTCTTGGGGCCGATGACGCGCACCTCGGGCACGCCCAGCGTGGTCAGCGCGGCGATCTGGCTGCGCGCCACGCGCGAGTGCAGCACGTCGCCGACGATCGCCACCGTCAGGTTGGTGAAGTCCTGCTTGAAGTGACGGATCGTGTACATGTCCAGCAGGCCCTGCGTCGGATGCGCATGGCGGCCGTCGCCGGCGTTGACCACGTGGATGTGGTCGCGCCCGGTGTTCTGCAGGTGCTGGGCGATCAGCATCGGCGCGCCGCTCGCGGCGTGGCGCACGACGAACATGTCGGCCTGCATCGCGCACAGGTTGTCGACCGTGTCGAGCAGGCTCTCGCCCTTGGCGGCCGAGCTGGTGTTGATGTTGAGGTTCACCACGTCGGCCGACAGGCGTTTGGCGGCGATCTCGAAGGTGGTGCGGGTGCGCGTCGAGTTCTCGAAGAACAGGTTGAACACGCTCTTGCCGCGCAGCAGCGGCAGCTTCTTGACCTCGCGCTCGGCCACCTCGGTGAAGGGCGCGGCGGTGTCGAGGATGGCGGTGAGGATGTCGCGCGGCAGACCGTCTAGCGTGAGCAGGTGCTGCAGTTCGCCGTGCTGGTTGAGCTGGGGGTTGCGCATCGGGCGTGCCTCGGAGTCAGCGAGTGGGCAGGAAAAGGTGGGTCGGGGTCATGCGGCGGGCCTGCCGTGCGTCAGGCGCGCTGCGTCAGCTTCAGCGTGAAGCCGCCGGCGGCGTCGCGCTGCAGTTCGAGGCTCTGGTCGTGCGGCAGGGCCTCGGGCAGGGTGTGGGCGCAGTAGCGCGCGGCGATCGGCAGCTCGCGGCTGCCGCGGTCGACCAGTACCGCCAGCTCCACCGCGGCCGGGCGACCGAAGTCGAACAGCTCGTTGAGCGCGGCGCGGGTGGTGCGGCCGGTGTAGAGCACGTCGTCCACCAGGATCACATGTGCGCCATCGACGTTGAACGGGATCTCGGTCTTCTGCGGCTTGGCGTGCAGGCCCTTGCTGCCGTAGTCGTCGCGGTAGAAGGACACGTCGATCGCGCCCAGCGGCGGCTGGATGCCAAGCTCCTTGTGCAGGCGCTCGGCCAGCCACAGGCCGCCGGTGTAGATGCCGACCAGTGCGGTGGCGGGCGTGACGTGGGGACGGATCTGTTCGGCGAGCTGCCGGCACAGCGCTTCGGCATCAAGTTGATTCATGGCGGCGGGCGTCCAGGAAGGTTTGCAGGATGATCTGGGCGGCGACGGCATCGAGCACCGCCTTGCGCTCGCGCCAGCCCTTGAGGCTGGCGGTGGAAAGTTCGGATTCGGCCGCGACCGAGGACAGGCGTTCGTCGGCGGCAAACACCGGCAGCCCGAAGCGGCCGTGCAGCTGGTTGGCGAAGCGGCGGCAGCGCGTGGTGAGCTCGTGCTCGCTGCCGTCGAGGTGGGTGGGGATGCCCACCACCAGCGCCACCGGACGCCATTCGGCGATCAGCCGGGCAATGGCCTTGAAGCGGGCGTCGTTCGATTCGTCGTGCAGCGTGACCAGCGCGTTGGCCTGGCCGGTCTCGAGTTCGCCGGTGGCGACGCCGACGCGCGCCAGGCCGAAATCGAAACCGAGCAGGGTGCCGCGCGCGGGCAGGGCGGCCTGGGGGCGGGCGGCGGCGGGTGCCGCGTCAGGCATGCCCGGCGACCTCGCTGAGGTTGGCGAAGTCCACGCCGAGCTTCTGCATTGCGGCGGCCAGGCGCTCCTCGGGGGGCAGGTCGAAGACGATCGCCATGTCGGCCGGCACGGTCAGCCAGGCGTTGTCCATCAGTTCCTGCTCGAGCTGGCCCGCGGCCCAGCCGGCGTAGCCGAGCGTGACGAGCACGTCCTTGGGTTCGCCGTGGGCGCCGATGGCCTGCAGCACGTCGCGGCTGCTGGTGAGCCCGACGTCTTCGCTGACCTTCAGCGTCGAATGCCAGTCGCCCACCGGCCGGTGCAGCACGAAGCCGCGATCGGTTTGTACCGGGCCGCCGAAATACACCGGCTGGGCCTCGAAGCCCTGGGCTTCGAGCGGCACCTCGATGCGTTCGAACAGCGCGGCCAGCGTCATGTCGATCGGGCGGTTCACGATGATGCCGAGCGCGCCCTGTTCGTTGTGCTCGGCGATGTAGGTCAGCGTGCGCACGAAATGAGGATCGGCCATGTTGGGCATGGCGATCAGGAAGTGATGCGTGAAGTTGGCCGTAGGTGTTTCCATGCGCGACATTTTACGCCGATCGCCGGGGTTCTTGGCGCTGGCCCCGCGCACCTGCGGATGCGTCATAATGCGCCCACTTTGTCCAGGACAAAACGATGCCCTCCGCCCTCGTCTGGTTCCGCCGCGACCTGCGCAGTTTCGACCACGCCGCGCTCCATCATGCGCTGCGTTTCGCCACGTGCGTGCATTGCGCCTTCGTCTTCGATACCGCCATCCTCGATGCGCTGCCCTCGCGCCGCGACCGCCGCGTCGAGTTCATCCACGCCAGCGTGGCCGAACTCGATGTGGCGCTCGACGCGATGGCCCGGGCGGCGGGCGCGCCGGGTGCCGGAATCATCGTGCGCCATGGCCGCGCGGAGGACGAGATCCCGCGCCTCGCGCGCGAGCTGGGCGTCGACAAGGTCTTCGCCAACCGTGACTATGAGCCCGATGCGATCGTGCGCGACAGCCGCGTGGCGCAGGCGCTGGCCGGGGAGGGCATCGGCTACGCGGACTTCAAGGACCAGGTGATCTTCGAGCGCGACGAGGTACTGACCCAGGCGGGCAAGCCCTTCAGCGTGTTCACGCCCTACAAGAACGCGTGGCTGAAAGCGGTCGATGCCTTCCAGCTCAAGTCCTACCCGGTCGACAAATACGCTGCACATCTCGCCCCCAAGCCGGCGGGCGAGACCCTGCCCAGCCTGGCTGACATCGGCTTCGAGCCGACCAATCTGGCCGAACTGCAGATGCCGGTGGGCATGCGCGGCGGCAGGCGCCTGTTCGAGGACTTCGCCGCGCGTATCGACCGCTACAAGCGCGCGCGCGACTTTCCGGCGGTCAAGGGCGTCAGCTACCTGTCGACGCACCTGCGCTTCGGCACCGTGTCGATCCGCCAGCTCGCCGCCCATGCCCGCGCGCACGGTGGCGAGGGGGCGGAGACCTGGCTGTCGGAACTGATCTGGCGCGACTTCTACCACCAGATCCTGTGGCACCACCCGCAGGTGGTCGAACGCGCCTTCCGGCCCGAGTACGACGCGGTGAAGTGGGACGACGCCCCGGAACTTTTCGCCGCCTGGTGCGAGGCGCGCACCGGCTACCCCATCGTGGACGCCGCGATGCGCCAGCTGAACCAGACCGGCTGGATGCACAACCGCCTGCGCATGATCGTCGCCTCCTTCCTGACCAAGGATCTGGGCATCGACTGGCGACTGGGCGAGCGCTACTTCGCCGTGCATCTGAACGACTACGACCTCGCCGCCAACAATGGCGGCTGGCAGTGGGCGGCCTCCACCGGCTGCGACGCGCAGCCCTACTTCCGCATCTTCAATCCGGTGACGCAGTCGGAGAAGTTCGACCCCGAAGGGCGCTTCATCCGCCGCTACCTGCCCGAGCTGGCGCGGGTGCCGGACAAGTTCATCCATGCGCCGTGGACCATGGGCGGCATCGACCAGACCGCGTGCCGGACCAGGATCGGCGTCGATTACCCCGGCCCGGTCGTGGATCACGCGGCGGCGCGCGAACGCACCCTGCAGCGCTTCGGGGTGCTCAAGGGCTGAGCGCCCGCCCGCCGCGCGAATGCGGGACAATCCCGTCTGATTTCATGACCGGAATGTTCCCATGAGCGACGCCGCCGCCTTCGACTTCGACCGCATCATCGACCGCCGCAGCCTGCCGAGCGAGAAATGGGGCCGCTATGCGGGCCGCGACGTGCTGCCCCTGTGGGTGGCGGACATGGATTTCGCGGCGCCGCAGGCGGTCATCGAGGCCCTGCACCGACGTATCGACCACGGCGTGTTCGGCTACACCGACGCCTGGACTTCGCTGGTGGAGGCCGTGGTCGAGGGCCTGCGGCGCGACCACGGCTGGGCGATCGAGGCCGACTGGCTGGTGTGGCTGCCCGGCGTGGTGACCGGCTTCAATCTGGCCTGTTCGATCGCCGGCGAAGCGGGGGACGGCATCGTCACCGCCGCGCCGGTGTATCCGCCCTTCCTGTCCGCACCCGGCAACACCGGCCGTGTGCTGCAGCGCTGCGATCTGGTGCTGGCCGATGGCCGCTGGCAATGGGATTGGGACGCGCTCGAGCGGACGGCGGATGCGCGCAGCCGGATGCTGCTGCTGTGCTCGCCGCACAACCCGGTGGGGCGCGTGTTCGACGAGACGGAGTTGCGGCGGCTGGCGGAGTTCGCGGCGCGCCACGACCTGCTGATCTGCTCCGATGAGATCCACTGCGGCTTGGTGCTCGACGAGGACAGGCCGCATCGCCCGATCGCTGCGCTGGACGACGCGGTGGCGAAGCGCACGATCACGCTGATGGCGCCGTCCAAGACCTGGAACATTCCCGCGCTGTACTGCGCGTTCGCCGTCATTCCCGATGCCGCACTGCGCCGCCGCTACCGCCACGCCATGCGCGGACTGATCCCGCATGTGAATGTGCTCGGCATGGTGGCGACGGAGGCCGCGTACCGCGACGGCGGTCCTTGGCGTGCAGCGCTGCTCGACTACCTGCGCGGCAACCGTGCGCGCGTGCTCGAGGCGGTGGCGGCGATGCCCGGACTGGCGGCGACGTCGCCCGAGGCCACCTACCTGGCGTGGATCGACTGCCGCGGCATGATGGCGGCGCGCGGCATCGAGGAGCCGACGGCCTTCTTCGAGGCGGCCGGCGTCGGCCTGTCGGATGGACGCTACTTCGGCGCGCCGGGCTGGCTGCGGCTCAACTTCGGTTGTCCGCGGGCGACGCTGGACGAGGCGCTCGCGCGCCTGGCGGCAGCCCTGTCCGCCTGACACCGGTGGCCTGAAACGGGCGTCCTGCAGCAAGACGCCCCGGCCCGCCTGCGTGAGGCGGAAACCGGGGCGTCTGGCGCGATACGGCTCAGACCGTGGTGGTCTCGGCCCGAGTGTAGCCCGCCAGCAGGGCCAGCAGCTCCTCTTCCTGATAGGGCTTGCCGAGATAGTGGTTGGCGCCCACTTCCTCCGCGTAGCGGCGGTGCTTGTCCGCCAGACGCGAGGTGATCATGATCACCGGCACCTGGCGCGTGCGCGCATCGGCGCGGATGTTGCGGACGAGGTCGAAGCCGTCCATGCGCGGCATCTCGATGTCCGACAGCACCACGTCGGGCACGATGTCGACCAGTTGCTCCAGCGCATCCACGCCGTCCTTGGCGGTGATGACGCGGTAGCCCTCGCGCTCGAGCAGGCGGCCGGTGATGCGGCGCACCGTCAGCGAATCGTCGACCACCATGACCGTCGGCTGATGCACCGCCACCGGCGGCGCTTCGGCGACGATGCGCGCCTCGTCCGCTTCAGCGCCGGTGTCGAGGCTGCGGCTGGCAAGGGCGACCGGGTTCAGGATCAGCGCGATTTCGCCGTCGGCGAGCACCGTGGCGCCGGTCATGCCGACGATGCGGGTGAGCTGCGGTCCGGCGTTCTTGACCACGATTTCCTGGTTGCCGCGCATGCTGTCGACATGCAGCGCCAGCGTCTGCGCACCGGCACGCAGCAACAGCAGCCAGTTGTAGCGCTGCTCTTCGGGCAGGCTCTGGCGGTCGCCCAGCAGGCGCGGCAGGTAGCGGTAGGCATAGTGCTGGCCCTGCCACTCGATGCCGCGCTCGTCCTGCACGCGCTTGAGCGCATCGGGCTTGAGCTCCATCGCCTGGGCCACCATGTTCGACGGAATCGCCCAGTTGCGTCCGCTGGCTTTCACCAGCAGGGCCTGCGTCACCGCGAGCGTCAGGGGCAGGTAGATGCGGAAGTGCGTCCCCTGGCCGGCCGTGCTGGCGACGTCGATGCGCCCGCCCAGCGACGCGGTCTGCGCCTTCACCACGTCCATGCCCACGCCACGGCCGGACACGGCCGACAGCTGGCCGGCGGTACTGAAGCCGGACAGGAAGATCAGGTTGGTCAGGCGCTTGGTGTCCGGATGTTCGTCCGGCCCGATCAGCCCGTTCCTGCGCGCCCGCTCGGCAATGCGCTCGAAATCGAGGCCACTGCCATCGTCCTGCAGGTCGATGGCGATTTCGTTGCCTTCCTGCGTGACGGTCAGCACGATCTGGCCGGTTTCGGGCTTGCCCGCGGTCGCGCGCTCGGCCGGGCCCTCGATGCCATGCGCCACCGCGTTCCGCAGCAGGTGTTCGAGCGGTGCGGCCATCTGTTCCAGCACGCTGCGGTCGATCTCGATGCGGCCGCCGCGCAGGTCGAGGCTGGCGCGCTTGCCGAGCTCCTTCGCGCTCTGGCGCACAACGCGATAGAGGCGATCGGCCAGGCTGTCGAAAGGCAGCATGCGCACGCGCATCAGCCCCTGCTGCAGCTCGCGGGTGGTGCGGCCCTGGCCGTTCAGGGCGAGGTCGGCGCCGTCCAGATTGTGCAGCAGGGTCTGCTGCACGGTGGTCACGTCGTTCACGCTCTCGGCCATCATCCGCGTGAGTTCCTGGAGTCGCGTGTAGCGGTCCATCTCGAGCGGATCGAACTCGGCGTGATGCGATTCGGCCTGGGCGATGCGCGACTGCATCTGCACTTCGGCCTGAATCTCGACCTCGCGCAGCTGGTTGCGCAGGCGGATCACGTTTTCGGTCAGGTCGAGCAGCGAGCGGCGCAGCGTGCGCAGCTCGCCCTCGATGCGGGTGCGGGCGATGCCGATCTCGCCGGCCTCGTTGACGAAGCGGTCGATCTGTTCGGCGCGCACGCGCAGTGTCGCCGAAGCGATCGCTTCGACTTCGGCCGCCGTCTCGCCGGTGACCGTGGCGACCGGCGCTGCAGCACCGGGGGCGGCGGCGCGCTCGACAGGGGCGGCCTTGTCGGTGTCGGCACCAGCGCCGGGCAGGCCCACCAGACCATCGATCATCTGTTCGCACAGGTCGAGACCGAAGGCGAGGTCTTCGAACAGCGTGCCGGGGCCGGCCTTGTCTGCCAGCCCGTCTTCCAGCCGGGATTCGAGCTGGTGGAGGTGGCTGCCCAGCGCCATCGCGCCGGCCATGCGCGCGCTGCCCTTGAGCGAGTGCAGCTGGCGTGCAATGGTCGTCGGGTACTGCGTCCCGTCCGGTGCGGCGTGCCAGGCGCGTACCGCGGCGTGCAGCTGGCCCATGAGTTCGGCCGCTTCCTCAAGGAAGATCGGCAGCAGCTGGGCATCGATCTCGTCCTGCGGAACGGGCTGCAGCGCGGCTGCCGCAGCGCCTGGCGCTGCGGTGGCCGGCTCGACGGGTCCGGCGGTGTCGTCGATCGCCGGCGTTTCGGCGAACGCCTCTTCGGGCGTGGCAGGTATCGGGCTGGCCGCCGGCACGTGGCAGCTTGCATTGAGCTCGGCCACCAGCGTGCCCGAAGCCTCGGGAACGACCTTCAGCGCAACTTGCGCCAGCATGCCTTGCAGGGCAGCCTGGGCCTTGTTCAGCACCGAGAGTTCGTCGCGCTGGGGTGCCCGCCCCTGCTCGCGCAGGCGCTCGATTGCATGCTCGAGGGCACGACCCAGTTCGTGCGGTGCGTTGAAGCCGGTGGTGCCCGAGATGCCCGCGAGCGTGTGCGCGGCGCGCATTGCCGATTCCGTCGGCTGCGCATCGGCGTGCCGGGCGAGGCGCTCGAAGTCTTGCGCGAGGGTGGCGAGGTGCTGGCGCGCCTCGGACTGGTAGAGCTCGTAGAGGGCCGGCGAGATCTCGATGTCGCCGATGCGCACGGTCACGGGGGCGGCTGGCGGCGTGGCTGCACGCTGCGCTTCGCCTTCAGCGGACGGCGCGAGTTCCTCCAAGGCGGATTCCGGCGTCGCCTCGTGTTCGACGATCGTTTCCGGCGCGTTCCAGGCTTCGGGCTCGATCGCGGGCTCCGCTTCGGCTTCGGGGCCGGCTTCGGCGGCGATCGGCGGGATGTCCTCCACCGGGCCCGCCTGGGGCAGTGCTGCCGCGATGACCGCGGCTTCCGCGGCTTCGGCTTCGGTTTCGGCGACGGTTTCGGCGGCACCCGGCAGGGCCTCGGGCTGGAGCGCCTCGATCTCCAGCGCCTCGAGCCGTTCGAGGTCTTCCTCGGCCAACGCGAGCGTTACGGCGGCGGAGCGTTCGCCCTCGGAGGTCTCCGGCACCTCGCCTTCGATCGACTCGCTCGCCGCCGCGCCCGGTTCGGCGGTGGCCGATGCCTCTTCAGCCACGACAAGTTCCGGGAGGGCGCCGAAGTCGATCTCGTCGACGCCGGCGCTTTCCTGCCCGGACACCGGCTGCGCCTCTTGCTCGCCCAGGAAGGACGCGTCCAGTTCGAGCAGGGTTTCGTCGTACAGCGGCAGGATCTCGCCGGTCTCGGACAGGTCCAGATTGGGGAACTCCGGCCATGCCTTGTCGGCGCCGCGCTCTTCGGCAGCCGTCTCAGGCTGCGTCGCGGGGGTGACTTCGCCCGGCTCCAGGGTTGCGGCGTCACTGCTGCGCAGGCGCTCGGCCTCGTTCAGCACCGAGCTCGGGTCGGGCTGTCCGCATCCGGTCTGAAGGTGCTCGACCCAGGCGGAGAAGACCTGGTGCGCGGCATCGACAAGGTGCAGCAGCGCCGGGGTGACGGGCCATTCGAGCTGCAGCCAGCGGTTCAGGGTCTGTTCCAGCCCCCATGCCGCCTCGCCGAGGACGCTGAGTCCGACCATGCGGCCACTGCCCTTGAGGGTGTGGAAACCGCGGCGGATGGTGGTCAGATGCTCGCCGTCGTGTGGCGCCGTGCGTGCAAGCTCGAGCTGCTCGCGGATCGTCGCGAGGACTTCGGTGGCCTCCTCGATGAAGATCTCCAGAAGTTCGGCGTCGATCTCCGCGTCGCTTTCCGGCAGGACGGGCGCTGCCGCAGGCGCCTGCGCCGTGGGCTGGGCTGCGACCGCTTCCTCGACGGCGAGGTCCTCGAGCTCTTCCAGATCTTCCAGTTCTTCGACGAACAGCGCTTCGGCTGTCGCAACCGGTTCCGTCGTTGGCGTTGCCGCGACCTCGGGTGTGGCTGGCGCGACTTCGGCAGGGGGGGGCGGCACCTTCGGTTCCGGCTCGGCAACGGCCTGAGGCGGGGGTTCGAAAATGGGCGCGAACCCGGATTCGGACTCGGGTTCGACGTCTTCGGCCTCGGAGCGGCGGCGTTCGGGATGCAGGAAGTCCTCGAGCGTTGCGCCGCCCAGCGGCAGGGCGTCGAGGTAGAAACCCAGGGCGGACAACTGGTGCGCCAGGGTTTCGAATTCCGCAGGATTCGCCTCGTTCGGTGCGCTGGCGAGGCTGGCGATGCGGGTCGCGGCGTCGCGCACCAGGGTCAGCGCTTCGGTTTCGCCGAGCATGCTCAGCGCGCCCACCACCTGCTGCAGCGGCTGGTGCAACTGCGGGAGCGACTCATGCTTGTTCTGGTTGCGGAAGTAGTCGTCCAGGGTCTGCTCGACCTGCGCCAGGCTCGACCGCATCTCGCGGCAGAGCTGGGCGATCGCGTCCTTCTCCTGGCTCTCGCGGGCATGCAGCAGACCGTGTCCGGCCATTTCCGCAGGCGGCAGCTCGCCGCGCTGCAGCGCTTCCAGGCGCGCGAGGCGCAGGCTCATCTGTTCGGCAAGCGCGCCGTCGGTGAAGCGCTGTCCGAAGTCGCCTTCGAGCAGCAGCAGGGCGGACGCGACTTCGAGCGCGATGGCGTCCGTGTGCTTCAAGGGGTCACGGCGCAGCCACTGGGCGAGGTCGCTCAGCCCAGCGACGAGCTGCAGGGTCGCCGGGCGCGCGAGCGCGGCGCAGGCCTGGGTCAGCGCCTTCATGTGCTCGTCGAAGCGGCCGAGCGCGACCGCCGTGCCTTCGCAGAAGGCGTCCCACTGTTCGCGCGCAGGCGTGAGCATCTGCTGCAGGTTCTGCAGCAGGGGGGCCAGCGGCATGTCGCTGACGCGGGCGCCGGCTGCGGGCATCAGTGCATCGAGCTGCCAGCAGGCGCGGACTTCGTGCTGGTGCGCGGTACGTGCCGGACTGCCGGCCACTTGGTAGAGAATGTCGCGCAACAGGCGGTCGGGCGCGGAGGGGGCGCCTTTGAGCAAGCGGCGGAACTGGGCATCGATCTGGGTGCACAGGCGCTTGACGCCGATGTCGTTGATCAGGCTGCCGTCGAGGAGGGCATCGTAGAAGGCCAGTGCGGCCCACCACAGGCTGCGAGTGCTCGCGGACGCCTGTACCGACTCGACCTCGGCGATGGCCTCGCGCATCGCGGCCGCGCCGGCGGCATGGCCGCGCAGCCATTCGAGCAGGCCGCGCTCGAAACGCGTCCGGGCCTGGCGCAGGATGGCCTGGGCGGTGGCGGGGTCGTGCGCCGCCGCGGCGCGTCGCGGCGGGCGGCGCGACAGGTCGGGATAGAAGAGGTCCGCGGCGCAGGGCAGCGGGAGTCCGCGCGCGACGGCGATTTCCTCGTACAGGGGGGCGAGCCGCATGGGCTGGTCCGGCACGCCGTGGGCCAGTTCCTCGAGGTAGTTGCCCAGGCTGTGCACTGCGCGGACGGCGAGCATGAGCGTCGTCTCGTCGACCGGCACGTCGCCGCGCGCCATCAGGCCGAGCAGGAGCTCGGTTGCATCCGCGAACTGGGTCAGGCCATCGAGGCCGATGATCGACAGCGCGCCACGGACCTGGTGGAGATGCGTCTGCGCAAACTGCACCTGACTCGCGGCATCCTCCGCGCTCCGTGCCCGGTCGAGGGCGTCCGCCGTGCGCTGCAGGGCGGCATCGATCTCGCCCTTCACCCAGGTGAGCGGGCCCAGATCCGTCTCGGTGGCTAATGTCATGACTTGATTCCCGACGATGATCGCGTTCAGACCTTGAAGCCCGAAACCGAGCCCTTCAGTTCGACGGCAAGGTCAGCCAGCTGGCCGATCGACACCGCGGTCTGCTGTGTGCCGAGCGTGGTCTGTTCGGTGATGGTCAGAATGTCCTTCATCGTTGCGGCAACGCGGTCGGCGGTGGCCGCCTGCTGCTGGGTGTCGGTCGAGATCTGTTCGATCAGGCGTGCGGCCTCGAGCGAAACCTTGTCGATTTCGGACAGGGCCTGGCCCGCGGCGTCGGACAGCTGGGCGCCCTCGACCACGTCGCGCGTGGCGTTCTCCATGGCGCCCACGGCGTCCTGGGTGTCGGTCTGAATCGTCTTCACGATCGCTGCGATCTGCTTCGTTGCCTCGCCCGAGCGCTCGGCCAGGCGCTGCACTTCTTCCGCAACCACGGTGAAGCCGCGGCCCGCTTCGCCGGCCGACGCGGCCTGGATGGCGGCGTTGAGCGCCAGCACGTTGGTCTGCTCGGTAATGTCCGAAATCAGTTCCACGATCTCGCCGATCTCCTGCGAGGACTCGCCCAGGCGCTTGATCCGCTTGGAGGTTTCCTGGATCTGGCTGCGGATGTCGTTCATGCCGCGGATGGTGTTCTCCACGGCTTCCGCGCCCTTGCGTGCCGCATCCAGCGAGCGGCGTGCAACCAGTGCGGACTGGCTGGCGAGCTCGGACGAGTCCGTCATCGACTGCGCCATGCGCTGGACCGTGGCGCCGGCTTCCTCGATCTCGCGCGACTGGCGCTCGGTGGCCTCGAGCAGCTCCTTGGAGGTGCGCTGGGCGGATTCGGTGGCGTTGGTCACGCGGCTTGCGGCGTCGTTGATTCGGCGCACCAGCACCGAGAGTTCCTCGACCGTGTAGTTGACCGAGTCGGCAATGGCGCCGGTAATGTCCTCGGTCACGGTTGCACGCACGGTCAGGTCGCCGTCGGCAAGGTCGCCCATTTCGTTCATCAGCCGCAGAATGGCCTGCTGCGTCAGGTTACGTTCGCTTTCCGCACTGCTGCGCTGGGATTCCAGTTCGGCGCTACGTTCGGCCACGTCCGTGCGGTAAGCGCGCACCATCGCTGCCAGGATGAGCACGCTCAGCAGGGCGCCGGCGGCGATCAGCAGATGGATGAGGGTGAAACCGCGGTAGCTGCGGCTCAGTTCATCGGTGAGCTCGCCGGCACGGGCAAGCAGGGGCACCGAATCGCTGAAGATGCGGCTGCCGGCCTGTTTCGCCAGCACGGCGTTCTGGATGTTGGCGAGGATCTCGTCGGCGGCGTCGAAAGTCGGCTTGGCGGCGGCGGTCAGCGCTTCCACCTGGCGGCGCAGCTCGCTGTCGCTGGCGGTGCGCGACAGCGTCTCGAGCTGGGCACGCAGTGCCTCGGCGTCACGGTTCAGCAGGAAGGCGACTTCGGGGTCGATGACGTCGGCAGCGAGCAGGGCGTTGGCGTTCTTTGCCAGGCGCTGCGTCAGCATCATGCTGCGGTGGGCCGCGCTCTGTCCGGCCAGGGGGGCGCCCCCCTGCTCGGCGAGTTGCACGACGCGCTCGTTGAGGTCGAGCAGTTCGGCGTTCGAATTGTTCAGTGCGGACACCACCGAGTACAGCGCGATGAGGTTCTTGCGCTCCTTCAGCAGTTGCGCGGCATTGCGTTCGGTGTCCTGCCAGGTGCGGCCCAGCGCATCGAGCTGCGACCTCACCGTTGCCGGCGCCGGTGGCGCCATCGTGTCGCCGACTGCGCCCCCCTGGTTCAGTGCCTGCAGCAGTTCGACGAAGCGGGTGCGGCTGCCATCGAGTTCGTTGAAGGCGCTGGCGTTGCCGCGTACGGCAAGCTGGGCGGATTTCGCGATCTGCTGCGACAGCATCTGCAGCTCGCTCGATGCGGTGACGTGCAGTGTGCCGTTCGCCGTCTGCTGCCCCTGATAGAGGGCCAGGCCCACGGTGGTGACCGCCAGCGCGCCGAACAGCAGGCCCAGGTTGCGCATGCGCTCGGCAATCGTCCGGGGCTTGGGCGCCGAGCTGTTAGCCTTCGGCTGGGGCCTCGCCTTGGCGGCGGCCATGGCGGCGCCTGTATCGATGATTGTCGAGGTGTCGCTGCCCCGTGCTTCGAGGGCCGATGCTTTGTTGCCGAAGAGCTTGAATGCCATGATGCGTGCTCCGCCTTGTTGGAGGAATGTGCGGGATCGGGAATGGGTGCGGTGTCAGGCCAGGCCGGCATCCAGGAAGTCGGAGCTGGTCAGGAGCTTCCCGGCGTCGAGTTGCAGCCAGAGGTTGTTCTGGGCGTCGCGCAGCCGGTTCTTGACCCATGGCCGCGCGTCGACCTCGGTGTCGGGCTCGAAGTCGTCCTGGCTGCGCAAGCCCAGCGAGCTGCTGACCAGCAGCGCGCAATTGACGCCCTGCTTGGCGCCGACGAGCAGCAGGCGGGCGCGACCCGCGGCGATGACCGGGGCGTGGCCGTGGAACTGCGAGAGGTCCACCACGCCGAAAAGCGTGCCGCGCACGTTTGCAAGCCCGCGATACCACGGGCGGGTCAGCGGCACCGACGACAGCGGTGGTGGTGGCAGGATCTCGCCCGCCTCGGGCAGGTCGATCAGCCAGTTCTCGCTACCGGCCTGGAAACCGAGCAGGCCGCGCCGGTCTGTGCTGCGGGCCTCCGCCAGCCGGCGGGCGAGACCTTCCTGGAATTCGCGCAGACTGCTGCGTCGGGCCATGATCGCCTCAGCCGATGGCCCGGATGCGGGCGAGCAGGTCGTTGTGGTCGAGCGGTTTCACCAGGTAGGCGTAGGCGCCCTGGCGCATGCCCCAGATCTTGTCGGTCTCCTCGCCCTTGGTGGTGCACATGATGATCGGGATGTTGCGGGTCGCGTCGTCGCGCGAGATCGTGCGCGTGGCCTGGTAGCCGTTCATGCCGGGCATGACCACGTCCATCAGGATCAGGTCGGGCTTGTCGGCCTTGCTGCGCTGGATCGCTTCTTCGCCGCTTTCGGCGGTGATGATCTCGTAGCCGTTGCGGGCAAGCACTTCCTGGAGCGCGAGACGTTCGGTGGGCGAATCGTCCACCACGAGGATTTTGCGGATCGACATCGTGTGAAGTCCTGGGGAGGGTTGATTCAGGTGGTGCTGCTGCGACCGGAGTGCTGGGCAACGGCCTTCAGCAGGCTGTCCTTGGTGAAAGGCTTGGTGAGGTATTCGTCCGAACCCACCATGCGGCCGCGCGCGCGATCGAACAGCCCGTCGCGCGATGACAGCATGATCACGGGGGTCGAGGCCAGCCGCGGGTTTTTCTTGATCAGGGCGCAGGTCTGGTAGCCGTCCAGCCGCGGCATCATGATGTCGACGAAGATCACGTCGGGGTTGTGGTCGGCGATCTTCGCCAGGGCGTCGAAGCCATCCTCGGCGAGCAGCACCTGACAGCCGGACTGGCCGAGAAAGATCTCTGCGCTGCGGCGAATCGTGTTGCTGTCATCGATGACCATCACCTTCAGTCCGGCAAGGTCCATGCAAGCTGTCCTCGGGTTGTACGTGGTGCGCGCCCGTCGGGATCTCGATCCGGCGTCGGGCGTCGGGGAGTGGCGCGGTGCTCAGATCTCGACGAGTTCGAAATCTTCCTTACGCGCCTGGCATTCAGGGCAGGTCCAGTTCGGCGGGACGTCTTCCCAGCGCGTTCCGGGCGGAATGCCCTCTTCGGGCAGGCCGGCGGCTTCGTCGTAGATGAAACCGCAGATCAGGCACATGTAGGTCTTGTAAGGCGTATCGGCCATCTTTCGACTCATTCCGGAGGCAGGAGTAAAATTGGGTGCAATATTAACGCATAGTTCCTGCCACCTCCTGTGGCGGACTTCTCGCTCATGCCAATCGAGATTCCGGAAGTGCCTCCAGCAGTGCTCTGTCTAGGGGCGGGTGATACGACCGCCGGCGGCGGAATCGTCGCCGATGTGCTGACTTTGTCGAGCATGGGCTGCCATCCGCTGGCCGTGCAGACGGCGGCGATCGCGCGTGACACGCGGGCGGTCGAGGAGGCGTGGACGCAGGCGCCCGAGGTGGTCGTGGCACAGGCGAGGGCCGTGCTGGAGGACATCCCGGTCGCGGGGTTCAAGCTCGGGTTCGCGGGCAGCGTGGAGAACATCGCGGCCATCGCCGAGATCCTGTCCGACTATCCCGAGCTGCCCCTCGTGGTGGAGCCCGCGCTGTATTCAGCCAACGACACGACCGAACGCGGCGAGGAGATGGCGTCTGCGCTGGCGGACCTGATCCTGCCCCAGACCACGCTGCTGGTGGTGGGGCGCCATGAGCTGTGCCGGCTCGCCGGCATGACGGGGGAGTTCGCCGAGGACGAGGGCGAGGAGGGCGAAGAGCCCGGCGTCGATGACGCGCTCGAGCGGGTGCTGGCCTGCGGCACGGAGTTCATCCTGCTGACCGACGGGGCTGCGCACGGGCCACAGGTCGTCAACACCCTGGTCGCACACGACGGCGTGCTGCGCACCGATGCCTGGCCGCGGCTGGCCGAGCGCTATCTGGGCGCAGGGACGACGCTGGCCGCTGCGGTGGCCGCCGCGCTGGCGCACGGCATGGCGGTTGCCGAGGCGGTACGCGAGGCGCAGGAGTTCACCCAGCAGGCGCTGCGCCATGCCTATCGGCCGGGCATGGGGCTTGCACTGCCGGACCGCTTCTTCTGGGCACGTGGCAAGGGCGCGGAAGATGAGTGAGCGGATGCCTTCGTCGCAGGTCCGGGCATCCGGGCCCTTGCGCGGCTTGTACGCCATCACCCCCGACGAGACCGATGGCGCGCGCCTCGTCGAGCTGACCCGCCGCGTGCTCGCCGGTCGGCCGGCCTTGTTGCAGTATCGGAACAAGCGTGTTGCCGGCGCCGAACGGCGCGAACAGGCGGAGGCGCTGCTGGCGTTGTGCCGCGCGGCCGGGGTGCCCCTGATCATCAACGACGACCTGTCGCTGGCGCTCGAGATCGGCGCAGACGGTGTCCATCTGGGGCGTGACGACGGCGATCCGGCGGTGGCGCGTCGCGCGCTGGGCGAAGGCCGCATCCTCGGCGTGACCTGCTACGCCGACTGGGGGCGCGCGGAGGCGGGCGCTGCAGCGGGGGTCGATTACCTTGCCTTTGGTGCGATGTTCCCCTCGCCCACCAAGCCTCACGCCCCGCCCTCGGCACTCGCGCTTGTGACGCGCGCGCGCGACGAACTCGGCCTGCCGGTGGCGGCGATCGGCGGCATTTCGCTGGAGAACGCGCCGCAGGTGATCGCGGCCGGGGCCGATCTGATCGCCGTGGTGAGCGACGTGTTCGGCGCGGCGGACCCGACGGCGCGCGCCGCCGCCTATCGCGCGCTTTTCTGACGCGGGGCGGCCTGCGTCCCGCGGCGTTCTTGATCCGTGTGGTGGACCGACCCGGCCCGGGGCGCGACAATGCCGTCTTTCGAATGCAGTCCAGGACCAAAGCACCATGACCAGTCGCAACGAAACCCTCTTCCACCGCGCCCAGCAGACGATCCCCGGGGGCGTCAATTCGCCCGTCCGTGCCTTCCGTTCGGTCGGCGGCACGCCGCGCTTCCTCGAGCGCGCCGAGGGTGCGCGCGTGTGGGACGCCGACGGCAAGGCCTACATCGACTATGTCGGCTCGTGGGGACCGGCGATTGCCGGCCATGCCCACCCGGCCATCGTCGAGGCGGTGCGCGAGGCGGCGCTGAAGGGCCTGTCCTTCGGCGCGCCGACCGAGAGCGAAGTCGAGATGGCCGAGCTGATCTGCGCGCTGCTGCCTTCCGTCGAGATGGTGCGCCTCGTCAGTTCCGGCACCGAAGCGACGATGAGCGCGATCCGCCTGGCGCGCGGTTTCACCGGTCGCGACGCGATCATCAAGTTCGAGGGCTGCTATCACGGCCACGCCGACAGCCTGCTGGTGAAGGCCGGTTCCGGCTTGCTGACTTTCGGCAACCCGTCCTCGGGCGGCGTGCCGGCCGACTTCGCCAAGCACACCATCGTGCTCGACTTCAACGACTTGCAGCAGGTCGAGGACGCGTTCAAGGCGCGCGGCGACGAGATCGCCGCCATCATCGTCGAGCCGGTGGCCGGCAACATGAATCTGATCAAGCCGCAGCCGGGCTTCCTCGAGGGCCTGCGCCGCCTCTGCACCGAATACGGTGCGGTGCTGATCTTCGACGAGGTCATGACCGGCTTCCGCGTCGGTCCGCAGGGCGTGGCCGGGCTGACGGGCATCACGCCCGACCTGACGACGCTGGGCAAGGTCATCGGCGGTGGCATGCCGGTGGGCGCCTTCGGCGGTCGCCGCGACATCATGCAGAAGATCGCGCCGCTCGGCAGCGTTTACCAGGCCGGCACGCTGTCGGGCAGCCCGGTGGCGGTGGCCGCGGGCATGGTGTCGCTGAAGCTGACGCGCGAACCCGGTTTCTACGAAGCCCTGGCCGCCAGCACCCAGCGCCTCGTCAGCGGGCTTGCCGCGGCGGCCAAGGACGCTGGCATCACCTTCAGCGCGGATTCGGTGGGCGGCATGTTCGGCGTCTATTTCGCCGACAAGGTGCCGGCTTCGTTCGCCGATGTGATGGCCTCCGACAAGGAGCGCTTCAACCGCTTCTTCCACGCCATGCTGGAGGCCGGCCACTACTTCGCGCCCTCGGCCTTCGAGGCCGGCTTCGTATCGGCGGCGCACGGCGCTGCGGAGATCGACGCGACGGTGGCGGCGGCGCGTGAGGTGTTTGCGCAGCTGGGCTGACAAGGGTTTGGTTTGTCGATCCGCCGGGGAGGCGCGGGGTATGCCTTCCGAGGCTGCGGAACTCGCCCTTCGGGCTCAGACAGTCCTCGCCTCTTCACGCATACCCCGCGCCTCCCCGGCTACGGTGGTCGTCGCTCGCAGGCTGAAAGACCTGCGCATGTCGACAGTGGGTCCCGTCGCTTCGAGCGTTGCCGGCAGCGCTGACCCGCTGGGCGCTTTGCGTTGAGCACCTTGCACGATTCAAGGATGCGTGCGGGGTGCTCCTGAAGGGGCGAGGACTGTCCGAGCGAAGCGAGTTCCGCAGACCCGGAAGGAGCACCCCGCGCGCGTCCCCGCCGCGAGCGATCGAGCGGAGACGCCTGCGAGCGTCCGGTAACGCGGCCGCATCTCACCAGCGGCGCATTCTGCTTACATCAGGAACAGCGTCGCCAGCCCCAGGAAGATGAAGAAGCCCCCCGAATCCGTGAGCGCGGTGATCATCACCGAGCCGCCAATTGCTGGGTCTGCGCCCAAGCGCTGGCGCAGCATCGGGATCATCACCCCGGCGCTCGCGGCCAGCAGCAGGTTCAGCGTCATCGCGCTGGTCATCACCGCACCCAGCGACGCGCTGCCGTACAGCCACCATGCCAGCACGCCCAGTAGCCCCCCCCAGACCAGGCCGTTGAACAGCGCTACCCCCAGTTCCTTCTTCAGCAGGCGCTGCATGGCCGACTGCTCCACCTGACCCATCGCGATCGCGCGCACGATCATCGTCGTCGTCTGGTTGCCCGAGTTGCCACCGATGCCGGCCACGATCGGCATCAGCGCAGCCAGCGCTACCAGCTTCTCGATCGAATCCTCGAACAGGCCGATCACCCGCGAGGCCACGAAGGCCGTCACCAGGTTGATCGCCAGCCACGCCCAGCGGTTCTTCACCGAGTCCCACACCGACGCGAAGATGTCCTCCTCCTCGCGCAGGCCGGCCTTGCTCAGGATCTCGGCCTCGGACTCCTCGCGGATGAAGTCGACCACATCGGCCACCGTCAGGCGTCCGATCACGCGCTTCTCGCTGTCGACGACCGGGGCGGAGATCAGGTCATAGCGCTCGAAGGCCTGGGCGGCCTCGTCCGCCTCGTCCTCGGGGGTGAAGCTGATCACCGTCTCCGAGCGCATGACCTCGGCGACCTCCAGCTCGGGGTCGCTGATCAGCAGGCTTTCCAGCGTCAGGATGCCCTTCAGGTGGTCCTCGCGGTCCACGACGAAGAGCTTGTCGGTGTGGTCGGGCAGTTCGTCGAAGCGGCGCAGGTAGCGCAGCACCACTTCGAGCGTGACGTCCTCACGCACCGTCACCATGTCGAAATCCATGAGTGCGCCGACCGAGTCCTCCGGGTAGGACATCGCAGTGCGCAACTGCTCGCGCCCCTCGGTGTCGAGCGACTGGAAGACGTCCTGGATGACCTCCGGCGGCAGGTCGGGCGCGAGGTCGGCGAGTTCGTCGGCGTCGAGCGATTCGGCGGCGGCCTTCAGCTCTTCCGGCGCCATCGTCTCGATCAGCGATTCGCGTACCGCATCCGAGACTTCCAGCAGGATCTCGCCGTCGCGCTCGGCCTTGACCAGGTCCCAGACGTACAGACGCTCCTCGAGCGGCAGCGCCTCGAGGATGTAGGCGATGTCCGCCGGGTGGAGTTCGTCGAGCTTGGCGCGCAGGCTGGCCTCATGCTGCTTGTGCACGAGGTTCTCGACCAGCTCGTGGCGCGGCATGTCCTGGCGATGGACGAGGTCCTCGACGACCTTCTGGCGTGCGAGCAGCTCCTGCACTTCACGCAGGTGCTGTTGAACGTCGTCGGGGTGGAGTTCCTCTTCCTGCGTCATGGGCGCGGCCGGTTGCGGTTTGAACCCGAATTCTACGGGCTTGGTGCGCCGCACGCGACCCTTCGCGAACGTCTTGTGGCCGCAGTTCCGCTTGATCGAGGGCAGGATTTGCTGCAGTGCACCGCGAGTGCCTCGCGGTCGGGCGTCAGGGCACCTGCGAGGCTGCCATGCGGCGCTGGATGCGGTCGGCGTGGGCGGCGAGGCGCGGGCCGTAGTTGTGCTCGTAGCGGCGCGGGTTGGGCAGCATCACCGCGAGTCGCGCAGCCTGTCCGGGGCCGAGCTGCGAGGCCGGGACGCCGTAGTAGCGACGCGCGGCAGCCTCGGCGCCAAACAGGCCGTTGCCCCATTCGACCACGTTCAGATAGACCTCGAGGATGCGGCGCTTGTCCCAGGTGCGTTCGATCATCACCGTGATCACCGCTTCCTGCGCCTTGCGCAGCCAGCTCCGGGATGGCGACAGGAAGAGATTCTTCGCCAGCTGTTGCGAGATCGTCGAGCCGCCGGCGGCGAGCCGCCCCTTGCGTTCGTTCCTTTCCAGTGCGCGCTGGATGCCTTCCCAGTCGAAGCCCTCGTGGTCGAGGAAGCGATCGTCCTCGGCGGCGACCACCGCACGCTTGAGATGCACGGAAATGCGCTCGTAGGGCACCCACTGGTGGCGCAGCGTGGCCTTGGGGTCGGTCTGCCGCAGCTCGGCCAGCCGCATGCGCATGAAACTGGTGCTGCCGGGGTCGAAGCGGCTCCACCAGATGACCTGCGTGAACAGGATGGCCTGCCAGAACAACAACAGCAGCAGGGCCGCCAGCAGCGCGCGTCCGAGCCAGCCCAGCCAGGTGCGTGGCGGCCGCATCCGGTCTCAGCCGGCGTCGATCTGGCGCCGCAGCTCGGCCAGCACCGCTCGGCTGTCGGGCCGGACGCCGCGCCACAGGGTGAAGCTTTCGGCGGCCTGCTCGACCAGCATGCCGAGGCCGTCTGCCACGCGGGCCGCGCCATCGGCGCGGGCCGCCGTCATGAACGGCGTGTCGCCCCGGCCGTACATCATGTCGTAAGCGAGTGCGCCGGATGCATACAGGCCTGGCGGCAGCGGCGGCACGTCATCGTCGAGGCTGGCGGCGGTGGCGTTGATGACGACGTCGAACGACTGGCCGGCCAGCGCGGCGAAGCTGCTGGCGCTCAGCTGCGTGTCGCCGGCTTCGGCGGCGAAAACCCGGGCGAGTTCCTCGGCCCTGGCGACGGTCCGGTTGGCAATCACCAGGGCGGTCGGGCGTTCATCGAGGATGGGCAGGATGGCACCGCGCGCCGCGCCGCCGGCGCCGAGCAGCAGCACGCGGCGGCCCTGCAGGGGGCAGTCGAGGTTGACCGTGAGGTCGCGCACCAGGCCCGCGCCGTCGGTGTTGTCGCCGAGGATGCCGTCAGCGTCGAACGCCAGGGTGTTGACCGCACCGGCGGCCCGCGCACGCGGTGTGTGGCGGTCGGCGAGCGCGAAGGCTTCGAGCTTGAACGGCACGGTCACGTTCATGCCGCGGCCGCCTGCTGCGCGGAAGGCCTGCACCGTGGCGACAAAGCCGTCGAGCGGTGCGAGGATCGCCTCGTAGCCGAGATCCTGCGCCGTCTGGCGGGCGAAGGCGGCGTGGATCTGCGGGGACTTGCTGTGGGCGATCGGATGGCCGATGACGGCGTAGCGGTCCATGGTGGGTCTCAGTTGGCGCGAACCTGGTCGGTATTGGTGAAGGACCAGGTGCGGGTGATCTCGATGATGTCGGTGTCGCGCCGGATGTCGGGCGGGAAGGGGGCGTAGGGTGCGGCAAGCTTGACGATGCGCATCGCGGCCTCGTCCAGCACCTTGTGGCCGGAGCTGCGATGCACCTCGACCTTGTCGACGTTGCCGTCGGCGCGGATCGTGACCGACAGCAGCAGGCTGCCGTAGAGGCGGCCGCGCGCGGCGTCGGGGTAGTTCAGGGTGCCGACACGCTCTACCTTGAGGCGCCAGTCCTCGACGTACTGGGCAAAGCGGTACTCCTTGGCCTTGGCGCCGATGAACTGCTTGCGCGGGCGCTTGGCCAGATCGTCCAGCTTGCGGTCGATCTCGGCCTCGAGGCGCGCGACTGCAGCGGCGCTGTCGAGCAGGTCCAGCCCGCTCACCTGCGGCGCCGGCGTCGGTTGCTCGACCTGCTTCGGCGCTGCGGCCACCTTGGCGGGTGCCTTGTCGCGCGTGAGCACCTGTTTCTGCTCGCGTACGGGCTCCTGCGTGCGGCGCTTGGCTTCGACCAGCGCGTCGCCTTCACGCCGGGCGGGCTGGGGCGGCAGCGGCGACTTGGGGCGCGCCTGCTGCTCCGAGGTGCCGCCTCCGTCGACGTTGGCTTGCGCCAGCACGTCGGCCTGCGCCGGCGCCTTGGCGTGGCGGGCGTTGACGAGCACGACCTCGAGCCCCTTGTCCCGGGTCGGCTTGGCTTCGGGCATGCGGAACTGCAGGCTCAGCAGCGCAGCATGCACGCCCAGCGAGATCACGAAGGCCGTCGCCAGCACGGGGCCGCCGAACCGCCGCAAGCCGATGCGCCGCGCGGCGGGCGTCGGGGTCTTGAGGTCGGGATTGGGCGGGCGTGCTTTCATCGCGCCGTGTCAGAGCGGGTCGAAGGGATGGGGCGTCGAACCGGCCGGGTCCGGCTCGGACAGAGTGCGCACGAAGCGGGCCTCGATCTCCACATCGAGCAGGTCGGTGTGCTCGACGAACAGGCGTACTTCGCTGCCCGGCAACTGCAGCGGCATCGACGGCACCTTGAACACGAGCGGGATCTCCGTCAGGCGCACGACGTTCTCGCGCAGCACCACCGCATCAACCTCGCCGCGCCCATGCTGTCGCAGCCAGCGCAGGCACCAGTAGCGCTCCATGCCGCGCTGGAATTCGGCGTACTCGGCGTAGGTGAGCTCGAAGTCGCGCAGCGCCGCCATCAGGTCGGCCGAACGGGGGGCGAAAGCGGGGGGCTCGCCCTTGAGCACCGACACGATCTGCCACTGGTTGATCAGGTCGACATAGCGGCGCAGCGGCGAACTCGACCAGGCGTAGCATTCCACGCCCAGGCCCTCGTGCGGCGCGGCGACGGTCGTCATGCGCACCTTGCCGCCGCCCTGGGCACGGTACAGGCCGGGAACGCCGGCTTCGTCGAGCAGGCGGCCCCAGGTGACGTTGGCATGGATCATCAGTTCGGCCACGAGCTTGTCCATGGGCGAGCCGCGCAGGCGCCGGCTGATGCTGACGTGGCCCGGACCGTCGGCGGTCTCCTGCGTCCAGTCGACGCTGAAGCCGAAGTCGATGCGATCCTCGTTGCCTCCGGCCTTGCCGCGCCCGGCCTCGAGCACCGTGGCGAGATCCCACAGCAGCGTCAGCTCGCGCTTCCAGGCGAAGTCGGGGCCCTCGCCATGCACGGTGTCGTCGTTGAAAACGGGCTCGATGTCGTGATGGCGCAGGTTGGCGACGATGGGCACCATTTCGACCCGGCTTTCCTCGCCGACGATGGCCAGCCCGGGTGTGAGGTCCAGGTACAGCGACACCGCCGGGCAGTCGCGGCCTTCAGCCAGGGTGAAGGTCTGCACCACGTCGTCGGGCAGCATGGTGATCTTGCCGCCGGGCATGTAGACGGTGGACAGCCGGCGGCGCGCGATGGCGTCGAGCGCGGTGCCGCGGCCAAAGCCCAGCGCCGGCGCGGCGATGTGGATGCCGATGCGCCAGCCGCCTTCGGCGCGCGGCGTGACCGAGAAGGCGTCGTCGATCTCGGTGGTCGACGCATCGTCGATCGAGAAGGCCGCAACCTGTGCGCGCGGCAATTCGGCCGGCAGCGTGGCCGGTGCAAACGCCGGAAAGCTCGCGCCTTCGGGGAAATGCTCGAACAGGAAGCGGTTGTAGTGGAAATCGTAGCTCGAGCCGAGCGCACCGCACTTGAGCAGCAGCCGTGCGGCCGACAGGCCGGTGTCGACGCACGCCGCTTCCAGCGCCTTGATCTCGAGGCGGTTGCGGTCCGGGCGATACAGCGCCTGCGGCAGCAGGGCGGCGAGTTCGGGCGGCATCCGGCCTTCGACCAGTTCGCCGCGCATGTGCTCGATGGCGGCGGCCTGCTGGCGCTTCTTCTCCAGGCCGGCCAGCGCGGCCTGCAGGATGTCGGCCGGCGCCTTGCGGAAGCGCCCCTTGCCCTTGCGGTGGAACCAGATCGGGGCGGAGTGCAGGCGCAGCAGGATTGCCGCCGATTCCACTGCGCTGGGCGTGCGGCCCTGGTATTCGGCGGCGAAGTCGACAAAGCCGAATTCGCCATCGCCGCAGACGTCCCACAGGAACTCGGTGTCCAGTTCCTCCGCGGCGGCCTCGGCACGGCTCAGCAGGTCGGCGGGGCCGGGTTCGCGGAACTCCAGCAGCACGTTGGCGCGCTTGAGCTTCACCCGCTTGCCGTGGGTGTTCTCGACCTGCAGCGTGGCTTCGTTATCGGTGAGGACCGTGCCGGCCTTGAAGGCCCCGTCCTCTTCATACAGCACGAACATCGGCATCCGCCTGGAGAAAGCAAGTCGCGTAGTTTACTGGATTCGGACGACTTGCCCTAAAACGCTATCGACTGTCGGAGCGAGCCGAGGTTTCAGCGGACGCCCGCCCGGCCTCGGCCGCATGGCGACCGCGTGCGGCGTGCAGCATGTCGGCGGAGTAGATCGCCAGTGCCGTCCAGATCAGCAGGAAGCCGATGAATTGCGCAGCATCGAAGGGCTCGCGGAAGAGCCAGACCGCGATGACGAAGTTGATGCTGGGAGCGAGATACTGCAGGAAGCCCACGGTGGCCAGCGGCAGCCGGCGTGCGCCGATGGCGAACAGCATCAGCGGTACGGCGGTGATGATGCCCGACAGCGGCAGCAGCCAGTCGGTGTGGGCGCCGCTGCCGAAGCTGAAGTCGCCGCGGTAGGCGAGCCATGCCAGCCAGCCCAGCGCCAGCGGTGCGACGAGCAGGGTCTCGATGAAGAGCCCGCTTGCGGCCTCGATCGGGGCGCGCTTGCGCAGCAGACCGTACAGGCCGAAGGTGCCGGCGAGGAAGAGTGCGATCCAGGGCAGGGTGCCGAGTTGCCATACGCGCCAGCCCACGCCGGCGAAGGCGATCGCCACCGCGGCGGCCTGCAGCGGTCGCAGGCGTTCGCCGAGGAAGATCGCCCCGAGCGCCACGCTGACGAGCGGGTTGATGAAGTAGCCCAGGCTTGCCTCGAGCAGCCGTTCGGCGTCGACGGCCCAGATGAACACCAGCCAGTTGCTGCTGGTGAGCAGGGCGGTGATGGTGAGCAGGCCGAGCAGTTTCGGCTGCGCGAGCACGCTGCGCACACGGCCGAAGCCGCCGGCGAAGGGCAGCAGCGCGATCAGCACGGCGAGGAACAGCGCCGACCACAGCACGCGGTGGGCGACGATCTCGAACGGCGGCACGCTGCCGATGGCGCGGAAGTACAGCGGTGCAAGGCCCCAGATGCAGAACGCGGCCAATGCGGCGAGCATGCCATGGCGCGCCTGTTGGACATCGGTGGCGGAGGGTGGCACGGAGGAAGGAGCGGACACGTAGGGGATGCGGTGAGCGTGTTTGGGGGGGCGGGCACGAGGCCGTTGGAGCGTTGTCCGGTGCGGGCCTCAGTTGCCCGGACGGCGGGCGCTGGCGATCAGGGTGCGTGCCGGCAGCAGGTAGCCCCCCCTGCCGTCGTCGCAGCAATGCGCAGCGAGATCGTCCACGACTGCCGCCTGCAGCGCGCGCTGCGTTGCCTCCGGCAGACGGCCCAGTGCTTCGGCCGCACCGCCGGCTAGATCGAGAAAGGCCTGCCAGTAGGCATCGGCGTCGGCAAAGTGGCAACTGAACGCGCAGGGCCGGATGTCGATGTCGTCGAAGCCCGCGGCCGCCAGCGTCGCGTGCAGCGTAGCGGGTTCGCCGTAGCGGAACACCGAGGGGCGGGCCACCTTGGGCGGTGGCAGCAGCCGGGCGATGCAGTCCTGCGCGCGATGGATCAGCGGTACCGTCTCGCGCGGCCCCCACACCGACAACACGACCCGTCCTCCGGGCGCCAGCACGCGATGCATTTCGGCCAGCGCCTGCTCGGGGTGCGGAAAGATGAAGAGCGCGAGTCCGGCCAGCACGCGGTCCATGCGTGCGTCGGCGATGCACAGCCGTTCGGCGTCGGCGGCCGCGAAGCAGGGTGCGTCGGCCTGGTTGCCGCAGCGGCGTGCGCCCTCGGCCAGCATGCCTTCGGCGATGTCGGTGGCGAGCACGCTTCCGCCGGGGACGACACGCTGCGCCGCCTCGCGCGCCAGCAGGCCGGGGCCGCTGGCAAGGTCGAGCACACGCTGGCCGGGTTCGAGCGCCGCAGCGTCAAGCAGGGCCGCGGCGAGATCGGCGCGCAGGTGGGCGCCTTCGGCGTAGCGCGCGGCGATGCGGTTGAAGCCGGCGCGCTCCATCGCCTTGAAGCGGCGGGCATCGAAGTCGGGGGCGGACGCGCTTGCTGCGGAACCGGGCGTGCTCATCGCGTGACTCCCGTGTCCAGTCCGGCGAAGGCGATGACGGCATCGAGGTAGTCGTTCCAGCGCGAGAAACCGTGGTCGCCGCCTTCCAGCACGGTCTGGCGCGCACCGGCGTACTTCTGCACGGCGTGGCGGTAATCCAGGACCTCGTCGCCGGTTTCGGCGAGCAGCCAGTAGCGCTCGGGCCGTGTGATCGCCGGGACTTCGAGCGCGCGCAACTCGTCGATGTGCTCGCGGGTGAAGTCGAAGGACTCGCCGGTGTAGAGGTTGGTCTGCGTGCCGACGTAGGCTTCGAGCGACAGGGGCGCGACGACCGCCGGGTTGACCAGCACCGCGCGCAGGCCGTGGCGCTCGGCGAGCCAGGTGGCGTAATAGCCGCCCAGCGAGCTGCCGACCACGGAGGGCGTGAGACCCGCGGCGCGGGCCCGTGCGATCTCGGCCTCGGCCAGCGCGATCGCGGCGCGCGGTGACACCGGCAGCTGCTCGCACCAAAAGCGGTCGGAGAGGCCGCGTTCGGCCATGCGCGCCCCGAGCGCCCGGGCCTTGATCGAGGCCGGGGCGGAGCGGAAACCATGCAGATAGACGATCATCGTCGTGCCTCCATCAGGGTTCCGACCATTCCACCCAGCCGAAATACCAGGTCGCCAGCACGAAGAGGCCGAAGGCGATGCGGTACCAGGCGAAGACGACGAAGGTGTGGTTGGAGATGAACTTGATGAAGCTCTTCACCGCCCACATCGCGGCGACGAAGGAGGCGACGAAGCCGACCGCGAACACCGGCAGGTCTTCGAGGCGCAGCAGCGCCCAGTTCTTGTACAGGTCGTAGGCGGTGGCGGCGAACATGGTCGGGATCGCCAGGAAGAAGGAGAACTCCGCCGCCGTCTTGCGCGACAGGCCGAAGATCAGCCCGCCCATGATGGTCGCGCCCGAGCGCGAGGTGCCCGGGATCATCGCCAGCGCCTGGGCGAAGCCGACCTTGAGCGCGTCGGTCCAGCGCATGTCGTCGACGTCGTTGATGCGCGGATGGTAGGCGCGCTTTTCCACGTAGAGGATGATCAGGCCACCCACCACCAGCGCGGTCGCCACCGTGATCGGGTTGAACAGCAGGCCCTTGATCGTGGAATGGAACATCAGCCCGAGGACGGCCGCAGGCAGGAAGCCGATGAACAGCATCCACACGAAGCGCTGTGCGCTGCGCTCGGTGGGCAGGCCTACGGCGACCTTGATCAGGCGTTCGCGGTAGTCCCAGCACACCGCGAGGATGGCGGCGAGCTGGATGACGATCTTGAACACCTTGCTGGTGTCGTCGTTGTAGCCGAGCAGATCGCCGACGATGATGAGGTGGCCGGTGGAGGACACCGGCAGGAATTCGGTGAGGCCTTCGACGATGCCGAGGACGAGGGCGACGAGGAGGAGGGAGAAGTCCATGCGGCTGTGGGAGTCCGGAGCGGGGAAGCGCAGGATTATAGCCGGCCGGATGTTGCGCCGCGGCGCGCGACGTGTGCGTCTCAGGCCGCCGTCATGATCTCCAGACGTGTCAGGAAGTGCAGGGCGTGCGCTTGGTCGGCGCCGCACATCTCGACCGACGGTGCCAGGCTGCCGCACACGGCGGGGCGCCGCGGATCGCCGAACAGGCGACAGCGATCGCGCTCATCGAGCTGAATGCAGCGCGTGCCGGCGGGCTTGCCGCCTTCCATGCCGGGAATCGGCGAGGAAATGGAGGGCGCGATGCAGCAGGCGGCGCAACCGGGGCGGCAGTCCATCGTTCAGGCCTGCGACTGCAACGCCGACCACCATTGCAGGATGGCTTCGAGCGTGGGGGGCAGCAGGACGCTGTCGCCACCGGTGAAGGCCCCCCATTCGTCGAGGAAGCGCTCGCCCACCGCCGTCAGCAGCGGTACGCCAGCCAGCACCGTCTCGGCCATCTCGTCGCGCAGGCCGGCGCCCGAAACCTCCTGCGCGCCGAACTTGTTGATGATGACCAGACCGACGCCGCGCGCGATCGCGCCGCGCACCGCCACCGAACCGCGTGCCAGCGCATCCGGATCGACGCGGCAGGCCACCGAGCCGCGGCCGAGTTCCTGCGACAGCGGAATGCTCTCGCCGGTCTCGAGGTTTTCCAGCTCCATCGCGCAGGGGTCGTCGATGACGCCGGCGATGTCGTGCTGCAGCACGCCGCCCAGCTTCACGCCGCGTGCGGCCAGTTCGCGCGCTGCCTGCGCGAGCAGGGCCTCGATATTGTCGGCGGGCGTGTAGACGACGGCGGCGATGGCGTGGGCGGGCATGGTCGGTCTTGACTGGCGGGTCGTGCTTGGACAGTCGTCATTGTCGCACCGCGGCGCCAACAAGGCGACGATGCGGAGGATAATGCGCGCCCTGACGAAGCTGAAACGGATCCATGAGGGCTGACCATCGGGGCGCACGGCGCCCGTCCGACCTGCCGAACTTCGACGACTGCCTGAGCGCCGATCGCCCGCGACTGCGCCGCATGGCGCGGGACCTCGCACGCCCGGCGAAGGGCGACGAGCGCGCTGCGGCGCAGCGTACGCGGCTGCAGGCCGACTTCGACGCCTTGTGCGCGCGTTCGCGCGCGGCACTCCTTGCCCGCCGCGCTGCGTTGCCGGCGCCGGATTTTCCGCCCGAGCTGCCGGTGTCGGCCCGCCGCGACGAGATCGCGGCGGCGCTCGCGGCGCATCAGGTCATCATCGTCTGCGGCGAGACCGGCTCGGGCAAGACCACCCAGCTGCCCAAGATCGCGATGACGCTCGGGCGCGGCGTCGCCGGCCTCATCGGCCACACCCAGCCGCGCCGGCTGGCCGCGCGCGCCACCGCGACCCGCATCGCGCAGGAGCTCAGGAGCCCGCTCGGCGAGGTGGTCGGCTACAAGATCCGCTTTACCGACAAGACCGGCGAGCGCAGCCACATCAAGCTGATGACCGACGGCATCCTGCTCGCCGAGACCCAGACCGACCCGCTGCTGGCCGCCTACGACACCCTGATCATCGACGAGGCCCACGAGCGCAGCCTCAACATCGACTTCCTGCTCGGCTACCTCAGGACGCTGCTGCCGCGCCGGCCGGACCTGAAGGTGATCGTGACCTCGGCGACGCTGGACGCGGAGCGTTTCGCCAATCACTTCGCCGACGCCGCAGGCAAGCCGGCGCCGGTGATCGAGGTCTCCGGCCGGCTGTATCCGATCGAGATGCGCTACCGGCCGGTGGAGAGCGAAGAGGTCGACCCCGCTGCCGCAGCACGCACGGCGGCGGCGAAAGGCGACAAGTCGAAAGACAAGAGCCGTGACCTGCTGGACGCGCTGGTCGACGCGGTCGATGAGGCACAGCGCTGCGGCCCGGGCGACGTGCTGGTCTTCCTGCCCGGCGAGCGGGAGATCCGCGAGGCCGCCGAGGCACTGAGAAAGGCCCATCACCTGCCCGGCACCGAGATCCTGCCGCTATTCGCACGCCAGTCGGCGCAGGAGCAGGCGCGGGTGTTCTCGGCCTCCAACGGGCGCCGGGTGGTGCTGTCGACCAACGTCGCCGAGACCTCGCTGACCGTGCCCGGCATCCGCTACGTGGTCGATACCGGGCTGGCGCGCATCAAGCGCTACTCGCCGCGCAACAAGGTCGAGCAGTTGCAGGTCGAGAAGATCGCCCAATCGGCGGCCCAGCAGCGCGCCGGCCGCTGCGGCCGGGTCATGGACGGCATCTGCTTCCGCCTCTACGACGAGGACGACTTCAATCGTCGTCCGGCGCACACCGACCCGGAGATCCTGCGCTCCTCGCTCGCGGGCGTGATCCTGCGCATGAAGGCCCTGAAGCTGGGCGCGGTGGAGGACTTCCCCTTCATCGACGCGCCCGGCTCGCGCCTGATCGGCGACGGCTACGCGTTGCTCGCCGAGCTCGGCGCCGTCAGCGACGACGATGAGCGCAAGCTCACTCCGATCGGCATCGAGCTGGCCAGGCTGCCGCTCGACCCGCGCATCGGCCGCATGATCCTCGCCGCGCGGGACCGTGGCGCGCTCGCCGAGCTGCTGGTGATCGCCGCCGCGCTGTCGGTGCAGGACCCGCGCGAGCGCCCGCAGGACAGCCCCGGCGGCGCCGACCAGGCGCATGCGAAGTTCCGCGGCGGGGAACAGGACCAGAAGTCCGAGTTCCTGTGGTACTGGCACCTGTGGAAGGCCTGGGACGAGGTGCAGCGCCATGAGTCGTCCAGCAAGCAGAAGGCCTGGTGCAAGAAGCACTTCCTCAACTACATGCGCATGCGCGAGTGGCGCGACGTGTTCACCCAGCTGCATTCGCTGTGCGCCGAGCACGGCTGGAAGGAGAACACGCAATCGGCCAACTACGAGGCGATCCACAAGGCGCTGCTCGCCGGCCTGCTCGGCAACGTCGGCTGCAAGGTGGACGACGGAGAGTACGCAACCAAGGGGCCGCAGGCGGGTTCGTATCTGGGCGCGCGCGGCATCAGATTCTGGCCGCATCCCGGTTCGTCGCTGGCGAAGAAGGCGGGCAAGTGGATCGTGGCCGCCGAGCAGGTCGAGACCTCGCGCCTCTTCGGCCGCTGCATCGCGCGCATCGAGCCGGAGTGGGTGGAGGAGGTCGGCAGCCACCTGATCAAGCGCCAGGTCTTCGAGCCGCACTGGTCCAAGTCCTCCGGTGCGGTGCGCGCCTGGGAGCGCGGCACGCTGTACGGCCTGGTGATCTACCCGCGTCGCGGCGTGGCCTACCGCGACATCGACCCCGCGTTGTGCCGCGAGCTCTTCATCCGCGAGGGCCTGGTGCAGGGCGAAATCGCCGAGGGGCCGGCGCGCGCGATGGCCTTCCTCGCCCACAACCAGCGTCTGGTGGCGGAGATCGAGCGTCTGGAGCACAAGTCGCGTCGGCCCGATGTGCTGGTGGACGAGACGCTGATCGAGGCCTTCTACGACAGCAAGCTCCCGGCGGAGGTCTGCGACGTCGCCGGTCTGGAGGCCTGGCGCAAGCAGGCCGAGAAGGCCGAGCCGAAGCTGCTGCACCTGTCGCGTGAGCAGCTGATGCGCCACGAGGCGGAAGGGGTCACCACGGACCGTTTCCCGCCGACGCTGGAGGTGCTCGGGCAGAAGTTGAAGCTCACCTACCTGCACCAGCCCGGCGAAGCCGACGACGGCGTGACGCTCGCCGTGCCGCTCGCCATGCTCAACCAGATTCCCGCCAACCGCTGCGAGTGGCTGGTGCCGGGCCTGCTGGAAGAGAAGGTCGCGGCGCTGATGAAGACCGTGCCGCAGAAACACCGCCACCGCCTGCAGCCGGTGGCCGAGAGCGCGGCGGCGTTCATGCTTGCCTTCGAGGCTGGCGAGTTCGACACCGACGAGCCGCTGTTGAAGATGCTGCAGCGCTTCGTCGAGGAGCGTGTGCAGCTGAAGCTGCCGCTCGAGAGCTTCCGCCCGGAGAACCTCAAGCCGCACTGCTTCATGAACTTCCGCGTGATCGACGAGCACGGCCGGGTGATGGGCCAGTCGCGCAACCTGATGGAGTTGCGCGTGCGCTTCCGTGAGCAGGTGGCGGCGCGTTTCTCCGCGGCGAAGATCGGCGGTGCGCTTGCGGGCGCGCTGTCGGCCGCGGGCGTCGGGGCGGCGGCAGCGGCCGGCGATGATGCAGGCCAGGCTGCGCGGGCGTCCGGCGACGCTTCGATGCGCGGGCGCGCTGAGGCCGAGCGTCGTGCCGTCCAGGGCGCGCCAGCGGGGCGAGGGGGCAATGCACCGGTGGCGCCGGCCACGGCAGCGCCGGCTCTGTCCGGTTTCACCGCATGGACGTTCGGCGAACTGCCCGAACTGCTCGAAGTCCGCGTCGCGGGCCGCGAGGTGATCGGGTTTCCTGCCCTGCACGACGATGGCGACAGCGTTTCCCTGCGACCTTACGACACGCCGGAAGAGGCGGCGAGCGTGCATCGGCGCGGCCTCGCCCGCTTGTTCGCGCTCAGCCTGAAAGATCAGGTGCGCGCGGTCGAGCGTTTGCCCGGCCTGCGTGAACTCGCGCTGCAGTACATGAACTTCGGCACCGAGGCCGAGCTGAAGGCGAGGCTGGTCGAGGCGACGTTGAATCGCTGCTGCCTGCTCGAGCCGCTGCCTGCCAATGCGGATGCGTTCGCGAAGCGTTGCGCCGAGGCCAAGACGCGGGTGAGTCTGGTTGCGCAGGAATTCATGCGTCTCACCGGGCAGCTCCTTGCCGAGTATGCGGGGCTGCAGAAGCGCCTGGCCGGACTGAAGACCTTCCCCGAGGTTGTCGCCGACATCCAGGCGCAACTTGCCGCGCTGTTGCCCAAGGATTTTCTCGTCGCCTTTGCGTGGGAAAGGCTGGCGCACTTCCCGCGCTACCTCAAGGGCGACGCGGTGCGGCTGGACAAACTTCGCAACAATCCGGCGCGCGACGCACAGGCGATGGCCGAATGGAAGCAGCTCGCACAGGTTTGGGAGCGCGAGCGCCTCGCCCGCCGTCGGGCCGGCGTCGAGGACCCCGCGCTGGAGGAGTTCCGCTGGTTGCTGGAGGAGTTGCGCGTCGGCCTTTACGCCCAGGAACTCAGGACGCCGATGCCCGTGTCGGTAAAGCGCCTGCAGAAGATCTGGGACAGCCGCCCGCGTTGACGCGTGGAGGCGGTCCCGGTGCTGGCCGTCAGCGCAGCGGGATCACCAGTGGCGGGATGTCCACGCCGATCACCACTGCCGGCGCGCGGCTGTGGCTGTACGAGCGGTAGGCCGGCTCGTAGTAGTGGTGATGGACGATCGGTTCGCGGTAATAGCGCGGACGCTCGCGGATGATGACCTTCTCGCGATAGACGGTGCGTTCGTCCCAGTGGTGGCGGTGGTGGTGCTTGTGCTTGTGGGCGTGCTTCTGGTGGCCCCAGTACGGGCCGCGATCATCGCGGTCAGCCAGTGCGGCCGGCGCGAAAGCCGAAAGGATGCCGCCGCAGAGGAGGGTGGCGGCGAGCCTGCGGGTCAGGGTGGTATTCATGGTCTGCCTCGTTCGTGTTGTCCTTGCAGGGCAGGGCCCCGATGCACTGGATACTAGGCGAGGCGGTCATCTGCGCGCTGCGGCAGAGTGTAAGCAGGCTTTTGTAACGCAGCCGAGACAAGGCGGTAACAATGCGCCGGGCTTTGATTCTTCAGAAGTTCTTGATAGACTGCCGGGCTTCCCTTGCTCCACCGGACCGCATGCCGGGGGGCTGCAACAACCAACCGCAAGGAGTTTGCATGCGACATTATGAAATCGTCTTCATCGTCCACCCTGACCAATCGGAACAGGTGCCGGCGATGGTCGAGCGCTACAAGACGCTCGTGACCGGCCGCAACGGGCAGATCCACCGCCTGGAAGACTGGGGCCGCCGCCAGATGGCCTACCCGATCCAGAAGGTGCACAAGGCTCACTACGTGCTGATGAACATCGAGTGCGACGGCGAGACGCTGAACGAACTCGAGCACGCCTTCAAGTTCAACGATGCAGTGCTGCGCCACCTCACCATCAAGATGAAGAAGGCGGTCACCACGCCTTCGCCGATGATGAAGGAAGAGAAGTCGCGCTCGCTGAGCACGGCGTCCGACGAAGCGAAGCCGGCCGACAGCGAAGCGGCTGCCGCCTGAGTTGCCTGACCCGGGATTGAATGAACTGCGCCTCGATGCGCGCGTGGCCGAGTTGCTGCCGCTGCGTCGAACGCCTGCCGGAGTGCCGATCGCAAGCTGCGTGTTGGCACACGAATCGAAACAGGTCGAAGCGGGGCTGACCCGAGACGTTTCGGTGGAAGTGCAGGCGGTGGCCGTTGGCGATCTCGCCAGCGTGCTGGCGGCAGCGAAGCCCGGGGCGGCGGTGCGGCTCAGCGGATTCCTCGCGGCAAGAAGCCTGCGGAGTCGGAGTCCGGTGCTGCACCTGAATACAATCGAATTTCTCGAAGGAAACTGAAATGGCTTTCAAGCCCAAGTCCAAGTTCAAGAAGAAAGATGATCGCGGTGGTCGTGGTCTGTTCAAGCGTCGCAAGTTCTGCCGCTTCACGGCCGAGAAGATCGAAGAAGTCGACTACAAGGATGTCGAGATCCTGAAGGACTTCATCACCGAGAACGCCAAGATCATGCCGGCGCGCATCACCGGCACCAAGGCCGGTTACCAGCGCCAGCTGTCGGTCGCCGTCAAGCGCGCCCGCTTCCTGGCCCTGATGCCCTACACCGACCTGCACCTGTAAGAGGGGATAGAACTCATGCAAATCATTCTTCTCGAAAAGGTCGTGAACCTCGGTGGCCTCGGTGACGTGGTCAAGGTCAAGGACGGCTACGCCCGCAACTTCCTGATTCCGCAAGGCAAGGCCAAGCGTGCCACGCAAGCCAACCTGGCCGAGTTCGAAGCCCGTCGCGCCGAACTCGAGCGCGTCCAGGCCGAAAAGCTGGCTGCTGCGCAGGAAGCTGCCGCCAAGCTGGAAGGCGTGACCGTTCAGGTTTCCCGCAAGGCTGGCATGGATGGCCGCCTGTTCGGCTCGGTCGGCAATGCCGACATCTCCGAAGCGCTGGCCGCGCAGGGCTTCACCATCGATCGTGCTGCCATCCGCATGCCGGAAGGCCCGCTGAAGCAGGTTGGCGAAGTGCAGCTGGAGATTGGTCTGCACGCCGACGTGGTCGCCACCATCACCGTCTCGGTGGTCGGCGAGCAGTAATTCCGCACGCTTTCTGCGCGCTGATGAAAAGGGCTGCCTGGTGCAGCCCTTTTTGCTTCCTGTCGGCGCGCTCGGGCTGCGGACTTTCCGTTACGTATTGCCGCACGTTCGGGCATGACGTGCGTCGCTAGAATGCGATGCATCGGTTTCAAAGGGTGTTCGTGATGAGTTCTTCGTCTTCCCGTTTTTCCGACTACGCGTCCGATCCCCAGGTCGCGCAGATCAAGCTTCCGCCTCATTCACTTGAAGCCGAGCAGTCCCTGATTGGCGGCATCCTGCTCGACAATCAGGCTTGGGAGCGGGTTGCCGACCTCGCCAACGAGGCGGATTTCTATCGGGACGATCATCGCCGGATCTACCGCCACATCACCAAGCTCATCGATCAGGGGCGGCCGGCAGACGTCGTGACCGTATTCGAGTCGCTGGAAAAAAATGGCGAGGCGGAGCAGGCGGGGGGCCTGGCCTACATCGCCGAGATTGCCAACAACACCCCGTCAGCGGCGAACATCCGGCGTTACGCCGAAATCGTTCGTGAGCGGGCAATCTTGCGCAAACTGGTCGCCGTGGGGGATGAGATTGCGGCGAGCGCGCTGAGTCCATCCGGCAAGGATGCCAAGGCCCTGCTCGACGAAGCCGAGGCCAAGGTGTTCGAGATCGCGGAGGCGGGTGCGCGTCACGCCAGTGGTTTCGTCTCCATTCAGCCGATTCTCAAGCAGGTCGTCGACCGGGTCCAGGAACTCTACGACCGCGACAATCCGTCCGAGGTCACCGGGGTGCCGACCGGCCTCGTCGATCTCGACGACAAGACCTCGGGTCTCCAGCCGTCGGACATGATCATCGTCGCCGGCCGTCCCGCCATGGGCAAGACGACCTTCGCGCTCAATCTCGCCGAGCACATCGCCATCGAACAGCGTCTGCCGGTGGCCATCTTTTCCATGGAAATGCCTGGCACCCAGTTGGCGACACGTTTCATTTCGTCCGTCGGGCGCATCGACATGCAGAAGATCCGTAGCGGCCGCCTCACCGATGACGACTGGCAGCGGCTGACGATGGCGATGGGCAAGCTCTACGATGCCCCGCTCTACATCGACGAGACGCCGGGTCTCAATCCGATCGATCTGCGTGCGCGGGTGCGTCGGCTCGCGCGCCAATGCGGTCGTCTCGGTCTGGTTGTCATCGACTACCTGCAACTGATGAGCGGTACCCGCGAGGGCGACAACCGCGCATCCGAGCTGTCGGAGATCTCGCGCTCGGTGAAGTCGCTCGCCAAGGAGTTGCATGTGCCGATCATCGCGCTGTCGCAGCTCAACCGAAGCCTCGAGCAGCGCCCCAACAAGCGCCCGGTCATGTCCGATCTGCGCGAATCCGGCGCTATCGAGCAGGACGCGGACATCATCATGTTCATCTATCGCGATGAGGTCTATAACCCCGACTCTCCGGACAAGGGGACGGCGGAGCTGATCATCGGCAAGCATCGTAATGGTCCGACCGGCACCGTTCGCCTGACCTTCATCGGCGAGAACACTCGCTTCGAGAATTACGCCGCCGCGCCCGGCTTCTGACTTGCGTATGCGCGCATAGATTTCTTTATTGTGAATTGATGTTGACGATGCTGTTTGTGTGTCTATAATGCGCACCTCTTTCAGCGCTGACGCGGTTTCTTCTGAAGCGGCGGCGGGGCTGGAGGGGCGAGGCGGGCGGTTCGCCGGGGCTTTGGGTTGTTCGATGATTCGGGCGACGCGGTTAAAAAAGTTTCGGTGGATGCTTGACAGGTTGTGTGAAGTTGAACATAATCTCGCTTCTTCGCTGCCGGGTGGCAGCGGTTCTTTAAAAAATTGAACAACCGATAAGTGTGGGTGCTTGGTTGTTGTGGTCGGCAGCTTCGGCTGCTTGGTTTCGCAATGATTAGGTGCTCATGCTGATTAAGTCAGTATTTTGAGTACTTTGCTGGATTGAACTTAAGAGTTTGATCCTGGCTCAGATTGAACGCTGGCGGCATGCTTTACACATGCAAGTCGAACGGCAGCACGGGCTTCGGCCTGGTGGCGAGTGGCGAACGGGTGAGTAATGCATCGGAACGTGCCCATTTGTGGGGGATAACGCGGCGAAAGTCGCGCTAATACCGCATACGCCCTGAGGGGGAAAGCGGGGGATTCTTCGGAACCTCGCGCAATTGGAGCGGCCGATGTCAGATTAGCTAGTTGGTAGGGTAAAGGCCTACCAAGGCGACGATCTGTAGCGGGTCTGAGAGGATGATCCGCCACACTGGGACTGAGACACGGCCCAGACTCCTACGGGAGGCAGCAGTGGGGAATTTTGGACAATGGGGGCAACCCTGATCCAGCCATGCCGCGTGAGTGAAGAAGGCCTTCGGGTTGTAAAGCTCTTTCGGCCGGGAAGAAATCGGCGACTCTAACATAGTCGCTGGATGACGGTACCGGACTAAGAAGCACCGGCTAACTACGTGCCAGCAGCCGCGGTAATACGTAGGGTGCGAGCGTTAATCGGAATTACTGGGCGTAAAGCGTGCGCAGGCGGTTTTGTAAGACAGATGTGAAATCCCCGGGCTTAACCTGGGAACTGCGTTTGTGACTGCAAGGCTAGAGTACGGCAGAGGGGGGTGGAATTCCTGGTGTAGCAGTGAAATGCGTAGATATCAGGAGGAACACCGATGGCGAAGGCAGCCCCCTGGGCCTGTACTGACGCTCATGCACGAAAGCGTGGGGAGCAAACAGGATTAGATACCCTGGTAGTCCACGCCCTAAACGATGTCGACTAGTCGTTCGGAGCAGCAATGCACTGAGTGACGCAGCTAACGCGTGAAGTCGACCGCCTGGGGAGTACGGCCGCAAGGTTAAAACTCAAAGGAATTGACGGGGACCCGCACAAGCGGTGGATGATGTGGATTAATTCGATGCAACGCGAAAAACCTTACCTACCCTTGACATGTCTGGAACCTTGCTGAGAGGCGAGGGTGCCTTCGGGAGCCAGAACACAGGTGCTGCATGGCTGTCGTCAGCTCGTGTCGTGAGATGTTGGGTTAAGTCCCGCAACGAGCGCAACCCTTGTCACTAGTTGCCACCATTCAGTTGGGCACTCTAGTGAGACTGCCGGTGACAAACCGGAGGAAGGTGGGGATGACGTCAAGTCCTCATGGCCCTTATGGGTAGGGCTTCACACGTCATACAATGGTCGGTACAGAGGGTTGCCAAACCGCGAGGTGGAGCCAATCCCTTAAAGCCGATCGTAGTCCGGATCGTAGTCTGCAACTCGACTACGTGAAGTCGGAATCGCTAGTAATCGCAGATCAGCATGCTGCGGTGAATACGTTCCCGGGTCTTGTACACACCGCCCGTCACACCATGGGAGTGGGTTTCACCAGAAGTAGGTAGCTTAACCTTCGGGAGGGCGCTTACCACGGTGAGATTCATGACTGGGGTGAAGTCGTAACAAGGTAGCCGTATCGGAAGGTGCGGCTGGATCACCTCCTTTCAAGAGAAAAGGCCGCGTACGGCCAAGTATCCACAACTTATCGGTTGTTCAGACCAAGAGCCTCGAAGGCGTGAGGGTCTGTAGCTCAGTCGGTTAGAGCACCGTCTTGATAAGGCGGGGGTCGTTGGTTCGAATCCAACCAGACCCACCAAGCTTTTTTGGGTTGCTCGAGAAGGACGGGGCTGTAGCTCAGCTGGGAGAGCGGCGGCTTTGCAAGCCGTAGGTCGTCGGTTCGATCCCGACCAGCTCCACCAGGACTCGTGCAGACGCATTCGAGTAGTCAGACATGACGATAGCGATGTCATCATCTCTGACTTCTCGATCGGCAGCGCAAACTGTCGGTTGTTTGAGGTTCGCTCTTTAACAAAGTGGAAGAAGTGTAGTACGTACCGAGCCGGTGCGTACTGCAAGTTGTGTGATTGCATTGATCACATCACCGTTGTCAGCAGTGGTGTGATCGCACAAACGAGTTCGTCTTATGACCGGTGCTTCGACAAGAGGCGCTAAGGTTATAGGATCAAGCGACTAAGTGCATGTGGTGGATGCCTTGGCGATCACAGGCGATGAAGGACGTGTAAGCCTGCGAAAAGCGTGGGGGAGCTGGCAATAGAGCTTTGATCCCACGATGTCCGAATGGGGAAACCCACCCCGCAAGGGGTATCCCAGACTGAATACATAGGTCTGAGGAGGCGAACGCGGCGAACTGAAACATCTAAGTAGCCGCAGGAACAGAAATCAACCGAGATTCCGCAAGTAGTGGCGAGCGAACGCGGAGCAGCCTGCACGACTAAACCATCAGCTTAGCAAAACGGTCTGGAAAGTCCGACGATACAGGGTGATAGTCCCGTATGCGAAAAGCCGGTGGCGGGTCTGAGCGTGCGACAAGTAGGGCGGGACACGAGAAATCCTGTCTGAAGATGGGGGGACCATCCTCCAAGGCTAAATACTCGTGATCGACCGATAGTGAACCAGTACCGTGAGGGAAAGGCGAAAAGAACCCCGGGAGGGGAGTGAAATAGATCCTGAAACCGCATGCATACAAACAGTGGGAGCCTCGAAAGGGGTGACTGCGTACCTTTTGTATAATGGGTCAGCGACTTACGTTCAGTAGCGAGCTTAACCGAGTAGGGGAGGCGTAGCGAAAGCGAGTCTGATAAGGGCGTCAGAGTTGCTGGGCGTAGACCCGAAACCGGATGATCTATCCATGGCCAGGATGAAGGTGCCGTAACAGGTACTGGAGGTCCGAACCCACTAACGTTGAAAAGTTAGGGGATGAGCTGTGGATAGGGGTGAAAGGCTAAACAAATCCGGAAATAGCTGGTTCTCCCCGAAAACTATTTAGGTAGTGCGTCGTACGGACACTTGCGGGGGTAGAGCACTGTAATCGTTGGGGGGGTCACTGCGATCTACCCCGCGATAGCAAACTCCGAATACCGCAAAGTGATATACGGCAGACAGACATCGGGTGCTAACGTCCGGTGTCAAGAGGGAAACAACCCAGACCGCCAGCTAAGGTCCCAAATGCATGGCTAAGTGGCAAACGAGGTGGGAAGGCATAGACAGCTAGGAGGTTGGCTTAGAAGCAGCCACCCTTTAAAGAAAGCGTAATAGCTCACTAGTCGAGTCGTCCTGCGCGGAAGATGTAACGGGGCTCAAGCCATGAACCGAAGCTGCGGATGTGTCTTTGACACGTGGTAGGGGAGCGTTCCGTAAGCCTGCGAAGGTGTCTCGTAAGGGATGCTGGAGGTATCGGAAGTGCGAATGCTGACATGAGTAGCGATAAAGGGTGTGAAAAGCACCCTCGCCGTAAGCCCAAGGTTTCCTGCGCAACGTTCATCGGCGCAGGGTGAGTCGGCCCCTAAGGCGAGGCAGAAATGCGTAGTCGATGGGAAACAGGTCAATATTCCTGTACCGCTCTATGATGCGATGGGGGGACGGAGAAGGTTAGCTCGGCCATCTGTTGGAATAGGTGGTTCAAGTGTGTAGGCGTGCTGCGTAGGCAAATCCGCGCGGCTAAGCTGAGGCATGATAACGAGGACCCTCGGGTCCGAAGCGAGTGATACCCTGCTTCCAGGAAAAGCCTCTAAGCTTCAGTCATAGAGTGACCGTACCGCAAACCGACACAGGTGGGCTGGTAGAGAATACCAAGGCGCTTGAGAGAACTCAGGAGAAGGAACTCGGCAAATTGATACCGTAACTTCGGGAGAAGGTATGCCCCATTAGCTTGTAGGAGTACATCCGAAGGGCGAAGGGGCCGCAGAGAATCGGTGGCTGCGACTGTTTATTAAAAACACAGCACTCTGCAAACACGAAAGTGGACGTATAGGGTGTGACGCCTGCCCGGTGCCGGAAGGTTAAGTGATGGGGTGCAAGCTCTTGATCGAAGCCCCGGTAAACGGCGGCCGTAACTATAACGGTCCTAAGGTAGCGAAATTCCTTGTCGGGTAAGTTCCGACCTGCACGAATGGCGTAACGATGGCCACACTGTCTCCTCCTGAGACTCAGCGAAGTTGAAATGTTTGTGAAGATGCAATCTCCCCGCGGCTAGACGGAAAGACCCCATGAACCTTTACTGTAGCTTTGCATTGGACTTTGACGGGATTTGTGTAGGATAGGTGGGAGGCTATGAAGCCAGGACGCTAGTTCTGGTGGAGCCGTCCTTGAAATACCACCCTGGTGTCGTCGAGGTTCTAACCCAGGTCTGTGAATCCAGATCGGGGACCGTGCATGGTGGGCAGTTTGACTGGGGCGGTCTCCTCCCAAAAGGTAACGGAGGAGTACGAAGGTCACCTAGGTACGGTCGGACATCGTACTGATAGTGCAATGGCAAAAGGTGGCTTGACTGCGAGACCCACAAGTCGAGCAGGTGCGAAAGCAGGTCATAGTGATCCGGTGGTTCTGTATGGAAGGGCCATCGCTCAACGGATAAAAGGTACTCTGGGGATAACAGGCTGATTCCGCCCAAGAGTTCACATCGACGGCGGAGTTTGGCACCTCGATGTCGGCTCATCACATCCTGGGGCTGTAGCCGGTCCCAAGGGTATGGCTGTTCGCCATTTAAAGTGGTACGTGAGCTGGGTTTAAAACGTCGTGAGACAGTTTGGTCCCTATCTGCCGTGGGCGCTGGAAGTTTGAGAGGGCTTGCTCCTAGTACGAGAGGACCGGAGTGAACGCACCCCTGGTGTACCGGTTGTGACGCCAGTCGCATCGCCGGGTAGCTATGTGCGGAAGAGATAACCGCTGAAAGCATCTAAGCGGGAAACTCGCCTCAAGATGAGACTTCCCCGGGGCCTCGAGCCCCCTGAAGGGTCGTTGAAGACCACAACGTTGATAGGTCGGGTGTGGAAGCGTGGCAACACGTTAAGCTAACCGATACTAATTGCCCGTGTGGCTTGATCCTATAACCTTATTCAAGACAAACTCGTAACACCGGTGTCAAAAAACACCCAATCACACAACACTTCTTCCCGCTTTGGCCTGGATCAACCCCAGGTAACAAGTCAAAGTCTGACGACCATAGCTTTGTGGTACCACACCTTCCCATCCCGAACAGGACCGTGAAACACAAACGCGCCGATGATAGTGAGGATTGCCCTCGTGAAAGTAGGTCATCGTCAGACTAACCAAAAAAACGCCCAGCATCAAAACGATGTCTGGGCGTTTTTACGCTTGTAGCGAACGAAATAAGAGATTCAGCATGACGCGCCGGGAGTGCCGCGGCAGAATCGTGGAATCTCGGTAACAGCACATGGTGTCCGGAATGGATTTCGATCTTGTGATTGTTGGCGGTGGGCTCGCCGGCGCAGCCCTGGCGGTAGCCTTGCGGCGCTCGAGCCTCCGGATCGCTGTCGTGGAGGTGAGCCCTCCGGTGCGGTTGGAGTCTTGGGACCAGCGAGTCTATGCATACAGTCCGGCAAGCGCGCGATTTCTGGATGAGTTGGGCGCCTGGCGCCATATCGATCCGGCGCGTCTGCAGCCCGTCTCCGAGATGCGGGTGTTTGGCGACGACGGTGGAGCGATCTGTTTCTCAGCGTATGAATCAGGTTTGTCCGAGCTCGCATGGATCGGGGAGTCGAGCCGCGTTCATCTAGAGCTGTGGGAAAGCCTCAGGCGACAGCATAATGTGACCTTGTTTTGTCCTGCTCGGCCGCAGGCGCTCGAGATTCGGCCAACAGGCGCGGCATTGCGGGTGGATGATGGCCGGACCCTATCAGCGAGCTTGATCGTGGGTGCCGACGGACGGGACTCCTGGGTACGTGCGCAGGCCGCGATCGAGGCGCGGGTGTCGGCCTATGGTGAGCGGGCCGTGGTGGCAAACTTCGAGTGTTCGCAGCCGCATCGAGGCGTTGCGTATCAATGGTTCAGGAATGACGGCATCCTGGCCTGGCTGCCACTGCCGGGCAATCGGATGTCCATGGTCTGGTCGGCCCCCGACGAGATGGCCGATGACCTGATGGGGATGGACGAGGCCGCGTTCGTAGCGCGCGTTGAGGGGGCGGGCGGTCGCGTGCTCGGCGCTCTCGGCTTGCTTACGCCGCGCGCGGCGTTCTCCCTGCGCTTGATGCGGGTCGACGCGGTGGTGAAGGAACGTGTCGCGCTGATCGGCGATGCCGCACATGCGATTCATCCGCTTTCGGGACATGGCATCAACCTCGGGTTCCAGGATGCGAAGGTGCTGGCGGAAGTTCTCGGGGGGCTTCAGAGTTGGCAGGATGCGGGGGAACTGGCCGTGCTGCGGCGCTACGCGCGTGCGCGAGCCGAAGAGCCCTTCCTGTTGCAGTACCTGACGCATGGGTTGAACCGCCTCTTCGGGGTTCGGAATCCGGTTGCCGGGGCTCTTCGGAACGCCGGCATGAACCTCACGGGCCGCCTGCCGGTCCTACACAATGCCCTGATTCGCTATGCGGTCAATGGCCGATTTTGATTCCTTTCGGAGAGCTTGATGAGTTTCTTTGCCAAACGTACCGCAGTTCTTGCCGTCGCAACGGTGCTGGGTCTGGTTGCCAGCCTGTCTGCCAGCGCCTCTGAAGAGGCGGTTCGCAAGAATATGGAAGCCTTCATCGGGGCGCCTGCGGTCGAGTCTGTGACCAAGACGCCTTACGGTGGTCTGTACGAGGTGTTGCTGAAGAACGGTCAACTCGTCTACTCGGACGAAAAGGGGAGCTTCATCGTCGATGGCAGCGTCATCGACATGAAGACTCGCCGCGACGTTACCCAGGCCAGGCTCAATGAACTGGCTGCGATCGACTTTTCAACCCTGCCGCTCGACCAGGCGATCAAGCAGGTCAGGGGCAAGGGAACACGGGTGATCGCGAGCTTCGAGGATCCGAATTGCGGTTACTGCAAGCGTCTGGCCAAGGAACTTGCCGGCATGGACGATGTGACGATCTACACCTTCCTGTACCCGATCCTCAGCCCGGATTCGACGAGCAAGTCGAACAACATCTGGTGTGCCAAGGATCGCGCCAATGCGTGGAACGGCTGGATCCTCGACGGCAAAGTGCCTGCAAACGCAGACTGCGACGTGAATGCCGTGGTAAAGAACGTGGAGTTGGGGCAGAAGCTGCGGATCACGGGAACGCCGACGCTGTTCCTCGCCGATGGGCGACGGATCGGCGGATTTGTGCCGGCGACGGAACTCGAGAAGGCGCTCGCAGACGTCAAGGCCAAGTGAGCCGTGCCACGGTGAAGCGGCGTCCGGAAACGGCATTGCTTCACCGTGTCTTGACTGAAGGACGTGCCTAGCGGGCGCCTGGAGGCCGGATTCCCTTTGGCAGCAAGACCCACATCTGACCTTGTTGGCGCATTCGTCCGGCCTCCCGTCCGGCCTGCTCGCCGAAGCCCCAGAAAAAGTCCGCACGTACGGCGCCCTTGATCGCGCTCCCGGTATCCTGGGCCAGCATCAACCGGTTCAGCGCACGGTTGCTGAGCGGATAGGTGGTGGCGAGGAAGACCGGCGCGCCCAACGGGACGTAACGCGGGTCGACGGCGATGCTCCGCCCTTCTGTGAGCGGGACGCCGAGCGCGCCGATGGGGCCGCCGTTCGATGCCGGCAGTTCGCGGAAGAATACATAGCTGGGATTGGTGTTCAGCAGTTCGCGCAGACGCTGTGGATTGGCGCTCGCCCAGCGCTTGATGCCGTCCATCGAGGCCTGGTCGAGCGTCAGTTCGCCCTGAGCGACCAGCCAGCGCCCGATCGACTGATAGGGATGGCCGTTCTGATCGGCGTAGCCCACGCGCACGGTACGGCCATCGGGCAACTGCACCCGCCCGGAGCCCTGCACCTGCAGGAAGAACAGGTCGATCGGATCATCCGCCCATAGCAGCACGGGCGCGGGTACCTGATCACCGCGTTCTGCGAGTTGCTCGCGCGTCCAGTAGGGCAGAACCTTGTTGCCGACGACGCGGCCTCGCAGGCGAAGGTGCTTGAGTTCCGGATAAACGTCACCCAGCTCGATCGTGAGCATGTCGGCGGGCGCTCCGTGGATGGGCCAGGCGTAGCGCTGATTGCGGCTACGGCTGCCGCGGATCAAGGGTTCGTAATACCCCGTCACGAGGCCTTCGGTCGACGTCTCCGTATTGCGAAGCAGCCAGGGCGAAAAGTGCTGCTCGAAGTAGTGACGGGCGCGTGTGCTCCCGGGTTGGGTGCCCAGCGTGCCTGCGGCGTCGCAGGCGCTCTTCCACTGCGGTTGTCGCGAGAGCTTGGTGCAGGATGTAAGCAGTGCGGACCAGGCCGCCGACGGATCGTCCTCCGACCAGCCCTTGATTTCCGACCAGGATGCGGCCACGGGTGCCGGGGGCTCGGCCGTGGTCTCGGGCGGGCGCGGTGCGCTCGGCGTTACGGGCGCCACCGTCGGGGTTCCGGCCGTGGGCGCCTGGCAGCTCGGGCAGGCCGGGCAGGGCTGGTGCTGCGGGCACTTGCTGCCTGCTTCTACGTCGGGTGCGCGTGAGGGCGTCGCGCAGGCCGAGAGCAGGGCGAGCAGGGCGAGCAGCGCGGGAAGGGCGAGGCGGGTGGGGGCAAGCGTCATGGAGGGGATCGGTTAAACTGCGGGACTTTCGCCCGTCAGAGTATACCGACGGCAGGGCGGGCTTTGCGCCGGAGGCTTGCGATGTGGGTGATCTTTCTCGAGGCCGGACTTGCGCTGCTGCTGTTGCTCATCATCGTCTGGGCAACCTGGCCGCGGCGAGACGAGGCGTCCGAAACCGACACGAATCCCAAGAATGAAGAACATGACTGAACTAGCCGATCTGCTGAGTCGCGCGGAACGCGTGCTCGAGCGACTCGAAGCCGTACTGCCGGGACCGGCAACACAGCCCGACTGGAGCAGCGCGGTCGCCTTCCGCTGGCAGCGCCGCCACGGGCGTGCGGAGTTGAAGCCGGTGCGCATGCCGCATCGCATCCGCCTCGCGGACCTGCAGGACGTCGATGCGCAGAAGACACGTATCGAGCGCAACACGCGTCAGTTCCTTGCCGGCCGGCACGCGAACAACGTGTTGCTGACGGGGGCGCGGGGGACGGGCAAGTCTTCGCTGATCAAGGCCCTGCTCAACGAATTTGCCGACCAGGGCCTGCGCGTCATCGAGGTCGACAAGAGTGACCTCGTCGACTTGCCCGAGATTGTCGACCTGGTCGGATCAAGGCCCGAGCACTTCATCCTGTTTTGCGATGATCTGTCCTTCGAGGAGGGCGAGGATGCCTACAAGGCCCTGAAGAGCGTGCTCGATGGCTCGGTGTCGGCCGTGTCGGACAACGTGCTCGTCTATGCCACCTCGAACCGTCGCCACCTGATGCCGGAGTATCACGACGAGAACCTGCAGGCGCGGCATGTCGACGGCGAGATCCACCCGGGTGAGGCGACGGAGGAGAAGATCTCCCTGTCCGAGCGCTTCGGGTTGTGGATCTCGTTCTACCCCTTCAGTCAGGACGAGTATCTCGACATCGTCGCGCATTGGCTCGCGCAGTTCGGTGTGCCCAAGCGCAGGATTGCCGCGGCGCGGCAGGATGCGCTGCAGTGGGCGCTGATGCGCGGCTCGCGCTCGGGACGGGTGGCGTGGCAGTTTGCCCGCGACTTCGCCGGCCAGATCGAAGGCTGAGGCGGACGATGACGCGAAAACTGGTCGATGTCGCCGCCGGGGTGCTGCTGCGTCCGGATGGTCGTTACCTGCTTGGTCAGCGCGGGCCCGACACGGTCTATGCCGGCTACTGGGAGTTCCCGGGAGGTAAGGTCGAGCCGGGCGAAACACCGTCTCAGGCCCTGTGCCGTGAACTGGACGAGGAGTTGGGCATCCGCGTCACCCGTCTGCGGCCCTGGCTGCGTCGCGAACACCTCTATGAACATGCCCATGTGCGCCTGCACTTCTTCGAGGTTTGTGCGTGGGAAGGCAGCCTCGACGACAAGGTCCATAGTGCGCTGGACTGGGTGGAGCCGGCTGCGGCGACGCGTGAGCCGATGCTGCCTGCGAACGGGCCGATCCTGAAGGCGCTTCGCTTGCCGCGCACGATGGGCATCACCGAGGCGACCCGGATGGGTGTGGACGCCCAGCTCGAGGCGCTCGATCGGGCATTGGATGCCGGATTGCGGCTGGTCCAGGTGCGCGAGGCCGGACTCGCTGCAGATGCGCGCATCCGCTTCGCCCGCGAGGTGCTCGCCCGTACCCGTGACCGCGGTGGGCTGGTCGTGATCAATGACGACATCGAACTGGCGCAGATGATCGGCGCGGACGGCGTGCATCTGCCGGCGCGCCGCCTGATGGCGCTGTCACAGCGCCCGGCGTTCGAGTGGGTGGGCGCTTCCTGTCATGACCGTGCGGAACTCGAGCACGCGGCTGCTCTGATGCTCGACTATGCGCTGCTGAGCCCGGTGCTTGCCACGGACTCGCATCCCGGAGAGCCGACGCTGGGCTGGGGCGACTTCAGGGCCTTGTCGGAAGGGCTGCCGATGCCGGTGCTCGCGCTGGGAGGGCTCAAGCCTGACGATATGGAGACAGCGCGCGACGCCGGCGCGCACGGCATCGCAGGCATACGCGGCATCTGGGCGGCAGGCGCCTAGTCGCGCGTCTGGCCCGGCGGGGCGAAGCTTTCGTCCTCGTTCGCATCGGGCGGCGATGAGGGGACGCGATAGGCTTCGGAGGCCCAGGCGCCAAGATCGATCTGGCGACAGCGGGCGGAGCAGAAGGGTCGGAAGCGACTCTCCGCCACCCAGGGTACGGACTTGCCGCAGGTCGGGCAGCGGACGGTGCGCGGCGTATCGCTCATGACGGTTCAGAGGCTGCAGAAGGTGAGCTCGAACTGCACGTCGCGCTCGGCGAGGCGGGGGCGGGCGATCGTTTCGGGCAGCATGAAGCGGATGTTCAGGGCGTACTTGTTGGCGCTGATTTCCGGCACCACGGCGTCGGCGCGTGGCACGCGCACGCGCAGCATCTGGGCTGAGCGTCCGGCCATCGTCAGCTGGTAGGCGCCGCAGCGGGCCACCTGCAGTTCGGGGCGGCCACTGGCGCGCAACAGGCGCAGCACGATCTCTAGCCCTTCGCGGATCGGCGTCATCGGCGCCATCCAGCTGTCGAGGTCACGCCGGCGCCCTTCGGGGTCGCGGTTCAGCCAGTAGTGGTAAGAGGGCAGATCGAACTGGCACACACCGCCGGGAATCGCGGCGCGGCTGCGGATGCTCATCAGCCACTCGTTCTCGCGCAGGTACTGGCCGATCTTGCCGGCCATCGCCAGCAGGCCGGTCGACGCCTGTTCGATCTCGTACAGTGCGCCCGCAAGCGCCTCTTCGGAGATGTCGGGGTTGTTGCGGAAGGACATCAGGATCTGGCGCTGGCGTTCGAGTTCCTGCACAAGATCGACCTTGAGGTCGGCACGGCTCGCAACCTCGAGCGTCTCGAAGATGGTCTGCAGCGCGACGTGGTGATCCTGTGGGGCGTCGTGGCCGGCAAAGTGCGCGAGCTTGACGAACAAGTCCTCGAGACGCAGCAGCGTGCGGATACGCTCGTTGAGAGGATATTCGTAGCTAATCACCGCACACTTTCCGCAAGAATTGCGCTCCCGTAAGTTGCGGGATAATAGCACAGCGGCCTGAGGGGTCTTGCCAAACGGTCCTTCACACGCGCCTTGCGGCAAGGTCGATGTACTGGCGATGCAGGTGTTCGACCTGGGTGCGAAGGTGCGCGAGGGTGCCGCCATTGTCGATCACGTCGTCGGCGGCCGCCAGCCGCGTCGCGCGGCTTGCCTGGGCTGCCATGATCGCGCGGATCTGGGCCTCGTCGAGTCCGTTGCGTGCCTTCACGCGTTCGATCTGGAGGGCCTCCGGGCAGTCGACGACGCACACGCGGTCGCAGCGGTCGCGATACGTTCCCGACTCGACCAGCAGGGGGACGGCAAGAATCACGTAGGGGCCGGGTGCGGCGAGGCACTGTCGTGCGCTTTCATCCCGGATCAGGGGGTGCAGGATGGCTTCGAGCTGCTTGCGCGCCTCGGGCCGGCTGAAGGCCAGCGATCGCATGGCGGCACGGTCGAGGCTGCCGTCGCCGGAGACGACCCCTTCACCGAAGCGGTCGCCGATCGCGGGCATGGCGGCCCCGTTCGGGGCCGTCAGGGCATGGGCGATGGCGTCCGTGTCGACGAGGCTGGCGCCCAGCGCGACGAAGTGGTCGGCGACAGCGCTCTTGCCGCTGCCGATGCCGCCGGTCAGCCCGACGATGAAGGGGCGCCGGGCAGTGGAGGGGGTGGGATGCATGTTTCAGCGTCCGTTGCAGGCCGTGCGGCGAGCGCTGATGCCGCGCACGTCGGCCTCGACGGCGCGCACGCTTTCGTCGGTCAGGCGCGCCTGGATCAGGTAGCTCGTGCTCATGCGGGCTTCGACGCCGGCGTTGCGCACGCCGCGGGTGCGCAACTGACCGAGCAGTTGCTGAGCGCGCGCTTCGGTCTTGAAGAGACCCAGCGAGATCGCATATTGGCTCGGCCCGGCCTCCTGCACGATGAACAGATCCCTGACGCCAAGATCGCGCAACTCCTGCGCCCGGCGTTCGGCCTGGTCGCGACTGCCTTGCGGCGGCACCCTTACCCACCACGAAGCGGGCGTCTCGCTGCGGCGGCGTTCAGCCTCGAAGCCGCCCCGGCGCAGTCGGCGCGTCAGGGCATTGGCCTCCTCCTCGCTGAGTCCGGCCCAGGCCTGGCACACCAGTGCAGGCGGCGGTGGGGCGGGCGGGACGTCAGTCGCCGGGGCAGCAGTGCTCGCGGCGGCGACGAGCGCATCGCTGTCCGGCGTCGAGCCGGCCGTGCTGCTGCCGGCCTCCTCCGTTGTCGGCTGCGCTTCCGCGACCGGCGGAGGCGATGGCTCCGGCGCCGCCACGGCTTCGGCGGGTGCCGACGGGGGCATCTGCGGCGTCGCGTCTGCGTCTTCCCGCCCGACGCCGCCGCTCAGCCGGATCCGTTCCGGATTGAGCTGGTTCGTGATCCGCTCGGGCTCGGTGCGGGGGGCGGTGCCGGCGATCCAGCCCTTCACGCCGGCGAAAGCCAGCGCGTTGAGGAGGATCAGGACGATGACGAGAAGGCGCGTCGTGCTCATTCGAAAAGATAGGCCGGTCGTGTGGGGTCAGCCGAGCTTGGGGAGGTGAGCCAGCGACGCAGCGACGGCTTCGGCCGGGTACTCGTAGTTCTCGAGCTTGCCGGCGAAGTAGCGCTCGTAGGAGCTCATGTCGAAATGGCCGTGTCCGGTCAGGTTGAACAGGATCGTCTTGCTCTCCCCGGTTGCCTTGCAGCGCAGGGCTTCGTCGATCGCGGCGCGGATGGCGTGGCAGGACTCGGGTGCCGGAATGATGCCCTCCGCGCGGGCGAACTGCACGCCGGCCTCGAATGTGGCGAGCTGTGGCACGGCGAGGGCCTCGATCAGTCCGTCGTGGAACAGCTGCGACACCAGCGGCGAATCGCCGTGGTAGCGCAGGCCGCCGGCGTGGATGCCGGGGGGCATGAAGTCGTGGCCCAGCGTGTACATCTTCATCAGCGGGGTGAAGCCCGAGGCGTCCCCGAAGTCGTAGGCGAACTGGCCCTTGGTCAGGGTCGGGCAGGAGCTGGGCTCCACCGCGATGCAGCGCAGGTGCGCGGCGCGCTTGTCGCCGCTGGCCTTGTCGGCAAGGAAGGGGAAGGCGATGCCGGCGAAGCTCGAGCCGCCGCCGCAGGGGCCGATGACCACGTCCGGGTAGAGTCCGACCTTGTCGAACTGCTTCTTCGCCTCGAGGCCGATGATGCTCTGGTGAAGCACCACATGGTTCAGCACCGAGCCCAGCGTGTAGTTGGTGTCGGCACGGCTGGCGGCTTCCTCGACCGCCTCGGAGATGGCGATGCCGAGCGAACCTTCGTTGTCCGGGTTCTCGGCCAGCAGGCGGCGACCGGTTTCGGTCAGCGGCGACGGGCTCGGATACACCTCGGCGCCCCAGGTCTGCATCATCAGGCGGCGGTAGGGTTTCTGCTCGTAGCTCACCTTGACCATGTAGACCCGCACGTCCAATCCGAACATCTGTCCGGCGAAGGAGATCGACGAACCCCACTGGCCGGCGCCGGTCTCGGTGGTCAGGCGCTTGATGCCGGCCTGCTTGTTGTAGAAGGCTTGCGGTACGGCGGAGTTCGGCTTGTGCGAGCCGGCCGGGGATACCCCTTCGTACTTGAAGAAGATCTTCGCCGGCGTGCCCAGCGCCTGCTCCAGGCGCACCGCGCGTACCAGCGGACTCGGCCGCCACAGGCGGTAGATCTCGCGCACTTCCTGCGGTATCTCGATCCAGCGCTGTGCGCTCATCTCCTGTTCGAGGATGGCGCCGGGGAAGATCGCCCCCATCTGCTCGGGCGTGGCCGGCTTGCCGTCCGGGCCCAGTGGCGGAGCGGGCGGATTCGGCATGTCGGCGACGATGTTGTACCAGTGCGTCGGGATGTCGCTGGCTTCGAGCAGGATGCGGGTGGCTTCCATCTTGGGTCTCCAGTGTCGTTATGCGTTGGCGGAATGTAGTCCGGCGACGACGGCAAGGCCGCACAGGACGAGGTTGTCGATGCGCCGCAGCGGAATGTCGAGCAGTGCGGCGAAGCTGTCGGCCGCGCCGCCGCCGAGCAGGCACAGGGCGCCGGGCTCGGCCGCGATCTGGCGGAACATGCGTTCGATGGCGCCGGCCTGTGCATGCAGGCAGCCCGAACGGATCGCATCGACGGTACGGCGTGGCTGCGGCACGTAGCGACCATCGGCGAGCGGCAGCTGAGCGGTGCCGCGGGCAAGCGACTGCTGCATCAGGTCGACCCCGGGCAGGATGAGCCCGCCCAGGAAGTCGCCGTCGGCCGACAGCAGGTCGACCGTGGTGGCCGTGCCGGCGGTCACCACGAGGCTGGCCTGCGCATGCGTGTGACGCGCACCGATGAGCGCGGCCCAGCGGTCGGCGCCGAGCTGCTCCGGATGGTCGTAGAGGTTGCGCACGCCGCAGGCCTGCGGCGCCGGGCGCAGCCACTCCACGGCGTCGACACCGAGCGCGGCAGTGATCCGCTTGGCCACGGCGGTGCCGGCGACGTTGCTGCCGACGACACGCAGCGGGCCGCGGTGGCGCTCGCGCAGCCGGCCGATCGTATCGATCCCGTCATGCCCCAATGCGCCTTCGTCCAGCACTGCCTGCACTGCGTCGTCGGCGAGAAGACGCCATTTGATGCGGGTATTGCCGGCATCGACGAGCAGGATCATGGTGCCTCCCCGCCGAGCGGGCGCAGCGACACGTCGCCCGCGAGGATGCGCTGCATGCCGGTGTCCGTACGCAGCAGCAAGGCACCGTCGTCGTCCACGCCGGCGCAGATGCCTTCCAGGGCCGTGTGGTCTCCGCTTATCCGCACCGGCAGCTCGGCGAAGGCGTTGCGCTGCTCCCAGGCGTCCTTCAGCGCGGGAAACCCGCCGCTGGCGTAGGTCGCGCAGAGGCGCTCCAGTTCAGCGAGGATGGCAGCGAGCAGGGCAGGCCGGCTCGGCACGTCGCCGTCGAGCGCGCGTGCAAGGTCGGTCACGCCGGTCTGGGCCTCGATGCGGACATCCGGCGGCAGGCGCAGGTTGATGCCGATGCCGATGACCGCGGCAAGCCCGCGCGCGTGGCCCGTGCTCAGCTCGACAAGGATGCCGACCAGCTTCTCGCCATTGACCAGCACGTCGTTCGGCCATTTCAGTTGCAGGCCGACGACGCCGAAGCGCTCGAGGGCCTGTGCGACGGCCAGGCCGGCCACCAGCGACAGGCCGGCGGGGGCCGGCGTGCCGCGGGCGAAATGCCAGACGCTGGAGAAGGTGAGGCTGCCATCCGGCCAGGACTGCCACTGCCGGCCGCGACGGCCGCGGCCGGCGGACTGGCGTTCGGCCGCCAGGACATGCACGCGGCCGTCATCGGCCGGCGTGTTCTCCATCAGCGCGGTATTGGTCGATACGCACTCCTCGACCCAGTCGATCACGAAATGCGGCGCCTGCGCACCGAGGTGGGCGATGGTGGCGGAGCGTAGAGCGGCTGTGGCGTGCGTGGCGGACAAGGTGTCGGGTGGCGTGATAGGTGACCGCCGCATTATCCGTCATCCCGCGCACCCGCACGAGTGTGGTGCCAACAGTGTGGTACGTGTGGGGGAGGTGATCAGCCGCGCATCAGTCGCTGCCGTGATCGCCATGACCGTTGCGATCTTCCTCCATGCCGAGCTCCTGGATCTTGCGGCTGATGGTGTTGCGGCCGATGCCCAGCAGCTGGGCTGCCTCGATCCGCCGCCCGCCGGTGGCAGCCAGCGCGCGGCGGATCAGGGTGCGCTCGAAGTCGTGCGTGAGCTTCTCGAACACCGCGCCGGGGCTGGCTGCGATCAGGCGGTCGGCTTCCTGGCCGAGGCCGTCGATCCAGCTCGTCGGGGTCTCGCGCGCCGGCTGATCGCGCATCTCGGGTGGAAGGTCGGCCACTTCCACGACCTGGGCGGGCGCCATCACGGTCAGCCAGTGACACAGGTTCTCGAGCTGTCGCACGTTGCCGGGGAAGGGCTGGCTCTGCAGGTATTCGATGGCGGCATCGGAGATGCGCTTGCGCTCCACGCCGAGCTCCTGCGCGCTGCGCTGCAGGAAATGCCTGACCAGCAGCGGAATGTCCTCACGCCGCTCGCGCAGCGGGGGCAGGCGCAGGCGGATGACGTTGAGGCGGTGGAACAGGTCTTCGCGGAACAGGCCCTGGCGTACGCGCTCTTCAAGATCCTGGTGCGTGGCTGCGATCACGCGCACATTGGCGCGGATCGGCTGCTGGCCGCCGACGCGGTAGAAGTGGCCGTCCGACAGCACGCGCAGCAGGCGCGTCTGCAGTTCGGCCGGCATGTCGCCGATCTCGTCGAGGAACAGGGTGCCGCCGTCGGCCTGCTCGAAGCGGCCGCGGCGTTGCGTGGCGGCGCCGGTGAAGGCGCCGCGCTCGTGTCCGAACAGCTCGGATTCGAGCAGGTCACGCGGGATCGCCGCGGTGTTGATGGCAATGAACGGTGCGTCGCGGCGCGGGCTGTGGCGGTGCAGGGCGCGCGCCACGAGTTCCTTGCCGCTGCCCGACTCACCGTTGATCAGCACGGTCGCGTGGGAGTGGGCGAGGCGGCCGATGGCGCGGAACACCTCCTGCATCGCAGGCGCCTGGCCGAGGATTTCGGGTGCAAGCGCCGCCTCTTCTGCTGCACTGTTCTGGTGCATGCCCTGTTCGAGTGCGCGCCGAACCAGTGCAACCGCCTGATCGACGTCGAACGGCTTGGGCAGATACTCGAACGCCCCGCCCTGGAAGGCCGATACGGCGCTGTCCAGATCCGAGTAGGCCGTCATGATGATCACGGGCAGCTGCGGATGGGCGGCCTTCACCTTCTGCAGCAGGTCGAGGCCCGACTCGCCGGGCATGCGGATGTCCGAAAGCATCACTGCGGGTGGCTGGCTCGTGTGTTCGAGGGTCTCGAGCGCCTCGCTGGCGGAGCTGAAGCTGCGGAAGGGGATGTCGTCGCGGCTCAGCGCCTTCTCGAGGACCCAGCGGATGGAGCGGTCATCGTCGATGATCCAGACGTTATTCATTGTTGTATGCACTGTGATGGTGCGCGGCTCGTGGCTTACGCGCGGTCTGAAATCGGCAGCAGGATCGTGAAACAGGTGCGCCCCGGGCGGCTGTCAACATCGATCATGCCCTGGTGTTGCTCAATGAAGCTCTGGGCCAGCGACAGGCCCAGCCCGCTGCCGCCATCGCGTCCCGAAACCAGCGGATAGAAGATCTTGTCGCGAATTTCCACCGGAATGCCGGGACCGTTGTCGATCACTTGCAAGTCCAGTGCCAGCTTGAAGCGACGCTTGGCCAGCGTGACCTGGCGCGCGATGCGGGTGCGCAGGCGGATCTCGCCGTGGCCCTCCAGCGCCTGGGCGGCGTTGCGCACGATATTGAGGATCGCTTGTATCAGCTGTTCGCGGTCGGCGGTCAGTTCGGGCAGGCTGAGATCGTAATCGCGGCGGATGTCGAGGGCGGGGAATTCGGCCAGGATGAGCCGGCGTACGCGCTCGAGCACGTCGTGGATGTTCAGCGGCGCAGGACGCATCATGCAGTGCGAGCTCAGCAGCCGGTTCATCAGGTCCTGCAGGCGATCGGCTTCGGCGATGATGACGTCGGTGAACTCGCGCAGTTGCGGGTCGTCCAGTTCGTGCTGCAACAGTTGCGCCGAGCCGCGGATGCCGCCCAGCGGATTCTTGATCTCGTGCGCGAGGTTACGGATCAGCTCGCGGTTGGCCTGCTGCTGCTGCAGCAGTTGTTCTTCGCGCGCGACGCGCAGCTGGGCGTCGATCGGGCGGAACTCCAGCAGCAGGCGCACGCCGGCGGTGTCGACGGGGCTGACGGTGCAGTCCAGCCGGATCGGGTCGGCGTCGCCGCGGGTGATCGTCAGATCCTGGCCGGTGTAGCTCCAGTTGGTATGCAGCGCGTTCTCGAGTGCGGCGCCGAGTCCCGTCGGCTCGCCGAGCAGGCGGCTCAGCGGCAAGCCCAGCAGCTTACGCTGGCTGATGGCAAACAGGTTTTCCGCGCCCGGATTGATGTAACGGATGACGAGCTTGCCATCCACCAGCACGACGGCGGAGGACAGCAGCTCGAGGCCTGCGAAGGGGCCTGTGGCGATAGGGGGCGGAGACTTCGGCATGGGCGCGTCCTGTTTGTCTTCCCGATGACATGCAAGATGCGCGCCAGCGACTTATCTCAGACCCGAGATCTCCCGGCGCAGGGCTTCGATGTTGCGCTTGTGCAGTTCGACCTTGTCCTTGAAGGGCTGCAGGCGGTCGAGCACCTTCTGGTAGTTGCGTTCGTCGCCCATGCGCACCGACTCCTGTTCGGCAAGCGCCTGCTCGGCAGCGGTCAGCGCGCCCTCTTCGGTGGCCAGTTCGGCTTCCAGGACCTGGCGGCGGGAGTCGTCCCGGGCCCGCTGGTCGGCCGGGCTCACGCGCGGGAAGCCGGACGGCGTGCCGGCGGGGCTGGCGGCGGGGCCTGCGGCCGGGCGGCGGACCGGCGCGGGCACGGTCGAGATTGTCTGGTCGGTATCGAGTGCCTTGCAGCCGCGCGCCACGTTGCGGTCATTCGTGTAGGTGATGCGGCCTTCGGCATCGGTGCATTTGTACACCTCGGCCTGCGCAGGAAGAACGGTACCCAACAGCAGGATCAGGGGGAGGATTCGAAACAGTCGCATGTTCGTGTCCGCGGGCTTGCTGCGCCAGGCGGAAAGGTCCGGCCTGCGCCATCCTGACGGTATGAAGCCCGATTAGACCCGATAAAAAAAGGACGGGCAATGCCCGTCCTTTTCTGGGAGCGCAGTAATCCGGGGATTACAGGCTGTAGTACATGTCGAACTCCACCGGGTGGGTGGTGATGCGCATGCGGTCGACTTCTTCCTGCTTCAGCGCGATGTAGGCGTCGATGAAGTCGTTGGAAAACACGCCGCCACGGGTCAGGAACTCGCGATCCTTGTCCAGGTACTCCAGCGCCTGTTCGAGGCTGGTGCACACGGTCGGGATCAGCGCGTCCTCTTCCGGCGGCAGGTCGTACAGGTTCTTGTCGGCCGGGTCGCCCGGGTGGATCTTGTTCTGGATGCCGTCCAGGCCCGCCATCATCAGTGCGGCGAAGCACAGGTAGGGGTTGGCCAGGGGGTCCGGGAAGCGCGCTTCGATGCGGCGACCCTTCGGATTGGCGACGTAGGGGATGCGGATCGAGGCCGAACGGTTGCGGGCCGAGTAGGCCAGCTTGGTCGGGGCTTCGTAGTGCGGCACCAGACGCTTGTACGAGTTGGTACCCGGGTTGGTGATGGCGTTCAGCGCACGGGCGTGCTTGATGATGCCGCCGATGTAGTACAGCGCGGTCTCCGACAGGCCGGCGTAGCCGTTGCCGGCGAACAGGTTCTGGCCGTCCTTCCAGATCGACTGGTGCACGTGCATGCCGGAGCCATTGTCACCGACGATGGGCTTGGGCATGAAGGTGGCGGTCTTGCCGTACTGGTGGGCGACGTTGTGCACGATGTACTTCAGCACCTGGGTCCAGTCGGCGCGCTTGGTCAGCGTGCTGAACTTGGTGCCGATCTCGCACTGGCCCGCGTTGGCCACTTCGTGGTGGTGCACTTCGACCGGCACGCCGCAGGCTTCGAGCGCGAGCACCATGGCGGCGCGCACGTCGTTGAGGCTGTCGACCGGCGGCACCGGGAAGTAGCCGCCCTTGACGCGCGGACGGTGGCCGGTGTTGCCGCCTTCGAACTTGTCGGCGGTGGACCAGGCGGCCTCTTCCGAGATGATCTTGCTGTACACGCCGGACATGTCGACCGACCATTCGACCGAGTCGAAGATGAAGAACTCGGGTTCCGGGCCGAAGTAGGCGGTGTCGCCGATGCCGGTGCTCTTCAGGTAGGCCTCGGCGCGCTTGGCGATCGAGCGCGGATCACGGTCGTAGCCCTTGCCGTCGGACGGCTCGATGACGTCGCAGGTGATGACCAGCGTGGTCTCGTCGAAGAAGGGGTCGATGTAGGCGGAGCTCGGTTCCGGCATCAGGATCATGTCGGAAGCCTGGATGCCCTTCCAGCCGGCCAGCGACGAACCGTCGAACGGGTGGCCGTGCTCGAAGTGCTCTTCCTCGAAGGCCGAAACAGGCAGGCCGACGTGGTGTTCCTTGCCGCGGGTATCGGTGAAGCGCAGGTCCACGAAGCGGACTTCGTTTTCCTGGATCATCTTCATGACGTCTTGAGCGTTCATTTTCACTCCTGGTGAGATGAGGCGGTGTTTGTAACGAGCGGTCTTGCACCGGCGGTCACCAGTGCGTGAATTTCGTGGTTCAGACAAAGCACTAAGCGTGCCAGCCCTTGTTTCACCTGCAGATCATTGTGCCACAAGGGGGATGTGCGAAAGCGGTGCCTTTGGGGTTGTGCGAACGCACCATTATGGTGCGTTTGATGCGTTGAATGCACCATTATGGTGCGGACTGGCCGTAGAAGCTGATCGAACGGTAGTGGGCGTGCTCTGCCAGCCAGGCTTGCCGCCGTCGCTGGAGCGCCGACTCGCTGTCGGGTGGCAGGGCGGCAGGCAGCAGCACCTCGACATCGACGCGGTTGCCCAGGTAGTGGATCTGGATGCGTTTGGGCTCGACGGCGTCGGTGCCGAGCAGCGCATGCACCATCGCGACGACCTCGTCGCGTTCGGGCAGCGGCCCCGGGGGTACCGTCTGCAGATCGCCGTCGTCCTCCGGGTCGATATGGACCAGGACGTCCTGCACTTCCGGATGCGCCGAGCGTACGCGCAGATAGACCGCGTCGGACACGCGGTGTCCTTCCGACACCGTGAGCCTCGGTGCGACCTGGACATGCGCGTCGCACAGCACGCGGTCCGCCATGCGCCGCGTGCGCATGTCGTGCAGTCCGATCACGCCGGGCGTCTGCTCGATGGTCTGGCGGATGCGCGCGAGCTCCTCTTCCGACAGTCCGGTGTCGATCAGTTCGCGCACCGCCTTCCAGGCGAGGCGAAGGCCCATGTGCAGGATCAGGAAGCCGACGACCGCTGCCGCGAGTGGCTCGAGGAAGGGGTAGCCGGCCAGGCTGCCGCCGATGCCGGCGGCGACGACCAGCGACGACGCCGCGTCGGAGCGGGCGTGCCATGCGTTGGCCTCGAGCATGGGGGCGTTGAGCCGCCGCGCGGCCGCGAGCGTGAAGCGGAACAGGCCTTCCTTGGCCGCCAGCGTGAGCAGCGCCATGACCAGCGCGGCCGGGTGGAGCCCAGGCTGGGCGCCCATGTTCTGCAGGCGCAGGCCCGAACTCCACAGAAAGCCGATGCCGACCGCGGCAAGCACGCCACCGAGCAGCATCGTCGTTGCCGTCTCGATGCGGCCGTGGCCGTAGGGGTGATTGGTGTCGGCCGGGTCCGCGCCACGCCGGCCCGCCAGCAGCACGAGCAGGTCGGTGACCAGGTCGGACAGGGTGTGGGCGGCGTCCGCAACAAGGCTGAACGCGTTCGCGAACAAGCCGATCGCCACCTGCGCGACCGACAGGGTGGCGTTGGTGATGATGGCGACGATGGTCGCGCGCTGGATGTCGCGGCCGCGAACGGCTTCGTCGGTGTGCTGGACGCGTGAGGGACGGGCGGCGGAGAGGGGCAGATCGGGGTCGTTCATGCAGGGGGGCGGGATGGACGCGCTATACTTCGGTCAATATTGGATTCTAGACGGATGTCCGCATGGGAACCTTGTCAGATCTGCTTGCGCTCGCGCAGCAACGTGCGCTCAATCTCGACGTGCCCTACCAGGGCGCGCTGACGCCCGGCGAGGCGTGGCAGGTGCTGCAGCTTGCACCCGGAGCCAGGCTCGTCGACGTGCGCTCCCGCGCTGAACTCGACTGGGTCGGGCGCGTGCCCGACGCGGTGGAGATCGAGTGGGCCTCTTGGCCGGGCATGCAGCGCAACGCCAACTTCGTCAGCCAGCTCAGGCATCAGGTCGATCCGGAGGCGCTTGTCATGTTCATGTGCCGCTCCGGTGCGCGCTCGGACGGTGCCGCGCGTGCGGCCGTCGAGGCCGGCTACAGCAACTGCTACAACGTCCTCGAGGGCTTCGAGGGCGACAGGGATGCCAACGGCCAGCGCAACCGCATCGGCGGCTGGCGTCACGCCGGTCTGCCCTGGCATCAGGGCTGACACATCCCGACAACACGGGCCGGAGCGACGCCGGAACCCCTCCAGGCGCCCGCCGGTCCGACATACGAAGGTAACGCCCCACAGGAGCCGGATTCGCATCATGCAAGTAGCCACCATCAGCTTCGACCGCTTCAACGTGCTCGCCGACAACGAGGCGCAGGAGCGCATCCGTGCCGCCCGCGCCCGCCTCGGCGAACGGGCGGTGCTGCTGTGCCACCACTACCAGCGTGCAGACGTGTACCAGCACGCCGACCTCACCGGTGACTCGCTCAAGCTCGCCCGCCTGGCCTCGCAGACCGACGCCGAGTACATCGTGTTCTGCGGCGTGCATTTCATGGCCGAAGTCGCCGACATCCTCTCCAATCCGAGCCAGATCGCGATCCTGCCCGACCTCGCCGCCGGCTGTTCGATGGCCGACATGGCCAACCTGGCCAAGGTCGAGCGCTGCTGGCGCGAACTTGCCGAAGTGCTCGACCGGCCTGACGAACGGATCACGCCGGTCACCTACATCAACTCGGCGGCCGATCTCAAGGCCTTCTGCGGTGAGCACGGCGGCATCGTGTGCACCTCGACCAACGCGCCGACCATCCTCGACTGGGCGTTCTCGAAGCGCGAGAAGGTGCTGTTCTTCCCCGACCAGCACCTGGGGCGCTGGACCGGCTACAAGAAGGGCATCCCGCTCGACGAGATGGTGGTGTGGGACCCGGATCTCGAATACGGCGGGCTGACGCCCGAGCAGATCCGCAAGGCCAAGATCCTGCTGTGGAAGGGGCACTGCTCGGTGCACCAGATGTTCCAGCCGGTGCATATCGACCGCTGGCGCGAGAAGAACCCGCAGGGCCTCGTGATCTCGCACCCGGAGAGCAGCCTCGAGGTGTGCCAGAAGTCCGACTACGTCGGTTCCACCGAATACATCATCAACACGATTGCGGCCGCACCCGCAAACACGCACTGGCTGGTGGGCACCGAGCTCAACCTCGTCAGTCGCCTGGCCGAAGAGATGAAGCCGCAGGGCAAGGTCGTGCAGTTCATGGCGCCCACGGTGTGCATGTGCTCGACGATGCAGCGCATCGACCCGCAGCATCTGGCATGGACGCTCGAGAATCTTGCCGAAGGCAATGTCGTCAACCAGATCAAGGTGCCGCAGCACGAGGCCGAACTCGCGCGCATCGCCCTCGATCGCATGCTGGCGGTGTCCTGAGCCGCTACCCCGGAGCCCGGCGGCCATGACGCTGAGGATCTGCAGCTACAACATCCACAAGGGCTTCTCGCAGTTCAACCGCCGCATGGTGGTGCATGAACTGCGGGATCGCCTGCGCACGCTGGACTCCGACCTCGTCTTCCTGCAGGAGGTGCAGGGCCTGCACCTCGTGCATCCCAACCGCCATCCGAACTGGCCGGCGCTGCCGCAGCATGAGTTCCTGGCGGAAGAGGCCTGGCACGAGACCGCCTATGGCGGCAATGCGGTGTATGACCACGGCCACCACGGCAACGCCATCCTCAGCCGCCACGCCATCCTCAGTCAGGCCAACCAGGACGTGTCCGACCATCGCTTCGAGCGCCGCGGCCTGCTGCATTGCGAGATCGAGCTGCCCGGTTTCGATGTGCCGGTGCATTGTGTCTGCGTGCATCTCGGCCTGATCGGCGGCAGCCGCCGGCGGCAGATGGAGGCACTGGCCGAGCGCATGGAGCGTCTGGCGCCCGACGGCGCGCCGCTCATCATCGCCGGCGACTTCAACGACTGGCGCAACCGCGCCGACAACCTGCTTGCGCATCGCCTTGGTCTCACCGAGGCCTTCGGCAGCGGCCGCGGGCGGCCGGCACGCAGCTATCCGAGCGCGCTGCCCTTCTTCCGACTCGACCGCATCTACGTGCGCGGCTTCCGTGTGCGACGTGCCGAGGTGCATTTCGGCGCGCCCTGGGCGCAGATCTCCGACCATGCGGCCCTGACGGCCGAACTGGAGCCGCTGGCTTGATTCCCAGCCCGCTGCCAGGGAATGCCCTGACGCTGCTGGAGAATGGCGAGCAGTATTTCCCGGCGCTGCGTGCCGCCATCGACGGCGCCGAGCGCGAGATCTTCCTGCAGACCTACATCTTCGAGCCGGACGAGACCGGCCGCAGCGTCGCCGATGCGCTCGAGCGCGCGGCGGCGCGCGGGGTCGAGGTGCGCGTCATGGTCGACGGCTTCGGCGGGCGCAGCTTCGTGGCCCAGCTGATGCCGCGGATGATCGAGCGGGGCGTGCAGGTGCTGATCTACCGGCGCGAGCTGCGGCCGCTGTCGCTGCGTCGCCACCGCCTGCGCCGGCTGCACCGGAAGGTCGTGGTGATCGACGGCCGGGAGGCCTTTGTCGGCGGCATCAACATCATCGACGACTACGAGCACGGCGCGGCGGTACCGCATCCGCGTTTCGACTATGCGGTGCAGGTGCGGGGGCCGGTGCTCGAACAGATCGTCGCCTCCGTGCACCGCCTGTGGCGCCTGGTGGTGTGGGCGAGCTTTCGCCGTCGCCAGCATGCGCCCTTGATCGCGCCGGCGCAGACGGCCGTCGTTGGTGACATCCGCGCCGCCTTCGTCGTGCGCGACAACCTGCGCTTTCGTCACGCGATCGAGGACGCCTATCTGTCGGCGATCGGTCGCGCCCGCCACGAGATCGTGATCGCCAACGCCTACTTCTTTCCGGGGCGGCGTTTCCGCCAGGCCTTGACCGATGCGGCTGCGCGCGGGGTGCGCATCACGCTGCTGCTGCAGGGCGTGGCAGATCATCCGATGCAGCGCTATGCCACGCGCGCGCTCTACTCGTATTTCCTCGCGCGTGGCATCCGCTTGTTCGAGTACCACCGAAGCCACCTGCACGCCAAAGTGGCGGTGGTGGATGGTTACTGGACAACAGTGGGGTCGAGCAACATCGACGCCTTCAGCCTGTTGCTGGCGCGCGAGGCCAATGTCGTGATCGAGGACAGCGCCTTTGCCCGGCAATTGCGAGACAGTCTCGAGCGTGCCATCTGCAGCGGCGCGACCGAACTGCGTCCGGCCGACTGGCAGCGCCTGTCGCTGCTGCAGCGCGCGCTCAACTGGGTCTCCTACCAGCTCGTTCGCCTCGCGATCGGCCTGGCCGGCTACGGCGGCAAGCACTGAGTCTGCCGACGGCGTGCCCTCAGCGCCCGATCAGGACGGCGTGCTCGACCTTGGTGCAGCGGTCCATCACCACTTTCAACCCGGCGTCGGCGGCGCGTCGTGCCGCCTCGGGTGCGATCACGCCCAGCTGCAGCCACAGGCCGCGTGCGCCGATGGCGATCGCGTCGTCGACGATCGGCATCACGTCCTCGGGGCGGCGGAACACGTCGACCAGGTCCACCGGGCCCGGGATCTCGCGCAGGCTGGCGTAGCACTTTTCCCCAAGCACCTGGTCGCAGGCCGGATTGACCGGGATGATCGTGTAGCCGGCGGCGCGCAGGTAGCGCGCGACCTCGTTGCTCGGCCGCTGCGGGTTGGGCGACAGGCCGACGATGGCGATGGTCCGCGTGTCCTGCAACAGGGCGCGGGTGGCGGCGCGGTCTGCGCTGATGTCGTTGATGTGCATGGGACTCCTCAGTCGATGTCGGGGGCTGGCGCATGGCGGCAGCGCGGGACGGCGGCGAGCCGCCAGTGGTGCAGCGCCCAGCTCCATACTTCGGTGAGCGCTGCGCGGTCGAGTCCGGCAGGCGGGGCCTGGCCGAGGAAGCGCAAGGCCGCGACCAGCGCCCCCGCGGGTGGATGTGCGTCGACCGCGCGGGCCAGGGTCTGCTTGGAGAGCTTCTCGCCGGCCGCGTTGGTTGCCACCGGCAGGTGCGCATAGGCGGGCTGCGGGAAGCCGAGCAGCTGTTGCAGGTGAATCTGGCGCGCAGTCGAATCGAGCAGGTCGGCACCGCGCACCACGTGCGTGACGCCGGCGTCGGCGTCGTCGACGACCACGGCGAGCTGGTAGGCGAACAGGCCGTCCGCGCGCAGCACCACGTAGTCGCCCGAGTCCTGCGCGAGATCCTCGCGCTGAGGCCCCTGGACGGCGTCGTCGAAGGCGACGACGCCGTCGGCGCGTACGCGCCAGGCCCGCGCGCTGCGACCGGGTGGCAGGCCGTTGCGGCAGGTGCCGGGATAGCGGCGCGAGCCATCGCGCGTCAGTGCGGAGTCGGCCATCTCGCGCCGGGTGCAGGCACAGGCAAAGGCGTGGCCGGCAGCCTTCAGGCGCTCGAGGGCGGCGGCGTAGGCCGCGGTGCGACGGCTTTGCCAGACGATGTCGCCGTCCCACTCGAAGCCGAGGCGTGCCAGCGTGGCGATGAGGCCGTTAGCGGCGCCCTCCACCGTGCGTGGCGTGTCTACGTCCTCGATCCGCAGCAGCCAGCGGCCGCCACGGCTGCGCGCATCCAGGTAGCTGCCTGCGGCCGCCACCAGCGAGCCGAAATGCAGGGGGCCGCTGGGTGAGGGGGCAAAGCGGCCAGTGGGCGGGCGCGACGCCAGGGGGGCTGAAACGGTCACGTGAGCAAACGGGTGGGCGGTGAGGTGTGAAAGCCGATTGGGCGGAAGCCGATGGTGCCAGCTCCGCGCGATGGGTGGGATTCTGCATCAATTGCCCTCGAGCGGCACGGGGTGGAGCGGTTTGCATTTCGAGACGCTTGCCGGGGGGGAATTGATTCCTGTCAATCCACTACCCGGCACCGGGCGGGTAGCATCGGGTCAAGTTCGAAGCGTCGTTGTCCGTCACGCATCGTCTGCCCCATACGACTGGAGAGTTCCCATGAAAAAGACCCCGCTAATCCTCGCCTCCGTGCTTTCCGTCCTGCTCGCTGCCTGTGGCGGGCAGGATTCGGGCAGTTCGGCAGGCTCCGCGCCGGCGCCTACGGCCGCCGCGCCTGCGGCGGCACCTGCACCTGCGGCTCCGGCTCCGGTTGCCGCAGCGCCGGCCAATGCCGCGGGTGAGAGCATCTACAAGAAGACCTGCGCACTCTGCCACGCCGCCGGCGTTGCCGGTGCGCCCTTGCCCGGCAACAAGGACGAGTGGGCCCCCCGCATCGCGCAAGGCAAGGACACGCTGTACAAGCACGCCATTGAGGGCTTTACCGGCGCCAAGGGCATGATGCCGGCCCGTGGCGGCGCGGCGACGCTGAGCGACGACGACGTCAAGGCCGCGGTCGACTTCATGGTGGCGAAGTCGCAGTAAGCCCGCAGCGCGTTCCGCAGCAATCGAGACGGAGGCGAGAGCCTCCGTCCTTCGTTAACGGGACCCGATGTCGGGCGTGCTTCAGTGGGTATGGCCGGAGTGGGTCGAACTGCGCAGGCCATTCATCACGCGGCGGTCGACCTCGGGAAACGCGAGGGCGCGGCCGCCATGCTCGGTGACGAAGCGCTGCGCAGCAGCAAGGTCGGCAAAGGCCGGCAGGTCGGGCCCGCGCATCGGCCCGCGCGCCCCGGAGTCGATCACGAAGGCGGCCTGGCGTGCGTCGAGCCAGGTGCCGCTGCTGAAATCGGCGACGTACATCGCGGCCGCATCCTCGGCGGTGTGGATGGCGTCGAAGCGTCCGGGTTCTTCCAGGAACATGAAGAGGTCGACCGGCGAATCGAAGAAATGCGCCGAGCCGTCCTTGAAGATGACCTGTGCCGCCCACTTCGGGAAGCGCGCCGGATACATGCCGCATACCGGGCAGCGGGCGTCGGCGGGAACTGGCCGGGCGTCGTACATGGCCAGTCCCGAGGCGGGGTCGTAGGGGTGCGCGGCGGATGCGCGCGCGGGCGGGACGATGCAGATATCCTCGTCCGGGGGCGAGAACGCGACGCTCGTCGGGCGCGCCGAGTACTGCCAGAAGAGCGTGCCTGCCGCCACGACGCATGCCGCGGCGGAGCCGAGCAGCAGCGTGCGGGCGGCGGCGGTCACGCCGATGCCCCCAGCAGCGGGTCGCTCGCCAGTGCGACGAGCAGCGCCGACACGTTGGCTTCCGGGCTGGCGTCGATCCGGGTGACCGGGTCGGCGACCACGGCGCCGTCGGCGCAGTGCAGATGGTTCGGCGCCGTCGTCAGATGAGGGTGTGTCGGGGCCGTATCGATGCAGAGTTCTGCGGCATCGTCCGTCATGCCGGTGCGCCAGCGCAGCGAGTAGGCGTCGGATGCCGCATAGCGCACCGTCAGCGTGACGCCATTGCGCAAGCCGATGGTCAGCGCGTCCTGGTTCAGCTGGGGCGGGGCGGCCAGCAGGTCGCCGTGCGCGTGAGCGACGTGCTCGAGGATGGCTGGATGCAGGTTCATTGGCCGTTGACCTCCTTCAGGCGCTCGCTCATCGCCGTCCGTGCCGCCTGGTGGGTCTCGGCGAGGATGCGCGCAGCGAGGTAGTGCTCGTACGCGGGATGCGCGTCGATGTCGCCCGCTACGATGCGGGCCAGCAACGCGTGCTCGTCGGTGGCGCCGACGGCCTGCAGCACGGCACGCCGGTTCTCCCGGGCTTCGTAGATCAGGCGCGACAGGGGCTGCAGTTCGGCCGCCGCGTCGGGCGGCAATGCGTCGTAGATCGGATTCATGTCCTGGTGCGTTCCTTACATTGTCTGGTCGTGGAGGGCGCCGCCGTCCAGGTTCGCCATGTCGGGCGTGACCTCATCGAACTTCAGCACCTTGCCGCCGTGCTGGGCGGCAAAGGCCTGGGCATCGGCCTGGGAGGAGAACGACGCAGCGGTTGGCCCCATCGAGCCGAGGCGCTTCGAACCGAGCACGTAAAAGGCCTTCTTCGCGTCGATCCAGTTGCCGACCGGCTTGTCCCAGTCCGTCTTGCCCATGTCCTGCACGAACAGTGCAGTCACGAGCCGTGCCTGCTCGGGGTTCAGGTAGACGTTGAACATCTCCAGCGTGTCGCAGAACCAGTCCGGTTGCGACAGGCCGCTGTAGTGGATCTGGGCCTTGGGTCCGGGGTAGTCGCCGAGCAGCATGCCGTCGAGCGAACAGCTGGTGCTGCGGTCGATCTCGAGCGCCACCACCGAGCCGCTGCCGCCGCTCGGCGCGCCGCAGGCGGCGAGCAGGCCGGTGGCGGCGCCGGCGATGAGGAAGCGGCGTCGGTCGAAGGGAGAATGCTTGCAGCCATGGTGTGTGCACATCGGGAGAGTCTCCAGTCCGTTCGATTACGCGCGGCCCGCGCCCAGGCGGAAGCGCCAGGCGGCGACCGCCAGCGGGACGACGATCCAGCCCGCCATCACCAGCCCCAGCAGCCAGGGTTGGGCCAGCGCGGGCGGGAAGACGGTGGCCAGGCCATACAGCGTGCGCACGTCTTCCAGCGAAAAGATGTTGAGGATGCGGAAGACGTCGGCCGGGTTCAGGAGCAGCAGGTAGGGCAGGGCCTCGCCACCCCACTGGCCGGCGGTGACGACCAGCACGCCCAGCAGCAGCAGGTCGAAGATCAGCACGAAGAAGAACCACATCGCGATCGCCAGGCCCGAGGCGCGGGTGCGGTCGGCGGCGAACACCGACAGCATCACCGCCAGGCTCAGGAAGGCGCAGCCCAGCAGCACCGAGCTGAGCATGAAGCCGACGTAGTGGAACAGCGCGTTGAGATCGAGCTGGGCCGACAGCACGACGCCGACCAGACCGAAGCCGGCGACGGTGGAGAAGGTCAGCGCGCCGGCCAGCCCGAGGTACTTGCCGAGCAGCAGTTCGAGGCGGGTGATGGGCATCGACAGCAGCAGGTCGAGCGAGCCGCGTTCGCGTTCGCCGACGATGGCATCGAAACCCAGCACCAGCGCGATCAGTGGGATCAGGTAGATGACCAGGCTGACGAGGCTGGCGATGGTGACCTCGATGGAGCGGAAGCCCACCGTGCCCTGCTGTGCGGCGCCGAAATAGGCGATCGACAGCGCGAAGGCGGTGAACACCAGCGCCACGGCCAGCACCCAGCGGTTGCGGATGCGGTCCCAGAATTCCTTGCCGGCGATGGCGGCGATCTGCGAAAACTCCATGGTCCGCCCCTTAGTCGGAGAAGCCGAAGAACACGTCTTCGAGCGAGGGTTCGCGCACGGTGAGGTCGCGCACCTTGCCGTCCAGCGTGGCCAGGGCGGCGATCACCGCCATTTTGGCGTCGCGCTGGCACTGCACCGCGATGTGTCCGTCGCGCGCCTCGATCGCGCCCACCGGCAGGTGGCCCAATGCGGCGCGCACCGCCTCGAAGTCGGCCGGATCGACGCGCACGCTGAACCACAGCGGCAGGTCCATCTGCTCGCGCAGTGCCTGCACCGTGCCGGTGGCCTGCACCTTGCCGGCGGCCATGATGGCCAGGCGGTCCACCCGTTCCTGGATTTCGGCCAGGATGTGCGAGGTGATGACCATGGTCACGCCCTCGCTCTTCAACTGCCGCAGGATGGCGTAGAAGCCGCGGATCGCCTCGGGGTCGAGGCCCGTCGTGGGTTCGTCGAGGAACAGGATGCGCGGCTTGCCGAGCAGGGCCTGGGCAAAGCCGAGACGCTGGCGCATGCCCTTGGAGTACTCGCGCACGCGGCGCTTCGCGGCATGGATCAGGCCCACGCGTTCGAGCAGGGCGAGGTTGTCCTTGCCCGGCACGCCCTTGAGCCTGGCGAAGAAGTGCAGGGTTTCCAGGCCGGTGAGATTGTCGTAGAGCACGACGTTCTCGGGCAGGTAGCCGATCTTGCGCCGCACCGTGCGGAAGTCGCCGCCCGAGCCGCCGACCGGTGCGCCGTCGATGCGGATCTCGCCGCCGGTGAGCGGGATGAGGCCGAGCATCATCTTGAACATCGTGCTCTTGCCGGCGCCGTTGTGGCCGATGAGGCCGAACAGCTCGCCTTCCTGCACCTCGAGGTCGACGCCGTCGACCGCATGGATGCTGCCGTAGTGCTTGCGCACGCCGCGGGCGACGATCACCGGCTTCATGCCTGCCTGCGGGTGCTTAGGAGCGGGGGAAGTATCGGCCACGCCATTGGCTCCAGTCGGGGTTGTGCGGCTGCATGCGCGGCTTGGGGTCGACGATGCTCGGCGCGCGCAGCAGCGGGAACTGCTGGCCCACCAGTCGCAGCGTCTGCACCGCCGGGCTTGCCAGCAGCAGCTTCATCATCGGGTGGCGCCAGGACAGGCGGTCCACCATGTCGTTGGCCTCGTACTGCACGTCGCCGGCGCCGTCGCCGTTGCGGTCCCAGCCGAGGTAGTTGCTCCAGTAGTTGCCTTCCTTGACACCCCAGGGCATGTCGCGGGCACCGACGTAGCGCACCTGCTCGCGGTTGGCGATGAAGTCGTTGCCTTCGACCTCGTTGTTCTTCGAGCCAGCCCACAGATGCACGCCGACCAGGTTGTCGATCACGGCATTGCCTCGCAGGACGTTGTATTCGGCGTCATAGATGAAGAAGCCGCGCTGGTTGCCGGCGACGACGTTGTTCTCGATCACCGAGTCCTGGATCGTGCGCAGCATGATGCCGTGGTCCGAATTGGCCCAGGCGCGGTTGTTGCGCACGGTGAGGCGGCGCACTTCCATCAGCGCCAGCCCGCCGCGGTTCATCCAGCTGTCGTTCCCTTCCCACAGGTTGTCGTAGGCATTCATGTAATGCGTGCCGTAACGGCTGTGGTGCAGGCGGTTGTTGCGGAACACCGCGTCATGCGAGACATCGACGTACAGGGCGTCACGCACGAAGCTGATGTTGTTGCCGATGATCTGCGCGCGCCGGGTGTTGTAGAGCTGGATGCCGTTGCCGCGCTGCGACGACTGCAGCTCGCGCTTGCCGGTGATCAGGTTGCCTTCGATCAGCACGTCGTTCGACTGCTCGATCCACAGCCCGAACAGCGTGTAGGAGAAGTCGCAGTTGCGCACCACCGTATGGTGCGAGCCCGGCCAGACGTAGATGCCCGCGTTCTGTTCGCGCAGGCTGGCACCGGAGTCGGCGATGATCAGGCCTTCGATCGTGACGCGCTCGGCCTTGATGCGGATCGTGTCGCCGCGCAGGCCGCCGGAAATCGTCGGGCGGTCGAGGCCGCGCAGGGTCAGCGGCTTGGTGATCAGCAGGTTTTCGACATAGCGGGCGCGCTCGATCTCAAGGGTGTCGCCCGGGGCGGCGCGGTCGATCGCCGCCTGGATGGACTCGCCGGCCTTGATCTGCCACACCGCAGCCGCAGCCGGACCGGCCAGCGCCGCGATCAGCATTGCGGCGGCAAGGGTGCGAAGAAGGCGGAAGGAACGGTGCATTGCACGAGACGCGTTGGACATTGGTGCACAGTATGCGGCGTAATGTCGCATCGGTACTTGATCTAGGTGAAGCGCTTCGGGCGCGAACCCGCGCGGTTGAAAGCACGGCGCCGCCTCTGGGGGCGGCGCCGTGCGCGAGCGGAATGCCGGCGCCTCAGAGCTGGATGAACCCCAGGCTCTTCAGCACCAGGAACAGCGTGGCGCCGATCAGCAGGTTCTTGAAGCCGACATAGCAGATCATGTCCATCGGGCTGGCCTTGCGGTAGCGCTGACCCCACCACGGGCCCTCCTTCACATAGGGCTTGGAGCCGAGGCGCACGACCACCTCGAACACGCTCCAGCCGAACCACCAGCCGATGATCGCGCCGGGGGTCAGGTTGCCCATCGCCGCCAGCACCCAGGCGACGGTGGCGGCGAGCGCGAGCGCCAGGCCGGCCGCCTGGATCGCGCGCTGGCGCTGGAAGCCGCTGCGGCTCCAGGGCCACAGGTGGTCCCAGATCTCGGCGCCGATGCGCGCCAGGGCGCCGCCGCCGGCATAGGGCGGGGTCACCGGTTCGGTCATGCTGCGGGGGTCGATCATGATGCGCTCCTCGTCGATGTGGCGGCGCTCAGGCCTTGGCGGCCGGCGCGGGCTTGATCGGGATGTAGTAGCCGTCCTTGCCGATCGGCGTGAGCGGCAGGCCGGCCTTCGTGCGGCGCTTGCGTTCCTGTGCCAGCGGCGGGCAGGCGTGCTCGTCGGTGTACAGGATCATGCAGTCGAGGCAGTGCATGCATTCGCGGTGATCGATGCGACCGTGCTCGTCGATCGCCAGCGAGCCGCAGCCGACCGCGCAGGCCTTGCAGCTGTTGCACTCCTGCTTGCGCTTGAGGCCGAACCAGCGGAAGGTCGACGGCATCGCGAGCGAGGCGCCGAGCGGACACAGGTACTTGCAGAACGGCCGCTCGATGAAGATCGACAGGCCGAGCAGCACCGCCACGAACAGGGTGTAGGGCCAGGCGCGGTTGAACATGCCGACGAGGAAGGTGGTCTTGAACGGCTCCACCTCGGCGAGCATCTCCGCCAGCCCCATCGAGAACACCGACACCGCCAGCAGGGCGAAGAACACGCCGTACTTGATCCACTTCAGGCGGTTGTGCCACTTCATCGGCAGGGCGAACTGGAAGCGCTTCAGGCCGATGGCGCCGGCGACCTTGTAGATCAGCTCGGACAGCGAGCCGAAGGGGCACATCCAGCCGCAGAACAGACCGCGGCCCCACACGAAGGTGGTGAGGATGATGAAGATCCAGAACAGGAAGATGAAGGGATCGGTGAGGAACAGCTCCCACTGCCACTGGAACAGCAGCGAATGGAACCAGGTCAGCACCTGGGTGATCGAGGGCTGGGCGAGCAGGCCGAAGCCGACGAAGCCGATGCTGATCACCCAGAAGGTGTACTTGAAGGCGTTGACCGGCCACTTGTTCTTGCGCGTCGAGCGGCGGGTCAGCGCATCGCGGTTCGCATAGACCACGGCCACGGCGACGAGCAGCGCGGCGAACAGGCCGATCTCGAGCGCGCGCGACTTCCAGACCTTCACCCATGGCGCGTCGGGCTTGACCACCTTCGGCCGGCCGCCGTCCAGATGGCGGTCCGCCAGCCAGTATTCGGTGTCGAAGTTCACGAAGGTCCGTGCGCCGGTCTCGCGGTCCACGCGGTTGCCGAGGAAGATGAACTTCCACGGGAAGGCGCCGGAGAAGGCGGGCGAGCGCACGATGAAGATTGCCGATTCGTTGAAGCCCGGCGCGCCGGCGGCGTTGATGCCGTACAGGTTGAGGTAGTCGAGGTCGCGGAAGGTGAAGGCGTCCTGGCCCTGGCGGATCTGCACGCGATCATAGATGCCGCCGCGCACGAACCCGGAGCCCTTGAAGGACTCGTCGCCGGCGGTGCGGATCACGAACAGGGCGTGCTCGCCTTCGCCCAGCCGGGCCATCAGTGCGCGCCAGCCGCTCTCGCCCAGGATCGAGCGTCCGATCTCCGGATGGTTGAGGTAGCCGAACCACAGGTCGATGAACGGGGTGGCGCTACGTGGCAGGCCGACCTGCTCGGTCGCCACCTTCAGGTTGCGGACCGCACCTTCGGCCACCAGCGTGGCCCAGTCGAGCGTGCGGCCGGAATCGACGAACTTCGCCTGCGGCCGGATCGTCGGCTCGAGAATGCCGACCTGACGCGCCACCGCGGCGCCCGAGGTCATCATCACCTGGTTCTGGGCGATGACGGTGACGGTTGCGCCGGAAATCGCATCCAGGCCGATGATCTCCTCTTCCGGGCGGGAGCGGCCGATCTCGATGTTGTCGCCGACGAACTTGCCGAGGTACTGGTTGTTGAAGGCGATCAGCGCGCTTTCGGGGATGCCCAGCAGCAGGATCGGCTCGGAATGCTTGAGGATCTTCACGCCGACGAAGCGTCCCTCGGTATTCATGCCGATCAGCGTGACGACCGGCTTGCCCGAGTAGGCGGGGGTGTCGGTGATGTCGGTCGACAGCATGACGTAGCCGACGAGCTTGCGCTGTCCGCCCTCCTCGGCATAGGCCTCGACGTAGGGCGGCTGGCCCTTGCGTTCGGAGAATGAGGTGGCGCCCGGCAGCACGTCGGCACACGGGACGTAGTTGCAGAGGGCTGGAGAGGTGCTCAGTTCGGCCGGCAGGGCGGCCTCGTAGGCGGTCTGGGCCGTGGCCGGCGTCGCCGTCGTTGCCAGCGCGGCGGCAAGGATCAGCGAGGACAGGGCGCCGCACAGTGCGGACAACAACTTCATGGCGCGCTCCATAAGGAAATTACGATGGAGTCTAGAAAAGCGGGGCGGTGATGTATTTGTTTCGTATCAATTTGCCGTGGCCGTCGATGCCATCCGCCCAAAAAGCAACAGGGGGCTCGTCGCCCCCTGTTGTCATGCAGTGCTACTTCGTCTGACTCACGCCTCGACGATCATGCGGCTGCGCATCTCGAGGTGCAGGGCATGGCAGAAGTGCGTGCAGTAGCACCAGAACACGCCCGGCTTGTCCGCCTTGAAGGTCACCGACTTGGTTTCCTGCGGGTTGCAGATGAAGTTGACGTTGTACTTCGGGATGGCGAAGCCGTGCGTCAGGTCCTCGATCTTGTCCAGGTTGGTCAGGATGATGGTGACTTCGTCGCCGACCTTGAGCTTGAACTCGCGTGGCTCGAAGGCCGGGGCCAGCGAAGTGATCTTGACCGTGACCTTGTTGCCGTCGCGGAACACCCCGGCTTCCTTCGGATCCTTGACCGCGAGCGGGAACTCGTTGATGTCGTACACCTGCTTGGGCTGCAGCAGCTCGCGCTTGAAGATGATGAAGTCGTGCGGCTCGGGGCGGACCGGGTGGTCGGCCATCAGCACCATCTTCTCGCCCGAGATGTCGACCAGCTGCTCGGTTTCGGCGTGCAGCGGGCCGACCGGCAGGAAGCGGTCCTTCGAGAACTTGCAGCCCACGCACAGCCACTTGCCGTCGGCGAACATGGTTTCCGATTGCGAGGCGTTGATGTGGCCCGGCTGGTAATGCACGTCGAGGCGGTCGACCACGTACTGCGCGTTCTTGTCGCCGGCGTGGAACTTGATGGCAGCATCGACGTTCCACTTCACGATCTGGCTGTCCAGGAACAGCGTGGTGTAGGCGTTGCCGCGGCCGTCGAAGGCGGTGTGCAGGGGGCCGAGGCCGATCTCGACTTCGGCGACGATGGCCTTGTCCAGGTCGTCGAGCTTGCCGTCGAACCATTCGAGCACCTTGGCCAGCTCGATGACGGTCGCCGTGGGCGACAGCTTGCCGGCGCAGATGAAGTACTTGCCGTCCGGGCTGGCATTCACGCCGTGCGGGTTCTTCGGCACGGTCACGTAGGCGACGAGGGCGGTGGCGGGATCGGCGTTCGAGGCCTTGGTACCGTCGACCACCGGCACCTTCGATGCACCGAAGGTCTTGAACTTGCCGTCCTTCACGGCCTGCTCGATGCGGGCGATGTTGAAGAAGATGCAGGCGTCGCGTTCGGCCGACATCATGCCTTCGTAGTGGTAACCGCCCTCGGTGTTGTACTGGTTCGAGGCGGCCAGCTTGCCGTCGAACGACGTGGCGACGAGGTCGCAGTTGCCGTCGATGAGCACCTGCCAGCGCACTTCCATGCTCTCGGCGTCGACGCAGCTGAAGAGGGCGCGGTACTGTTCCGGCGCGTTGACGTCACGGCCGTCGTTGGGCAGCGGAGTGTGGAACTCGGCGCCGCAGAACACGCGCGTGGTGTAGTTGATCGCGGGATCGACCGGATCGCGCTTGTCCGGGAAGATGCCGTGGAAGCCCTGCACGTTGGGCAGCTCGGTGATCTTGTCGCAGATCAGGTAGTCGAGGCGGATGCGGGCGATGCGGCTGTTGATCTTGTCGTTGATCCAGGCGTAGCGGCCGTCGTAGTTGCCGTCCTTGTAGGAGGCGTGGGTGTGGTGGGTGTCACCGACGGTGTAGCGCAGGCTGCCGTCGGGCTTGGTGCCCATGACCGCCTTCGACTCGTTGGTGATGCCCCAGCCGACCAGCGCGTCGGGAACGAAGCAGGGCACGCGGTGCAGTTCGCGGCCCGAGGGCAGGCCGAGGACGCGGAAGTCGCCGGTGTGGCCGCCGCTCCAGAGGCCGTAGTAGGTGTCGAGCTCGCCCGGCTTCAGGTGCACCGAGTCGTGGACCGCTTTCGCCGCCGCGGCGGGTGCGGGGGCGGCAGCGGGGGCTGCAGCAGGCGCGGGCGCGTCCTTGTTGCAGGCCGACAGGCCGACAGACAGGCCGGCACCGGCCAGGCCGGCCAGCGCAGCCGAATTCAGAAACTTGCGGCGGCTCGGGTCGGGCATCGCGTCGACCTGGTTCATCTTGGCGTCTTCGTTCATGATCTTTCGCTCCCGTTACTGACGTGATCGGTGTTCGTCCAGTCATCCGGGGTTCGTGCGCCGTGGCGCAGGGTAGGCGGATGCCTGTGACAAAATGTCCTGTGGCGTTTTGTCGCAGGTGCACTCTAGGTCTGCCTGCTTGCGCAAACCTTGATCTTGGTTAAAGACGCGGACATTCCCTTGGAAAGCCATCTGCGCGACCCATCAGAGGATCTGATCAGCATGCACCCGCCACCGGCCCCACCCGACGGACCGTCCAGTCACCGAGCCGATGGCCCCGGCGGGCCGCGTTTCGCCGTCGCCGAGATCGCCGCCCTGCGTGTCGATCGGTCCCGACTGATCCAGTTGCGCTGGTTCTCCGTCGCGGCCATGGTGGCGATGGCAGTGATCGCGTTTCCACTGCTGGCGCCCGGGCATCCCGCACAGCCCCTGCTCGGTGTGGCGCTGGCGCTGGCTGCGGTGAACCTGGCGCTGCAGGGGGGGCTGGCACGCTGGCTCGACGGTCGTGGCGGCGCGTTCGTGCAGCTCGTGCTCGACCTCGTCGCCTGGGGGGCCTTCCTGTACTTCGGCGGCGGCGTGACCAATCCCGCCATCTCGCTGCTGTTGCCCGTCGTCGCCGTCGGTGCGTCCATCCTGCCGTCGCGCCAGGCCTGGGCGCTGGCCGCGGTGGCCGTCGGCGTCTACGCCCTGCTGTGGGAGTTCCACCATCCGGTCCGTCTGGCTGACGCGGCGTCCGCCATGTTCTGGCACCTGGCCGGCATGTGGGCCAGCTTCGCGCTGGCTGCCGTCACCGTCGTGTGGTTCATCGTCCGCCTGAACGCGGCCATCGCCAGGGGCGAGGCGGCGCTGGCGCAGGCGCAGGCGGCGCGCGCACGTGACGCCTACGTGGTCGGCCTGGGTAATCTGGCGGCAGGCGCCGCCCATCGACTGGGCACCCCGCTCGGCACCCTGCGCATCGTGGCGGACGAGATGGCGCGCCGCACGGACCTGCCGGCCGAGGTCGAGGACGACGTGGCGCTGATGCGCGAGCAGATCGATCATTGCCGCGACCTCCTCAACAGCCTGACGCAGGAAACCGGGCAGCAGCGTGCCGAGGGCGGCGGGCAGGCGGCGGCGGCGGCCTGGCTGCGCGAGTGCGTTGCGCGCTGGCAGCGCCTGCGGCCGGCGGCAGCGCTGCGGCTCGATGTTTCGCCCGAGCTGGCACTGCACGGCATCGTCGCAGACGCCAGCCTGGGCGAAGGGCTGCAGAACCTCATCGACAACGCCGCCAATGCCAATGCCGCCGCCGGACACGCCGCGCAGGCGGTGGAGGTGCGCGCGTGGCTGGCGGACGCGACGCTGCATGTCGAGGTGGCGGACCGCGGTCCCGGGCTGTCTGCCGAGCGCGTGGCGGCGGCGCGGCATGCGCCGCTGGGCAGCCATTCGTCGGGCATGGGCGTGGGATTGATGCTGGCGCATGCGGCCGTCGAACATCATGGCGGGCAACTGTCGTTCCATTCGCGTCCGGGCGGTGGCACCATTGCACGCCTTGTCCTGCCGCTCCGCTCGAGTGCCGAATGACCGTCGAACATGCTCCGACCCTGCTCGTCGTCGATGACGATCCCGCCTTCAACCGTGTGCTGGTTCGGGCGCTCGCGCAACGCGGCTTCGACACCTATGGTGCGACCGACAGCGAGGGCGCGCTGGAACTGGCGCAGGATCATGCGCCCGAGTTCATCGTGCTCGACCTGAACATCGGGGGCGAATCCGGATTGAAACTGATCCGTCCGCTGCTCGAGGCCAGCCCGGGGGCGCGCATCCTGGTGCTGACCGGTTACGCAAGCATCGCCACCGCGGTCGATGCGGTGAAGCTCGGCGCCATCCAGTACCTGGCCAAGCCGGCCGAAGTCGACGCCATCATCAAGGCCCTGCGCGCCGAGGACGTGGTCATCGACGACCGTGCGCCCGATGCGCCGCTGTCGGTCGACCGCCTGGAGTGGGAGCACATCCAGCGCGTGCTGGCCGAACACGAGGGCAACATCTCCGCCACGGCGCGTGCGCTGCAGATGCATCGCCGCACCTTGCAGCGCAAGCTCGCCCGTCCGCCGGCCGGCGCCTGAGTCCCCGAATGTCCGATGTTCGTCATCCGCTCAAGGCGGATCTGCTGCTTGTATTTGCCACGCTGGTCGCTGCCGCGGGCTGGATTTTCTCCAAGGAATCGCTCGTCGGTCTGCCGCCCTTGCTGTTCGTGGGCATCCGCTTTCTGCTCGCAGGGGTGGTACTGGCCGCCTTCAGCTGGCCGCAACTGCGCGTGCTCGACCGTGCCGGCTGGCGGGGATCATTCGTCGTGGGCGCGCTGTTTGCGCTGGCGATGGCGCTGTGGATCAGCGGCCTGCAGCACGCTACGCACCTGGGCGAGGGGGCGTTCATCTCCGCCCTGGGGGTGGTGTTGGTGCCGGTTGTCGCGCGCGTGTTCTTCCGGGAGCATCCGCCGCGGATCGCCTGGGTGGCGATGCCGCTCGCGCTGACGGGTTTCGCGTGCCTGTCGCTGGAGCACGGCTTTCGCTTCGAACCCAGCCAGTGGTTCTTCCTCGCGGCGGCGCTGGTGTTTGCCGTGCTGATCAACCTCAATGGTCGCGTGGTGCGCAATGTGTCGCCGCTGGCGCTGAGCACGGTGCAGGTGATGATGGTCGGCATCCTGATGCTGCCGCTATCGGCCCTGCTGGAAACCTGGCCCGAGGCGGTGGCGACGCCGGTGCTGGGGTGGGTGCTCGCCAGCGCGCTGATCGCCACCACCTTGCGCTTCTTCACCCAGCTCTACGGCCAGAGCCTGACCACACCCAGCCATGCCGCAGTCATCCTGATGCTGGAGCCGATGTGGACCGCGATGCTGGCCGCCTGGTGGTACGGCGAGCGCATGAGCAACCTGCAGTTCGTCGGCTGCGCGCTGATTTTTTCCGCCTTGGTGCTGAGCCGCTGGCCCTGGGTCCGCGCGCTGCTGCGGACCGTGCTGAGGTAGACGTCCCGCCCGCCGCCGGGTGGTATCTGGCATACCGTGCTCGGTGCGTTCGATGTTCGCCAAATCGAAGGTGTGACATCGAGAGTCCTGGATGCTGCAGTCGCCCCATCCGTCACGCAGTGTTTTGTCGGATTTCTTTACATTCGAGAATTGCACACTTTGGGTGTTTTACGCACTTTTCAACTAAGCTGCTGTTGAATAAGGAGAAAAATATTCAAATCAGATCTGGCATGGGGTTTGCTTTGACAGAAGCAGTACCTGTTCAAGGAGCCCGAAATGAAAAAAATCACAAGAACCCTGTGCGCCACGGCCCTGCTTGCAGGTACGTTCATGGGCCCGGGTGCGGCGCATGCGCTGTCACTGCCGCCGGTGTCGAGCTGTGGTTTTGCCGACCCGAACCTTGCCAACCTGCTGTGCGTGACGACCTCGACCGGTGCGAAGGTGTACGTTGCCAGCCAGCACGACGACTACATCTCCTACTCGGTCAATGCCCTGACTCAGCTTTCGAGCTACGGCTATACGGAGTTCTCGGAGTGGGACAGCCTGCCGTCCTTCGGTTCCGGACAGATCGTCAAACTGTTCTCGTTCAACAACTCGAATAACCTTCCGTTGCCGCCGGCCACTGGTGGCACCGGCGACAATCATGCACCCTCGCCGGACGGTGACCAGACACCGAAGAACGACACGCTCTACATGGGCGAATGGCCGTTCGACGCGGTCGTGACCGTGGGCGACCTCAAGAACTTCCTGGGCGAAGGCAGTTACTCGCCGGTGTTCTCGTTCGACCTGAACAACACGGCCAAGAACCTGCTGTCGCTGAACGGCGTGTTCGAGATCGTGACCGACGTCGTGCGTGACGAGGATGGCAAGATCATCGGCAAGACCGTCATCGATACCTTCGCCTTCGACAACATCTTCAACTCGGCGTACGACCCGAATTCGTTCGTGCCGGCGCTTCCCGAGGTTGAAGTCACCTGGTTTGATCCGGGCAACCCGAACTGCGATTTGAGCGGTCTGTGCACGATGAACGTCGACAACAACGTCGGCAGCGGCAAGCCCGACTTCTTCGCCTACGCGCCGACCCTCGATCTGCGTAACTACAACGATGATTACCAGCTGTACTTCCAGCTGCGCATGACGGGTCTGGATTCCGGCGGCGAGGAACTGGCGCTGGTCAACATCATCAACATCCCGCCCACGCCGGTTCCGGAACCGGGTGTGCTTGCCCTGCTCGGTATCGGTCTGCTGGGCCTGGGCGCCGGGCGTCGCAAGCTGCGCAGCTGACGCGCCCTAGCTTTTGGGTGTGAGGGACTTGGGCCTTCCTCGATAGAGGGAGGCCTTTTTCGTGTGCGCCCAGCATGGGCGCACTCCTGCGGGTGGAAGTCCCGCCGTAAGTTGATCACAGCGAACGAAGTGAAGCGCAACTGCGTGAGGGTGACCGAGCGTGGGAAGGAAGCGTGGAGCATAAGCTGCGAGCCGATGGACAAGAATCGGATAGAAGGCGCTGCGGAGCAGGGCGAGCGAGCACGTAATCGGGAAGCTCTCGTGATCAAGGCGAAGTGGCGTAGATCCGGCGGTTGTGCAGCGAAGGAGTGCGTTCTTACCTGGGGAGATCTCGCCTTATGCCTGAAAGGGCGACGGTGCTGAGCCGGAGCGAGAAGTCAGCAGAGGCTGTAGTACTTGGTGGTAGGGCCGTTGAGGCTGGAGACCGCCGGGGAAGGGCCGAACGAGTAGGAGGGCCGAAGGCCGTGTCGCTCGGACGTGCAATGCATCAGAAGCTCGGGAGGCCGGGGCGCAACGCGGGAGGGCGAGGTGAAGCCGATCCCGAAGCGGTGCGTGATGAAGCACGGACGGCGCGGCATGAAACCGGAAGCCCGGGGCGAGATGGCCTGCTTCTTCAGGCGCTCGCGAAAGCGAACATGGAGGCGGCGTGGAAACGCGTCAAATCCAATCGCGGCAGTGCTGGGGTGGATGGGTTGTCGATCGCCGAGACGGCGGCCTACCTGAGAGCGCACTGGCCTCGGATTCGGGAGTCCTTGCTGGATGGCAGCTACCGGCCTTCTCCGGTGCGCCGCGTCCAGATCCCGAAGTCCGATGGCGGGGTGCGCGAACTGGGGATTCCGACGGTGACGGATCGGCTGATCCAGCAAGCCCTGCTGCAAGTCTTGCAGCCCAGGATTGATCCGACGTTCTCTGACCATAGCTATGGCTTTCGCCCGGGACGCCGTGCGCACGACGCGGTGCTCGATGCACAGCGCTACGTGCAGGACGGTTACCGGGTGGTGGTCGATGTGGATTTGGAGAAGTTCTTCGACCGGGTCAATCACGACATCCTGATGGAACGCCTGGCGAGGCGAATCGAGGACAAGGCCGTGCTGCGGCTGATCCGTTGTTACCTCGTGGCCGGGATCATGGGTGGCGGCGTGGTCATGGAGCGGTTTGAGGGCACGCCGGAAGGCGGGCCGCTGTCGCCGCTGCTGGCCAATGTGCTGCTCGACGAGGTGGATCGGGAACTGGAGCGGCGGGGGCACCGCTTCGTGCGCTACGCCGACGACTGCAATGTGTATGTGCGCAGTCGCCGTGCAGGCGAACGGGTGCTAGCGGGCCTGACCAAGCTCTACGAGCGACTCCGCCTGAAGGTGAACGACGCCAAGACGGCCGTCGCGCCGGCCTCGCGCCGCAAGTTTCTGGGCTATGCCTTCTGGTACGGCCCAGGCGGACAGGTCAAGTGCAGGGTGGCCGACAAGGCGCTCAACGCCTTCAAGCAACGCATCCGGCAATTCACGTGTCGCTCGGGCGGGCGCAACCTGACCGAGACTGCCGAACGGCTGCGGGCCTACATGCCGGGCTGGAAGGCGTACTTCCAGCTCGCGCAGACACCCAAGGTGTTCCGCGAACTCGACGAGTGGATTCGACACCGGCTGCGTGCGGTGCAGCTCAAGCACTGGCGTCGGGGTACGACGATGTACCGGGAATTGAAGGCTCTGGGCGCTTCGGAAACGGACGCTCGACAGGTGGCGGCGAACAGTCGAAGGTGGTGGCGTAACAGCCGCTTCCTGCTGAACCGCGCAATGCCTGTTGCCTACTTTGATCGGCTCGGTGTGCCCCGGCTCTCATGACCTCAACGACTCGAACCGCCCGGTGCGGACCCGCATGCCGGGTGGTGTGGGAGGGGAACGGTCAGGTAACCTGGCCGCCCCTATCCCGATTGGCGCGGCGCGGATAACAGAACGCCCCGCGGTCCTTCGGGATCCGCGGGGCGTGTCGTGCAGCGCTCGGTCAGGCCGCGTTCAGACGTTGAACAGGAAGTTCAGCACGTCGCCGTCCTTCACCACGTATTCCTTGCCTTCGGCGCGCATCTTGCCCGCTTCCTTGGCGCCGGCCTCGCCCTTGTACTGGATGAAATCCTCGTAGGCGATGGTCTGGGCGCGGATGAAGCCGCGTTCGAAGTCGGTGTGGATCACGCCCGCGGCCTGCGGGGCGGTGTCGCCGACGTGGATGGTCCAGGCCCGCACTTCCTTCACGCCGGCGGTGAAGTAGGTCTGCAGGCCGAGCAGCGTGTAGCCGGCGCGGATCAGGCGGTCGAGGCCGGGCTCGTCGAGACCCATGGACGCGAGGAAATCCTTCTTGTCGGCATCGTCGAGGTCAGCGATCTCGGCTTCGATCGCGGCACACAGGGCCACGACTTCGGCGCCTTCGGCCGCGGCGTGGGCGCGTACCGCATCCAGATGCGGGTTGTTGTCGAAGCCGTCCTCGGCGACGTTGGCGGCATACAGCACCGGCTTGGCGGTGATCAGGCAGAAGGGGCGGAGCGAAGCCCATTCTTCCTTCGACAGGTCCAGCGCGCGCACCGGCTTGCCCTGGTCTAGCTGGGCGAAGCACTTCTCGAGCACCGCGACCAGGATCTTGGCTTCCTTGTCGCCCGAGGCGGCAGGGCGCTTGTAGCGATTGAGCGCCTTCTCGACGGTGGCCATGTCGGCGAGCGCGAGCTCGGTGTCGATGACCTCGATGTCGCGGATCGGGTCGACGCTGCCCGAGACGTGGATCACGTTGTCGTCGGCGAAGCAGCGCACGACGTGCACGATGGCGTCGGTCTCGCGGATGTTGGCGAGGAACTGGTTGCCCAGGCCTTCACCCTTCGAGGCGCCGGCGACCAGGCCGGCGATGTCGACGAACTCGACGATGGCGGGCTGGATCTTCTGCGGCTTGACGATCGCGGACAGCGCATCGAGGCGGGGGTCCGGCACTTCGACGATGCCGACGTTGGGCTCGATGGTGCAGAAGGGGTAGTTCTCGGCCTGGATGCCGGCCTTGGTCAGGGCGTTGAACAGGGTCGACTTGCCGACGTTGGGCAGGCCGACGATTCCGCATTTCAGGCTCATGTGAATCCTTGTCGTTCCGGGGCGGGCGCGTGGACGTCGCGCTACGGCCTTGATCCGGTGTGGAAAACTCGCAATTGTACCGTGTCGTCGGGGGGGCGTTCAAAGCCTCCGCGCCCATGGCGTGCGCAAATCACGCCCTGCCGGCCTACAATGCCCGGCTTGCATTGGCCCAAAAGTAGACCAAGGAAGGAGGCGATATGGGTGGAACATGGTTGGATGCAATCGATGAGCGCAGCGCGGCCGCGCTCGCGTCCGGGGCGCTGCAACCGGTGCAGGCCGAACAGACCGAGATGGAGGATGGCGGCATGCGCTTCATCGTGCGCTGGGTGTCGTCGCTGGCGGTCAAGGACGCGGCCAAGGTGGCGATTCCGGGCGGGCCGCGCGACCCGAACTTCAACCCCTTTCTCAATCCGGATCCGGCGCTGACGGTCGGCCCGGTGGGCGACGCGCATGTCGTCATCCTGAACAAGTTTCCGCTGTGCGAGCGCCATCTGGTGCTGGCGCGGCGGACCTTCGAGGAGCAGTTGCAGCCGCTCGAATACAGCGACTTCGCCGCGCTGGCGACGATCATGGTCGAAGCGGGCGGCATCGGGCTGTACAACGGCGGCGCGGCGGCTGGCGCCAGCCAGCGTCACAAGCATGTGCAGTGGATGCCCGAAGCCGAGGGCAACGCCAGCCTGCGGCTGTTTGCAGGCGGCCTGCCGCTGGGGCTGCCCGAGCAGGGGGTGGCGACGCACCCGGCGCTGCCGATGAAGCATGTGTTCGTCCGCGTGCTGAGCGGGCGCGACGTGCCGGTCGAGGCGGCGGCCGACAGCCTGCTGGCGGGGTATCGCAATGCGTGCGACGAGCTGGGGCTGGTGCCGGGCGAGGATGGCCTGCTGCCGCCGTGCAACCTGCTGGTGGGTGAGGGCTGGCTGCTGATGCTGCCGCGTAGCCAGGAGTGCTTCGAGGGGATCTCGATCAGTGCGGTGTGCTTCGGTGGCACGCTGTACACGCGCCAGCCGGAACAGATCGAAGCGATTCGCCGGGTCGGTCCGCTGCGCGCGCTGGCGGCGGTGGGCTGCTGATACGGAAGGCCGCGGCGTTCAGGTTCCGGCGTCTTCGGGCGCCGGTCCCGGCGTCGCGTCCTTCGGTGGCCTGGGTGCTTTCGGCGGCTTTGGGGGCGCAGGTCGCGCGTTGAGCTTGGTGGCCGTGGCGTTGAGTTCGCCGCGCGCCAGTTGCGGCCAGGCGACGAGTGCCTTGTCGATCGCTTCGTCGATCTGCTGCTGTTCCTCGCGCCGTGCCGGCTTGAGAACGAAGTTCACCACTTCGCTGCGGTCGCCCGGGTGGCCGATGCCGATGCGCAGGCGCCAGTAGTCGTGGGTGCCGAGGTGGGCGGAGGTGTCCTTCAGCCCGTTGTGGCCGCCGAGCCCGCCGCCGAACTTCAGCCGCAGCTGGCCGGGCGGGATGTCGAGCTCGTCGTGCACGACGAGGATCTCCGACGGTTCGATGCGGTAGAAGCGCGCAAGCGCGCCGATGGCCTGGCCGGAGCGGTTCATGAAGGTCTGCGGCATCAGCAGCCACACACCGGCTTCACGCGCATTGGCGACCAGACCGTGGAAACGGGATTCGTGCGAGAAGCGCACGCCGAGCTTGTCGGCGAGCCGCTCACAAAACCAAAACCCGGCGTTGTGCCGGGTTTCAGTGTATTCAGCCCCCGGATTGCCGAGACCGACGACGAGACGCAGGGGGCGCGAAGGCGCGGCGCTCATCGGTATTCGGTCTTCAGCATCCGTTGGGGCAGGCCGGGAGGTAGCTCAGGCGGCTTCGCCTTCGCCTTCCGCCGCGCCCTTCACCTTCAGTGCGCTGGCAACCACCGGGTCGCCTTCGCCGTGCAGGACCAGCTCGACGCCGGCCGGCAGCTTGATCTGGGAGGCGTGCACCGACTGGCCGGCTTCCAGCGCCGACAGGTCGACTTCGACGAACTCGGGCAGATCCTTCGGCAGGCACTGGACGTCGATTTCGTTGGCGACGTGCGAGATCATGCAGCCGCCCAGCTTGACGGCGGGGCTCACGTCGTCGCCGACGAAGTGCAGCGGCACCTTCAGGTGCATCTTCTGGTCGGCGGCCACGCGCTGGAAGTCGATGTGCAGGACTTGCGGCTTGAAGGCGTGCCACTGGGTGTCGCGCAGGACGACGGTTTCCTTCTTGCCATCGACGTCGATGGTCAGGACGGACGAGTGGAACACTTCCTTCTTGAGCAGGTGGTACAGCTCGTTGTGGTCGAAGGTGACCGGCAGGGCGTCGCCCGAAGCGCCGTAGATGATGCCCGGCAGCTGGCCGGCACGACGCAGGCGGCGGCTCGCACTCGTACCCTGGGCGTCACGCTTGGTGGCCTTGAATTGGATCTGCATGTGTTGCTCCTAGTGGTGATGTCTTCGCCCGCGACCAGGCGAAAACGTTGAGCGCCCGCCCCTTCGTCCGAAGGGGCGGGCACGAAACTCATTCCATGAACAGCGAGGAGACGGACTCTTCGTTGCTGATGCGCAGGATGGTGTCGGCCAGCAGCGAAGCGACCGAAACCTGGCGGATGCGCGGGCAGGCCTTGGCGTCCTCGCGCAGCGGGATGGTGTCGGTGACGACGAGTTCGTCGAGTTCGGAGTCGTTGATGCGCGACACCGCGGCGCCCGACAGCACTGCGTGGGTGCAGTACGACAGCACACGCTTGGCGCCGTGCTGCTTGAGCGCAGCGGCGGCCTTGCACAGCGTGCCGGCGGTGTCGACGATGTCGTCCATGATCACGCAGGTGCGGCCTTCGACCTCACCGATGATGTTCATGACTTCGGAAACGTTGGCCTTGGGACGGCGCTTGTCGATGATCGCCAGGTCGCACTCCATGCGCTTGGCGAAGGCGCGTGCGCGCACCACGCCACCGACGTCGGGCGACACGACCAGCAGGTCGTCGTACTTCTGCTTGTCGAGGTCGTTGAGCAGCACCGGCGCGGCGTACACGTTGTCGACCGGGATGTCGAAGAAGCCCTGGATCTGGTCGGCGTGCAGGTCCATGGTCAGCAGGCGCTGGACGCCCACGGCCTGCAGCATGTTGGCGACGACCTTGGCCGTGATCGGCACGCGCGCCGAGCGCGGGCGACGGTCCTGGCGGGCGTAGCCGAAGTAGGGAATGGCTGCCGTGATGCGGCCGGCGGAGGCGCGCTTGAGCGCGTCGACCAGCACCAGCAGTTCCATCAGGTTCTCGTTGGTGGGCGAGCAGGTAGGCTGCAGAACGAACACGTCCTTGCCGCGCACATTCTCGAGCAGTTCGACATTGACTTCGCCGTCCGAGAACCGGCCGACCGTGGCCGAACCGAGGGAGATACCCAGACGTCGCGTCACGTCGGCGCCAAGTTTGGGGTTGGCGTTGCCGGTGAAGACCATCAGGCTGCCGTGGGGCATTTCTGCTACTCCGAGTGCCGTAAGAATCGACGCGCACAATCTTGTGCGCGCAAAAACGACTCGGGCAGACCCGTGGTCTGCCCGTCGTTGTATGGCTGGGGAGGAAGGATTCGAACCCTCGAATGCCGGAATCAAAATCCGGTGCCTTAACCGACTTGGCGACTCCCCAAGAAACCTGTTTCGTCAGCGTTACACATCGACTGATGAAGCGGCGGCGATTATAGCCACTCGTACATCGGATGGCGAGAGGCAGATCGCACTTTCCAGGCTGTCCATCGTTCAGGACAGCTGACTGCGATGCGTTCCGCGTCATCTGCCGAAAACACTTCGGCGAAGACGCAGGCGCCCGAGCCTGTCATCCGGGCCGGTGCGAATTGCGCCAGCCAGTCGATCGCGTTTTGCACTTCCGGGTAACGTTTGCAGGCCACTGCCTGCAGGTCGTTTCGCGTGGTGCTTGCTGCGAAGTCCGGTATTTTGATCAGAGCCGTATTTCTCGTCAAGTCCTCTGCGCAAAAAATTTCGGCGGTCGAGACCGAAACCCCCGGTGAAAGGACCACGTACCACGCGGGCGGCAGTTCGAGCGTCTGGAGGGCTTCGCCCACGCCTTCGGCAAAGGCGTCGCGGCCGAAGATGAAGACCGGCACGTCGGCGCCGAGCTGCAGGCCCAGGGCTTGCAGTTCGGTCCGGCTGAGTCCGGTGCCCCACAGGCGGTTCAGTGCGATCAGGGTCGTGGCGGCGTCCGAGCTGCCGCCGCCGAGGCCACCGCCCATGGGCAGCACCTTGTGCAGCGCGATGTCGGCACCCCGCGTGCAGCCGGTGCGTGCCTGCAGCAGACGCGCGGCCCGCACGACGAGGTCGTGCTCGGCCGGGACGCCGGCGACTGCGTTGGTGCGGCGGATCTCGCCGTCCTCGCGTAGCGCGAAATCGAGTGTGTCGCCCCAGTCGAGCAGGCGGAAGGCGGTCTGCAGCAGGTGATAGCCGTCGGCGCGCCGTCCGACGACGTGCAGGAAGAGGTTGAGCTTGGCCGGCGCGGGACAGCCGGTCAGGCGTTGCGGGTCCGAAGTGTCGGGCCGGCTCAGGGCAGGGTGGTCCATGAATCGATGACGAGGCGGATGCGGGCGTCGCCGCGGGAGATGTCGAGGCGTGCGGGCGGGGCGTCGGCAGACTCGCCGGCGTAGTCGAGGTACTCGATCCGCCAGCCCAGGTCGATGACCAGCGCCGGGCGGCCGGCCGAGTCGCGGTTACGGATTTCGGCCTCAGGTCCCGGTGCGGCCTGCACCCAAAGACCGAGCCGGCCTATCGGGACATCGACACCCAGTACCTGCGGCAGCAGGGCTTCGGCGGAGTCCGCGCTCAGCACCTGGCCGTCGGCGGTCTGCAGACGGGCGCCCAGCGCGTCCGCATCGAGCTGGGCGACGACCTGGCCGAGTGGGGTGAGCAGCGTGAAATGGTGGGTGCCGCGGACGTGCTGCCATTCGACGCGGCCGCTCGCGGCCTGCTGGCCATCGCTGGCGGACAGGCGGCCCTGCAATTCGAAGGCCGGTGCCGCGTTGCGCGTGACGACCGTGTCCGGCGCCGTGACGGACAGCGGGGCGCAGGCCGCGAGTCCGAGTGCGATCGCCGTCATGGCGGCGCCGAGCGTGAAGCGGGACCGCACGATCACTGGCCGCGCAGGCGGCGCACGGTGTCGCCCAGCAGCTTGTTGTCCGGATGAGCCTTCAGCGCTTCGTCGAAGATGCGGTTGGCGTCGCCCTGCCGCTGCAGCGTCCACAGCACTTCGCCCAGATGCGCGGCGATCTCCGCATCGGCACGGATCGCGTACGCGCGCTCCAGATGGACCACGGCCTCCTTGGCGTCGCCGCGGCGGAAGCGCACCCAGCCCATGCTGTCAAGGATGAAGGGGTCGTCCGGCAGCAGCTCGAGGGCGCGCACGATCAGTGCCTCGGCCTCATCAAGGCGCAGGCTGCGATCGGCGAGCGAATAGCCGAGCGCGTTGTGCGCATGGGCGTGGTCGGGCTTGAGTTCGATCACGCGCCACAGGCGGCTCTCCATCAGGTCGATGCGGTCGAGCCGTTCGGCGAGCATGGCGGTCTCGTACAGCAGGTCGGTGTCGTCCGGATGTTCGCGCAGCGCATCGTCGAGCACGACCAGTGCGTCGGCAGTGCGATCGGCCTCGCGCAGGACCTGCGCCTCGGCGATCAGGTAGCGGCGCTTGAGCTCGTCGTTGCCGTCCTGCGCCTTCAGCAGGGCGCGGGCCTCGTCGACGCGGCCTTCGCGGGCCATGCTCTGGGCGCTGCGGATCATGGCTTCGGGAACATGGCGTTCGTCGGTGATCTCGCCGAACCACTTGCGTGCGGCGGCGCCGTCGCCACGATCGTCGGCAAGCAGGCCGAGCTGCAGGCGGATCAGGTCGGGTTGCGGATGGCCGTTGTCGAGGGCGCGCAGGTAGTGGGACTCGGCTTCGGCCTTGTCGTCGAGTTGCGCCGACAGCAGGCCCACCGCGTACAGCAGCTCGGCGTCGTTGGGGCTGAAGGCGAGCAGGCGGCGAAACTCGCTGCGTGCGTCCTCGAAACGCTGGGCGCTGACCAGCGCGCGGGCGTAGGCCAGGCGCAATGCGTTGTTGTCGGGGTTGCGCTGGACCTCGGCCTCGAGCTGGCGTGCCGCCTCGGCATTGGCACCGGAATGCTGCAGGATCTGCGCCTTGAGCATCACGGCCGGCTCCCAGCCGGGACGAAGCTGCAGTGCCAGGTCGACTGCGCCCAGCGCGAGCATCGGGTCCTGCGCGACCATCGCCGCCTGGGCGCGCGCGATGTAGGCTTCGGGCACGTCCAGATAGGGCTCGGTCAGGCGCTGCACGATACGCAGCACCGCATCCTTGTCCGGGATGCCGGCGAGTGCGCGATTGAGCCCGAGCAGGTTCTGCGGCAGCCGCCCGTTCGATTGGGCGAGGGCACGCGCAAGGTGAGTCTGGACGTTGTCGAGGTTCGCAGCGCCGCCGGTCGGGCCGCCCACGCCGGCGAGAATGCGGCGGGCTTCCTCCGAATTGGGCGCCACCTCGACCCACAGGCTCGCGGCCTCGCCGGCCATCTGCGGGTTGCGCGAATACATGGCGATCTCGGTGGCGCGGCGGGCGATCCGCGGATCGCGGGTCGCGCGGGCAAGGTCGAGATACAGCTGTGCCGACAGGCCGATCTGCCCGCGGGCGCCTGCGATCTCGGCGAGCAGGAACTGGTACACCGTGCGCGGCGTCAGCTCCTGGGCCGGAAGCGGGCCACCCGCTCCGTCGTTTTCGGCAGCGGAGAGGCTGGTCGCCGCGCCGAGGCCGAGCGCGAGGCAAAGGGTTCTGAGGATGCGGGCAGGCTGGGTTTTCATGAACTTGATCCGGCGGATGCGGCGAGGCGTCGAAGGGCGCTGCAGGGCCTCGCCCCGGGGCGGTGACGGCAGCCCCTTCGTTTAGACGCGAGTTTGAGCGCTGCTCTAGAATTCGGTTCGCGTCATGGTATGCAGATCGGCGCCGTGCCCGCAAGACGGACGGGTGCGGCGCGCCGCCCGTGCTGTTCCGTCCCGCAGGATGTCATGCCCGAACTGCCCGAAGTCGAGACCACTTGCCGCGGCGTGCAGCCCCACGTCGAGGGACGGGCGCTGACCGCGCTGGTCGTCCGCAATGCCCGCCTGCGCCTGCCGGTGCCCGACGACCTCGCCGAACGACTCGTCGGGCGTGACCTGAGGCGGGTGTCGCGGCGCGCGAAGTACCTGCTGTTCGACTTCGGGACGGGCTCGGTGATCCTGCATCTGGGGATGTCGGGTAGCCTGCGCGTGGTGGCGGCCGGGCTGCCGCCTGCGGCGCACGACCATGTCGACCTCGTGTTCGGGGATCTGGCACTGCGGCTGCGCGATCCGCGCCGCTTCGGCATGATCGTGTGGCAGGCGGGTGACGCCGATGCCCACCCCCTGCTGGCCCGGCTCGGCCCCGAGCCCCTGAGCGAGGCCTTCGATGGTGCGTGGCTGCATCGCGTCACGCGCGGGCTGCGTGCGCCGATCAAGCACGTGCTGATGGACAGCCACAGGGTGGTCGGCGTGGGCAACATCTATGCGTCGGAGAGCCTGTTCCGTGCAGGCATCCACCCCCTCGAGCCCGCGGGCGCGCTCGGGCCGCGGCGCTGCGCGCGGCTCGTGGCCGCGGTGCGCGACACCCTCACCGCGGCGATTGCCGCAGGCGGCAGCACCTTGCGTGACTTCGTCGGCAGTGACGGGCGGCCGGGTTACTTCCAGCAGCAGTATTTCGTCTATGCCCGCGAGGGCGAGTCGTGCAGGCACTGCGGCACGCCCGTGCAGCGCATCGTCAGCGGGCAGCGCGCCACGTACTTCTGTCCCCGCTGCCAGCGGCGGCGAGCCTGAGGCGTTCGTCGCACGGAGCGGGCCGCCGGTCCTGCCGCGCAACGCCAGGATGGAAGGAAAGCGGGTTCGCCGTTATGCTGCCGCTATCAGGATCGTCCCCGTGCCGTGGTGCGCGAATCCAGTCCGACGAGTGAGCCGATGACCCAGCTGATCGACCAATTTTCCGCCTACGCCGACTGGCGTGCTTCCGCCGCAGAGACCGTGACGCGCCTGCGCAACTGGCTGTCGCGCAACGAGGTGGGCGATGCCCAGTCCGACCTGCGGCTGCAGTACCTGCTCGACCGCCTGCGCGATGACAAGCTCACCGTGGCCTTCGTTGCCGAGTTCTCGCGCGGCAAGTCCGAGCTCATCAATGCCATCTTCTTCGCCGACTACGGCGACCGCATCCTGCCGTCGAGCGCGGGCCGCACCACGATGTGCCCGACCGAACTGCAGTGGAGCAAGGGCGCGAGGCCCGAACTGCGCCTGCTGCCGATTCGCTCGCGCGAGCGCCAGGCCCCGGTGAGCGAGCTCAAGCGCTACCCGGAAGAATGGCAGGTCGTGCCCCTGCAGGCGCTGGATGCGGCCGGCTTGCAGGCTGCGCTGGCGCGCGTGGGCGAGACCACCCGGGTGAGCCAGGAAGAGGCCGAACGCCTGGGGTTCATCATCGACCCCAAGGGCGAGCAGGGACTGAAACCCGGCGCCGACGGGCTGATCGAGATGCCGTCGTGGCGCCACGCCGTCATCCAGTTCCCGCATCCGCTGCTCGAGCAGGGGCTGGTCGTGCTTGATACGCCGGGCCTGAACGCGATCGGTGCCGAACCGGAACTGACGCTGTCGATGCTGCCGAGCGCCCACGCGGTGCTCTACATCCTTGCCGCCGACACCGGCGTGACGCAGAGCGATCTCGCGGTGTGGCGCGACTACGTGCAGGGCGCTGGTTCGCGCCAGCGTGGCCGTCTGGTGGTGCTGAACAAGATCGACGGCTTGTGGGACGGTTTGCGCGACGACGCGCAGATCGCGGCCGAGATCGACAAGCAGGTCAGCTCGGTCGCCGATACGCTGGATATCGACGCGTCCGCGGTGTTCCCGGTTTCGGCACAGAAGGGGCTGGTCGCGCGCATCAATGGCGATGCCGAGTTGCTCGAGCGCAGCCGCATGACCGCGCTGGAGCAGGCCTTGACCGGCGAGTTGCTGCCGGCGAAACAGGACATTGTGCGTGACGACGCGCTGGCGGAAACGAGCGAGGTGTTCGCGCAGACGCGCGGCCTGCTCGAGGCTCGCCTGGCGAGCCTGCGCGAGCAGTTGCAGGAGCTCACCGACCTGCGCGGCAAGAATCAGAGCGTCATCGAATACATGATGCGCAAGATCCGCACCGAGAAGGAGGATTTCGAGCAGGGTCTGCAGAAGTACTACGCGGTGCGCTCGGTATTCTCCAATCTCACCAACAGCCTGCTCGCCAACATCGGCATGGATGCGCTGCGCGACGAGACACGCCGCACGCGCGAGGCGATGATGGAGTCCACCTTCACCAAGGGCCTGCGCGACGCGATGGAGGGGTTCTTCCAGCACCTGCGCAGCAACCTGCAGCGCTCGACCGGGGAGATCGCCGAGATCATCAAGATGCTCGATGCGATGTACAAGCGCTTCAGTGTGGAGCACGGCCTCAAGCTGCCGCCACCCGAGGCCTTCTCGACACTGCGCTACGAGAAGGAGATCGAGCGCCTCGAGTCGGCCTTCAATCGCCAGCTGAACACCACGCTGACGCTGGTCACGACCGAAAAGCACACCCTCACGCAGAAGTTCTTCGAGACCGTCGCGGTGCAGGCGCGACGTACGTTCGAACTCGCCAACCGCGACGTCGAGCAATGGCTGCGTGCGGTGATGTCTCCGCTGGAGACGCAGGTGCGGGAATACCAGATCCAGCTCAAGCGTCGCCTCGAAAGCGTCAAACGCATCCACCAGGCGACCGACACGCTCGAGGATCGCGTCGAAGAGTTGCGCCAGGGGGAGACCAGCGTGCTGGGCATGCTGGACGAGCTCGAGGCCCTGCAGCAGGAGCTGGCCCAGAGGCTGGGCGTGGAACACGGTGAGGCCACCGAAACCCGGCGGGCCGCCTGAAAAAAGCTGAAGAGGCTGGCGCGGGCAGCGCCTGCCGCCAGCGACCGAAAGTTAACGGCACGAGGCCTTCCGCGGCGCATGTCCGCGGAAGGCCTCGTGCGTGTTGCAGTCCGGTGCCGGGGGGCGTCAGGCCTTGCCGGTCAGCTTCAGGAACTTGTCCATCAGCTGGTCCTTGGTCTCCTGATGACCCGGATCCAGCGGGATACAGTCGACCGGGCAGACCTGCTGGCACTGCGGTTCGTCGAAGTGGCCGACGCATTCGGTGCACTTGTTCGGGTCGATGACGTAGATTTCATCGCCCTGGGAGATGGCGCCATTGGGGCATTCCGGTTCGCAGACGTCGCAGTTGATGCACTCGTCGGTAATCATCAGAGCCATGATCTTTGCTTCCTTGCTATCGCTTTGAGTTCAGTTTTTCCTGCAGCCGTGCCAGCACGGTAGGCTGCACGAACTTGCTCACATCGCCGCCGAGGCGGGCGATTTCCCGCACCATCGTGGCGGAAATGAACATGTACTCTTCGGCCGGCGTCAGAAACACGGTTTCGACGTCCGGGTAGAGCTTGCGGTTCATTCCCGCCATCTGGAATTCATACTCGAAGTCCGACACGGCACGCAGGCCGCGCAGGATCACGCGTGCGTCCTGCTGCTTCAGGAACTCCATCAGCAGGCAGTCGAAGCCGACCACGATCACGTTCGGGAAGGCGGCCACGGCAAGGCGCGCGATCTCGACCCGCTCGTCGAGCGAGAAGATCGGGTTCTTGCTGTTGCTGCGCGCAACGGCGACGACGACGCGGTCGAACAGCACCGACGCCCGGCGCACGAGATCCTCGTGCCCGCGGGTGAATGGGTCGAACGTGCCCGGATATACCGCCACCGCTTCCTTCATGCCCGGCTCCTGCGCATCAGATGGAAATGGACCTGTCCGGCGCGGCCCTGCTTGGCCGGGAGCCAGTTGCCCAGGCTGTCGATCGCGACCTCGGACTCGACATAGAGCCATCCGTCCGCCTTCACCAGCCTGTCCAGCCAGGGTTCCACACGCTCGACCCAGCCCTGGTTGTAGGGTGGGTCGAGAAACACGCCGTCGAACGTTCGCGGCGTGGTTTGCGCGAATCTTACCGCATCGCCGCGCACGATCTCTACTTGCGACGCCTGTAGGGTCTTTGCGGCCTTGTGCAGTGCGTCGAGCGCGCGCGGGTCGCGCTCGACCAGCACCACCGATGCCGCGCCGCGCGAGGCGGCCTCGAAACCGAGGATGCCGCTGCCGGCGAAGAGATCCAGGCAGTGCTGGCCGTCGAGGTCCTGGCCAAGCCAGTTGAACAGGGTTTCGCGCACGCGGTCGGGCGTGGGGCGCAGCCCCGCCACGTCGGTGACATCGAGCAGGCGCGAGCGCCACTGCCCGCCGACGATGCGCACGCGGCTCATTCGCGCGTTTCTGCGGCAGTCGCGGGTGCTGCCTGCGTGTCGCCGTCGCCGCCTGCGATCACGGTGACGAGGTGCTCGCTGCGGATGCGGCGGGAGAAGGCGTCGCGCACCTGATCGACCGTGACGGCCGCGACCTTGTGCGGGTAGGTGTCGAGCCAGTCGAGCGGCAGGCCGTAGAAGCCGATCATCGCCACGTAGTCCAGCGTCTTGGCGTTGGAGTCGAGGCGCAGGCCGAAACCGTTGATCAGGTTGTCCTTGGCGCCCTGCAGCTCGGTCTCGCTCGGCCCCTTGGCGATGAAGCCGGCCAGCGTGTCGCGTACCACGCCGAGGGCTTCCTCCGCCTGGCTGCCGCGCGTCTGCAGGCCGATCTGGAAGGGGCCGGCGACCTGTTGCGGTGCGAAGTAGCTGTAGACGCTGTAGGCGAAACCGCGCTTCTCACGCACTTCCTGCGTCAGGCGCGACACGAAGCCGCCGCCGCCCAGCACGTAGTTGCCGACCAGCAGCGGAAAGTAATCGGCATCTTCGCGCGCCATGCCCGGCTGGCCGACGAGGATGTGGGCCTGGGCCGAGGGGTGGGGAATGCGCAGCGTCTCCGCCTGCGGCGCTGCAGGCGCGGGCAGCGGCGCAGCCGCCTCGACCGGCGGCAGGCCTGCCGTCAGTCGCTGTGCGATGCGCTCGGCCGTGGCGCGGTCGACGTCGCCGACGATGGCGATGGCGGCGCGCTGGGGGCCGAAGTGGCGGCGGTGGAAGTTCACCAGGTCGTCGCGGGTGATCGCTTCGAGCGATTCCGGCGAGGTGGTGGTGCCGTAGGGGTGGCCGCTGTAGAGCGCCTCGTTGAAGCGGCGGGCGGCCAGCGTGGCGGGTTTGGTCAGTGCCTCGCGCAGTCCGGCGATGGCGCGGCGGCGTTCGCGTTCGAGGATCTCGGGCGGAAAGACGGGCTGCGCCAGCAGGGTAGCGGCGAGGTCGACCGCGGCATCGCGCTCGGGCGCGGAGGACAGGCTGCGGATCGACAGGCTGGCGCGGTCATTGTCGGTGCTGCCACCGATCTGTGCGCCGATGTCGGCGATGCGCTCGGCGATCTGCTGTTCGTCGAGCGCGCGGGTGCCGGCATCGAGCAGGCTGCGGGTCAGGCTCGCGAGGCCGGCCTTGTCCGCGGGCTCGAAGGCGGAGCCGGCGGCGAAGTCGACCTGGATGTCGACCAGCGGCAGCGCGCGGCTTTCGACGAAGGACACGCGTGCACCGGAGGGCGCGGTCCATTGCTCGATCTTCGGGCCGGCGACGGCGGCCGGGGCAAGCGCCAGTTGCGCGACCAGGGCGAGGCCGGCGAGGGCGGGGGCGAGGAAGCGGGGCGTCAGGATCATGGCGGGGCGGTCGGCTCGGTTCGCGGAAGGTTCAGTGGCGCACGCCGACGAAGGGCGAGCGCGGGCGGGCCGTTTCGAGCGGCAGCGGATCGAGGCGGGCGACGCTGAGGCTGTCGTCGCCGAAGTAGCGCTGGGCGACGGACCGCACTTCATCGGCCGTCACGCTGCGCAGGCCCTCGAGCAGGCGCTCCTCGTCGCGCCACGACAGGCCAGCCGCCTCGAGGTAGCCGATTTCCATCGCCTGGCCCATCAGCGAGTCGCGCTTGTACACGCGGCTGGCCACGGCCTGGGTCTTGACGCGGGCGAGCTCGGCTTCATTGACGCCCTCGTCGCGGATGCGCTGCAGCTCGGCACGCAGCGCGGCCTCGAGTTCGTCCGTGGTATGGCCCGCTGCCGGCACGCCGTCGAGGTAGAACAGCGAGGGGCCGCGGCCGCTGCCGTCGTAGCCGGCGCCGGCCGAGACGGCGATGCCGCTGTCCCGCACCAGGCGCCGGGTCAGGCGCGCGCCATCGTAGCCGTCGAGGATCGCGGCCAGCACCTGCAGGGCGTAGGCGTCGCGATCGGCGGCCGGGTCGCGCAGGGCGGGCACGTGCCAGGCGAGCGTCACGTAGGGCAGCTCGGCGGGCGCGCGCACGACCGCCTGGCGCGGGCCCTGTTGCGGCGGTTCGGCGGTGATCCGGCGCGCGGGCAGCGCGCGTGCGGCGATCGGGCCGTAATGGCGTTCGGCATCGCGGAACACGCGGCGATGATCCACGTCGCCGACGACGACCAGATAAGCGTTGGTCGGGGTGTACCAGCGCCGGTACCACTCGCGGGCGTCGTCCGGCTGCATGGCCTCGAGGTCGGGCATCCAGCCGATGACGGGCCGGCGGTAGGGATGGGCCTTGAAGGCGGTGGCCATGAGCTGTTCGTACACCAGGGCGCGTGGCTGGTCGTCGGTGCGCAGGCGGCGCTCTTCCTTGACGACCTCGATCTCGCGCCGGAAGGCGTCGTCGTCGAGCACCAGATGCTGCATGCGATCGGCCTCGAGCGCCATCATCTCGGTCAGGCGGTCGGGCGGCACCTGCTGGAAGTAGGCGGTGTAATCCTTGCTGGTGAAGGCGTTGTCGCGCCCACCGACCGCGGCCACGCGCTTGTTGAATTCGCCCGGGCCGACGTTCTTCGTGCCCTTGAACATCATGTGCTCGAGCACATGGGCCACACCGGACACGCCTTCCGGTTCGTCCATCGATCCGCTGCGGTACCACACCATGTGCACCACGGAGGGGGCGCGGCGATCTTCCTTGACGATGACCTTCATGCCATTGGTCAGCGTGGTCTCGTAGGGATTGGCGAGCGCCGTCACCGGCGTGGCGAGGGCGCCGCCGATAAGGACAGCGCGGAGGAGGGTGCGGGCAAACGTCTGGAGAAACATGGACATGTCCAGCATCTGTTAGAATTCGCGGCGCTCCGCGGGGCTCGGTGGCGATTGCGCCGGTCGGACGGGGAGCCGCATCTTAACGTGATCGGCGACGGGTGCCCACGGCTGGCGTGGGGCCGTGCCGACGCGAAACGTCCCCTCTGACTCGAGCGTTTCATGTTTGGTTTCCTGAAGAAGAAGTTCGGCAAGAACGAGCAGGCCGAATCGGCCCCGCCATCGGCCGAAGAAATCGTCCAGCCGCAGGCGACCGATGTCGTCGCGCCGGCTGTCGAGACGCCCGCCGCTGCCGAGTCCGTGGCGGTGGTCGAGCAGGTCGCAGTCGATGCCGTTCCGCCTGCCGGGCAGGTGCCTCAGGCGGAAGCACCTGTCGAAGCGATCCAGCCGGCCGTCGTGCCGGACGAGCCCGTTGCGCCGGTGCTGGTCGCCGCCGTGGTCACCCCTCCGGCGGTGGCCGAGGCGCCGGTGAAGCGCTCCTGGACCGATCGTCTCAAGGCGGGCCTGGCACGCACCCGCCAGCAACTGGGGGGCGGCCTCGCCAGCCTGTTCGGCCTGCGCAAGATCGACGAGGAACTGCTCGAGGAACTGGAGTCGACGCTGCTGATGGCCGACTGCGGCGTCGAGGCCACCCAGCACCTGATCGACGACCTGCGCCTGCGCTGGAAGCGCGACCGGCTCGAGACCGCCGACCAGTTGCAGCAGGCACTCGCCGACGGGCTGCACGGCATCATCGCGCCGCTGGAACAGCCGCTGGACATCGCGGGCCACCAGCCCTTCATCATCATGATCGCGGGCGTCAACGGCTCGGGCAAGACGACCTCCATCGGCAAGCTCGCCAAGTATTTCCAGGCCCAGGGCAAGAGCGTGCTGCTGGCTGCGGGCGACACCTTCCGCGCGGCGGCGCGCGAGCAGCTGATGACCTGGGGCGAGCGCAACAACGTCACCGTCGTGGCGCAGGACGGCGGTGATGCCGCGGCGGTGATCTTCGACGCGATCAGCGCTGCGCGCGCGCGCGGAATCGACGTCGTGCTCGCCGACACCGCCGGCCGTTTGCCGACCCAGCTTCATCTGATGGAAGAGATCGCCAAGGTCCGGCGGGTGATCGCCAAGGCCGATGCGTCCGGCCCGCACGAGGTGCTGCTGGTGCTCGACGCCAACATCGGGCAGAACGCGCTGGCGCAGGTGAAGGCTTTCGACAAGGCGATCGGGGTGACCGGCCTGGTGGTGACCAAGCTCGACGGCACCGCCAAGGGCGGCGTGCTGGCCGCGATCGCGCGCCAGTGTCCCAAGCCGCTGCGCTTCATCGGCGTGGGCGAGGGCATCGACGACCTGCAGCCGTTCAAGGCGCGTGAATTCGTCGATGCGCTGTTCGAGCCCGGTGCGGCGGCGGTGAAGAGCGGAGCGGGCGAACGCGCATGATCGTCTTCGACGAGGTGGCCAAACGCTATGCGGGTGGCTACACGGCGCTGGCTGGCGTCAGCCTGGAGATCCGCCACGGCGAGCTGGTGGTGCTGTCCGGCCATTCGGGCGCGGGCAAGAGCACGCTGCTGAAACTGATCCCGGTCATCGAGCGCCCGACGTCCGGGCGTGTGCTGATCAATGGCCAGGACGTCTCGCACCTGCCCAGGGCGGCGACGCCCTACCTGCGGCGCAACCTCGGCCTGGTACTGCAGGAGAGCCGGCTGCTGTTCGACCGCAGCGTGTTCGACAACGTGATGCTGCCGCTGGTGATCACCGGCCATCCGCCACGCGATGCGGCCCGGCGTGTGGCTGCCGCGCTGGAGCGCGTGGGGCTCGACGGGCGTGGCAAGGAGATGCCTGCCGGCCTGTCGGGTGGTGAGCAGCAGCGGGTGGCGATCGCGCGCGCCATCGTCAACCGGCCGTCGATCCTGATCGCCGACGAGCCCACCGCGCACCTCGATCCGGCTTATGCGGCCGACATCGCCGATCTGTTCCGCTCGTTCAACGAAGCCGGCGTGACGGTGCTGGTCACCACCCACGATGCCTCGCTGTTCGCCGCCTGCCGCCCGCGTCGCCTTGTGCTGGCCAAGGGCCTGCTGACCGAGGACACGCGCCCGACCGGCCGTGCCGCGCACGAGGAGGTGGCATGAGCAACTGGTTCTACCTCCATTTTCGTGCCATTGCCCATGCGCTGCGCCGCATGCTCGGACAACCGGTGGGCACCTTGCTGTCGGCACTGGTGGTTGGGATCGCGCTGTCCCTGCCCGGCGGCGGCTATCTGGTGCTCGACAACGTTGCGTCGCTTGCGCGCGGCGTGTCGGGGACGCCCGAGATCAGCGTCTTTCTCGATGCCGGCGCGCAGAAGGCCGATGCCGAGGTGCTCGAGCAGCGGCTGAAGGGGCTGCCGGCGCTCGCCAGCTACCGCTACGTGCCACGCGACGAGGCGTTGAAGCAGCTCGCCGCCAGCGGACTGGGCGACGTGCTGGGCGGACTCGGCCAGAACCCGCTGCCCGATGCCTTCGTGCTGACGCCTCACGGCGAGGACCCCGAGGTGTTCGAACGACTGGCGGCCGAGATCCGTGCCTGGCCCAGGGTCGCGCACGTGCAGCTCGACTCGGCCTGGGTCAAGCGCCTTCACGCGCTGCTGGCGCTCGGTCGTTCGGCCGTGCTGATGCTGGCCGGGCTGCTCGGCTTCGCGCTCGTCATCGTCACCTTCAACACCATCCGCCTGCAGATCCTCACCCAGCGCCAGGAGATCGAGGTGAGCCGCCTGCTCGGTGCCACCGATCCCTTCATCCGCCGCCCCTTCTACTGGTTCGGCGGGCTGCAGGGGGCGCTGGGCGGTCTGGTGGCGCTGGGTACGGTGTGGCTCGGGGTGGGGGCGCTGGCGCAGCCGGTCGCACGCCTGGCCGAAACCTATGGTGCCGTGTTCACCCTCAGTGGGCCGGACTGGCGCGCGGCGCTTGCCATTGTGCTGTTCGCCACCTTCCTCGGCTGGCTGGGGGCGGCGATTTCGGTGCGCCGGCACCTTGCGAGCACTTGATTTCCTGTCATCGGGCCCTTATCTAATTGAGGTTGGTAGATGCGCGGCCTTCCGGCCGGGCGCTATCATCGTCGAGTGGCTTGACTATAGGCTCAAGCAATCAAGTAGATCTCGATAATCAATTAGAGCAATTCAAGGATGGGGTCTAAACTGCATTCCATCGAGTTTCGACACACCGTACCAACAACCCTTCTGGAGGATTTCAGATGTCGCTGATCAACACCCAGGTTCAACCGTTCAAAGCCCAAGCCTACAAGAACGGCAAGTTCATCGAAGTGACCGATGCCGATCTGAAGGGCAAGTGGTCCGTCCTGATCTTCATGCCGGCCGCCTTCACCTTCAACTGCCCGACCGAGATCGAGGACGCGGCCGATCACTACGCCGAGTTCCAGAAGGCCGGTGCCGAGGTGTATGTCGTTACCACCGACACCCACTTCTCGCACAAGGTCTGGCACGAGACCTCGGCTGCCGTCGGCAAGGCCCAGTTCGCGCTGGTCGGCGACCCGACCCACCAGCTGACCCGTGCCTTCGACGTGCATATCGACGAGGAAGGCCTGGCCCTGCGCGGCACCTTCGTCATCAACCCGGAAGGCGTCATCAAGACGATGGAAGTGCACGACAACGCCATCGCCCGTGACGTGACCGAGACCGTCCGCAAGCTGAAGGCTGCCCAGTACGTCGCTTCGCACCCGAACGAAGTCTGCCCGGCCAAGTGGAAGGAAGGCGAGAAGACCCTGGCGCCGTCGATCGACCTGGTCGGCAAGATCTAAGCAGCTCGCTGCAATCACCCGGGCCGACCCGGCCCGGGCTGCACGCTACGCAGCCGGCCACGCGCCGGCTGTGTCGTATCCGGACCCCCGAAAACCGCGGCGGTCGCAAACAATCAAGGAAACCCCGTCATGCTTGACGCCAATATCAAGACTCAACTGAAAGCCTACCTGGAGCGGGTGACGCAGCCGATCGAGATCGTGGCGTCGCTGGACGACGGTCCCAAGTCGCAGGAAATGCGCGAACTGCTGCGCGATGTCGCCGAGCAGTCCGCACTGATCACCCTGACCGAGAGCGGCAACGATGCGCGCAAGCCGTCCTTCTCGGTCGGCCCCAAGGGCGGTGAGGGCCGCGTGCGCTTTGCCGGCCTGCCGATGGGCCACGAATTCACCTCGCTGATCCTCGCCCTGCTGCAGTCGGCCGGCTACCCGCCGAAGGTCGAGGCCGACGTGATCGAGCAGATCAAGAGCCTCGAAGGCGAGTTCAACTTCGAGACCTACATCTCGCTGTCCTGCCACAACTGCCCGGACGTGGTGCAGGCGCTGAACCTGATGGCGATCCTCAACCCCAACATCCGCCACACCATGATCGATGGCGCGCTGTTCCAGAAGGAAGTGGAAGAGCGCCAGATCATGGCGGTGCCGACGGTGTACCTGAACGGCCAGGAGTTCGGCCAGGGCCGCATGGAGCTGGGCGAGATTCTCGCCAAGGTCGATACCGGCGCCGCGGCGCGCGATGCCAGGAAGCTGTCGGACAAGGCTGCCTTCGACGTGCTCGTCGTCGGCGGCGGACCGGCCGGCGCGGCCGCGGCAATCTACGCCGCGCGCAAGGGCATCCGCACCGGCATCGTTGCCGAGCGCTTCGGTGGCCAGGTCATGGACACGATGGCGATCGAGAACTTCATCTCGGTGAAGTACACCGAAGGTCCGAAGCTGGTGGCCAGCCTGGAGGAGCACGTCAAGGAATATGAAGTCGACGTGATGAACCTGCAGCGCGTCGCCAAGGTCGTGCCGGGCAGCGAGGACGGCACCACGCTGGCTGAAGTCCAGCTCGAGAATGGCGCCACGCTGAAATCGCGCACCGTCATCGTCGCCACCGGCGCGCGCTGGCGCGAGATGAACGTGCCGGGCGAGAAGGAGTTCCGCGGCAAGGGCGTGGCCTACTGCCCGCACTGCGACGGTCCGCTGTTCAAGGGCAAGCGCGTAGCGGTGATCGGCGGCGGCAATTCCGGCGTCGAGGCGGCGATCGACCTCGCCGGTGTGGTGGCCCATGTCACCCTGCTCGAGTTCGCCGATGAGCTGCGTGCGGACGCCGTGCTGCAGAAGAAGCTCTACAGCCTGCCCAACGTCACCGTCATCAAGAGCGCGCAGACCACGGAAGTCACCGGCACCGACAAGGTCAATGGCCTGGTGTACAAGGACCGCAAGACCGATGAGACGCACCGCATCGAGCTGGAAGGGATCTTCGTGCAGATCGGTCTGCTGCCGAACACCGATTTCCTGAAGGGTTCGCTCGAACTGAGCCGCTTCGGCGAGATCATCGTCGACGCCAAGGGCCAGACTTCGGTGCCGGGCGTGTTCGCCGCCGGCGACTGCACCACGGTGCCGTACAAGCAGATCATCATCGCGATGGGCGAGGGGGCCAAGGCCTCGCTGTCGGCCTTCGACCACCTGATCCGCACCAGCACGCCGGCCTGAACCGCGCGTTCGCTGTCGTAGAATGGATGCCCCGCCCAGTGCGGGGCATTTCGTTTTGCGCGGGCACTCTCGCGCGCAGCGCGCTGTCACAGCCCGCAATGTCCTGCCCGGGCGTGTCGTCCGGCCTCAACTCGGAGTCTTCCCTTGCTGTTCAACTGGTTCGAGCGCCGCGTCGACCCCTATCCCGATACGCCGCCGCTGCCGGCGCCCAAGCGCTTCTTCGCCTTCCTGTGGGCCGGGACCGAGGGCATGCGCCCCTTCATCCTCGGCATGATGTTGCTGACCGCGACCATCGGCGCCTTCGAGGCGCTGCTGTTCGCCATGCTGGGCAAGGTCGTCGACTGGCTGGCGGCGGTGGAGCCGGCGCGGCTGTGGGCGGACGAGGGCGGCAAGCTCCTGCTGCTGGCGGCCATCGTGCTCGGCAGCGTCGCGCTGGTGGCGGTTCAGACCATGCTCAAGCACCAGGCGCTGGCCGGCAATTTTCCGATGCGCCTGCGCTGGAAGTTCCACCGCCTGATGCTCGGCCAGAGCATGAGCTTCTATCAGGACGAGTTTGCCGGCCGGGTGTCGGCGAAGGTCATGCAGACCGCGCTGGCGGTGCGCGACACCTGCCTGATCATGACCGACATCCTGGTCTTCGTCGTCATCTACTTCGTCACGCTGACTGCGGTGGTGGCGAGCTTCGACCTGTGGATGCTCGCGCCCTTCCTCGGCTGGCTCACCCTGTATGCGGCCTCGCTGCGCTGGTTCGTGCCACGGCTGTCGAAGGTGTCGCGGGCGCAGGCCGATGCGCGCTCGCTGATGACCGGCCGCATCACCGACGCCTACACCAACATCGCCACCGTCAAGCTGTTCTCGCACGCGGGCCGCGAGGCGGGCTACGCGCGCGGCGCGATGCAGGAGTTCATGCACACGGTGCATGCGCAGATGCGGCTGGTGAGCAGCATCGAGATCGTCAATCACAGCCTGTCCATGCTGCTGATCCTGTCCACCGGCGGCGTCGCGCTGTGGCTGTGGAGTCACGGAGAGATCGGCGTCGGCGCGGTGGCGGCGGCCACCGCGATGGCGCTGCGCCTCAATGGCATGTCGCACTGGGTGATGTGGGAGATGGCTTCGCTGTTCGAGAACGTCGGCACGGTGCAGGACGGCATCAACACCTTGTCGCGGCCGCATGCGGTCGTCGACCGGCCGGATGCGAAGCCGCTGGTGGTCAGTCGCGGCGAGGTCCGCTTCGAGCACCTGGGCTTCGCCTATGGCGCCACCGGTCCCGAGGCGAAGCGCGTGATCGACGACTTCTCGCTGACGATCCGGCCGGGCGAAAAGATCGGCGTCGTCGGCCGCTCGGGGGCGGGCAAGTCGACCCTGGTCAACCTGCTGCTGCGTTTCTACGACCTGGAACAGGGCCGCATCCTGATCGACGGCCAGGACATTTCCACCGTGACGCAGGACAGCCTGCGCGCGCAGATCGGCATGGTGACGCAGGACACCTCGCTGCTGCACCGCTCGGTGCGCGACAACATCCTGTACGGCCGGCCGGCTGCGACCGACGCCGACATGGTTTCGGCGGCAGAACGCGCCGAAGCGCACGACTTCATCCTCGGACTGACCGATCCCAAGGGGCGCCACGGCTACGACGCCCATGTCGGCGAGCGCGGCGTGAAGCTGTCCGGCGGCCAGCGCCAGCGCATCGCGATCGCGCGCGTGATGCTGAAGGACGCGCCCATCCTCCTGCTCGACGAAGCCACCAGTGCGCTCGACTCCGAGGTGGAGGCCGCGATCCAGGCGAGCCTGTACCGGCTGATGGAAGGCAAGACCGTGGTCGCGATCGCGCACCGCCTGTCGACCATCGCGGCGATGGACCGCCTGGTGGTGATGGACAAGGGGCGCATCGTCGAGGAGGGCGACCATCGCAGCCTGCTGGCGCGCGGCGGTCTCTACGCGCGCCTGTGGGCACGCCAGAGCGGCGGTTTCCTCGGCGAGGCCGGCGAGAACGAGGACGAGGAGATCCTGCGGGCGGACGTGACGCCCGCCTGAGCGGGCGGCATCATTGCGCGGGCGATTGTCACGCCGGCGTGACAGTGGTCCGTGCCCGGGCCCGGGCGGAGCAATAGAATGTAGGCATGTCACGCAAGCGAGATACCCGTCTGACCGTGGATGACGCCCGCCATCGCCGCAGCGTCATCCTGGTCTATTTGGTGTCGGCCCTTCTGTTCGGCGCTCTGCTCTGGGTCGAGCTGGCGCGTATCGATCGCGCGTCCATGGCGGCGGCACGCGAGCGCGGCGCGGCCCTGTTCCGCCTCATCGAGATCACGCGTGACTGGAACGCACGCCACGACGGGGTCTATGTGCCGGTGACGCCCGACACCCGGCCGAATCCCCACCTTTCCCATCCCAGGCGCGACATCGTGACGGTGGACGGACGCGCGCTGACGATGGTCAATCCGGCCTTTATGACGCGGCAGATTTCCGAGCTGGCCGAACGCGCCGAGGGCGTGCGACTGCACATCACCAGCCTCCGGCCGATTCGGCCGGGCAACGATCCCGACCCGTGGGAGACCGCGTCGCTGACAGCCTTCGAGCGCGGTGCGCCGGAGGTGATGAGCCTGTTGCGCGAGGACGGCCGTCCGATCCACCGCTACATGGCGCCGCTGCGCATGACGGAGCCCTGCCTCCAGTGCCATGATCGCTACGGCTACAAGCTCGGCGATATCCGTGGCGGCATCTCGGTGACGATGCCGGCGGAGTCCCTGCTCGTGCTGCGCGACGCACAGCGCGTGCGTACGGGCGGCCTGTTTCTGGCGGCCGCTCTCCTGGCTGCCGGCTTGATCCACTACATGCTGATCGTGAACAGGCGCCACGTGCGGGCCATTGCCCGCATGAACGCCGATCAGGAAAAGCTGATCGCACGGCGGACGGGCGAACTCGCGGCGAGCGAGGCGCGTTACCGGGCGATCTTCGACAGCACGGCCGAGGGCATCATGCTGCTCGACGCCGAGGCGCGCATCCACCACATCAATCCGGCCTTCACCGCGATCACCGGCTACCAGGCCGGCGAGGTGCAGGGGCATGGTGTCGAGATGCTCGGCGCAGGGCGCCACGGCCAGGGCTTCTTCGACGACATCCGCAGGGCCTTGCTGGGCACCGGCTACTGGCAGGGCGAGATCTGGAATCGGCGCAAGAGCGGCGACGCCTACGTCCAGTGGATGTCGATCACGCGCGCCAGTTTGCCCGGCGAAGAGAGTGCCTACGTCGCCACGCTGACGGACATCACGCAGCGCAAGGAAGTCGAGCAGCGGATGCATTTCCGTGCGAACCACGACGCGCTGACGATGTTGCCCAACCGTGCCTTGTTCGCGGACCGGCTCGACGCCGCGATTGCTGCCTGGCATCGCCACCAGCGACCGTTCGCAGTGCTGTTCATCGATCTCGACCACTTCAAGGCGGTCAATGATCGCCTCGGCCATCCCGCTGGCGATGCGCTCCTCGTGGAGGCTGGGGCGCGGATCGCGTCCTGCCTGCGCGAATCCGACACGGTGGCGCGCTTCGGCGGCGACGAGTTCGCCGTACTGCTGACCGAGATCGAGGCGCGCGCCGCCGTTGAGGACATCGCGCAGCGGATCTGCGTCAAGCTGGCCGCGGGATTTGAGCTACCCCAGGGCGAGGCGCAGGTTGCCGCTTCGATCGGCGTCGCGATCGCGCCCGAGCATGGCACCGATGCGGAACTGCTGCAGCAGCATGCCGACGAGGCCTTGTACGCGGCCAAACGCGCCGGCCGCAATGGCTGGCGCGTCTATGCGCAGGACATCGACGGCGGGACGCCCGTCTAGCCGGCGAGGAGGGCGGCGGCCAGCGCTGCTGGCGTGTCCGCAGCCCGCCAGTGGGGCGCCATGTCGCCCGCTTCTAGGCTGCCGTAGCCCCAGGTCGCGGCGATGAAGGGCAGGCGGTTGGCGTCGGCCGATTCGCCGTCCTCGGCGCGGTCGCCGATGTAGATCGCGTCCTCGCGCGCGATGCCGCGGTCGGCCAGCAGGCGGGCGATCATCGTTGCCTTGTCGGGCAGGCGGGGCTGGAACATGTCCAGCGCGTACACCGCCTCGAAGTGCTCCGCCCAGCCCAGGTGAGACAGAATCAGCTGCGTCGGAAGCAGGCGCTTGTTGGTGGCGATCGACAGCCGGCAGCCGCCTGCCGCGAGCCGCTCGAGCATCTCGCCCACGCCGGCGTAGGCGGCGGTCTGGCGGTAGCCGGCGGTGTCGTAGCTGGCCTTGAAGTGATCCGCGAGCTCCGCGATCAGTGCGGCGTCGCTGCGGCCCGTCAGAAGCTGCAGCGTTTCGGTCAGCGGCGGGCCGACGATGGATGCGTCGATGGCGCGGACCGGCGTGCAGCCCGCGCTGGCGAAGGCCTCGCGGTAGCTGGCGAGGATGGCCGGGGCGGAGTCGATCAGGGTGCCGTCGAGATCGAACAGGACGTGCCGGTAGCGGGGCATGGTACGGGACGGGAACGGTGGGCAAAGCGGCATTCTACGGACTTGGATCGCCGGCGCCACATCCGTCATGGTGCAGTCCGCCGCGTTCGAGCAAAATACGCCTCCGCCGGAGCAGGCCGCTCCGGCCATCATCCTTGCCGAACCGGAGTTCCGTCCTTGCAGCCTCCTTCCTCACCGCCCGCCGGTGGCAGCTCGATCAGGCAGTTCTGGCGCCTGTCGATGCCCTATTGGCGCAGCGAGCGCAAGTGGAAGGCGGGTATCGCGACCCTGCTGCTGGTGCTGCTGACGCTGGCGCAGGTGGCGCTGGCGATCTGGATCAGCTACTGGCACCGCGAACTCTTCGACGCGCTCGAGGCGCGTTCGATGCGCGAAGTGCTGGTGCAGGCGGCGGTGTTCGGCTTGATCTTCGCGCTCACCGTGGCGGTGACGGCGGCACACCTGCACATCAAGCGCTGGCTGCAGCTCGACTGGCGGCAATGGCTGACGCGGCGCCTGCTCGATGCCTGGCTGGCGGACCGGCACCTGTACCAGCTGCGTTTCACCGTCGGCGACCACGACAATCCGGACGGCCGCATCGCCGAGGACATCCGCATCGCCACCGAGTCGGCGATCGGGCTGGCGCATTCGCTGCTGTTCTCGCTGCTGATCCTCGGCAGCTTCGCCGACATCCTGTCCAGCGTGTCGGGCAGCTTCGAGGTGCCGGGTACGGACATCGTGGTGGGGAGTTATCTGGTGTGGCTGGCCTTCATGTACGCCGGCCTGGGCACGGTGCTGGGCGCGCTGCTCGGGCGGCCGCTGGTGAAGGCGACCAACCGCCTGCAGACCGTGGAGGCGAACCTGCGCTACGGCCTGGCGCGCGAGCGCGAGCACGCCGAGTCCATCGCCCTGATGCGCGGCGAGGCGGTCGAACGCCGCCATGCCGATGCGCTGTTCGACGACGTCGGACGCGGCTGGAACCGGCAGACGATCGGCTACCTCGGCATCGTGTCGTTTTCCACCGCCTACGGCACGCTGCTGCCGGTCTTTCCCATCCTGGTCGCGGCGCCGCAGTACATCGCCGGCGTGATGACGCTGGGCGTGCTGATGCAGGCCGCACAGGCCTTCCAGCGCCTGACCTCGGCGCTGTCCTGGCCGATCGACAACCTTGGCGAGCTGGCCCGCTGCCGCGCGTCGATGGACCGCATCGTCAGCCTCTATGAGGATCTCGAGGCGCTGTCCGCGCAGGAACGCGCCCGCGCGCACAACCGCATCGACGTCCGCGTCGGCACCGAGCGCAAGCTGGTGCTGCGCAACCTCACGCTGGCCAACCCCGATGGCCGCGTGCTGGCCGAGCACCTCGACACCGTCGTGCGCCGCGGCGAGCGCGTGCTGATCCGCGGCGACACCTCGGTGGCGGTGTGCCTTTTCAAGGCCGTGGCCGGGCTGTGGCCGTGGGGGCAGGGCGAAATCGTGCTGCCGGCAGACCACGGCATCGTCTTCCTGCCGCAGCGGCCGTACTTCCCGGACGGCACGCTGAAGGCGGCACTGTGCTATCCGCATTCGGAGACGGAGTTCGCGCACGGCGACCTCTTGCACGTGCTCGAGTGTGCCGGCGTGGCCTGGCTGGCGCCGCGCCTCGAAGAGAGCGACAGCTGGGACCATGCCCTGCCGCTGCGTGCCCGGCAGCGGCTGGCGATCGCGCGCGTGCTGCTGCAGCGCCCGGCCTGGGTGTTCCTGGAGGAGGCGACCAACGCGCTCGATGCGGACACCGAGCTGATGATGATCGAGCTCCTGCACCGCGAGCTGCCCGACTCCACGCTGCTGATGATCAGCTTCCACAACGGCATGTCGCACCACTTCACCCACAAGCTGGCGGTCAATCGCCTGCACGAGGAGAAGTACGTGCAGGCGGCGCCGGCGGGCGCGCTCCTAGGCGAAGCTTGAGGGCAGCCAGTCGCGCTCGACGCTGCTGCGCAGGCTCCAGGCCGGGGTGGTCTCGGTGCGGTAGCTCCAGAAGAACCAGCCCTGGTATTTCTCGAAGGTGAGCAACTGCGCGTCGGCGTAGCCGCGGCTGGCGACGTTCTGCTGGAACTGGTCCATGTTTTCCAGCGCGTGGTTGAACGGCCCCTCGGCCCACAGCGACACCACCTTCAGATCCAGCCCCAGGCTCCATTCGCCGCAGATCGTCGGCAGTCCCAGCTCGGTGATGATCGCGTCGGCCTCGTCCTTCCAGTCACCGGCCGACTTGCGCAGGTGGGCGTGGATGTCGGCGTCGATGTCGCAGCGCTCGAAGCACTGGTAGCGGTGGATGTCGAAGATGACGTTCTGGTAATGCGGCGGCTGCATGAAGCCGAGGAACTCGCGGAAGGAGCGGAAGCCGTCGTGGAACACCACGGCGACGCGCTCCGGCGGGCAGTGGCGGCGGATCCGTTCGTAGGCATCGAGGTAATAGGCCTTGATGTAGTCGGTCGGCACGTCCCAGCGTGGCTCGTTGAGCACCTCGATGGCGTGCAGCGCCGGATGGTCGCGGTAGCGTTCGGCCAGGCGTTCGAGCACCGCCAGCGAATGCTCGCGGTATTCGGCCTTGGTGTGCCATTCGCACACGTCCTTGATGCCGCCGTTGTCGAAGCCGTTCTGGCAACCCGGTGCTGCATGCAGGTCGAGCACCACGCGCAGGTCGAATTCCTGTGCCCAGTCCATCGCGCGGTCCAGCACCTCGATGCCGCCGGTGACGAAAGGGTGGCGGTTGTCGCCGTACTTCGGGTGGTAGGGGTAGTCGGGGCCGAAGATCCAGTGCCCGACCGGGATGCGCACCGCGTTGAGGCCGTGTCCCGCAATCCAGCGGAAGTCCTCGCGCGTGATGAAGCTGTTCCAGTGGGCGCGCAGGCGTTCGGCCGCGCGCGGTCCCATCTCCGCGCACCAGGTGGTCTCGTCGGTGGCCTGCAGGCCCTCGAACAGGCTGGGTACCATCCACTTCTCGAGCACCAGCCAGCTGCCCAGGTTGACCCCGCGCAGTTTCATCGTAGTCTTGTCCATCTTTCGCCTCCCTGGCGAGCCGTGTCATGACGCTGATTGTGCGCTCAATGAGCCGCGTCTGCTGCGCGTGGCGTCAACACCGGCGCTCGCGCATTGGCGCACAATGGCAAGAATTTTCGTCATGACGTGCCGTAGCGCGTTCGGTGCGGTAAGGTCTGCCGCCTCCTGCGGCGCGACACGGCGTGGTCCCCACCCATCGCTTGCGCCGGCTGCATCGCCACACGTTCATCCGATGGCCAAACTCAAGATCCGATTGCTGCGCCTCATCGTGCTCGCCCGCCGTTATCCCGGCGTGATCGCGGCCTTCGGCTTCGTCTCCGGCGTGGCCAGCTTCTTTCTGGTGGAGCGGCACGAGGGTTTCGCCCGCATCATCGCAGTCGTGATGCTGCTTGGCTGGGTGTGGCTGGTGCTCGAGCGCGTGCTCAGCGATCTGCTGGCGGCGCGCTTCGGCCTGCGGCTGCCGCCGACCGTGCTGCGCTACGCGACGCAGATGATCCATCAGGAGAGCCTGTTCTTCGCGCTGCCCTTCTTCTTCGCGAGCACATCCTGGAACAGCGGGCAGGCGGTGTTCACCAGCGGTCTGATCCTGGCCGCGCTGGTGGCGCTGATCGATCCGATCTACTACAAGCGGCTCGCGCCGCGGCGCTGGCTGTTCCTGACCTACCACACGCTGACGCTGTTCGCGGTGCTGCTGGTGGCCATGCCCCTGATCCTGCACGTGCCGACCGCCCGCAGCTACGAACTGGCGCTGGGCATCGCGGTGCTGCTGGCCTTCCCGAGCCTGCTGGGCTCGATCACGGTGCCACGCTGGTGGCGCGGGGTGCTGGTGGCGGTGCTGATGCTGGCTCTGGCGGCCACCGGCTGGCTGGCGCGGCTGTGGGTGCCGCCCGCCACGCTGCGCCTGACGGACATGGCCCTGGCGACGGCGATCGACGACGTCAATCGCGCGCCCACCCACAATCTGGTCGAGATCGATGCGGCCCAGCTTGTCGCGCAGGGTCTTTACGCCTACACCGCGATCCGTGCGCCGCTGGGCCTGCGCGAGCGCGTGCAGCACGTGTGGATCCACGAGGGGCGCGAGATCGACCGCATCGCGCTCGACATTCGTGGCGGACGCGAAGAGGGCTATCGCGCCTGGACGCGCAAGCAGAACTTCCCGTCCGATCCGGCCGGGCGCTGGCAGGTGAGAGTGCTGACCGAGGACGATCAGATGATCGGGACGCTGCGCTTCCGCGTGCGGCCGGCAGACGCCGGCCAGTAGGTCGAACCTCCCGGATGGCGCAGCCACCTCAGCAGATGCGTTCCCACAGGCTCTGTTCGTCCTCGAACTGATCGAGCTCCAGGCCCTTGAAATCGCTGCGCGACACGATGCCGACGACCTTGCCGTCCGCCACCACCGGCAGGTGGCGATAGCCGCCGTCACACATCATGTGCAGCGCCTCGATCGCCTTGTGCTCGGGGCCGATCGTGTCGGGGTCCGGCGTCATGACTTCGCTCAGTGAGGTCTCGGCCGGGTGGCCACCGGCGCCGATCATCTGCACGGCGTCGCGGCCGGTGAAGATGCCCTTCAGGTGGTGGTGGCTGTCGGTCACCAGCACGGCACCGACATTGCGCTCGCACATGCGCCGGCAGGCCATCTGCACCGAGTCGGTCGGGCGCAACATCAGCGGCTGTTGATCCTTGACGATGAAGGAGATGTTGCGGTTGGTCATGTCGCGCTCCGGTCAGAGGTTGCGTGGCAGGCATCATCTACCTGCACTCTAGGCCGAAAACCGGAACGCGGCAGGGGCAATTCTCGATCGCGTTGCGACGGCACTCAGCCGCCGGCGGTGTCGGCGATGCGCTGCAGGTTCTCGAGCACCTGGATGCTGGCCGACTCCATGTCGGAGATAGCCGCCACCGCAGCTTCGAAGTCGCCCGCGACGACGCGCTCGAGTGCGGCTTTGCCGCTCTGGTGCACGCGCGCGTGCGGAGCCTCGAGCTGCCGATAGGCCGGCAGGTGGGCGAACTGGCGCCCCGCATTCTGGTACCAGCGACCCAGCCGGCAGCTGGTGTGGGTCGACAACGTCGCAGCCTCGGTCGTGGAGTGCCCGGTCAACGCCTGATACACGTCGAGCTTGAAGACGAGGTGGTCGAGCTTGGCCAACTCGGCGAAGCTGCGTAGCGCGGCCTGCTTCATCGTGCCGGCCATGCCGCGTGCCAGACCACACAGCGCGTCCATGCTGCCGCGCGCGGCGCCCCCTTCGCTGGCTGCGCTGGCGGCCTTGTCGGACAATTCGCCGATGACCTTCTCGACCTGGCCGGTCTCGCCCTGGATGGCGCTGACCAGTTCGGAGATTTCGTTGGTGGCGCCCGCGGTGCGTTCGGCGAGCTTGCGCACTTCGTCGGCGACGACGGCAAAGCCGCGGCCCTGCTCGCCGGCGCGTGCCGCCTCGATCGCCGCATTCAGCGCCAGCAGGTTGGTCTGGTCGGCGATCTCGCGGATCAGCTGCACGATGCCGTCGATCTGCGCGGCGCGTGCGGTGAGCTGGCGCACGGAACTGGTTGTGTTGCCGGTCTCGGTGGCGAGGGTGCCGAGGTGGCCCGACACGCTGGCGATGGCCTTGCTGCTCTCGTCGGCGGCACGGGTCGAGTCGGCCGCGGCGGACTCCTGCGTGGCCAGCTGCTCGGCCAGATGCGCGAACGAATGCTGCACCGAGCCCATCGTCTCGGCGTAGGTGCGCAGGTTGCCGAACAGGGCATCGTGCAGGCTGTCGCGCCGGCGCACTTCGGTGCATTCGGCCTGCTGGTGCGCGAGCTCGCTCTCGAGGCGCGCGACCCGCGCCCGGGCCTCGGCGAGTTCGCGCTCGCTGTCGCTCAGTTGGCGACGCAGTGCGTCGGTTTCCTTCTTGCTGTTCCACCACGACATGATTGCTGCTCCACGGATCAAGGGGAGGCGCAGAACGGCGCCTCTGTTTTTCTTATGGCGTTGCCGACAATATTAATATATTTAATAACGACGGCTTTCGGGGTGACTTTAGCGGATTTGGAAGCTCGCGGAGCGTGGCATGTTTCTCGCCGGCAGCGATTTCCGCCTTCAATCCACGGGGGCGCAAGAGTACCCTTCGAGCCATGGATACCCCCGACTCGACGCCCGCCGAAGCTGTCCGCAACGAGCAGACCTTCCCGCTCGCGCTGCGCCGCGTCGCGATCGACACCTACCGCGAGAACGTCGCCTACCTGCACCGCGACTGCGCCATCTACCGCGCCGAAGGCTTTCAGGCGCTGGCCAAGGTCGAGGTGCAGGCGAACGGTCGGCGCGTGCTCGCCACGCTGAACGTGGTCGACGATCCGCGCATCGTCCGTTGCAACGAGATCGGGCTGAGTTTGGACGCCTTCGCGCAGCTCGGTGTGGAGAACGGCCACCCGGCCAAGGTCGCGCAGGCCGAGCCGCCGACCTCAATCCCCGCCCTGCACCGCAAGATCGCCGGTGAGCGCCTCGATCGTGACGATTTCCGCGCCATCGTGCGCGACATCGCCGAGCACCGTTATTCGAAGATCGAACTGACGGCCTTCGTCGTCGCCTCGAACCAGGGCGAGCTGGACCGCGAGGAGGTGTACTTCCTGACCGAAGCGATGGCCGCAGTTGGCCAGCGCCTCGACTGGCGCGAGCGCCCGGTGGTGGACAAGCACTGCATCGGCGGCATCCCCGGCAACCGGACCTCGATGCTGGTGGTGCCCATCGTCGCCGCGCACGGCATGCTGTGTCCCAAGACGTCCTCGCGCGCGATCACATCGCCCGCAGGCACCGCCGACACCATGGAGGTGCTGGCCAATGTCGAACTGCCGATGGCGCGTCTGTCCGAGATCGTGCGCGAGCACCGCGGCTGCCTCGCCTGGGGCGGCACGGCGGCGCTGTCGCCGGCGGATGATGTGCTGATCTCGGTCGAGCGTCCGCTGTCGATCGACTCGCCCGGCCAGATGGTGGCGTCCATCCTGTCGAAGAAGGTGGCGGCAGGCTCCACCCACCTGCTGCTCGACATCCCTGTCGGGCCGACCGCCAAGGTGCGTTCGATGCCCGAGGCGCAGCGGCTGCGCAAGCTGTTCGAGTTCGTCGCCGGGCGCATGAACCTGACGATCGACGTCGTCATCACCGACGGCCGCCAGCCGGTCGGCAACGGCATCGGCCCGGTGCTCGAGGCGCGCGACGTGATGCGGGTACTGGAGAACGACCCGCGCGCGCCCAACGACCTGCGCCAGAAGGCGTTGCGCCTGGCCGGTCGCATGCTCGAGTTCGACCCCGACGTGCGCGGTGGCGACGGCTTTGGCATCGCGCGCGACATCCTCGACTCCGGTCGCGCGCTGGCCAAAATGGACGCGATCATCCGTGCCCAGGGCGGCAAGCCCTTCGACCACAATGCGCCGCAACTGGCGCGGCTCAGCTTCGAGGTCATGGCCGAGGCCGACGGCGTCGTCATCGGCATCGACAACCACCAGCTCGCCCGCATCGCGCGCGTCGCTGGCGCGCCCAAGGTGCAGGGCGCCGGCGTCGACCTGCTGCGCAAGCTGGGCGACACCGTGGCGCGCGGCGAACTGCTCTACCGTGTCCACGCCGACTATCCCTCCGATCTCGAGTTCGCCCGCCAGGCCGCGGTGCGCTCGTCGGGTTATGCCATCGGTGCGGCAGACCAGCTGCCGCACCTGTTCGTGGAGTTCTGATGAAAGCGCTGCTGTTGCATTTCGAGGACGAGACGCTCGAAGCCGGGCGCCTGGCCCGGGCAGCGGGCCTGGAATGTGCGGTGATCGAGCGTCACCGCTTCCCCGATGACGAATTGCGGCTGCGTCTGCCCGAGCGCCTGCCTGGCCGGGTCGTCGTCTATCGCAGCCTGCACCGGCCGAACGAGAAGCTGCTCGAACTGCTGCTGGTCGCGCGCACGGCGGGGCGGCTGGGGGCGGAACACCTGACGCTGGTCGCCCCCTACATGGCCTACATGCGCCAGGATGTCGCGTTCCGTTCCGGCGAGGCGGTCAGCCAGCGCATCGTGGGCGAGTTCCTCGCGGGTCTGTTCGACGGTGTGGTCACGGTCGATCCGCACCTGCATCGCGTGAATACGCTGGCCGAGGCCGTGCCCGTGCCGCACGCCATTGCCCTGTCGGGTGCGCCGCTGCTGGCGGACATCGTGGCGCAGGTGCGCCCCGGTGCCGTGCTGCTCGGGCCGGACGCCGAGTCTGCACAATGGGTCGCCGCCGCGGCCGCACGCCATGGCTTCGCGCATGCGGTGTGCACCAAGGTTCGCCACGGTGACCGCGATGTGGACATCCTGTTGCCCGAGGGGCTGGACGTGTCGGGCCGAGCGGTGGTGCTGCTCGACGACGTGGTCAGCTCCGGTCACACGCTTGCCGGTGCAACCCGCCTGCTGCGGGCGGCGGGGGCGGCTTCGGTCGATGTCGCCGTGACTCATGCGCTCTTCGCCGGAGATGCCCTCGCGCAGTTGGAGGCGGCCGGCGTCGGCCAGGTGTGGAGCACCGACTGCATCGCGCACCCGAGCAATGCTGTCAGCGTCGCGCCCCTGCTCGCCGAGGCCCTGCGCCAGATCGGCATCGCCTGATCGTCCGTCGATCGTCTGCCTGATTGTCGAATCTGGCATTTCCATGCGGTTCGTGCCGCATCGCAACGGCTCGCGCCGAGCGAGCCGATGACGATCAACAGTCTTGATGCTAGCATCGGTGCTTCCTGAGCCTCCGCGGCAGGCTGTCGCGCCCCATGCGAGGGTGTGCGGTGGGCGAGGGGTTCGAGATCCATGACGGGGAGACGTGTGAAGCAATCGGTAAGGACCGTGGTATTTGCCGACCTGACGGGTAGCACCGGTCTTTTCGAGACGGCAGGCAACGTGGTCGCGACCCGCATCGTCACCCGTTGCACGCACACGCTCGGTCGCCATCTCGTCCAGGCCGGCGGCCAGCTCGTCAAGTATCTGGGTGATGGTGTGCTCGTCCTGTTCGACGACACCATCGCGGCGGTCGAAGCTGCCGCCCGCATGCGGGACGTCCTCAAGGAACAGGCGCAGAGCTTGCCGAGCGGCGGCGCGCTCGGCATCAAGACCGGCATCGAGCGCGGCCCGATCGTGGAGCACGATGGCGACTGCTATGGCGATGCGGTCAATGTTGCGGCCCGTCTCAGCGATCGCGCCCAGGCGGGCGAGACGCTGATCGGCGAATCGGTCTTCGCCTGCCTGGCCGATGCCCAGCGCCTGGCCTGCCAGAGCCTCGACCGCATCACGATCAAGGGCAAGGCCGAGCCGATGCGCGTGTGGCGTATCGACTGGGCGCGTACGGCCGAGACCACCGTCACGTCCATGCTCGACCTGCAGCAACTGATGGATGGTCCGCGGGCCGTGCAGCGCCTGGACATCCATCGTCTCGACCAGCATCTCGCATTGCATCCCGACGATGGTCCGCTGATCATCGGCCGTGGCGAAGGCGTCGGCTTTGCGGTGGACGATCAGCGCGTCTCGCGTCGCCATGCCCGCATCGAATGGACCGGCGGACAATGCGTACTGACCGACTTCAGCAGCAATGGCAGCTGGGTGCGCTTTGCAAGCTCGCCCGCGCCGGTGTTCCTGAGGCGGGATAGCTGTACTCTTTACGGCGAGGGCGAAATCGGGCTTGGCGCGCAGCCTGACGACTTCACCGCGCCCACACTCGCGTTTCACGTCATCGACGAGAACTGAGCGCCGCCGCGCTGCATCCGGTGCCGGTGAACGAACTTTGTGAGCCACACCATGCGAACACTGATTCTGCTGCTTCTCCTGTGGCCGCTGGCGTCCGCCGCGGCGCAATGGACCACGCGTCCGCTGTCCGAGGTGGCCGTCTATCCCGAATTCCGCGCCCTGGCGACCGTGGTTGCGCGCGACGAGGCACGCCTGGCGGCAGAGGTTGGCGCACGTATCGTCGCCATGCCCGTGCGCGAGGGCGAGCAGGTGCGGCGCGGCGAGGAACTCGTGCGGCTCGACGATGCCAGCTATCGCCTCGAGGTGCAGCGTGCCCGCGCCCAGCTGAACCTGGTCGACAACCGCATCCAGCTGGCGCGCGCCCAACTCGATCAGGCACGTTCGCTTTCCGGGCGTGGCTTCATCAGCGCCGATGGCCTGCGCATCCGCGAGACCGAACTCGGCGTACTCGTGGCCGAACGCGATGCGGCCCGCGCGGCGCTGGCCAGCGCAGAGCTTGCGCTGGCGCGCTGCGTGATCCGCGCGCCCTACGACGGCGTGGTGCGCGAGCGCAGTGCGGCCGTGGGGGATCTGGCCGTCGTCGGTACGCCGCTCGTCGTGCTGGCCGCCAGTGCTGACGCCGAGATCCGCGCCCGCGTGCCGGCAGCGCAGATCGAGAGCCTGCAAGCGGCAGAAGGCCTCAGCCTGGTGGCGGGCGGGACAACCCATGCCGTTCGCCTGCGGCGGATCTCGCCGCTGCTGGATGCCGCCGGGCAGGCGCGTGAAGTCATTCTCGACTCGGCGCGGCCGCTGCCGCCGGGGCTGGGGGGCGAGCTGCGCTGGCGCAGTACGGCGCCGCAGTTGCCGCCCGCCTACGTGCAGCAGCGCGACGGTGCGCTCGGTGCCTGGGTCGAGCGTGAAGGCGTAACGGTCTTCGTCGTGCTGCCGCAGGCGCAGGCCGGCCGGCCGGTGACGGTCGACTGGCCGCCGGCCACGCGCATCGTCGACGAGGGCCGTTTCAACCTGCCGCCGCGGGGCGCGCAATGAAAGGGCTCTATGGGCGGCTGATCGACAATCACCCCCTCGCCAACATTGCCTTCCTGGTCGTGCTGCTGGGCGGCATCGTCACCTACCTGACGCTGCCGCGCGCGCAGGACCCCGAGATCAACTTCAACTGGGTCAGCATCATCACCACGCTGCCCGGCGCCTCGGCCGAGGACGTCGAGCGCGAGCTGACCGGGCCGCTCGAGGATGCGATCAAGCAGGTCAAGGACATCCGCTTCGTCTCCTCGTCGAGCCGCGAGACCGTGTCCTCGATCCTGGTGCGCTTCGAGGAACTGTCCGAGCGCGAGTTCGACAAGCGCGTGAACGACCTGCGGCGCGAGATCCAGAACAAGGCTTCGGCCGAGCTGCCGGTCGAGGCGACCGACCCCGAGGTGCTGGAGATCACCAGCTCGAACGGTTTTCCGACGGCAGTGCTGGTGCTCCACGGCGCGGCGGGGGAGACGCTGCGGGCGCAGGCCTTCGCGCTGAAGAAGGACCTCGAGGGCCTGGCGGGCGTCGACGAGGTCATCGCGGCCGGGTTCGACGATCCCGAGCTGCATGTGGATTTCGACCCGGCGCGGCTCGAGGCCGCCGGGGTGTCGCCGATCCAGCTGTCGGATGGCGTCGGCGCCTGGTTTCGCAACACCCTGGGCGGGCGCGTGCGCGTGCAGGACCGCGAATGGCTGGCGCGGCTCGAAGGCAAGACGGCGGACCCTGAGCTGCTGGCGCAGGCGGCGATCGTGACGCCCCGAGGGCGCGTCGCGCTCGACGAGGTCGCGACCGTTGCGCGCGGCCACGAGCGCTCTGCGCAACTCGTCAGCTACAACGGCCAGCCGGCGGTCATGCTCTCGATCACCAAGCAGGCGCGCACCAACACGCTGCAACTGGTCGAGCGCCTGCAGGCCTTCGCCGATGCGCGCAACGTGCTGCTCGGCCCGCAGGGCATGCGTCTCAGCCTGGTGGACGACCAGACCCACGCCACGCGCAACGCCATCTCGATCATGGAGTCGAATGCCGTGTTCGGCTTTTTCGCCGTGCTCGGCATGTGCTGGATCTTCCTCGGCTCGCGACTCGCGTTGCTGGTCGGTCTGGGCGTGCCGTTCGCGCTCGCGGGCACCTTCATCGCCGTCGGTCTCATCGGCACCACGCTCAACCTGACGGTGCTGCTCGGGGTGGTGATCGCACTCGGCATGCTGGTCGACGACGCGGTGGTGATCGTCGAGGCGATCTACTACCGCCTGCAGCGTGGCGAGACGGCGCGCGAGGCCGTCATCAGCGGCATGGCCGAGGTCGGCCTGCCGGTGCTGTCGTCGGTGCTGACGACGATCGCGGCCTTCCTGCCATTGATGCTGCTGCCGGGCATCCTCGGCGACTTCATGTTCATCGTCCCCTTCGTGGTCACGGTGGGCCTGATGGTCAGCCTGCTCGAAGCCTACTGGATCCTGCCGACGCACATCATGACGCTGGGGCTCGACGGCCGCCGCAGCCGCCTGCAGCCGGTGCGCGAGCGCCTCACCCATGCCCTGCGGGTCAAGTACGCGCGCTTGCTGGTCGCGGTGATGCGCCGGCCCAGATCCGGGCTGGCGGCCCTCGTGCTCGTGATGGCGGCGGCGGGCGGCGCGATCGCCACCGGCCTCGTCCGCATGGAGTTCTTCGCCTTCGATTCGATGCGCCTGTTCTACGTCAGCGTCGACATGCCGGCAGGGGTGACGCTCGAGCGTTCGCTGGCCGAGGCCGAGCGTGTCGCCCGGGTCGTGGAGCGCGAGTTGCCGACCAGCGAGATGCGCGCCGTGACCGCATATGCGGGCCTCAAGTTCACCGACACCGAGCCGGTCTATGGCGACCAGTACGCGCAGGTGCTGGTGTCGCTGCTGCCGCGCCCGGACGACGGGCGCAACACCGGCGAGATCATCGCCGCGCTGCGTCCGCAGATCGAGGCGCTGGGGGGTGAGGCGCGCCTGTCCTTCCTCGAGATGAAGGGCGGGCCGCCGACGGCGAAGCCCATCAGCATCAAGGTGAAGTCCGATGACTATCCGCAGCTGCGCGCGGCGGCTGACGCATTGCTGGCCGAGGTGGCGAAGCTGCCGGGCGTGAAGGACATCACCGACGACGACGTGCCCGGCCGCAACGAGATGCGCCTGGTGCTCAACCGCGAGAAGCTCGCACGCGCCGGCGTGGGCCCGGACGAAGTGTCGCGCCTGTTGCGCCTGTACGGCGAGGGCGAGGTCGTCGGCACCACGCGTGACGCCGGCGAGAAGATCGAAGTCGTGGTGCGCGCGCGACCGGAGGCCTTCGTCGATGTCACCGAGCTGCTGCAGCGGCGCGTGCCGATCGGGGACGAGAGCGGCTGGCGCAGCGTGGCGCTTGGCGAACTCGTGGATCACGAGTTGCGCCTGTCGAAGGGCTACATCCGCCACTACCAGCTCACGCGCGCGATCACGGTGGAGGGCGATCTCGATCGCGAGCTCATCGACACGGTCACGGCGAACGATCGCCTCAAGGCTGCCTGGGTCGGGCTGCAGCCGCGCTTTCCCGACGTGGAGCTCGATTTCTCGGGCGAACTCGAGGACATCAATGAGAGCCTGGATTCAATGACCCGCCTGTTCTCGCTCGGCGTGGGCCTGATCTACCTGATCCTGGCGGCGCAGTTCCGCAGCTACTGGCAGCCGTTGATGATCCTGGTCACGGTGCCGCTGGCTTTCACCGGGGTCGTGCTCGGCCTGCTGGTCTCGGGCAATCCCTTGTCGCTCTATACGCTGTACGGTGTGATCGCGCTCACCGGCATCGCGGTGAATTCGGCCATCGTGCTGATCGACGCGGCCAACGAGCGGCGCGAGGCGGGCATGAGCGTGCAGCACGCGGTCATCTACGCCGCACGGCGGCGCGTGGTGCCGATCCTGATCACCTCCACGACCACCATCGGCGGCCTGTTCTCGCTGGCGGTGGGCCTGGGGGGCAAATCGCTGATGTGGGGGCCGGTCGCGGCCAGCATCGTGTGGGGGCTCGGCTTCTCGACCCTGCTGACGCTGTTCGCGATTCCGCTCGTGTATCGCATGTCGATGCAGCGCCGTACGGCCTGATGCCAGGCTGGGGGTGACGAGGGGACGGCTGGCTTTGACCGTGGTGCCCCTCTCGGCTAGAATCCGCGCCGTCATTGGGGAGTAGCCGCCTTCCGGCGTTCTGGAGGGGTGCGCGTCAACATGCTCGGCCGTCCGGCCGTGGTGCGCACGGGTTCACGAATCTGGCAAGACCTTTGACCCTGCCGCCGCCATTGATGGCCGGGGTGGCGCAGGGTCATCGTGCTCTTCCGGCCAGCGATCGAATCGAATGGACGCCTTCCTCGTCTCCACCAGCATCGTCGCGCTCGCCGAGATCGGCGACAAGACCCAGCTGCTCGCCTTCATCCTCGCCGCCAAGTTCCGCCGTCCCTGGCCGATCGTCGCTGGCATCCTCGTTGCAACGCTCGCCAACCACGCCTTTGCGGCTGCGGTCGGCACCTGGCTGACGACGCTGATGGGACCGCAAACCCTGCGCTGGGTGCTGGGCCTGTCCTTCCTCGCGATGGCGGTGTGGACGCTGATACCCGACAAGCTCGACGCGGATGACACACGCCTGCCGCGCCTCGGGGTGTTCGGTGCCACGGTGGTGGCCTTCTTCCTCGCGGAGATGGGCGACAAGACGCAGGTCGCCACGGTGGCGCTCGCGGCGCAGTACCAGGCCCTGCTGGCGGTGGTGGCCGGGACGACGCTGGGCATGATGATTGCCAACGTGCCGGCGGTGCTGCTGGGCGATCGCATCGCGCAGCGCATGCCGGTGCGGCTGGTGCACGGCGTCGCGGCAGCGATCTTTGCGGTGCTGGGGGGGGCGACACTGCTGGGTGCAGGCGAATCATTCGGCTTCTGATGCAGGCACGCAGTCCGGGAAGCTGAGTCCTTTCGGCTTTGGCTGCTATGCTTGGCCGCTTTTGCGATCTCAGCCGAATGGAATCCGCTTTTCGGCGCGGCGCCCGCGAGGGGCTGCGCGACTTTCTGCCGCTGTCGGTCGGGCTCCTGCCCTGGGCCATGGTGACCGGCATCGCGATGCGCTCGATCGGCTTGTCGCCGCTCGAGGCGATGGGCATGAACGTGCTGGTCTATGCCGGCACCGCGCAACTGGGCACGCTGCCGTTGATTGCCAGCGGCGCACCGCTGTGGCTGATCTTCGTCACCGCGATGGTGCTCAACCTGCGCTTCATCATCTTCAGTGCCGCGCTCGCGCCAGTCTTTCACGGTCATCCCTTCATGCGCCGGCTGGCCTCCAGCTACCTGCTGGTGGATGGCCTCTTCGCCGTGGGCGCCGAGAAGCTCACCCGGTCGGATGATGCGCAATGGCGCTGGGGCTATTACATTGCGCCGTCAGTCTATTCCTGGCTGATGTGGCAGTGCTGCACGCTGGTGGGCGTGCTCGGTGCCGGGGTGATGCCGCGCGACTGGTCACTCGAGTTCATGACCACGATTGCGTTGATGGTGATGGTGATCCCGATGCTGCGCGCGAGGCCGATGTGGCTGGCAGCGCTGGTGGGCGGCCTGGGGGCGGTATTGCTGCGGGACCTGCCGCTGCGCCTGGGCCTGATTGTGGGCATCGCGCTCGGAATTGCCGCGGGGTTCTTCGCCGAGCGGGCGCTGTCCGGGAGGGCGCCACGATGAGCGAGGGCATCTGGCTGTGGCTCACGCTGCTGGCAATCGGGTCGACCACGATCCTGACCCGCGGCAGCTTCATCCTGCTCGGTGAGAAGGGACGCCTGCCGCCGGCCCTGCAGCGCGCGCTGCGCTACGCGCCGGCCGCGGCACTGTCCGCGCTGGTGATGCCCGACCTGCTGATCGATGGCGGCGAGGTGTCGCCCTTCAATCCCAAGCTGGCCGCCGGCCTGGTGGTCATCGCGGTGGCGCTGCGCTGGCGCAATCCCTGGCTGCCCTTCCTGCTGGGCATGGGCTTGCTGTTGCTGATGAGAAAGGGGCTGGGTTGGTAGCGTTCGCTACCAACCCAGCCCCCAGCTGTTCGGCTTGACGGCGAACCCTTGAGGTTCGCCGTGGGCGCTGCGCAGGTCAGCGCTTCTGCGCCACGCCGTGCTCGTCGCCGGCCTCGATGGCCGCGGTGTTATCGCCGATGATCGACAGATCGGTCTTGGCGCGTTGTGCCGCGTTCGGGCGCTCGATCAGCCAGTACAGCACCAAGCCGATCACCACCGCGTATACGGTGGCCTTCGGGTCGGGCATCGCCAGCGTCACCGCGACGATGCCGGCCACGCCACGCTCGGTCGAGTTCTTGAGCTCTTCCATGCCCACCATGATGCAGATGTAGGCGGTCAGCACGAGCGTGAGCGAAAGCGCGATTGGCAGCACCGGCTTGAACACCGATACCAGCGGCAGGATGAACACGGCGATCAGGCCGGTGACCCAGAAGGTGCCGCCGCCGGAGTAGATCGAGTCCATCGCCTTGCGGCCCAGAGCGTAACGCTCGGCGACGGTGGCGTGGGCTGCGGTCCATAGCGGGCCGGCGAGGCCGGGCCAGGGGGCGAGGACGGCGTGCAGGCCGTTGCGCATCGCGGTCACGAGGTGCACGCGGGTGACGTCGAGCTCGATCTTTTCATCCGGCCGGAGGTGGTCGACGCGCTTGCACAGCGTGAAGCCGACCAGAATGTCGCCGAAAGCGATCACGTACGCGATGATCGCGGTCGGAATCGCGAGCAGGAACATGTCCGCGCTCGGCATCCCGGTGTTGAACACGAGGTAATTCATCATGCCGCCGAAATCGGGCTGGGTGATGCCCCATTCGATGTCGGGCAGCGGGTACTCGCCGACGATCCAGCCCAGGATCATGGCAATGAACATGCCCGGGATCATGCCGAAGTTCGAGATCGTCTTGGCGATCTTGTTGGTCTCGACGATGTGCTTGAAGGACAGCGAGAACAGGATGTAGGCCGAGACGATCGACCCGATCAGCAGCGAGATCGGTGTGTTGTCGATGCGGCCGCCGGTCTTGAGCTCGCCCATCATCGCCGCGATGCCTGCGCCGATGATGATTCCGCTCTTGAGCGAATTGGGGATCACCGTGACCAGCTTGTTGCCGAGGCCGGTGAGACCGAGGAACAGGAAGATGATGAACACTTCCAGCTGCAGTGCGAACATCGCCTTGACTGCCTCCGGGCCGGGTTCGAAGTTCTGCAGGAACAGCAGCACGACCGGTATCGCCGGGGTAATCCAGCCTGGCACGAGCGGAACGCCGAACAGCGCCGGTAGCAGGTAGCCGATGCCGGCCACCACGCAGAAGGCCAGCGCGGCCTCATAGGGCATGCCGAGGTACTTCATCAGCAGCGGGATCATGCCGAGGCTGACCACGAACATGAACAGACCCTGCACCATCTCCGGGTATTCCCAACGGTAATGGATGAAGGGCAGGCGGACCTTGAAGGGGCCAAGCGGCCAGTATGGGTGCTCGGCACCGTGTTGGCGTTGGATAGCCATGTTGAACTCCGGGGGTTGTTGTTTTTTTGGGTAAAAGCCACCCCTCCGGCCCGTGTCTCGCGACAGCGGGCCGGTCAGGCGGGGAAGGGCTTGGAAAGGGACGTGCTAGGGAATTACTCGATCGCCGAGGCCGACTTGGCCATTTCGCGCAGCGCGAACTTCTGGATCTTGCCGGTGGAGGTTTTGGGCAGGACGCAGAACTCGATGTGCTTGGGCACTTTGTAGCGCGCCAGGTGCTCGCGGCAGTGAGCGATGATGTCGTCGGCGGTGACACCGGCGCCGTCCTTGACCTCGATGTAGGCCGCGGGCACTTCGCCCCACTTTTCGTCCGGCTTGGCGACGACAGCGGCGGTCATCACCGCGGGGTGACGGTAGAGGACTTCCTCCACTTCCAGCGAGGAGATGTTTTCGCCGCCGGAGATGATCACGTCCTTGGAGCGGTCCTTGATCTTGACATAGCCGTCCGGGTGCATCACCGCCAGGTCGCCGGTGTGGAACCAGCCGCCGGCAAAGGCTTCGTCGGTGGCCTTCTCGTTCTTCAGATAGCCCTTCATGACCAGGTTGCCGCGGAACATGATCTCGCCCATGGTCTCGCCATCGGCGGGTACCGGCTCCATCGTCATCGGGTCGAGCACGGTGATCGCTTCCTGCATGTGGTAGCGCACACCCTGGCGGCCATTGCGCTCGGCGCGGCGGTCGATCGGAAGGTCGTTCCATTCAGGATGCTTGGCACATACGGAGGCCGGGCCATAGGTTTCGGTCAGGCCATAGACGTGGGTGATGTCGAAACCGATGCGCTCTGCGCCTTCAATGATCGCGGCGGGCGGTGCGGCACCGGCAATGAGACCGGCGACGCTGTGCTCGATGCCGGCGCGCAGGCCGTCCGGGGCGTTGATCAGCATGCCGTACACAATGGGCGCGCCGCACATGTGGGTGACCTTCTGGCTGCGGATGAGCTCGAAGATCAGTGCCGGATCGACCTTGCGCAGGCAGACATTGACGCCGGCGTTGGCGGCCATGGTCCACGGGAAGCACCAGCCGTTGCAGTGGAACATCGGCAGCGTCCACAGATACACCGAGTGCTGCGGCATGCCCCAGCTGATGATGTTGGAGGCTGCGTTCAGATAGGCGCCGCGGTGGTGGTACACCACGCCTTTCGGGTTGCCGGTGGTGCCGGAGGTGTAGTTGAGCGCGATCGCATCCCATTCGTCGGCAGGCAGGCTCCACTTGAATTCGGGGTTGCCACCGGCGATGAAGTCTTCGTACAGCAGGGTGCCGACACGCTCGGTGCCGGGATATTCGTCATCGAGGGCGTCGATGACCAGCGGCTTGTCGCCATCAAGCAGTTCGAGTGCGGGACGGACCACCGCAGCGAACTCGGGGTCGGTGATCAGCACCTTGGCTTCGCCATGCTTGAGCATGAAGGCGATGGCTTCGGCATCCAGGCGGGTGTTGAGCGTGTTGAGCACGGCGCCGGTCATGGGCACACCGAAGTGGGCCTCGAACATCGACGGTACGTTGGGCAGCATCACCGCCACGGTGTCGCCCTTGCCGACGCCGTGGGCGACCAGCGCGCTCGCCAGGCGGCGGCAGCGGGCGTAAGTTTCGCCCCAGGTGTAGGTGCGTGGGCCATGCACGACGCTGGCGCGATTGGGGTAAACCATCGCTGTGCGCTCGATGAAGCTTAGCGGCGACAGTGAGACGTAGTTCGCCGGATTCTTGTCCAGTCCTTGTTCGTATGCAGTTTTCGACATCCTTCTCCACTCCCAGAGGTACAACAGGTTGACGATCGGACGGGCTTACGCAGATTGAATCTCCATACCCGCACCGTCGAGTATGAAGAATGACAAAAAATCTTGTCGGTAATTATGCGGGAATGTACTCAATCTTGTCCGACGCTTTTCCTGGCGTGGTGCGGGCATAGAATCGAATGTTTTGGACCTGCGACAGCGGGTTGATGTGGAGCTGCGGCAACGATGAGTCGGGATCAAAACCTGTCGGGCGAGGAGCGCTTCAGCCATAGCGAGCTGCGCTTGCGCCAGATTACCGATACCATCCCGGCCCATGTGGGCTACTTCGACCACGACTGGGTGTTCCGCTACGGCAACAGGCGTTATGCACAGTGGTTCGGCACGACGAGCGAAGGCATGAAGGATCGTTCCATCCTGGAAGTGATCGGCCAGCATGTATTCGACCAGGTCGAGGACAAGGTTCGACGCGCTCTGGCAGGGGAAGAAGTGAGTTACGAGTACAGCATGCCCGGCCGTGACGGCAGCGCGTTGTATGCGCGCAGCACCTTGGTGCCGGATTTCAGCCCCGAAGGGGAGGTGGTGGGGTGCTACGTGCACGCGGTCGACATCACCGAGCAGCGTCGCACGCAAAGTGCCCTGGCACAGGCGCAGAAGATGGAGGCCATCGGACAGCTCACGGGCGGACTGGCGCACGACTTCAACAACATGTTGACGGTCGTGATGGGCAATCTCCAGGGGCTCGCCGAGGCGCTGGCTGACCACCCCGAGGCCGCCGCCATAGCGGCCGAATACGTCGAACCTGCGATGGCTGCGGCCGAAGGGGGCGCCGGCTTGGTCCGTCGGCTGCTCGCCTTCTCACGCCAGCAGCCGATCGTGCCGATGGTGGTCGAGGTCAATGAGTTGGTGCTCGGCATGGCACGGTTGATCCGACGCTCCTTGCCCAACACCATCAATATCGCCACCGCGTCGCGCGATGTGGAGTTGCATGCGCTGGTCGACCCCAATCAACTCGAAAGCGCCCTGCTCAATCTGGCGCTGAATGCACGCGATGTCATGCCCAACGGTGGCGAACTGCGCATCGAGTGTTCGCTCGACTGCATCGACGGCGCCGTCGCCGCCGATCTCGAACTGGCGTCGGGCTGCTACGTGCAGATTGCGGTCAGCGACAACGGCACCGGCATGGACAGCGCGACCCTGACGCATGTGTTCGAGCCTTTCTTCACGACCAAGAAGTTCGGCCTCGGCAGCGGGCTGGGCATGGCGATGGTGTATGGCTTCATCAAGCAGTCGGGTGGCGGTGTGCGGATCCGTAGCCGGCAGGCGGTGGGAACGACGGTGTCCCTGTTGCTGCCGTGTGCCCCACGTTCGACCTTGCTCCGCCCCGTGTCGCAGGCGGCCGAGGCTCAGCCGGCCAAGCGGCTGGACGGACGCCTGGTGATGCTCGTCGAGGACGATGACAAGGTGCGCGAAGTGGTGCGAAAGCAGTTGTCGTCCCTGGGCTGCGCAGTCCTCGAGGCCGAAAGTGGCCACGAAGCCGCTGACATGATTGAAAATATCCCCGCGATCGCACTGGTGCTGTCGGACATCGTCATGCCGGGTGGTATGGATGGGCGTGCCTTGGCGCGCTTTGTGCGCCGTTTCCGGCCTGAACTGCCGGTGGTGCTGATGAGCGGCTATGCCGAGCGGACGGAGACGGGCCGCGAGGATGCCGATGTGCCGATGCTGGACAAGCCATTCACCCAAGAGCGTCTGGTCGAGGTCCTGCACGCGGCGATCACCTGACCATCCGGGGGAAGGGGATTGAACGACAAAGCACAGGGCCTCATTCATGTCGTCGAGGACGATGCCAATGTGGCGCGCCTGATCACCGGCACGCTCGAACGGTTCGGCTATCGCCATGCCGTCTTTTCGTCAGGTGGCGACTTTCTGCGACAGTTGCGGGCGCAGGCGCCGGATCTGGCGATCCTCGACCTCGGCCTGCCCGACATGGATGGCATGGAGGTGCTGCAGCAGTTGCGCAACCGCTACCGTTTCGGGCTGCTGATCGCCACCGGCCGCGTCGACACCTACGACCGGGTGATGGGGCTGGAGCTGGGCGCCGACGACTACGTGGTCAAGCCGTTCGAGCCGCGCGAACTGATCGCCCGCGTGCGCAGCATCCTGCGCCGCTACCAGCCCGAGCCGCAGATTGACGACAGCAGCTTGCGGGTGGCGGCCTTCGCCGGTTGGCGTTTCGAGTGCGCCACCCATCGCCTGGTCTCGCCCGACGGGGTCGAAGACACGCTCAGCCTGGCCGAGTCTCAACTGCTGACGGCTTTTCTCGAGCGCCCCAACCAGATTCTGTCGCGTGAGCAACTACTGTCGGGGCGCGATGTCAGTGCGCTCGACCGCAGCATCGACCTGCGCGTGTCGCGCCTGCGCAAACGCTTCGAGCAGGGCGGGCACAGCGGCAAGTTCATCAAGACGGTGTATGGCGCGGGTTACCTGCTGGCGGCGACGGTGAGCTGGAGCTGAGCGCGGGCCTCCGCTTTGTGGCGATGAACCTTGGTTTCTGTCTGGTGGGAGCGGCTATGCCGCGAACAGGGTCTGTCTCAGCGTAGCCGCTCCGATCACTCAGGTGGGTTCTGCCCAGATTTCGTGGGCCACTGCGTGTTCGATGGCGAGTTCGACGTGCTCGCACAGCAGCACGGTCATCGGCGTCTGCTGCAGCACCTTGACGGCCTGCGCCGCCGACAGGCCGTAGGCGTGCAGCTGCTCGCGCTGCAGCGGGTCGATCTCGTCGCCGAAATCGGTGATGCGGACCATGCGGCCGAGCGGCGTGCCGGTGAGGCGGATGCGTTCGTGGGTGGGCGTGCGGTTGGCGTTCATGTGTCGGCCTCCTTCAGAAGAACAGCCGCAGGCCGTGGTTGAGCAGGCCGCCGACGAGGAAGGCGGTGGGGATGATCATCGCCAGCATCAGCGCGGCGACCTTCATCCCCTGTTCCTTGACGATCATCATCAGGCTCGCAATGCAGGGCACGAACAGGGTGATCGTCACCATGCCCACCACCGCCTGCACCATCGACAGCTCGCCCTGGAGCGCGAACAGACCGCTGGCGCCGAAGTCGCGGCGCAGGAAGCCCATGACGAAGGCGGCGCTGGCCTCGGGCGGCAGGCCCAGCCAGCCTACCACCAGCGGCTTGCCGGCCTCGATGATCCACGGCAGCGCGCCGCTGCGGTCGAGCACGAACATGATCAGCGTACCGATCAGGAACAGCGGGATGACCTCGATCAGGTACCACTTGAGCCGTCCGCCGGTCTTCTTCAGTACATTGCCCAGCACCGGCATGCGCATCGGCGGCAGCTCGGTGATCAGCGGCACGCGCCGGCCGGGCACGACCTTGCTCGCCAGCCAGCCGGTGAACAGCAGCACCAGGACGATCGCCGCGACCCAGATCACCGTGGCGCCGAAGGAAATGCCGCCCAGCAGGCCGAGCACCACGCCCAGCTGCGCCGAGCAGGGAATCGCCAGTGCCATCAGGTAGATGGTGATGAGGCGTTCGCGCGGGGTGTGCAGGATGCGGGTGGTGAGCGTGGCCATGGTCACGCAGCCCAGGCCGAGCACCATCGGCAGCACTGCGCGGCCGTTGAGGCCGATGGCGGCGAACATGCGGTTGGCGATCACCGACAGGCGCGAGAAGTAGCCGGAGTCCTCCAGCACGCCGAAGGCGAGGAAGAAGGTGGTGACGATCGGCAGGATCAGCGCCAGCGCGTAGGTCATGCCCATCGTCCACAGGCCGTACTCGCCGACAAAGAGGTCGGCGAGCCAGGGCGTGGAAACGTGGCTGCGCACGAAGTCCGTCACCGCCGGGTTCAGCACTTCGCCGAAGAAGTCCTCTTCCAGCAGCCCGACCAGCGTACTGGCGCCGAAGTCGCCGACGAAGAGATAGACCGCATAGAGCACGCCGAGCAGCATCGGCCAGCCCCACAGGCGGTGCACTGCGACGCGGCCGAGCAGCATCGACAGCGTGCGGTCCTTGCCGCCGGCCTGCTGGGTGACGGTGCGTGCGAGGGCTTCGGCCGCGCCGCCGCGCTCGCGCGCGAGGCGGGCGGGCAGCGAGTCGCGACCGATGGCGGCGGTGAGTTCGGCCAGCGCCGCCCGCAGCGGCTCGCTGCCGGGCTGCGCTGCCAGCCAGGCCTCGACCTCGGGGTCACGGCCGATGGCGAGGATGGCCAGCCCGCGCGCGGCCAGGCGCGGATGCGGGCAGGTGCCGAGGATCAGCTGTTCGATGCGCACGATGTCGCGCTCCAGCACCGGGTCGTAGCGCAGCAGCGGAGCGGGCGCGGCGGCGCGCTGCAGGGCGTCGGTCAGGGCGGCGACGCCTTCGCCGCCGGTGGCCACCGTGGCGACGACCGGCACGCCGAGGGCCTCGGCCAGTGCGGCAGCGTCGACCTTCACGCCGCGTGCCTTCGCTTCATCGGTCATGTTCAGCGCCATCACCATCGGTACGCCCAGTTCGGCGAGCAGGGCGGTCAGATTCAGTGTGCGGCGCAGATTTTTGGCGTCGCCGACCTGGATCAGCGTGCGCATGTCCTCATTGAGCAGCGCGCGCATGGTCGCGCGCTCGTCGTCGCTGCGCGAGGGCAGGGCAAGCACGCCCGGGGTGTCGAGCAGCGAGGCCTCGCGGTGGAAGCGCGGCGCGGCACGCGACACCTCGACCGTGGTGCCGGGGTAGTTCGACACCGTGACGTAGGTGCCGGTGAGGCGGTGGAACAGCACCGACTTGCCGACATTGGGGTGGCCGACGAGGGCCAGGGTGCGCAGGGCGCCGGAGGGTGTGGCAAGCGAGGCAGCGTGGTGCATGGTAGGGGCAGAGGAGGCCGAGGTAGCAGATATCGTTAATGATAACGGATCTCATTAATTGCTTCATGATCTATCTCAAGTTTCGTGCTCGGTCCGAGTGCGCACCGGCATTCGATCCGTCGGCGGGCAGCGAAGGCGGGGCGCGATCTTTCATCACGTGTTGACAAGCCACAGTGCATCGATGATATTGCGAATCATTCGCAAATAAGAGAGGTGTTCCATGGCAAGGGATTCGACCCTCGAGCAGACCCGTCTGCTGACCGGCGTGCTGATGCACGTGTCGCGCTACCTCGATACCGGCTGTCCCCGTGCTGCGCACCGGGCGGGCTTGCTGCTGCGTTGCCTTGACGCCAGCGCCCTGGATCAGGAGCTGATGACATCGTGCGAACAACTCGACCAGGCGATATCCCATCCGCGACATCTCGGCTGCGCGAATGCAGTCGGCGATGCCTCGACTTCGAGTCGGCTTCGCTCGCGCTCTTCGCGCAGCTGCGTTTCAACCGCTTCATTCCCGAACTGATCGAAGGAGATCATCTTGTCCCGTTACACCGGCCCCCGTCTGAAAGTGATGCGTGCGCTCGGCGCCGAACTGCCCGGCCTGTCGCGCAAGCCGCTCGGTGAGCGCAACTACCCGCCGGGCCAGCACGGCCAGCGGCCGAAGCGCAAGTCGGGCTTCGGCGTGCAGCTGATCGAGAAACAGAAGCTGCGCTTCAACTACGGCCTCGGCGAAAAGCAGATCCAGCGCCTGTTCCGCGAGGCCAAGCGCGACCGCGGGCCGACCGGCGACAAGCTGCTCGAACTGCTCGAGCGCCGTCTGGACAACTTCGTGTTCCGCGCCGGTTTCGCCCCCACTGCGGTGGCGGCGCGCCAGCTCGTGCGCCACAAGCACGTGCTGCTCAACGGCCGCTCGGTGAATATCCCCTCGATCCGCATCAAGCCGGGCGACCGCATTCAGCTCACCGAGCGTGGCCGCCGAATTCCCTTCGTCGTCGAGACGATCGGCGAGCCTGCACTGACGCGGCCGGAGTGGCTGAGCATTGACGAAGCAGCCTTCGCTGCCAGCGTCACGCGCACGCCCTCGCCCGACGAGGTCCCGTTCCCGGTCGACGTCCAGCAGGTCGTCGAATACTACGCGGTGCGGCTGTGAGCGGCCTGCCTCCCTGCTGCGGCCAGGACTTCAGTGCCTCGCGCGAGTCGGCGCCGCACTACGGTACGCGACCCGAGCTGGCGCTGGCTGCCGTGCTTCAGCTGCTGTCGCGCTTTCCGGCGCGGCAGTCCCCCGCGCTTGCACGGGCCATTGTCGATCATCTGCAGGTGATCGGCGCCGATCAGCGCATTGCCGCCGAGGTGCGCGAGTGCGCGTCCAGCCTCGTGGAGGACTGGCGTGCGTATGCCTTGCTGAGCGAACAGCCAGCGGTTGAAGCCTCGCGCGTTTCGCACTGAGACGGTTCCGGCCTGGGGCGGGACCGTTCTGGAGATCCTGATGAGCAAGAAGTGCTGCAAGAAGGACAAGCCCTGCAAGGGCTGCCCGAGATTCAAGAAGTGATTTCGGCAAGCGAGCGCATGCAGATTTGATTGAAATCAAATAGGAATGATTCGCGTTTAAGTAAAGTTGTCTCACCTGATCCGAATCATCCCGGGCAAGCCAGCCGTCGCCAGCCAGCTCGACTACTCGATGGAGTTGTTTATGGAACTGCGCATGCGCGCAATGGCGTTGGCACTGCTGGGTGTCTCGTTCGCACCATCCCTGCTCGCCGCAGGTGAAACCGTGCTCGACGAGCAGGTTGTGACCGCCAAAGGCTACGCCGCCGACGTGCAGGAGACACCTCAGGCGATCGAGGTCCTGCGTCCGGCCACGGCGGGCGCCACGGTCGTCGGTGATCTGTTGCGAGGCAAGCCGGGGCTGGCGGCCCAGTCCGACGGTGCCTGGGGACAGAACCCGGTGCTGCGCGGTCTCAAGAAGGAGAGCGTCGTCGTCATGGTCGATGGTCTGCGTGTGAACTCGGCCCAGCCTCAGGGGGCGATCGCGTCCTTCATGGATCTCGGGCTGCTCGACCGTGTCGAGGTCGTCAAGGGGCCGGGCTCGGTGCTGCATGGCAGCGGTGCGATGGGCGGGGTCGTCAACCTGCTCACGCCCGAGGCCGCCTTTACCGCGGAGGAGCGCATGGGCGGCCGTGCCGGCGTGCGCTTCAGCAGTGTCGACAAGGGCGTGGCCGGTGCGCTGCTGGTGCAGCGTTCGAACGCCGATCACGCGCTGGTGCTGGGTGTGGCCGGGCGCGACGTGGATGACTACCGCAGCCCCGACGGGCGCGAGGACCGGACTGGCTACCAGTCCGACACCCTGCTGGCCAAGTATCGTCATCGCCTGACCGACGATGTCAGCCTGCGTCTGAATCTGCAGCGTCATGAGGACGAGGACGTGTGGTATCCGGGCTCGGCCCGCACCGGCGCGGGCATTCCGCGTCCGCTCGGCGTGGCGACCATCCATTCGCCCGAGCAGCGCCGCGAGCTCTACGAACTGGGCGTCGATGCGAAGCTCGGCGAAGGGCAGTTGTCGGCCGAGATCTATCGCCAGGAAGTGTTCCGCCAGATCCGTGCCCGCGGCGAAAACCTCGGTCGCGACTACGTGCGCAACGACGTCTCCTTCACGACCGACGGCGCGCGCGCCAGGTACGTGTTCCCGGTCGGCGGGGATCATCTGCTGACGGTCGGGGCCGAAACCTGGCGCATGAAGGGCGATCCCGAGCGCTACATGGACAACAACGCGCCGTTCTTCAACAACAACGTGCGCAACGATCCGTTCTCGGATGGCGAGATCGAGGCGGTGGGCGTGTTCGTGCAGGACGAGTTCGCGCTTGGCGCCACCCGCATCGTTGCCGGACTGCGCTACGACCGCGTCAGCGGTGACGCGGCGCAGAAGGGGACGGGGCCGTCGGCCCAGACGACCGGCCTGGACAGCACGGACAACAACCTGTCGTGGTCGCTCGGGGCGGTCCATCCGCTGACCGACAATCTCAACGTCTACGCCAACGTCGGCCGCGCCTACCGCGCCGCGGACATGCGTGAGCGCTTCGAGGATTCGGCGCGTGGCGACGGCTACTACCACGTCGGCAACCCGCAACTCGACCCGGAGGTCTCGACCAGCTTCGAACTCGGCCTCAAGGGCGCAGGTGCCGGGCTGAACTACCAGCTGGCGGCCTTCTACACGCGGATTGACGACTACATCGCCGGACGCATCACCGGTGCGTCCCATCCGGGCACGGGACTGCCGCTCAAGCGCACCGAGAACCTCGACAAGGTCACGATCTACGGCGTCGAAGGCAGTCTCAGCGCGCCAGTGGGCGCCTACGTCGCCGATGCCGGCTTCACCTGGCTGCGTGGCAAGAACCATCAGGACGACGAGCCGCTGTACCAGACGCCGGCACCCGAGCTGACGCTGGGCATCGGCCAGCCGGCCGAGCGCGGCTTCTACTGGCGCGCGCAGCTGCGCGCGGTGGCCGATCAGGATCGCATCGCGACGAAGTTCTCCAATGGCACCGAGGACGCGACCTCCGGCTTCGTCACCGCCGACGCCGAACTGGGTTGGCGTTTCGGCACGGTCGGCGCCTTCGACGCGGCCACGCTGGCCGTCGGCCTGCACAACCTTGCCGACAAGCGCTACCACGAGCACCTGACCGATGGCGTGTCGGGCCAGGAGCTGGCGGCGCCGGGCCGCGGCATCACCTTGAGTCTTTCCGGGAGTTTCTGACATGCAGGCACCACGCCCACCCTTGCCCGGCTGGAGCCGGATCCTGTTGCACGCGTGCGTGGTGCTCGCATTCCTGATCGTGACCGGCACCGCCGACGCGCAGAAGCTGCCCAGGCTGACGCTTGCGGGCCCGTCGGCGGCGGTGTCGAATCCGCTGATCCACATGGTCGACTCCGGTGCGCTGGCCGACGTTGCCGAGGTTGTCGAGTTCGTGCCCTGGCGCGACCCCGACCAGTTGCGCGTGATGGCGCTCGACGGCCGTGCCGACGTCCTGGCGATGCCGACCAACGTTGCCGCCAACCTCTACAACCGCGGCGCGAAGCTGCGGATGCTCAATGTGTCGACCTGGGGCGTGCTGTGGCTGGTGTCGCGCGACCCGGCGCTCAAGTCGCTTGCCGACCTGCGCGGCAAGGAACTGGCGATGCCCTTCCGCGGCGACATGCCGGACATTGTGTTCCAGTTGCTCGCCGAGCAGCAGGGCCTGGACGTCCGCAAGGACCTGAGCCTGCGCTACGTCGCCAGCCCGATCGACGCGATGCAGTTGCTGGTGATGCGTCGCGTCGATCATGCGCTGCTGGCTGAGCCGGCGGTGTCGATGGCGCTGCGCAAGACGGGCTCCTTTCCGATCAGCGTCATTGCGCCGGAGCTGCATCGCAGTGTGGACCTTCAGCAGGAGTGGGGCCGGGTGTTCGCACGCGCCACGCGCATCCCGCAGGCCGGCATCGCGGTGATGGGGGCGTTGCGCGAGCGTCCGGACGTGGTTGCACGCATCGAGGCCGAATACGCCCGCTCGCTGGCCTGGTGTCGGGCCAACGCGGAGGCCTGTGGCCGTGGCGTCGCCGCCCGCATCGACCTGCTGACGCCCGAGGCGGTGGCCGACTCGATCGCGGTCAGCCAGATGGACGCGGTGCCGGTGCAGGCCGCGCGCGCCGAACTCGAGTTCATGTTCGGCCAGCTGGTGAAGAAGAATCCGGCGCTGGTCGGCGGCAGGCTGCCCGATGACGGCTTCTATGGCGGAGCCGCAAAGCCATGAGCCTGCTGCGTGCCTGGCTCGCCGGTTTGCCTGCGTACCTGTGGAGCGGCTGGGGGGCGATCGCCAGCCTGTTCCTGCTGCTGGCCGCCTGGGAGGCGGTCAGTCTGGTTTACGGCCCGCTGGTCATGCCCGATCCGCGTTCGGCCTTCGCCACGCTGTGGGGCCTCATCGACAGCGGCGCCGCCTGGCCGGAGCTCGCCGCCACCGCACGCCGTGCGCTCTCGGGCTATGCCCTGTCGGTGCTGGGCGGCAGCGTGCTCGGTCTCGTCGCCGGGCTGTCGATGACCGCGTCCATGATGTCGCGCCCGCTCGTCACCGTGCTGATGGGCACGCCGCCGATCGCCTGGCTGGTGCTGGCGATGCTGTGGTTCGGCGCCAGCGACGGCACGCCGGTGTTCACCGTGTTCGTCGCCGCCTTTCCGGTGATCTTCATCGGCGCGCTGCAGGGCACGCGCACGCTCGACAACCAGCTGCGCGGCATGGCCGAGGCCTTTCGCCTGCCGCGCCGCATGATGTTCCTCGATGTCTATCTGCCGCATGTGGTGTCCTACCTGTTTCCGGCCTGGATCGCTGCGCTCGGCACGGCCTGGAAGGTGGTGGTGATGGCGGAACTGCTTGCCACCCAGGACGGTGTGGGCGCAGCGCTGGCGGTGTCGCGCTCGCATCTCGACACGGCGGCCACGATGGCCTGGATTGCCGCGGTGGTCGGCCTGCTGCTGGCCGTCGAGTACCTGGTGCTGGAGCCGGTCAAGCGCGAGGTGGAGCGCTGGCGGGAGCAGGGCGCATGAGCGGCGAACTGCGCGTCCGTGGCCTGTCGCACGCCTTCGCGCGCGACGAGGTGCTGGCAGGCATCGACTTTCGCGTGTGCGCGGGCGAGGTGGTGGCGCTGGTGGGTCCCTCGGGCTGTGGCAAGACCACCTTGCTGCACCTGGCGGCCGGCCTGCTGACGGTGCAGGAGGGCGAGGTGTCGAACCGCTTTGGGACCACCGCCTTCATGTTCCAGCAACCGCGCCTGTTGCCGTGGAAGACGGCAATCGACAACATCGCGCTCGGCCTCAAGGCAGTCGGCGTCGGGCGCGACGAACGGCAGTTCCGCTCGCGCGAACTGGCGCTGCGCCTGGGTCTGGCGCATCGCGACCTCGACAAGTTTCCGCACCAGTTGTCGGGCGGCATGCAGAGCCGGGTGGCGCTCGCGCGCGCGCTGGTGCTGGCGCCCGATCTGTTGCTGCTCGATGAGCCGTTCTCGGCGCTCGACGTCGGCCTCAAGGAAGAGCTCTACCGCCTGCTGCTGGCCCAGCAGGCGGAGCGCGGCATGGGGGTATTGATGATCACGCACGACCTGATGGAGGCGGTGAGGCTGTCGGACGCGATCCTGGTGATGGCGCCCGAGCCCGGGCGCATCGTGTGCCGCTTCGCGCTCGGCCAGCCTGCGGCGACCCGCGACGATGCCTGGGTCTATCACCATACCGCCGAGTTGCTGCAGACGGCGGCGGTGCGCGAGAGCTTCGGATTGCCGCCTGCCGTGGTGGCCCCTGCAGCCGGCCTCGCGCCGCAGACCGGGGCGGCGGCGCGTCCGGCGTCGGGTCTGCGTCTGGTCGTGCCGGCCGAGCCGGTACTGAGCGCGCGCGGTGGCGCGCGTTGCGGCGGCTGAGGAGCACGCAGCGATGTTTCATCCCATCGACCACGAGCCGTTCGGCCGGCTGTTCGACCGGCTCGCGGCACGGCCGCTGTTCATGTGCGGCTTCCGCCCCTTCTTCCTCGCCACCGCCCTGTGTGCGGTGCTCCTGCTGCTGATCTGGCTGGGCTTTCTCGCTGCGGGGCTGGGCGTGCCGGCCGTGCCCGGCGGCGCGGTGGTGTGGCATGCGCATGAGCTGATGTTCGGTTTCGGGCTCGCGGCGGTGGCCGGTTTCCTGCTGACCGCGGTGCCCGAGTTCACCGCCACGCCCGCCTTCGGTCGTCGCACCGCACTCGGCATGTTCCTGCTGTGGACGGCTGCACGCCTGGCGTTCTGGCTGTCGGGAACCCTGGGGCTGACGGGGGCGGTGCTGGCCGCGGTGCTCAACGTGGGTTTTCTAGGTGCGCTGATTGCGATCGTCGCGCCACGGCTGTGGCGCGACCCCGAGCGGCGCCATCTCGCCTTCCTGTGGGGGCTGGGTGCGATGTGGATCGCGCTGGCCGGCTTCCATGCCGATGCGCTCGGCGGCGCGTATCCGATGCGCTGGGTGCGGGTCGGCGTCGGCGTGATGATGGTGCTGATCGTGGTCGCGCTCAGCCGCATCTCGATGCGCATCGTCAACGATGCGCTGGATGCCGAGCGATTGCGCCGCAATGGCGGCACGTCCCGCCGTCATGCTGAGGACGACGAGCTGCCCGACTATCGTGCGCGCCCCCCGCGGCGCAATCTCGCCATCTTCGGCGTGGCACTGTACACCGTGGTCGAGTTCGTGCTGCCCGGCTCGGTCATTGGCGGCTGGGTGGCGCTGGCGGCCGCGGCGGCGGTGTTGAACCTGCTGAACGACTGGCATGTCGGCCGCGCCCTGCTGTCGCGCTGGGCCTTCATGCTCTACGCGGTGTATTGGCTCATGGCAGCGGGTTACGCGCTGATCGGCCTATCCCTGCTCGGCGCGCCGGTGATCCCCAGTGCGGGACTGCACCTGCTGACGGTCGGCGCGATGGGCGTGTCGATCTTCGGCGTGCTGTGCATCGCCGGACGCACGCATGCGGGCCATGAACTCGATCTGCGGCCCTGGGTGCTGGTGGCCGCGGCCGGGCTGGTGGCCGCCGCGCTGGCACGCGCGGCATCCGGCCTGCCGGGGATGCCGGTGCTCGGCCTGCAAGCGGTGAGCGTGGCCGCCTGGGTGCTGGGCTATGGCCTTGCAGCTCGCTACCTTGGCACGGTGTTCGTCGGTCCCCGGCCGGATTCGGGGACGGGCTGCGAGGAAGTGCTCAGCGAGGCGTAGGACGGGGGACAGTGGGCGCTTGTGGCCCAGCTGCCCTGATTCAGGGCTTCGCCCAGCGCCGCAGCAGATTGTGATACACGCCGGTGAGCCGCAGCAGGTCGGGGTCGTCCTGGCGTCCTGAGGCGGTCAGACCCCGGATGGATTGATCCAGATCGTACAGCAGCGTGCGTTCGCCTTCGTCCTGCACCAGGCTCTGAATCCAGAAGAAGCTGGCGATGCGCGCGCCGCGTGTGACCGGCGTGACGCGATGCAGGCTGGTCGAAGGGTAGAGCACCATGTCGCCCGCCTCGAGCTTCACCGTCTGCACGCCGAACGGACCTTCGATCTCCAGTTCGCCGCCTTCGTACTCGTCCGGCTCGGCGAGGAACAGGGTGGCCGACACGTCCGTACGCACGGTAATGTCGGTGCCCGGCACCGTCATCAGGGCGCTGTCGACGTGGGCGCCGTAGGTGCCGCCGCCGCGGTAGCAGTTGAACTTGGGCGGGTAGATGCGCTGCGGCAGGGCGGCGGAGATGAATTCCGGGTGGCTCCCCAGCTTGCGCAGGATGTGGTTGCCGAGGCGGGTGGCCAGATCCGAGCCGTCTGCCAGTTGCAGGTTGCGCTTGACCTGGCTGGCGAGCGTGCCCGCGGTCTTCAGCCCGTCTTTCCACTGCGCCTGGTCGAGGTGCTGGCGGAACTGGCGGACTTCATCCTTGGTGAGGACCTTCTCGATCGAAATGAGCATGATGTGAATCGCGTACAGGACAGGGTTTGGACTGAGTTTCAGGCGTGGCGGTGGGTGACGCAGTCCGCCGTGATCTCCGGCAGTGTGGCGCAGCCGGCGAGTGCCATGCACAGCTCCAGTTCTTCGCGCAGCAGCTTCAGCATGTGAGCAACACCGAGCGCGCCGGCAACGGCCAGGGCGAAGACCTGCAGACGCCCGACCAGCACCGCGTCGGCGCCAAGCACCAGCGCCTTGAAGACGTCGCTGCCGGCGCGGACGCCGCTGTCGAGCAGGACGGGGTAGTCCGCACCGACCGCGGCGCGCACGGCAGGCAGCGCGTCGAGGCTGGCTGGCACGCCGTCGAGGGCGCGGCCGCCGTGGTTGGAGACGATGATCCCCGCAACCCCGGCCGCCTTCAGCGCCAGCGCGTCGTCGGCCCGCAGCACGCCCTTGACGATGACCGGCAGGCGGGTGTGACGCATCAGCCAGTCGAGGTCATCCCAGGTCGGCGCCTCTCGCATCAGGCCCTGGAAGATGCGGCTCTGGCCGCGCTCGAGTTCGACTGGTGGCGGCGTTGCATGATGGATGAGGTTGCCCGGACGCACCGTGTCGGGCATGCGGAAGCCTGCCCTCTGGGCGCGCAGGCTGGGACGCTGCACGGCCGCGTCGAGGGTTACGACGAGTGCGCGGTAGCCCGCAGCCTCGGCGCGCTGGACGAGATCGAGCGTGCTGTCGCGCATGGGCTGGAAGTAGAGCTGGAACCACTTCTCCACGCAGCCTTCCCTTGCGATGTCTTCCAGCGGCCAGGACGACAGTGTGCTCGCGACCAGGCAAGTGTCGGTCGCCTCCGCGGCGCGTGCGCTGTCGAGTTCGCCCCGGGGGTGAGCCAACGCCTGAAAGGCCAGTGGGGCAAGCAGGATGGGGTGGTGCAGGGACTGGCCGAGGAGCGTGAGGCGCGTGTGCCCTGTGGTAACGTCCCGCAGCAGTCGCGGCAGGATCTGCACGCGTTCGAAGGCCTCGCGGTTGGCGCGCAGCGTGGCTTCGAAGCCGCTGCCGCCGGCGATGTAGGCGTGGTGCGTGGCCGGCAGGAAATGCGCGGCAAGGGCCTCGTAGTCCTGTGCGCACAGGATGTCGGATGGAATCCGCGACAGGGGCGCGTGCGGCGTTGTGGTGTCGTTCATTCGATATGCCTTGCAGGGGCCGGGGCGCCGCCGACGGCAGGCTCTGGCACCCGGCGGATCAGGCTTCCTCGATCAGAATCCAGTGATTGTCGAGCGCCATCGGCTCCGGCCACGCGAGCAGGTTGGCGGGGGCGCTCGGATGCCAGCGGCCCAGTCCGTAGGCGGTGGCGACCAGCACGCCGCCGCCGTCCTGCGGGCCGTGCCAGCCGGTCAAGGCATAGGACGCCTTGAGCTGCACGATGGGCCGCATCCTCTCGGGCAGGCCGGGGTGCCACAGGTTGGTGACGTCGGCCTGGTGGCTGGAGAGCGCGAAGCCGTCGTGGAGTGCCGGGGCGATGTCGCCGGCGTAGCCGATGCCGTCGTTCTCCTGTGTCGGGATGCTGAGGTGGTCGCCATCGAACACGGCCAGGATGGGGGCGCGACGACGGTCGGCCTCGAGGTCGTGCTCGGCCTGCATGGCGATGCCAAGCAGGGCGTCGCCATCCTGCGGCGGGCGGCTCCAGGCCATGTGGCGTAGGCTCAGCCGTGGGTCGTCGACGCGCCAGTGACCGAGCAGGGCGCCGTTGGCGGTGTCGATGCGCACGAGCGAGGCGTCCATGCGGTGGAGGTCGACCTTCTTGTCGCTCAGTGTGCGCGGAATGCCGCCATTGGCGACGAACAGGTGGCCCTGGGCGTCGAGCAGCAGCTGGTGCGGGTCGAGACCGTGGGTGTCCCATTCGGCGAGCTTGCGCAGGTTGCGGCGGTCGCGCACGCCGATCCTGCCCTTGCCGCTGCGGAAATCGGTTTCGGTGGTGTACAGGCGCTCGCCATCCGCCGAGGCGATGACATGGCCGCCCAGGCGGCACATGCCTTCTTCCTGCACGTCGATCTGCTGCACCACCTTGCCCTGCGCATCGCAACGCAGCATCCAGGTGCCGGGCCGGGCACTGCACACCAGCAGCCCGCCGCCGGGCTCGGCCATCAGGCCGTGAGGCCGACTCGGTAGCGGCACCGCATAGCCGAAGGCGAGCTTGCGCGCTTCCCAGTCTGCGACCAGGGTGCCGGCGAAGTTCGGGTCACGCTCGCGCGGACCGCGCCAGGCTGCACCGATGACTGCGTGGGTTCCGCCCGGATTCGCCTGGACGAGGCGAGGGAAGGTGGTGCCGGCGATGCTGGCCGCCAGGGCCTGCAGGGCGCGTCGGCGCGAGAGGTGGAAGGACTGCGGTGTGAGTTGGTGAGCGGACTGGGCGTGCATGGACGATTCCAGAAGGTGACGAACGTGCCAGCCGACCCATTCGTCTCCGCAATGGGCCAGACAATGGGTCAGGCGAGCCCGTCCGCAATGAAGAAGGCCGGGCGGCGCATTGACGCGCGACCCGGCCGGACGAAGCGCTAGGACTTAGAAGTCATAGTTCAGGGTCACGCGGGCGTTGCGTGCGTCACCCTTGTACAGGAAGGAACCCGACTGATAGGCGGCCGTGTAGTAATCCTTGTCGGTCACGTTGCCCACGTTCAGGCGCACGTCCATGTTCTTGTTGATGCGGTAGTTGGCGAACAGGTCGAGCACGGTGTAGGCCGGGATCGGGTTGCTGTACTTGCCGGTGGTGGCGTCGAATCCTGCTGCCGTATCCGGCTGACCGGCGTACTTCTCGCTTTCGTACTTCACCGCGCCGCCGAAGGAGAACTTGTCAGTCGCCTGGTACTTGAGCTGTACGTACGCACTCTTGTCCGCGAAGTTGCTGAGCGTCTTGCCTTTACGCGAGGGGGTTGCGGACTTGAGCACCTCGGCGTCCATGATGGCAATGCCGGCCTGGCCGGTCAGTTTGTCTGTGATCATGCCCGTCAGGCCGAGCTCGATGCCGCGCACGCGGTTCTCGCTGGAGTTGAAGGTACCGGTCGCCTCGTAGCCATTGCCTTCCATGACGTCCGACTTGGTGATCTGGAAGACGGCAGCGGTCGCCAGCAGCTTCTCGCCCATCAGGTTCCATTTCGTACCCAGTTCGATCAGCTTGGTCTTCTCGGGCTTGGCCGAGCCGGGAATGAACCCGCCATAGCCGGCGTTGGTGCCCACATCCGACTCGCCGCCGTTGATGTCGCTGGCGGTGGCGTAGCTGGCATACACGTTTGCGTCGGGACGGAACTTGTAGGTCAGTCCGATATGGCCGTTCCACAGGCTGTCGGAGGTGCTGTAGTCGGTGCGCGCGAAGGTCGTTGTGTTCTGCGTGCCGAGGTCGTAGTCGAAATGGTCCCAGCGCAGGCCGGCGAAGGCTGTCCATTTGTCCGAGAGATCGACAGTATCCATAGCCGATAGCGAGATCGTCTTCACGTTCCAGTCGCTATCCCACGCGCCCTTGGTGACGTTGCGGTTCATGATCGTATCGATGCCGTTGAGCAGGGCGCCGCTCGCATCCGTGATGCACCAGCCCGAGGAGACGCCGCCCCGGCCGGGGGCCATGCAGTTTTCGCCCGAGTTGGCGACGTTGTAGACCCCGTTCAGCACGCTGTGATCGGAGTACTCGACACCGAGGATGAACTCATGCTTCAAGCCGCCGATTTCGCGATCGAGATGCAGGTTCGTCTGATTGACGAAGTATTCGACCTCCTGCCAGCCCTGATGGGTACTGAGGCTGATGGTGGGTGCGCCCGCGCGTGGATCGCTCGCGGCGAACACGTTGGCCCGCGCGCCGGTGACGACGTAGCCGTTGTCTGTCTGCCCGAAGCGAGTCAGGTTGGTGATCCGTGTGTCCCGGTCGAACTGATATCGCAGGCGGGCGGTGAGAGTGTCGATGTCCGAGCTCAGGAAATCCTGCTTCTGCGCATAGACGGGGACATTCTTGGCCGGCTTGCGGTTCGGTACCGTCCCGACCAGGAAACCGCCCATGTCCGGGTTGTCGTCCGCGTCGAGGCCGTAGTAATCGAGCGTGATGTCGAGGTCGTCGGTCGGGGTCCAGAAACCGGACAGCGCCAGGCCCTTGCGCTCGCGGTCGGTCGGGGCGCGGTCGGGCACTTCCTCGTAGCCGTACAGCAGGTTGGCACGCACGGCGAGGTCTTCGTTGACGACCTGGTTGGTGTCCAGCGTCAGACGGGTGTGCTTGTCGGTGCCGAAGCCGGTCGACAGGCGGGTGTAGGAGTAGTCGGTGGTGGCCTGCTTGGTCACCGAGTTGACCGCGCCGCCCGAGGTGCCGCGGCCGGCGAAGCTGGAGTTCGGGCCCTTGGAGATTTCGACCTGTTCGGTGGCGAAGCTTTCGCGGATGGTCATGCCGGGGTCGCGCAGGCCGTCGACGAAGACGTCGCTGCGGGCCTCCTGGCCGCGGATGATGTAGCGATCGCCGAAGGCGTTGCCGTTCTCGCCGGTGCCGAGAGTGATGCCGGGCTGGGCGTCGAGGATCTCGCGCAGGTCGGTGTAGCCGGAGTCTTCGATCTGGGCTTTGGTCAGGACCTGGATGTTCTGGGCCGTATCGGCCAGCGCACGCTTGTGGCGCTCGTCGCCCGAGTATTTCGCCTTGTAGGGCACGCCCGGTTCGGCATTCGGATTGGCTTCGAGCGCAGTGCTGACGACGTTGACGGTCTCCAGCTTGGATTCGTCGGCGGGTTTCTGCTCCTGCGCGATGGCGGCCATCGGCATCAGCACGGCAGTCGACAGGCCAAGGGCAATGGCGGCGGGGCGCTTGCGCAGCGATGCGGGCTGCCTGGCGTGAGGGTTCTTCATGGACATCGAGTTTTCCTGATCACGGGTTGCGAGAACGTTCGGGTGATCAGCCCTGGCCTGGCGGGGATGTCGAGTCCGTGTTCGCCGAGCGGCTCACGCCGGCACGGCTGGCCGCATGGCGTGGGTGCTCGCGTCGAGCGGGAAGACGGCGAACAGCTCGTGGCGTGCGCCGTGATCGGACGTACGGATCCCCGGGTCAAGCGATGAAGGGCTGGCTTGGCTGGCTGATCCGACGTCGCGGAGTGGCTGGCTAGGGCGGGAAATCGATCGTGTGGCGAAGCGCAGACGACCTATCCCACCTCTGCTGTTGCAGATGCTTACTATTCTCAGTAAGAGAGCTGCATGTGTCAACGCGACTGAGAAGGGTTCGCATTAATACAACACGCAAACCATCGCTATGTGCGTGGGCCGGATGGCTGAGGAGTGTGCCGGATCAGTACCGGGCAGTGCTCGGCCGTGGCAGCCGCTTCGGGCTAGCCGTCGCTCGGCGCCTGCCAGCCGCCACCGAGCGCCTTGTAGAGGTTGACCGCATCCGTCAGCCGCGCCAGTCGCAGTTGCGCCATCTGGTCCTGCGCGGAGAACAGCGTGCGCTGTGCATCCAGCACCGTCAGCAGGCTGTCGGCGCCCTCGCGGTAACGCAGTTCCGCCAGGCGCAGGCTGCGCTGCGCTTCGGCCAGGATCTCGCGTTGTGCGGTTTCCTGGTTGGCGTCGCGGGCGCTGTCGGCGAGTGCGTCCTCCACTTCCTTCAGCGCGGCGAGCACGGTGCGGCGGTGGGTCTCGACCAGCTCGCGCTGGCGTGAGCGCTGGATGTCGACATCGGCAGCGAGACGTCCGCCGTCGAAGATCGTCTGCAGGAGCGAGGCCGACAGCGACAGCACGCTGTTGCGCCCGACCAGCGACAGCAACTCCGCGCTGCTGGTTGCAGCGCCGGCCGACAGGCTGATGCTGGGCAGCAGGGCTGCGCGCGTCGCGGCAACATTGGCGGCGGCGGCGGCGAGGCCGGCTTCGCTCGCGGCGATGTCGGGACGACGCAACAGCAATTCGGACGGGAGCCCGGCAGAGACCGCGGGCACTTGCAGTCCGGCGAGTCGCTCGCCGACGATGAAGCCGGCCTGCGGATTGCGCCCGAGCAGGATGGCGAGCGCCGAGCGCGTCTGGCGCAGCGTGACCTCGAGCGGCTCGATGGCCTTGCGCTGGTTCAGCACCGTGCTGCGCTGCTGGCTGAGCTCCAGCGCCGAAGCGGCACCGTTGTCGTAGCGCGCCTGCACCACGCGCAGCACACGTTCAGCGATCGCGAGGTTGTTGCGCGCGATGTCGACGCGTTCTGCCAGCGCCAGGCTCTGGAACCACAGCGTGGCGACGTTGGCCACCATCGACAGGCGCGCCGCGTCGCGGTCGAAGCGCGTCGCTGTGAGGTTGGCGCGGCTTGCGTCGCGGCTTGCGGCCAGGCGGCCCCACAGATCGACTTCATAGCGTGCGTTGAGGTTGACGCTGGTCGAGCCGGATTCGTCCCCTTCCGCGCTCTGCACACCGCTGCCGCCGGCGAGCGACAGCGAGGGTAGCAAGGAGGCGCCGGCCTGGCGCAGCGCCAGTTCGGCCTGTACCACGCGCTCGGCCTGGATCAGCAGGTCGGGCGCGGCGAGCAGGGCTTCGGCGACCAGCGCGTCGAGCTGCGGCGAGCCGAAGTCCTGCCACCAGGTGTCGGGAAGCTTCGCTGCGGTGCCGGATGCGGCCTCGGACCAATGGTCGGGCAGCGCGAATTCAGGGCGCACGACCGGCTCTGTGATGGCGCAGCCACCCAGGACGCCGGTGGTCAGAAGGACGAGTGCGACGCGCTTTCCGGTGGTGGTGCGGCTTGCGTTCGAGCGGGCGTGAATGGGGTGCATGTTCGGGGGGTTCTGTTTCATTCCGACGCCAGGGCGACGACGGGATCGAGCCGGGCGGCCTTGCGTGCCGGCAGGTAGCCGAAGATGAGGCCGGTGAGGAAGGCGCAGCTGAAGGCGAGCACGACCGGCGTGAGCGAGTACTGCACCGCAGTGCCGAAGCGCGCGATGATCGCCGCGCTGCCCAGCCCGACCGCTACCCCGATCAGCCCGCCGACGGCGGACACCACCAGCGCTTCGATCAGGAACTGCTGCAGGATGTTCTTCATGCGTGCGCCGGTAGCCATGCGGATGCCGATCTCGCGCGTGCGCTCGGTCACCGACACCAGCATGATGTTCATGACGCCGATGCCGCCCACCAGCAGCGAGATCGCCGCCACCGTGCCGAGGAGGATGGTGAGCGTGTTCTGCGTCTCGGACACGGTGTCGATCACCGAGGCCATGTTGCGGATCTGGAAATCCTCGACGCCGTGGCGTGCCAGCAGCAGGCTCGTGACCTCGGCCTGGGTGTCGTCGATCTGTGCGACGTCCTCCACCGCCACCGTGACGTTGCGCAGGAAGCGCTGGCCGGTGATGCGCAGGCTGCCGGTGGTGTAGGGCACGAACACGATGTCGTCCTGGTCCTGCCCCCAGGGCGTGGCGCCCTTGGGCGTCATCACGCCGACCACCTGGAAGGGGATGTTGTTCACCAGTACGAACTGGCCGATACCGTCACCGGCCGGGAACAGGGCCCTGGCCACCGTCTGCCCGAGCGCGGCGACCGTGGCGTAGCGCGCCTCGTCTTCGGCGCTGAAGAAGGTGCCGGCGGCAGGCGCCCAGTTGCGCGCCACGACGTAGTCGGCCGAGGTGGCGTTGACGCTGGTGCGGTGGTCGACGTTGCCGGTGCGCACCGTGATCGTGCCCCCTTGCTCGGGCACCGAGGCGAGCACGTTCGGCAGTTCGGCGATGGCCTGCACGTCCTCGATCACCAGCGTCGCGGGCGCATCCCGTCCGCGGGTGTTGGGCGCGCCGGGGCGGATCGTGAGCAGGTTGGTGCCCATCGCGCTCACCTGGTCGATGACCTTCTGCTTGGCGCCGTCGCCGATCGCGAGCATCGCGATCACCGAAGCCACGCCGATGACGATGCCGAGCAGCGTCAGGATGGCGCGGAACAGGTTGGCCCGCAGCGCCCGCAGCGCGGTGCGGGTGGCCTCGACGACATCCGACAGTTGCGAGGTGCGATCGATGTGCGGGGCGAAGTCGGGTTCGGGTTCCTGCGACCGCCGCGGGCCAGGGTCGGATACGATGCGCCCGTCGCGGATCTCGATGATGCGCTGGGCCTGCTCGGCGACCTCGCGCTCGTGCGTGATCAGCACGATGGTGTGGCCGGCTGCGGACAGCTCGCGCAGCAGCTTCATGACCTCGGCGCCGCTCTTGCTGTCGAGCGCGCCGGTCGGCTCGTCGGCGAGGATGATGCGACCGCCGTTCATCAGTGCGCGCGCGATCGACACGCGTTGCTGCTGACCGCCCGAGAGCTGGTTGGGGCGGTGGTGGACACGTTCGGCCAGCCCCAGCGTCGACAGCAGTTCGGACGCGCGCTGGTGGCGTTCGTCGGGCGGCATGCCGGAATACACGGCCGGGACCTCGACGTTCTCGCGCGCGGTGGCGCCGCCGATCAGGTTGTAGCTCTGGAACACGAAGCCGAAAGCCTCACGCCGCACCCGCGCCAGCGCGTCACGGTCGAAGCCGGCGACGTCCTCGCCCATGAAGCGGTAGGTGCCGCTGGTCGGACGGTCGAGGCAACCCAGGATATTCATCAGCGTCGACTTGCCCGAACCGGAGGCGCCGACGATCGCAACGAACTCACCGGGGTAGATCTCGAGGTCTATGCCGTGCAGCACCTGGGTCTCGACCTCACCGTTGCGAAAGCTGCGCGTGATGCCCTGCAGTGCGATCAGCGGCGCCGTGGTGGTCGACGCGGGCGTGGACGACGCGGTCGAATCCAGCGGTGGAAGACGTTCGGCCTTCATAGTCTGGGCGGCATCTGCGGACGGTTGCTGCTTTCGGCGCCACTGCTGCCAAGGCCGGCGACGACGCGCTCGCCGTCCTCGAGGCCTTCCAGAACCTGGGCCTGCACCCGGTTGGATACGCCGATGCGCACCTTGCGTTCCTCCAGCACGCCGCCCGCGTTGAGGACCTTGACCGTGCCGCCCGAAAGTGGGGCGCGCGATGTGCCAGGGCGCGGACCGCCAGTGCGACTGGCGCCAGAGGCTTCGCCGCCGCCGTTGTTCGAACCGCTCGCGCCACCGCCGGTGCGGGTGCCGCCGGCCGCCGGTGCGGGCCGGATGGCGCCCTTAGCCAGCGCCGCCATCGGCACCAGCAAGGCATCCTTCGCCTGGGCGACGACGAAGAAGACCTGCGCCGTCATCTGCGTCATCAGCAGGCCGTCGGGGTTCTGCACGTCGAACAGTGCGTTGTAGAGCACCACGTTGTTGGTCACGGTCGGCGTCGGTTCGATCTTCTCGAGTCTGCCCTGCCAGCGCTTGCCACCACCGCCCAGCGTCGTGAAGTAGGCGTCCATGCCGAGCTTCAGCCGGCTGATGTCCGCTTCCGACACCTGGGTCTGCACCGTCATGGTGTTGAGGTCGGCTACGCGCAGGATCACCGGCGCCTGCTGGTTGGTGTTGAGCGTCTGCCCCTGGCGGGCGGTGATCGACACCACGGTGCCGCTCATCGGCGACAGGATGCGTGCGTATTGCAGGTTGGCTTCGTCGGCGCGCAGCGTGGATTCGATCTGCTCGATCTGGGCCCCGAGCGCCTCGAGCTGCGCCTCGGCCGACTTGGCGCTCGCTTCGGCGGTCTGCAGGCTTTCCTTGGTGGTCGCGTCTTCGGCCATCAGAGCCTGCTGGCGGCGCAGCTGGATGTGCGCCAGCGTGAGTTGCGCCTCGCGCTCCTTCAACGATGCGCGCAGGTTGCGCAGTTGCGCGCGCGAGGCGTCGACGCGTGCCCGATAGACCGTGGGGTCGATCTCGGCAAGCAGCTCGCCTTCCTTCACCTCGCTGCCGACCTCGACGTGGATCTTCTTGAGCTGGCCGGAAACCTGGGCGCCGACATCGACGTAATCACGTGGCTGCAGCGTGCCGGTGGCGGTCACGAGGTCTTCGACATCGCCGCGCTGCACGGTGGCGAACTGATAGGCGGCGAGTGGATCGGTCCGTCCGACCAGCTGCGGCCAGGCCAGCCAGGTTCCGGCGCCGGCAAGACCGAGCACGATGAGGACGAGGCTGGTGCGCAAGCCGCGGCGTGGGGATCGGGCTTCTGAAGAGGCTGTGTTCTGGTTCATTGTGGTGCGTGGAAGGTTCGGAAGAGCCGGTGCGTGGCCTCTGGAAGACAGCGCGCCAAGCATAGACGTTCGTCGGGGAGGGCTTTGTATCGTAATGAAGCCACGGACCGGCCCGCGCATGACTTCTGATCTGGATCAAGAAAGCCGGCTGCAGGCGCGGGTCTAATGGGGCTCAAATTTAGATCGAGTCTAAAACAGTCTTAAAACAAGGCTTCAATCAAGCAAGGAGAGCACCATGAAATTGAAGGCGATTGCGATTGCTTCCGCGCTGGCCGTGGCCGGCACCGCCTGGGCCGCGACGACCCGCGACGAGCCGATCCAGCCGATCCAGCCGGCGCAGGTCACCAATCCGGCGCTGGTCGAACTGGGCAAGAAGCTGTACTTCGATCCGCGCCTGTCGCGCTCGGGCTTCATTTCTTGCAACTCCTGTCACAACCTGTCGATGGGCGGCAGCGACAACCTGAAGACCTCGATTGGCGACAAATGGCAGCAGGGGCCGATCAACTCGCCGACCGTGCTGAACTCCAGCCTGGCCGTGGCGCAGTTCTGGGACGGCCGTGCGGCTGACCTGAAGGAGCAGGCGGGCGGTCCGATCGCCAACCCGGGCGAAATGGCCTTCACGCACGACCTGGCCGTCGGCACGCTGCGCACCATCCCGGGCTACGTGGCCGAATTCAAGTCGGTGTTCGGCTCGGCCGACATCAACATCGACAAGATCACCCAGGCGATCGCCGCCTTCGAGGAAACGCTGGTCACGCCGAACTCGCCGTTCGATGCATGGCTGAAGGGCGATGACAAGGCGCTGAACGACCGCGAGCTCGCCGGTTACGGCCTGTTCAAGGAAAGCGGCTGCGTGGCCTGCCACAACGGTCCGGCGGCGGGCGGTACCTCGTTCCAGAAGATGGGTCTGTTCGAGCCGTACAAGACGAACAACCCGGCCGAAGGCCGCGCGGGCGTCACCGGCAAGGATGAAGACCGCATGAACTTCAAGGTGCCCACACTGCGCAACGTGGAGCTCACCTACCCGTACTTCCACGACGGCGAAGCCGCGACGCTGGAACAGGCGGTGGAGCTCATGGGCCGCCTGCAACTGGGTCGCAAGTACAGCGAACAGGAGATCTCCGACATCGTCGCCTTCCTGAAGACGCTGACCGGCGACCAGCCGACCTTCGTGATGCCGATCCTGCCGCCGTCGTCCAACGCGACGCCGAAGCCGAATCCCTGGCAGTAAGCCTTGCTGTACGAACCCGGCCGACTCCCCGTGTGGAGGGCCGGTTTTTTTGCAGGGACGGGCTGGCAGGCGTAGACTCGACGCAGCTAGGTATTCGTTCCGAAGACAAGACAAGACCCGGGTGGGCCCAGAGAGAGACATGAATGTAGATGCCACCGAAGACGCGATTGCCTGCCTGCGCAGCGTCGGCGTCCCTGTCACCCATCAGCGCATCGAGATCGCGCGCGTCTTGTTCGCGCGTCCCGTGCATCTGTCGGCCGATCAGGTGCTCGAGCGGGTGCGTGTCAATGCGCCCGAGACCTCGCGCGCCACGGTTTACAACACGCTGCGCCTGTTCCGCGAGAAAAACTTGGTACGCGAACTGATCGTCGATCCGGACCGGGTCGTGTTCGATTCGAACACCGATCCGCATTACCACCTGTACGACGTCGATACCGGCGAAGTGCGCGATGTCGCGGCTGACGAGCTCACTGTCGTCGGCGTGCCGCGTCTGCCCGAGGGCGTCGAGCTCGAGCAGGTCGATGTGATCATCCGGGTGCGCGGCAAGCGCGGTTGATCGCGCTGCCGGATACAGAACGGCCGCCCAAGGGCGGCCGCGTTCCTTTCCTGTCTTCAGCCCGCGGTCTAGCGGGTGTTCGGCTCGCTGCTTGGCTGGGTGATGAAACCCATCTTCTCGATGCCCGCCTCGCGTGCCAGCGACATCACTTCGGCCAGCTTCTGATAGCGTGTCTCGCGATCGGCCCGCAGGTGCAGCTCCGGCTGCGGCGTCTGTTCGGCGGCGGCCTTCAGGCGGGCCGGCAGCGCCGCGTCATCGAGCGCGTCGTTGTTCCAGAACAGCTTGCCTTCGCCGTTGATCGACAGCGATACCGTCTCGGGCTTCTCCTGCGTGGGCTGGCTCGAGGCCTGCGGCAGGTCGATCTTGACCGAGTGCGTCAGCAGCGGCGCGGTGATCATGAACACGATCAGCAGCACCAGCATGACGTCGATCAGCGGCACCATGTTGATTTCGCTTTGCAGGGGACGGCTGTCGCCGTTGTTGAAACCGCCGAAGGCCATCATGCCGCTCCGTTTGCTGCTCCGTCGATCGGTGCCACCGCCCGCGCCGACGTACGCTCGTTGGCGGCCTGGAGGGCCACCGGGGCAATGCGGGCACCGGTCGAGAACCAGGCGTGCAGGTCGTGGGCGAACGCATCCAGTTCGGACAGCTCGACGCGGTTGGCGCGGGTGATGGCGTTGTAGGCCAGCACGGCAGGGATCGCGACGAAGAGGCCGAAGGCGGTCATGATCAGCGCTTCGCCGACCGGTCCGGCCACCTTGTCCAGCGTCGCCATGCCCGAGGCGCTGATGTTCACCAGCGCGTGATAGATGCCCCATACGGTGCCGAACAGGCCCACGAAGGGGGCCGTGGAGCCGATCGAGGCGAGCACGGTCATGCCCGATTCGAGACCCGCGGTCGACAAGGCGATCGACTTGCGCAGCGCGCGGGTGATCACCTCGTCCGCATCGAGCTTGCCGCCCAGCGTTTCGCTGGCGGTGTGGCGACGGATGTGCTGCGCGGCGGCGGCGCCCTGCTGGGCCAGTGCCTCGAACGGTGACTCGGGCGCCTGGGTGCTGAGGCGCTTCAGGCCGCTCTCCAGGTCTGGTGCGGCCCAGAAGGCCTCCACTGCACCTTCATGATGACGCGCCCGCAGCTGGCGCAGAGCGCGCGCCAGGATGAGGTACCAGCTCGTGACCGACATCAGCAGCAGCATCAGGGCCACGGCGCGGATGACGGCGTCGGATTGCGCCCACAGGTGAGCAAGGCCGAAGGCCTGCGTTGTTTCCATTGTTCAGTTCCCTTTGAGTTTGAAGACGATCGGCACCAGCACCCAGGCTTCGACGGCTGCTTCGCCCTGGCGTGCGGGGACGAAACGCCAGCGTGCGACGGCCTCTTCGGCCGCGCGGTCGAGACGCTCGGAGCCCGAGCTGGTGCGCAGCTCGATACGATTCGGTCGTCCATCGGGCGACACCAGCACGCGCAGCATGACCTGGCCTTCCTCGCGCAGACGGCGCGACAGCATGGGGTAGGCGGGCGCCGGATTGTTGAGGTAGGCCGCATCAAAGCGTGCCGCCGTGATCGGCGCAGCCGCGGTCGGCGCAGCGGCTACCGGCGGCGTGGGCTGAGCGGCGGGTGCCACGGCGGCAGGCTCTGCGGGCGCCGGCGGGCTCGGCTCGGGCGTGGGTGCTTCCTGCGTCAGGGCGGTCGGCGACTCCGTCACTTTCGGTAGCGGAGCGGGGTGGGGCTTGGGTTTGGGCGTCGGGGTCGGTTTGGGCGGTTGCGGCTTCGGCGGCTCGACTTTTTCGACCTTGGGGGGCGGTGGAGCGGGGGGCGGAGGCGTCTCCACCGGCGTGGGCGAAACAGGCTGTACCGCGGGTTCGGCCGGGATCAGCGCAAGGGTGATGCTCGTCAGCTCGGGCACCACGACCGGGCGGCTTGCCAGGTGAGCCAGAGTTGCGAGGCCGGCCAGATGGGCGAATACGACCAGGGTCGCCACGCCAGCGCGCTGGATGCGGTTGCCGCGCGCGAGTCGCAGCCCCGCGCCGGAACGCCGCACGGGGACACTGACGGTCTCGAGCCGGTACTTGTGCGGGTCGGGGGGCGGATAGAGTGGCAACGGCGGGAACGCGTGGGCAGCGGATGTCATCGGCAATTGAATGCGCGCCCCGTGGGGCGCGCATGGTCGGTGTCAGGAAGCGCTGGGCTCCATCTGCGACTGGAGGTAGTTCTGCAGGCCGACGCTGTCGATCAGACCCAGTTGGGTTTCGAGGTAGTCGATGTGCTCTTCGGTGTCTTCGAGGATGTGCTCGAAGAGTTCGCGCGAGACGTAGTCCTTACAGGACTCGCAGTAGGCGATCGCCTCGATCAGGTTGGCCCGGCCGCCGTGCTCGAGCTTGAGGTCGCCCTGCATGCACTCGGGCACGTTCTCGCCGATCAGCAGCTTGTCGAGGTTCTGCAGGTTGGGCAGGCCCTCGAGGAACAGCACCCGCTCGATCAGCATGTCGGCATGCTTCATCTCCTCGATCGACTCCTCGTACTCGTGCTTGCCGAGGCGGGTGAAACCCCAGTTCTTGTACATGCGTGCATGCAGGAAGTACTGGTTGATTGCGGTCAGTTCGATGGTGAGCTGTTTGTTGAGGAACTGGATGACCTTCTTGTCGCCTTTCATATCGCCTCCAGAGCGAGCGGGAACGTAGGCCGCGCGAACACGGGCTGTGTCGCGGCGGGCTCGCTGGTGTGCTCGGCAAGAGCAGCCCGAAGGCAGTCATGCGCGCACCTGGCGCAACGACCGCATTCGGCCGTCACGCCGAGATCGCGCCGCAGATGGCGCAGGGTCGTGGACCCGTCGCGCACGGCCGCGACGATGTGGCGTTCGGTGACGGCATTGCACACACAGACATACATAGTTTAAGCCTCGATGCTGGATTCTGCCCGGTCCTGCGGGCGCTTCACTTGGTCAGGATCAACTTGCCGGAGCGCGTTGCGCGGAGGACGTAACGTTCGCCTAGATGCTCGATCGTCACTGCCGTGCGCCCGGCGAGCAGCGCATCGCTCGATAGGGGCTGGCCCGCGACGCTCGGCTGCACGGTGCGTGATGCGGGGGCGCCGGCGTGAGCCGGTTCTGCGCTGGAAGCCAGGTCGGTCGGGGTTGGCGACATGATCTGATTACAAAAACAAGAACGATTCGCATTACAACATGGGCGCGAAAATGCGTCAATTGTTCTGTGGGCTTGGTGTTCGCTACTCGAGGCGGAGCAGGATGCGCAGGCTTGGGTCGGTCGAGAACGTGGCTGGCAGGTAACCGACGGTGCCCGGGTTTTCCAGCAGGAGGCGGCGGGCATCTTCAATGCTGGCGGATTCGCGCGGCGGCAAGGCGCGGCCGGTAAAGACCATGCGCGACCAGTAAGCCCGGATCTGGCTCGGGTTCTTCCCGGTCAGCAGGCGGTAGAAGCGATCGCGTACCGGGCCCGGTGGCAGGTCCAGCAGCAGCAGGGGGGAACCACCCGAAAGCGAGGATCGGCGGCCGAGGTAAAGCTGCTCCGCGTCCTCACGATTCAGCGTTTCCACGCTCGAATCGGCCGACGTGACGAGAATCACCTCCGCGTGTGCCGCGGATGCCAGCAGGACCGTCAGCGCTGCAAAGCGCACGGCCCAGATCCGGAGCGCAGCGCAGCGGGGTGAGGGGGGCATCGGCTGGATCCTTCAGTGCGCGGCTTGTCGCGACGGCAATTCGCCGCGCAGCCATTCATGCGCCGCGTCGCGGTCCATCGCGCGCGCGAAGTGATAGCCCTGGCCGAAGTCGCAGCCCAGCCCGAGGAGGACCTCGAGCTGCTGTTCGTTCTCGATGCATTCGGCGACAACGCTTATGCCAAGGTCGTGCGCGAGCTCGATGCTGCGGCGGACAATCGCGCGCAGCCGGAGGTCCTCGGTGATCGAGCGCACGAAGGAGCCGTCCAGCTTCACCTGATTGCAGGGCATCGTGTGCAGGTAGCTCAGTGTCGAGTAGCCTGTGCCGAAGTCATCGATGAGGATCTCGATGCCGGCTGCGCGCAGATCGCGCAGCGTCTTCATCGCCGGTCCGGCAGGATGCGCGAGCAGGCTTTCGGTGACCTCGAAGCGGATCTGGTCGTGCGCGACGCCATGGCGGTCGATGACCGCGAGCAGTTCGGTGGTCAGCATCGGGCGAGCCAGCTGACGCGCCGACAGGTTGACGCTGATGCGTGCGGGCGGGATGCCTGGTGCGGTATCGCGCCAGCGGCGCAGGTCGGCACAGGTGATGCGAAGCACTTCCATGCCGAGGTCGTGGATCAGGTCCAGCGTCTCGGCCAGCGGGATGAACTCGGACGGTGACAGCAGGCCATGGGTGGGGTGCGGCCAGCGCACCAGTGCTTCGAAGCTCGACGTGCGGCGTGTGGTCAGCGATACGATGGGTTGGTAATGCACCGCCAGTCCGCCATGGGCGAGCGCCCAGCGCAGGTCGGACTCCAGTTGCAGGGCCCGAACGGCCTGTGCGTGCATCGATGCATGGAAGAATTCGATTGGCGCCGATTCGCTCTGCCGGGCCTTGTGCAAGGCGTTGTCGGCGTCGCGCAGCAGCGCCTGGGCATCTTCCTCGTCCTCGCTCAGCGCGATGCCGATGCGGCAGCGGGGATGGAGGACGCGGTCGGCGCTGCGCACGACGAAGGCCGGCAGCGCGATCAGCGACTCGCCGATCCGCAGCGCTTCGGCCGAGTTCTGCAGGCCGTTGAGCAGCACGGCGAACTGGTCGCCTCCGACGCGGGCGACAACGTCGCCTTCGCGCATCATCGAGGTGATGTGGTTCGCCACGCGCCGAAGCAGATCGTCGCCGATGGCATGGCCGTAGCTGTCGTTGACGAGGCTGAAGCGCTCGACGTTGATGGCCAGCACCGCCAGCTGAAAGCCTTCGTCACGGCGCCGCTGCGCCAGCGCACGGTTGACGTGCTCGATGAAGAGCGCCCGGTTCGGCAGGCCGGTGAGCCCGTCGTGCAGCGCGTCATGGATCAGCTGCTGCTCGGCGCGCTTGCGTTGGTCGATGTCACTGATGGAGCCCGCCATCCGGCCGACGCGCGCCTTGCCGTTCGGGCGCGCGACGCCGCGTGTGAGCACCCAGCGGTAGTCGCCGGCTGGCTGGCGTACCCGGTGCTCCATCATGAACTGACTGCTCTCGCCCTTGAGGTGGGCGATCATCCGTTCGCGATACGGCGTGACATCGTCCGGGTGGATGTATTCGAGAAAGGCCTCGGGTACGTTCGGCAGGGTGCCGGGTGCCAGGCCGAGGATCTCGCAGAAGCGGTCCGAGTAATAGGCGGTACCGGCCGGGATGTCCCAGTCCCACAGGCCGTCGTTGGCGCCGCGCATGGCCAGCGCATGTCGCTCCTCGCTGGCCTTCAGGCGTGCGGCACTCTCCTGCAGTTCGGCAACGCGCCGCTGCAGGGTCGAGGCCATGATGTTGAAGTGGCGGGCGATGACTGCCAGTTCGTCGTCGCCTCGTGCCGGGACGCGATGATCGAGGTGTCCGTCGGCGATCGCCCGGCTGCCGGCCAGGAGCCGTCCCAGGTTACGCGTCAGCAAGTAGCCGACGGTCGACAGCAGCAGGAAGGTCAGCGCGATCTCGACCAGGGCGATCACCAGACCCTGTTCGGTAATGGCACGTCGAGCGGCGGCAAGCGTTTCCACCGATACGCCGAACTGCATGAATCCCACCTCGTTCCGTGGCAGCAGCAGTGGGTGGCGCACGTGCACCAGGGTGTCGCCGCGCAGGCGCGAGAAGAATCCGCCGCCCATCTCGGTTGGCGCAGGCAGTTGCGCCATGTCGGGCAGTCCGGCGCTGACGAGCGGCGTCTGATCCGGTGCGACGATGCGCACATAGACCAGGCCTTCCGTGCTGCCTTCCAGCAGTTCGCCGAGAACGTCCTCCAGCGCCTCGTAGCGTTGCTGCTCGCCATAGGCCGTCGCCATGGCATGCAGCATGCTGGCGTTCTGGCTGATGGTCGTGTCGAGGCTGGCCGATGCGGCGTCGTTCATCAGGCGCACGCTGTTGGCCAGCAGCAGGCTCAGCAGCACGACCTGCACGGTCGTGCTGGCGAGCAGCAGGCGGACCCGGATCGAGGCGCGGTGAAAGGGCAGGCGCATGCGAGAGTCCTCAGCGCGCAGGGCGTCGGCGTGAAGGGAGCAGGCGCGAACCGGTCATGGGCTTGGGCGCGGCGTCAGCGTCGCGCTTGCCGTTTGACGGCGGCCGATGCGTCGATCCGGCCCTCGCTGGCAAAGGCCTCGAGGTTCGTCTCGATGCGGTCTGGGTCGTAGAGGTAATTGACCATGATGCCCCACGATTGCCCGAGCCCCTTCGCAGAGGTGTCGGCGAGCCAGTTGAGCCGTTCCACGCGGGCGCCGTTGCCGAGGTGGAAGCGGGCGACCGCATCCACCGGCTTGCCGTCACGGTTGGCATGCACGAGGTAGCGCGCCGCCAGCTTGAGCAGCGGGTCGCGCAAGGCGCGCGCGAGCGCTTCGTCCTCGGTCCATTCCGGGGTGGCCTCGAGAATGCGGGCCAGGCGCGGGGAATCCGCGTCCTCGATGCCGGCCGCAGCCAGGCGCTTCCAGTCCGATGGCGTGATCGCCGCGGCGAGCTCCTGCGGATTCCTCTGCGCCCAGCGCACGAGTCCGGGAATCGGCGACAGCGTGGCGAAGGTCTTGAGGCGCGGGAAGTCGCGCTGCAGGTCCTCGACGACGCGCTTGAGCAGGAAGTTGCCGAAGGACACGCCGCGCAGGCCCGTCTGCGTGGCGCTGATGGAATAGAAGATGGCGGTCGTGGCCTTGCTCGCATCGGTGAGCGGCGCTTCGATATCGAGCAGGCGCTGCACGTCGTCGGCGAGGTCTTCGAGCAGCGCGACCTGCACGAAGATCAGCGGCTCGAGCGGCATGCGCGGATGGAAGAAGGCGTAGCAGCGGCGGTCGGAGTCGAGCCGGTTCTTGAGGTCGTCCCACGAACGGATCTCGTGCACCGCCTCGTATTCGACGAGCTTCTCGAGCAGCGCGGCGGGCGAGCTCCAGGTGATGCGCTGCAATTCCAGGAAGCCGACGTCGAACCACGCCGACAGGCGGGCTTCCAGTTCGCGGTCCAGCGGCTTGAGCTGCGGATCGTCGGCGACGAAGCGCAACAGGTCGGCGCGCAGGTCGACCAGGAACTTGACGCCCTGCGGGATGGCATTGAATTGAGTGAGGATGCGCAGCCGGCGCGACCGCATCGCTGCCCGCAGCTGGGCTTCGGCGTCCCACTGGTCGCGCGTGCCGACGGCGGCCTGGTAGGCCTTGTGGGCCGCATTGACACGTGCCGGGTCGGGGCCGAACTCGAGCGCGATCATCTTCAGCACGGCGCGGCGGCCCGCCTCGTCAAGGCGGAGATAGGTCTCGGCGAGTCGGGCGGCGCGCTGTCGCGTCGAGATCTCGCCCCCCCTTCCTTCCGCGCACTCCTGCAGCTGGCCGCGGATGCGCTCGAGGTCGCGCGTGCTCGGCTCGACATCGCGCCGTGCCTGCCCGCCGACCAGCTGACGCATCTTCGAAAGGCTTCTCGAAACCAGTCCTGCGGCAGTCATGTGTTCCCCCTCATACGTCATGCCCGTTCCCACGGATCATAACGCGGGGCGGCCGTCTTGGGCCCGAAATGGGCAGGAATTGAAGGAAATGGCAGGATCTTTTTGCACGTGCCGATACCGTCGGCGCGCGCGCCTGCGATTCGACTGATGGCCTGCCGGTCCGGTTCAGCGGCGGCTGCGCAACAGCAGGCCTGCACCGATGATGATCATGGGCACGCACAGCCATTGCGCAGTGGATAGACCCAGCGCAAGCGTGCCGAAGATACCGGGGTCGGGCGTACGGAAGAACTCCGCGGCAAAGCGCAGACTGCCATAGCCGATCAGGAAGACGGCCGACACGGCGCGAAGCGGACGTGGGCTGGCCGAGTACCACCACAGGATCGCGAACAGCAGCAGGCCTTCGCCCATCGCCTGGTAGAGCTGCGACGGATGGCGGGGCAGGGCGTCGACCCACGGAAAGATCATCGACCAAGGCAGGTCGGTCGCCACCGGGCGCCCCCACAACTCGCCGTTGATGAAGTTGCCGATGCGACCGGCCGCCAGGCCGGTCGGTACCAGTGGCGCGATGAAGTCGGTGACCTGCCAGAAGCCCTTGCCGTGACGCCGCCCGTAGAGCCACATCGCCGCCAGCACGCCGAGGAAGCCGCCGTGGAAGCTCATGCCGCCCTTCCAGATCGCGAGGACCTCGCCCGGGTGCTGCAGGTAATAGCCTGGCTGGAAGAACAGCACTTCGCCCAGGCGCCCGCCAATGATCACGCCCAGCACGCCATACATCAGCAGGTCGTCGATCATCTGCGCATTCCAGCCCAGTTCAGGGCGGCGGCGTGCGTGAAGGCGGCCGAGCACGACGAAGAGCACGAAGGCGATCAGGTACATGAGCCCGTACCAGCGTACCGAAAGCGGGCCGATGGAGAGGGCGATGGGGTCGAACTGCGGGTGGGTCAGCATGGGCGTGAGGAAGCGGGGCCGGGAAGCGAGGTTTCGCGGCGGTCAGTCGAACTGCTGGCGGAAGGTGTCGAACTCGCGTCGCAGGGCGTCGAAATCTTCCCGGAGACGGCGGATCTCGTCCTCGAGTTCCGCAATGCGGCCGCGGCCACCCGGCGTGCCGCCGCCGGCCTGAAGACTGTCGGCCATCTCCTCGACGGCGGCCTGGCCGCCCAGCAGATGCACGTGGCGCGTCTCCTTGGTGCCGGGCGCGCGCGGCAGGGCAGCGGCCAGCGGCGGGTATTTCTCCGCCAGATGCTCGAGCACCGCATCCACCGCGGCGATGTCGTCGAAACGGTGGAGGCGCTCGCAGCGCTGGCGCAGTTCGCCGGCAGTCTGCGCGCCGCGCAGCATCAGCATGGCCAGCACGGCCTGCTCGGCGGGCGGCAGCGAATGGCGCAGGCGCACAAGGTGTTCGTACTTGGCGACGCGCGCGCTGGGCTGGTCGCGCTTGGCGACGAGGCGGCGGCCGATCAGGCTGTCGATTGCGGACTGGACCTCGGATTCCGACAGGCTCATCACCGGTTCGCGCGCGGTCAGCTGGTTGCAGCCGGTGACGATGGCGTTGACCGACATCGGGTAGGCGTCGGGGGTGATGAAGGATTTCTCGATCAGCACGCCGAGCACGCGGATCTCGGCCGCGTCCAGATCGAAGCCCGGTTCGCTGGCAGTGTCGGTGACGGGGGTGTCCTGCATGACGGCTCCTGGCGAAAGTCGAGAGCCACGGATGATACGCATGCTTCGTCGCCCGCGTTAGAATCACACGCTTTCCCGCAGCTTTTCCGGAGCGTCGTCATGCCCCAATATCGTTCCCGCACTTCCACCGCCGGCCGCAACATGGCAGGTGCCCGCGCACTCTGGCGCGCCACGGGCATGAAGGACGAAGACTTCAGCAAACCGATCATCGCGATCGCCAACAGCTTCACCCAGTTCGTGCCCGGCCACGTGCACCTGAAGGATCTCGGTCAGCTCGTCGCGCGCGAGATCGAGGCCGCAGGCGGTGTCGCCAAGGAGTTCAACACCATCGCGGTCGATGACGGTATCGCCATGGGTCACGGCGGCATGCTGTATTCGCTGCCCTCGCGCGAGCTCATCGCCGATAGCGTCGAGTACATGTGCAATGCCCACACCGCCGATGCGCTGGTGTGCATCTCGAACTGCGACAAGATCACCCCGGGCATGCTGATGGCCGCGCTGCGCCTCAACATCCCGGCGATCTTCGTCTCGGGCGGGCCGATGGAGGCGGGCAAGGTCAAGTGGGAGGCCAAGGTCATCTCGCTCGACCTGGTCGATGCGATGGTGAAGGCCGCGGACAAGAACTGTTCGGACGAGGAAGTGGACGCGGTCGAGCGTTCCGCCTGCCCGACCTGCGGCTCGTGCTCGGGCATGTTCACCGCCAACTCGATGAACTGCCTCACCGAGGCGCTGGGTCTGTCGCTGCCGGGCAACGGCACCACGCTGGCGACCCATGCCGACCGCGAGCAGCTGTTCAAGGAGGCGGGCCGCCGCATCGTCGACCTCGCCCGTCGCTACTACGAGAAGGATGACGAATCGGCTCTGCCGCGTTCGATCGCCAGCTTCGCAGCCTTCGAGAACGCGATGAGCCTGGACGTGGCCATGGGCGGCTCGACCAACACCGTGCTGCACCTGCTGGCGGCGGCGCGCGAGGCCGGCGTGGACTTCACGATGAAGGACATCGACCGCATCAGCCGTCGCGTGCCCTGCCTGTGCAAGGTTGCGCCGGCCGTGGCCGACGTGCATATCGAGGACGTGCATCGTGCCGGCGGCATCATGGCCATCCTCGGCGAACTCGACCGCGCCGGCCTGCTCAACCGCGATGTGCCGACCGTCCACAGCAAGACGATGGCGGACGCCTTGTCGCGCTGGGACATCATGCAGGCGCACGACACCTCGGTGTTCACCCTCTACCGTGCCGCCCCCGGTGGCGTGCCGACGCAGGTCGCGTTCTCTCAGGACCGGCGCTGGAACGAGCTCGACATGGATCGCTCGCAGGGCATCATCCGCGACAAGGCGCACGCCTTCAGCCAGGACGGCGGCCTTGCCGTGCTGTACGGCAACATCGCCGAGAAGGGCTGCATCGTGAAGACCGCCGGGGTGGATGAATCCATCTGGAAGTTCACCGGCAAGGCGCGGGTGTACGAGAGCCAGGAAGACGCGGTTGAGGGCATCCTCGGCGAGCAGGTGCAGGCAGGCGACGTGGTGGTGATCCGCTACGAAGGTCCGAAGGGCGGCCCCGGCATGCAGGAGATGCTGTACCCGACCTCCTACCTGAAGAGCCGTGGCCTGGGCGCACAGTGCGCGCTGCTGACCGACGGTCGCTTCTCGGGCGGCACCTCCGGCCTGTCGATCGGCCACGCCTCGCCCGAGGCGGCCTGCGGTGGCGCGATTGCGCTGGTCGAGGATGGCGACACCATCGAGATCGACATCCCGAACCGTCGCATCCACCTCGCCGTCTCCGACGCCGAACTCGCTGCGCGACGCGCGGCAATGGAGGCGAAGGGCAGCGCGGCGTGGAAGCCCGCCAACCGCCAGCGTGTCGTCTCGGCCGCACTGCAGGCCTACGCGGCGCTGACGACCTCGGCCGACACCGGCGCGGTGCGCGACGTCACCCAGGTCCAGCGCTGATTGACCGGCCGCGATCCCCTGTCTACGATCGGCGCCATGGATAGCGAACTCGCCCAGCTCGAAGCCCAGCTCGAGCAACTCATCAGCCTGCACGACCGGGTCAAGGCCGAGAACATCGGCCTGCACGGCCGCGTTACCCAGCTCGACGCGGAGAATCGCCAGCTTGCTGCCAAGCTCAAGCGGGCCATCGAGCGCCTCGAAGCCCTGCTCGACAAACTGCCGGAGGCCTGAAGAACGTGTCGATGGATCATCTGGACGTGATGTTGCTCGGGAAGGAATATCGCGTTTCCTGCACCCCCGAGACAAGGGACGCGCTGCTGGCAACCGTGGCTTATCTTGATGACAAGTTCCGCGAACTTGGCGCCAAGTCGAACGCATCCGGCGAGAAGCTGGCAGTCATGACGGCCCTCAACATCGCCCATGAGTTCTTGCAGCACCAGCGTGGCAACGGGTTTGACATACCGGGCGTGAAGCGTAGAATCGGACTCATGAAAGCACGCCTCGACGGGGTGCTGGCCCAGCAGGAAAAACTCTTCTGAGGGTGCCTATAGGCAATACCGATCAATCCCCTGCAGTGTTCGTCGAAGTCGTAGATTCCTTGAACCAATAGTCGAGAGACACGGTTGCTGACCATCGATGCCGCTGGTGTGAACGCCCCCTGCGGGTGATCCTGAAGCGGAAGGGATGCGACCTCCCTGAACCCATGGTTCAGGATGCCCGGCGGAGACGGCACAGGCGGGGGGCCAAACAAAAAAGGCGCAGCCATCGGGTTGCGCCTTTTTCGTCTACGGCACCTGATGCATAACGGACTGATTCGCATGACTTTCGATATCTGGTGGCTGACCTACCCCGTGCTGGGGGCTGTTGTCGGCTTCTTCGCCGGCCTGCTTGGCGTCGGCGGCGGCGGCATCATGGTTCCGATGCTGACCACCTTGTTCCTGGCGCAGGGCTTCCCGCTCGAGCAGGTCGTCCATATGGCGCTCGGCACCTCGATGGCGGCCATCGTGCTGACCTCGGTGTCTAGCCTGCGGGCGCACCATGCCCATGGCGCCGTGCGCTGGGACGTGGTGCGGCAGATCACGCCGGGCATCCTGGTCGGCACCTTCGGCGCGACCTTCATCGCCTCGCGGGTCGATACGGCGGCGCTGGCGATCTTCTTCGCCGTGTTCATGGCCTACGTGTCGATCCAGATGCTGCTCAACATCAAGCCCAAGCCCAGTCGTGACCTGCCCGGCAAGGCGGGCATGACGGTCGCCGGACTGGGCATCGGCGGCGTGTCGGCGCTGGTTGCGATCGGTGGCGGCTCGCTGTCGGTGCCCTTCATGACCTGGTGCAACGTCAAGGTGCAGAACGCGATTGGCACCTCGGCGGCCATCGGCCTGCCGATCGCCATTGCCGGCACGGTCGGCTATCTGGTCAATGGCTGGAACGCGCCGGGCACGCCGCCGCTCACGCTCGGCTATGTCTATGTGCCGGCATTGGTGCTGATGGCGCTGGTGAGCATGTGGGCGGCACCGATTGGTGCGTCGCTCGCACACCGCTTGCCCGTTGCCACGTTGAAGAAGATCTTTGCCGGCCTGCTCATGGCGCTGTGCGCAAAGATGCTGCACAGCGTGTTCGGCTGAGGCGCGCCGGGCCCGGCGCCCGGCCGCTGCCGGCTTACTCGGCGACGAGCACGTCGTGAAGTGTCCTGAAGTTCGAGCGCATCATCGACAGGTAGTCGGGCGCAGGGCCGGCTGACGCGGAAAGGGCGTCGGAATACAGCGTGCCGCCCACGCGGGTGCCGCTTTCGGCGCGAATGCGCTCGATCAGGCGCGGATCTGCGACGTTCTCGATGAAGACCGCCGGGATCTTCTCCTTCTTCAGTTGCCCGATCAGGCGCGCGACACCCTTGGCGGTCGGCTCGGCATTGTTCGACACGCCGACCGGCGACAGGAAGCGGATGCCGTAGGCCTCGCCGAAGTAGGCGAAGGCGTCATGGGAGCTCACGACCTTGCGGCGCTCGGCCGGCAGCGCGGCGAAGGCGCTGCGGATTTCGGCGTCGAGGGCCTTCAGTTCGCCGTCATAGCGTTCGGCGTTGTGCCGGTAGGTTTCCGCGTTGGCCGGATCGGCCGCGACCAGCGCTGCCGTGATGTTGGCCACGTACTGCTGCGCATTTCCGACGTCCTGCCAGGCGTGCGGGTCGGCTGCATGCCCATGCTTGTGGTCGTGCGCGTGGTCGTGTCCGTGGCCGTCCATCTCGAGCGTCTTCACGCCCTTGCTGGCGACCACCACGTCGCCCTTGTAGCCGCCCGAGCGCGCCAGCCGCGTCATCCAGTCGTCAAAGCCAAGGCCGTTGACCACCACGAGCGCCGAGGCGCCGATGTCGCGCGCGTCCGACGGGCGCGGCTGGAAGGCGTGAGCGTCTTCGTCGGGGCCGACCAGGGTGCGCACCCTGACCTTGTCGCCGCCAACCTGACGGACCAGGTCGCCGAGGATGCTGAAGCTGGCCGTGACCTCGAGCGGTGGCGTCTGGGCCAGCGCGGCCGAACTCGAAAGGGCGAACAGGGCGCAGAGGCCGGCGAGCTGGCGCTGCATAAGACGGGTGTTCTTCATGGGACTGTTTCCGTGAGACAGGGGAGGCGGGGCAATCAGGACTTGAGGTGATGACGGACGGGCAGTCGCCCGACCAGCAGTCCGCCGGGCGCGGCGAGCAGGGAGAAGAAATAGACCACGCCGCACACCAGCACGATGGCCGGCCCGGCAGGCACGTCGGCATGGAAGGAGAGCAGCAGGCCGGCCACGCCGCTGCCGAAGGCGAACAGCACCGCCAGCGTGAGCAACATCGGCAGCCCCTTCGCCCAGAGGCGTGCGGCGGCCGAGGGCAGGATCATGATGCCCACCGCCATCAGCGTGCCGAGCGCATGGAAGCCACTGACCAGATTGAGCACCACGAGCATCAGGAAGCCGTAGTGCGCCACCGGCGACCAGCGGCTGACGCCGCGCAGGAAGGCCGGATCGAAGCACTCCATGACCAGCGGCCGGAACAGCAGCGCCAGACAGAACAGGGTGACGCTGGCGATCGAGGCGATCAGCAGCAGCGAGCCGTCGTCCAGCGCGAGCACCGAGCCGAACAGCACGTGCAGCAGGTCGAGGTTGCGCCCGCGCAGCGACACGATCATCACCCCGGCTGCCAGCGACAGCAGGTAGAAGGCGGCGAGGCTCGCGTCTTCCTTCAGCACCGAGGCTCGCGTCACCAGGCCTGCGGCCAGCACCACGACGAGGCCGGCGACGATGCCGCCGATCGTCATCGCACCGAGCGACAGGCCGAACGCGAGATAGCCGAGCGCCGCGCCGGGCAGGATGGCGTGGCTCATCGCATCGCCCATCAGGCTCATGCGGCGCAGCAGCAGGAACACGCCGACGGGCGTGGCGCCGAGTGCGAGCGCCAGGCAGCCGGCCAGCGCGCGGCGCATGAAGGCGAAATCGGTGAAGGGGGAGATCAGGAATTCGGTCACGTTGCGGGCAACTCGGGTGGACGGCGGTGTGAGGCGAGGCGGGCTCAGTGCCGGTGAGGCGTGCCGGCAGGGGCGTGATGCGCGTGAGCGGTGGCGGCCAAGGAAGGTGTGTCTTCCGGCAGCTCGATGTGGCACTCGGGTGCGTCTTCGTCGAAGGCCTCGGACAGGCGGCGCGCGCGCGCCAGCATCTCGGGGGTGAGAACCTGGGGCGTCGGGCCGAAAGCCACCGGTTCGCGCGACAGCAGCAGGCTGGTGGGGAAATGGCGGCGCACCTGCTCGAGGTCGTGTACCACGGTGAGCACGGTGCGCCCCTCGCGATGCCAGGCGACGATGAGCTGCACGAGGTCGTCCACCGTGCGGCTGTCGATGGCGGCGAAGGGCTCGTCGAGCAGGATCAAGGGCGCGTCCTGCAGGATCAGGCGGGCGAAGCGCGCGCGCTGCAACTGTCCGCCGGACAGCGAGCCGATCGGGCGCGACTCGAAGCCCGACAGACCCACCGCGGCCAGCGCGTCGCGTACCTGCTGGCGTTGTGTGCGGGACAGGCTGCCGAAAGCGCCGATCTCGCGCCACAAGCCCATCGCGACGACGTCGAACACCGATACCGGAAAGCTGTGGTCGATCTCGCCGCGCTGCGGCAGATAGGCCAGCGCGCCGGGTGGCAGCGTCGGCATCAGGATGCGGCCGCCGATCGGACGCAACTCGCCGGCCAATCCCTTGAGCAGGGTCGACTTGCCGGCGCCGTTCGGACCGATGACGGCCACCAGGGCACCCGCGGGAATGTCGCCGCTCAGGTGGTGGACCGCAGGATGGCGGTCATAGCCCAGCGTGAGGTTCTCGATGCGGATCAGCGGCGGAGGAACGGGATGCATGTCAGTTCAAGGCCCACAGCACGGTGAGCCACAGCAGGCCGGTGGCGAGCGCTGCCAGCACAAGCCGCGCGGGCACGCCGAGGCCGAGCAGGCTGCGAGGCGGGAAGGCGCGCGCCAGCAACGGCGCGTGGGAGTGCGAGGGTGCGTGCGAATGCACGTGGGACGGCAGGTGATCGTGACTGCCGGCGGGGGCGTGTTCGTGCGCGTGGGAGGTCGGTGTCGTCATCGCGTCCCAGCCTTGATGCCCTGTCGTCCGCAGTCGGCACAGGCGCCATGGAGAACCAGTTCGGCACGGTCCAACTCGAAGCCCGCGGGAAGTGTCGGGCTGCTCTCGGTCGGAACATCCTCGAGGCACAGGATCTGGCCACAGCGGTCGCAGTGGAAATGAGCGTGGCGGTGCGCACCATCGTGGCGGATCTCGAAGCGCCAGGCGCGTTCGCCGCCGGCAATGCGCTGTGCGATGCCCTGTTCCACCAGCCAGTCGAGCGCGCGATAGAGCGTGACGCGGTCGTGCACGACGCCAGCGGCTGTCAGGGCTGCGCCGATTTCGTCGTGCGACAGGGGATGCTGGCCGGCCTGCAGGGTCTCGATGACCGCAATGCGCGTGCGCGTGACGCGGCCGCCGTGGGCCGAGATGAGCTCGCGGGCGCTGGGGAGGGGATGGCGGTAAGGCGCGTAATCAGGCATGGCAGTCTGGTCGTGGGCCGGCTTTTGATGCAACATTGTAGCATTTGAATGGGTCGTCAGTACGTGACCGCTTTGGGAGATGACATGAAATCTGCAGTCCTTGCCGCCGTCGTGCTTGCCGGCGTTGTCGCCGGCGCCCCCGCCCGGGCTCAGCATGCGCATGCGGCGCACGAGCATGGCGTTGCCGAGTTGCGGGTCGTGGCCGAGGGCGAGGCGCTGGTCGTCGAGTTCGCCAGTCCGCTCGACAATCTGGTGGGCTTCGAGCACCCGCCCCGCACGCCGGCCGAGCGCAAGGCGATGACCGATGCCGAGGCGGCGCTGCGCAATGGTGCCGGGCTGTTCCAGCCATCCGCGGCGGCGAATTGCCGCCTGGCGGATGTCGCGCTCGATTCGCCCTGGCTGCAGGGCAAGCACCACGACCATGGCCATGACCACGCCCATGCGCATGCCGAACCGGCAAGTGACGGGCACGCGGAGCTGGTGGCAGGGTATCGGTTCGAGTGCGCCCGGCCGGCGGCACTGGAGAGCCTGCGCATTGGGCTTTTCGACGCCTTTCCCCGCTTGCGGGAGCTGCGGGCGGAGCGGGCGACTGCCCGCGGGCAGGGCGCGGCGGTGCTGAAGGCCGGGCAGGCCGAGCTGCCCCTGTGATGCAGCGCGAGACGCTTGCGGCGCAGGCTGTGCCGGCCGTCGGCGTGGCGGCGATGCGCTATCGCTGGCCCGGTGCGGCGGATGACTGCCTGTCGATCGAGCAGTTCGAGATCGAGGCTGGCGAGCGCGTGTTCCTGAGGGGACCGAGCGGCAGCGGCAAGACCACGCTGCTGTCGCTGGTGGGCGGCGTGATCCTGCCGCAGGCGGGTACGGTCAGCATTGCGGGGCAGCCGCTGGCGCAGTTGTCGGCGGGCGCGCGCGATCGGTTTCGTGCCGACCACCTGGGCTTCGTGTTCCAGCTCTTCAACCTGCTGCCTTATCTGTCGGCGCGCGACAACATCCTGCTCGCCTGTCGATTTTCTGCCACGCGGCGGGCACGGCTGGCCGCGCGCGGTACGTCGGCGGACGCCGAAGCCGAGCGTCTGGCCAGCCGGCTCGAGCTTGGCGCGGTCCTGCACCGGCCGGCGGCGGAACTGTCGGTCGGCCAGCAGCAGCGTGTTGCCGCCGCCCGGGCGCTGATCGGCCAGCCGGGGCTGATCGTGGCCGACGAGCCGACGTCTGCGCTCGATGCCGACCGCCAGCAGGCCTTCATCGACCTGCTGCTCGACGAGTGCGCCGAGGCCGGTGCGGCCTTGCTCTTCGTCAGCCACGACCTGCGCCTGGCGCACCATTTCGACCGCGTCGTCGATCTGGTGCAGCTCAACCGGGTCGTGGCGGAGGCGGGCGCATGACGCCGCTACTGAGCCTGAGCCTGCGCAGCATCGCCAACCGGCGTCTGTCGGCGCTCCTCACCGTGGTCGCAGTCGCGCTGTCGGTGTCGCTGCTGCTGGGGGTCGAGCGCGTGCGCAACGATGCGCGCGATGGCTTTGCGCAGACGGTGTCGGGCACCGACCTGATCGTCGGCCCGCGTGGCGGGGCGGTGCAGTTGCTGTTGTACTCGGTGTTCCACATCGGCCACGCGAGCAACAACGTGTCGTGGCAGAGCATGCAGCGCGTGGCGGCGTTGCCGCAGGTGAAGTGGCTGGTGCCGCTGTCGCTCGGGGACTCGCACCGCGGCATGCGCGTGGTCGGCACCACAGCGGATTTCTTCCGCCACTACCGCCACGGCGAGGACCGTGCGCTGGCTTTCGCGCACGGGCGGCCCTTCGCGCCTGCGCCCGAGGGGCTGTTCGAGGCGGTCGTCGGCGCCGAGGTGGCGATGCGTTTCGGCTACAGCGTCGGTCAGCGGATCGTGCTCAGCCACGGCAGTCTGGGTGGGGACGGTGGCCCGCGTTTCGCCGATCATGCCGACAAGCCGTTCCCCATCGTCGGCGTGCTGGCGCGCAGCGGAACGCCGGTTGACCGGGCGGTGCTGGTGGGGCTCGAGGGCATCGAGGCGATCCATGTCGACTGGCACGGCGGCGCCCCGATCCCCGGTCTGACGATCGGCCCCGAGCATGTGCGCAAGTTCGATCTGAGCCCGAAGTCCGTCACCGCCGCACTGGTCGGGCTCGACAGCCGAATCGCGGTGTTCCGCGTGCAGCGTCAGATCAACACGATGGACGAGGAGCCGCTGACCGCGATCCTGCCGGGCGCCACGCTGCAGGAACTGTGGTCGCTGGTCGGCGTCGCCGAACGGGCGCTGCTGGCGGTGTCGGCGCTGGTGGTGGTCGTGGGGCTGGCTGGCCTGGTCGCCGTGGTGGTTGCGAGCCTGGGCGAGCGCCGGCGCGAACTGGCGATCCTGCGCGCACTGGGTGCCAGTCCGCCGCAGGTGTTCGTGCTGCTCGCGCTCGAGAGCGTGCTGATGTCGCTGGCGGGCATCGTGCTCGGTCTCGGGCTGCTGTATGGTGCGGGCGCGCTGGCGGCGCCCGGGCTGGCCGCGGGTTGGGGTCTCGAACTTGGGCTGGGCTGGCCATCCGCAGGCGAGTGGCGTCTGCTCGTCGCAGTGATGGCTGCCAGCCTGCTGGCGAGCCTGGTGCCGGCCTGGCGTGCATACCGTTACTCGCTGGCCGATGGTCTGACGATAAGGATCTGAGATGGAGTTTTCGAGACGTTTGCAGTCTGTAGTCGTGGCCGTCCTGATGGCGGCCGGGATTGGCCTGTCGGCATCGGTCGCGGCACAGTCCGATAGTGCGGCGGGCGCTGACTACAAGGTGGGCGACCGGCTCGCCGCGCCGGCGAAGAGTGGCAAGGCCGCGGCCAGGGCGGGCTTTCGCGAGATCAGCTGGGACGACCTGATCCCGGCTGACTGGGATCCGCAGAAATTCTTCGCGGACCTGGATCTCGACGACCTGCAGGACAACGATCCGCGCGTCGCCGACGTGATGGCACGCATGCGTGCGGAATGGGATCGCGCACCGGTGGTCGATCGTTTCTCCGGCCAGCAGGTGCGTATCCCGGGTTTCGTGGTGCCGCTCGAGAGCGACGGCAAGACGATCCGCGAATTCCTGCTCGTGCCCTATTTCGGCGCCTGCGTGCATGTGCCGCCGCCACCGGCCAACCAGCTCATCCACGTGATTCCGGACAAACCCGTGCCGGCGGGTTTGAACATGTCGCCGGTGTGGGTCAATGGCGTGCTGAATGTTGGCCGGGTCGAATCGGAGATGGGGAGTGCCGGATACCAGATGCGCGGCATCAAGGTCGAGGAATACAAGGATCCGCTACCGCGCTGAGGGGGTACGAATCCGGCAGTTCGATTGACGCTTCAAAGGCGTATTGCCCTGCGTGTCTCGGGGGGGGCTGCGCGTTGAAAGTGTCGAAAAATCTTACAGTCGCCCCGGAATTCCATCAGAAAAACTGATCAGATAAGGCCCAGGAAAGTTTCGTGCAGTCTCCGTGATAAAAATCACAGTGCCCGGAATCGCCCAGTAAAATCAATGCAGTAAAAAGGGCTTTAGAGCAGAAAATCAGCGGGTTATCACGTTATTTTAAGAGTTTCCCGATTGAGCTTGAAATGACAGGCACGTCTTTTGCTTATTTTTTAGGGTGAGTGGTATCGATTCAAATAAACAATGAATGCGAGGTCTGTCATGTCTTACAAGAACTTGTTCCTGCCCAAGCGGGTAATGCTGTCGAGCCTGACTGCGGCCACGGCGCTGTGCTTCTCGGCGATGGCATCCGCAGCGCCCACGGCCTTCGATGGGGGGCTCCCGAGCGGCTGGACGGGTGTCGGCGGTTTCGGCACATCGGGCGCCGATGGCGTGGTGACGGCCTCGCCCGAAGGCGGTGCCTATGGTTGGGTGTCGACGAACAATGGCGTCAGCGGCGCCACGCTGGCCGGCGTCGGTGGCACGAACGGGTCGCGTGTGCTGAGCAGCGTTTTCTCGGCAAGTGCGGGTGACAGCCTGGAGTTCCATTTCAACTACGTCACCTCCGACGGCGGCGCCTACTCTGATTACGCTTGGGCGCGCTTGCTGCTTTCGGACCTGACCCAGGTCGCGGTGTTGTTCACTGCTCGCACGACCCCGGACGGAAACAGTGTTCCCGGCGTGGGCCTTCCTGACATTGCAGCGGAAATCGAGCCGTCGTTCGTGACGATCAACGAAGGAGCCCCGACCTGGTCACCCCTGGGCAGCAGCTCTAACACCTGTTTTGACGAAGGCTGCGGTTACTCGGGCTGGATCAAGTCGAAGTACAGCATTCTCAATGCTGGCAACTATATTCTCGAGTTCGGCGTTGCGAACTGGGAGGACGGGAGCTATCAATCCGGTCTCGCCTTCGATGGCATCACCGTCGGTGGCACGCCGGTGGAAAACCCGATTCCGGAACCCGGTTCGCTGGCCCTGCTCGGCCTCGGCCTTGCCGGCCTTGCCTGGGGGCGTCGTCGTCAGGCGGCCTGATCGCGTGTCATGATCCGTACGGTGGTGCCGGCGCACCACCGCGAAACCGGGGCCAGGTGGACAAGGATCCACCTGGCCCCGGTTTTTTAGCATTACCGTTTCGAGCTACAGTAAGCCGCTATCGTCATCGAGAAGATCGGCATTCCGATTGAGCGAATCGCGTAGCGAGCGCCGTTGCAGCAGACGATTCTGTGCTGGCAGGGGGAGGTCGGTGAAGCAGATGACGTCCTTGGCGAGCAGGGTGTCGATGAGGTCTTCCAGCACGCGGATGAGGCCCTGATCGGAGTGCTCGAGGGACGCACGGACGTTTCCGGGGTCGGGCTTGGGCGGGCTGATGCCGGTGAGCGCAGCGAGTTCTGCGCTGCCGGGTTCGACCCATTCGTCGGCTGTCGCCGACGGCACAAGCCGCGCTGAAATGATCTCTCCGCTGGAATTTCGCTCTACGTACGGCATGGCGCCGCCTCCGTCGCTGCTGTTGTTCAGAAGACGCCGAGCTTGCGGCGCTGGATAACGGTGTCGAAGATCGACAAATAGCGCGGCGCGACCTTCCTGATGTGGAAGCGCTGGTGGGCATCGGCCAGCGCATTCTCGCCCAGATGGGCGAAACTGTGCGGGGCGTCGATGATCTCGGTGGCGTAGCGCACCCAGCTTGCCATGTCGTCGTACTTGCACAGTAGCCCGTTGTAGCCGTGGCGGATGACCTCGGGGACGAAGCAGCGGTCGCTGGCGACGATCTTCTTGCCACGGAACAGCAGTTCGAACAGCCCCCAGTTGGCCGAGCCGAACTGCAGCGGGTAGAGGAACATGTCCATCGCCTCGACGTAGCTCGCGAAGTCGTCATAGCCGGCGAAGCTGACATGCTGGAAGCTCGCACCCTCGCCGAGCGTGATGCCTTCGCGCTGCAACACATACTGCATGAAGGATTCCGGCCGCGATTCGACCGGGAAGTTGTTCTGCAGGAAGGCTTCTTCGTAGCTGTAGAGCACCTTTGGGGCGCCGCAGAAGACGAAACGCACTTGCGGCCGGACCTTGAGGATTTCCTTGGCGATCAGGATGAACTGTTCGAAGCCTTTCGCCGACGAGAGGTCTCGTGCCGAGAAGCCGATGTGGAACACACCCTCTTCCTTGGCAAAGGTCGACGGCTTGCGGGTGATGTCGAAGCCTTCCATCTGCGGCACGATGCGTTCGTGCAGGCAGCTCGGGAACATGTCCCTGGCGTAGGCGCTGGGCACGATCACCAGGTCGCTCTTGAGCACCTGGTGATAGCTCGTCATCTCGAAGACCTTGTCGCGGAAGGTCGCGTAGTCCGGCTGCGGATACTTCGGGTCGTGGCCGTGATGGCCGAAGGACGGGAACTCGATGTAGGTGATGATGGGGATGTCGAATTCGTCGAAAAGCTGCAGCGGAAAGCCGCCCGAACCGTGGGCGACGATGAGGTCGATGCCGGTCTTCTTGAGCAGTTCGCCGATTGCCTGCTTGATGAGGAAGGAGCGCTGGATCCGGGCTTCGAGATTCTTGGTGTAGAAGTAGCTGTTCGGGTTTTCGCCGGCTACGGCGAACGGTACGAGGTTGGGGATCTTGTCCTTGTTGGCGTTATAGACGCCAGCGGTGCACAGGAACCAGGAGTGCGCCAGCCCTTCGCTGTTCAGGTGTTCATGCAGGGTCTGGAACTGGCCAAGTCCCTCGTGGATGAACAGTATCCTCATCGATTGTTTGCCTCTTCAGAAAAGAGCACGGCGGCAGGCCGGGAGCCCGCCGCCATTTCACGACACCGACTGCGGCTCAATCGACAGTCGGTGTGTTTTGCAGCAGTTGATTGATCGGGTCCGGCTGGAAGGCTGCGAGTACGTCTGCGCCCGTATCGGCGCTCCCGCCGCCCGCGGTGCCGCCCCCGGTAAGGTCGTCGTCCTGAGGTAGCACGTCGCCTGCGGAAAGCGCCTGGCCCGTAACCGTCTGGCTTTGTACCGTATCGGTCGCGGTGTCGGTCAGGGTCGCGGTGTCGGTGATCGTTTCCGTGGCCGTTGCGAGCGTCACCGTCTCCGTCCATTGGCTGAGGGTGACGGTCTCGGTGTATTCGGTCACGGTTTCCGTGTCGCTGGTGACGGTTTCAGTCATCGCCGTGCCGGTCACCGTGTCCGTACCGTTGGTGACAGTCTCGGTCAGTGCGGTGCCGGTGACGGTCTCGGTGCCGTTGGTGACGGTCTCGGTCAGTGCGGTGCCGGTAATGGTCTCGGTGCCGTTGGTGACGGTTTCGGTCAGTGCGGTGCCGGTGATGGTTTCGGTGCCGTTGGTGACGGTTTCGGTCAGTGCGGTGCCGGTGACGGTCTCGGTGCCGTTGGTAACGGTTTCGGTCAGTGCGGTGCCGGTGACGGTTTCGGTGCCGTTGGTGACGGTTTCGGTCAGCGCGGTGCCGGTCACGGTGTCCGTGCCGCTGGTGACGGTCTCGGTGATGGCGGTGCCGGTCACCGTCTGGGTGCCGTTCGTCACCGTGTCCGTCAATGCGGCGCCCGTGATGGTCTCGGTACCGCTGGTAACGGTTTCGGTCATGGCCGTGCCGGTGACCGTCTGGGTGGCACTGGTGACCGTTTCGGTGAATGTGGTGCCGGTGACGGTTTCGGTGCCGTTGGTCACGGTTTCGGTGATGGCGGTACCGGTGACGGTCTGGGTGCCGCTGGTCACTGTGTCCGTCAGGGCGGTGCCCGTGATGGTCTCGGTACCGCTGGTGACGGTTTCGGTCGCGGCAGTGCCGGTGACTGTCTGAGTGCCGCTGGTAACGGTTTCGGTCAAGACAGTGCCCGTAACGGTCTCGGTGCCGCTGGTGACGGTTTCGGTCATGGCGCTCCCGGTGACGGTCTGGGTGCCGCTGGTCACAGTGTCGGTCAATGCAGTACCGGTGATGGTTTCGGTGCCGTTGGTGACGGTTGTGGTCAACGTGGTACCGGTGATGGTTTCGGTGCCGTTGGTGACGGTCTCCGTCATCATCGTCCCTGTCTCGGTGACGGTCTGGGTGATTGCGATCTCCCGTTCGCCGCCGGCCTGAATACCGCCGATCTGGAATCGGCCTTCCGTATGTTTGATTCGGAAGTCGTTGAATGGGGTGTCAGAAGTGATCGTGATGCTGGATATGCCCTTTGGCACTGAGTAGCTCGTGGTTACGCCATTGACGGTGATGTCGAACGTCGTGGTCTTGCCTGCACCGTCGATCTTCATCACCAGCGAATGGATGTTCGCAGGCGTTCCATCCAGCATCGTGATGGCGACGTTGACCGCTTCGCCTCCTTCCATATGCGTGTTGTCGACACCCAGCCACCCTTGATTGGTGTTGACGGTGTGGCCAGCGTCGGGCGTGTACTTGATCTGGATGCGGTCTGTAGTGATGTAGCCGTAGGACGGTCCACCCGGCTGAATGGCATGATCCGTCGTGGCGAATGGAGTGGTGGTGGTGGTCGCAACCGTCTCGGTGGCCGCGGTGACGGTTTCGGTCATTGCGGTGCCCGTCACTGTCTCCGTGGCGCTCGTTACCGTTTCGGTCTGTGCGGAGCCGGTGACGGTCTGGGTGGCGCTGGTGACGGTTTCGGTCAGTGCGGTCCCGGTGACGGTCTCGGTGCCACTGGTGACGGTCTCGGTGAGCGCTGTGCCGGTGATGGTCTGGGTGGCGCTGGTGACGGTTTCGGTCAGTGTGGTCCCGGTGACGGTCTCGGTGCCGCTGGTGACGGTCTCGGTGAGCGCCGTGCCGGTGATGGTCTGGGTGGCGCTGGTGACGGTTTCGGTGTCTGCAGTTCCGGTGACGGTCTCAGTGCCGCTGGTGACGGTCTCGGTGAGCGCCGTGCCGGTGACGGTCTGGGTGGCGCTGGTGACGGTTTCGGTGAGCGCCGTGCCGGTGACGGTCTGGGTGGCGCTGGTGACGGTTTCGGTGTCTGCAGTTCCAGTGACGGTCTGGGTGGCGCTGGTGACCGTTTCGGTCATTGCGGTGCCGGTGACGGTCTGGGTGCCGCTGGTGACGGTCTCGGTCGCTGCGGTGCCGGTGACGGTCTGGGTGGCGCTGGTGACGGTTTCGGTCAGTGCCGTACCGGTGACCGTCTGAGTGCCATTGGTGACGGTTTCGGTCAATGCGGTGCCGGTGACGGTCTGGGTGCCGTTGGTGATGGTTTCGGTCAGTGCGGTGCCGGTGACGGTCTGGGTGCCGCTGGTGACGGTTTCGGTCAGTGCCGTACCGGTGACCGTCTGAGTGCCATTGGTGACGGTTTCGGTGTTTGCGGTGCCGGTGACGGTCTGGGTGCCATTGGTGACGGTTTCGGTCAGTGCCGTACCGGTGACGGTAAGAGTCGCGGACGTCACCGTTTCGGTCAGCGCGGTACCCGTTACGGTCTGGGTGACGATGCCGGTGATCGTGTCGGTGATGATGCCGCTCACCGTGTCCGTGATCGGCTGCGTGACGGTTTCGGTGAGCGTGACGGTGTCGGTGACCGTGATCGTGATGGTTTCGGTGACGTTCTCCGTCGACGGCGGCACCACACTGCTTGGAGATTCGGGCGAGTCGTCGTTTGCGGCGCCGAGGAAGAGCGGCGTCTCGTCCTGCGTGAGCAAGCCGAAATCGAATTCCAAGGGCGTCACGCCTTCGGCGATACGAAGCAGGCGGACGAAGTTGCTGCCCTCGCCCCCGCCGCCGCCCGCCAGGCCGGCCGCAGGCGCTTCGAGCGTTTCGCCGAGATCGCCACCCTGCTCGAGTGCCTGGATCACGCGATCGATATCGCCAAGGGCCAGTTCGGCGTCGGATGCACCCGGGCGGATGGTGTCATCCATCTCTGCGCTGAGGGTGACCGTCTGGTTGTCGGGGATCTCCAGGCGTGCGCCGTCGGCCATGGCCAGTTCGACGCGACCGCCGGGCGAGGTGACGATGGTTTCGCCTTCACGGAGCACGTCGCCCGCTTTCAGTGGGCGGGTATTGCCGTCTGCGTCACGGGCAAACGCTGCCCCCTTGATTGCGACGACTGTAGCGATGGGAGGAAGGACGGTAGCCATTGTAAACCTCTAAATGGGAATGGTGCGGACGCAGGCGCGGCCGTGCGGAATTCGATGACGATTCGATCCTATCCCGCGCCGACGAGTCCGACTATTGGACGGAAGGACAGGGTCGGCAGGCTGCGCTCATGCCGTCATGCGGGGACGCGTGTACTTTGTTCGACCTTGCTGGCACCGACGCGTAGCGCAAGTTGAAGTCGGTCGCGCACCCCGAGTTTTTCGAAGATGGCGCCGAGGTGGGCCTTGATCGTGCGCTCGGTGACGCCGAGGACGCGGGCCGCTTCCTTGTTGCTCATGCCGGAGGCCACTGCATGCGCCACCTCGAGTTCGCGTTGCGACAGTCCGGCAAGTGCGTGGTTGCGCACCGCCGGCAAGCGTGCCTGCAGTGCGCCCAGGAGTCTGCCGATCAGATCCTCCCCCACCCAGAGTCCACCGTGCTTCACCACCGCGGCGATCTCGCGCAGCAAGGTCGGGGTGGCGAGCGCATGTGCATAACCGCGAGCGCCCAGTTCGAGGGCTGCGATCGCCTCGTTCTGGTCGGGCTGCAGCGAAAGCACCACGACGCAACAACCATTCTGCGTGACCAGATCGACGATCCGGGTACGCCAATCGGGGACTTCGGCGCTCAGCCACACCACGTCGTTCGGGCCGATGCCGAGGCCACGTCCAGACTCGACGATCAGCGCGTGCGGGATCGCCTCTTGCCAGCGGGCCGCCGCCAGCGAGTGGCCGCTCATGAAAATGTGTCGATTCATCGTTCGGTCAGTGCGTTGGCTTTTGCCCGCAGCACGGGCTTGAGCAGGTAGGAAAGGATGGTTTTCTTGCCGGTGAGGATGTCCACGTCGGCCATCATGCCCGGGATGATGGGCAGATTTTCGCCCAGCGTCGACGCGTGTGTCCTGACGCGAACGACATAGGCTGCATTGCCCTTGTCATCGATCACGGTGTCGGCAGAGATGTGTTCGACCTCGGCTTCAAGCCCGCCATAAATGGCGAAGTCGTAAGCGGAGAACTTCACGAGTGCCTGTTGGCCGGGGCGCAGGAAGGCAATGTCGCTCGGCTTGATCCGGGCCTCGAGGATCAGGGCGTCGTCGAGGGGGACGATTTCCACCACTTCCTTGCCCGGCTGGACCACGCCGCCCACGGTATTCACCAGCAGACGCTGAACGGTGCCGCGCACCGGCGAACGGATCTCGGCGTGCTTGACGCGGTCGGCCAGCATCCGGCTGCCCTGCGACAGGCTGCCGAGGCGGGACATGGTCTCGGACAGTTCGCCCCGTAGCTGGTTGCGGACATTCAGTTCGATTTCCTGGATCTTGCGCGTCGATTCCGTGATCGCGGACTGCACGCGTGAGATCTGCGCCGCCGACTGTTCGCGCTCGCCGCGCAGACGCGCGACGTCGCGCTCCAGGCGCAGCAGTTCGACCTCGGAAACCGCGCCCGACGAGGCCAGCGGTTTGGTGACCGTCAGTTCCTGCTGGGCCAGTTCGAAGGCGCGACTTGCCTGCGTATTGCGTGCGCGGACCTCGTTCAGTTCCTGTTCGCGCTGGCGCAGCTGATCGCGGGCGATCGAAAGCTGTGCCTCCATTTCGGCGCGGGTCGATCCATAGAGCCGTCGTTCGTGCGCGACGATGTCGGGCGCTTCCTGTTCGACCTCCGGCGGCGGCGAGAACGGCGTGCCCTGCGTCAGCGCCTCCAGTCGCGCGCGCTTGGCCTCGAGTGACAGGTACTCGGCACGGTTCTCCAGCAGCGAGGACATGAAGCGGGTGGGGTCTACCTGCAGGAGCAGGTCGCCGGTCTCGACGATCTGGCCTTCGCGCACCGCGATGTTCTCGACCACGCCGCCATCGACCGACTGCACGATCTGCAGTTGGCGCGAAGGGCTCACCTTGGCCTCGCCCCGCGTGACTTCATCCACTTTTGCGAAGGCGGCCCACAGCAGCAGCACGATCACCACCACCGCGGCGACTCGCAGCAGGGCGCGCGCGCGCAGCGGCTCCTGCTGCAAGCGCGCCCAGTCAGCGTCGCTCGACCAGTCGAGGCTGTCGTCGCGCTCGATCGACGCCAGCCGCGATACCAGCCCGCCAAAAACACGGGTGCCGAAACCCGAGGGACGATCGGCGAGGTCCCCAATACGCTTGAAGGCGCGCTCTTCGATACCTCCCATCACGACCCCCTTCCGATACGGCCCTGACGCAAGGCTTCGACGACCTGGGCCTTGGGGCCGTCGGCGACGATGCGCCCGCCGTCGAGCACGATGACGCGATCGACCAGGTCGAGCAGCGAGGTGCGGTGAGTGACGATGAGCAAGGTCTTGTGACGGGCGAATTCGGTCAGGCGGCGCTTGATGGCTTCCTCGCTCGAGTTGTCCATCGAAGCGGTCGGCTCGTCCAGAAGCAGAATGGGCGGATCCTTGATGACGGCGCGCGCGATCGCGACGCCCTGGCGCTGGCCGCCCGACAGGGACTCGCCCCGTTCGCCGATCAGCATGTCGAAGCCGCGTGGGTGCGAATTGACGAAGTCGAGGATGCCGGCCGTTTCCGCGGCGCGAATGACGTCGGCGTCGTCGGCATGCGGGGCTGCAATGGTGATGTTCTCGCGCAGCGCGCCGTAGAACAGCGTGATGTCCTGCTGCACGTAGCCGATGTGACGACGGAGTTCGGCCGGATCGAGCTGGCGCTGATCGATGCCGTCGATCAGTACGGAACCGGCGGTCGGCCGGTACAGACCGAGGATGAGTTTCTCCAGTGTCGTCTTCCCCGAGCCGATGCGACCGAGGATGCCGACCCGCTCGCCCGGGCGGATGCGCAGGGATACCGCGCGCAGCGACTCCGTCTGCTGTCCCGGGTAGGCAAAGCTGACATCGCGGAACTCGATCTCGCCGCGAAAGCTGCCGCGGCTGATGAAGGCGCTGCCCTCGGGGCGCTCGACCTCGCGCAGCATCATCTGGTCCAGCGACTCGAGTGCGGTGGATGCGTTGTGGTACTGGATCAGCAGCCCGGCGACCTGCCCGATCGGCGCCATCGCGCGTGACGACAGCAGATAGCAGGCGATCAGGCCGCCCATCGACAATTCGTTGTGGCTGATCAGATAGACGCCGAGCACGATCATGGACACGTTGACCAGTTGCTGCACGGTCGATGTGCCGTTGGTCGCGGTGGCCGACAACAGGCGCAACTGCGCGGCGACCCGTGCGAGCAGCGCGGCGCTTTTCTCCCACTTGAGTTGCAGCGGCGCTTCGGCGCCGAGCGACTTCACGGTTTCCAGTCCGACCAGTCCTTCGATGAGCGTGGCGTTGCGCTGGGCGCCGGCGCGATAGGTCAGCTCCGACAGCTCGTGCATGCGACGCTGCACGCTCAGCGCGTAGAGCAGTACGACGGCCACGCCGAGGAAGAAGGGCAACAGCATGGGCCATGCGATCCAGCCGATCACCACCAGGAAGACGAGCGCGAAGGGCACATCGATGAAGGACACTACCGTTGCCGAGCCGATGAAGTCGCGCACCGATTCGAAGGCACGCAGGTTGGCCGCAAAGGATCCGGCCGAAGGGGGCCGCTCTTCCATGCGCATGCCGAGCACCCGCTCCATGATCAGGGCAGAGATCCGCACGTCGGCGCGATTGCCCGCCAGGTCGACGAAGTAGCCGCGCAGCGTGCGCAGCACGAGGTCGCCGAGCAGCACGACCACGACGCCTGCGGCGAGTACCCAGAGGGTGTCCACCGCGTTGTTCGGCACCACGCGGTCGTAGACGTTCATGGTGAAGAGCGGGACGCCGAGCGCGAACACGTTGATCATGAAAGCGGCCAGCAGGACGTCCCGGTACAGCGAGCGGTTCTCGATGATCGCGCCCCAGAACCAGTGGTTGCCACGCTGCGCACGCACGATCGGGGTGCGGGCATCGAAATGCACCTGTGGCCGTACGTGGATCGCGCGGCCGCTATGGCGCGCTTGCAAGGCCTGCACCGGGAGATCGACCACCGTGTCGCCGAGTTCGGGGAAGACCACGCGGGCGTGGCTGCGATCTTCGCTCCAGCCCGTCAGCACGCAGGCCGCGTCACCGTGCAGCAGGAGGATGGTTGGCAGCAGTGCGTCGTTGAGTCCGCCGAGCGGCTTGCTCACGATGCGGCTGGTGAAGCCTGCCCGCCTGGCTGCGCGCTCGAACAGCGAGGGCTTCAGGCCCTCGTCGGCCACAGGCAGTCCGCCGAGCACTGCGTCACGCGTGATCGTGCGGCCGTGGGCGCGCGCCACCAGCAGCAGGCATTCGAGCAGATCATCGGATCTGCCGGGCACTGCATCTGCTGCCGGCCCGGCAACATCGGGGTGTTTTGACGTGTGCGGAAAGTCCGCTGCAGATCCTTCAGCCACGAGTCAGGCAACCTCTCAGAATGAAATGGCGCATGGTGATCATGCGCACCGGGGGCTGGACGCGACGTCCGTGTAGCGACCAGGCGCCGTCGTGAAGTGCGGGCCGGAGGCCTGCGACGAGCAGAGTGAATCCATGCCCCGACAAGGGAATTTTCGCATGCGACTACCATCCGCAAGCGTGATCGTGTTCCTCGATGGCTCGAGAATGGGCCCCTGCCTGCAGGCCCGAAAGCGAGGCGCGGAGGCGCTTGCGCGGACGCGCTCCGCCCCCGGGCTTATTGCGAAGTCATGGCCTGGCCCGCCGGATCCCGCGACACGTCGCCGCTGGATCGACTGTTCTCGACAATCCGGGGGCCGGTCATGCCATCCAGTCCCAGATCGGCCAGCACCGACGCTTCGCCGTGACTGCTGACGCCTTCGGCAATCACTTTCAGCCCGATCGAGTGTGCGAGGGTACACACCCCCCGGACCAGGGCCTGGTTGCCCGGGTTGGCGTCGATGTCGCGGATGAAGGCAGCGCTGATCTTGATGTAGTCGAGTCCGAGATCGTGCAGTTCGGCGAAGCGTGCAACGTCCTCGCCGGCGTGCTTCAGTCCGATCTTGCAGCCGAGCGCGCTCAGCGCAACGCAGAGCATGCGGAACTCGATGGGGTAGCGCAGGGCGGAGCTTTCCTTCACGTCCACCCACAGTCGATGCGCGATGTGGCGGTGGGCCTTCAGGGTTGCGATGAAGTCCTCGCGGCCCCGGGTGCTGCTGAGCGCTTCGGTGGAAAGGTTGATCGCCAGTCCGGGGCCTGTCGGGTCGTCGGCCAGTGCGGCACACGCGCTTGCGACCACGCGCGCATCGATCTGCTCGATCTGGCCGCAGCGTGCCGCCCACGGCAGGAACTGGCCTGCGTTGAGCCAGCGGCCGGCCATTCGGAGGCGGACGGGGGACTCGAAATGCATCACGCGACCCGCCAGGTCGAGCACCGGAAAGCGATGCAGGGCGAGCCCGTCTTGTTCCAGGGCATCCACGATGGCCTGGCGCCAGTCGGCCACGCTGGTGTGCAGCGGTTGGTGCGCGTTTGCGAACACGGTGTGGGCGGCGCCGTCCACTTCCGCGCCGGCGAGTGCGCCATCTAGACGTGCCAGCAGGGTGCCGCGGGCCTCGCCGGTCGCGTAGCGAGCGGCCGCGGCACGGAGCTCCGCGCCCGGCAGCTCCTTGGCTGCAAGAGTGCGCAGTTGTGTGGTCAGAGTGTCGAGTGCGGCGATGCTGTCCTCGTCCTCGCCGAGGGTCAGCAGCGCGACCTCGGATGCATTCAGGCGCCCATGCTCGATCCGGTCGGCCGGGAGGGGGAAGGTGCGTAACGCGGCGGCGAGATGAACGAGTACTTCATCCACCTTCGCACGTCCCGCGAGCTGGTTCATCCCGGTCAGGTTGGAGATGCGAACGACGTAGATGAATCCGTTGGCGTCATCGCGAGACAGGGCGGCATCGAGCTGGTTCAGGAACTGCGAGCGGTTGAACAGGCCGGTGAGTTCGTCATGCTGCGTCTGGCGGCGTAGTTGTTCCAGCCTTTGCGATTCCTCGATCAGCATCGTGTGGATACGTCCGGACAATGAATTCATGGCGCGAACAACGCTGCGAAACTCCCGGGTGCGTGGCTCGGGCGTGGTGACGAAGCGACGGTTGCCGATGGCCTCCGCCTGTTCGACCATGCGTCCGAGGGGGCGGGTGACCAGTTTCAGCGCGAGTGTTCCGATGAGTCCCGTCAGCAGTCCGCCGCCAAGGAACCACCAGAGCAGTTGCACGGTTGCCGCCCAGAGCGAGTCGTAGGCGTAGTGGTCGTGCGTCTCGATCTGCAGCGTTCCGAACTGGCGCCAGCCGTCCTGAACCTGGGCGATGCCGGCACGGGTTTCTATCGGCACCATCGCCATGAACCAGTGCGGCGCTTTCGCCGTTCGTCCGTCGTACTTGCGTTCGACCAGCACTTCGCCGGTCGGACTCGTCAAGCGGATCTGGCGATAGTGCCCTGCATCGAACTGGGCCGAGATCTGAAGTTCGACGGTCACCGGGTCCTTGGGCATCTGCGACAGCGACAGCGCCAGCGAGGTGGCGTTGTCCATGTTCTTCACCGCCAGTTCCTGCTGCAGGTAGTGACGGGCCGACAGCGTGCTGACGATGAAGCTGCCGCCGAGCGACAGTAAGGTGATCAGGCTGATCGCCAGCCAGAGTTGCTTGATCAGGGACATGGGGCAAAGGCTCCGTGAGGATGCGTGTCGTGTCGGTTCATGGCTGGATCGCAAGGCCTTCCTGGCGTGCGCGCTCGAGCACGTCGCGCCAGCGCGACAGGCGAGCGGTGGGGTCAGCGGACGACTGCTGCGCGCCGGCGACCCACAGGCCGTCGCCGTTGAAGCTGAAGACCGGGAACAGATCCGGCCGCCGTGCCGCGGGCCGGATGTCGCGGATGAGGTTGTCGAGGATGAGCGGCTCGTCGGCGGGGCTCGGGAAATAGCCCAGCACCATGTGCGCCTGCGAAACGCTGCTGTTGGCGCCGCCGATGCGGGCGCGCACGTAGATCAGGCGCAGGCGCTCGTCGGCAATGCCGAGCAGGCGCAGCGTCATGTATTTGGCGATGGCGAAGTCCTCGCAGTCGCCCGCACTGCGGGCCAGCGTCTCGAGTGGGGTGGCCCAGTAGTCCGCCGTGCGCCAGACCAGGAGGTCGTCGTCGAAGCTGACCCGCGCGTTGAAGAAGGCGTTCACGCGGGCGAGCTTCTGTTCGTCGGGCAGATCCCGCGCCTCTCCGACCAGTCGCCGCCAGGCGTTGACCGACTCCACAGCGGTTTCGCCGTAACGCTGGGCGGCGACTTGCTGCATGCGGTCGAACTCGGGCAGGGCCAGTGCAACGCAGGCGACGATGCCGCAGCACAACGCGCACAGCCGTGCCGCGAGCGCAGGCGACGCTGGCGGAGGCGGACGATGGGCGAGAGGGCGTGAAGGCATGGACGGGCGCGGGTTTAGTGCCCGGAATTATCCTGCATTGCTTGTCGCTCGGGACGTTCGCCCGCCGCACATGTTCGCCTGCCCGATAACTAGTTGGCAGTCGGGGCGATGCCGACGGGCTATTATTCGGCCCCGAAGCAATAGTGGACGAGATGTGTCGTCAGCCGGCGCCGGTCGCACTTTGTCGAACATCCAGAGGAACAATAACCCATGCAGAATCTTCGCTCCCTGTTGTCGCTCGCCCTGCTTGCGGTGCTGCCCTCGCTGGCCGCAGCCCAGTTGCCGCCGCAGTTGCCGCCGCAGTTGCGCGATGCCGCGCGCCAGGCCGTCGTGTCGAACCCCGAGGTACAGGCCCGCTGGAACGCGTTCAGGGCGGCGGAGGCCGAACAGGACGTCGCCCGCGGCGGTTTCCTGCCGCAGGTGGATCTGACTGCCGGCGTGGGGCGTGAGCGCCTCCGGCAGCCGGGCGAGTCGACCGAGAGTTTCAACCGTCGAGGCGCGGTGCTGTCGCTCAACCAGATGGTCTACGACGGCTTCTTCACACGTAACGAAGTCAAGCGACTGGGGCATGCCCGGCTGGTGCGCTACCACGAACTGGTCGACGCGTCGGAGTCGGCTGCGCTCGAGGCGGTTCGTGCCTACGCCGACGTGCTCCGCTACCGCGAGCAGGTGACGCTCGCCAAACAGAACTACGTCGAGCACAAGCGGGTGCACGACCAGATCGCGGAGCGCGCGAACGCGGGCGTCGGCCGGCGTGTCGATCTGGAGCAGGCGACCGGCCGTCTGGCGCTGGCCGAATCCAACCTGCTGACCGAGGTGTCGAACCTGCACGATGTCAGCGCGCGCTACCTGCGCATCGTCGGCGCCGCGCCGGCCGACACGCTGGCGCCGATGCCCGAATCGATCGGCGCCAGCCTGATTCCGGCTTCGGCGGGGGATGCCTTGCGTGCCGCGCTGAGCACCAACGCGGCGCTCAACGCTGCGGTGGAAAACGTCCGTGCCGGGCAGGCGCAGGTGGATAGTCGTCGGGCGGCCAATCAGCCGCGTCTCGACCTGCGTGCCCGTCAGGCCGTGGATCGCAATCTCGATGGTGTGAACGGCACCACGCGCGAAGGCGTGGTCGAACTCGTCCTGAACTACAACCTGTACCGCGGCGGTGCGGATCAGGCGCGCATCCGCCAGGCTGCCGATGAGCTGAACCTGTCCAAGGACCTGCGCGAGAAGGCCTGCCGCGACCTGCGTCAGACCCTGTCCATCGCCTACAACGACAGTCAGCGCCTGAGCGAGCAGCTGGGCTATCTCGACCAGCACCAGCTGTCGATCGAGAAGGCGCGCGAGGCTTACCGGCGCCAGTTCGACATCGGCCAGCGCACGCTGCTCGACCTGCTCGACACCGAGAACGAGTACTTCCAGGCCCGGCGTGCTTACGTGAATGCCCGCTACGATCTCGTGCTGGCGCAAGCTCGCACGCTCGCCGGCATGGGGACGCTGATGCGTGCGCTCGACGTTGCGCGCGAGGACATGCCGACCCAGGCCGAACTCGGCGCGGAGCAGGAAGTCCTGGATCCGGCCTCGATCTGCCCGCCCGAGGCGCCGACGCCGCTCGAGATCGACAAGAAGGCGCTGTTCGAGGAAGCGCTGCGGGAGGCGGGCGCGTCCCCCGCGCGCTGACCCGGTCCGTTCCCGTCCCGCCCCGGCTTCACGACGGCGGGCGGGGCGCGCCGTTCAGCGTCCCTTGAACACGGGGGAGCGCTTGGCGAGGAAGGCGTCCAGCCCTTCGCGGTAGTCCTCGGTGGCGAGGAAGTCGAATGCCTGGCGCTTCTCGTCCTCGGTGAGCGGTGCTCCCGTCATCAGCCGCTTCACCCATTGCTTGTGCCAGCGCGCCACCAGCGGCGCGCCCGCGCAGATGCGCCTTGCACAGGCAGCAGCCTCGTCGAACACCTGCTCGTCGTCGACCACACGCGACAGCAGGCCCTTCTGCAGCGCCTCGCGCGCGCTCAGGATGCGCCCCTCCAGCAGGATTTCCAGGATCACCGCGGGGCCGACCAGCGCCAACAGGCCGGCCATCTCGCCCGGATACATCGAGAAGCCCAGGCGGTTGATCGGCGCCCCGAAACGCGAGGATTCGCCGGCGATGCGGATATCGCAGCAGCCGGCGATCTCGAGTCCGCCGCCAATGCAGGCGCCGCGAATGGCGGCCACGGTCGGGACCGTGCAGTCGCGGATGGCATCCAGCGCATTGGCGACGAGTTCCTCGTGATAGTGCAGGGCATCCTCCACCGTGGCACGCACGGTCAGGAACTCCTCGATGTCGCCGCCGGCCGCGAAGGCCTCCTCGCCGGCGCCGCGCAGGATCACGCAGCGTACCTCCGGGGTGTCGGCGACGCGTCGCAGCGCGGCGGAGAGGCCACGCCACATCGCGGCGTTGACCGCGTTGAGCTTGCCCGGATTGTGCAGGGTGACGGTGGCGATGCCGTCGGCGAGGTCGAACGCAATCTTTGATTCCATGCGGTTTCTGGATAAAAAGATAAAAAATTTCCATACGGACATGTATGGAGTCTTATCGATGATATATCATTCATTAATCCGAACGGCTGCGTCAGACGGCTCGTCGGAAAAAGGAGGGTGGAGGGGTGGCGTTTTCAACGTTGCTTTTCCTTGAGGAGGGAGAAAGTGTCTAGCTCTGTCTATGCGCACATCAGGCGCAATCCGCGCTTTGCGGAACTGGTGGCCAAGCGCACCCGCTTTGCAGGCCTGCTCGCGGCCGTCGTGCTGGTGGTTTTCTATGGCTTCGTGCTGCTCGTGGCCTTCGCGCCCGAGCTGATCGGCAAGCGCCTGTTCGAGGGCAGCAACCTGACCTTCGGTATCCTCGCCGGCCTGCTGCAGTTCATCTTCTTCTGGGTCCTGACCCTGGTGTATGTGCGTCGCGCCAACGGCGAATTCGACGACATCAACAAGGAACTCGTCCAGGCTGCATGGAAGGCGGAAAAATGATGAACAGCAAACTCGTATCCCGCCTCGGCGCGGGCCTGCTGTCGCTCGCCGTTTCGGTGCCCGTGCTTGCAGCCGGCCCCGCGATGGACGCGATGCAGAAGCAGCCGCTCAACCTGCACGCGATCGCGATGTTCTTCGTGTTCGTGCTGCTGACCCTGGGGATCACCTACTGGGCGGCCAGCCGCACCAAGTCGGCATCTGATTTCTACACGGCCGGGGGTGGCATCACCGGTTTCCAGAACGGCCTTGCCATCGCGGGTGACTACATGTCGGCCGCCACGCTGCTGGGTCTGACGGCGATGATGTACATGCAGGGCGTCGATGCCTACATCTACATGCTGTCCTTCTTCGTCGGCTGGCCGATCATCCTGTTCCTGATGGCCGAGCGCCTGCGCAACCTGGGCAAGTTCACCTTCGCCGACATCACCGCCTACCGCCTCAACCAGGGCAAGGTGCGCACGATGGCGGCAATCAGCTCGCTGACCGTGGTGTGCTTCTACCTGGTGGCACAGATGGTCGGTGCCGGCCAGCTGATCAAGCTGCTGTTCGGCCTGGACTACAACGTCGCGCTGGTCGTCGTCGGCGCGCTGATGATGGTCTATGTCACCTTCGGCGGCATGGTCGCCACCACCTGGGTGCAGATCATCAAGGCCTGCATGCTGCTGATCGGCGGCACGGCTGTGGGCGTGCTGGCCTTCAGCGAGTTCAACTTCAGCTTCGAGGAACTGACCAACCGCGCGATGGAAGTGCACAAGCTGGGCGAGAAGCTGCTGAACCCGGGCAGCCTGCTCGCCGATCCGGTCACCGCCATCTCGCTCGGTCTGGGCCTGATGTTCGGTACCGCAGGCCTGCCGCACATCCTGATGCGCTTCTTCACCGTGACCGACGCCAAGGAAGCTCGCAAGTCGGTGCTCTATGCTTCGGGCATCGTGGCCTACTTCTTCAACGTCATCGCCATCATGGGTCTGTGCGCGATCATCATCGTCGGCCAGAACCCGCAGTTCTTCGAAGGCGGCGAGATCGGCGGCAAGGTCGTCGGCGGCGGCAACATGATCGCCATGCACCTGGCCAATGCGGTCGGCGGCAACCTGCTGCTCGGCTTCCTGTCGGCCGTGGCCTTCGCGACCATCCTCGCGGTGGTGGCGGGTCTGGCGCTGGCGGGAGCCTCGGCGATCTCGCACGACATCTACTCGCGCGTGATCATGAAGGGCAAGGCGGACGAGGCGAAGGAGCTGCGCGTGTCCAAGTACGCCACCATCTGCCTCGGCGTCGTGGCGGTGCTGCTGGGCATGGCCTTCGAGAAGATGAACATCGCGTTCATGGTCGCGTTGGCCTTCGGTGTGGCGGCTTCGGCCAACTTCCCGGTGCTGATCCTGTCGATGTACTGGAAGGGGCTGACCACCAAGGGCGCGCTGGCCGGCGGCTACCTGGGTCTCTTCAGCGCGGTGACTTTCGTCCTGCTGTCGAAGTCGGTGTGGGTTGACGTGCTCGGCTTCACCTCGGCGATCTTCCCCTATACCCAGCCTGCGCTGTTCTCGATGCCGATCGCCTTCCTCGCCACCATCCTGGTGTCGAAGATGGACAGCAGCACCGCGGCGAAGGCCGAGATCGAAGCCTTCGAGGACCAGTACGTGCGCGCCCAGACGGGCGTCGGGGCGGCTACCGCGGCCTCGCACTGATCGCCGTATCGCCGCGAGGTGGTTTGCCACCCCGCGGCATTCATCGAGAACCCCGCCCGACAGCGATGTCCGGCGGGGTTTTTCCTTTCGTCCGGCAGGGGCCGGCAACGCGGGGGCGGTGGGGCCGAAATGGCGAAGTGATAGACTCCGGGGTGTTGTCCTGCGGTTTTGCCTTCCGGCGGGCCCCATCCCAAAGGAGTCCTTGTGTTGCTCGATCAGTTGTTCATCATCCTGCTGCTGATTGCAGTCAGTGCCTTTTTCTCGATGTCGGAGATCTCGCTCGCCGCCTCGCGCAAGATCAAGCTGCGCCTGATGGCCGAGGGCGGACACACGAACGCGCAGCGCGTACTCGCCCTGCAGGACAGTCCGGGCAACTTCTTCACCGTGGTGCAGATCGGTCTCAACGCGGTGGCCATCCTCGGCGGCATCGTCGGCGAGCAGGCGTTGTCGCCCCATGTCGCCGACCTGCTGCGGCCGCTCTACGACGGCCCCTTGCTCGGTACGCTGAGCTTCGTGCTGTCCTTCGTGTTCGTGACCTCGCTGTTCGTGCTCTTTGCCGACCTGATGCCCAAGCGCCTGGCGATGGTGCAGCCCGAGCGCATCGCCGTCGGCGTCGTGCGGCCAATGCAGATCTGCATGTGGATCTTCGCGCCGCTCGTGTGGGTCTTCAGCAGCGTGGCCGACCTCCTGTTCCGCTGGCTCAAGGTGCCGAGCAAGCGCACCGAGGACATCACCGCGGCCGACATCGTCGCGATGGCTGATGCCGGGGCGCAGACCGGTGCGCTGCTGCGCCAGGAGCAGTATCTGATCAGCAATGTCTTCGAGCTGGACGCGCGCATCGTGCCGTCGGCGATGACCGCGCGCGAGAGCATCGTCTTCCTGACCTTGTCCGAGTCCGAGGAGAGCATCCGGCGCAAGATCGCCGAGCACCCGCATGGCAAGTTCCCGGTCTGCGAGGATGGCATCGACAGCGTGATCGGTTATGTCGACGCGAAGGACATCCTGCCGCGGATCGTGCAGGGACAGGACTTGTCGCTGCGCACCCAGCCCATCGTGCGCAAGATCCTGATGCTGCCCGACTCGCTGACGCTGTTCGAGGCGCTCGAGCGCTTCCGCGACGCGAAGGAGGACTTCGCTCTCGTCATCAACGAGTATGCCCTGGTGGTGGGGCTGCTTTCGCTGCAGGACGTCATGAACACGGTGATGGGCGACCTCGTCAGCCCCTTCCAGGAGGAGCTGATCGTGCGCCGTGACGACAACTCCTGGCTGATCGACGGCGTCACGCCGATCGAGGACGTGATGCAGGCGCTCGACATCGAGGTGTTCGAAGGCTTCCAGAACTACGAGACGGTGGCTGGCTTCCTGATGTACCGCCTGCGCAAGGTGCCCAAGCGGACCGATTTCGTGGTGTACGAGGGCTACAAGTTCGAGGTTGTCGACATCGACAATTACCGCATCGACCAGGTGCTGGTGACGCGCGAGGGCGCGAGCGAAGCGAGGACCGCTGCCGTACCGGCCTGAGGGGCTCGAGGGCGGTCAGGCAGCGCGTGTCTTGGCGATCCGCGCCAGTGCCTGGCGACCGCTGCGGATGTGCTCGCGCATGCGCGCCTCGGCCGCCGCGGGGTCGCGGGCGAGCAGGGCGTCGAGGATGCCACGGTGTTCCGCCAGTGACTGCTCCAGCCGCCCCTCCGAGAACAGCGAATGGTGGCGCGACAGCTTGATGACCTTGCGCAGGTCCTCGATGACGTGCAGCAGCCAGCGGTTGTCGGCGATTTCCTGGATCGCGTGGTGGAAGGCCTGGTTGGCCTCGAAGAAGCCATTGATGTCGTTTGCCGCGGCAGCCTTCTCCAGATCGACATGGATGGCCTGCAGGCGCTCCAGGTCGGCCTTGCTGGCGTGCTCCGTGCTCGCGCGCGCGCACTCGCCTTCCAGCATCGACATCACGCTGAACACCTCGTCGAGATCCCGTTCGGAGATCTCGGTCACGTAACAGCCGCGGCGCGGCTTGAGCGTCACGAGGCCTTCCGAGGCCAGAACCTTGAGCGCCTCGCGCAGCGGCGTGCGCGAGATTCCGTACTGCTCGGCCAGCGCCTGCTCGTCCACCCAGGTGCCCGGGGGGAGTTCGTGCGAAAAGATCCGTTCGCGCAGGCGTTCGGCGACTTCCTGGTACAGGGCGAGGGGAGCGATGCGGGATGCGTTCATGAGCAAGGTGTGGTGTGAGCAGGGCGCGCCTGTCTGAATCCGTGGGCCGTCATTTCTGCACTGTCGGTAAGGATTGCGTTCATAATTATGGATAAAGTATTATTTTGTCGATGCAACAAGTCAACTTCCTTCGCGCTGCGCGGCGTGGGAGGCGTCGGGCGACAGCCCGGCGAACAGGAGAGGGGCCGCGCGGCGTGACGGAGCGTCGACGACCGCTCGTGGCAGCACGCCACGGGCGGTTTCGTCGCCGTCCGGGCGTGTAGCGGGTCCGTCTGTGCAAGACGGCCGGCGCCGCCAGACGATGCCGTCGTGACCTGATGTCGAAATTGAACTGCCGCGCCAGCGGCGCCTGATGCCAAGAGGTTTCCATGTCGAACGCCAACGAGCCGACCTATCCCCAGCCCGATCTCGAGGCCTGGAACAAAGCCGCCGCCAAGCATTCCCCCGGGGGTGATGTCGAGAAGCTCAACTGGATCACGCCCGAAGGCCTGACGGTCAAGCCGCTGTACACCAAGGCCGACACCGAGGGTCTCAAGCATGCCGATACGCTGCCGGGCTTCGAGCCCTTTCTGCGCGGTCCGCAACCCACCATGTACGCGGTCAAGCCGTGGACCATCCGCCAGTACGCCGGCTTCTCGACGGCCGAGGCGTCCAACGCCTTCTACCGCAAGGCGCTGGCCGCCGGCGGCCAGGGCGTGTCGGTGGCTTTCGATCTGGCCACGCACCGCGGCTACGACTCCGACCATCCGCGCGTCACAGGTGACGTCGGCAAGGCCGGCGTGGCGATCGACTCGGTCGAAGACATGAAGATCCTGTTCGACAGCATCCCGCTCGACAAGATCTCCGTCTCGATGACCATGAACGGCGCCGTGCTGCCCATCCTCGCCGGCTACATCGTCGCCGCCGAGGAGCAGGGTGTCAGCCAGGACAAGCTCTCGGGCACGATCCAGAACGACATCCTCAAAGAATTCATGGTGCGGAACACCTACATCTATCCGCCCACCCCGTCGATGAAGATCATCGCCGACATCTTCGGCTACACCGCGCAGCACATGCCGAAGTTCAACAGCATCTCGATCTCCGGCTATCACATCCAGGAAGCAGGCGCGAACCAGGCCATCGAACTGGCGTTCACGCTGGCGGACGGCCTCGAGTACGTGCGTACCGGCATCGCCAGCGGCATGGACGTCGACACCTTCGCCGGCCGCCTGTCCTTCTTCTGGGCGGTGGGCATGAACTTCTACCTCGAGATCGCCAAGATGCGCGCCGCGCGTCTGCTGTGGTGGCGCATCATGAAGCAGTTCAACCCGAAGAGCCCCAAGTCGATGATGCTGCGCACGCACTCGCAGACCTCGGGCTGGTCGCTCACCGAGCAGGACCCGTACAACAACGTCGTGCGCACCACCATCGAGGCGATGGCGGCGGTGTTCGGCGGCACCCAGTCGCTGCACACCAACGCGCTCGACGAAGCGATCGCGCTGCCGACCGAGTTCTCCGCGCGCATCGCGCGCAACACCCAGATCATCATCCAGGAAGAGACCCACATCTGTAACGTCGTCGACCCGTGGGCCGGTTCCTACATGATGGAGAAGCTCACCCAGGACATGGCCGACAAGGCCTGGGCGCTGATCGAGGAGATCGAGGCCATGGGCGGCATGACCAAGGCGGTCGAGTCCGGCTGGGCCAAGATGAAGGTCGAGGAGTGTGCTGCCGACAAGCAGGCGCGCATCGATTCGGGCAAGGACGTCATCGTCGGCGTCAACAAGTACAAGCTGGCCAAGGAAGATCCGATCGAGATCCTCGACATCGACAACCATGCGGTGCGCGAGGCCCAGATCGAGCGCCTCGCGCGCGTGCGCAAGATGCGCGACCAGGCCGCGGTCGACGCTGCACTGGCGGCACTGACCGAATGCGCGAAGACCGGCCAGGGCAACCTGCTGGACCTGACCGTCAAGGCCATCCGCCTGCGCGCCACCGTGGGCGAGGTGTCCGACGCGCTCGAGGTCGTCTTCGGCCGCTATCGTGCCAACCCGCAAGCCGTGTCCGGCGTGTATGGAGCGGTTGTGGAAGAACAGGAAGACTGGAAGGCCCTGAAGGCCGACATCGAAGCCTTCGTCGCCGAAGAGGGTCGCCGCCCGCGCGTGATGATCGCCAAGCTCGGCCAGGACGGCCACGACCGCGGCGCCAAGGTGGTGGCTTCGGCCTTTGCCGACCTCGGTTTCGACATCGACATCGGCCCGCTCTTCCAGACCCCGGAAGAAGCCGCCCGCCACGCGGTCGAGAACGACGTCCACGCGGTCGGCTGCTCCAGCCTTGCCGCCGGTCACAAGACGCTGGTGCCGCAGATCGTCAATGAGCTCAAGCGCCTCGGCGCCGACGACATCATCACCTTCGTCGGTGGCGTGATTCCGGCCCAGGACTACGACACGCTGTACGCCGCTGGCGCCAAGGGCATCTTCGGCCCCGGCACGCCGATCCCGGCCGCCGCGCGCGAAGTGCTGAAGCAGATCCGCGCCGCGCGCAAGGCCGCTTGAGTTCGCGCCATTCCCGGCCCCGTGCGGTGCGTCCGCCGTGCGGGGTCGTGCGCCACACCGCGCAATCCGTGTCCCGATGCCGATGAACAGACCCGAACTCCCGTCCGTAGCGCAACCCGAGCTCGATGCCGCCGACCGCAGCCTCGTCGAGGGCGTGCTTGCGCGTCAGTTGCGACCGCTGGCCAAGACCATCACGCTGGTCGAATCGCAGCGCGAGGACCACAAGCTGCGTGCCCAGCGCGTGCTCGAGGCGCTGCTGCCGCATACCGGCGGTGCCATGCGGGTGGGCATTTCCGGCGTGCCCGGCGTGGGCAAGTCGACCTTCATCGAGGCGCTCGGGCTGTACCTGATCGAGCAGGGCCTGCGCGTGGCCGTGCTGGCGGTGGACCCGTCCTCGTCGGTGACGGGCGGCTCCATCCTCGGCGACAAGACGCGCATGGAGCTGCTCAGCCAGAACACCGGCGCCTTCATCCGCCCGAGCCCTTCGGCCTGCAGCCTGGGCGGCGTGGCCGAGAAGACGCGGGAGTCGATGCTGGTGTGCGAGGCCGCGGGCTTCGACGTCATCATCATCGAGACCGTCGGCGTGGGTCAGAGCGAAACGGCGGTGGCCGGCATGGCCGACATCTTCTGCCTGCTGCAGCTGCCCAACGCCGGTGACGACCTGCAGGCGATCAAGAAGGGGATCATGGAGATCGCCGACCTGATCGTCATCAACAAGGCCGACATCGATCCCGCGGCGGCGATGCGCGCCAAGTCGCAGATCAAGACCGCGCTGCACATGCTGCGTCCGGCAAGTCCGAACTGGACCGTGCCGGTGCTGACGCTGTCGGCGCTGAGGAAGGAAGGCATCGCCGAGTTCTGGAACACGGTGATGGCTTACCGCAAGGCGCTGACCGCGTCGGGCGAACTCGACGCCAAGCGCCGCCACCAGGCGCTGGCCTGGATGTGGGAACTGATCGATTCCGGACTGCGCAGCCGTTTCCGCAGCCATCCACAGGTGAAGGACGAACTGCCGGCGCTGGCGCGGGCGGTGGAAGAGGGCAGCACCACGCCCTCGATCGCCGCATTGCGCCTGCTCGGCCATCTATGAATCACATCAAGGGCCCGTGCCGGTCGCGGGCCGACAATCCCAGGATCTGACAGGAGATCATCAATGCACGACATCATTCGTCAGCTGGAGGAGAAGCGCGAGAAGGCCCGCCTCGGTGGTGGCCAGAAGCGCATCGACGCTCAGCACGCCAAGGGCAAGCTCACCGCGCGCGAACGTATCCAGTTGCTGCTCGACGACGACAGCTTTGAAGAATGGGACATGTTCAAGGAGCACCGCTGCAACGAGTTCGGCATGAACGCCGACCACATTCCGGGTGACGGCGTGGTGGTGGGTTACGGCACGATCAATGGCCGTCTGGTGTTCGTGTTCTCGCAGGACTTCACCGTGTTCGGCGGCTCGCTGTCCGAGACCCACGCCGAGAAGATCTGCAAGGTCATGGACCACGCGATGAAGGTCGGCGCGCCGGTGATCGGCCTCAACGACTCGGGCGGTGCGCGCATCCAGGAAGGCGTGGATTCGCTGGGCGGCTACGCCGACGTGTTCCAGCGCAACGTGCTGGCCTCGGGCGTGGTGCCGCAGATCTCGCTGATCATGGGGCCGTGCGCCGGCGGCGCGGTGTATTCGCCGTCGATGACCGACTTCATCTTCATGGTCAAGGACTCGTCCTACATGTTCGTGACCGGTCCGGAAGTGGTGAAGACCGTGACCCACGAGGAAGTGACCGCCGAGGAACTGGGCGGTGCCGTCACCCACACGAGCAAGTCGGGCGTGGCCGACCTCGCGTTCGAGAACGACGTCGAGGCGCTGATGATGACCCGCCGCCTGGTCGGCTTCATCCCCGCCAGCAACCGCGAGAAGCCGCCGGTCGTGCCCTGCGTCGATCCGGCCGACCGTCTGGATTACTCGCTCGATACCCTGGTGCCGGACAACCCCAACCAGCCGTACGACATGAAGGAGCTGATCATCAAGATGGTCGATGACGGCGACTTCTTCGAACTGCAGCCGGACTACGCCAGGAACATCATCATCGGTTTCGCGCGCATGGAAGGCGCCCCGGTGGGTATCGTCGCCAACCAGCCGCTGGTGCTGGCCGGCTGCCTGGACATCAAGAGCTCGATCAAGGCCGCGCGCTTCGTGCGCTTCTGCGACGCCTTCAACATCCCGGTCGTCACGCTGGTCGACGTCCCCGGCTTCATGCCCGGCACCGCGCAGGAATACGGCGGCATCATCAAGCACGGCGCCAAGCTGCTGTACGCCTACGCCGAATGCACCGTGCCGAAGGTCACCCTCATCACCCGCAAGGCCTACGGCGGCGCCTACGACGTGATGTCGTCCAAGCATCTGCGCGGCGACGTCAACTTCGCCTGGCCGAGCGCCGAGATCGCGGTGATGGGGCCGAAGGGTGCGGTGGAGATCATCTTCCGCGAGGAAAAGAACGACCCGGCCAAGATCGCCGAGCGCGAGGCCGAGTACAAGCGCCGCTTCGCCAACCCCTTCGTGGCCGGCGCGCGTGGCTTCATCGACGACGTGATCATGCCGCACGAGACCCGCAAGCGCGTGTGCCGTTCGCTGGCGATGCTCAAGGACAAGGAACTGGAAAACCCGTGGCGCAAGCACGGCAACATCCCGCTCTGATCCGCGCACGAGGAATACATACATGTTCAAGAAGATCCTGATTGCAAACCGCGGCGAGATCGCCTGCCGCGTCATCAAGACCGCCCGCAAGATGGGCATCAAGACCGTCGCCGTGCATTCGGAAGCGGACAAGGACGCGCTGTTCGTCGAGATGGCCGACGAGGCGGTGTGCATCGGCCCGGCGCCGTCCAAAGAGTCCTACCTGGTGATGGACAAGATCATCGCCGCCTGCAAGCAGACCGGCGCCGAAGCGGTGCACCCGGGCTACGGCTTCCTGTCGGAGAACGCGGAGTTCTCGCGCCGCCTGGAAGAGGAAGGCATCAAGTTCATCGGCCCGAAGCACTACTCGGTCGCCAAGATGGGCGACAAGATCGAGTCCAAGAAGCTGGCGATCGAAGCGGGCGTGAACACCATCCCCGGCTACAACGACGCGATCGCGGGACCCGACGAGGCCGTCGAGATCGCGAAGAAGATCGGCTATCCGGTGATGATCAAGGCCTCCGCCGGCGGTGGCGGCAAGGGGCTGCGCGTGGCCTTCAACGACAAGGAGGCCCACGAGGGCTTCGCCTCCTGCGTCAATGAAGCGAAGAACGCCTTCGGCGACGACCGCGTCTTCATCGAGAAGTACGTGCTCGAGCCGCGCCACATCGAGATCCAGGTGCTGGGCGACTCGCATGGCAACTACGTCTATCTGAACGAGCGCGACTGCTCGATCCAGCGCCGTCACCAGAAGGTCATCGAGGAGGCGCCGAGCCCCTTCGTCGATCCGGCGATGCGCAAGGCGATGGGCGAGCAGGCCGTGGCGCTGGCACGCGCGGTGAACTACGAGTCGGCCGGTACGGTCGAGTTCGTGGTCAGCGGCGCGACCAAGGAGTTCTACTTCCTGGAGATGAACACCCGCCTGCAGGTCGAGCACCCGGTCACCGAGCTGATCACCGGCCTCGACCTCGTCGAGCAGATGATCCGCGTCGCTTACGGCGAGAAGCTGCCGCTCACCCAGGCCGACGTGAAGATCGACGGCTGGTCGATGGAGTGCCGCATCAACGCCGAAGACCCGTTCCGCGGCTTCCTGCCTTCCACCGGTCGTCTGGTGAAGTTCCAGGCACCGCAGGAGGTCCCGGGCCAGGTGCGCGTCGACACCGGCGTGTATGAAGGCGGCGAGATCTCGATGTACTACGACTCGATGATCGCCAAGCTCATCGTGCACGGCAAGGACCGCCAGCAGGCCATCGAGCGCATGCGCGACGCGCTGAACCACTTCGTGATCCGTGGCATCAGCTCCAACATTCCCTTCCAGGCCGCGCTGCTGCAGCACCCGCGCTTCTGCTCGGGCAACTTCAACACCGGCTTCATCGCCGAGGAGTATCCGCAGGGCTTCGACGCCTCGATGGTGCCGCACGACGATCCGGCGCTGCTCGCCGCCGTCGCCACCTTCGCCCGCATGCGCTACATCGAGCGCGCGGTGCAGATCGAGGGCCAGCTTGCCGGCCACGGCCGCAAGGTCGCCAGCGAGTGGGTGGTGGTCATGGGCGGCAAGCAGTACGCGATGAGCACCCAGCCGATTGAAGGCGGGCTCGCCGTCTCCCATGAGGGCAGGACCTACAACATCGTCTCCGACTGGAAGTTCGGCGACCTGCTGTTCAGCGGCACCGTCAATGGCGCGCCAATCGGCCTGCAGATCGAGCGTCGCGGCCTGCGCTACCGCATCTCGCACTTCGGCCTGCAGGTCGAGCCGATGGTGATGACGGTGCGTGCCGCGCACCTGCTGTCGCTGATGCCCGCGAAGCTGCCGCCCGACATGTCGAAGTTCCTGCTGTCGCCGATGCCGGGCCTGCTGCGCGAGATCGCTGTGGCCGAAGGTCAGGAAGTGAAGGCGGGCGAGAAGCTCGCCGTCATCGAGGCGATGAAGATGGAGAACCTGCTCCGGGCCGAGCAGGACGGCAAGGTCAAGAAGATCGTCGCCAAGCCGGGCGCCAGCCTGTCGGTGGACGAGGTCATCATCGAGTTCGAGTGATCGAACCCATGAGACGTTTTTGATCGATGGGGAGGGAGATCCGGGCCTTGTGTCCGGGTGCCTGTCGAATCGGCGGGCCTGCGCGAGCAGGCCCGTTTTTTTTCTGCACGAAGCGCTCGAGGTTACGGATCAGTCCGGCTCTGGCGGCTGATCGCCGGTTGCGACCGGGTCGCGGTGGTTGCGAAGGTCCCGGTAGACGGCGGCGCGCATGATCAGCATGGCCACGACCGGCGCCGTCATCAGCACGAAGGCGCTGATCAGCAATTCGTGGATCACGAGGCGTGACTGCCCCACGGTGAAATACACCATCGAGGCGACGAGAATGCAGCCCGCGCCGAGGGTGGTCGTGATGGCGGGGCCGTGGATGCGCTGATAGAAGGTCTGCAGGCGCAGGAGGCCGAGCGTGCCGAGCAGCGTGATCAGTCCGCCCAGTACGAGCAGGATGGCCACCGGCACCGCGGCCCACCAGGGCAGGGATGCAACCGTGCTCATTCGATCACCTCGCCGCGCATCAGGAACTTGGCCAGCGCGATCGTCGACACGAAGCCGAGCAGGGCGATGATCAGCGCCGCCTCGAAATAGATCTGGCTGCCGTGACGGATGCCCAGCATCAGGGCGAGCACCATCGTGCACATCCACAGCGTGTCGAGCGCCAGCACGCGGTCCTGGGCCGAAGGCCCGATCAGCAGGCGCAGGGTGCACAGGATCATGGCAAGGATCACGCAGGCCAGCGCGAAGAGGATTGCCGCCGAAAGCAGCGTCACGGTCGTCATGCAGCTTCTCCCTGGCTTCTCGCGCCGGCCGACTCGAAGACCTCGATGATCGGCTGCTCGTAGCGCGTCTTGATCGTCTCCACCCACCACTGTGCATCGTGCAGGTCGAACACGTGCAGCAGCAGGTCGTGGCTGTCGGGCAGGAGTTCCACCCACACCGTACCCGGCGTGGAGTTGATGAGGCAGGACAGCAGGGCCAGGCCGTGCGGGCTGCGCAGGTCGAGCGGGATCCGGATGAACTGCGAGTTCACGTCGGCCGAGCGGCGCAGCAGGATGATCTGACTGACGTTGAAGCATGAGCGGACGATCTCGATCGCCGAGAACCACAGCAGCCGGAACAGCGCCAGCGGGCGGCGGAGCCGGGCATGGCCGTGGGGCTGCAGCGGACGCGCCAGCAGTGGCGCAATGATGCCGAGCACGCCGCCCAGCAGCCAGTGTGCGGCATCGACGCTCTGGTTGAGCAGCAGCCACGTCAGCAACAGGCAGACCGACAACAGCGGTGCGGGTAGCCAGCGTCTCATTGCGCGCCTCCTGCCGGTGCCCGCTGCACGGGCGGTTCGCCCAGCACGCGCGCGCTGTAATCGGTGCTGCGCAGCAGGCCGTTGGCGGTGCGCCCGAGGTAGTCGAACACCGCCCCCGCCTGCACCGTCAGCAGCACGCACGCCAACACCAGTGCGCCGACGGGCACGGCCTCGGAGAACTGCAGCCGCGGCGCGGTCACGGCGCCCGACGCCCAGAAGGTGCGCACACCCAGCCGCATCAGGGCAATAATCGCCGCTAGTCCGCCCAGCACCATCAGCGCGATGATCAGCCAGGTGGTGGCCGGCACCTCGCCCTGCGTCGCGCCCAGCATCGCGTGGAAGAGGCTGAACTTGGCGACGAAGCCCGACAGCGGCGGCATGCCGCTGATCACCAGCGCACATGCAGCGAAGCTCAGCCCGAGAAAGGTGAGGGTTCCCGGCATGCCGACGCCCACCGGGTCTTCCGGCTTGTCCTCGATGGCGAAGGCTTCCATGGTGATGGCGAGGAGCGCCGCGCCCGGCGGGCGGATGCGCTCGGTGAGTTCGATCAGCAGCATGAAGGCCGCCATTGCCAGCGTGGAACCGAGCAGGTAGTACAGCCCCGAGGCCAGCACCGCGCTGCCGGAATGGCCGATCACCACGAGCAGCGTGCCGGACGAGATGATCGCGCCGTAGCCCGCCATGCGCCCGCCGTCCTCGCTGGACAGCATGCCGACGGCACCGAACAGCAGGGTCGCGAGCCCGCCGACGGTCAGCGCCGCAAGGCCGAAGCCGGCGAGCGCGCTCGCTCCTTCGCCGCTGCCCTCGCCGAACACCGCCAGCCACACCCGCAGCACCGCATACACCCCCACCTTGGTCATCAGCACCAGCATCGCGCCGACCGGTGCGGAGGCGGACGCATAGGTGGTGGGGAGCCAGAACCCGAGCGGCCACATCGCGCCCTTGGTCAGGAAGGCGAGCGCCAGCACGGTGGCGCCGATCTGCAACAGCCAGGTGTCCTGGGCACCGAGGCCGCTCACGCGCGTCGCGAGGTCAGCGATGTTGAGCGTGCCCGAGGCCGCATAGATCAGCGACACGCCGATCAGGAACAGCAGCGAAGCGGCCAGGTTGATCGCGATGTACTGCATGCCGGCCTGGATGCGGCGCAGGTTGTAGCCGTGCAGCACCAGACCGTAGGACGCCGCCAGCATCACCTCGAAGAACACGAAGAGGTTGAACAGATCGTTGGTCAGGAAGGCGCCATTGAGCCCCATCAGCAGGAACTGGAACAGCGAGTGGAAATGCACGCCGACCCGGTCCCAGCGCCGTGCCGAGAACACCAGCACGGCCAGTGCGATGGTCGAGGTCAGCACCAGCATCAGCGCGGCAAGGCGGTCGACCATCAGCACGATGCCGAACGGCGCCGCCCAGTTCGAGGCGAGATACACGCCAATGCCATCCGGCCAGTGTTCCTGGTCCACCAGCACCAGCAGGGCGATCGCCACCCCCCACAGCAGCGCGCCGCTGGCGACGCTGAAGGCGAACTTCCGCGCGTGGCGCTTCTGGTTGACGGGGATCAGCAGCGCGCCGACCAGCAGCGGCAGCAGCACGGGGGCAATGATCAGGTGGTGCATCCAGGGCAGCGGGTTCATTGGACTACCCTCCTGTCGCTGCGCGACATCCTCCCCGGGGGAGGAGAGCGCTTCCCTTCGGGCGGCCGTGCGGGCGCGCTCATTCGCGCGGCTCCTCGCCATCGACGTGGTCGCTGCCGCTCAGGCCGCGCGCGCCGATCATCATCACCAGGTAGAGCGCGGTGGTGGCGAAGCCGATCACGATGGCGGTCAGCACCAGGCCCTGCGGCAGCGGATCGGCGAACTGGGCGGGATCGACACCGGCGGTGGGCGTGATCGGCGGCTTGTCCACCCACAGGCGGCCCATCGCGAAGATGAACAGGTTCACCGCATAGGACATCAGCAGCAGGCCGGTGATGAGCTGGAAGGTCCGTGGGCGCAGGATCAGCCAGATGCCCGAGCCGAACACCACCCCGACGGCGATCGCCAGTACCAGTTCCATCAGTTCGCCCTCCCGTCGGCGTTGCCTTGTTCGACGGCCTGGGCCTCCTCGCCCGGCAGGCGGTGTGCCCGCAGCGACTGGTGGGCCAGCGCGACCAGCATCAGCATGGTGGTGCCGACCACGACCGTGAACACCCCAAGGTCGAACACGAAGGCGCTCGGCAGGTGCAGCTCGCCGACCAGCGGCCAGTCCACGTGCGCGGTGTGGGTCGTGAGGAAGGGATGGCCGAACAGCCATGCACCCAGGCCGGTGACGCAGGCCAGCACCAGGCCGAAGCCCAGCCAGCGATGCGGGCGCAGGTTGATGTGGCTCTCGACCCAGACCGTGCCCGCAAGCATGTACTGCACCAGGATGGCGACGGCGAAGATGAGGCCGGCGACGAAGCCTCCCCCCGGCAGGTTGTGGCCGCGCATGAAGAAATAGACTGCGATCACGCCCATGAAGGGCAGCAGCAGGCGCATGTAGATGCCGGCGACCAGCAGGTAGCCGCTGTCCGCCTGTTGCGCAGGGGTTTGCCTGCTGGCGGGGTCCGCCTCGAAGCGCTGCTGCGGCGGGACGCCTGCACTTTCCGGGGCCGGGCGGAAGCGACGCAGCAGGGCATACACCGTGAGGGCGACGATCGCCAGCACAGTGATCTCGCCCAGGGTGTCGAAGCTGCGGAAGTCCACCAGCAGGACGTTGACCACGTTGCTGCCGCCCCCGCCGCCCAGTGCGTTGAGCAGGAAGAAGTCGGCGATCGTGTCCGAGGCCGGATGCACCAGCACCGCATACGTGAGCGCGGCCAGCGCGAGGCCGCCACCGACCGCGATCAGCAGGTCGCGCGAACGCCTCAGCCACACGCGGGTGGGCGATTGCGCGGGGGTGTCGACCGACTCGAGCCGTGGCGGCAGCCAGCGCAAGCCGAGCAGGATCAGCACGGTGGTGACGGTCTCCACCATCAGCTGGGTCAGCGCCAGGTCGGGCGCGGACAGCCACAGGAAGGTCGCTGCGGTGACGATGCCGGTGCCGCCGATGAGGGCCAGCGCGGCCAGGCGGTGATACTTCGCCATCCAGGCGCCGGCAACGGCGCAGGCGCCGCCGATGGCCCAGATCGCAGCGAACAGCGGGTCGAAGTCCTGCAGCGGGATGCGCGTCCACGCGGGCGGCGCGCCGACGAGGATCGGCGGCACCACCAGCAGCATGAGCATCAGCAGCACCAACTGCGATTGCAGCCGGGTGGTGCCGATGCGCCTGAGCAGCCAGCCTGCCGAGCGTGTCAGCTGCAGCATCGTCGTCTCGTAGGCCTGCGCGCCGTTGAAGCGGTGGATCAGCGGCACCTGCTCGCGCTGCTGCAGATCGAAGTGGCGCCGCAGGACGATGTACAGCAACACGCCGCCCGCGAGCGCGAGCACGCTCATGAAGAGCGGCAGGTTCAGACCGTGCCACACCGCGAGGTCATAGTCCGGGGCAGCGCTGCCGAGCACCGAATGCACCGCGATGTTCAGGATCGGTTCGATGCTGATGCCGGGTGCGATGCCGACGATGAGGCAGGTGAGCACCAGCAGCTCGACCGGAAAGCGCATCCAGCGCGGCGGTTCGTGCGGATCGCGCGGCAGGTCCTGCGCCGGCGTGCCGAAGAAGATCGAGATGAAGCGCAGCGAGTAGGCGACGCTGAACATCCCCATCGCCACCGCGGCGAAGGACATCCACCAGTTGCGGTCGCCGCCGACGTGCAGCGTCTCGGCGAAGAACATCTCCTTCGACAGGAAGCCGTTCAGCAGCGGCACGCCCGCCATCGCAGCGCTGGCGACGATGGCCAGCGTGGCGGTGACCGGCAGCTTGTGGCGCAGCCCGCGCAGCAGGCGCAGGTCACGCGTTCCCGATTCATGGTCGATGATGCCGGCGGCCATGAACAGCGAGGCCTTGAACGTCGCGTGGTTGAGGATGTGGAAGATCGCTGCGACCATTGCCAGCGGCGTGCCAATGCCGATCAGCACCGTGATCAGGCCGAGATGGCTGATGGTCGAGTACGCCAGCAGGCCCTTGAGGTCGTGCTGGAAGATGGCGATGAAGGCGCCGAGCAGCAGGGTGCAGACGCCGGCTCCGCCGACGATCCAGGTCCACTCCGGCGTGCCCGCCAGTGCCGGCCACAGCCGCACCAGCAGGAAGACGCCGGCCTTCACCATCGTCGCCGAGTGCAGGTAGGACGACACCGGGGTGGGCGCGGCCATTGCGTGCGGCAGCCAGAAATGGAACGGGAACTGCGCGCTCTTGGTCAGCGCGCCGAGCGCGATCAGGGCGAGTGCGGCCAGATACAGGTCGTCGCCGCGGATCTGGTCGCCGGCTGCAAGCACGGTGTCGAGGTCGTAGCTGCCGACGATATGACCGAGCACCAGCACGCCGGCGAGCAGGCACAGTCCGCCGGTGGCGGTCACGGTGAAGGCCATGCGCGCGCCGCGACGGGCGTCGGCCCGGTGGTGCCAGTAGCCGATCAGCAGGAAGGAGGTGAGGCTGGTGAGCTCCCAGAACACCACCAGTTGAACCAGATTGCCCGACAGCACCACGCCCAGCATCGAGCCCATGAAGGCGAGCAGGAAGGAGAAGAAGCGCGGCACCGGATCGTCGGGCGACATGTAGTAGCGTGCGTAGAGCACCACCAGCAGGCCGATGGCCAGCACCAGGATGGTGAACACCCAGGCCAGCCCGTCGACCCGCAGCACGAAGAAGAGACCCTGCGCAGGCAGCCAGGCGAACTCCTCGCGCAGCACTTCGCCACTCGCAATCTGCGGAAACAGGGCGAGTGCGATCAGCAGACCGCAAACCGCAACCGCGATCGCCAGCCAGGATTCGCGGTTGCGCGCGTCCTGCGGCATCAGTGCGGCAAGGGCACTGCCGAGGAACGGGATGAGGATGAGTGAGGCGAGCAGCATTGAACGTGATCAGGCGGCGAATCGAGTGGCGACCGGGCGCAGCGCGATCCGGCAGGGTCCCTGAGGGATGGCCGGAGTGAGGTTAAAGGTAACACAGCAACTTTGATGCCAAGGGTGGAGGGATGCATTTTTTCGCGCCGGGTTCCCTCCATTTCAGGCGGACTTTGCGCGTGCCGGATGCCGATGGGCGCCAGCGGGCCGAGATGCCGCGCGCGAAGGCTGCAGGCGATTCCGTCGGGAACTAAATTGCGGGCCGCTCAATCATATTTGCACAAATTAACTTCGTGAAATAACATGCGCCCACTTCCATCGAGCCCGCGGAAGCGGGCGCATCCCGATCCGGAGCCTGGCGCCATCCCTCTGCGCCGCCGGACGCTTTCCCTGATTCCCTGACGACCGTCCGACCGATCCAACTGCATCCGGTCGCAGGGCTGTGGGCGCCGCCTCCGTGGCGCCGACGCAAATTGCAAGACCAGACCGCAAGGAGACGACAGATGAGTGCTCAAGTGCAGGCCCTCCAGCCCCGTTGGCGCATCGAGGAGGCCGCCCAGGCCGCTTTCGAGCCGGTGCCGTTCAAGGTTTACACGCAGCGCGACCTCGATCGCATCCCGCAGCTCGAAGGACTTTCCGCTGCGCAGCGCTTCGAGATGAAGGTGGTGTCCTCGGTACTGCCCTTCCGTGTGAACCAGTACGTCATCGACGAACTGATCGACTGGAACAACATCCCGGCCGACCCCATCTTCCAGCTCACCTTCCCGCAACGCGGCATGCTGGCGCCGGCGCACTTCGAACGCATCGCCACCCTGCTGCGCAACGGTGCCGACAAGGCCGAACTGGAGCAGGCCATCGCCGAGGTGCGCCACGAGCTCAACCCGCATCCGGCCGACCAGATGGAGATGAACATGCCGCGCGACGAGCACGGCACGCGCCTGGACGGCATCCAGCACAAGTACCGCGAGACGGTGCTGTTCTTCCCCAGCCAGGGCCAGACCTGTCACAGCTACTGCACCTTCTGCTTCCGCTGGGCCCAGTTCGTCGGCGACAAGGAACTGCGCATCGCCGCCTCCGAAGCCAAGACGCTGCACGACTATCTGCGTCGCAACACCGAAGTCACCGACCTGCTGTTCACCGGCGGCGACCCGATGGTGATGAAGACGCGCCATCTGCGCGACTATCTCGAGCCGCTGCTGCAGCCCGAGTTCGACCACATCCAGACCATCCGCATCGGCTCCAAGGCGCTGACCTTCTGGCCGCATCGCTTCCTCGGGGCCGAGGACGCCGACGACCTGATCCGCCTGCTGACGCAGTTGGTCGAGGCGGGGAAGCACGTCGCGCTGATGGCGCACTATAACCACTGGAAGGAGCTCGACACCGAGGTCGCGCAGGCTGCGATCCGTCGCATCCGCAGCACCGGTGCGGTGATCCGCGCGCAGGGGCCGTTGCTGGCGCACATCAACGACGACCCCGCAGTGTGGGCGAAGATGTGGAAGCTGCAGGTCAAGCTCGGCATCGTCCCCTATTACCTGTTCGCCGAGCGCGACACCGGCGCGCGCGCCTACTTCGAGGTGCCGTTGGCGCGTGCCTGGCAGATCTACCGCGAGGCCATGCAGCAGGTGTCGGGTCTCGCCCGCACCGCGCGCGGGCCGAGCATGAGCGCCAGCCCTGGCAAGATCGAGATCCAGGGCGTGGCCGAGATCGCCGGCGAGAAGGTGTTCGCGCTGCGCTTCATCCAGGGCCGCAATCCGGATTGGGTGCAGCGTCCGTTCTTCGCCCGGTACGACGACCAGGCCACCTGGCTGCACCACCTGAAGCCGGCCTTCGGCGACGAAAAGTGGTTCTGGGAAGACGAGTACGAGGCGATCCGCGAAGACAAGCTCGCCGCGGCAGCTCACGCGGACTGAGCGCGCGACATCCTTTCCCGCCGCCACGGTTGGCGGAGTAGCATGCCAACAGGAAACGGCGGGAGAGGATCATGGACTTTCGCAACGGCAGGGAAAGCCGCAACGTCGAGGATCGCCGCGGACAGGGCGGGCCTCACCTGGGCGGGCGCGGCAAGATCGGGATCGGCACCCTCGTGCTGGTGCTGGTGGCGATGTACTTCGGCATCGACCCGAGCGTGGTGCTCGACACCGCGACCATGGTGCAGCCGCCGGCAATCGAGTCCTCGCAGCCGGGCGTGCCGCGCTCGGCGGCCGAGGATGAGCTGGCGCGTTTCACCTCGATGGTGCTGGCTGACACCGAGGACACCTGGGGGCCGATCTTTCAGTCCGGCGGCCGCCAGTACCAGGAACCGAAGCTGGTGCTCTACACTGGCGCTACGCGCAGTGCCTGTGGCGTCGGGCAGGCGCAGATGGGGCCTTTCTACTGTCCGGTCGATGGCAAGGTGTATCTCGACCTGTCCTTCTTCGACGATCTTCACCGTCGTTTCGGCGCGCCGGGCGATTTCGCCCAGGCCTATGTGATTGCGCACGAGGTCGGCCACCACGTGCAGAACCTGCTCGGCATCTCCGACAAGGTGCAGCAGGCACGCCAGCGCCTGTCCGAGCGGGAGGCGAACCAGTTGTCCGTGAGGCTCGAACTGCAGGCCGACTGTCTGGCCGGGGTGTGGGCGTACCACGCCGATCGCACGCGGCAGGTCCTCGAGCAGGGCGACGTCGATGAGGCATTGCGCGCCGCCACCGCGATTGGCGACGACCGCATCCAGAAGCAGGCGCAGGGCTATGCCGTGCCCGACAGCTTCACCCATGGCAGTGCTGCGCAGCGGGTGCGCTGGTTCCGTGTCGGCCTGGCGCAGGGCGACCTGCGTGCGTGCGACACCTTCTCGGTGGCGGCGCTGTAGTCTTCGCGCCGCGGGGCGGCGAGTGAAAAAGGGGCACGCCCGCAAGGCCGTGCCCCTTTGGAGCGACGAGTGCAGTGCTCAGCCCGCGGCGAGCTTGGCGAAGGCCTCGATCACCTCGGCCGGCGCCTGCACCAGCTCGATCAGCACGCCTTCGCCGCCGATCGGGAATTCCTCGTTGCCCTTCGGGTGCAGGAAGGTGATGTCGAAACCCGCTGCGCCGCGGCGGATGCCACCCGGGGCGAAGCGGACGCCGTTGGCGCTCAGCCACTCCACCGCCTTCGGCAGGTCGTCCACCCACAGGCCGACGTGGTTCAGCGGCGTGGTGTGCACCGCGGGCTTCTTGTCGGGGTCGAGCGGCTGCATCAGGTCGACCTCCACCTTGAACGGGCCGGCGCCCATCGCGCAGATGTCCTCATCGACGTTCTCACGCTCGGAGACGAAGTTGCCGGTGACTTCCAGGCCGAGCATGTCGACCCACAGGGTCTTGAGCTTTTCCTTGCTCGGGCCGCCGATGGCGATCTGCTGGATGCCGAGGATCTTGAAGGGGCGCGGGGACGACATTGGGGGACTCCGGTAGTGGCTAATCAATAACTCATAATTATGAACGGCGCGACCAGACTTGAAAACCTCCTGCCATCCCGTGCCGCTGGCTCACTGCCATGACACCTGGGCCGCGAACAGGTAGCCAGCGCCGTAAACGGTCTTGATGAGCCTCGGGTTCTGCGGGTCGTCGTCGAGCTTGCGCCGCAGGCGGGAGATGCGTACGTCGATGCTGCGGTCGAAGGGATCGACGTCGCGTTCGCCCAGCAGTTGCTCGCGCGACAGGATCTTGTTCGGGCGGCGCAGCAGCGTGGCGAGGAGGCCGGCCTCCGCGGCGGACAAGCCGATCTCGCGACCGTCGGGGGCCGTGAGGGTGTGGCGGTTGCCATCGAAGATCCAGCCGGCGAAGCTGGCGATGTTGCGCTCGGTGATCGCCTCAGCCGCCGCCGAACGCTGGTAGCGGCGCAGGATGGAGCGCACGCGGGCGACCAGCTCGCGCGGCTCGAAGGGCTTCACGATGTAGTCGTCGGCGCCGAGTTCGAGGCCGAGCACGCGGTCGGTGACGTCATTGCGGCCGGTCAGGATCAGGACCGCACACGGCGTGCCTTCCTGCAACTGGCGCACGACCTGCATGCCGTCCATGTCGGGCAGGCCCAGGTCGACGATGCACAGGTCGGGCGTCGTCGAGCGTGCGCGCACCAGGAGGTCGCGCCCGGTGCGCAGGTGCTCGCAGCGAAAACCGTACTCGGCGAGGCTGCTGCAGATCAGGCGGGCAATGTCCGGCTCGTCTTCGAGCACGAAGATGATCGGGTTGCCGGTATCCGTTGCGTTCATCGTCATGTGGCGGAAGGCTCCGTGGTCGGGTCCGTCAGGGTCAGGCTGGCCAGCGCGGCGGCGAGCGCCGGCGGGTCGAAAGGCTTGCGCAACACCGGGATTCCGGCAGCCGCATCGTCGCCGGCCGGCAAATCGCGCGCATAGCCGGTGACAAGCAGAATGGGCAGCGCAGGGCGCAGGGCGCGGGCGCGTTGCGCCAGTTCGCGGCCGTTCAATCCGCCCGGCATCACGGTGTCGCTGATCAGCACCGCGATGTCCTCGACGCTTTCGAGCAGCGCCAGGGCCTCGACGCCGTCGCTGGCTTCGAGCACCGCATGGCCGAGTGCCGTGAGCTGCATGCGGATCACCTTGCGCACCTCGGGCTCGTCTTCCACCAGCAGGATGGGGCCGGTGAGCACGGCCGCGGGCGCGTCGCGGCGGCCGGCCGCGACAGGGGCCTGCTTGAGCGGTGGCGTCTCGGGCAGCACGAAGCGCACGCTCGTCCCCTTGCCCGGCGTACTGAGGATGCGGATGTTGCCGCCCGACTGGCGCACGAAGCCGTACACCATCGACAGCCCCAGGCCGCTGCCGCCGCCGAAGGGCTTGGTCGTGAAGAAAGGCTCGAACACACGCGCGAGCACGGCCGGCTCGATGCCCTTGCCGGTGTCGCTGACATCGAACTGCACATAGTCCCCGGGCGCGACCTCGCCGAGCTTCGCGAGCGCGCCGTCGACCCGACGCGGCTGCACGGTGATCGTCAGCTCGCCGCCTTCCGGCATGGCGTCGCGTGCGTTGATGGCGAGGTTGATCAGTGCGTTCTCGAGCTGGTTGGCGTCGGCCAGCGCGTACATCGGCCGGTCGGGCAACTGCAGATGCACGGCGATGGTTTCGCCCAGCGTTCGCACCAGCAGTTGCGTCATGTTGCGCACGAGCTCGCCAACCTCGACCGCGGTCGGCTCCAGCGTCTGGCGGCGCGAAAAGGTCAGCAGGCGGCGGATCAGCTCCGCGCCGCGCCGCGCCGCCTGCAGCGACGGGTCGACGTATTCGCTGCCCTCGCCGCCCGCCAGCTTGCCCTGCAGGGCCGACAGGTTGCCGATGATGATGGTGAGCAGGTTGTTGAAGTCGTGCGCCAGCCCGCCGGTGAGCTGCCCGACCGCCTCCATCTTCTGCGCCTGCACCAGCGCGGCCTGGCTGGCCTTCTGCTCGGTGATGTCGATCGACATCACGAAATAGCCGCGAAAGCCGCCTTCGAGCGACACGTCGGGCACGACCGCGCTGCGTGCATGGACCAGCCGGCCCTCGGCATTCCTGCGTGCGTACTCGTAACTGACGCGCTCGCCGTTCTCGGCGTCCTCGAGATAGGGTTCGATCGCAGCGTAGGCATCGTCGCCGAACACCTCGACGATGGAGCGGCCGACGATGCTCTCCTTCGTCAGGCCGAACCATTCGGCGTAGGCGCGGTTGGCAAAGCGGTAGCGGCGGCCGGCGTCGACATGGGCGATCATCGCCGGGATGGCGTCGAGGATCAGCCGCATGCGGCCCTCGGACAGGCGCAGCGCCTCGGCGATCTGGTCGATCTCGCGGTTGGCCTTTTCCAGTTCGGCCGTGCGTTCGCGCACGCGGGCCTCGAGGCGCGCGTTCTGTTCCTGGATCAGCGCCTCGGCACGGCGCTGTTCGGTGACGTCGGTCCACAGCGACACGAAGCCCAGGTTGGGGATCGGCACGCCGCGAACGGCCAGCACGCGCCCGTTGGGGCGTACGCGTTCGACGTAATGCGGTTCGAAGGCGCGGGCCGAGGCCATGCGCGCGGCGACGAGCTTCTCGATGTCGCCTTCGCCGTATTCGCCGCGCTCGGCGTTGAAGCGCACGAAGGCCTCGAACGGCGTGCCGACGCGGACCAGCGATTCGGGGAAGTCGAGCAGGCGCAGCAGCGCCTTGTTCCAGGTCACCAGCTTCGGCGACGCATCGAACACGGCGATAGCCTGATCCAGCAGGTCGAGACCCGCCATCAGCAGGTCGTAGCGGCGGCGCTGCTCGGGCGACGATGCGGTCAACTGAAGTTCGTCCTCGACTGCTTTCGCCATGATCCCGGCGCGCCTCCTGTGTCTCTCGCGTGTCTTCTGACCAATGGTTGCACAGTTCGTCGCTGCCGGGCAGGGCAGGCGTCACATCCGTGGCAAGCCGCGTCAATCCGGCATCCTGACGAAATGATGACGTTTACGTCAACGTTATCGCCGTTCGCTTCTCTGGGGCTTCCCGCCTGTCATGGCGCCGTGTCGTGCGGCCAGCTGGCTGCGGAACTGCTCGGGCGACTGTCCCGACCACGCGACGAAGGCCCGGTAGAAGGTGGAGGTGTCGGCGTAGCCCAGGTCCGCCGCCAGCTGGGCAATCGGCTGCGCGGTCTTCGTCAGGCGCGCGTAGGCGATGTCGCGCCGCGTGGCTTCCTTGATCAGGCGGAAACTGGAGCCCTCGTCCTCGAGCCGGCGGTGCAGGGTGCGGGTCGACAGGTGCAACTGCTGTGCGACCTGTTCGATCGACAGGTTGTCCGGCAGCGCGGCGCGCAGCAGGTCGCGCACCCGCAGCACCATCTCGCGGTCACGGCGATAGAGCATCGAGATGCGGCCCGGTGCGCCTTCCAGGAAGCGGCCGAGCGCGGGGTCGTCGCGCCGGATGGGGAGGTCGAGCAGGTTGTCGTGGAAGCGGGCCAGCAGGGTGTCGCCTTCGAAGCTCGAGCGTTCGGTATAGACAAGCGCGTAGTCGTCCGCATGCGCCGGCCGGACGTAGGGAAAGCGCACGCTGTCGAGCGCGAGGCCGCGGCCGACGAACCAGCAGGCCACGCCATGCACCAGTCGCAGCAGCCATTCGAAGGCGAAGACGCGGGCCGGGTCTTCGCGCCCGGCGAACACGGGCTGCGCCTCCGCGATCTCGAGCTCGGCGCGCGTGCCGTCACGGCGGACGCTCACCCGCAGGTCGGGCAGCACGATGCGCAGGAAGCGGTAGGCCCGCGCCAGGGCGTCGTCGAGCGTCGCCGCGCCCAGCATGCCGCGACAGAGGAACTCGAAGCTGCCGGTGGGCATCGGTCGCGAGAACAGGGCGAAGGCCTCGTCGTCGAGTTCGGCGATGATCAGGTTGTAGAGCGCGGCATAGCGGTCGACCGGGACGCGGCTGGCGACATCTGCAAGGCTGATGCCGGTCGCGGTCAGCAGCGGGGTGGGGTCGTGACCCCGGCGGCGCAGGCCCGACAGCATGCCGTCGACGAAGCCCATCGCCACAGTGGCTTGATTTCGGGCTGCCTGGCGATGACCGCGCTGTCGTTCGCGCTTGTTCGGGAGCATGGTGTCGGAGGGGACGGGTAGGCGCCGTGCTGCATCGAAGATTGGCGGATTTTGCATGATTGCCGTCGGCAAGCGCAATGGCAAAGGCGCCGGGCGCCTTCTACCATTCAGGCCATAACAGCAGCACCACCATCATCAACACGTCCGGGGGAAGACCGACATGACCGACCTGAGCGTTGCGCACAAGCTGCAGCCCTACAAGCCGAAGAACAAGGTGCGTTTCGTTACCGCCGCGGCGCTGTTCGACGGCCACGATGCCTCGATCAACATCATGCGCCGCATCCTGCAGTCGACCGGCTCCGAGGTCATCCACCTCGGCCACAACCGTTCGGTGGGCGAGATCGTCAATGCCGCGCTGCAGGAAGACGTGCAGGGCATCGCCATCACGAGTTACCAGGGTGGCCACGTCGAGTTCTTCAAGTACATGATCGATCTGCTCAAGGCCAACGGCGGCGAGCACATCAAGGTCTTCGGCGGCGGCGGCGGCGTGATCGTGCCGGCCGAGATCAAGGAGCTGCACGAGTACGGCGTCACCCACATCTTCTCGCCCGAAGACGGCGCCAAGATGGGCCTGCAGGGCATGATCAACAGCGTGGTCGAGCGCTGCGACACCGACATCACCAAGGCTGCGCCGCAGAAGGCCGACGCGGTGCTGAAGGCGCTGGCCGCCGGCGATCGCCGTGCGCTGTCGCGCATCATCACCGCGCTCGAGAACGGCGGCTACGGCGACGACGTCAAGAAGGCGCTGATCGACGCCGCGGCAAAGACCAAGGTGCCGACGCTGGGCATCACCGGCACCGGCGGCGCGGGCAAGTCCTCGCTGACCGACGAGTTGGTGCGCCGCTTCCGTCTCGACCAGGACGACAAGCTCAAGCTCGCCATCGTGTCGATCGACCCCTCGCGCAAGCGCACCGGCGGCGCGCTGCTGGGCGACCGCATCCGCATGAACGCGATCGAGCACGACAACATCTACATGCGCTCGCTCGCCACCCGCGACACCGGCTCCGAAGTCTCGGCCGCGCTGCCCGAAGTCATCGCCGCATGCAAGCTGGCCGGTTTCGACCTGGTGATCGTCGAAACCTCCGGCATCGGCCAGGGCAACGCCGCGATCGTGCCCTTCGTCGACCTGTCGCTGTACGTGATGACCCCCGAGTTTGGCGCCGCCAGCCAGCTCGAGAAGATCGACATGCTCGACTTCGCCGACTTCGTCGCCATCAACAAGTTCGACCGCAAGGGCGCGCAGGACGCGCTGCGCGACGTGCGCAAGCAGTACCAGCGCAACCGCGAACTGTTCGGCCAGAACACCGACGAGATGCCGGTCTTCGGCACCATGGCGGCGCGCTTCAACGATGATGGCGTCACCGCGTTGTACCAGGCCGTGCTGCCGGCCCTGGTCGGAAAGGGCCTGAAGGCCGCCAAGAGCAAGCTGCCTGCAGTGAGCGTGAAGGCGTCCTCGGAAGGCCGTGCCATCGTCCCCGCCGAGCGCATCCGCTACCTCGCCGAGATCGCCGACACGGTCCGTGGCTATCACAAGCACGTCGAGCAGCAGGCCCGCGTCGCCCGCGAGCGCCAGTCGCTGAAGATTGCCAAGGGGCTGTTCGAGCAGTGCGGCAAGGACGCCGGTTCGTTCGACGAGCTGATCAACTGGAAGGACGGTGAGCTCACCCCGGCAGCGAAGAAGCTGCTGGAGCAGTGGCCGACCGAGAAGGCGCTGTACGCCGCCGACGAGTACGTGGTGAAGATCCGCGACAAGGAGATCCGCACCCAGCTCACGCACACCTCGCTGGCCGGCAGCAAGATCCGCAAGGTCGCGCTGCCCAGCTTCGAGGACGAGGGCGAGACGCTCAAGTTCCTGATGAAGGAGAACGTTCCCGGCTCCTTCCCCTACACCGCCGGCGTGTTCGCGTTCAAGCGCGAGGGCGAGGACCCCACCCGCATGTTCGCGGGCGAGGGCGACGCCTTCCGCACCAACCGCCGCTTCAAGCGGGTCTCGGAAGGCATGCCGGCGCACCGCCTGTCGACCGCCTTCGACTCGGTGACCCTGTACGGCTGCGACCCGGATCCGCGTCCGGACATCTACGGCAAGATCGGCAACTCCGGCGTGTCCATCGCCACGCTCGACGACATGAAGGTGCTGTACGACGGCTTCGACCTGTGCGCGCCGACCACTTCGGTGTCGATGACGATCAACGGCCCGGCGCCGATCATCCTCGCCTTCTTCTTCAACACCGCGCTCGACCAGCAGATCGCCAAGTTCAAGGCCGACAACGGCCGCGACCCGACCGAGGACGAGTACGCCAAGATCAAGGCCTGGACGCTGTCGACCGTGCGCGGCACGGTGCAGGCCGACATCTTGAAGGAAGACCAGGGCCAGAACACCTGCATCTTCAGCACCGAATTCGCGCTGAAGATGATGGGCGACATCCAGGAGTACTTCGTCCATAACAAGGTGCAGAACTTCTATTCGGTGTCGATCTCCGGCTATCACATCGCCGAAGCCGGTGCGAACCCGATCAGCCAGCTCGCCTTCACGCTGTCGAACGGCTTCACCTACGTGGAGTCGTACCTCGCGCGCGGCATGCACATCGACGACTTCGCGCCCAACCTGTCCTTCTTCTTCAGCAACGGCATGGACCCGGAGTACTCGGTGATCGGCCGCGTCGCCCGCCGCATCTGGGCGGTGGCGATGAAGAACAAGTACGGCGCCAACGAGCGCAGCCAGAAGCTGAAGTATCACGTCCAGACCTCGGGCCGCTCGCTGCACGCGCAGGAGATGGACTTCAACGACATCCGCACCACGCTGCAGGCGCTGATCGCGATCTACGACAACTGCAACTCGCTGCACACCAACGCCTACGACGAGGCGATCACCACGCCGACCGAAGAGTCCGTGCGCCGTGCGATGGCGATCCAGCTCATCATCAACCGCGAGTGGGGCCTGGCCAAGAACGAGAACCCGAACCAGGGCGCCTTCATCATCGAGGAACTCACCGATCTCGTCGAAGAAGCCGTGCTCAAGGAGTTCGAGGCGATCGCCAGCCGCGGCGGCGTGCTGGGTGCGATGGAAACCGGCTACCAGCGCGGCAAGATCCAGGAGGAGTCGCTCTACTACGAACACAAGAAGCATGACGGCTCCTACCCGATCATCGGCGTGAACACCTTCCTCAACCCGAAGGGCCAGGCCCAGCAGGAGATCGAGTTGGCGCGCTCGACCGAGGAAGAGAAGCAGGGCCAGTTGAAGCGCCTGGCCGACTTCCATGCCCGCAACAAGGCCGAGGCGCCCAAGTGGCAGGCCAAGCTGCAGCAGGCCGTGATCACCAATTCCAACGTTTTCGAGGTGCTGGTCGACGCGGTGCGCTACTGCTCGCTGGGTCAGATCACCGATGCGCTCTACAAGGTCGGCGGCCAGTACCGCCGCAGCATGTAACGGACAGTCTCTCCCGGCTTCCCCTCTCCCTAATGGGACACGGCGCTTCGGCGCCGTTTTTTTTGCCTGTACGTGGCGTGTTTCGCTTGGCATTTCCTTGATATGGCGCAAAATCCGCAGCCATATGCACGTGCACGCTCAAGGAATGCCCTCGTGGTACCAGGATGCGCCGTATGTGAAGGATGCAAGTACCCGAGGGAGGAATAAATGCGCATCAACCAACCAGTCAGCTCGGACGAAACCATCGTCCCCGACGGGGAGTTCATCTACAGCCGGACGGATCGTGCCGGGCGAATCGAGGTGGCAAACGATCTGTTCGTCGCACTGTCCGGATTCGACCGCAACGAGCTGATCGGACAGCCGCACAACATCGTTCGCCATCCCGACATGCCGCCGGAGGCCTTTGCGGACCTGTGGCGTGCCTTGAAGGCCGGTATGTCCTGGAGCGGCTACGTCAAGAATCGGCGCAAGGATGGCGGGTACTACTGGGTGCACGCCTTCGCGTCGCCGGTGAGGGAGAACGGCGAGGTGGTGGGCTACGAATCGGTTCGCCGCCGACCGGATCGCGAGGTCATCGCGCGGGTCGATGCGGCCTACCGCCGCATGCGCGCCAGTCCCGGCAAGTTCGATGTGCGTGACGGCCGCGTGGTCCGTGCCGGAATGCTCGGGCGGCTGACGAACTGGTCGCTGGTGGGGCGTTTCGGTTGCGGGCTTGGCGTCATGACGGCGGCGGCCGCGTTCCTCGCCGCGGCCGCGCTGAGTGGCGCTGCGCTGCCTGACGCATGGTTGTGGGGCCTGCTGGCGCTGGCCCTGCTCGTCGGCGTGTGGCTGCAGTTCGGCGTGGTGCGCGGCATGTCCGCAGATCTGTCACGCCTGCGTGAGACGATGGCTGCGACACAACAGGATGGTGACCTGAGACGTATCGCACGCCTTCAGGGAGGTGGGGAGTTGCAAGCCATCGGCGACGCCTACAACGCGATGATGGCTAACCTGCAGGCGATCATGATCAACGTGCGCGAAGCGGGCGCCCGGATCGTGGCGGAGTCGCGCACGCTGCAACGATCGAGCGACCATGTCTCGGACAGCGCCGCGGGGACCAGCGATTCGGCGTCCAATACCGCCGCTGCCGTCGAGCAGGTAACGGTGGTTGTCGGCGAGGTGGCCGAGAATGCCGTGGCGTCGGCCGGGGCGGCGCGCGAGACACGACGCATGGCGGCTGAAGGCATGGAGCAGGCGGGCCATGCGGTGAGCGAGATCGAGCAACTCGCGCAGGCAGTCAGCGAGACGACGGCGACCATGGACAGACTGCGCCTGTCGTCGGAGGAGATCGGCAAGATTGCCACCGTGATCAAGGAGATCGCGGACCAGACCAACCTGCTCGCGTTGAACGCGGCGATCGAGGCGGCGCGGGCGGGCGAGCAGGGGCGCGGTTTCGCGGTGGTGGCGGACGAAGTGCGCAAGCTGGCGGAGCGGACGACCACTGCAACGGTGGAGATCGGCGCCATCATCGAGACGCTGCACACCGAGACCCTCGCGGCGGTCCGCAGTGCCGAGTCCGGAAGCGCCCGCGTCCAGTTCAGCGTGGGCCTGATCCAGGAGGCGCTCGCTGCGCTGACGGAAATCCGCGAGTCTGCGGAGAACAGCCTGCGCCTCAGCGACGGAATCCAGTTGGCGACGCGGGAACAGGCGAGCGCTGCCGCTGCGATCGCCGGCAGTGTCGAGGACATCGCACGGCGTGCCGAGGATTCCGCGATGGCCGTGACCGGGATCGCCGATACCTCGCGCGGGCTTGCCGAGGTGTCCAGCGCCCTGGATGCAGCCCTGGCGCGAGTGAAGGTCTGACGCGGGTGCGACGCAACGTGGCGGGGCGGTCTGGGCCATGGCGCCAAGGGTTGTGGCGGAGGTAGCCGGCCGGGCTCGGGTTACACTCGCCGCATGATGAATCTGACCACGCCCGCGCTGCTCTTTCCGGCCATCTCGCTGCTGCTGCTCGCCTATACCAACCGCTTCCTGACGCTGGCCCAGGTGATCCGCCAGCTGAATGTCTCGGCCGATCGAAGCGCGGATCTTGTCCAGCGCCAGTTGCCGGGGCTCAAGCGCCGCATTCTGCTGACGAAGTACATGCAGAGCTTCGGCGTGTTCAGCTTCCTGCTGTGCGCCCTGTCGATGTTCGCGCTGTTCATGGAGTCCGAGTTGCCCGGCAAGCTGCTGTTCGGCGCCAGCATCCTCACGCTGGCGCTGTCCCTGGTGTTGTCGCTGGTCGAGGTGCTGATCTCGACCGAGGCCCTGTCGGTGGTGGTGAAGGATCTCGAGGACGCCCGCCGTCCGCCGCAGGGCTGAGCGGCGCGGCTTCGCCTCAGCGGCTCGTCAGCTTCAGCTCGATGCGGCGGTTGCGGGCGTAGGCGTCCTCGGCGTTGCGCGAATCCAGCGGATGGAATTCCCCATAGCCTGTCGCCGCCAGCCGTTGGGGGGGAATGCCCTGGCTGCGCAGGAACTTGACGATGGCCAGCGCGCGCGCGGTGGAGAGTTCCCAGTTCGACGGGAAGCGCGCCGTTGAGATCGGCCGGCGGTCGGTGTGGCCGTCGACCTGCAGCACCCAGGGCAGATCGGCCGGGATCTCTGCCGACAACGTCTTCAGCGTCTCGGCCAGCCGCGTGAGCTGGATCATGCCTTCCGCGCTGACCTCGTCCGAGGCGGTCGGGAACAGCACCTCGCTCGAGAACACGAAGCGGTCGCCGACGATCTGGATGTCCTTGCGATTGCCGAGCACCGCCTGCAGGCGGCCGAAGAACTCGGAGCGGTAGCGCGCCAGTTCCTTCACCCGGGCGGCCAGCGCCAGGTTGAGCTCGCGGCCCAGCTCCTCGATCCTCAGGTCCTTGTCGCGGGCCGCAGCCTCGGCGACCGCGAGCGCGGCGTTGAGCTGTTCGAGCTGGGTGCGCACCGCCGCCAGCTGGCGGTTGAGCAGTTCGACCTGGGCGATCGCCTGCTCCGACATCGCGGTCTGCTCCTTGAGGCCGCGTTCCGAGGTGTCGAGGGCGCTGGCGAGGCGCGCGACCTCGGCCTCGAGTTCGCTCTTGAGCCGCGCCAGCGCCGCGATGTCGGCGGACAGGCGGGCGGCTTCCTCGCGCTGCGCCTTGGCTTCATCCTGTGCGGCATGAAGTTCGCCGCGGGCGCTGAGCAACTCGGTGGACAGGGCTTCGCGCTCGCGCTCGGAACCGGCGAGCGAGGCACTCAGTTCGCCCACCCGGACGTCAGCCAGTTCGCGGGCCGACTGCTCCAGGCTGAGCGTCTTCGCCAGGGCTGCGAGTTCGGCGTTGAGTTGCGCCAGCGCGCGGTCGCGTCCACTCACCGCGTCGGCGAGCACGAACTGGCCGATGACGAAGATCAGGATCACGAACACCAACACCATCAGCAGCGAGGCTAGGGCGTCGACGAAGCCGGGCCAGAAGTCCAGCGCGCGGCGGCGGGACAGGCGGGCCATGGCTCAGTCCGCCTTCTGGCTGCCTGCACCGCCCAGTGCGGCGGCGATGGTGCGCGACAGCAGGCGCAGTTCGGCGCGCAGGTCTTCCGAGAACTGCACACCTTGTGCCGGCTGCTGGGCGAGCTGGCGGATCAGGCCGCGCAACTCGTCCTGCGAGGCCGACAGCGCGGACAGGTCACGCGATTCGCGGCCGATGAGTTCGGCCAGGCGGCCAAGCTGGGTGTTGAGCTCGGCGAGGTGTTCCGCGGAGGTGCGGCGCTCGCGCTCGGATTCGGCCGTGGAGCGCTGCATGCGGTCCAGGCCCTCGGCGGTCTGTTCCAGCAGGGCCTGCACGTAAGCGGGTACGCTCGCCTCGCCTTCGATGCCGGTGCCCGAAGGCAGGCGGGTGATGTGCGACAGCCATTCTTCCAGTTCGTTGTAGAAGCGGTTCTGTGCATGGCCCGACTGCAGGTCGAGGAAGCCGACGATCAGCGAGCCGGCCAGGCCGAACAGCGAGGTCGAGAAGCTGGTGGCCATGCCGCCCAGCGGCGCGTCGAGCTTGGTCTTGAGCGCTTCGAACATCGCCACGGGATCGCTGCCCACGCTCATGTTGCCGATGATCTCGCCGATGGAGCGGATCGTGACGAGCAGGCCCCAGAAGGTGCCGAGCAGGCCGAGGAAGATCAGCAGGCCGATGAGGTAGCGCGACAGGTCGCGCTGCTCCTCCAGGCGGATCTGCACGCTGTCGAGCAGCGTGCGCATCGACGCCGGCGACAGGTGGAACTGGCCGCGCTTGCGGCTCGACAGGAGCCGCGCCATGGGTGCCAGCAGCGTGGGCCGCGGGGTGTCGGTCGTGGCATCCGGGTGTTGCTGGAAGGCCTCGATCCACAGCACTTCACGCTGCAGGCGCCAGACCTGGCGCAGGTTCACCGCGATGCCGATCGCCAGCACGAACACGATCAGGCCATTGAAGGCGGCGTTGGCCAGGAAGGCGTGCTTGAGCTGTGGCACCAGCACTGCGGCGAGCACCGCGACCAGGGCCAGGAAGACGCCCATCCAGGTGGTGACATGGACCGGTTTGGTGAAGACCTTGTGTTCCATCGGCGACCTCTTGCGCAGGGTTCGGCGTGACCCGCAGTCTAGCGCGATTCGAGCGCCAGACGCCTTCGCCCGGCGCTGCGCCGGGTCGGCCCGGCAACTGCAACAATTCAGTACATTCCACAAACAGTTGCGCAAACATGCCTTGCGAGACTGCAGCCTGAATCGACACGGGCAGCACGCCGTGTCGCGTCCGGCCCCGAAGAACAAGCCGAGGGGGGCGGGTGAGGAGACAGGCAGTACGACACCGGAGGAGAAAGGGGCATGTCCGACAAGCAAGTGCGGAATGCAGGGCAGGAAGGGGGGCTGGATACCTTTCCGCGTTACCTGATGCACCATGCGCAGGTGCGGCCGCAGCGGCCCGCCATGCGCGAGAAGAAATACGGCATCTGGCAGACCTATAGCTGGGCGCAGGTGGCCGAGAACGTGCGGGCGATCGCCTGCGGGCTGGCGCAACTGGGCTTCAAGCGCGGCGACCGCATCGCCATCGTCGGCGACAACCGGCCGCGGCTGTACTGGTCGGTGGCCGCCTGCCAGTGCCTCGGCGGCATTCCGGTGATGATGTACCAGGACGCCGTGGCGCAGGAAATGGTCTACGTGCTGCAGGACGCCGAGATCAAGTTCGCCATCGTCGAGGACCAGGAGCAGGTGGACAAGATGCTCGAGATCGCCGGCGAGGCGCCGTTGCTCGAGCATGTGATCTACGACGACGCCCGCGGCATGCGCCACTACACCCAGACCCTGCTGATGGGGCTGGACGAGTTGCAGGAGATGGGGCGCATCCACGACCGCAACCAGCCGGACTTTCTCGACGGCGAGATCGCCAAGGGTTCGCCCGACGACATCTCGGTAATGCTGTACACCTCGGGCACCACCGGCAAGCCCAAGGGCGTGTGCCAGACGCACGAGGCCTTCATCTCGGCGGCGCGCGGTGGCATGCAGTTCGACAGGCTCACCGACCAAGAGGACATCCTCTCGTACCTGCCGATGGCCTGGGTGGGCGACCACCTGTTCTCCTTCGCCCAGGCGACCGTGGCCGGTTTCACCATCAACTGCCCGGAATCCGGCGAAACGGTGATGACCGACCTGCGCGAGATCGGCCCCACCTACTACTTCGCCCCGCCGCGCGTGTTCGAGAACCTGCTGACCCAGGTCATGATCCGCATGGAGGACGCCGGCAGCCTCAAGCGCAAGGTCTTCCATCACTTCATGGATGTCGCCCGCCGCTGCGGCGCCGACATCCTCGACGGCAAGCCGGTGTCGGGGGGCGACCGCTTCCAGTACTGGCTGGGCAACCTGCTGGTATATGGCCCGCTCAAGAACGTGCTCGGCATGAGCCGCATCCGCGTGGCCTACACCGCCGGCGCGGCGATCGGGCCGGACCTGTTCCGCTTCTACCGTTCGATCGGCATCAACCTCAAGCAGCTCTATGGCCAGACCGAAACCTGCGCCTACGTGTGCCTGCAGCCCGACGGCCAGATCAAGCTGGATTCGGTGGGCAAGCCCGCGCCCTTCGTCGAGGTCAAGCTGGCCGACAACGGCGAGATCCTGGTGAAGGGGCCGATGCTGCTGAAGGCCTACTACAAGCGCCCGGACGCCACCGCCGAGTCGATCAACGCCGAGGGCTACTTCATGACCGGCGACGCGGGCTACTTCGACGAGGACGGCCACCTGAAGATCATCGACCGCGCCAAGGACGTCGGCAAGATGTCGAACGGCTCGATGTTCGCGCCCAACTACATCGAGAACAAGCTCAAGTTCTTCCAGCACATCAAGGAAGCGGTGACCTTCGGCAACGGCAAGGACTTCGTCACCGCCTTCATCAACATCGACCTCGAGGCGGTGGGCAACTGGGCGGAGAAGAAGGGCATGGCCTACTCCGGCTACGCCGATCTGGCCCAGCAGTCGGCGGTGTATGAGCTGATCCGCGGCTGCGTCGAGAAGATCAATGCCGACCTCGCGACCGATCCGAAGATGAGCGGCGCCCAGATCAAGCGCTTCCTGGTGCTGCACAAGGAACTCGATGCCGACGACGGCGAGCTGACCCGCACGCGCAAGGTGCGCCGCAACTTCATCGCCGAGAAGTACGGCGTGCTGGTCGACGCAATGTTCGAGGGCAGGAAGAGCCAGTTCATCGAGACCCAGGTCAAGTACGAGGACGGCCGTACCGGCAAGGTCTCCGCCGACCTGCGCATCGAGGAAGTGAAGACCTTTGCGCCGCAGGCCGGCCAGCGCGCGGCCTGAGGAAACGAGGAATGAACATGACCGACATGAACCCCGCAGCCGTCGCCCAGCCGGGCCGCCGCTTCGGCGACGTGATCCTGGACCTGCAGAACATCTCGCTGCGTTTCGGCGGCGTGAAAGCGCTGACCGACATCAGCTTCAACATCCGCGAGCATGAGGTCCGCGCCATCATCGGCCCCAACGGTGCCGGCAAGAGCTCGATGCTGAACGTGATCAACGGCGTGTACCACCCGCAGGAAGGCAAGATCATGTTCCGCGGCGAGGAGCGCAAGAAGATGGAGCCGCACATGGCGGCCCAGCAGGGCATCGCGCGCACCTTCCAGAACATCGCGCTGTTCAAGGGCATGAGCGTGCTGGACAACATCATGACCGGCCGCACCCTGAAGATGAAGACCAACATCTTCCAGCAGGCCCTGTGGATCGGCGCAGCACGCAACGAGGAGATCGCGCACCGCGAGAAGGTCGAGGAGATCATCGACTTCCTCGAGATCCAGCACATCCGCAAGACGCCGGTGGGCGCGCTGCCCTACGGCCTGCAGAAGCGCGTCGACCTCGGTCGCGCGCTGGCGATGGAGCCGCAGATCCTGCTGCTCGACGAGCCGATGGCCGGCATGAACGTCGAGGAAAAGCAGGACATGTGCCGCTTCATCCTCGACATCAGCGACCAGTTCGGCACCACGATCGTGCTGATCGAACACGACATGGGCGTCGTGATGGACATCTCCGACCGCGTCGTGGTGCTCGACTACGGCAAGAAGATCGGCGACGGGACGCCGGACGAAGTCCGGAACAACCAGGACGTCATCAACGCCTATCTGGGCAGCGGTCACTGAGCGGAGCGGGACATGGGATTCTTTATCGAAACGATGTTGGGCGGGCTGATGACCGGCATGCTGTACTCGCTGGTCGCCCTGGGCTTCGTGCTCATCTTCAAGGCCTCCGGCGTGTTCAATTTCGCCCAGGGCGCGATGGTGCTGGTGGCGGCGCTCGCGATGGCGCGTTTCTCGGAATGGGCCAACGCCGCGCTGGGCGGTGACAGCCTGTTCCTGGCCAACGTGATCGGCATCATCGGTGCCGGCGTGGTGATGTTCATCGTGGCGTGGGGCGTGGAGCGCTTCGTGCTGCGCAAGCTGGTGAATCAGGAAGGCGCGACGCTGCTGATGGTCACGCTGGGCATCGCCTACGTGCTCGAGGGCCTCGGTCAGACCTTCTTCGGCAGCGAGATCTACTCGATCAACGTCGGCATGCCGAAGGACCCGGTGATCATGTTCGAAGGCCTGATCGAAGGCGGCGTCATGATCAACAAGGAAGACTTCATCGCCGCGGCGCTGGCGGCGGTGCTGGTCGGCGGTCTCACCATCTTTTTCCAGAAGACCGCGATCGGCCGTGCGCTGCGCGCGGTGGCGGACGACCACCAGGCCGCGCAGTCGGTCGGTATTCCGCTGAACAAGACCTGGGTGATCGTGTGGTGCGTGGCAGGTCTGGTGGCGCTGGTGGCCGGCATCATCTGGGGCTCCAAGATGGGCGTGCAGTTCTCGCTCGTCACCGTCGCCCTGCGCGCCCTGCCGGTGGTCATCCTCGGCGGCCTGACCTCGGTGCCGGGCGCGATCGTCGGCGGCCTGATCATCGGTGTCGGCGAGAAGCTGTCCGAGGTGTACATCGGGCCGATGGTGGGTGGCGGCATCGAGATCTGGTTCGCCTACGTGATGGCGCTCATCGTGCTGCTGTTCCGGCCGCAGGGCCTGTTCGGCGAGAAGATCATCAACCGCGTCTGACCTGGAGAACACACTGTGATTTATCGTGAGAATGGCCAGTTCAAGACGAGCTACCTGGCCGACCAACAGATCTTCACCATTGCCCAGGACAAGTGGTTTGTCCTCGGCCTGATCGCCTTCGCCGCCATCGGCGTGCCCCTCCTCGCGGACGAGTATCTGTTCCGTGCCGTGCTGATTCCCTTCCTGGTGCTGTCGCTGGCGGCGCTGGGGGTGAACCTGCTGGTGGGCTACTGCGGCCAGATCACGCTGGGCGCGGGCGCCTTCATGGCGATCGGGGCGTATGCCGCATACAACTTCATGGTGCGCATCGACGGCATGCCGCTCATCCTCGCAATGCTGCTCGGTGGTGTGGCGGCGGCGGGCTTCGGCATCCTGTTCGGCATTCCCAGCCTGCGGGTGCGCGGCCTCTACCTTGCGGTGGCGACGCTGGCCGCGCAGTTCCTGTGCGACTGGGCCTTCCTGCGCATCGGCTGGTTCACCAACAACTCCAGCTCGGGTTCGGTGTCGGTCGCCAAGCTCGACGCCTTCGGCTGGATCATCGACTCGCCGGCCGAGAAGTACCTGTTCTGCCTGGCCTTCGTCGTGGTGTTCGCGCTGCTGGCCAAGAACCTGACCCGCGCGACCATCGGCCGCCAGTGGATGGCGATCCGCGACATGGACGTGGCCGCCGAGGTGATTGGCATCCGCCCGATGTACGCCAAGCTGTCGGCCTTCGCGGTCAGCTCCTTTGTCGTCGGTGTGGCGGGTGCGCTGTGGGGCTTCGTGCACCTGGGTTCGTGGGAGCCGGCGGCGTTCTCGGTCGATCGCTCCTTCCAGCTGCTGTTCATGGTCATCATCGGTGGCATGGGTTCGATCATGGGCAGCTTCTTCGGCGCCGCCTTCATCGTGGTCCTGCCGATCTTCCTGAACCAGTTCCTGCCTTTCCTCGGCAGCCTGGTGGGTGTGACGGTGTCGACCGCCGGCATCTCGCATGCCGAGTTCATCATCTTTGGTTCGCTGATCATTTTCTTCCTGATCGTCGAGCCGCATGGCCTCGCCCGACTGTGGTCGATCGCCAAGCAGAAACTGCGTCTGTGGCCTTTCCCGCATTGATGCAGTGCCGTTCGCAGTGCCCATGATGCTTATTACAAGGAGGAGACTCATGAAATTCCGTTCCCTGGCCCTTGCGGCTGCCATTGCCTCGGTGGGGCTGTCGTCCGCCGCGTTCTCGCCTGCCGCCAACGCCCAGGCGCAGGAACAGTTCTTCCCCGTGCTGGTGTATCGCACCGGCGCCTATGCCGCCAACGGCAACCCCTGGGCGAACGGCTATGTCGATTACCTGAAGTTCATCAATTCGCAGGGCGGCATCAACGGCGTGAAGCTGTCGTTCGAGGAATGCGAGTTCGGCTATGCCACCGACCGTGGCGTGGAATGCTACGAGCGCCTGAAGGGCAAGAACGCCACCCTGTTCCAGAGTCTGTCGACGGGCGTCACCTTCGCACTGACCGACAAGGCCGCGGTCGACAAGATTCCGCTGATCACTGCCGGCTACGGCCGCAGCGAATCGCAGGACGGTTCGGTGTTCGCCTGGAACTTCCCGCTGCTGGGCTCGTACTGGGTGGGCGCCGACGTTGCCATCCAGCACATCGGCCAGCAGGAAGGCGGGCTGGACAAGCTCAAGGGCAAGAAGATCGCCCTGGTCTACCACGACAGCCCGTTCGGCAAGGAGCCGATCCCGGTGCTGCAGGAGCGCGCCAAGCTGCACGGCTTCGACCTGCAGCTGCTGCCCGTCGCCCACCCGGGCGTTGAGCAGAAGGCCACCTGGCTGCAGATCCGCCGCGACCGTCCCGATCACGTGCTGCTGTGGGGCTGGGGCGTGATGAACTCCACCGCCATCAAGGAAGCCCAGGCCACTGGCTACCCGCGCGAGAAGATGCTGGGCATCTGGTGGGCCGGTGCCGAACCGGACGTCAAGGACGTCGGCGCCGGTGCCAAGGGCTACAGCGCGCTCGCGCTGCAGCATGGCGCCGAGCCGAACAGCAAGGTCGTCAAGGACATCCTCGCCGCGCTGCATGACAAGGGCCAGGGTACGGGTCCGAAGGAAGAAGTCGGTTCCGTGCTTTACATGCGCGGCCTGATCTCCGCCATGCTGGGTGTCGAGGGCGTGCGCCAGGCGCAGGAGCGCTACGGCAAGGGCAAGGTCATGACCGGCGAGCAGGTGCGCTGGGGTCTGGAGAACCTCAACCTCGATCAGGCCAAGCTTGACGGGATGGGCTTTGCCGGCGTGATGCGCCCGGTCCAGACGACCTGCACGGACCACATGGGCTCGTCGTGGGTTCGCGTCCACACCTGGGACGGCTCGAAGTGGGGCTTCACGTCCGACTGGTACCAGGCCGACGACAAGGTGCTGCGCCCGATGGTGCTCGAGGCTGCGTCCAAGTATGCGGCCGAGAAGAACATCCAGCGCCGTACCGCCGAGCAGTGCGCGCAGTAAGTTGAAACATGCCCCCGTGCCGCAGGGTGCGGGGGCCATTGCCTGGAATTCGAGATGAACGCTCCGAACTCAGCATTCCTCAGCGTCAACAACATCGAGGTCATCTACAACCACGTGATCCTCGTCCTGAAGGGCGTGTCCCTGTCGGTGCAGGAGGGCAGCATCGTGGCCCTACTCGGCGGCAACGGCGCCGGCAAGACGACCACGCTGCGCGCGGTCAGCAACCTGCTGAAGGGTGAGCGCGGCGAGGTGACGAAGGGCTCGGTCGAGTACAAGGGCGAGCGCGTCGAGGCGATGACGCCGGCGGACCTCGTCAAGCGCGGCGTGGTGCAGGTCATGGAAGGCCGCCACTGCTTCGGCCACCTGACGATCGAGGAGAACCTGCGCACCGGCGCCTACACCCGCACCGACGGCAAGGCGGCCGTCGAGGAAACGCTGGAGAAGGTCTACAACTACTTCCCGCGTCTGAAGACGCGTCGCAACAGCCAGGCGGCCTACACGTCCGGCGGTGAACAGCAGATGTGCGCGATTGGCCGTGCGTTGATGGCCAAGCCTCGTCTGGTGCTGCTGGACGAACCCTCGATGGGCCTCGCGCCGCTGATCGTCGAGGAGGTGTTCGAGATCGTCAAGGATCTGAACGCCAAGGAGAAGGTGAGCTTCCTGCTCGCCGAACAGAACACCATGGTCGCGCTGCGCTATGCCGACTTCGGCTACATCATGGAGAACGGCCGCATCGTGATGGAAGGCGCCGCCAGCGAGCTGTCGAACAACGAGGACGTGAAGGAGTTCTACCTCGGCCTGTCGGGCGAAGGGCGCAAGAGCTTCCGCGAGATCAAGCACTACCGCCGGCGCAAGCGCTGGCTGAGCTGAACCGGCCGAAAGGGCGGCAGGCAAGACGGAACACCACATTGCATCGAGCAGGGATGCCGACATGAACTTCTACGACACGCGGGAAACCCGCCCCCCCGAAGCGCGCGAGCGCGAGCTGATGGAGCGACTGCCGGCGCAGATCGCCCACGCCCGTGCCGGTGCGCCGGCTTTCGGCCGCCTGCTGGCGGACGTCGAACCCGACTCGGTGACGAGCCGGTCGGCGCTCGCCACCTTGCCGGTGACACGAAAGTCGGAACTGCTGGAGATGCAGAAGGCGGCGCGCCCGTTCGGCGGCTTTGCCGCCGTCGGCTGGGGCAGTGCCTGCCGTCGCGTGTTTGCGTCGCCCGGGCCGCTGTACGAACCCGAAGGGGCGGGTCCCGACTACTACCGCCTGGCGCGGGCGCTGTTCGCCGCAGGTTTCCGCGCCGGCGATCTGGTGCACAACGCCTTCTCCTATCACTTCACGCCGGCCGGTTCGATGATGGAAACCGCGGCCCATGCGCTGGGCTGCACGGTCTTCCCGGCCGGAGTCGGCCAGACCGAGCAGCAGCTGGCAGCCATCGCCGACCTGCAGCCCAATGCCTACGTCGGCACGCCGTCCTTCCTGCGCATCCTGTTGGAGAAGGCGGATGAACTGGGCGTGAAGCTGTCCTTCACCAAGGCCTTCGTGTCGGGCGAGGCCTTTCCGCCCAGCCTGCGCGACGCCTTCGCCGCACGTGGCATCTCGGCCTACCAGGCCTATGCAACCGCCGATATCGGCCTCATCGCCTACGAGACCGAGGCCCGCGAAGGGCTGGTGGTGGACGAGGACATCGTGCTCGAGATCGTTCGTCCGGGCACCGGCGATCCCGTGGCGCCGGGCGAGGTGGGCGAGGTCGTCGTCACCACCTTCAATCCCGACTATCCGCTGGTGCGCTTCGGCACCGGTGACCTGTCGGCGCTGCTCCCCGGCAGCTCGCCCTGCGGTCGCACCAACCTGCGCATCAAGGGCTGGATGGGGCGCGCCGACCAGACGACGAAGGTCAAGGGCATGTTCGTGCATCCAGGCCAGATCGCACAGGTGGTGCGCCGTCACCCCGAGATCGTGCGGGCGCGACTGGTGGTGGACAACCCCGATCTCAACGACCGCATGACCCTGATGTGCGAAGTGGCTGGCGGCGGCAGCGAAGCCCTGGCAACGGCGGTCGCGGCCAGCATCCGCGAGGTGACCAAGCTGCGTGGCGAGGTCGCCTTCCTGCCGAACGGTGCGCTGGCCAACGATGGCAAGGTCATCGACGACGTGCGCACCTACGCGTAAGCTCGGTTTCGTCTTCATTCTGCGCGGCGCCTGCGGGGCGCCGCTTTCACGCTCATGACCGATACCCTGAATGCTTCAGCACGCCTGCCGCTGGCGGGTGTGCGCGTGCTCGACCTGACCCGCCTGCTGCCTGGTCCGCTCGCCACCCAGCATCTCGCCGATTACGGCGCGGATGTCGTCAAGATCGAGGACACCGGCGCGGGCGACTACGCGCGAACGCTCGGCGCGATGGGGGGCGACACCAGCTATCTGTACCAGGTGGTGAACCGCAACAAGCGCAGCCTGCGGCTCGATCTCAAGCACCCGGACGGCAAGGCCGCGTTCGAGAAGCTGGTGGAAACCGCGGACATCGTGATCGAGGGTTTTCGCCCCGGGGTGATGGACAAGCTGGGCCTCGGCTACGAGGCGCTGGCGCGCATCAACCCGCGACTGGTGTTCTGCAGCATCTCCGGCTATGGGCAGACCGGGCCGTATGCGCTGCGCGCCGGGCACGACATCAACTACATCGGCTACGCCGGCGTGCTCGACCAGATCGGCACCGCGGGCGGCGCGCCGGCGATCTCCAACCTGCAACTGGGTGACCTCCTCGGTGGCACGATGAGCGCGCTGTTCGGGGTGCTCGTGGCCCTGGTCGATGCGCGCGCGAGCGGCAAGGGGCGTCTCGTCGACGTCTCGATGACCGATGGCGTGATGGCGCATGCGATCTTTCCGCTGACCGAGGTGCTGGCCAATGGCCGCGTGCGGCCGCGCGGCGAGGACCTGCTGACCGGCGAGGTGCCGTGCTACGGCGTGTATCGCACGGCGGACGGGCGCTACATGGCGGTCGGCGCGCTGGAGGAAAAGTTCTGGCATCTGGTGTGCGACACGCTGGGCCGTCCCGACCTGAAGCCGGCGCACCTGGCCACCGGCGCGGCGGGCGCGGCGGCACGGGCGGAGGTGGCCGCCATCTTCGGCGCACGCACGCAGGCGGAGTGGGTCGGCGTGTTCGATGCCGTCGATTGCTGCGTGACCCCGGTGCTGACGATGGAGGAAAGCCTCGACAACCCGCAGCTGCGCGCGCGCGGGATGGTCATGGAGGTGGGCGGGGTCAGGCAGTTCGGCCCGCCGGTGCGACTGTCCGGGATGCCGGCCGTGCAGGCCCGGCCCGCACCGGTCGTCGCCGGCGCGGACAGCGATACGGTGCTGGCAGAGGCGGGCTTTTCGCCGGCCGATATCGAACGCCTGCGCGGGGCCGGCGCCATCTGAAAACACAACGGCCCATCCGCGGGATGGGCCGTGTGCCGGGCTGAAGGCGGACGCCTATTTGCCGTCGGAGGGTTTGCGGCGCGTGCTGCGCGTCGTCTTGGGTTCGGACGCAGACGGTGGTACGTCGGCCGCAGTGCCCTGTTCGCCATTCATGAAGTTCCACGGCCACATCGCGGCAGCGGCGGCAAACGGGTTGGCGCCGGCGTCGGCCTGGTCGTCGCCGGCCTTGGCCTGCTGGCTCATTGCCTTGACGGCAGCGATCGCCGCGCGCTGCATCTCCAGGCCCTGGATGCTCATCTGCAGCATGTTCAGGTTCATCTTGAGCCAGCCCTCGACCGCCTTCATGTCGGCGATGCGCTTGTCGAGCTCGTCGACATCGAGCGTCGGCGTCACCATGCCCGGCAGGGAGAAGCCCATGCTGTTCCACATGCCGCGGACGAATTCGAGCGGGTCCTGAGCGTTCTGATCTTGCGACATCGGCGTTCTCCCGGCTGTGTCTTGAGAATGGACCAATAGTAACCGAAGCCATGCAACGCTGTGGCGGAGCGTGTCAGCTGGCGCCGAGCATGCGCTGGAGCAGGGCGCGCAACTTGGCCGGGCGTACCGGCTTGTAGAGCAGCGGCAGGCTGACCGCGCGGGCGCGGGCGAGGACCTCGGGCGCGGTGTCGCCGCTGATGAGGATCGCCTGCGGACCCGTGCCGTCGCCCGTGGCGCGCAGTTCCGCGACGAGATCGATGCCATCCATGGGACCGGACAGGCGGAGGTCGGTGATCACGACGTCGAAGCCCTGAGGCGACGCTGCGTGTAGCGCGAGCAGGGTCTCGGCGCTGCCGGCGATGGTCAGCTCGCAGTCCCACGAGGACAGCAGCCCCGCCATCGCGTCGCGGACCAGCGGGTCGTCCTCGACGATCGCGACGCGCAGCCCGTCGAGGCTGCCCAGCGCACGCGCGTCCTCCGCTGGACGGCCCTCGACCTCGGGGGCGGTCAGGGGCAACTCGACCGCGAAGGTCGAGCCCCGACCGGGGGCGGAGCGCAGCTCGAGACGGTGGGCCAGCAGGTCGACGAGGCGACGCACGATCGCCAGGCCCAGTCCCAGCCCCTTGTCGCGTGCGCGCTCGGGATTTCCGAGCTGGACGAACTCGTGGAAGATGATTTCCTGTGATTCCGTTGCAATCCCCGGGCCGTTGTCGCGCACCTCGATGCGCAGCCGGTCACCGCGGCGGCGGCATGCGACGAGGATGTTGCCGTACTGCGTGTGACGTATCGCGTTGCCGACGAGGTTGCCGACGATGCGCTCGAACAGTATCGGGTCGCTGCGCACCCAGCCACGACCTGGACGCAGGCGCAACCGCAGGCCCCGGCTGCGCGCGGCAGACGTCCGCTCCGCGACGATGCGTTCGAGCACGGGCTGCGGGTCGAAGGCGCGCACGACGGGTGTCATCACGCCGGCATCGAGCCGCGAGATGTCGAGCAGGCCGTCGAGCAACTGGTCCATGGCATTGGCCGAGGCTGCGATGCGATCCACGATCTGACGGCTGCGGGCATCGAGCGACTGCTGGGCAAGTTCGGAGATGAACAGGCCGAGCGCATGCATCGGCTGGCGCAGATCGTGACTGGCCGCGGCCAGAAAGCGCGACTTGGCGACGTTCGCCTGCTCTGCCTCGAGCGTGCGGGCGCGCAGTTCGGCCGTGGCGTCGCTCACCTGGCGCCGCATGTCCTCGTGGGCATGCTCGAGGCGTGCGGCCATGTCATTGACGCCGACCGCAAGCCGGCGCAGGCTGCCGCCGCCCCGCACGGTCAGGCGCTCGTGAAGCGCGCCGTGACCGATGCGCAGCACGGCGTCCGCCACCTCGCGGATCGGGCCGCTGACACCGCGGCTCATGCGCGCTGCCAGCATCACGCTGCCCACGAGCACCGCGAGCATGGCGCCGACGCCGGCCAGCAGCAGTTGCCGGCGGTGCTGGTGGATGCGTTCGAGGGACAGCTCGAGGACGATGCTGCCCTGCGCGATGGCATCGCGGCGCGGTGTCGGCGATGCATCGAGGGTGAAGCCGTCGTCGATGTCGATCGGGCTCGCCCGGATCGGCTCGATGACACGCAGGCGTGCACCTTCCGCGACCGTGAGCGGCGGCAGGGAGGTCGGCATCGCCGCGGGCAGGCGGTCGGCGGCCAGAGCGCCGACCGCCGCAAGCGTCTGGCCGTCGGCGTCCAGGATCCGTACCGCGAGCACATCCTCCTCGCCCGTTGCCGCGAGGGCCAGCAGACGCAAGGCGTCGCGGTTGCCGGCGAAGACGTTGTATTCACTCGCGGCGGCGATCTGACGGGCAAAGGCCTGGCCGCGTGCGCCGAGCGCGTCATCCAGGTCGGACAGGCGCAGGCTGGTGAAGATGGCCGTCATCAGCGCGGCCAGCACCAGCATCGGCACGATGGTGACGAACATCACCCGGGCACGGATGCCCCAGTTGCGCATCATGGCTTCGCCTCCTCCAGGCTGCGCAGCCGAGCGGTCAGCGTCTCGGCCGCTGGCAGCTCGATGCCCAGCGAGCGTGCCACCGTGGGGTTGGTCTGCACCTCGAAGCTGTGCGGCCCCGAGACCGCAGGCAGGGCGCCGCCGCGCAGCACGGACTCGACCACCCGTGCGGCATCGCTGCCGATCTGGGCGGGGGTCGAATACAGGCTCAACAGGGCACCCGCCTTGGCGTAGGCTGCCGAGAAACCGAGTACCGGCGAGCGATGGCGGAAGGCGGTGAGCAGGATGTTCTGCACGGTGAAGCGGTTGAAGACCGCCGGATCGGGCGTGGCGACCAGCACCGCGGGTTCGGCCAGCACGGCCTGCAGCGCTCCGAACAGTTCGTTTTCCCGGACGATGGAAGCCTGCGCGATGCCGAGGCGCGCGTGCGCCGCAGCCTGCGCAAGCTGGGCGACGAGATCCTCGCTCTGCGGCCCGCCAATCAGGGCAATACGCTCTAGCGCCGGCAAGGCGAGCTGTACCAGTGCGACGAGGCGCGCAGGAGGCTGGTCGAGCACGATTGCCGACTGGCGCCCGCTGGCGCGGGCGGGCAGGGAAGCGTAGTTGTGGGCCGACAGCAGGATGTGCAGCACCGGTGCCGGGCTGGCGTGATTCGCGACGGCGCGCGCTGCCGGCGTGCCGACCGTGACGACGATGTCGACGGCGCGCGTCTGTTCGGCCGAGGTCTGATCCCAGGGGCGGGTCTCGAGTGCGCGCCCGCGCTCCTCCAGCTCGGCTTGCAAGGTGCTGACGGCCTCGGTCTGCGCCGGCGTTTCGGTGCTCGTGACGATCAGGATGCGTTGGGCGGCCTGCGCGGGCGCCAGCGGTCCGAGCACGATCAGCAGCACGATCAGCAGCACGAGCAGCCAGCGGCTGAAGGTTTCGCCCCGCCTCCTTGAGCATGGGGTTGCCCGGTCGTGTTCCTGTGGAGTGGCATGGGCCGGAAGGCAAAACGGGAACAAACCGGGATATCTCGATCGGGTGGCGCGGTAGCGCGATTGTGCGTGCTTTCGCGGCTTGCCGGTAGAGGGAGGGTATGGGGGGCGTGCTATGCTTCACGCATCCGCATGCCTACGCTCTGCCGCGCCTGGAGTCATTCTTGAGCAGGATTCTCATCGTCGAAGATCACGCCCTGGTGCGGGAAGCCATGGCACAGAGCCTCGCGCGCCTGCAGGCCGGGCTGGTGTGCATCGAGGCCAGTGGCGCCGACGAGGCGCTTGTCCGGCTTGAAACCGATGCGGACATCGACCTCGCGATCATCGACCTGATGCTGCCGGACATGAATGGTTTCTCGCTGCTCGGGGTGCTGGCCAAGCGCTTTCCGGATGTCCCGGCGATCGTTGTCTCGGCCATCGACGACGAGGCGTCGGTGCGGCGAGCGATCAAGGCGGGCGCCTCGGGCTACGTGTCGAAGTCGAACCCGGGCGACGTGCTGCTCGAGGCCGTGCGCGTGGTGCTCGCCGGCGGCGTGCATACCCCGGCGACTCGTTCCGCGTCGGCGCCCGGTGGCCGCCGCGTACCCCCGAGCGAGCGCTTTGGCCTCACGACGGCGCAGTCCCGCGTGCTCGATCTGCTCGCCAGCGGCAAGACCAACCGCGAAATTGCGGACCTGCTCGGCCTGTCCGAGGGCACGGTCAAGGTTCACGTCACCGCGATCTTCCGCGCCCTGGGCGTATCCAATCGCGCCCAGGCGCTCGTCGTCATGTCGCGCAGCGGCACGCGCCTCTGAGGGCGCCCGCTGTCCTCAGTGCGAGCGGCGCGCGGCGTTGGTCAGCCGCAACGGCATCTCCGCCGCCGGCAGCGGCTCGACCTCGTCGATCAGGTCCTCGTCCACCGTGGTTTCCGAGAAGTCGATCTCCAGCACCTGCAGGACCTGGCGCGCAATGGCCCGGCAGGCATTGGCGAGCGGGGTGGGCATCTGCTCCGGCACCTGCTTCTGCAACAGCAGCTTGGTCGACGACAAGGCGTTGACCGGCCGCAGGATGCGGTGGCGATAGGCGCTCATCAACTGCGCGACGTTGCGGTCGGCCGCATCGCGCTGCCAGGCGTTGGTTGGCCATTGCGTCGGCACGGCATAGGCCCGCGGGAACATCTCGAGGTCGCGGACCACCGTGCGGATGTCCTCGTGCGACTCGCGGAAGGGTAGCAGCACGATGTCGGACAGTGCATAGAGCTTGCGGTCCATCTCGGTGCGGTTGCCGCCGCCGTCGATGACGCCGATCCAGTCGTCGAGGCTGCGCAGCTTGTCGACGACCTTGGTCAGGGCGTCGCGGGTGCGCGCATCGGCGGTCACGTAGCGCCGCCCCCCGGGCAACAGCGGTTCGCGCGAGGTGTCGGTGAGCACGCAGGCGGCGCGTTGCCCCAGCAGCCCCAGCCCCTGGCACAGCATGTGCGACAGCGTGGTCTTGCCGGTGCCGCCCTTGTTGCCGATCACGCAGATGATCTCAGCCATGGATCCCTTCGTCCTTTGCTTGCGACCGCCAGTGGCCGCACGATCAGGATTATCGCGAGCCGGGACGTGCGGTAAGCGCCGGAAAAGCGATGCTTCGTGGCGCCATTTCGATCTATCGGCCGCTGTCCGTCGGGCTCGGGATGCGATAGACGTAGAGGCGCGTGCCGCGCCGGTCCCCCACTTCCGCGATGCGCTCGGGTTGCACGTCCGGAATGGCAAAGCTGTTGCTGATCAGCAGGCTGCCCGGCTGCATTTCGGCAACGGCCTTGGCCCACACGGCCGGCATCGGCACGGGGGAGAGGAAGGCATACACTGCATCGTAGTCTGCCCACGCGGGTGCGAAAAGGTCGGCGCGTCGCCAGTCTATGTTGGAGAGCGGCGCGCACAGCAGGCGCCCGATCAGCCACGGTGCGGGGGCGAGCTCGACGCCGGTGAAGCGGCTTTCGGGGCGCGCGCGCGCCAGCGGACGGAGCAGCGAGCCGGTGCCGGCCCCGATGTCGAGCAGACGCAGGGGCCTGGCCGGCAGCAGCCCGGCCACCGCCGCGGCGGTCGGGCGGTTGCTGAGGTAGAGCGGCACCTGGGTGCGGAAACTGGTCCAGTAGACCAGCAGCAACAGCACGAAGGCCGCGAGGTACCACGCCGGGGCGATGCCCAGCTGCAGGGCGACGACTGCGAGTGGCAGGAAGCCGAGATGGATCGGCAGCCACCAGCGTGCGCTGCCCATGCCGAACGCCACGGCGGCGGCGAGCCCCGCCTGAGCCCCGACCAGCGGCCAGAGTCCGGTCAGCCATCCGTTGCGGGCGAGTACGAGGGCACCAGCGGCGCCAGCGAGCTGGGCCAGGAGGGCTTTGGCGGCGGGGGGCATGCGGGCGCAGGTGAAGGTGGGAGGACGTGATCATAGCGTCCCGACGCAGCTCCCTGCACCCGCGTTCAAGCGCTCGTCTGCCGCTGGGGGAGGGCTCGCCATTCGGCGAGCAGCTCGGCGCGACGCTCTGCGGCACGTGCCATCGCCCGCGCCTTGACGTGGCCGAAGCCGCCGATGTGCTCGGGCAGCGAGGCGATCTGCACGGCCAGCGGCAGGCGTGCAAAGTTCAGCGTGCACAGCAGCTCGTCGACGTCGGTTTCGAACTGCTCGATCAGGGCGCGTTCGGCGCGGCGCTCGGCCGTGTGGCCGAAAAGGTCCCAGCGCGTGCCGCGCAGCCGTTTCAGCTTCGCCAGGACGCGGAAGACCTTCAGCATGCCCGGGCCGAAGCTGTGCTTGGCAATCAGGCCGGTATTCGGATCGGGTTTCGCCAGCAAGGGCGCCGCGAGGTGGAAGCGGATGGTGTAATCGCCGTCGAAGGTGGCCGCCAGCGCCTGCTGGAAAGCCGGTGCGGTGTAGAGCCGCGCGACCTCGTACTCGTCCTTGTAGGCCAGCAGCTTCGCGTAGCTGCGGGCGACCGCCTCGGCAAGGCGTGTGCTGCCCGCGCCGACCCGCTGCGCCTCGATGTCGCGCACGCGGTGGACCAGCCCGCGGAAGCGTTCGGCGTAGGCGGCGTCCTGATACGCGGTGAGCAGTGCCATGCGGTGCGCGACCAGCGCATCAAGGTCCGCCGGGATGGGTTCGGTGGACACCTGGGGCGCCGCATGGCGTTCGACGGCAGCGAGGTCATGGGCTGCCCGCCGTCCCCACACGAAGGCGCTGCGGTTCAGGTCGATGGCGACGCCATTGAGGGCGATGGCCTTCATCAGCGAGTCCTCTGAAACCGGCACCATGCCCCGCTGCCAGGCGAAGCCGAGCAGGAAGAGGTTGGTCGCGATACCGTCGCCGAGCAACGCGGTGGCCAGGCGCTGAGCGTCGATGAAGTCCGTGCCGTCCGCCATGGCTTCGCGCAGCGTTGCGATCATCTCGGCCTGCGGAAACTTCCAGCCCGGGTTGTGGGCGAATTCCGAAGTCGGGATCTCGGCGACGTTGATCACGGCCCGGGTGCGGCGGGGCGCCATCTTGGCCAGGGCCTCGGTGCTGGCACTGACGATGAGGTCCCCGCCGATCACCGCGTCCGCTTCGCCGGCGGCGATGCGGACGGCGTGCAGTGCGTCCGGATGATCGGCGATGCGGACGTGGCTGTAGACCGAGCCCCCTTTCTGCGCCAGTCCGGTCATGTCGAGCACGGTCACGCCCTTGCCGTCGAGGTGGGCCGCCATGCCGATCAGCGCGCCGATCGTAATGACGCCGGTGCCGCCGACCCCGGTTACGAGGATGCCGAAGGGGCGTGCGGTTGAGGGCAGTCGCGGGGGTGGCAGCGCGTCGAACTCGGTCGTCGCGGTCTGCAGCGCCTGGCCCCTGCGCAGACGGCCGCCTTCGATGGTGACGAAGCTCGGGCAGAAGCCCTTGAGGCAGGAGTAGTCCTTGTTGCAGGAGGACTGGTCGATGCGGCGCTTGCGCCCGAGGGCGGTCTCGACCGGCAGGATGGACATGCAGTTCGACTGCTCGCCGCAGTCGCCGCACCCCTCGCATACCGCCTCGTTGATGAAGACGCGGCGTGCCGGGTCGGGGTAGGTGCCGCGCTTGCGGCGCCGGCGTTTCTCGGCAGCGCAGGTCTGGTCGTAGATCAGTGCGGTGACCCCGCCCGACTCGCGCAGCTCGCGCTGGATGGTGTCGAGCTCGTCGCGGTGTCGGATCGGAATGTGGGGCAGGTCGGACGGTCCGTAGGCGCGCTCGGTGCCATCGGTCACGACAACGATGTTGTGCACGCCCTCGGCCTGCAACTGGCGCACGATGGTCGGCACGTCGAGCGGGCCGTCGTGCGGCTGGCCGCCGGTCATCGCCACCGCGTCGTTGTAGAGGATCTTGTAGGTGATGTTGACTCGGGCGGCCACCGCCTGGCGGATCGCCATCAGCCCGGAGTGGAAATAGGTGCCGTCGCCGAGGTTGGCGAAGATGTGCTTCTCGTCGGTGAAGGGGGCGAGCCCGACCCAGGGTACGCCCTCGCCGCCCATGTGGGTGAAGGTGCCGGCACGACGTTCCGGCATCCAGGTGACCATGTAGTGGCAGCCGATGCCGGCCAGCGCGCGGCTGCCTTCGGGCACGTGGGTGGAGGTGTTGTGCGGGCAGCCGGAGCAGAAGGTCGGCACGCGGTCCGCCTGGAAAGCGCGGCGTGCCAGCGCCGCTTCCTTGGCCTGCAGGAAGGCGAGGCGGGCCTCGATGCGCTCGGAGGTGAAGAAACGACCGATGCGGTTGGCGATGGCGCGGGCGATCATCGCCGGGGTCAGCTCGCCGGCGGCCGGCAGCAGCCAGTCGCCATGGTCGATCGTCCCGTCCGGCCGCAGCACGTGGGCCCATTCACCCTTCTCGTCGAACTTGCCGACCACGCGCGGGCGCACGTCTTCGCGCCAGTTGTAGAGTTCTTCCTTCAGCTGGTACTCGAGCAGCTGGCGCTTTTCCTCGACCACCAGGATCTCGTCCAGCCCTTCGGCGAAACTGCGCACGCCGTCGGCTTCGAGCGGCCACACCATGCCGACCTTGTACAGCCTGAGGCCGATCACGCCGGCGAGTGCGTCGTCGATGCCGAGGTCGTCGAGCGCCTGGCGCACGTCGAGGTAGCTCTTGCCGCTGGTGATGATGCCCAGCCTGGGGTGGGGTGAGTCGATGATGATGCTGTTGAGCCCGTTGGCGCGCGCGTAGGCCAGCGCAGCGTAGAGCTTGTAGTGCAGCAGGCGTTTCTCCTGCACCAGCGGCGGGTCGGGCCAGCGCAGGTTGAGGCCGCCCGGCGGCAACGCGAAATCGGTTGGCATCGACACCTGCACCCGGTGCGGGTCGATCGCGACGGAGGCAGACGTCTCGACGGTATCCGCCAGTGCCTTGAACGCCACCCAGCATCCCGAGTAGCGTGACAGCGCGTAGCCATGCACGCCGAAGTCGATGTACTCCTGTACCCCCGCCGGAGCCAGTACCGGCATCATCATCGACTTGAAGAAGTGGTCGGTCTGGTGGGGCAGCGTGGACGACTTGGCAGCATGGTCGTCGCCAGCCACGACCAGCACGCCGCCGAATCGCGCGCTGCCCGCCGCGTTGGCATGGCGGAACACGTCGCCGCAGCGATCCACGCCGGGGCCCTTGCCGTACCACATCGCGAACACGCCGGCGTGGCGCGCACCCGGCGACAACTGAAGCTGCTGCGTGCCCCACACGGCCGTCGCCGCGAGGTCCTCGTTTACGCCGGGCTGGAAGACGATGCGGTGTCGCTCGAGGTGCGCACGTGCCTTCCACAGGGTCTGGTCCAGCCCTCCCAGCGGCGAGCCGCGGTATCCGGACACGAAGCCCGCCGTATCCAGGCCTGCGCCCTCGTCACGAGCCTTCTGGATCAGCAGGAGCCGGACGAGTGCCTGGTAGCCCGTCATGTAGACGCGCCCGGACTCGAGCGTGTACTTGTCGTCGAGGCTGACGCTGCCGGATGCAGCCGAAAATCCGGGGTCGCCCATGATGCCGTCTCCTTCCAGAGTCAGTCTTCCTGAGGTCGGGCCGGCCGCGCTGCCGCACTCTGGCGCGCGGCGCGGCGCGCTTAAGTCACGTCCAGACTAGGGCGGAGACCGGGGGGGGCTCAATGGCGGCAAACCCTGAATGGAGCCCCACGAGGACGCAGGCTCGGACTTTTTTGACCTGCGACGCAAAAAGTATTTGACAGGGTAAAGGGTGTCCCCTATAGTGCGGGGCTTCCCGCGTGGAGGGATACCCAAGCGGTCAACGGGATCAGACTGTAAATCTGACGGCTCAGCCTTCGAAGGTTCGAATCCTTCTCCCTCCACCAGTAATACTTAACGTCAGGTGCGCACATGGCGCGGTTGGCGTGGCGGTTGTAGTGAATCGACTGCGGTTTGTTTTGCAGTGGCAGGCGCGGGTGTAGCTCAATGGTAGAGCAGAAGCCTTCCAAGCTTACGACGAGGGTTCGATTCCCTTCACCCGCTCCAGATGTGCTGTTTTCGGCGCCCTTGTAGCTCAGTGGTAGAGCACTCCCTTGGTAAGGGAGAGGCCACGTGTTCAATCCACGTCAAGGGCACCACTCATTTTCTGCCTGGCCTGGCGCGGCGGCCAACACGATTGGGCGCCGCACTGGTTTTTCTGGTTCTGATTTTAAGGATAGCGATATGGCTAAGGGTAAGTTTGAGCGGACGAAGCCGCACGTCAACGTCGGTACCATCGGTCACGTTGACCACGGCAAGACTACGCTGACCGCAGCGATCACCACGATCCTGTCGAAGAAGTTCGGTGGCGAAGCGAAGGGCTACGATGCGATCGACAGCGCGCCGGAGGAGAAGGCGCGCGGCATCACCATCAACACCTCGCACGTCGAGTACGAGACCGCGACGCGCCACTATGCGCACGTTGACTGCCCGGGTCACGCGGACTACGTCAAGAACATGATCACCGGCGCGGCCCAGATGGACGGTGCGATTCTGGTGTGCTCGGCCGCTGACGGCCCGATGCCGCAGACCCGCGAGCACATCCTGCTGGCGCGTCAGGTCGGTGTGCCGTACATCGTCGTGTTCCTGAACAAGTGCGACATGGTCGACGACGAAGAACTGCTCGAGCTGGTCGAGATGGAAGTGCGCGAGCTGCTGTCGAAGTACGACTTCCCGGGCGACGACATTCCCATCGTCAAGGGTTCGGCACTGAAGGCGCTCGAAGGCGACCAGTCCGACATCGGCGAGCCGGCGATCATGCGCCTGGCCGAAGCGCTGGACAGCTACATCCCGACCCCGGAGCGCGCGATCGACAAGCCGTTCCTGCTGCCGATCGAAGACGTGTTCTCGATCTCGGGCCGCGGTACCGTGGTGACCGGTCGTGTCGAGCGTGGCATCGTCAAGGTTGGCGAGGAAATCGAAATCGTCGGCATCAAGCCCACGGTCAAGACCACCTGCACCGGCGTGGAAATGTTCCGCAAGCTGCTGGATCAGGGTCAGGCCGGTGACAACGTCGGCGTGCTGCTGCGCGGCACCAAGCGTGAAGATGTCGAGCGCGGTCAGGTGCTGTGCAAGCCGGGTTCGATCACCCCGCACACCCACTTCACCGGCGAGATCTACGTGCTGTCGAAGGAAGAAGGTGGTCGTCACACGCCGTTCTTCAACAACTACCGTCCGCAGTTCTACTTCCGTACGACGGACGTGACCGGTTCGATCGCGCTGCCCGAGGGCACCGAGATGGTCATGCCGGGCGACAACGTGTCGATCACCGTCAAGCTGATCGCCCCGATCGCCATGGAAGAAGGTCTGCGCTTCGCGATCCGCGAAGGCGGCCGTACCGTCGGCGCCGGCGTCGTCGCCAAGATCATCGAGTAAGACTCGCTGATCGATGCAGGGCGCATCCGTGCGGGTGCGCCTTGTAGTCTCTGCTGCAGGGGTATAGCTCAATTGGCAGAGCGTCGGTCTCCAAAACCGAAGGTTGGGGGTTCGATTCCCTCTGCCCCTGCCATAATTTTCCGGGTGGTTTTCCGTAATGGCCGATAAGTTGAAGTTCGCGCTGGCTCTGGCTCTGCTGGCGGCCGGTGTTGTCGGCTTCTATCTGCTTTCCGAGCAGCCGCTCGTGTTGCGTGTGCTGTCCGTCCTGGCGGGCGTGGCGGCGGGCGTGGCTGTCGCGTGGTTCTCCGAACCGGGTCGCCGTTTCGTCGAGTTCGCGCGCGAAGCAATCACCGAGACCAAGAAGGTTGTCTGGCCGAGTCGCAAGGAAACGGTTCAGACGACGGGTCTCGTGTTTGCGTTTGTCGTCTTGATGGCGATTTTCCTGTGGCTGACCGACAAGAGCCTGGAATGGGTTCTTTACGATCTCGTTCTGGGTTGGAAGTGATATGACGAAGCGTTGGTACGTGGTGCATGCCTATTCCGGCTTCGAGAAGTCGGTGCAGCGCGCGCTCATCGAGCGCGTGAATCGTGCGGGCGTGCAGGATTCCTTCGGCCAGATCCTGGTTCCGGTCGAAGAGGTCGTCGAGATGAAGGGCGGCCAGAAAAGCATTACCGAGCGCAAGTTCTTCCCGGGCTACGTCCTCGTCGAGATGGAAATGAACGACGAGACCTGGCACCTCGTGAAGTCGACGCCAAAGGTCACCGGCTTCGTGGGTGGGACGGCCAACAAGCCGGCCCCGATCTCCGAGAAGGAGGTCGAAAAGATCATGCAGCAGATGCAGGAAGGCGTCGACAAGCCGCGTCCGAAGGTGCTGTTCGAGATCGGCGAGGTCGTGCGCGTGAAGGAAGGTCCGTTTACGGACTTCCATGGCTCGGTCGAAGATGCGAACTACGAGAAGAACAAGCTGCGCGTTTCGGTGACCATTTTTGGTCGCGCGACGCCGGTGGAACTGGATTTCACCCAGGTCGAAAAGACCTGAGTGCAAGAGCGGCAGGCCTGAGGGCCTGCCGTAGCCTGTTGACGCGCACCTCCGTGTGCGCCATCAGGCGTGCATCGCGAGGAGCGCCGGGGAATCCGGTGCGCTAGCACTCATCATAGGAGCAAGCCGCAATGGCAAAGAAAATCATTGGCTACATCAAGCTGCAGGTGCCGGCCGGCAAGGCCAACCCCAGCCCCCCGATCGGTCCGGCGCTGGGTCAGCGCGGCCTGAACATCATGGAATTCTGCAAGGCCTTCAATGCCAAGACTCAGGGCATGGAGCCGGGTCTGCCGATTCCGGTGGTGATCACCGCCTTCGCCGACAAGTCCTTCACCTTCATCATGAAGACGCCGCCGGCGACCGTGTTGATCAAGAAGGCCGCCGGTCTGCAGAAGGGTTCGGCCAAGCCGCACACCGACAAGGTGGGCTCGCTGACCCGTGCGCAGGTCGAGGAAATCGCAAAGGCGAAGATGCCTGATCTGACCGCTGCCGATATGGACGCTGCCGTGCGCACGATCGCCGGTTCCGCCCGCAGCATGGGCATCACTGTGGAGGGCCTGTAATCATGGCGAAACTGTCCAAGCGAGTTCAGGCGCTGCGCGCCAAGGTTGACCGCAATCAGGCTTACCCCGTCGCCGAAGCGCTGGCGCTGGTGAAGGAGTGCGCCACCGCCAAGTTCGACGAATCGATCGACATCGCCGTGAATCTCGGCGTCGATGCACGTAAGTCCGACCAGGTGGTGCGCGGTTCCGTGGTGCTGCCCGCCGGTACCGGCAAGAGCGTTCGCGTGGCCGTGTTCGCCCAGGGCGACAAGGCTGAAGCCGCGCGTGCCGCCGGTGCGGAAGTCGTCGGTTTCGACGACCTCGCCGAGCAGATCAAGGCTGGCAACCTCAACTTCGACGTCTGCATCGCAACGCCGGACGCCATGCGCGTTGTCGGTCAGCTGGGTCAGATCCTGGGTCCGCGCGGCCTGATGCCCAACCCCAAGGTTGGCACCGTGACCATGGACGTCGCCACGGCCGTGAAGAACGCCAAGGCCGGCCAGGTCCAGTACCGCACCGACAAGGCGGGTCTCGTGCACGCCACCATCGGTCGCGCCTCCTTCGGCGTCGACGCGCTGCAGCAGAACCTGTCCGCTTTCGTCGATGCGCTGGTCAAGGCCAAGCCGGCTGCTGCCAAGGGTGTCTACCTGCGCCGCATCGCGGTGTCGAGCACCATGGGTGCCGGCGTCCGCGTCGAGCCGAGCAGCGTCAACGCCGCTTGATGATGTGCTCGCTGCCTGTCTTTCAGGCAGGCGGCAACAGAACTTTGGGCCGTGCCGCCGTTTCGACGTCGGCACGGATCGTCAAAGACCGCAGGTGCGGGAGGGGTCGTTGACCAACCGTCTAATCGTCCCAGGACGGCCTGCGCAGATGGTGTGCCCAGAACAGGATTATGGCTGTGACCCAGCCCCGCTCCTGATCCAGGTCGCCGTAGGTGCGAGTCGCGCTGTTTGCGATTCGCGTGTTGACTTGATAGGAGGAAAGACCTGTGGGTCTCAATCTTGATGACAAGAAAGCCGTAGTGGCTGAGGTGTCGGCACAAGTGGCCAACGCACAGTCGATCGCGGTGGCCGAGTACCGCGGTATCGAGGTGGGTGATCTCACCGCGCTGCGTGCAAAGGCTCGCGACGCTGGTGTGTATCTGCGTGTGCTGAAGAACACCCTGGTCCGTCGTGCGATCGCCGGTACCCCGTTCGAGGGTCTGGCTGATCAACTGACCGGTCCGCTGATCTATGGCATCTCGACCGATCCGGTCGCTGCTGCCAAGGTGCTGAACGACTTCGCCAAGGGCAACGACAAGCTTTCGCTCAAGGCCGGTTCCTACGCGGGCAAGACGCTCGACAAGGCCGGCGTGCAGGCGCTCGCTTCGATCCCGAGCCGCGAAGAGCTGCTGTCCACCCTGCTGGGTGTCATGCAGGCGCCGGTGTCGGGCTTCGCCTGCGCCATGGCCGCTCTCGCCAAGAAGCGCGAAGAAGAAGCCGCTGCCTGAGCGCGGTGATCTTCGACCAGTTCGCACAAGCAATCTGAACATTCTAGATTTTTGGAGTTTTTGACATGGCAATCACCAAAGAAGACATCCTCGAAGCCGTTGGCGCGATGACCGTTATGGAACTGAACGACCTGGTCAAGGCGTTCGAAGAGAAGTTCGGTGTGTCCGCCGCCGCGATGGCCGTGGCCGCTCCGGGCGCTGGCGCTGCCGCTCCGGCCGCCGAAGAGAAGACCGAATTCGACGTCGTGCTCACCGCCGCCGGCGACAAGAAGGTCGAGGTCATCAAGGTCGTCCGCGCTGCCACCGGCCTGGGTCTGAAGGAAGCGAAGGATCTGGTCGACGGCGCGCCGAAGACCGTGAAGGAAGGCGCTTCGAAGGCCGACGCCGACGCGCTGAAGAAGCAACTGGAAGACGCTGGCGCCAAGGTCGAAATCAAGTAATATTCGGCTTTCCAGCGGGGCTGGCACTCTCAGGAGTGCCAGCCCTTTCGTGCTTTGTATCAAAGCTTGCGACCCATCTGGGCAGGCAAGCCGAGTCCGAAGCCAGAGCAGAGCGTTTGCGGGCCGCACGGCGGCTTGAAGTCATGCGGACGCTGTGTTCTGTCTTTCCGATGTTAGCCCTCTAGCCGGAGCATCCATGGCGTATTCCTACACTGAAAAGAAACGTATCCGCAAGAGCTTCGCCAAGCGCGCGGCCGTGCTCGATGCGCCTTTCCTGCTCGCCACCCAGATCGAGTCGTTTGCCGAGTTCCTGCAGGCTGAAACCCTGCCGGAAGCCAGGCGCACCCAGGGCCTGCAGGCGGCCTTTTCCTCGATTTTCCCGATCTCGAGTCATAGCGGCAACGCGCGGCTCGAGTTCGTCCAGTACATGCTGGGCGAGCCTGCCTTCGACGTGAAGGAGTGCCAGCAGCGCGGGCTGACGTTCGCGTCGCCGCTGCGCGCGCGCGTGCGCCTTGTGATCATGGATCGCGAAGCGCCGAAGGAGACCATCAAGGAGGTCAAGGAACAGGAAGTCTACATGGGCGAGATTCCGCTCATGACCACGACCGGTTCCTTCGTGATCAACGGTACCGAGCGCGTCATCGTGTCGCAGCTGCACCGTTCGCCCGGCGTGTTCTTCGAGCACGACCGCGGCAAGACGCACTCGTCGGGCAAGCTGCTGTTCTCCGCCCGCATCATCCCCTACCGCGGCTCCTGGCTCGACTTCGAGTTCGACCCGAAGGACTACCTGTACTTCCGCGTCGATCGCCGCCGGAAGATGCCGGTCACGATCCTGTTGCGCGCCATTGGCATGACGCCGGAAGAGATCCTCGCGACCTTCCACGACTTCGACAACTTCCACCTGCAGGGCGAGGGCGCTCAGTTCGAGCTCGTTCCCGATCGCCTGCGTGGTGAGGTGGCGCGTTTCGACATCGTCACCCCCGATGGCAAGATCATCGTCGCGCGTGACAAGCGCATCACCTCCAAGCATATCCGCGAGATCGACCAGGCCGGGGTCAAGACGATCGGCGTGCCCGACGACTTCGTGCTCGGTCGCGTGATCGCCAACGACATCGCCGATCCCGAGACCGGTGAGGTGCTGGCGCGCGCCAACGACGAGATCACCGAGGACCTGCTCGACAAGCTGCGTCTCGCCGGTGTGACCGAACTGCGTACCCTCTACATCAACGACCTCGATCGCGGTGGCTACATCTCGCAGACCCTGCGTATCGACGAGACCGCTGATCAGTGGGCTGCCAAGGTCGCGATCTACCGCATGATGCGTCCGGGCGAGCCGCCCACCGAAGACGCGGTCGAAGGTCTGTTCAACGGCCTGTTCTACGCCGAGGAGCGTTACGACCTGTCGTCCGTGGGTCGCATGAAGTTCAATCGCCGCGCCTATCCCGAGAAGATCGACGACAAGGCGCCGGGCTGGCTCAAGCGCTTCTACGAGCGCGTCGGCGCCCAGGGCGAAGACGGCCCGGGCGTGCTGGTCAATGAAGACATCCTGGCCGTCATCGGCGTGCTGGTCGAGCTGCGCAACGGTCGCGGCGAGATCGACGATATTGATCACCTCGGCAACCGCCGCGTGCGTTCGGTGGGCGAACTCGCGGAGAACCAGTTCCGCGCCGGCCTGGTGCGCGTCGAGCGCGCGGTCAAGGAGCGTCTGTCGCAGGCCGAGTCGGACAACCTGATGCCGCACGATCTGATCAATGCCAAGCCGATCTCGGCCGCGATCAAGGAGTTCTTCGGCTCGAGCCAGCTGTCGCAGTTCATGGACCAGACCAACCCGCTGTCCGAGATCACGCACAAGCGTCGCGTCTCGGCGCTGGGTCCGGGCGGTCTGACGCGCGAGCGTGCCGGCTTCGAGGTGCGCGACGTGCACCCGACCCACTACGGCCGCGTGTGCCCGATCGAGACGCCGGAAGGCCCGAACATCGGTCTGATCAACTCGCTGGCGGTGTATGCCCGCACCAACCGCCACGGCTTCCTCGAGACGCCGTACCGCAAGGTGGTCGACGGCAAGGTCACCGACCAGATCGATTTCCTGTCGGCGATCGAGGAAGGCCAGTACGTGATCGCGCAGGCGAACGCCGAGATCGACGCCGCCGGCATGCTGGCGGGCGACCTCGTGTCCTGCCGCCACAAGGGTGAGTTCCTGCTGGCGACCTCGGACATGGTCCAGTACATGGACGTTGCGCCGGGCCAGATCGTATCGGTCGCTGCCTCGCTGATCCCGTTCCTCGAGCACGACGACGCGAACCGCGCGCTGATGGGCGCCAACATGCAGCGCCAGGCCGTGCCCTGCCTGCGTCCGGAGAAACCGCTGGTCGGTACCGGCATCGAGCGCCGTGTGGCGGTCGACTCGGGCACCGCCGTGCAGGCCACGCGTGGCGGCATCGTCGACTACGTCGATGCGAACCGTATCGTGGTGCGGGTGAACGACGACGAGACCCTCGCGGGTGAAGTCGGCGTCGACATCTACAACATGATCAAGTACACCCGCTCGAACCAGAACACCAACATCAACCAGCGTCCGGTGGTGAAGGTGGGCGATCGCATCGCCAAGGGCGACGTCGTGGCCGATGGGGCCTCGACCGACCTCGGCGAGCTCGCGCTGGGCCAGAACATGCTGGTCGGCTTCATGCCGTGGAACGGCTACAACTTCGAAGACTCGATCCTGATCTCCGAACGCGTGGTCGCCGACGATCGCTTCACCTCGATCCACGTCGAGGAACTGACGGTCGTTGCCCGTGACACCAAGCTCGGACCCGAGGAAATCACCCGCGACATCGCATCGCTGGGCGAGGCGCAGCTGTCGCGCCTGGATGAGTCGGGCATCGTGTACATCGGCGCCGAGGTCGAGGCCGGCGACGTACTGGTGGGCAAGGTCACGCCGAAGGGCGAGACCCAGCTGACGCCGGAAGAGAAGCTGCTGCGCGCGATCTTCGGCGAGAAGGCGTCCGACGTGAAGGACACCTCGCTGCGCGTACCCTCGGGCATGGTCGGCACCGTCATCGACGTGCAGGTCTTCACCCGCGAAGGCATCGAGCGCGACAAGCGCGCGCAGTCGATCATCGACGACCAGCTGCGCAGCTTCAAGACCGACCTCGCCGACCAGATGCGCATCGTCGAACGCGACGCGTTCGCCCGTATCAAGCGCATGATCCTGGGCCAGAAGGCCAATGGTGGTCCGAAGAAGCTCGCCAAGGGCGCCGTGCTGACCGAGGAGTACCTCGACTCGCTCGAGTTCTACCACTGGTTCGACATCCGCATGGCCGACGAGACGCTGGCGACCCAGCTCGAAGCGGTGCGCGAGGGCCTGGAGAACACCCGCAAGGACTTCGATCAGGCTTTCGAGATCAAGAAGAAGAAGCTCACCCAGGGCGACGAACTGCCCCCGGGCGTGCAGAAGATGGTCAAGGTGTACCTGGCCGTCAAGCGTCGCCTGCAGCCGGGTGACAAGATGGCCGGCCGTCACGGTAACAAGGGTGTCGTGTCGAAGATCGTCCCGGTCGAGGACATGCCCTACATGGAAGACGGCACGCCGCTGGACATCGTGCTGAACCCGCTGGGCGTTCCGTCGCGGATGAACATCGGCCAGATCCTCGAGACGCACCTCGGCTGGGCGGCGAAGGGCCTGGGCCAGCAGATCGACAAGATGATGCAGGCCAAGGCGTCGGCCGACGAGCTGCGCGGCTTCATGGACCAGATCTACAACGGCAGCGGCAAGGCCGAGGACATCGCCGGCCTCAGCGACGACGAAGTGCTGGATCTCGCAGGCAACCTGAAAAAGGGCGTGCCCTTCGCGACTCCGGTGTTCGACGGTGCCAAGGAATCCGAGATCGAGCAGATGCTCGAATTGGCCGGCCTGCCGGTCCGCGGTCAGGTCACGCTGTTCGATGGCCGTACCGGCGAGGCCTTCGAGCGCAAGGTGACGGTGGGCTACAAGCACGTGCTCAAGCTGCACCACCTGGTCGATGACAAGATGCACGCGCGTTCGACCGGCCCGTACTCGCTCGTCACCCAGCAGCCGCTGGGCGGCAAGGCGCAGTTCGGTGGCCAGCGCTTCGGTGAGATGGAAGTTTGGGCGCTGGAGGCGTACGGTGCGGCCTACACGCTGCAGGAAATGCTGACGGTCAAGTCCGATGACGTGACCGGCCGGACCAAGGTGTACGAAAACATCGTCAAGGGCGAGCACAAGATCGATTCCGGCATGCCGGAGTCCTTCAACGTGCTGGTGAAGGAAATCCGTTCGCTCGCGATCGACATCGATCTCGACCGCAAATAAGCGCATCCGATTCCTTCCCGATAACCCGCCTGCGATTGAATCCCGGGGCCGCCGCACACGATGCGGCGGCCCGGATGGAGTGATAGATGAAAAGCCTGCTCGCTGATCTGTTCAAGCAAACCCTGCCGAACGAGGAAGAGTTCGATGCGATCACCATCGGCCTCGCCTCGCCCGACAAGATCCGCACCTGGTCCTACGGCGAAGTCAAGAAGCCGGAAACCATCAACTACCGCACCTTCAAGCCTGAACGCGATGGTCTGTTCTGCGCCAAGATCTTCGGCCCGGTCAAGGATTACGAGTGCCTGTGCGGCAAGTACAAGCGCCTCAAGCACCGCGGCGTGATCTGCGAGAAGTGCGGGGTCGAAGTGACCCTGTCGAAGGTGCGCCGTGAGCGCATGGGCCACATCGAACTGGCCTCACCGGTCGCCCACATCTGGTTCCTGAAGAGCCTGCCGAGCCGTCTCGGCATGGTGCTCGACATGACCCTGCGCGACATCGAGCGCGTCCTGTACTTCGAAGCCTTCGTCGTCGTCGAGCCGGGCATGACCCCGCTCAACCGCGCTCAGCTGCTGACCGAAGACGACTACCTCGCCAAGGTCGAGGAGTACGGTGACGATTTCGACGCCGTGATGGGCGCCGAGGGCATCCGCGAACTGCTGCGTACGCTCGACGTGAACCTCGAGGTCGAGAAGCTGCGTGGCGACCTGGAAACCACCAACTCCGAAGCCAAGATCAAGAAGTTCTCGAAGCGCCTGAAGGTGCTTGAGGCCTTCCAGCAGTCCGGCATCAAGCCCGAGTGGATGGTGCTGGAAGTGTTGCCGGTGCTGCCGCCCGACCTGCGTCCGCTCGTGCCGCTGGACGGTGGCCGCTTCGCCACCTCCGACCTGAACGACCTGTATCGCCGCGTCATCAACCGTAACAACCGCCTCAAGCGCCTGCTCGAGCTCAAGGCGCCCGACATCATCGTGCGTAACGAAAAGCGCATGCTGCAGGAAGCCGTCGACTCGCTGCTCGACAACGGCCGCCGCGGCAAGGCGATGACCGGCGCCAACAAGCGCCCGCTGAAGTCGTTGGCCGACATGATCAAGGGCAAGGGTGGCCGTTTCCGCCAGAACCTGCTCGGCAAGCGCGTCGACTACTCGGGCCGTTCGGTGATTACCGTGGGCCCGCAGCTCAAGTTGCACCAGTGCGGCCTGCCCAAGCTGATGGCGCTGGAACTGTTCAAGCCCTTCATCTTCAACAAGCTCGAGCTGATGGGGCTGGCTACGACCATCAAGCAGGCCAAGAAGATGGTGGAGTCGCAGGAGCCGGTGGTGTGGGACATCCTCGAAGAGGTGATCCGCGAGCATCCGGTGCTGCTGAACCGCGCACCGACGCTGCACCGTCTTGGCATCCAGGCTTTCGAGCCGGTGCTGATCGAAGGCAAGGCAATCCAGCTCCACCCGCTGGTCTGCGTCGCGTTCAACGCCGACTTCGACGGCGACCAGATGGCCGTCCACGTCCCGCTGTCGCTCGAGGCGCAGATGGAAGCGCGTACGCTGATGCTGGCTTCCAACAACGTGCTCTCGCCTGCCAACGGTGAGCCGATCATCGTGCCGTCGCAAGACATCGTGCTCGGCCTGTACTACGCGACCCGTGAGGGCGTGAATGTGCCGGGCGAAGGCATGCTGTTCGCCGACGTGGCGGAGGTCAAGCGCGCCTACGAATCCGGCCAGATCGCGCTGCATGCGCGCATCACCGTTCGTCTGAAGGAGGCCGATCTTGGCCCCAACGGCGAGCGCATCGAGAAGATCAACCGCTACGAGACGACCGCCGGCCGCGCGATCCTGTCGGAGATCCTGCCGGCAGGCCTGCCGTTCAGCGTCATCGATAAGCCGCTGAAGAAGAAGGAGATCTCGAAGCTGATCAACGCCTCCTTCCGCCGCTGCGGACTGCGCGCGACGGTGATCTTCGCCGACCAGCTGATGCAGTTCGGCTACCGGCTGGCGACGCGTGCCGGTCTGTCGATCGCGGTCAAGGACATGCTGGTGCCGACCGCCAAGCACGATCTGATCCGTGCAGCCGAAGCCGAGGTCAAGGAGATCGCCCAGCAGTACACCTCCGGTCTGGTGACCGATGGTGAGCGCTACAACAAGGTCGTGGATATCTGGGGGCGCTGCGGCGACCAGGTCGCCAAGGCGATGATGGAGCAGCTCGGCACCGAGGAAGTGGTCAACCGCGAAGGCAAGACCGTCCGCCAGGAGTCGTTCAACTCGATCTACATGATGGCCGACTCGGGCGCACGCGGTTCCGCGGCGCAGATCCGACAGCTGGCCGGCATGCGTGGCCTGATGGCCAAGCCGGACGGCTCGATCATCGAGACGCCGATCACGACGAACTTCCGCGAAGGCCTGAACGTTCTGCAGTACTTCATCTCGACGCACGGCGCCCGTAAGGGTCTGGCCGACACCGCGCTGAAGACCGCGAACTCGGGTTACCTGACGCGTCGTCTGGTCGATGTCACGCAGGATCTGGTGGTCATCGAGGACGATTGCGGCACGCGTGACGGTTTCGCGATGAAGGCGCTGATCGAGGGCGGTGAAGTCGTCGAGCCGCTGCGTGAGCGCATCCTGGGCCGTGTTACGGCGGAGGACGTCGTGAATCCCGATACGCAGGAAACCGCGATCGAGGCGGGCAGCCTGCTCGACGAGAATGCGGTCGACCTGATCGAGAGCCTGGGTGTAGACGAGGTCAAGGTGCGTACGCCGCTGACCTGCGAAACGCGCTACGGCCTGTGTGCCAAGTGCTATGGCCGCGACCTCGGCCGCGGTTCGATGGTCAACGCCGGTGAGGCGGTGGGCGTCATCGCCGCGCAGTCGATCGGCGAGCCGGGCACCCAGCTGACCATGCGAACCTTCCACGTTGGTGGTGCGGCCTCGCGGGCTGCGGCTGCCAGCGGCGTCGAAGCCAAGTCCGGCGGCACGATCCGTTTCGCCGGCAACATGCGCTACGTCTCCAACGCCAAGGGCGAGAAGGTCGTCATCGCGCGCTCGGCCGAGGTCGTGGTCGCCGACGACATGGGGCGCGAACGCGAGCGTCACAAGCTGCCCTACGGCGCAATGCTGCTGGTCGACGACGGCGCGACCGTCAAGGCGGGCACGCAACTCGCCACCTGGGACCCGCATACCCGTCCGATCGTGACCGAGTATGCTGGTACCGTGAAGTTCGAGAACGTCGAGGAAGGCGCGACCGTCGCCAAGCAGATCGACGAAGTGACCGGCCTGTCGACGCTGGTGGTCATCGACTCGAAGCGGCGTTCCAGCACCGGCAGCACCAAGGGTGTGCGTCCGCAGGTCAAGCTGCTGGACGACAACGGCGAAGAGGTCAAGATCGCAGGTACCGATCACGCCGTGGCGATCACCTTCCAGGTCGGTTCGCTGATCACCGTGAAGGACGGCCAGCAGATCGGCGTCGGTGACATCATGGCGCGTATTCCGCAGGAGTCTGCAAAGACGCGCGACATCACCGGTGGTCTGCCGCGCGTGGCGGAACTGTTCGAAGCACGCGCACCGAAGGATGCCGGCCTGCTGGCGGAGTACACCGGTACGGTGTCCTTCGGCAAGGAAACCAAGGGCAAGCAGCGTCTCGTCATCACCGAGCCCGACGGCACGGCACACGAGTTCCTGATCCCGAAGGACAAGCACCTGATGGTCCACGATGGCCAGGTGGTGAACAAGGGCGAGCTCATCGTCGACGGCCCGGCCGACCCGCACGACATCCTGCGCCTGCAGGGGATCAGCGAGCTGGCGCGCTACATCATCGATGAGGTGCAGGACGTCTATCGTCTGCAGGGTGTGAAGATCAACGACAAGCACATCGAGGTGATCGTGCGCCAGATGCTGCGGCGCGTGGTCATCACCGATCCGGGCGACACCCGCTTCATCCGCGAGGAGCAGGTCGAGCGTTCGGAAGTGCTGGACGAGAACGACCGCATGGAAGCCGAAGGCAAGCTGCCGGCGCAGTACGAGAACGTGCTGCTCGGTATCACCAAGGCTTCGCTGTCGACCGACTCCTTCATCTCCGCGGCGTCCTTCCAGGAGACGACGCGCGTGTTGACCGAGGCGGCGATCATGGGCAAGCGCGACGAACTGCGTGGCCTGAAAGAAAACGTGATTGTCGGCCGTCTGATCCCGGCTGGTACGGGTCTCGCCTACCACCGCAGCCGCAAGGCGCAGGAGCAAGGCATGGATCTGGGGGCCGAACACGCTTGGGCGCCTGTCGAAGCTTCGAGCGAAACACAGCAGGACATCGAGGCCAGTTGACTTTTTCTGTCGTCTCGGAATAAACTCCGGCCTCTTTTTGTGGACTGACCAATCGTAGTCAGTCGCAGCCGGAATAATCCGCCCGAGGCGGCCCGTGGTGGGCTGCCTCGGTTTTTTGGGAAATTCTTAAGCTATGCCAACAATCAATCAGCTTGTCCGCAAGCCGCGCCAGATGGAAGCTTCGAAGAGCAAGGTTCCTGCCCTGGAAGCTTGTCCTCAGAAGCGTGGTGTGTGCACCCGCGTCTATACCACGACCCCGAAGAAGCCGAACTCGGCGCTGCGTAAGGTCGCCAAGGTCCGCCTGACCAATGGTTTCGAGGTCATCTCGTACATCGGTGGTGAAGGTCACAACCTGCAGGAGCACTCGGTTGTTCTGATTCGGGGTGGTCGTGTCAAGGACTTGCCGGGTGTGCGTTACCACATCGTTCGCGGCTCCCTCGACTTGCAGGGTGTCAAGGATCGTAAGCAGTCGCGCTCCAAGTACGGCGCGAAGCGTCCGAAGAAAGCCTGATTGTTGGCCTAAGAAATTTAGCGAGAGGTTGTCATGCCGCGTCGTCGTGAAGTACCCAAGCGCGAAGTCCTGCCCGATCCGAAGTTCGGTAGCCAGGACGTTTCGAAGTTCATTAACGTGATCATGCAGTCGGGCAAGAAGTCCGTTGCCGAGCGCATCGTCTATGGTGCGTTCAATCACATCACGTCAAAGTCCAGCAAGGATCCGCTGGAAGTGTTTGCCGCTGCCGTTGGCAACGTGAAGCCGGTGGTCGAGGTCAAGAGCCGTCGCGTCGGTGGTGCCAACTACCAGGTGCCGGTCGAAGTGCGTCCGTCGCGCCGCATGGCGCTGTCGATGCGCTGGCTGCGCGAGGCTGCGCGCAAGCGTGCCGAGAAGTCCATGGCCCAGCGTCTCGCTGGTGAGCTGCTCGAGGCTGCTGAAGGCCGCGGCGCCGCCATGAAGAAGCGCGAGGAAGTTCACCGCATGGCTGAAGCCAACAAGGCGTTCTCGCACTTCCGCTTCTGATTCTGGTCGGTGGCGGTAACTCGGGCCCTGTATAGGGCTCGATTGTTTTCTAACGCAAGAAATTCGTTGATCGCGTCTACGGCGCGCATAACAGAAGGCAGGTATAACGTGGCTCGCAAGACACCCATCGAGCGCTACCGCAACATCGGTATCTCCGCTCACATTGACGCCGGCAAGACGACTACGACCGAGCGTATCCTCTTCTACACCGGCGTGAGCCATAAGCTCGGTGAGGTGCATGATGGTGCAGCGACCACCGACTGGATGGTGCAGGAGCAGGAGCGTGGCATCACCATCACGTCCTCTGCAGTGACCTGCTTCTGGAAGGGCATGGATCGCTCGCTTCCTGAGCACCGTTTCAACATCATCGACACCCCGGGCCACGTCGACTTCACCATCGAAGTCGAGCGCTCGATGCGCGTCCTTGATGGCGCTTGCATGGTGTACTGCGCCGTGGGTGGTGTGCAGCCGCAGTCGGAAACCGTGTGGCGTCAGGCGACCAAGCACCGGGTGCCGCGCCTTGCCTTCGTGAACAAGATGGACCGGTCGGGTGCGAACTTCTTCAAGGTCGTCGACCAGATGAAGACGCGCCTCAAGGCCAATCCGGTTCCGGTGGTCATCCCGATCGGGGCCGAGGATAGCTTCACGGGTGTCGTCGATCTTCTGAAGATGAAGGCGATCATCTGGGACGAAGCGTCCCAAGGCATGAAGTTTGAGTATCACGAGATCCCGGCCGAGTTGATGGCGACCGCGGAAGAGTGGCGCGCCAGCATGATCGAGGCGGCAGCCGAGGCCAGCGAGGAACTGATGAACAAGTACCTCGAGGAAGGCGAACTGTCCGAAGACGAGATCGTTGCCGGTCTGCGTGCCCGTACGCTCGCGTGCGAAATTCAGCCGATGCTTTGCGGTACCGCATTCAAGAACAAGGGTGTGCAGCGCATGCTGGATGCGGTTATCCAGTACCTGCCGTCGCCGATCGACATTCCGCCTGTGGCCGGTGTTGATGACGATGACAAGGAAGTGGTTCGCTACGCCAAGGATGACGAGAAGTTCTCGGCGCTCGCGTTCAAGCTGATGACCGACCCCTTTGTCGGTCAGCTGACCTTCATCCGCGTTTATTCGGGCGTGCTCGAGTCGGGCTCCACCGTCCTGAACTCGATCAAGGGCAAGAAGGAACGGATTGGCCGCATCCTCCAGATGCACGCCAATGATCGTGAAGAGATCAAGGAAGTGCTGGCGGGAGACATCGCGGCCGTGGTCGGCCTGAAGGATGTCACCACCGGCGAGACGCTGTGTGACGTGTCGGCGCCTGTCATCCTCGAGCGCATGGTTTTCCCGGACCCGGTGATCCACGTCGCCGTCGAGCCGAAGACCAAGAGCGACCAGGAGAAGATGGGTCTGGCGCTGTCGCGACTCGCGGCCGAAGATCCGTCGTTCCGCGTGCGCACGGACGAAGAGTCCGGGCAGACCATCATCTCGGGTATGGGTGAGCTTCACCTCGAGATCATCGTCGACCGCATGAAGCGTGAATTCAACGTCGAAGCCAACGTCGGTGCGCCGCAGGTGGCTTATCGCGAGACGATCCGCAAGGCCGCGAACGACGTCGAAGGCAAGTTCGTCAAGCAGTCGGGCGGCCGTGGTCAGTACGGTCACGTGGTCATCAACCTCGAGCCGGCGGAGCAGGGCAAGGGTTACGAGTTCGTCGATGCCGTCAAGGGTGGCGTGGTTCCGCGCGAGTACATCCCGGCGGTCGACAAGGGCATCCAGGAAACGCTCAACAACGGCATTCTGGCGGGCTTCCCGGTGGTCGACGTCAAGGTCACGCTGCACTTCGGTTCGTACCACGACGTGGACTCGAACGAAAACGCGTTCAAGATGGCCGGCTCGATGGCTTTCAAGGAAGCAATGCGTCGCGCCAGCCCCGTGCTGCTCGAGCCCATGATGGCAGTCGTGGTCGAGACTCCGGAAGACTACATGGGTAACGTCATGGGCGACCTGTCGGGTCGTCGTGGCATCGTCCAGGGCATGGATGACATCCCGGGCGGAATGAAGGAAGTCAAGGCCGAGGTGCCGCTTGCGGAAATGTTCGGCTACGCTACCCAGCTGCGCTCGCTGACCCAGGGTCGCGCAACCTACTCGATGGAGTTCAAGCACTATGCTGAAGCTCCGAAGAGCGTTGCCGAAGCCGTCATCAGCAGCCGTAAGTAATCAACACACTCAACTCAAGGACTCACGAACATGGCAAAGGGTAAGTTCGAACGTACCAAGCCGCACGTGAACGTCGGCACCATCGGCCACGTTGACCACGGCAAGACCACGCTGACCGCGGCGATCACCACGATCCTGTCGAAGAAGTTCGGTGGCGAAGCGAAGGGCTACGATGCGATCGACAGCGCGCCGGAAGAGAAGGCGCGCGGCATCACCATCAACACCTCGCACGTCGAATACGAGACCGCGACGCGCCACTACGCGCACGTTGACTGCCCGGGTCACGCGGACTACGTCAAGAACATGATCACCGGCGCGGCCCAGATGGACGGTGCGATTCTGGTGTGCTCGGCCGCTGACGGCCCGATGCCGCAGACCCGCGAGCACATCCTGCTGGCGCGTCAGGTCGGTGTGCCGTACATCGTCGTGTTCCTGAACAAGTGCGACATGGTCGACGACGAAGAACTGCTCGAGCTGGTCGAGATGGAAGTGCGCGAGCTGCTGTCGAAGTACGACTTCCCGGGCGACGACATTCCCATCGTCAAGGGTTCGGCACTGAAGGCGCTCGAAGGCGACCAGTCCGACATCGGCGAGCCGGCGATCATGCGCCTGGCCGAAGCGCTGGACAGCTACATCCCGACCCCGGAGCGCGCGATCGACAAGCCGTTCCTGCTGCCGATCGAAGACGTGTTCTCGATCTCGGGCCGCGGTACCGTGGTGACCGGTCGTGTCGAGCGTGGCATCGTCAAGGTTGGCGAGGAAATCGAAATCGTCGGCATCAAGCCCACGGTCAAGACCACCTGCACCGGCGTGGAAATGTTCCGCAAGCTGCTGGATCAGGGTCAGGCCGGTGACAACGTCGGCGTGCTGCTGCGCGGCACCAAGCGTGAAGACGTCGAGCGCGGTCAGGTGCTGTGCAAGCCGGGTTCGATCACCCCGCACACCCACTTCACCGGCGAGATCTACGTGCTGTCGAAGGAAGAAGGTGGCCGTCACACGCCGTTCTTCAACAACTACCGTCCGCAGTTCTACTTCCGTACGACGGACGTGACCGGTTCGATCGCGCTGCCCGAGGGCACCGAGATGGTCATGCCGGGCGACAACGTGTCGATCACCGTCAAGCTGATCGCCCCGATCGCCATGGAAGAAGGTCTGCGCTTCGCGATCCGCGAAGGTGGCCGTACCGTCGGCGCCGGCGTCGTCGCCAAGATCATCGAGTAAGACTCGATTTGGGCGGAGCTTCGCGGCTCCGCCTTCCGCTCTTTTCGCTCTTTAGGAAAAACCATGCAGAACCAGAAAATCCGCATTCGTCTGAAAGCTTTCGACTACCGCCTGATCGACCAGTCGGCCCTCGAGATCGTTGAAACCGCCAAGCGCACCGGCGCCGTGGTTCGTGGTCCCGTTCCGCTGCCGACCCGCATCGAGCGCTTCGACCTGCTGCGCTCGCCGCACGTCAACAAGTCGTCGCGTGACCAGATGGAAATCCGCACTCACCAGCGCCTGATGGACATCATCGATCCGACCGACAAGACGGTCGATGCGTTGATGAAGCTGGATCTTCCGGCGGGTGTGGATGTCGAGATCAAGCTTCAGTAAGTGATCCCTGCTTGCAGAAGTTTCGAGTAGGCCGGTATAATCCGGCCTTTGTGCCTTTTGGCGCATTAATTGTGACCCCCGGTCAATCGCAACCGGGATTCAGGAGAAAAAAATGAGTCTAGGCCTTGTTGGACGCAAGGTCGGCATGACTCGCATCTTCGCAGAGGATGGTCGTACCATCCCGGTGACGGTGCTTGACGTGTCGGACAATCGTGTGTCCCAGATCAAGACGGTTGAGACCGACGGTTATGCCGCGGTGCAGGTCGCTTATGGTAAGCGTCGCGCCAGCCGCATCACCAAGCCGGTTGCAGGCCATCTGGCCAAGGCGGGTGTCGAGCCCTGCCGCGGCATGAAGGAATTCCGCATCGCTGAAGATCAGGTTGCCGCCTTCAATGCGGGTGATGTGATCAAGGCTGACCTGTTCCAGGTCGGTCAAAAGGTTGATGTGACGGGTGTGACGATCGGTAAGGGCTTTTCGGGTCCGATCAAGCGTCACAACTTCTCGTCGAACCGTGCCTCTCACGGTAACTCCATCTCGCACAATTCGCCGGGTTCGATCGGTATGGCGCAGGATCCGGGTCGTGTCTTCCCGGGTAAGCGCATGGCTGGTCAGTACGGCAATGTGCAGCGCACGACCCAGGGTCTGGAGATCGTTCGCGTGGATGTCGAGCGTCAGCTGCTGCTGGTGAAGGGTGCAGTGCCGGGTTCGAAGGGCGGCGACGTGGTCGTTTGCCCGGCGGTCAAGGCCTAAGGAGCGCGGAATGGAACTGAAACTCTTGAATGATCAGGGTCAGGCCGCGTCGACGCTGGAAGCGTCGGATGTGCTGTTTGGTCGTGACTACAACGAAGCGCTGGTGCACCAGGTCGTGACCGCCTACATGGCGAATGCGCGCTCGGGTAACCGCAAGCAGAAGGGCCGCTCGGAGATCGCCAAGTCGACCCGCAAGCCCTTCCGCCAGAAGGGTACGGGCAATGCGCGTGCCGGTATGGCCTCGAGCCCGCTGTGGCGCGGGGGCGGCAAGATCTTCCCGAATACGCCGGACGAGAACTTCAGCCAGAAGGTCAACCGCAAGATGTATCGCGCCGGCGTGGCGGCGATCCTCTCGCAGCTGGCGCGTGAAGATCGTCTCGCGATCGTGGATAGCTTCAGCGTCGAGGCGCCGAAGACTCGTCTGTTGTCGCAGAAGCTGAAGGGTATGGGCCTGGATTCCGTCCTGGTCATCACCGACGAAATCGACGAGAACCTGTTCCTGTCTTCGCGCAACCTGCACCAGGTTCTGGTGTTGGAAGTCAACGAAGCGGATCCGGTGTCGCTGGTGCGTTTCCCGAAGGTGCTGGTCACCAAGGGTGCGCTGGCGAAGATGGAGGAAGCGTGGCAATGAGCGCGATCAGTCAGGAACGTCTGCTGCAGGTGCTGCTCGCCCCGCAGATCTCCGAGAAGGCGACTTTCGTCGCCGACAAGAATGAGCAGGTGGTGTTCAAAGTCGCCGCCGATGCAACCAAGCCCGAAGTGAAGGCGGCCGTAGAGGCACTCTTCAAGGTCGAGGTCAAGTCGGTGCAGGTCTTGAACGTCAAGGGCAAGAGCAAGCGCTTCGGCAAGACCATGGGTCGTCGCAAGGACTGGAAGAAGGCTTTTGTGTGCCTGAAGCCCGGCCAGGAAATCAACTTTGCGGCTGGGGAGTGATAGATCATGGCAATCGTAAAACTCAAGCCTACCTCTGCCGGCCGTCGCGCCCAGGTCAAGGTTGTCAATCCAGACCTCTACAAGGGCCGTCCGGTTGCGTCCCTGGTCGAGAAGCAGAGCAAGAACGCCGGTCGTAACAACAACGGTCGTATTACGGTGCGCCACCAGGGTGGTGGTCACAAGCAGCACTATCGCCTGGTTGACTTCCGTCGGAACAAGGACGGCATCCCGGCGAAGGTCGAGCGTATCGAGTACGACCCGAACCGTTCGGCGCACATCGCACTGCTGTGCTACGCCGATGGCGAGCGTCGCTACATCATCGCTCCGCGTGGCGTCGAAGTCGGTCAGCAGCTGCTGAGCGGCGCCGAGGCCCCGATCAAGCCGGGCAATGCCCTGCCGATCCGCAACATCCCGGTCGGTTCGACGATTCACTGCATCGAGATGACGCCGGGCAAGGGCGCCCAGATCGCACGCGCTGCCGGTACTTCGGTTCAGCTGCTCGCGCGTGAAGGTGCATACGCTCAGCTCCGTCTGCGCTCGGGCGAAATCCGCCGCGTGCATGTCGAGTGCCGTGCCACCATCGGCGAAGTCGGCAACGAAGAGCATGGCCTGCGCAAGATCGGCAAGGCGGGTGCGAATCGCTGGCGTGGTATTCGCCCGACCGTTCGCGGCGTGGCGATGAACCCGGTCGATCACCCGCACGGTGGCGGCGAAGGCCGCACCGGTGAGGCTCGCGAGCCGGTCAGCCCGTGGGGTACGCCTGCCAAGGGTTATCGCACCCGCAGCAACAAGCGCACCGACAACATGATCGTGCAGCGTCGTCATAAGCGTTAAGGGGTAAAAGATGGCACGTTCTATCAAGAAAGGCCCGTTCATCGACGCGCACCTCCTGAAGAAGGTCGACGCGGCTCGGACGAGCAACGACAAGCGCCCGATCAAGACCTGGTCGCGTCGCTCCACGATCCTGCCCGACTTCATCGGTCTGACGATTGCCGTGCATAACGGCAAGCAGCACATTCCCGTGTTCGTGACCGAAAACATGGTCGGCCACAAGCTGGGTGAGTTCGCGCTGACGCGTACCTTCAAGGGTCACGCCGCCAGCAAGAAGGCCAAGCGCTAAGAGGACGACATGGAAACCAAAGCAATTCTCCGTGGCGTACGCCTGTCGGCCCAGAAGGGCCGTCTGGTCGCCGATCTGGTTCGCGGCAAGTCCGTCGAGCAGGCGCTCAACATTCTGGCCTTCTCGCCGAAGAAGGGCGCCAAGATCATCCGCAAGGTGGTCGAGTCCGCAATCGCGAATGCCGAGCACAACGACGGTGCCGATATCGACGCGCTGAAGGTCAAGACCATTCACGTGGAAGAGGGCATGACGCTCAAGCGCTTCACCGCGCGTGCGAAGGGTCGCGGCAACCGCATCCTCAAGCCCACCTGCCACGTCTACGTGACTGTCGGCGAGTAAGGAGTAAACATGGGTCAGAAAATCAATCCCACTGGCTTCCGCCTCGCCGTCACGCGTGACTGGGGTTCGCGCTGGTTCGCTTCCAGCCGCGACTACGCCGGCATGCTGCACGAGGACCTGAAGGTCCGTGAGTACCTCAAGAAGCGTCTGGCGCACGCATCGGTGGGTCGCGTCATCATCGAGCGTCCGGCCAAGAATGCGCGCGTCACGCTGTACAGCGCACGTCCCGGTGTGGTCATCGGCAAGAAGGGTGAAGACATCGAGGCGCTGAAGCGCGACCTGCAGAAGATCGTCGGCGTGCCCGTTCACGTCAACATCGAGGAAGTGCGTAAGCCCGAAGTCGACGCCAAGCTGATCGCCGATTCGATCGCGCAGCAGCTCGAGAAGCGCATCATGTTCCGCCGCGCGATGAAGCGCGCGATGCAGAACGCGATGCGTCTGGGTGCCCAGGGCATCAAGATCATGAGCTCGGGTCGTCTGAATGGTGCCGAAATCGCCCGTACCGAGTGGTATCGCGAAGGCCGTGTGCCGCTGCACACCCTGCGCGCCAACATCGACTACGGTGTTTCGGAAGCGAAGACGACCTACGGCATCATCGGCATCAAGGTTTGGGTGTTCAAGGGCGAGATGCTGGGTCGCAATGAACAGCCGGTTGCTGCCGAGCCGGAAGCCGACAACCGCCGTGGCCGCCGTGGCGCCCCGCGTGATGGCGAAGGCCGTCCGGGTCGTCGTCCCGCCCGTCGTGGCGAAGGCCGGCAAGAAGAAAGCAGGGGTGAATGATGCTGCAGCCGACTAGAAGGAAGTATCGCAAGGAGCAGAAGGGCCGCAACACGGGTATCGCTACCCGTGGTGCGAAGGTGTCCTTCGGCGAATACGGTCTGAAGGCGGTCGGTCGTGGCCGACTGACGGCGCGCCAGATCGAATCCGCGCGTCGCGCGATGACCCGCCACATCAAGCGCGGTGGTCGCATCTGGATCCGTATCTTCCCGGACAAGCCGATCTCGAAGAAGCCCGCCGAAGTTCGTATGGGTAACGGCAAGGGTAACCCGGAGTACTGGGTTGCCGAGATCCAGCCCGGCAAGGTGCTGTATGAAATGGATGGCGTGGACGAGGCCCTCGCTCGTGAAGCATTCCGGCTTGCTGCCGCGAAGCTCCCGATCGAAACGGTGTTCGTCACTCGCATGGTGGGAGCTTGAGCATGAAAGCGAGTGATCTCCGCGCCAAGAGCGCTGATGAGCTGAACACGGAGCTGCTCGACCTGCTGAAGGCGCAGTTTTCGCTGCGCATGCAGCATGCGACGCAGCAGTTGGGCAATACGAGTCAGATCGGGAAGGTTCGTCGCGATATCGCGCGCGTGCGTACCATCCTGCGCGAAAAGGCGGGTCAGCAATGAGCGAGCAAGTTCAAAAGGTTCGTCGCGCGCTGGTTGGGCGTGTGGTGAGCGACAAGATGCAGAAGACCGTGACGGTCCTCGTCGAGAGCCGGGTCAAGCACCCGCTCTACGGCAAGATCATCACGCGTTCGGCGAAGTACCACGCCCACGTCGAAGACGGCGTGGCGGCGGCTGGCGACCTCGTTGAAATCGAGGAATGCCGTCCGATCTCGCGCACCAAGACCTGGCGTGTCGCCAAGGTGCTCGAGAAGGCACGTGTCATCTGAGTAGTGAGTAAGTAGCAAACGAAAAAACAGCTTGGCGCCTTGGTGCCAGGCTGTTATACTTTTGCCTCTTTGCTCCGGGGCTCGCTCGGGGCATCCTACCCTGACGGGTTCCAAGACTGTCCGCACATGCGGGATAAGTTGGAGATATTTTCATGATTCAAATGCAGTCCAGACTGGACGTGGCCGACAACACCGGCGCGCGCTCGGTGATGTGCATCAAGGTCCTGGGTGGTTCCAAGCGCCGCTATGCCGGCATTGGCGACATCATCAAGGTCACCGTGAAAGATGCCGCACCGCGCGGTCGTGTGAAGAAGGGTGACGTCTATAACGCCGTGGTGGTTCGTACTGCCAAGGGTGTTCGTCGTCCTGACGGCTCGCTGGTCAAGTTCGACAACAACGCGGCCGTCCTCCTGAACAACAAGCTTGAGCCGATCGGCACCCGTATCTTCGGGCCGGTGACGCGTGAGCTGCGCTCCGAGCGGTTCATGAAGATCGTCTCGCTGGCGCCTGAAGTGCTCTGAGGAGTCGCTAGATGAACAAGATCCGCAAGGGTGACGAAGTGGTGGTGCTGACGGGCAAGGATCGTGGCCGTCGTGGCACTGTGCTGCGCCGCGTCGATGACGAGCGCGTCGTGGTCGAGGGTGTGAATCGGGTCAAGAAGCATGTGCGCCCGAATCCGCTGAAGGGTGAAGTGGGTGGCATCGTCGAGAAGGAGATGCCGATCCATGTTTCGAACGTCGCGCTGTTCAATCCCGCTACCCAGAAGGGTGATCGCATCGGGATCAAGACGCTTGAAGACGGCCGCAAGGTCCGCTTCTTCAAGTCGAACGGCGAGCTGGTGAACGCCTAAGGAGTGACGATGGCTCGCTTGCAACAGGTTTACAAGGACGAAGTGGCGCCGGCGCTGCAAAAGCAGTTTGGCTACAAGTCCGTGATGGAAGTGCCGCGCATCACCAAGATCACCCTCAACATGGGTGTGGGTGAGGCTGTTGGCGACAAGAAGATTCTCGAGCATGCCATCGGCGACATGACCAAGATTGCTGGTCAGAAGCCGGTTGCCACCAAGGCCCGCAAGTCGATTGCGGGCTTCAAGATTCGTGATGGCTACCCGATCGGTTGCATGGTCACGCTGCGTGGTCCGCGCATGTTCGAGTTCCTGGATCGCTTGGTCACGATCGCGCTGCCGCGTGTTCGCGACTTCCGTGGTATCGGTGCCAAGGGTTTCGACGGTCGTGGCAACTACAACCTCGGCGTCAAGGAACAGATCATCTTCCCGGAAATCGAGTACGACAAGATCGATGCTCTGCGCGGGATGAACATCAGCATCACGACGACGGCGAAGACGGACGAAGAGGCGCGTGCGCTTCTGGGTGCGTTCAAGTTCCCGTTCAAGAATTGAGGGTGATATGGCGAAACTCGCTCTGATCAATCGCGAAGCCAAGCGTGCGAAGCTGGTGGCAAAGTTTGCTGCCAAGCGTGCGGCGCTGGTTGCGCAGGTCCAGGACATGAAGCTGTCCGAAGAAGAACGCATGACGGCTCGTCTTGCGCTGCAGCAGTTGCCGCGCAATGCCAATCCGACGCGTCAGCGCAACCGTTGCGCGCTGACCGGTCGTCCGCGTGGTGTGTTCCGCAAGTTCGGTCTGTGCCGCAACAAGCTGCGTGAGATCGCTTTCCGCGGCGAAGTGCCTGGCATGACCAAGGCGAGCTGGTAAGGAGAATTCGAAGATGAGTATGTCCGATCCCATCGCCGACATGCTGACGCGCATCCGCAATGGCCAACAGGCTCAGAAGGCGTCAGTATCGATGCCGTCGTCGAAGCTGAAGGTCGCGATCGCGAAGGTGCTGCAGGACGAAGGTTATATCGACGGCTTCGCCGTCAATGACGAGGCCGGCAAGGCTACGCTGGACGTGACGCTGAAGTACTACGCGGGTCGTCCGGTGATCGAGCGCATCGAGCGCGTCAGCCGCCCCGGTCTGCGTATCTACAAGGGAAGCGACGAGCTGCCGCGCGTGATGAACGGCCTGGGCGTTGCCATCGTGTCCACCCCGCGTGGTGTGATGACTGACCGTAGCGCGCGTGCGAATCGCGTCGGCGGCGAAGTCATCTGCCTAGTTGCCTAAGGGGGATGCCATGTCTCGTGTAGCTAAGAATCCGGTGGCGATTCCGAGCGGTGTCGAAGTCATGATTTCCGACGCTGAAATCGCCGTGAAGGGCCCGCTGGGCACGCTTCGCCAGCCGCTGACCGGTCAGGTCAGTGTCGAGCGCGAGGGTGACGCGATCGTCTGCAAGGCGCGCGATGGCGTGCCGAATGCGCGCGCGATGTCGGGTACCGTGCGTGCGCTGGTGAACAACATGGTGACGGGCGTGACCAAGGGCTTCGAGCGCAAGCTGACCCTGGTAGGTGTCGGTTATCGTGCGCAGGCTCAGGGTGACAAGCTCAACCTGTCGCTCGGCTTCTCGCATCCGGTCGTCCATCAGATGCCGGCTGGCGTCAAGGTCGAGACACCGACGCAGACCGAGATCCTGATCAAGGGTGTCGACAAGCAGCAGGTTGGCCAGGTCGCGGCCGAGGTGAGGGCCTACCGCTCTCCCGAGCCCTACAAGGGCAAGGGCGTTCGCTATGCGGACGAGGTGGTGGTGCTCAAGGAAACCAAGAAGAAGTAAGGCGGTTCGTCATGAACAAGAAAGAAACTCGTCTTCGCCGTGCGCGCAAAACTCGCGCCAAGCTGGCGGAGCTCAAGGCGGTTCGCCTCGCGGTGTTCCGGTCCAACTGCCATATCTACGCGCAAGTCATCTCGGGCTGCGGCTCGAAGGTTCTCGCCGCCGCGTCGACCGTCGAAGCCGACGTGCGCGCACAGGTGCCGAACGGTGGCAACAAGGCTGCTGCGGAGCTCGTCGGCAAGCTGATCGCCGAGCGCGCCAAGGCTGCTGGGATCGAGCAGGTCGCATTTGACCGCTCCGGCTTCCTGTATCACGGCCGCGTGAAGGCGCTGGCCGAGGCTGCCCGCGAAGGCGGCCTCAAGTTCTAAGCGAGGAATCGAATGGCTAAGCAGCAAACTAAACGCGCGCAAGCCTCCGACGAGCGCGATGACGGCCTGCGGGAGAAGATGGTCGCGATCAATCGCGTGACCAAGGTCGTCAAGGGTGGTCGGATTCTCGGCTTCGCGGCGCTGACCGTGGTCGGCGACGGTGACGGTGCGATCGGCATGGGCAAGGGCAAGTCCCGTGAAGTGCCGGTGGCGGTTCAGAAGGCGATGGACGAGGCGCGTCGCAAGATGCGCAAGGTGTCGCTGAAGAACGGCACCCTGCAGCACACCGTGATCGGCAAGCATGGCGCGTCGTCCGTGCTGATGCAGCCCGCTCCGGCCGGTACCGGCATCATTGCCGGCGGTCCGATGCGTGCCGTGTTCGAGGTGATGGGTGTGACGGACGTGATCTGCAAGTGCATTGGCTCGGCCAATCCTTACAACGTCGTGCGTGCCACCATCAACGGCCTGATGGCGATCAACACCCCGGCGGAGATTGCTGCCAAGCGCGGCAAGTCCGTCGAAGAGATCCTGGGGTAAGCGATGTCGGACAAGAAAATCAAGGTGACGCTCGTCAAGAGCGTGATCGGCACCAAGCAGTCGCACCGCGCCACCGTGCGCGGGCTCGGTCTGCGCCGACTCAACCACACGGTTGAGCTGGCGGATACGCCCGAGGTGCGCGGCATGATCAACAAGGTGTCCTACCTGGTCAAGTGTGAGGGTTGATATGCGCCTGAATACCATCAAGCCCGCAGCTGGCTCCAAGACCGTCGCCAAGCGCGTCGGGCGTGGAATCGGTAGCGGCCTGGGCAAGACTTGCGGCCGTGGCCACAAGGGTCAGAAATCCCGCGCGGGCGGTTTCCACAAGACGGGCTTCGAAGGCGGTCAGATGCCGCTGCAGCGTCGCCTGCCGAAGCGTGGCTTCGTCTCGCTGACGCGTGCCCGCAACGTGGAAGTGCGCCTGTCTGAACTTGCAGCCGTGCCGGTCGAGGAAATCGACCTGCTGACGCTGATGCAGGCAGGTGTGGTTCCGGGCGATGCGCTGTCCGCGAAGGTCGTTCTGTCGGGCGAGATCAACCGCAAGGTTGTGCTGCGCGGCGTCGGTGCGACCAAGGGTGCCAAGGCAGCGATCGAAGCTGCCGGCGGTTCCGTGTCGGCTGAGTAATAAAGGGACAGGCTGTGGCTACTCCTTCTGCCACGCTGGGCAATCCGGGGCGGTTCGGCGACCTCAAGCGTCGCCTTCTGTTCCTGCTGGGCGCGCTCATCGTCTATCGTTTGGGTGCGCACATCCCCGTCCCGGGTATCGATCCCGAGCGGCTGGCTGAGCTGTTCCAGTCGCAGGCGGGCGGCATTCTCGGCGTCTTCAACCTGTTCTCGGGTGGCGCGCTGTCGCGCTTCACGATCTTCGCCCTGGGCATCATGCCCTACATCTCGGCCTCCATCATCATGCAACTGATGACGGTGGCGGTGCCTACGCTGGAGGCGCTCAAGAAGGAGGGTGAGGCGGGGCGTCGGAAGATCACCCAGTACACGCGCTACGGTACGCTCGTGCTGGCCTTCGCGCAGTCGCTGGGTATCGCGATCGCGCTTGAAGGGCAGCCTGGCCTCGTGCTGGAACCGGGACTCATGTTCCGTTTCGTCACCGTCGCCACGCTCGTCACGGGGACGATGTTCCTGATGTGGCTGGGCGAGCAGATTACGGAACGTGGCATCGGCAACGGTATCTCGATCATCATCTTCGCAGGCATCGCAGCAGGCTTGCCGAGTGCGATCGGTGGTCTGTTCGAACTGGTTCGGACTGGGTCGATGCATCCTTTCACCGCGCTGTTCATCTGCGTGCTGGTGGCGCTGGTGACGGGCTTCGTGGTGTTCGTGGAGCGGGGGCAGCGGAAGATCCTGGTGAATTACGCCAAGCGGCAGGTCGGCAACAAGGTTTACGGTGGTCAGAGTTCCCACCTGCCTCTGAAGCTGAACATGTCCGGCGTGATTCCGCCGATCTTCGCGTCGAGCATCATCCTGTTCCCGGCGACGCTGGGGCAGTGGTTCGGCTCTTCCGAGGGGATGTACTGGCTGCGGGACATCGCATCCACGTTGTCTCCGGGGCAACCGATCTACGTGATGCTGTACGCGCTGGCGATCGTGTTCTTCTGCTTCTTTTACACGGCGCTGGTGTTCAACGCTCGCGAGACGGCCGACAATCTGAAGAAGAGTGGGGCGTTCGTTCCGGGGATCCGCCCGGGCGATCAGACCGCTCGCTACATTGACAAGATTCTCATGCGGCTGACGCTGGCCGGCGCGGTGTACATCACCCTGGTCTGCCTGCTGCCCGAGTTCCTGATCCTGAAGTGGAACGTGCCGTTCTACTTCGGTGGCACCTCCCTGCTGATCATCGTGGTCGTCACGATGGACTTTATGGCACAGGTTCAGGCGTTCGTGATGTCGCACCAGTACGAGAGTCTGCTGAAGAAGGCGAACTTCAAGGGGGCCGGTCTCCCGACCCGGTAAGACATGGCCAAGGAAGATGTCATCGAGATGCAGGGCGAGGTCACGGAAAACCTCCCCAACGCAACGTTCCGCGTAAGGCTCGAGAACGGACACATGGTCCTCGGCCACATCTCCGGCAAGATGCGCATGCATTACATCCGCATCCTCCCTGGAGACAAGGTTACGGTGCAGTTGACCCCTTACGACCTGACCAAGGGCCGGATCGTGTTCCGGACCAAGTGAGAATAGAGAAACAGGAGCAAGAACATGCGAGTCCAGGCTTCAGTCAAGCGGCTTTGCCGCAATTGCAAGATCATCCGCCGCAAAGGTGTCGTTCGCGTCATCTGCACCGATCCGCGGCATAAGCAGCGCCAGGGTTGATTAAGTCAACTCTAGCTATTAAAATTTAATGTTTCGCGTTTTGGGGTAGACGGATGGCCCGTATTGCTGGGGTAAACATTCCCAATCACAAGCACGCCGAGATCGCGTTGACCGCAATCTTTGGGATCGGCCGTACGCGTGCTCAGAAGATTTGCGACGCCGCAGGCATCGTTCGCTCGACGAAGATCAAGGATCTGACCGAGTCGGACATGGAAAAGCTGCGTGACGAAGTCGGTCGTTTCGTTGTTGAGGGCGATCTGCGTCGTGAAGTGACGATGAACATCAAGCGACTGATGGACCTGGGCTGCTATCGCGGCGTGCGTCATCGTCGCGGCCTGCCGCTGCGGGGTCAGCGCACTCGTACGAATGCGCGTACCCGCAAAGGTCCCCGCAAGGCGATCGCCGGCAAGAAGTAATAGGAACCGATAATGGCTAAGACTGGAACGAAGGTTCGTAAGAAGGTCAAGAAGAACGTGGCTGAGGGTATCGCCCACGTTCACGCGAGCTTCAATAATACGATCATCACCATCACCGACCGTCAGGGCAATGCTCTCTCGTGGGCAACGTCCGGCGGCGCTGGCTTCAAGGGCTCGCGCAAGAGCACGCCGTTCGCTGCGCAGGTAGCGGCCGAAGCGGCTGGCAAGGTCGCGCAGGAATGCGGCATCAAGAACCTGGAAGTGCGTATCAAGGGCCCCGGTCCGGGTCGCGAGTCTTCCGTTCGCGCGCTGAACGCGCTGGGGATCAAGATTTCCAGCATCACGGACATCACCCCCATCCCGCATAACGGCTGCCGTCCGCCGAAAAAGCGCCGTATCTGACAAGGAGTTGATAAGTGGCTCGTAATCTCGATCCCAAGTGCCGTCAGTGCCGTCGCGAAGGCGAAAAGCTGTTTCTGAAGGGCGAAAAGTGTTTCACCGACAAGTGCGCCATCGAGCGCCGTGCCTACGCGCCTGGCCAACACGGCCAGCGCTCGGGTCAGCGTCTGTCGGGTTATGGCGTGCAGCTGCGTGAAAAGCAGAAGATCCGTCGTCTTTATGGCGTGCTCGAGCGCCAGTTCCGCAAGGTCTACGCCGAGGCGGACCGTCGTCGCGGTCAGACCGGTGAGAACCTGCTGCAACTGCTCGAGGGTCGTCTGGACTCTGTTGCGTATCGCATGGGTTTCGGCGCTTCGCGTGCCGAGGCGCGTCAGGTCGTGCGTCACAATGGCGTGCTGGTGAATGGCAAGCGCGTGAACATCCCGTCGTACGTCGTGCGTCCGGGTGATGTTGTCGAGCTGACCGAACGTGCGCGTGGTCACCTGCGGGTCAAGGCTGCGCTGGAAGCGGCTGCTTCGCGTGGCTTCCCCGAGTGGCTGGATGTCGACACGAAGGCCGGTAAGGGCGTTTTCAAGGCCTACCCGGTTCGTTCCGAACTGCCGCCCACGATCAATGAAGGCCTGGTGGTGGAACTGTACTCCCGTTAATCGGGGGCTGATCCTCTTCTAGTTCCGAGGGAATGCTGATGCAAAGCAATGCACTGCTGAAACCGCGCATCATCGACGTCCAGAGCACCTCGCCGGTACAGGCGAGGGTGACGATGGAGCCGTTCGAGCGGGGTTTCGGTCACACGCTGGGGAATGCGCTGAGGCGCATCCTCCTGTCGTCGCTGCCCGGTCATGCACCGACCGAAGTGACGATCGAGGGAGTCCTCCATGAGTACTCCACGCTGGATGGCGTCCGCGAAGACATCGTCGATCTGCTGTTGAACCTCAAGGGTGTGGTGTTCAAGCTGCATAACCGTAGCGAAGTCACCCTGCGTCTGGCCAAGTCGGGCGAAGGCGTCGTTACGGCGGCCGACATCGAGCTGGGTCATGACGTCGAGATCATCAACCCCGACCACGTCATCGCGCACATCGCGCCTGGCGGCACGCTGGACATGCAGATCAAGGTCGAGGAAGGTCGCGGCTACGTGCCTGGCAACGTCCGTCCGGTCAATGCCGAAAGCAAGGCGATCGGTCACATCGTCCTTGATGCGTCGTTTGGCCCGGTGCGTCGCGTCAGCTATCTGGTCGAGAGCGCTCGCGTCGAGCAACGCACTGACCTGGATCGTCTGGTCATCGACATCGAAACCAATGGTGCCGTGGATCCCGAGCAGGCCATCCGCTACGCTGCGCGCGTGCTGATGGACCAACTGTCGGTGTTCGCCGAGCTGGAAGGCACGGCTGCGCCGCAGGTGACGAAGCCCGAGGTCACGATCGATCCGGTGCTGCTGCGTCCGGTCGACGATCTGGAACTGACGGTGCGTTCGGCCAACTGCCTGAAGGCCGAGAACATCTACTACATCGGCGATCTGATTCAGCGTACCGAGACGGAACTGCTGAAGACCCCGAACCTGGGTCGCAAGTCGCTGAACGAGATCAAGGAAGTGCTGGCCTCGCGCGGTCTCACCCTTGGCATGAAACTGGAAAACTGGCCGCCGGCCGGGCTTGAGAAGCTCGGTTGAGACGCCGGGCAAGTGAGGAATTGAAATGCGTCACCGTAATGGTCTTCGCAAGCTGAATCGTACCAGCAGCCACCGCCAGGCGATGTTCCGCAACATGGCCAACTCGCTGCTGCGTCACGAAGTGATCAAGACGACCCTGCCGAAGGCGAAGGAACTTCGCCGCGTGGTGGAGCCGATGATCACCCTGGGCAAGAAGCCCAGCCTGTCCAACCGCCGTCTGGCGTTCAACCGTCTTCGCGACCGCGATATGGTCGTGAAGCTGTTCGACGAACTGGGCCCGCGCTACGCCACCCGCAATGGCGGCTATCTGCGCATCCTGAAGTGCGGGTTCCGCGATGGCGACAACGCCCCGATGGCGTTTGTCGAACTGCTGGATCGCCCGGATGGGGAAGCGGTCGACGTGGAAGGCGAAGCGGCCTGAGTCGGGTCGTGAAGTAGAGGAAACCGGGCAATCGCCCGGTTTTTTTTCGCCTGCGGTTAGTGTGGTGGTGGAGAGGCACGAAATGGCTGTGACGTTGGTTACCGGTGGAGCGGGTTACATCGGCTCGCATACGTGTGTGGAGTTGCTCAGTGCGGGGCAAGACGTTGTGATCGTCGACGACTTGTCCAACGCGTCGCCGGAGGCGGTGCGGAGGATCGAGGAGCTGGCCGGGCGTCGATTGCGCGCCTTCATCCGCGGCGATGTCCGTGATCGCAGGTTGATGGGTGAGGTGTTTGCCACGCACGAGATCGACGCGGTCGTTCACTTCGCGGCGAAGAAGGCGGTCGGTGAGTCGGTCGCGCAGCCGCTCGCCTACTATGACAACAACCTGAACGGATTGCTCGCGGTGCTGCAGGCGATGGAGGCCGCAGGCTGCCGGAAGCTCGTGTTCAGTTCGTCGGCGACCGTATACGGTGACCCGGCGAGCGTGCCGATTGACGAAAGCTTCCCGACCGCGGCGGCAAATCCATACGGCTGGACAAAGCTCATGGGGGAGCAGATGCTGCGCGACCTCGGCGCTGCTGACCCGCGCTGGCATATCGTGCTCCTGCGCTACTTCAACCCGGTCGGAGCGCACGCCAGCGGCCGCATCGGGGAGGATCCGGACGGGCTTCCGAACAACCTGATGCCCTACGTCAGCCAGGTCGCGGTGGGGCGTTTGCCACGCTTTCGGGTCTTCGGCGACGACTATCCGACGCCGGACGGTACCGGCGTGCGCGATTACATCCACGTCGTCGATCTGGCGCTGGGGCATCTGCGCGCGCTCGAGCGCATCGACACCTTGGCGGGCGTGACGACGCTCAACCTCGGAACCGGAAGGGGCTACAGCGTGCTGGAGATGGTGCGCGCTTTCGAGAAGGCGTCGGGCCGGCCGGTGCCGTTCGATATCGTCGCGCGCCGCCCCGGGGATGTCGCGGCCTGCTGGGCGGATCCGGCGCGGGCGCAGTCGGTGCTCGGCTGGCGCGCTGAGCGAGATCTGGATGCGATGTGCGCGGATGCGTGGCGTTGGCAGAGCATGAATCCGCTCGGTTACCGCAAGACCTGAAACGCGCCTGACCCGCGGGCTTGGGTCAGGCGTGTGCAGCGCCGCCGCCGGCAAGGGCCTTGGCGAGGTAGCGGCCCGTGTGGCTCTGCGGATGCGCTGCGACACTTTCCGGTGTGCCGCAGGCGACCACAGTGCCGCCGCGGGCGCCCCCCTCGGGGCCCATGTCGATGATCCAGTCGGCGGTCTTGATGACGTCGAGGTTGTGCTCGATGACGACGATGGTGTTGCCGTTGTCGCGCAGGCGGTGCAGGACCTTCAGCAGCAGTTCGATGTCCTGGAAGTGCAGGCCCGTGGTGGGTTCGTCGAGGATGTAGAGCGTGCGGCCGGTGTCGCGCTTCGAGAGCTCGAGCGCGAGCTTCACACGCTGGGCTTCGCCACCTGACAGCGTCGTGGCGCTCTGGCCCAGGCGAATGTAGCCGAGGCCGACGTCCATCAGGGTTTCGAGCTTGCGTGCGACGGTCGTCACGGGGGCGAAGAACTCCAGTGCCTGCTCGACCGTCATCTCCAGCACTTCCTGGATGCTGCGGCCCTTGTAGCGGATTTCGAGGGTCTCGCGGTTGTAGCGCTTCCCGTGGCAGACGTCGCAGGGCACGTACATGTCGGGCAGGAAGTGCATCTCGACCTTGATCAGGCCGTCGCCCTGGCAGGCCTCGCAACGGCCGCCGCGGACGTTGAAGGAGAACCGTCCCGGTCCGTAGCCCCGTGCGCGCGCCTCCGGCACGCCGGCGAACAGTTCGCGGATCGGTGTCAGCAGGCCGGTGTAGGTGGCGGGGTTGGATCGCGGAGTGCGGCCGATCGGGGACTGGTCGACATTGATGACCTTGTCGAAGGCGTCGAGGCCCTCGATGGCTTCGTGCGGGGCCGGTTCGGTGGCGGATTTGTACAGCTGGCGCGAGGCGGCGGCGGCCAAGGTGTCGTTGATCAGGGTCGACTTGCCCGATCCCGATACGCCGGTGACGCAGGTCAGCAGACCCAGTGGCAGCGACACCTCCACGTTCTTCAGGTTGTTGCCGCGGGCGCCGATGATGCGCAACTGGCGCGTCTCGTCGGGCGCAGTGCGGCGTGACGGGACGGCGATGGCACGACGCCCGGAGAGATAGTCGCCCGTGACGGAGGATGGATCGGCAATGACCTCGGCCGGGGTGCCGTGCGCGATGACGTGGCCGCCGTGCTCGCCTGCGCCGGGCCCCATGTCGACGAGATAGTCGGCGCTGCGGATCGCATCCTCGTCGTGCTCGACGACGATCACGGTGTTGCCGAGGTCGCGGAGTTGCGCCAGGGTCGCCAGCAGGCGGTCATTGTCGCGCTGGTGCAGGCCGATCGAGGGTTCGTCGAGGACGTACATGACGCCGGTCAGGCCTGAGCCGATCTGGCTGGCGAGGCGGATGCGCTGGGCCTCGCCCCCCGACAGGGTGTCGGCGGAACGGTCGAGCGACAGGTAGTCGAGGCCGACGTTGATCAGGAAGCTCAGGCGGTCGGCGATCTCCTTGACGATCTTGTCGGCGACCTGGGCGCGCGCGCCGCTCAGGTTCAGGCCGGCAAAGAAGTCGCGGCATTCGCCGAGCGGCAGATGCCCCACCTCGTGCAGTGCACGCCCGCCAATGAGCACGTGGCGCGCCTCGCTGCGCAGCCGGCTGCCATGGCAGCTGGGGCAGGGCTGGGTCGCGCGGTACTTGGTCAGTTCCTCGCGCACCGCGATCGAGTCGGTCTCGCGGAAGCGCCGCTCGAGGTTGGGAATGATGCCCTCGAAGGGGTGCTCCTTGAGCACCATGCGGCCGTTGTCCGCCATGTAGCGGAAGGCGATCTTCTCCTTGCCCGAACCGTGCAGCACGACCCCGCGTACGCGCTCTGGCAGGGTCTCGAACGCAGCCTCGATGTCGAAGGCGTAATGCGCTGCCAAGCTGGCCAGCATCTGGAAGTAGAACTGGTTGCGACGGTCCCAGCCGCGGATCGCGCCCGCTGCCAGCGACAGCTCGGGGTGGGCGACCACGCGCGCCGGATCGAAGAAATCGACCTGACCCAGGCCGTCGCATTTGGGACAGGCGCCGGCCGGATTGTTGAACGAGAACAGCCGCGGTTCGAGTTCGGCGAGCGCGAAGCTGCACACCGGACAGGCGAAGCGGGCCGAGAACAGGTGCTCGCGGCCGGAGTCCATCTCGACCGCGATCGCGCGTCCGTCGGCATGCGTCAGCGCGGTCTCGAAGGACTCGGCGATGCGTCCGCGTACGTCGTCGCGCACCTTCAGGCGGTCGATGACGACCTCGACGTCGTGGCGCCGGCCCTTCTCCAGCGGCGGCATCGCATCGAGCTCCATCACTTCGCCATCGACGCGTACGCGCACGAAACCCTGGGCGCGCAGGTCGGCGAAGAGGTCGTGCTGCTCGCCCTTGCGGCCCGCCACGACCGGCGCCAGGATCATCAGCCGTGTCTCGGCGGGCAGCGCCAGCACGTGGTCCACCATCTGTGCCACGCTCTGCGCTTCCAGCGCGTGCTCGGGGTGATCCGGGCAGTGCGGCGTGCCGGCGCGGGCGTAGAGCAGGCGCAGGTAGTCGTGGATCTCGGTCACCGTGCCGACCGTGGAGCGCGGGTTGTGGCTGGTGGCCTTCTGCTCGATCGAGATCGCCGGCGACAGACCCTCGATCAGGTCCACGTCCGGCTTTTCCATCAGCTGCAGGAACTGGCGCGCATACGCCGACAGCGACTCGACGTAGCGGCGCTGCCCTTCGGCGTAGAGCGTGTCGAACGCCAGCGAAGACTTTCCCGAGCCCGACAGCCCGGTGATCACCGTCAGCCGGTTGCGCGGCAGATCGATGTTGATGTTCTTCAGGTTGTGGGTTCGGGCACCGCGGATGCGGATCTCGTCCATGGCGGCAGGGCTGGCGGTAGGTAACCCGAAACTATAAGAGAGAACGCCTGTCCGGGCCAACGCAATCCGTGAGCCAAGGGTGGGGAAATGTTAGAATTCGCCGCTTTATCGCAACCGGCCTTTTGCATGTCCGTTCCGTCGCGAGATCCGATGACTTCCGCCGAACGTCGCGCAGGCATGAGCCTGGCCGCGATCTTCGCGCTGCGCATGCTCGGCCTGTTCCTGATCCTGCCGGTGTTCGCGGTGCACGCGGCGGGCATCCCGGGCGGTGACAATCTGACGCTGGTGGGTCTGGCGATCGGCGCCTACGGGCTCACCCAGGCCTGCCTGCAGATCGCCTATGGTGCCGCGTCCGACCGGTTCGGTCGCAAGCCGGTCATCGTCTTCGGCCTCGTGCTGTTCGTGCTCGGCAGCGTTGTGGCAGCCCTGGCCGACAGCATCCACATGATCATCGCCGGGCGTGTGCTGCAGGGCGCGGGTGCCATCTCGGCCGCCGTCACCGCCCTGGCCGCCGATCTCACGCGCGACCAGCATCGCACCAAGGTCATGGCGATGATCGGGTCTTCGATCGGCCTGGTGTTCGCGCTGTCGATGGTGGCGGCGCCGCTGCTGTATGCCGCCATCGGCATGGACGGAATCTTCTGGCTGACGGCGGTGCTCGCATTCGGTGCGATTGGCGTGCTGCTGTGGGTCGTGCCGGAGGCGCCGCCGGTGCCGCGTTCCAACGGCGGACGCTTCATCGACGTGCTGCGCGATGGCCAGCTGATGCGGCTGAACTTCGGCGTGTTCGCGCTGCACCTGATCCAGACCACGATGTGGGTGATGGTGCCGGCCGCGCTGGTGTCGAGCGGCGGCCTGCCGGTGCCCGAGCACTGGAAGGTCTACCTGCCGGCGGTGCTGCTGTCCTTCGTCGTCATGGTGCCGGCGGTGATCATTGCCGAACGCCGCAACCTGATGAAACCGGTGTTCAATGCCGCGGTCGGATTGCTGGCACTGGTTCAGTTCGGACTGTGGCTGATCGGTGATGGGCTGATACCATTGGCATTGTTGCTGACGCTCTTCTTCGTCGCCTTCAATGTGCTCGAGGCGACGCAGCCGTCGTGGATTTCGCGCATCGCGCCCGCGCATGCGAAGGGCACCGCGCTCGGGGTCTACAACACCCTGCAGTCCGTCGGCCTGTTCCTCGGTGGCCTGCTCGGCGGCTGGCTGGGGCAGCGTTTCGGCGCGGGTGCCGTCAGCCTGTTCTGCGGCGTGCTGGCGCTGGCCTGGCTGGTGCTGTCGACCAGCATGAACCCGCCGCCGCTGCGTGTCGTACCCGCACCGACGCGGGACTGAATTTTTCGCTGCGCATCGCGCAGCCACTTGCACACCTAGGAGAAACCCGATGGCATCCGTCAACAAAGTCATCCTGATCGGCAACCTCGGCGCCGATCCCGAAAGCCGCTTCGCACCGTCCGGCGACGCCATCTGCAACATCCGCCTGGCGACCACCGAGAACTGGCGCGACAAGAACACCGGCGAACGCCGCGAAGCCACCGAGTGGCATCGTGTGACGTTCTACGGCAAGCTCGCCGAGATCGCCGGCCAGTATCTGCGCAAGGGCAGCCAGGTCTACATCGAAGGTAGCCTGCGCACCCGCAAGTGGCAGGACCAGAGCGGTCAGGATCGCTACACCACCGAGATCCGCGCCGACGAGATGAAGATGCTCGGCCGCCGCGAAGGCGGTGACGCGCCGATGCGCGGCAACGACGGCGGCTACGACGCTCCCGCAGCGGCCCCGCGCCAGCAGGCTCCGGCTGCCGCGCCGCGTCCGCAGTCGCAGCCTGCGCCGTCCTCGTCTGGCTTCGGTGATTTCGACGACGACATCCCGTTCTGACACGAGTGCGCTGCACAACGTGACGTGTGTCCGGGGCGCGGGCGTATCTCGCGCCTAGGATTGAATTTGGGCGTTCGAACCCAAAGTTGCGGTACGAGGAGGGAGAACAATGAACGAACTCATCAGCCAGTCCGACGGCATTTATGCCCTCGAATCCGGCTATGGCCGGCCGCTGCTGGCCGCCATCCATATCGTGGTCGAGGAGGGGCGGGCGGCGGTCGTCGATACCGGCAGCAACGACTCCGTGCCGCGCGTGCTCTCGGCACTCGCTGCGCTGGGCATCCCGCCGGAGAACGTCGACTGGGTCATGCTGACCCACATCCACCTCGATCATGCCGGGGGGGGCGGCAGCCTGATGTGTGCGCTGCCCAATGCGAAGCTGCTGGTGCACCCGCGCGGCGTGCGTCACATGGTCGATCCGAGCAAACTGTGGGAAGGCACTTCGGCCGTCTACGGCGCCGAGCGCGCCTATCAGCTGTATGGCCGGCTGGTGCCGGTGTCCGCCGAGCGCATCGTGCCCGCGACCGACGGGCTGGAGCTGCGCCTGGCCAGCCGTCGCTTCCGCGTCTTCGACACCCCGGGTCATGCGCGCCACCACATCTGCATCTGGGACAACACCGCCCGCGCCTTCTTCACCGGTGATACCTTCGGCCTGTCCTATCGCGAACTCGATGTGGACGGGCGCGCCTTCGTCGTGCCGACCACGACGCCGACGCAGTTCGATCCGCAGGCGATGCACGAGTCGATCGACCGCATGATGGCCATGCAGCCGCAGGCCATGTACCTGACCCACTACAGCCGCGTCACCGACGTGCCGCGCCTCGCGGCCGATCTCCATCGCCTGATCGATGCCATGGTCGCTGTGGCGCAGGCTGCGCGTGGCGACGGTGTCGCACGCCACGTCGAGATCCTCGCCGGTCTCGAACAGGTGATGCGCGAGGAGACCGACCGCCAGAAATGGGCGCTCGACGAGGAGCAGACGCTCGAGCTGCTGCGCATGGACCTCGAACTCAATGCGCAGGGTCTGGGCGTGTGGCTCGACAGCCAGCGCGCCGTCGAAGCCCAGCCGGCCTGAGCAGGGCCGCTGCCCGATGTCGCCGGTCCCCGCCTTGCCTGCCACTGCGTCCGATTTGCCTGAGGTCGATGCCGAGCGCCGCTTCGGCGGCATCGATCGTCTCTATGGCCAAGGGGCGGCGCACGCGCTGGCCGCGTCGCATGCCTGCGTGATCGGGATCGGCGGCGTCGGCTCCTGGGCGGCGGAGGGGCTTGCCCGCAGCGGCGTGGGGCGCCTCACGCTGATCGACCTCGACCACGTTGCCGAGTCCAACATCAATCGACAGGTGCATGCGCTCGACACCACGCTGGGCCAGGCCAAGGTGCAGGCGATGGCCGCGCGTATCGCGGCCTTCAGCCCGCACTGCCGTGTCGACACGGTCGAGGACTTCCTGACGGTCGAGAACGCCGGGGCCCTGCTGCACGGCTTCGACGTCGTCGTCGATGCCATCGACAACGTCCGCGCCAAGGTGGCGATCGCCGCCACCTGCCGCGCGCGCGCGCTGCCGCTGGTCATGGCCGGCGGCGCCGGGGGCAAGCTCGATCCGGCGCAGATCCGTGTGGATGATCTGGCCCGCACGCTGCAGGATCCGCTGCTGTCGAAGGTGCGTGCGCGTCTGCGCAAGGAGCATGGCTTCACGCGCGACCCGAAGAAGCGGTTCGGCATCGAGGCGGTGTTTTCCACCGAACCGCTGCGCTATCCTGCCGCGAGCGCCTGCGACGTCGGCGAGATCGCGGCAGCGGACGCGCCAGCCACGCGGCGCGGCCTCCACGGGCTGGCCTGTGCCGGCTACGGCTCGAGCATGGCCATGACCGCAAGCGTCGGGCTGTTCTGTGTGTCGCGTGCCATCGAGCACCTGCTGCGCGCGGGGCGGGCACGGCTGGCCGGTTGAGGATCACGAACGATCACGGGTTCCGCGAGTCGGAGCTCACTTTGACCGGAGTTGAAGCATGAGCCAGACCTCGCCTACCGAATCTTCTGCCGTGGTGCTGTTCGGCCATGGTGCGCGCGATCCCGAATGGGCCGGACCGATGCGGCGCATCCGTGAGCGCATGCTCGCCCAGCCCGACGCGACTCCGGTTGAACTCGCCTTCCTCGAGTTCATGCAACCCACGCTGCCCGAGGCCGTCGCCACGCTGGCGGCCGCCGGAGCGCGCCACATTGCGGTCGTGCCGATCTTCCTGGCGCAGGGCGGCCACCTCAAGCGCGACCTGCCGCTGCTGCTGGACGAGGTGCGGCAGGCGCATCCCCAGTGCGCGATCACGCTCGCGACGGCGGCCGGCGAGGCCGAACCGGTTGTCGCCGCAATGGCCGATTACGCGCGCAGCTGCGTTTCCTGAGCGCTGACTGCGCTGGGCGCGCGTAGCTCTGCTACGTGCTTGATCTTCATAAATATAAGCATATACTTATGCGCATGAAGATCTCCCTGATTCCCATGCTTGCGCGTGCGGGCTTCGCGCTCGCTGGCGTGCTCGCGATCGCGTCGGCGCACGCCGAGCTGCCGACCGTGCGTATCGAGTCCCGCGTGCAGGCGGCCAGCCTGGCGGCGGAAGCCAGCATCGAGGCCGTGCGCCAGTCCACGCTGGCAGCGCAGGTGCCCGGTCGCATCGTGGAACTTGCTGTCGATGCCGGTGACCGCGTGCGCAGGGGGCAGGTGCTGCTGCGCATCGACCCCGCAGAGGCCAGTGCGGCGGTGGCGGCGGCCGATGCCAATGTCGCCCAGGCGCAGACCGCGCTGATCAACGCGCGTGCCGAATACGACCGCGCCCGCAGCCTGGTCGAGCGCAAGTTCCTGAGCCAGTCGGCGCTCGATGCCGTTCGCACCCGCTTCGAAGCGGCCGAGGCCCAGGTGCGTGCCGCGCGCGCGGCGCGCGTGCAGGCGTCGACGGTGCAGGGCTATGCCACGGTCGACTCGCCGCTCGACGGTCTGGTCGCCGAGCGCCACATCGAGGCCGGCGAAATGGCCCAGCCCGGCCGGGCTCTGCTCACGGTCTACGATCCTGTGCAGATGCGCGCCGTCGCCGACCTGGCGCCCCAGCGCCTCGCGCTGCTGGGCGACGGACCGCTCAAGGCGAGCGTGGAGCTGTCGGATGGCCGCCTGATCGAGGCGGCCGCCATCACCGTGCTGCCGGCGGCCGATGCGCGCACCCATACCGTCAGGGTCCGCGTCGATCTGCCGGGCAGTACCGGCAACGTGTTGCCGGGCAGCTTCGCCCGCGTTCACTTCCAGTCCGCTGCAGTCCTGCCGCTCGCATCGCAGCCGCTCGTGATTCCGGCCAAGACGGTGCTGCGTCGCGGCGAACTCACCGCGGTGTATGTCGCTGCCGGCCAAGACGGTTTCGCGCTGCGCCAGATTCGCCTTGGCCGTGTCCTGCAGGGTGGCGAGACGGTGGAGGTGCTGTCCGGCCTCAAGGGCGACGAGACGCTGGCACTCGATCCGGTGCAGGCCGGCATCCAGGCCCGCGCGGCCGCGGCCGAGCGCTGAGCCGGGAGGCGATCATGGAAAACCGCCTCGGCATTTCCGGCCGCATCGCGGCCGCGTTCCAGCGCAATGCGATCACGCCCTTGCTGGCTCTGGTGCTGTTGCTGGCCGGCATCTTCGCCACGCTGATCACGCCCAAGGAAGAAGAGCCGCAGATCGACGTCACCATGGCCAACGTGCTGGTGCCCTTCCCGGGGGCCTCGGCGCGCGACGTCGAGGCGCTCGTCGCGCGACCGGCCGAGCAGGTGCTGTCGCGCATCGCTGGCGTGGAGCATGTCTATACCGTGTCGCGCCCCGGCATGGCGGTGATCACGGTGCAGTTCGAGGTGGGCGTGCCCAACCAGACGGCGCTGGTCCGCCTCTACGATACCGTGCATTCGCACGCCGACTGGCTGTCGCCGCAACTGGGGGTGGGAACGCCGCTGATCAAGCCCAAGGGCATCGACGACGTGCCCATCGTCAGTTTCACGTTCTGGACGGCCGACATCGAGCGCGCCGGCTTCGAGCTGCAGCAGGTCGCGCGCGCCACCGAGACCGAGCTCAAGCGCATCCCCGGCACGCGCGACGTCGCCACCATTGGCGGCCCCGGCCATGTGATCCGGGTGAACATGGACACCGAGCGCATGAACGCGCACGGCATCACCGCGCAGGACCTGCGCGGCGCGCTGCAACTGGCCAACGCCTCGCAACCGGCGGGCAGCCTGGTGTCCGGCAACCGTGAGGTGCTGGTGCAGACCGGCACCTACCTCGAGTCGGCAGAGGACGTGCGCAAGCTCGTGGTGGGCGTGGAGGACCGCAAGCCGGTGTTCCTGCGGGACGTGGCCGAGGTAAGCGACGGGCCGGACCAGCCCTCGCAGTACGTCTGGTTCGGCACCGGCGCCGCGGCGGAGCAGAGTGGCATCGCGCAGCAGGGCCTGTTCCCGGCGGTCACGCTCGCGCTGTCGAAGAAGCCCGGTGCCAACGCCGCCGACGTCGCCCGGGCGGCGATGCAGCGCCTCGACAAGCTGCGCGGCAGCCTCATCCCGGAAGGCGTGGAGGTCACCGTCACCCGCGACTATGGCAAGACCGCCAACGACAAGGCCAACCAGCTCATCGGCAAGCTCGCCTTCGCCACCGCCGCGGTCGTGGCGCTGGTGTTCTTCGCGCTCGGCCGGCGCGAGGCGATCATCGTCGGCATCGCGGTGTCGCTGACGCTGGCCGCCACGCTGTTCGCGTCCTGGGCCTGGGGCTTCACGCTCAACCGGGTGTCGCTGTTCGCGCTGATCTTCTCGATCGGCATCCTGGTGGACGACGCCATCGTGGTGGTCGAGAACATCCACCGCTGGCACACGCTCGAGCCCGACACGCCGCTGTGGCAGCTGATCCCGAAGGCGGTCGACGAGGTCGGCGGACCGACCATCCTCGCCACCTTCACCGTGATCGCGGCGCTGCTGCCGATGGCCTTCGTCACCGGTCTGATGGGGCCCTACATGAGCCCGATCCCGATCAACGCCTCGATGGGGATGTTCATCTCGCTGGTCGTGGCTTTCGTCGTGACGCCCTGGCTGGCGCAGAAGATGCTGAAGGGCGTCGATGCCCATCACCACGAGGGCGAGGACAAGATGACCCGGCGCCTCGACGGCGTCTTCCGCCGCATCATGACGCCGATGCTCGACGCGCAGCGCGGCGCCCGCAACCGGCTGATGCTGTGGCTCGGGGTGCTGGCGCTGATCGGCGCCTCGGTGGCGCTGCCGGTGGTGCAGCTCGTGGTCATGAAGATGCTGCCCTTCGACAACAAGAGCGAATTCCAGGTCGTGCTCGACATGCCGGTGGGCACGCCGGTCGAGGACACCGCGCGCGTGCTCAACGAGATCGGCGCGCACCTGGCGACCGTGCCCGAGGTCACCGACTGGCAGTCCTACGCCGGCACCGCTGCGCCGATCAACTTCAACGGCCTGGTGCGCCAGTACTACCTGCGCAGCGCGCCGGAGCAGGGCGACATCCAGGTCAATCTGGTCGACAAGACCGCGCGCAGCCGGCAGAGCCACGAGATCGCAGTGTCGGTGCGCGAGGCCGTCACCGAGATCGCGCGCCGCAACGGCGGCAACGCCAAGGTGGTGGAAGTGCCGCCCGGTCCGCCGGTGATGTCGCCGATCGTCGCCGAGATCTACGGCCCGGACTACGACGGCCAGCTCGAGGTGGCCCGGCGCGTGCGCGCGGCGTTCGAGTCGACTGCCGACATCGTCGGCGTGGACGACACGGTGGACGAGGACGCGCCCAAGCTGGTGCTGCGCGTCGATCAGCCCAAGGCCGCGCGCATGGGCGTGGCGCAGGCCGACATCGTCGAAGTGGTGCGCCTCGGCCTGTCGGGCGAGAACGTCACCCCGGTGCATGGCGGCGACAACAAGTACGAGATCCCGGTGCGTATCCAGCTGCCGGCGGTACGCCAGTCCGAGGTCGGCAACCTGCTGGCGATGCAGGTGCGTGCCCGCGATGGCAAGCTGATCGCGATCTCCGAACTGGTGCAGGTCGCCGAAACGCGGCGCGAGCAGATCCTGTACCGCAAGGACTTGCTGCCGGTGGTCTATGTCACCGGCGACATGGGCGGCAAGCTCGATTCGCCGCTGTACGGCATGTTCGACATCCGTTCGCGCGTCAATGGCATGGCGCTGGAGGGCGCGCCGGGGCTGCACGGCACGCTCGGCGAATGGTTCATCCGCCAGCCCGACGATCCCTACGCCGGCTACCAGCTCAAGTGGGACGGCGAGTGGCAGATCACCTACGAGACCTTCCGCGACATGGGGGCCGCCTACGCGGTCGGCCTGGTGCTGATCTACCTGCTGGTGGTGGCGCAGTTCCGCAGCTATCTGGTGCCGTTGATCATCATGGCGCCGATCCCGCTCACCATCATCGGCGTCATGCCCGGCCATGCGCTGTTCGGTGCCCAATTCACCGCCACGTCGATGATCGGCATGATCGCGCTGGCCGGCATCATCGTGCGCAACTCGATCCTGCTGGTGGATTTCGTCAATCAGCAGGTGGCTGAGGGCATGGCGTTCGGCGAGGCGCTGATCCGCGCCGCGGCCGTACGCGCCAAGCCGATCGGTCTCACCGCGCTGGCGGCCATGATCGGCGCCATCTTCATCCTCGACGATCCGATCTTCAACGGTCTGGCCATCAGCCTGATCTTCGGCATCTTCGTGTCCACCGTGCTCACCCTGGTGGTGATCCCGGTCCTGTACTACGCGGCCATGCGCGGCCGCATCGCCCGCCTGCAAAACCCCGAGGAGAACTCCGCATGACCACCAATGAATACGTCCGCGCCTTCGCCGGCGGCTTTGTCCTGATCTCGCTCGCGCTCGGCGTCGAGGCCTCGCCGCTGTTCGTCAGCCAGCATTTCCTGTGGTTCACCGCCTTCGTCGGCGCCAACCTGTTCCAGAGCGCCTTCACCGGCCTGTGCCCGCTGGTGAACATCCTGCACAAGCTCGGCGTCAAGGACGAGAAGGCAAGTTGTTCGAGCTGAGGCGGGCCGGATGCGCCCGCACGGCGTGATGTTGTGCACGCCGGCGCGCAAAGCCCTGCGCGCGGCAGCGCTGCTGGCGGCTGGTGGCGCTAGAATCGCGTAATTCTGATCTGCCCCGTACGCACATGAACATGAAGGACATTCCGCCGTACCAGGATCGACGCCTCGACCGGCGGCTGCCGCTGGGCTGTCCCGCCTTCATCGCGCTGCGTAACGGCGAACGGGTCGATGCGGTCTGCGTCGAGATCGGGGTCGGCGGAATGACGCTGCATGCGGCCTATGTGCCGGGGCGCAACGAAGTCATCGACGTTGCGGTGCTCGGGCCGCAGGGGTCGCCCACGCCCGACCGGCCGCCGCTCATCACCAAGCTCGAAGTGATCCGCTGCAACGCCCTCGGTGATGGCCGGTACGAGATCGGCGGGCGGATCGTGCGCGTGGTCGATTAAGTCCGGCGCGGCGGTTCAGATCAGGGTTCGCGCCTCAGGGCGCGCCTCAGCGGGCCGGCTCACGCCGGACCAGCATCCACAGCGCGAAGGCCACGGTCGCCGAGAAGGTCACCAGCGACCAGTTGGCGATCGACAGGCCGAGGAAGGTCCAGTCGATGGCGGCACAATCGCCTGCGCCGCGGAAGATCATCGGCAGCGCCTCGCCGAGCGGAAAACTCTCCAGCATGAACTCCAGCCCGGGCCCGCATTCCGGGATTTCGGGCGGGTACAGCTGCATCCAGGTCTGGCGCGCGGCGATGCTGCCGCCGGTCAGCGCACCCAGGCCGATCAGTCCCGCATAGACGCGGCTGCCGGTCTGCCCCGGACCGTGCAGCCCACCCACCAGCGCAATCAGGGCGACGCCGAGGAAGGCATAGCGTTGCATGATGCACATCGGGCAGGGTTCGAGACCCTTGACGTGCTGCAGATAGAGACCGAAGCCGAGCAGCCCGATGGCGGTGACGAAGAGGGCGAGGTAGAGCACGCGCGCCGGCAGGCGCAGCAGGGTTTGGAGCAGGGGCATCGTGTTTCGCATTCCAGGGCGGGCGCCCATTGTAGGTCATGCTCCCTCGGAGCGCGGCGTGCCGGCAGAGGTTCCCAGTGCGGTCTGCAGCATGTCGAGGAAGGCGCGCGTCTTGGCCGGCATCAGCCGGCGGCCTGGAAACACCGCCCAGGCGCTGTGCGAGGGCAGGCACCAGTCCGGCAGCACGCGGCGCAGTTCGCCCCGGCGCACATAGGGTTCGGCGAAGTAGTCCGGCACCGCGGTGATGCCGGCGCCGCCCCGGGCCAACCGGATCAGCAACTCGGGCGAGTTCGCCGTAATGCTGCCCGGCGGCGTGCCCTGCCAGCGGTCCTCACCGCGTATGAGCGTCCAGCCGACCGGTTCGCCGGTCCGAGCCAGCAGCCGCAGCGCCCGGTGCGTGTTGAGCACCTCGGGCCGGTCGGGCTCACCATGCTCGGCGAGATAGGTGGGTGAGGCGTACAGCCCGTTGGGGAAAACGGCCAGGCGGCGTGCGGCGAGCAAGGCGTCGTCTGGCAGCTCGCCCATGCGGATGGCCACGTCGAAGTTCTCGCCCAGCAGGTCCACCCGACGTGGCGACAGATCCAGTTCCAGCGACACCGCGGGATGCAGCGCCGAAAAGGCCGCGAGGGTGTCGGTCAGCAGCAGGTTGGCGAAGTCGCTCGGCATCGACACCCGCAGTCGTCCGCTCGGACGCGCCTGTCGGCTCTCGGCCAGCGCCTTCACCGCGTCGATCTCGCTCGCGACCTGGCGCGCGTGCTCCAGCAACGCCTCGCCGAACTCGGTCAGCGTCAGGCGGCGTGTCGTGCGAAGCATCAGCCGTTCGCCGAGGCGTTCTTCGAGCTGCGAGATGCGCCGCGAAACCGTCGATTTGGGCAGGCCAAGGCGCTCGGCGGCGGCGGTGAAGCTGCCGCCTTCGGCCACGCGGGCGAAGATCAGCAGGTCGTTGGGGTCGTATTGTTCCGCCTGCGGGACAATGTTGCGCATAAAGGTGGGTTAATGATTATGGTCGGCACGATTAGACTCTCATCACCGTCCTGGAACAAGACCCGGACCTCAACAGCCCCCTCGGAGAGCGAACATGAACATCCTGCAGATCAACGGTAGCGCCCGCAGTGAAGGCGCCAACTCCACCCGTGTCGCCAACGACATCGTCGCCCGCCTGAAGGTCGCCAATCCGCAGGCGAAGCTGGTACTGCGCGACCTGGCCCGCAATCCCGCCCCGGTGGTCGACGAAGCCGCGCTCGGCGCCCTGTTCACCCCGGCCGAGCAGCGTACGCCCGAACAGGCCGCCCGCGTCGCGCAGAGCGATGCGCTGATCGCCGAGGTGCAGGCCGCCGACGTCATCGTCATCGGCGTGCCGATGTACAACTTCAGCATCTCGGTTCAGCTGAAGAACTGGATCGATGCCATCGCCCGCGCCGGCGTCACCTTCCGCTACACCGAGAACGGCCCCGAAGGCCTGATCAAGGGCAAGAAGGTCATCCTCGCCTTCGCCCGCGGTGGCCGCTACCGTGGCACGCCGGCCGACACGCAGACCCCCTTCCTGCAGACCGTGCTCGGCTTCCTCGGCATGACCGACCTTCGCCTTGTCTATGCTGAAGGCCTGAACATGGGCGAGGACGCGGCGCAGCAGGGCTTTGCCGAAGCCGAGGCCGACATGGCCGCAGCGCTGGCCTGATCGCCGGGCAGCCGTCCCACCAGGATGAGGCCGGGCGCCACGGTGCCCGGCACATTTCCGATACCCGTCCCGACTCGAGGAGAGCCGTCATGTCCATCCGTCCCACCGAAACCGTCATCCGCCCGCGCAACGTCGAGCGTCTCGTCGCCGGCCAGGCCACCTCGGATGGCGCGGGGGTCAAGCTCACCCGTGTGCTGACCCAGCCGCTGCAGCGTCGGCTCGATCCGTTCCTGATGCTCGATGCCTTCGGCAGCGACAGGGCAGATGACTACATCGCCGGTTTCCCTGACCATCCGCATCGCGGCTTCGAGACGGTGACCTACATGATCGCCGGCCGCATGCGGCACCGTGACAGCGCTGGCCACGAAGGCCTGCTGGAGAACGGCGGCGTGCAGTGGATGACGGCAGGGCGCGGGGTGATCCACTCCGAGATCCCGCAGCAGGAAGAAGGCCTGATGGAAGGCTTCCAGTTGTGGCTGAACCTGCCGGCCAAGGACAAGCTGTGCGCCCCCTGGTACCGTGATTTCGCGGGTGACGAGCTGCCGCGCTTCGCGACCGGGGAGGGCGTCGAGGTCACGGTCATCGCGGGCGAAAGCCACGGCGTCGTCGGGGCGGTCACGCGCGAAACCACCGCGCCGCTCTATCTCGACCTGCACCTGCCGGCCGGTGCGTGCTTCACGCAGGCACTGCCTGCGGGGCACAACGCCTTCGTCTATGTCTATCGTGGCGAATTGACGCTGGGCGACACGCGGGTGCCGGCCAGGCGCATGGCCATCCTCGCCAACGACGCGGGCAGCGACGGTGTGCATATCGTGGCCGGACCCGACACCCGCGTCCTGCTGATCGCCGGCCGTCCGCTGAACGAGCCGATCGCGCAGTACGGGCCCTTCGTCATGAACACCGAGCAGGAAATCTACCAGGCGGTGGCCGATTACCGCGCCGGCCGCCTCGCCACCTGACTGCCGCGGGCGGTGTCGACGTCAGCGCTGCGATCACTCGCGTCGCAGCGCGACGAACTCCCGCTCGAGCAGGCTTGCGTCGCCCAGGTTCAGTTCGAGCAGTCGGCGCAGATGGGTGATGCTGTCGATGTCGATCGAGGACCACACCAGGCCCAGGCGGTCCGCTTCGGCATGGGCGACCGACCCTTCCATGCGCACCACCGAATCGCCGTCGTCGAGTACGAGCTCCAGGGTACAGACTGCCCCGGTCGCCACCGCGAGCGCCTGCTCCGGCCGTAGCAGCGCGCCCTTGAGCGACAGGTCAACGACTTCGCAGCCCGTACGCCTGCCGTCAAGGAGAAGCTGTGCGCCGTGGTGGAACTGGATGCGGGCAAAGTGCCGCTGATCCGGTGTGTGCATGTGCTGCCTCCGGGGTCGATCCGTTGAAATGAATGTCGCTCAGGCGGTCGCCAGTTTCCTCAGCGTCGCCACCTGCGCCAGGATGGGCGCGGGGATGGCAGCTTCTCCGCGCAGCATGGCGTGGATGAGTTCGGCGTTTTCGCGCACCGATGGTGCATCCGGCAGCCCGGCCAGCGGCGGCGCGCCGCCATCCTCGCCCGCCACGCCGATCGACGCCTTGCCGTCGACATACACCTGCATTTCCGGGCAGCGTCGCGGATTGGCATAGATCTCGCCCTCGGTGCCGCGCAGCAGCATCGACCGCCCACCATCGACGCGCAGGAAGGCATCCATGCGCTCGAGATATTCCGGATGCGTCACGGCAACCACGCGCACGCTGCGTCTGCGGCAGGGGTCGAGCAGCTTGGCGACGGTGTGGCCGCTGGCGCGCACCCCCATGCGCGTGCGCAGCGCCAGCAGCGGATCGAGTCCGGGCAGCAGCTTGTCGACGCCGATGCAGGCGAGCCGGTCCGTCGCCAACCGGCGTGATGCCTCGTCCGCGCTGGTCGCCGGCTGCAGGCCGAGGGCCGCGAGCAGCTCGAAGGGACTGACGCGGGTCTCGAAGTCGTGGCGGCCCTGGATCAGCACCGGCACGCCCTCGCGCGCCAGCAGCATCGCCACCAGCGGCATCAGGTTGGCCTGCCGGCGTGCGCCGTTGTAGGTCGGCAGGACGACGCAGCGCGGGCCGTCGGGCACGGCGACCTGCACCGTGCGCGCATCCATCGCCTGCTTGAAGCCGATCAGTTCGTCGAGCGATTCGCTCTTGATGCGGAAGGCGATCAGGATGGCGCCGAGCTCGATGTCCGGGACCTTGCCGTCGAGCATGTCGCCGAACAGCGCGGCGGCGGTGGCGGTGTCGAGCGAACGCGCGCCCTTGGCGCCCCGTCCGATTTCCTTGATCATTGGGCCGTAGTTCATGGCGGCGATTATGGGCAGGTTTGCACCGCCCTGCCAGCCCGCCGCGCGTGTCGCGCATCGAACCCCGGACAAGGAGATACACCCCAATGGATGTCGGATTCATCGGCCTCGGCCTCATGGGGCGGCCCATGGCACTCAACCTCATCAAGGCCGGCCACACGGTACATGTATGGAGCCGGCGGCGTGCGTCGATGCAGCCGCTGCTCGAGGCCGGCGCGGGTGACTGCGCGAGCGCCGCCGAGCTTGCGCGCCGCGCGCCGGTCACGATCAGCATGGTGGCCGATGCGCCCGATGTGGAGCAGGTGACGCTTGGCGCGGACGGTGTCGCCGACGGCGCGTCGGCCGGCCACATCCACATCGACATGAGCACGATTGCGCCGGCCGCTGCGCAGTCCCTCGCCGAACGTCTGGCCGCGCGCGGCGTGACGGCGCTCGATGCCCCGGTGTCGGGCGGCGAGATCGGCGCGATCAACGCGACGCTGACGATCATGGCGGGCGGCGATGTTGCTGCGTTCGAGCGCGTCCGGCCCCTGTTCGAGGCGATGGGGCGGTCGGCCACCCACATTGGCGCGGCCGGTGCCGGCCAGGTCGCCAAGGCCTGTAACCAGATCATCACCGGCGTGGGCGTGGCTGCGGTGGCCGAAGCCCTCAACTTCGCCCACAAGAGTGGCGTCGATGCGGCCAAGGTGCGCGAAGCGCTGCTGGGCGGCTTCGCCTACTCGCGCATTCTGGAGAACCACGGCCAGCGCATGCTCGATCGAAACTTCAAGCCCGGTTTCAAGGCCTGGATGCACCAGAAGGACCTGCGCATCGTCATGGACGAGGCCCATCGCCTCGGTCTGGCGCTGCCGTCGTCGGCGGCGACGGCGCAGATGTTCAACGCCATGGTCGGCAGCGGCCTGGGCGAGGACGATTCGATCGCGATGCTGAAGCTGCTCGAGCGCATGAGCGGCAGTGCGGACGAATGAGGGCATCGCGAATGAAAGTCGGATTCATCGGGCTCGGCGTGATGGGCGAGCCGATGGCGCGCCACCTGCGGGCTGCGGGGCACGACCTGGCGGTGTGGGCGCGGCGCCCGGCGTCGGCAGCAGCGCTGGTCGCCGAGGGGGTGCCGCTGTACGCGACGCCGGCCGAACTGGCCGCGCGCAGCGAGGTGGTGATCACCATTGTGACCGCCAGCGCGGACGTCGACGCCCTGGCCTTCGGCCCGGATGGACTGGCCGCAGGCTTTGCGCCCGGTGCCATCCACGTCGACATGAGCACGATTGCGCCGGCGATGGCGCGTTCCCTGGCCGAACGCCATGCCGCGCGTGGCATCGGTTTTGTCGATGCGCCGGTGTCCGGTGGCGGCCAGGGGGCTCGCGACGCAACGCTGGCGATCATGGCGGGCGCCGAGGCGGACGTGCTTGAACGGGTACGCCCGCTGCTCGCGGCGATGGGCAAGCGCATCGTCCATATCGGCCCGCCGGGTGCCGGCCAGGTGGCCAAGGCCTGCAATCAGATGATCATGGTGGCCGCCATCCAGGCCTGCGCCGAGGCCATGCGTCTGGCCGACGCGCACGGGGTGGATCTCGCTGCGGTGCGCACGGCGCTGTCGGGTGGTTCGGCGGGATCGCGGGTGCTCGAGGTGATGGGGGCGAAGATGGTGGAACGCGATTTCGCAGCCGGGGTCGAGGCACGGCTCCATCACAAGGATTTCGCCCTCCTGATGGACGAGGCGGCACGGCTTGGCGCGCCCTTGCCGGTTGCCGCCCAGGTGTGGCAGCAGCTCAATGCGCTGATGGGGGCAGGCTGGGGGCGGGACGATACGTCCAGCCTGTTGCGCGTGCTGGAGGCCGCTTCGCCGCGCGGCGCGGGCTGAGCGGCTTGCCGGACGCGGCGGCTGCGCTCAGCTGCGCGGCTTGCCGTACCAGCGGAAGCGTTCCAACACCTCGGCCATCTCGGCCGCCGACAACAGCACGGGCGCACCGAGTTGCAGCGTGCGCCAGTACTGCTCGCACAGGGTCTCGAACTCGATCGCCAGCGCCAGCGCGTGCGTGAGGTCGCGACCGAAGACCACCATGCCGTGATTGGCGAGCAGGCAGGCACTGCGATCCTGCAGTGCGGCGACGGTCGCATCCGACAGCGCCTGGGTGCCGAAGGTGGCATAGGCGGCGCAGCGGATGGTGCTGCCGCCGAAGCGCGCGATCATGTAGTGGAAGGGCGGGATCTCGACGCGCTGGCAGGCGAGTGCGGTGGCGAAGGGCGAATGCGCGTGCAGCACCGCACCCGCGGCCGGGAAGGCGGCGTAGATGTCGCGGTGCAGTTGCCACTCTGACGAGGGCGCGAGCGGACCGTGGTAACTGCCGTCGGCTTCGGCCACGGCCATGTCCTCCAGCCGGCAACGCTCGGCCGGTACGCCGCTGGGCGTGATCAGCATGCGTACGGTCGCGTGTGCAGCGCCGGGCAGGCGCACGCTGGCGTTGCCGGCAGTGCCGACGTTCAGGCGTGCATTGCCCATCGCGCGCAGGGTGTCGAGCAGCGCGCTGCGCAGTCCGGCATCCTCCCGGTCGTCTTCCTTGTCTGCGCTCATCGTGCCGCCTCCGGATACAGGGTCGCCAGCTCGCCTGCGGCCGCGATACCGCGCTCGGTGACGATGCCGCTGATCAGCGCTGCGGGCGTGATGTCGAAGGCCGGGTTGGCCGCGCGCGTGCTGGCCGGTGCCAGGCGGACCTCGGCCAGCGTGCCGTCGTCGGCCAGGCCGCGCAGCACGCAGACTTCGTCCGCGCCGCGGTCCTCGATCGGGATCGCGCGGCCGTCGGGGCAGGCGAAGTCGAGCGTGGAGTGGGGCGCGGCGATGTAGAAGGGCACTGCCGCGGCCTGCGCGGCGAGGGCCTTCAGGTAGGTGCCGACCTTGTTTGCGGTGTCGCCGTTGGCGGCGATGCGATCGGCGCCGGTGATCACCATGTCCACCTCGCCCTGCATCAGCAGCAATCCGGCGGCGTTGTCGGCGATCAGCGTGTGCGGCACGCCGGCCGCGCGCAGCTCCCATTCGGTGAGCAGACCCTGGTTGCGCGGGCGAGTCTCGCTGACGAAGACCTCCACCGCGATGCCGGCGGCCTGCGCGGCATAGATCGGCGCCAGCGCCGTGCCGGCGCCGCAGGTGGCCAGCCAGCCGGCGTTGCAGTGCGTCATCAGCCGTACCGGGCCGGGGCGGCGCGAGGCGATGCGTTCGATGATCGCCAGGCCGTGGCGGCCGATGGCGTCGCAGGTCGCGGCGTCGTCGGCGCGGATGGCCTCGGCCTCGGCCCAGGCTGCGTCGAGGCGTTCGGCGCGCGCCAGTGGCCGCAGGCGGCGCGCCATGCGCGCCAGTGCCCAGTGCAGGTTCACCGCGGTCGGACGGGTGGCGCCCAGTACCTGCAGCGCACGGCCCAGGGCGGCGTCCTCGCTGCCCTCGTGCAGCAGCGCCAGGGCTACGCCGTAGGCCGCGGTGGCGCCGATCAGCGGCGCGCCGCGCACCTGCATGCTGCGGATGGCGTGCGCGGCATCGGCGAGGGTGCGCAGCGTGCGTGTCTCGGTGCGGAAGGGCAGCAGCGTCTGGTCGAGGACGAGGACCTGATCGCCCTCGCGGCGCAGGGTCGGGATCGGCTGGACAAAGGTGGGCTGTGTGAGGGCTGGCTGGGCGGTCATGGGCGGCGGTTCATGCGGGTAAGGGGCAAGGGTGCGTGGCAAGCGTGTCCCGCGCGCTCACACGCGCAGCAGCCGCTCGCAGGCGGCACTCAGCGTGGCCTCGTTCTTGGCAAAGCAGAAGCGCACGATACGGTCGTCGCGGCCGTCGGCAAAGAAGGCCGACACCGGGATCGCGGCGACGCCGACCTCGCGCGTCAGGTGCTGGCAGAAGGCGGCGTCGCCGAGCGCCGAGATTCCGGTGTAGCGCGCGAGCTGGAAGTAGGTGCCGCGCGAGGGCAGCAGCTCGAAGCGTGAGCCGGCCAGCGCGTCGCGGAAGAAGTCGCGCTTGGCCCGGTAGAAGGCCGCCAGCCCGAGGTGGCGCGAGGCGTCGGTCATGTAGTCGGCGAGCGCGAGCTGCACCGGGGTGTTCACGGTGAAGACGTTGAACTGGTGAACCTTGCGGAACTCGGCCATCAGCTCGCGCGGCGCGACGATGGTGCCGACCTTCCAGCCGGTGATGTGATAGGTCTTGCCGAAGCTCGAGACCACGAAGCTGCGATCCGCCAGCTCGGGGTGGGCGGCGCAGCTGGCATGCGTGGCGCCATCGAAGACGATGTGCTCATAGACTTCGTCCGCCACCACGACGATGCCGGTGTTGCGCGTCAGCGCGGCCAGGTGGTCGAGGTCGGCCCGCGTCCAGACCGTGGCCGTGGGGTTGTGCGGGGTGTTGATCATGATCATGCGCGTGCGCGGCGTGATCGCGGTGGCCACCACTGCCCAGTCGGGCCGGTAGTCCGGTGCGGCCAGCTGCAGGCGCACTGGCGTGCCGCCCGCGAGTTCGATCGCCGGCACGTAGGCGTCGTAGACCGGCTCGAACACGATCACCTCGTCGCCCGGCCGCACGCAGGCCGTCACCGCGGTGAACAGGGCCTGCGTGGCGCCCGCGGTGATCGTGATCTCCGATTCGACGTCGTAGCGCGTGCCGTACAGCGCCTCCACCTTGGCAGCCACCGCCTCGCGCAGGGGCAGGCAGCCCGCCATCGGCGCGTACTGGTTGTGACCGGCACGCATCCAGTGTGCGACGCGCTCGAACAGCAGGTCCTCGGCGTTGAAATCGGGGAAGCCCTGCGACAGGTTGATCGCACCGCATTCGTGCGCAAGGCGCGACATCACGGTGAAGATGGTCGTGCCGACGCCGGGCAGGCGGGATGCGACAGGGGCAGGAAAGTGGGGCATGGCGTAAGCGATTGCGGAAGGATCGGGCATTGTCGCAAAGACCGCGTGGCGATGGCAGCCGCTGACGCCCTCGGTCCGATCCGCTGCCGGGGGCGCAACCCTTGCGCATGTTAGAATCCGGCCGTTCCAATCCAGCCCGCGAGTGCCTTCTCGCCCCCTGAATCGTGCGCAATCTGCTCATCCTCATCCTCGTCGTGGCCGGTATCTGGTGGGTGCAGCGCGCGATCGCCCGTGCCAAGGAGCGGGCTGCGGCAGCGGGCCGGAACGGCCGCAAGACGGGCGGGCGTGCCGTTGCCGCGCCGGAGCGCATCAGGGAATGCGCGCACTGCGGCCTCAACGTCCCCGAATCGGAGGGCGTGCGCGATGGCGACCGCTTCTACTGTTCAGATGCGCACCGTATCGCCGGACCCCGTGCCGACTGACGTGCGCGAGGCCTCGGAGCGTTCGCGCCGCCTTTCGCTGCGCTACTTCAACCTGTTCCGGCTGCTCCTCGCCGGCCTGTTCGTCGTCGCCGGGCGCGAATTCGGCCTCGGCAACGAAGCGCCGCTCGTCTTCAACGTCATCTCCATCGGCTATCTGGCCGCGGTGCTCGCGCTCGGCTTCCCCGATGCCCAGCGCCGCTTCGGCGTCGATCGCGTCATCGCGCTGCAGGCCATCATCGACATCCTCGCGCTGTCGGTGATCATGTGGGCGAGCGGCGGCTACCGCAGCGGCATGCCGGTGCTGATGATGGTGATCCTGGCCGGGGCCGGGCTGGTCGCCGAAGGGCGCATGGTGCTGTTCTTCGCCTCGATCGCCACGCTCGCGGTACTGGTCGAGAATGCGTGGCGGCTGGCGGTGGGCGGCCATTCGGTGGATTTCCTGCAGGTCGGAATCTTCTGCACCGGCTTCTTCGGCATCGCGCTCGTCGCGCGCCTGCTTGCCCTGCGCGCGCAGAACAACGCCTCGCTGGCCGCCGAGCGCGGCGCGCTGCTGGCCAAGCAGCAGGCGGTGAATGAACGCATCATCCGCGACATGCAGGACGGCGTGATCGTCGCCAGCCAGGATGGCCGCGCGCTGCAGGCCAACCCGCAGGCTGCGGTGCTGCTGGGCTTGTGCGAGGCGGGACCGGCGATGATCGAAGGGCGTCGCCTGACCGACATCGACGCGGCCTTCGACGAGGTGCTGCTGCGCTGCGATGCGGACGAGGGCCGGCTGCTGCGCATCGGGCCGGCCGGCCGGCTGCTGCGTTGTCGCGCGGTGTGCGGCGAGCCGGGAAGCGCCGCGGCCGGCGACACGCTGATTTACCTGACCGACTTCGAGGACATCCAGCGCCAGCTGCAGCAGATCAAGCTTGCCGCGCTCGGCCGCCTCACGGCCAGCATGGCGCACGAGATCCGTAATCCGCTGTCGGCCGTCACCCAGGCGGCGGAGCTGCTGGCCGACGAAAAGCGCGCCGCGATGCAGAGCCGCCTGGTGCGCATCATCAACGACAACGCCCTGCGCATCGAGCACATGATTCGCGATGTGCTGGCGCTCGGGCGCCGCGAACAGGCCTTGCCCGAGGCGCTGCCGCTTGCGGCGTTCGTGGCCGGGGTGATCGACGAGCGCGTGTTCCGCCATCCGGAGGAGCACAATATCGTCGACGTCGACATCGATCCGACGCTGACCTTCGCGATCGACCGTGCCCATCTGCACCAGATCCTCGACAACCTGCTGGCCAATGCCTGCCGCCATTGTTCGGGCAAGCCCGGCGCGGTGCAGCTGCAGGCCTTGCCGCAAGCAGGCGGGCGCATCGTGCTGCACGTACGGGACGACGGGCCGGGGCTGGATGAAGCGACACGGCGACATCTTTTCGAACCCTTTTTCACGACCCATCCCAAGGGCACCGGGCTCGGGCTCTACATCGCGCGCGAACTGGCCGAGGCCAACGATGCCACGCTGGAGCTTGCGGCAGCCGGGCCGGGTGCGAACTTCATGCTCAGCGGGCGCCAAAGACCATGACCGTCACCGAACGCCGCAATCGTCCCGATTCGATCGACGTCCTCGTGGTGGACGACGAGGACGACATCCGTGAACTGATCGAGCTGTCCCTGATGCGCATGGGGCTGGGCTGTGACACGGCCGGTTCGGTGCAGGAGGCACGTGCGCTGATCGAGCGTCGTCGCTACCGCCTGTGCCTGACCGACATGCGCCTGCCGGACGGCGACGGGCTCGAACTCGTCGAGTTCATCCAGGCGCGCCAGCCGAGCACGCCGGTGGCCGTCATCACCGCGTTTGGCAGCATCGAGACCGCCATCCGTGCACTCAAGCTGGGTGCGTTCGACTTCGTGACCAAGCCGGTCGAGCTCAAGCGCCTGCGGGAGCTCGTCACCCATGCCCTCAAGCTCGAGCCTTCGGCTGCTGTCGTCGCGCCCGGCGGACGCACGCTGATCGGCAGTTCCCCCGCCTTCCTGCAGCTACGCGCGCAGGCCGAGAAGCTCGCGCGCAACCAGGCGCCGGTCTTCATCCACGGCGAATCCGGCACCGGCAAGGAGGTCATCGCGCGTCTCATCCATGGGCTCGGCGCGCGCGCCAACGGCCCCTTCGTGCCGGTGAATTGCGGTGCGATCTCGCCCGAACTGATGGAAAGCGAGTTCTTCGGCCATCGCAAGGGCAGCTTCACCGGCGCAGCGACCGACAAGGAAGGGCTGTTCCAGGCCGCGAGCGGCGGCACGCTGTTCCTGGACGAGATCGGCGAGCTGCCGCTGGCCATGCAGGTCAAGCTGCTGCGGGCGATCCAGGAGCGGGCCGTGCGGCCCGTGGGCGCACATGCGGAGGAGCCCGTGGACGTGCGCATCCTGTCCGCCTCGCACCAGGACCTTTCCCGGCTCGTGGCCGATGGCAAGTTCCGTCAGGACCTCTTCTTCCGCATCAACGTGATCACGCTGCGCATCCCGCCGCTGCGCGAGCGCGCCGAGGACATCCCTGCGCTGGCCGAGCACATCCTGGCCCGGGTCGCCGAGCGCGAAGGCGGCCCGCCGCGCCGGCTTTCCCCGGCGGCGATGGTCGCGCTGCAGCGCCATGATTTTCCGGGCAACGTGCGCGAACTCGAGAACCTGCTCGAGCGCGCCTGCGCGCTGTGCGAAGGCGACGAGATCGGGCCGGACGACATCGACCTGCAGCCGGCCTGCTTTTCCTCTGCGACCGCCAGGCCCGACGCAACCGCAGCCGAGACTGGCTCCACGGCTGGGGCGGATGCTGTCGAGCATGACGGTCACGACACCGAGGTCGAGCGCATGCGGGTGCTCAAGGCGCTGGAGGATACGCGCTGGAACCGTTCGGCGGCGGCGCGCAATCTGGGCATGACCCTGCGCCAGTTGCGCTACCGCCTGCAGAAGTGGGGCATGGAGTAGTCAGGCCAGCACGCGCACCTGGCTGCCGGTTGCTTGCCGCAGGTGCGCGGCGAAGGCCTCGCGCACTGTGTCCTCGCCATGCACCAGCCGCACTTCGGCGGGCAGGTGGCGCATGCGGGTGATGAAGCGGGTGAGGTCATCGCGGTCGGCATGGGCCGAATAACCCGACAGCGTGTGGATGCCGGCGCGGATCGCGATGCGCTCGCCGTCGAGGTCGACATGGCCGCCGCGCGGGCCGTAGGTCTGGATTGCATGGCCCGGCGTGCCGCGGGCCTGGTAGCCGACGAACAGCACGTTGTGGCGTGCATCGTTCAGCATCGCCTTCAGGTAGTTGACGACGCGCCCGCCCGTGCACATGCCGCTGGCGGCGATCACGATCGCCGGTTCGCCGCTGCGCGCGAGGCGGCGGACGTTGGCGAGATGCGCGTCGTGCGCATCGATCGCGACCAGTTGCGCGTCGTTCAGGGGTTCGCGGCCGGCGCGCACCCTGGCCTTCGCTTCCGCATCCCAGAAGGGCTGGAGTTCGCGGTAGAGCATGGTGAAGCGGCTCGCCAGCGGTGAGTCGAGATAGATCGGAAGCCCGGCCCAGCGCGCCGCGTTGGGACCGGGCTTCTGGCGCTGGCGATGCAGGATGTCCTCGAACTCGTACAGCAGTTCCTGGGTGCGGCCGATGCTGAAGGCGGGGATGATGACCGTGCCGCCGTCTTCCAGCGCGCGCTCGACCACGGCGCGCAGGCGTTCGCGGCGCGATTTGCGGTCCTCATGCACGCGGTCGCCGTAGGTGCTCTCGAGCACGACGATGTCGGCCTGCCATGGCGGTTGCGGGGCCGGCAGCAAGGGCGCATGCGGCGCGCCCAGGTCGCCCGAGAACAGCACGCGTCGGCGCGTTGGCCAGGCACTGCCAGACAGTTCGACCTCGACGTAGACCGAGCCCAGGATGTGTCCGGCGCGCTGCAGGCGGATGCGGCAGGTGGCCGTGGCGCTGCGGTAGAGCGTGTGCCACTGGCGGTAGGGCTGGGGGCGCAGGCGTGCTTCGATCATCTGCAGGTAGCGCTCCACCAGGCGCTTGTCGCGGGTCACGCTGATCTCGAATGCGTCGGCGAGCACGGTCGGCAGAAGGCGCGCCGTGGGTTCGCTGCACAGGATCGGCCCCTTGAAGCCTGCGGCCAGCAGCCAGGGCAAGCGGCCGCAATGGTCGATATGGACATGGGTCAGGATCAACGCCCCGACGTGGTCCACGGGAAAGGGAATCTCCAGCTGGTCGGGACCCGACCGGCCGTCGGGCGCCGTTTCCGCACCCTGGAACAGGCCGCAATCGACGAGCAGGCTGTTTGTGCCTTCGATGAAGAGCTGATGACACGAGCCGGTGACGCCGTGACGGGCGCCGTGGTGGAGAATGGTCGGGTTCATGACATCATTCTATATGTCATGTGAGATCGCAGGCGAGCCCTGCAGATTGCCGCAACGATTTGCCGTACAAATGCTGATATTTGCTTGTATTGTTTTTCAAACGGCAAATACGTTGAAATCTCCGTCACTTGCGCCGATTTTTGGGTAATCCGGTCGAACCGTTGTCACGTCAGTGTGCAATTGTTCCTGCCGGCTGCATTTGGCGACTTCGTAGGATGTAATGGCGGCATGTCGACGTATCATATGGCGCATTCAAAACAGGGAGCCCCGATCATGAAGATGTGTGTTTCGTCCGTGTGTGGCCGTGTCTGGCAGGTGGTGGCCTTGGCGCTGGCCGGGCTGCTGCTGTCTGGATGCGCGACGTCTTTCCCGCCCGCTCCTGCGTCGGCAGCCGATTCGGAATACAACTACGTGATCGGGCCGGGCGATAACGTCAATATCGTCGTCTGGCGCAACCCCGAACTTTCGATGTCCGTGCCCGTGCGCCCGGACGGCAAGATCACCACGCCGCTGGTGGAGGATCTGCCTGCAATGGGCAAGGACGCCACCACGCTGGCGCGCGACATCGAGAAGGAACTGGCGAAGTTCATCCGCGACCCGGTCGTCACGGTCATCGTCACCGGTTTCGTCGGGCCTTACAGCGAGCAGATCCGCGTGGTCGGTGAAGCCGCCCAACCGCGCATCCTCCCTTACAACCAGAAGATGACCCTGCTCGACGTCATGATCGCCGTGGGCGGCATGACCGAGTTCGCCGACGGCAACAGCGCCACCATCCTGCGGACCGCTGAGGGCAACAAACAGTACAGCGTCCGCATCAAGGATCTCGTCAAGCGTGGCGACGTTTCGGCCAACGTCGAGATGCGCCCGGGCGACGTCCTGATCATTCCGCAAAGCTGGTTCTGATTCGCCAGTCCACCAACCTCCGGGGCTTCGCTCGTCCTGCGCACGTGCGCGACGGCGGGCTCCGTGTCGATTGAAGAAACTCGATGGAAGAACTCGTAACACAGATCGTCGGATACCTGCGCGGCATGTGGCGCTTCCGGTGGTGGGGGCTGGCGTTCGCCTGGGTCGTCGGGCTCTCCGCAGGCGTGGCCATCTACCTGATGCCGGACCGCTACGAGTCCACCGCCCGCATTCATGTCGATACACAGTCGGTTCTTCGTCCGCTGATGTCCGGGCTGGCGGTCCAGCCCAACATCGACCAGCAGATCGCCATGCTGAGCCGTACGCTGATCAGCCGGCCCAATGTCGAGAAGCTGATCACCATGGCGGATCTCGATCTCGACGTACGCACGCCCGAGCAGCGCGAGGCCTTGATCACCCGTCTCGCAAGGGATCTGCAGATTCGTTCGGCGGATCGCACCAACCTGTTCGCGCTCGCGTACTCCGATACGAAACCCGAGCGGGCGCAGCGTGTCGTGCAGTCGCTGGTTTCGCTGTTCGTCGAGTCCGGGCTGGGCAGCAAGCGGCAGGACTCGGACGCTGCCCGCCGCTTCATCGAGGAGCAGATCCGCAACTACGAGCAGAAGCTTGTCGAAGCCGAGAACCGGGTAAAGGAGTTCCGGCTGCGCAACATGGGACTGCTCGGCGACGGCGGACGCGACTACATCACCCAGATCGCTCAGCTCAATGCACAGCTCCAGCAGGCGCAACTCGAGCTTCGCGAGGCCGAGAACGCGCGCGACGCCATGCAGCGCCAGCTCGTCGGCGAGGAGCCGGTCCTGCTGCCGCAGACGCCACCGAATTCGGCGGTGTCCATTCCCGAGATCGACGGGCGCATCGAAGCGCTCCAGCGCAACCTCGACGGCCTCCTGCAGCGTTACACCGATCAGCATCCGGATGTGATCGGCGCCCGCCGCGTGATCGAGGATCTCGAGGCGCAGAAGCGCCAGCAGATCGAGACGATGCGGGCTGCGGGCGGGGGTTCGCAGTTCGGGGCGCTGAACTCCAACCCGGTGTTCCAGCAGATGAAGCTCGCGCTGGCCGAGTCGGAATCGCGGGTGGCGTCGATGCGCGCGCGCGTGGCGGAGTACCAGGGGCGCCTCGACCAACTGCAGGAGCTCGCCAAGCGGGTGCCCGAGATCGAGGCGGAGATGGCGCAGCTCAACCGCGACTACAACGTGAACAAGGCGAACTACGACAGTCTCGTGTCCCGACGCGAGTCAGCGGCGATTTCGGTCGAAATGAACACGCAGGGCGGGATTGCCGATTTCCGCGTGATCGATCCGCCGACGCTGCCGACCGCGCCGTCGGCGCCCAATCGTCTCCTGCTGCTGCCACTTGCGGCCCTGGCAGGCCTGGGTGCCGGTTTCGCGCTGACTTTCCTGATCAGCCAGCTCCGTCCAGCATTTGCCGACGGGCGCATGTTGCGTGAGGTCACCGGCCTTCCGGTGCTGGGGGTCGTGTCGATGCTTCAGACCGATGAGCGCAGGCGCAAGCGGCGGAGGGGGCTGCTTGCGTTCGGCGGGGGCGTGCTCGCGTATGCAGCGAGCTTTGCCGTTGCCGTCGTCGCACTCAAACTGATCCAGGGCTGAATGGAAACGCTACGATGAGCCTTATCGAAAAAGCCGCACAGCGGCTAGACCAGCTGAAGCAGGCCTCGGCCGAGCCCGAGGACGAACTGCTCGTCAAGCCCGCCGCGACTGTGCCTTCCTCCACGCCGGCAGAGCCGGCACCCGCGACGGAGGCTGCCGGTGTGCAGTCATCGGAGGTGCCGAAGGCCGACAGCCACACCTTCAGCCGTGTCGTATCCCGCGTTGCCCAGATCGATCTCGGACGGCTTCACTCGCTCGGAATGGTGACGCCCGACCGGCCGCGCAGCACCACTGCCGAAGAATACCGGGTCATCAAGCGCCCGCTGCTTCGGAACGCCACGGCCACGGGGGCCGCGAAGATTGACGACGGCAACCTGATCATGGTGACCAGCGCCCTCCCGGGCGAGGGCAAGACCTTCAACTCGGTGAACCTCGCCATCAGCATGGCCATGGAGCTGGACTACACCGTCCTCCTCGTGGATGCGGACGTCTCGCGGCCTTCCGTCCTCCGGCAACTCGGCCTGCCGCCCGAGAAGGGACTGATGGACGTGCTTGCCGGCGACGTCACCGACCTCAGCGATGTCCTGCTTCGGACCAACATCGAGAAGCTCTCGATCCTGCCTGCCGGCATGCCGCACCAGCGTGCGACCGAACTGCTCGCCTCCGAGGCGATGACGCGCCTGCTCGAGCAGATGGCGACGCGTTATCCCGACCGCATCATCATCTTCGATTCGCCGCCGCTGCTGGTCACGACCGAGTCCCGTGTCCTTGCCACCCACATGGGGCAGATCGTGATGGTCGTGGAAGCCGAGCGCACCACGCACGCAACGATCAGGCAGGCACTGGCAACGATCGAGAGTTGCCCGATCAAGCTGATGGTGCTCAACAAGTCGCGCGAGCGCAGTCCCGGCTCCTACTATGGCTATGGTTACTCTTATGGCGATACTCCGCGGGAACAGGCGGCCTGAAGTGCGCGCACGCATGCAGGCCATGCCGCCGTTGCTGTCGGTGCTGACGCTCGCTGTCGTGGCCACCGCACCGGCGTTCGCACAGACGGTGACCGTGACGCCGACGCTCAATACGCGGCTCACGTGGACCGACAACGTCGACACCGATGGCGAAGATCCCAGGCAGGACTGGATTGCGGAGGTCTCTCCCGGCGTATCGGTGTCGCGCGCTTCGGGCCGGTTTCGCGGCTACCTGGATGCGAGCCTGCGTAACCTCGTTCATGCCCGGGAAACCGACCAGAACGAGACCTATCTTGCGTTTCAGGGCAACGGCGAGTTCGAGGCCATCGAAGACGCGGTGTTCATCGCGGCGTCGGGCTCGATCAGCCGCAACAGCACCTCCTCGTTCGGTCGTCGCTATAGCGGCGATGAGCTGAGCGCCAGCGAGGACAACGAGACGCGCGTATGGTCCATTGCACCGCGCTACGAGTTCAGGTTCGGCGATGCGGGGGCGGGGCGGCTCGGCTATGAGTCGCGCTGGCTGCAGGGTGGAAGTGCGAGCATCGGCGACCAGCACCAGAAGCGCTGGACCCTCGGCCTGTCCGATCCGGGGGCGTTCAGGCTCTTCGGCTGGGGGGTCGATTACGTCCGCACTGACAACAGCTATGAGGAAGAGCAGGGGCGCGACGTGACGCAGGACGTCGGTCGTGCCACCTTGTTCGTCAATATCGACCCCCAGTTCCGAGTGCGCGCGATCGGGGGATACGAGTCGAATGATTACGCGGTCGCCGACGGCGAAGAGGGTGCGATCTGGGGGATGGGGTTCGACTGGTACCCAACCGAGCGGACCAACATCTCGGTCACGGGCGAGGATCGGATCTTCGGCACCGGTTACGACGTCCAGGTCCGCCATCGCATGGCGCGCTCCGTCTGGAATGTTTCCATCAGCCGCGACATCACCTCTTCGCTCGATGAGCTGGCGGGTGGGTTCGTCCTTGACCCGGTTTTCCAGCTTTTCTATCAGCTGACCGACCCGGCGTTGCCGGAAGCCGAGAGGGTTCGCATCGCACGCTCGGCCTACGAGCGGGCCGGAGGTGTGGGTATTCGCACCAACGCCTATTTCGTCCAGCGCTCGGCGCGCGCGGGCGTGACGTTCACCGGTGCCCGCAACACCCTGTCGGTTTCCCTCAATCAGACCGAGCGCCAGCGCCTGAATACCTTCTCGGGTTTCCTGCTGACCGACGACTTCAGCGAGTTCGACTACATCAAGACACGCTCGGCCTCTGTCTCGCTGACGCACAAGCTCTCGGGCCTCGCGACGCTGAACGGCGCGCTCACGCGCTCCAGGTCAGAAGGGCAGGGTGACAGCAACCGCGAAATTGATCGCTCCATCTACACCCTCGGTGTGACGCGCAAACTTGGCCCCGACACCACCGGTGGTCTCAGCTACCGACATCAGAAGGCCGAGGGAAGCGACGACTACACCGAGAACGCCGTCACCGCCACGCTGGGCATGCGCTTCTGACCGGACACCCGATGTACGAATCCTTCTTCAAGTTCAAGGGCAAGCCCTTCCAGCTCAACCCCGATCCGTCCTTCTTCTACGGCAGCCGCGGGCACAAGCGCGCGATGGCGTATCTGGAGTACGGCCTGCACCAGAGCGAGGGCTTCATCGTCATCACCGGCGAGATCGGTGCGGGCAAGACCACGATCGTGCGCAGCCTGCTCGAGCACCTCGACCCCGCAAAGGTCGTGGCAGCCAACCTGGTCAGTACCCAGATCGACGCCAGCGACATGTTGCGCATGGTTGCCGCCGCATTCGGCGTGCCGAGCCGGACGCTGGACAAGGCCGGCCTGCTGCTGGCGCTGGAGACCTTCCTGGTGTCCGTGGCCGCCTCCGGCAAGCGTGCGCTGCTGATCGTCGACGAGGCGCAGAACCTCACCCCGGCGGCGGTCGAGGAGTTGCGCATGCTGTCGAATTTCCAGCTCGAGGACCACGCGCTGCTGCAGAGCTTCCTGGTCGGGCAGCCCGAGTTCCGCGACATCATGCAGAGCGGCGAAATGCAGCAACTGCGCCAGCGGGTGATCGCGTCCTACCACCTCGGGCCGCTCGATTCGCAGGAAACGCGCGGCTACATCGAGCACCGGCTCGGCCACGTCGGCTGGAACAACGACCCCGCCTTCGAGCCCGGCGCCTACACCGCCATCTACGGCTACACCGGCGGCATCCCCCGCAAGATCAACACCCTGTGCGATCGTCTGCTGCTGGGTGCCTACCTGTCCGAACGGCATACGATCGGCGAAGCCGACGTGCGCGAGGTCATCGAAGAACTGAAGGAAGAGTTCGCGGCGGCGGGGGCACGTGCAGTGCATACCGCGGGCGCGCCACACCATCCGCAGGGCCTGGCATTCGATCAACTGGCGCTGGAGCGCCTGCAGGTCGCGCCCGAACTGGCCGATCAGGTTGCGGGCATGGCGGCCGGGTTCGACATGCAGCGCATCGAGGCCCGCCTGGCCGGCCTCGAGCATTCCGTCTCGGCCACCTTGAATGTCCTCAACCAGTTGCTGCAGGCCGTGCGCCGCGATGCGCCTGCCAGCGAGAAGACGCAATGACCCTCTCGACGTTGACCGCCCCGCCGTTTTCTATCGCTCCGTCCGCCGCGCCGGTCATCTGCATCGTCGGTGCGCGCCCCAACTACATGAAGGTGGCGCCGATCATCAAGGCCTTCGCGGCCCACAATCCGCCGATTCCGACACTGCTGGTGCACACCGGGCAGCACTACGACCCGGCGATGAAGGACCGCTTGTTCGCCGACCTCGATCTGCCCGAGCCCGACGTCAACCTGGCTGTCGGCTCCGGTTCGCACGCGGTGCAGACGGCTGAGGTCATGAAGCGCTTCGAGCCCGTCATCGACCAGCATGGCGCCCGTGCGGTGCTGGTGGTGGGTGACGTGAATTCCACGCTGGCCTGCGCGCTTGTCGCCAGCAAGCGCCACATTCCGGTGGTGCATGTCGAGTCCGGCCTGCGCAGCTACGACCGCCGCATGCCCGAGGAAATCAACCGCATCCTCACCGACCAGCTGTCGGACGTGCTGTACACCACCGAGCGCAGCGCACACGACAACCTGGCGCGCGAGGGGATTCCTGACGAGCGGGCGGTCTTCGTCGGCAACGTCATGATCGACAGCTTGCGCGCCAGTCTGCCCAAGGCCGTGCCGGCCGCCGAGCTGCTCGCCGCCGCAGGCCTGGATGGCAGCCGCATCGCGAACGGTTATGGGGTCGTCACGCTGCACCGGCCGTCCAACGTGGACAGTGCCGACACGCTCGGCCCGATCATCGACGCCCTGCGCGAGGTCAGCCAGGCGCTGCCGCTGATCGTCGCGCTGCATCCGCGCACCCGCAACAACCTCGAGCGCTTCGGCATGCTTGATCGACTCGACGGCGATGGCTTCCTGATCCTTCCGCCGCAGGGCTATCTCGAGATGCTCGGCCTGATGTCGGGCGCGCGCCTGGTGCTCACCGACTCGGGCGGCATCCAGGAAGAGACCACGGCGCTGGGCGTGCCCTGCGTCACCATCCGCGAGAACACCGAGCGCCCGATCACGGTGGAGCAGGGCACCAACACGCTGGTGGGGATCGCGCCCGAGGCCATCGTGGCGGCGGCGCGCACGATCCTGGCCACCGGTGGCAAGGCCGGTCGCATTCCCGAATACTGGGACGGCCATACCGCCGAACGGATCGCGGCCCACCTGTACGACTGGTTGGACGCACAGGCCAGTGCCGAACCCCAGGCCGCAAAGGTGTGACCATGAGCAGCAGCCGCATCACCAATGCCTTCACCTGCGATGTCGAGGACTACTTCCAGGTCTCTGCGCTGGCGCCGCACTTTCCGCGCGAAGGCTGGGACGCCGTACCCTGCCGGGTCGAGCGCAACGTCGACCGCATCCTCGCGCTGCTCGATGGCCACGGTGCCCGCGGCACCTTCTTCACGCTGGGCTGGATCGCCGAGCGCTTCCCGCAACTCATCCGCCGCATCGCAGACAACGGCCACGAGGTCGCCAGCCATGGTTACGGTCACGAACGCGCCAGCGCCATGACGCCCGAGGCCTTCACCGCCGACATCCGTCTGGCGAAGGCCGTGCTCGAGGACATCACCGGACAGGGCGTCAGCGGCTATCGGGCGCCGAGTTTTTCCATCGGTACCAACAACCTGTGGGCGCACGACTGCATCGCTGAAGCCGGCTACGCCTACAGTTCGAGCGTCTATCCGGTCAAGCACGACCACTACGGCATTCCCGACGCACCGCGCTTTCCGTGGCGCCTCGAGAACGGGCTGATGGAAGTGCCGGTCACCACGCTGCGCGCCTTTGGCCGCAACTGGCCGGCCGGTGGCGGTGGCTTCTTCCGGCTGCTGCCCTACACGGTGTCGCGCTGGCAGATCGCCCGCGTGAATGCGGCGGACAAGCGCCCGGCGATCTTCTACTTCCATCCGTGGGAGATCGATCCCGGGCAGCCCCGCGTGCGCGAGGCCACGGCCAAGACCCGCTTCCGCCACTACATCAACCTCGAGCGTACCGAATCGCGCCTCGATCGCCTGCTGTCCGACTTCGCCTGGGGGCGCGCGGATGAAGTCTTCCGCGACGCGGCCTGAACACGACCTGAGTTCGCCCTGAGGACGCCATGGACAGACTGCCGATCAAGGTCCGCACACTCACGCCCGCCGATGTCCCGCGCTGGGACGCCTTCGTGCGCGCCTGCCCGCAGGCGACCTTCTTCCACCTGTCGGCCTGGCAGGGCATCGTCGAGGACGTGCTGCGGCACCGCTGCTTCTTCCTGTTCGCCGAGCGCGCGGGCGAGATCATCGCCGTGCTGCCGCTGGCCGAGGTCAGGAGCCGGCTCTTCGGCCATGCGCTGACCTCGCTGCCGTTCTGCGTCTATGGCGGCATTGCCGCGGCGGACGATGCCGGGCCCGAGGCCGTGTCCGCCCTCGAGGCCGAGGCCGACGCGCTCGCCCGCAAGCTGGGCGTGCAGCACCTCGAATACCGCAACCTTCAGGTCCGCCACGACGACTGGCCGCGGCAGGACCTCTACGTCACCTTCCGCAAGGCCATCCTGCCCGAGGTCGAGGACAACATGCTCGCCATCCCGCGCAAGCAGCGCGCGATGGTGCGCAAGGGCATCAAGAACGCGCTCGTCAGCGAGATCGACGCCAACGTCGACCGCTTCTTCGCGCTCTACGCCGACAACGTGCGGCGCCACGGCACGCCGGCGCTGTCGAAGAAGTTCTTCCAGCGTCTCAAGGACAGCTTCGGCGAGGCCTGCGAGGTGCTCACCGTCACCGACCCCGCGGGCAAGCCGCTGTCCAGCGTGCTCAGCTTCTATTTCCGCGACGAGGTGCTGCCGTACTACGCCGGCGACGACCTGGCCGCGCGCGACCTGGCCGCCAATGACTTCAAATACTGGGAGCTGATGCGCCGCGCCTGCGAGCGTGGCTGCAAGGTCTTCGACTACGGCCGCAGCAAGGTCGGCACCGGTCCTTACAGCTTCAAGAAGAACTGGGGCTTCGAGCCGCAGCCGCTGTCCTACGAATATCGCCTGTACAAGCGCGACAGCGTGCCGCAGAACAACCCGATGAACCCGAAGTACCGCGCCTTCATCGCGCTGTGGAAGCGCCTGCCGCTAGGCGTGGCCAACGCGATCGGGCCGCACATCGTGCGCAACCTGGGGTAGGGCTTTGGCTGATCCGCGCGCTTCCCTTCCTCCGGTCCTGTATCTGGTGCACCGCATCCCGTACCCGCCCAACAAGGGCGACAAGGTGCGCTCGTTCAACATCCTGCGCCAGCTGGCGCGCACCCGGCGCGTCTTCCTCGGCACTTTCGTCGACCATCCCGACGACCGCCAGCATGTCGCCCGGCTTGGCGAATGGTGCGAGGACGTCTGCGCGGTCGAACTCGATCCGCGATTCGGCCGCATCAAGAGCCTGCGCGGCCTGCTGACCGGCGAGGCGCTGAGCCTCCCGTACTACCGCAGCGCGCGCCTCGCGCAATGGGTGCGCACCACAGTCGCGCAGCATGGCATCACTCAGGCGGTGGCCTTCTCGGGGCCGATGGCCCAGTATCTCGACGTGCCAGGCCTGCAGCGTCGCATCGTCGATTTCTGCGACGTCGATTCGGCCAAGTGGACGCAGTACGCCGCCGACCGGCCGTGGCCGATGTCCTGGCTCTACCGCCGCGAAGGCGATCGCCTGCTGGCCTTCGAGCGCAGGGCGGCCATGGCCAGCGATGCGAGCCTCTTCGTCACCGAAGCCGAGGCGGCCCTGTTCATCCGCTCGGCACCCGAGGCGCGCGAGCGCACGCAGGTCATGCAGAACGGCGTGGATGCGGACTTCTTCTCGCCGGCCAACGGCGGCGAATCGCCCTATCCGGCGGGTGACCCGGTGATCGTGTTCAGCGGCGCCATGGACTACTGGCCCAATATCGACGCCGTCACCTGGTTCGCCACCGAGCTGCTGCCGCAGATCCGCTGCAGCGTGCCAGAGGCGCGCTTCTGGATTGTCGGCATGAATCCCGCCCCCGCCGTCCAGGCCCTGGCGGGCGAAGGCATCACCGTCACCGGTACGGTGCCGGACGTGCGTCCCTACATCGCCCACGCCGATGTCGTCGTCGCTCCGCTACGCATCGCGCGCGGCATCCAGAACAAGGTGCTGGAAGCCATGGCGATGGCGCGGCCGGTGGTGGTGTCGGCAGAGGCCGCCGTTGGGCTTTCCGCCCGTAAGGGAGAAGACTGCGAGATTGCACAGAATGGCGAGGAGGCCGTCCGTATGGTCACCCGGCTTCTGCAAGATCCAGACGTCGGCTGCGCGATGGGCGCCGCCGCGCGGCGCTGTGTGGTGGAAAACTACAGCTGGCAAGCCCACCTTGCCCGGCTCGATGTGCTCGCAAAGGATGCGCTCCCACGAGCGCGCTGATCCGCCATGACCCATACATACCGTGCCTTTTCCGTTGTCGCCCTCGCGCTCACACTCACGTTTCTGTGGGTGCTCGGCTGGTACTTGCAGACGGCGCAGGGTATCGCGGGTATCTGGTGGCACTCCGAAACCTTTGCGCACGGCTTGGCAGTCTTGCCTGCTTTCGGCTGGCTGGTGTGGCGCGCGCGGGATCGTGTCGGCAGCCTGCAACCACAGCCCACTGCCTGGATGACGCTACCCATCCTCGCCGCCGGATCGCTCTGGCTGCTTGGCGGTATGGTCAGCGTCGCAGCGGCACAGCACTTTGCGCTGTTCGCGTTGCTGGTTTCTGCCTTCGTCGGTGTGCTCGGCTGGCGGCTGAGTCGGGTGCTGCTGTTTCCGCTGTTGTTCCTCTTCTTCGGCGTGCCGATCGGCGAGTTCATGCTGCCCACGCTCATGCACTACACCGCCGAGTTCACCGTTTGGGCGTTGCGCCTGTCCGGCGTGCCCGTGTACCAGGAAGGGCTGCATTTCATCGTGCCCAACGGACGCTGGTCCGTGGTCGAAGCCTGCAGCGGGGTGCGTTACCTCATTGCCTCGCTTTTCGTGGGGGCGCTCTATGCCTATCTGCACTACACCAGCTTCAAGCGCCGCCTGCTGTTCATGTTCGTCGCCGTTGCAGTGCCCATCCTCGCCAACTGGCTGCGGGCGTACTTTATCGTCATGCTTGGCTATCTTTCCGACAACAAGATCGCGGTTGGCGTCGATCACCTCCTCTATGGCTGGGTCTTCTTCGGCGTGGTCATCTTCCTGATGTTCTGGATCGGCGGCAGATGGCAGGAGGCGCCGGCTCCCGTGGTGCCGCAAGGCGAGGCGGCCCAGGGTGATCAGGCGCGCGTCATGCGCGGGCTCGCGGTCCTGCCTGTGTTGGTGACCGTGGCCCTGTTCCCTCCCGTGCTCAAGCTGCTCGATGCTCCGGTTCCCGAGTTTCCGGTCGCGCTGTCCGCGCCCGCGCCGGCCGAAGGTTGGATCGATTCTCCTGGCGCGTCTTTCGACTATCGCCCCGTGTATGCGGGCGCTCGTGCCGAGATCTCGCGGAACTATGCAACTCATGAAAGCGCAGCGCCGGTGCTGCTCCATGCCGCCTGGTACTTCGGCCAGCGCGAGAACAGTGAAATGGTGGCCTGGGGCAATGGCCCCGCCTCACCCTCAATGAAGGACGTCAGCCTGTTGCGGACCTCGCGCACGCTTATCTTCGCAGGCCAGTCGGTGCGCGAGAGTCTGATCTCCACGCCACAGGGGCGCGTGCTCACCTGGCATTGGTACCGCATCAACGGCCGCAGCCTGGTAGGCGATGTCGAAGCCAAGCTGCGGCTGGTGCTCGACCGGCTGCTCGGAATGGCCGACGACTCCGCGGTCGTCGTGCTCGCTACGCCCGAGGGGCTGGATGAAGAAGCCGCACGCGCTCGCCTTCAGGCGTTCCTTTCGAGCCACGCCGCCGCGATCGAGCAAGCGGTGGAGGCGCCGGCACAGAGCATTCCGAGATGATCGTCCGGGGTTCCGTCGGCAAGGGTGACGAGCGTCCGCTGGTCATGCATGTGCTCTACAGCTTCGACGTGGGCGGGCTCGAGAACGGCGTCGTCAATCTCATCAACCACATGGCGTACGACCGGTTTCGCCACGCCGTGGTGGCGATTGCGCAGTGCGCACCGAGCTTTTGCCAGCGAGTACGACGAACGGATGTCGAGTTCATCTCGTTACACAAACCCCCCGGCCACGGCGTCAAGCTCTATCCGCGCCTGTACCGGCTGTTTCGCCAGACGCGCCCGGCCATTGTTCATACACGCAATCTTGCCGCGCTGGAGTTTGCGGTGCCGGCCGCGTTTGCGGGCGTGCGGGCGCGTGTCCATGGCGAACACGGCTGGGATACCTCCGACCCCGGCGGTACGCGGCGCAAGTACCAGCTGCTGCGCCGCGCCTACAGCCCTTTCGTCAATCGCTACGTGGCCCTTTCCGGCCAGATCGAGTCTTATCTGACTGATCGCGTAGGGATCGCCCGCGGCCGTGTCGAGCGCATCTGCAATGGCGTGGACACCCAGCGCTTCCGGCCTGCGGTGCAGCGGGCGAGTATTGCTGGCAGTCCGTTTGCCGACCCGGCGGCGGTCGTCATTGGCACTGTCGGCCGGTTGCAGACGGTCAAGGACCAGGTGAGCCTCGTGCGTGCAGTCGCCATCGCGCGCAAGCAGGGCGTGGACGGGTCGGCGTTGCGGCTACTCATCGCCGGTGACGGCCCGCAGCGCGCCGAGGTCGCGTCCGAAATCCGTGCCGCTGGCATCGCCGACATCACTTGGCTCGCCGGTGAGCGCAGCGACGTGCCCGAGGTCATGCGCGCCATCGATGTGTTTGCATTGCCTTCGCGCGCCGAGGGTATCTCCAACACCATCCTCGAGGCCATGGCCAGCGGCCTGCCGGTGGTCGCCACCTACGTTGGCGGCAATGCCGAGCTCGTCGTTGAGGGTGAAACCGGGGCGCTCGTGCCTGCAGAAAATCCCGACGCCATGGCACAGGCATTACTGCGCTACACTTCTGATGCTGCATTGCGGCAAAGGCACGGCGCCAGCGGACGGCAGCGCGTCGAGCAAAATTTCAGCATCGACAACATGGTCACGCGCTACACGCAACTCTACGAATCCCTGCTGCGCCCGACGGGCGCCCGATAACAAGGACTCTCGCTTATGTGCGGCATCGCCGGCCTCTTCGACACCCGCGGCAAGCGCAACTTCGACCGCGCGCTGATGCAGCGCATGAACGACGTCCAGCACCACCGCGGTCCGGACGAAGGCGGCTACCACTTCGAGCCCGGTGTCGCGCTCGCGCACCGGCGGCTGTCCATCATCGACCTCGCCACCGGCCAGCAGCCACTGTTCAACGAGGACGGCTCGGTGGCGGTGGTGTTCAACGGCGAGATCTACAACTTCCAGGAACTCGTCCCCGAGCTCGAGGCCTTGGGCCACGTCTTCCACACCCGCAGCGACACCGAGGTCATCGTCCACGCCTGGGAAGCCTGGGGCGAGGATTGCGTGCAGCGCTTCCGCGGCATGTTCGCCTTCGCCCTGCACGACCGCAACCGCGACACCTTCTTCATGGCGCGCGACCGTCTCGCGGTCAAGCCCATGTTCTACGCGCTGTTGCCGGACGGCACGCTCGCCTTCGGTTCAGAGCTCAAGGTGCTGATGCAGCATCCGGACCTCGATCGCCGCATTGACCCGCAGGCGGTGGAGGAGTACTTCGCGCTCGGCTACGTTGCCGAACCACGCACCATCTTCCTCGGCGCCAGAAAGCTCGGGCCGGGCGAATCGCTCTGCATCCGCCGCGGTCAGCCCATCCCCGAGCCCCGGCAGTATTGGGACGTGCGCTTCACGCTCGACAACAATCTCTCCCTTGCGGAGGCCACCGCCGAGCTCACCGAGCGTCTGCGCGAGTCCGTGCGCCTGCGCATGATCTCCGAGGTTCCGCTGGGCGCCTTTCTGTCGGGCGGGGTAGACTCCAGCGCGGTCGTCGCCACCATGGCGGGGTTGTCGGACGAACCGGTCAACACCTGCTCCATCGCCTTCGACGACCCCAAGTTCAACGAGTCCGAGTTCGCGCAGAGGGTCGCGGACCGCTACCGCACGAATCACTTCGTCGAGACGGTCAAGTCCGACGACTTCGACCTCATCGACACCCTGGCCGCGCTCTACGACGAGCCCTTCGCCGACAGCTCCGCCATCCCCACCTACCGGGTGTGTCAGCTCGCGCGCAAGCACGTCACCGTCTCGCTGTCGGGCGATGGCGGCGATGAGAGCTTCGGCGGCTACCGCCGCTATCGCATGCACCTGATGGAAGAGAAGATGCGCTCGGCCCTGCCGCTGGGGCTGCGGCAGCCTATGTTCGGACTGCTGGGCCGCGTCTATCCCAAGGCCGACTGGGCGCCGCGTGTCTTCCGCGCCAAGACCACCTTCCAGGCCATGGCGCGTGACGCCACCGAGGCCTACTTCCACAGCGTTTCCATTTTGCGTGGCGACATGCGGCACAAGCTGTTCAGTGCCGACTTCCGCAACAAGCTCGGCGGCTACGACGCGCTCGACGTCTTCCGTCGTCATGCGGCGAATGCCGACACCGACGATCCGCTGGCGCTGATCCAGTACCTCGACCTCAAGACCTACCTGGTCGGCGACATCAACACCAAGGTCGACCGCGCCAGCATGGCGCATTCGCTGGAAGTGCGCGAACCGCTGATGGACCACAAGCTGGTCGAATGGCTCGCCACGCTGCCCTCGGGCCTCAAGATCCAGGGCAACGAAGGCAAGTACCTGTTCAAGAAGGCGATGGAGCCCTTCCTGCCCGACGATGTGCTCTACCGGCCGAAGATGGGTTTTTCGGTGCCTCTGGCGCGCTGGTTCCGTGGTCCGCTTAAGCAGCGCGTGCGTGACGCAGTGCTGGGCGAGACGTTGGCGGCGACCGGTATATTCAACCGTGATTACCTGCAGCATCTGGTCGACGCCCATCAGTCCGGCGCGCGTGACTACAGCGCGCCGCTGTGGACCTTGTTGATGTTCGAGGCGTTCGTGCGGAACAACGGATCAACGGGGGCAGACTCGATTGCTTCTGGCGTTGCATGTAACGGTGGTGCGGTCTATGCTGCGTAGCATGTAACGATGCGGGAATTGGGAGGATTCGATGGCTGCCAGTGTTTCTGAGCGTGTTGGGCGCTACCGCACAAGTCTTCGGGAGGCAGGCTTGCGCCCGGTCCAGATCTGGGTGCCAGACACGCGCAAGCCGGGTTTTGCCGAGGAGTGCCGCAGGCAGTCCAGTTTGCTGAAGGGCGATCCGCAGGAGCAGGAAGTGCTCGACTGGCTCGAGCGGGTCGCTGACACGGACGGCTGGGTGTGATGCGTGGCGATCTGATTACCGTCGCCTTGCAGGGCGACTATGGCAAACCCCGTCCAGCCGTGGTCGTTCAGTCAGACTTGTTCGACGAGCACCCGTCGGTCACGCTCCTGCCGCTGACCAGTGATTTACGCGACACACCGCTGTTTCGCATCACCATCGAGCCATCACCAGAGAATGGCCTGCGTCAGCGATCACAGATCATGGTTGACAAGATTCAGACTGTGACCAAGGAGAAGATCGGTCCCAGCCTGGGCCGGTTGTCTGATGAAGCACAGATTGCTGTCAATCGGTCCTTGATGTTGTTCCTAGGGCTGGCTTGAGAATAGGTCGAGTCTGACCCCATTGATTTCGGCACATGCGAATCCTCCACATCCTCGACCACTCCATTCCGCTGCATAGCGGCTACACCTTCCGCACTGCGGCCATCCTGCGTGAGCAGCGGGCGCTGGGATGGGAAACTGTTCACCTGACATCGGCCAAGCAGGGCCAGACGGCGGCTGACGTCGAGGACGTCGACGGCCTGCGTTTCTATCGCTGCCCGGTGCCTGAAGCAGGGCCGGCCGGCATCAACGAATTGCGCCTGATGCGTGCTACTGAAGCGCGGCTGGAGCAACTGGCGCGCGAATTGAAGCCTGACGTCCTGCATGCGCACTCGCCAGTGCTCAATGCCATCCCCGCCATCCGTGTCGGCAAGCGCCTGGGGATTCCCGTGGTGTACGAGATCCGGGCCTTCTGGGAGGATGCCGCTGTTGATCACGGCACCACGGCCGAGGGCAGCCTACGCTACCGCGCCACCCGCGCCATGGAAACCTGGGCGCTCAAGCGGGTCGATCACGCTTTCACCATCTGCGAAGGGCTGCGCGCGGACATCGTCGCACGTGGCATTCCGTCCGCCAAGATCACGGTGATCCCCAATGCGGTCGATATTGAGGGCTTCCAGCTGTCCGGCGATCCGGACGTCGAGCTGCGCCGCCAACTCGGTCTGGAAGGCTGCACTACCATCGGCTTCGTTGGCTCCTTCTATGCCTACGAAGGTCTAGACCTCTTGCTCGACGCATTCCCTGCGCTGCTGCAGAAGCGTCCCGACCTGCGCCTGCTGCTGGTCGGCGGTGGTCCGCAGGAGGTCAACCTCAAGGCGCAGGCGCAGCAATTGGGCATTGCCGACAAGATCGTCTTCACCGGGCGCGTGCCACACAGCGAGGTCAGCCGCTACTACGACCAGATCGACCTGCTGGCCTACCCGCGCCACTCGATGCGCCTGACCGAGCTCGTCACGCCGCTCAAACCGCTTGAGGCCATGGCGCAGGGGCGGCTCTTCGTCGCCTCCGACGTCGGCGGGCACAAGGAACTGATTCGCGATGGCGAAACGGGCAAGCTGTTCCGTGCCGGCGATCCGGATGCGCTCGCCGGCGCCGTCGGCGACATGCTCGATCATCGCGAGCAGTGGCCGGCGATGCGGGCGGCCGGGCGCGAGTTCGTCGAGAAGGTGCGCAACTGGAAGAACAGTGTGGCCAACTATGTCAGCGTCTATAGTCGGTTGGCGGGCAAGGATTCCATCGTCGATGCCTGAAGCCAGCAAACGCCCGGCAGTCGTGGTCCTCAGCAGCCTGTTTCCCAGCAGTGTGCAGCCGGGTGCAGGCTTGTTCGTGCGTGAGCGAATGTTCCGCGTCGGCCGGCGCTTGCCGCTGTGTGTCGTTGCTCCTTCGCCGTGGTTTCCCCTTCAGGCCTTGCTGCGCCGCTGGCGGCCGCATTTCCGCCCCGGCGCCCCCGGCTATGAGCAGCAGCAAGGCTTCGACGTCTGGTATCCACGCTTTTTCTCGGTGCCCAGTGCGCTCAAGCGCCTCGATGGCCTGGCCATGGCTTTTGGCGCCTACCCTCGCCTTCGTGCGCTCAAGCGCATGGGGCGGCTTGACCTGATCGACGCCCATTTCGGCTATCCAGATGGTTACGCAGCGGTACTGCTCGGGCGCTGGCTGGGCGTGCCTGTGACGATCACCTTGCGCGGCACCGAGTTGCGTCATGCGGCTGACCCGGTGTTGCGTCCGCTGCTGTTGAAGGCGCTTCTCGGTGCAGATCGAGTTTTCGCGGTGGCCGGTGCGCTCAAACAGGTGGCTGTGTCGATCGGAGTGCCTGCGGAGAAAGTTACCGTGGTCGGTAACGGAGTCGACACCACACGTTTCGTACCCCTTGATCGCGCTGACGCGCGCGCCGCGCTAGGCCTTCCATCGGATGTACCGGTGCTCGTTTCGGTTGGGGGCTTGGTTGAGCGCAAGGGATTTCATCGTGTCATCGAGTTGTTGCCGCGACTACGCGAGCGCTGGCCCGGGCTGATCTACCTGGTCGTGGGCGGCGCAAGCGCAGAAGGCAACAACCGTCCGCAACTAGAGCAGCAGGTGGCGCAACTCGGGTTGGGTGACACTGTGCGTTTTCTTGGCAGCCTCCCGCCGGATGCGCTCAAGCAGCCGTTATCGGCGGCAGACGTGTTCGTCCTCTCGACCCGGAACGAGGGTTGGGCCAATGTCTTCCTCGAGGCCATGGCCTGCGGCCTGCCCGTGGTGACGACCGACGTGGGCGGCAACCGTGAAGTCGTCGACCGCGAAAGCCTGGGCTTTGTCGTACCGTTTGGCGATGCAGAAGCTTTGGAAACTGCATTGGACCGCGCGCTGGCGGCACCCTGGGACCGTGCCGCGATTCGACACCATGCAGAACAGAATGCCTGGGACGGCCGCGTAGATCTCTTGTGCGCGGCTTTTGCCGAGATGACTCGAAGTACGGGCGCGACCATGGCAGAGGCCCCGCAATCCAGCAAAGTGTGATCGAAGTGACCGACCTCTACACCCGCTTCGTCTCCGGCGTGCTCTTCCCGCTGCAGGAACGCCTCAAGAAGCACGACACCGTGCGCGTTCATCGCGAAATGGACGCCTCGCAGTGGTGGCCGCGCGAGCGCATCCAGGACTTGCAACTCCAGCGTCTCAAGGCACTGCTGAATGACGTGGCCGTGCATGTGCCCTACTACCGCACGCTCTTCGCCCGCATCGGCTTCGACCCCGCCTCCGTGCGCAGCGTGGCCGACCTGCAGGCGCTACCCTTCCTCACCAAGGCCGAGATCCGCGCGCATATCGACGCCTTGCGCGCCGATAACGCGGTGGGTCTGGCCCGCTTCAACACCGGTGGCAGCAGCGGCGAGCCGCTGATCTTCTTCATCGGCACCGAGCGCGTCACCCACGACGTCGCCGCCAAATGGCGCGCCACGCGCTGGTGGGACGTCGACATTGGCGATCGCGAGATCGTGGTGTGGGGCTCGCCGATCGAACTCGGCACGCAAGACCGCGTGCGCCTGGTGCGCGACGCGCTGATGCGTACCGAGCTGCTGCGTGCGTTCGAGATGTCCGACGACAAGGTCGATGGTTTCATCGCCCGCATCCGCGAACGCCGGCCGAAGATGCTGTTCGGCTACCCCTCGGCCATCAGCCACATCGCCCTGCGCGCCGAGCAGCGTGGTGTCCGACTCGACGACCTGGGCATCAAGGTGGTGTTCTGCACGTCTGAACGACTCTACGAGCACCAGCGTGAGACGATCAGCCGGCTCTTCCGCTGCCCGGTTGCCAATGGCTACGGCGGGCGCGACGCCGGCTTCATCGCCCACGAATGCCCCAGCGGCAACATGCACATCACCGCCGAGGATATCGTCGTCGAGATCATCGACGAGGCGGGCAGGGTGCTGCCGGCAGGCCAGTCGGGAGAGATCGTCGTTACCCACCTGGCCACGCGCGACTACCCCTTCATCCGCTACCGCACTGGCGACATCGGCACGCTGGGTGACGAAGCCTGTCCCTGCGGGCGCGGGCTGCCCATTCTCAGGGACATCCAGGGGCGGAGCACGGACTTCGTGGTGGCCGAAGACGGCACGGTGCTGCACGGCCTGTCGCTGATCTACATCCTGCGCGACATCCCCGCGGTGCGTGCCTTCAAGATCGTGCAGGAAACCCGCAGCCACACGCGGGCGTTGATCGTGCCGGAGTTGGGGGCGAGCACCGATGGGCTGGACTGCGCCGTGATTGACGGCTTCCGCCGCAGGCTTGGGGCAGGTGTGCAGGTGTCGGTGGAGTTTGTTGAATCCATCCCGGCCGAGAAGTCCGGGAAGTTCCGCTACGTGGTCAGCCACGTGGCCGTCCGGTAAGGAAGCAAAGCCAGATGCGTGACTTGCTGATTGTCTCGATCGTGGGCGTGATGGCGGCGATGGCGCTCAAGCGCCCCTGGATCGGCGTAATGCTCTGGACCTGGCTCAGCATTATGAGTCCGCACCGTTATGCATGGGGCTTCGCCTATTCGGCGCCGCTCGCAGCGGTCGCGGCCGCAGTAACCCTGCTTGGCCTGTTCCTTACGCGGGAACGGCAAAGCCCCTTCCAGGGGCCGCCCATGGTGTGGTTCCTGCTGCTCACATTGGCCATAACGTTTTCCTGGCTTTTGGGCATGGATCCCGCTGGCGATTACGAGCAGTGGAACAAGGTGATGAAGATCTACTTCATGACCTTTGTGGCGGCTGCACTGCTGTTCTCCAAGCACCACATCATTGCGTTTGCCTGGGTCTCGGCGGGCTCCCTGGCTGTGCTTGGGGTCAAGGGCGGGGTCTTCACGATCCTGACCGGGGGCAATTATCGGACCTGGGGCCCGACCGGGTCCTTCATCCAGGACAACAATGAGTTTGCGCTTGCCCTGATCATGGCTATCCCGTTGCTGCACTTCTTGCAACTTCAGGTCAGGAAGGCTTGGGTCCGCCATGGCATATCCGCCGCCATGCTGCTTTGCGCCGCGTCGGCGTTGGGTTCCCACTCCCGTGGCGCGTTGTTGGCCATTGCCGCCATGGGCGCCATGTTCTGGTGGCGCAGCAAGAAGAAGGGCCCGATTGCACTGATGATCGGCGTGGTGGTACTTGCACTGCTGCCGATGATGCCCGAGCACTGGTGGAGTCGGATGGATACGATCAGGACTTACGAGGAAGACGCGTCCGCCATGGGGCGCATCAATGCCTGGATCGTGGCCTTCGAGGTAGCCAAGCATCATTTTTTCGGTGCCGGCATGAGTTACCAGCATGAGATCCTTTTCATGCTGTACGGGGTTTACGATCAGAAAACGCTTGCCGCTCACAGCATCTACTTCCAGATCCTCGGCAACCACGGCTTCATCGGGTTGTTTCTCTATCTGGCGATGTGGGTGTCCGCCTACCGCATGGCTGGCTGGCTCAACAGGAATGCCCGCGACAACCCGGAGAGTCGCTGGGCCGCCGATCTGGGCGCGATGGCGCAGGTATGTTTTGTGGGCTTTGCCGTCGGAGGAGCCTTTCTGAGTCTCTCGTATTTTGACCTGCCCTATAACGTGATGGTGATGGTGGTGCTCGCCAAGCGTTGGGTCGTCACCCGCGCCTGGGAGCGAGAGGCGCCGGTGTCTTTCCTAGAATATGCAGGCCTGCGACGTTCCAAGCACCAGCAGGGCGGACCTTCCGCTGTGCCGACTCCCCAAGGGAGTAATCGAACAATGCCGGTGAAAACGTGATCAGCCCCCTTGGTTTGCGTGTCCCGAAACTGGTGCTGTCTGCGCTCTCGCCCGGCGGGCAGCGTGGCCGGCTGTCGATCCTGATCTTCCATCGGGTACTGCCCACGCCGGACCCCTTGTTCCCAGACGAGGTCGATGCCGCGCGCTTTGATGAGTTGCTGACCTGGCTGCGTCACTGGATGAACGTCTTGCCGCTCGACGAGGCGGTGCGGAGGCTCAAGGCGGGCAGCTTGCCGCCCAGGGCTGCGGCGATCACCTTTGATGATGGTTACGCCGATAACAGAACGATTGCCATGCCCTTGCTGCAGAAGCACAAGTTGTCGGCGGCGTTTTTCATCTCAACCGGTTTTCTCGATGGCGGTCGTATGTGGAACGATACGATCATCGAGTCGGTGCGGGGCACGAAGCTGGATAGTTTGGCTTGCAAGACTGCGGGGATCTCCCCGCTTGCCTTGGGAACGACAGAACAGAAAAGAAGCGCGCTGACCACACTGATCAACGGGATCAAGCATCTCCCCTCCACTCAGCGGGCAGAGGCTGTTGCTGAAGTGGCAGAGTCTTCTGCTGCAATGCTGCCAAACGATTTGATGATGAGTTCTGCCCAGGTGCGCGAACTGCGAGACGGTGGCATGGTGGTGGGCGCCCACACCGTCAGCCACCCGATTTTGGCCCGGCTGGAATTCGTACGTGCGCAGGAGGAGGTCGCAACCAGCAAGCATGTCCTCGAGGCGCTGTTGGGCGAAAAGCTAGGCTTGTTTGCCTATCCCAACGGAAAGCTCGACGCAGATTACTGCGGTGAGCATGTCGGGCTTGTGAAATCTCTCGGTTTCGAGGCGGCCGTATCCACAAACTGGGGAGCGGCCGGCGCTGGTTGTGATTTATTTCAGTTGCCGCGTTTTACGCCATGGGATAAGGATGCCGGCCGATTCGGCCTGCGCCTTGCTTCAAACCTGCGGCGTCGATACCCCGGAGCATGACTGCAGCAGACGACTCTTGATGCTTAGCGCCTCACGAAACGAACAGCCGTGCTGATCACGTTGACGAGTTCCTCGCGCAACGGGTGTTTCAGCAGGAATAGTCCGGCAACCCAAGCTCCAAGGGCTGTTAGGCCCGACAGGGCAAGAAGGGAGAACCTCATGGACATTGAGTCGGCATCTGCAATCGGCGACAGCCACAGAAGGCCTGGACCAAGGAGCGTGAGAAAAGAGAGCACGGATGCGGTGGCGATGCTCTTCCACAACTGTGCGAAGCCGACGCCGAGGTATCGTCGCAACCCGTACTGGTAGGCGGCGGCTTCGATCGCAGCGACGATCCCGAGAAGCGGGACCACGCGTTCGAGCGGCAGCCAGATTGAGGTGAGCAGGACCGCAATGCGGATTGCCTGCACGACACACTCCAGGTACAGGACACTGGATACTTGGCCGCTCGCGATAAGCGAAAGCCTTGCAAGCGCGTAGGGCGCCGTGAATATCGCGAAGAGGCACAGTAGCGCTGCCAGTGGTGCGGATACCAGCCACTGATCGCCGAAGAAAAAGAGGATCAGCGGTTCTGCCAGAAGAGCAAGCAGGGCCAGAAATGGGATTGTGACCCCTATCAGGTAGGTCGTTGCCCGTGTGTAAAGCTCTGCAGGATCGGCGCCATCTCGGATTGCCTGGGCAAAGGTTGGAAAATGCACCCCGTTCACCACGGCAACGAGTTGCCCAAGCAGCATGTCACGCAAACCGGCCGCCCGGCTGTAGTAGGCCACCGCTGAAAAGCCTAGCGTCCGCCCCAGGATCAAGTCGGGGGCGCTACGCCCGAGTTCCTGAATCAGTGTCGCCGCACTCGAAATTGAGCCGAAACGGAAGATGGAGCGCACGCCCTTGAGCGTCGGCAACATCAGGATCCCTTGGGGACGGGCGATCGATACGGCCACGAGATTGGCAATTTGCCCGGCGATTGCACCCCAAACCATGCTCAGATAGCTCTGCCCGAGCCATGCTGCAGTGATTGTCACGATCGTGGCCGTGGAGAGATTGGCGATGCGGATTGCTGCAAGGCGTTCGAAACGCAACTCCCGGACCAACATTCCTAGCGAAGGCGTGCCAAAAGGCATGAGCAAGAAGTTGACGGCAAGCAGTGCAAGCACTGTTGCCACGCCGTCGTGGTTGTAGAACACGGAAAGAGGACCTGAGCCTACGAACAAGAACAGCGCGACTGTCCACGAGAACATCAACGTCAGCGTAAAGGCAGCCCGGAAGTCATCCTCGGCAACAGACGTGGCCTGTACGAGATACTGGTTGACGCCGAACTCCCTGAACACATGGACGATTGCCTGGAACGAGACAGCGACGGAAAACACGCCGATCTCGGACGGCGTAAGCAGTCGTGCCACGACGATGACATTGAGCAGGTTCAGTGCAAACGAGATGAGTTGTGACGCGGATGTGACGCCAAGGGCCCTGCGTGTTCCCATCGAGGTTCTGGTCCGGACTGTGGGCTGGTGGATGGCGGGCAAGTGACGGCTTGTCAAACGCACGGCCCCTATAATAACCGCATGAACTAAACGTCGCTGTGTCATGCTGCGCAGCCGTCCTCGGGAGAAGAAATGAGTCAGGTCGTGCCTAAGGTGTCCGTAATCATGCCGGCCTTCAATGTGAAGGCGTTCATCGCAGAGGCGATCAACAGTGTGTTTCTGCAGGACGTGCCCGGGGTGGAGATTCTGGTCATCGACGATGGGTCGCGTGACGGAACGGCGGACTTTGTCGAGCAAAACTTCCCGGTGGTGAGGCTTTTCCGCAAGGAGAACGGCGGCTCTGCCACTGCCCGCAACGTGGGGCTGCGTGAGGCGAGGGGAGAGTACATCGCTTTTCTCGATGCAGACGACGTCTGGCTGCCCGGCAAGTTGAAGGCCCAGCTCGACTACTTCGAGGCCCACCCCGACATCGCGATGCTCGGCACCGGCTTCGCCCCCTGGGTGGCCGATGCCGATGGCAGATTCGGCGACCCGGCCGCACTCGCCGCTGGCAACGCGGCCATCGACCCCGCTGCGGTCGACCCCGATGCGTCGGGCTGGGGATACCACAAGATGCTGCTGGATAACTACGTCTGGACCACCACGGTCATGATGCGCCGGGCTCTGGTGGAGAGGATCGGGCTGTTCGATGAGACGCTACGTCTGGGGCAGGACTACGATTTTTTCCTCCGGGCGTCACGGGAGACTGAGATCCACGTGCTCAAGCGCGTCTTTGCCGTTTACCGGCAGCACCCGGGGAGCGCGATTGCGCGAGGTGCCGACTTCAACTATGCCGCGCACATCATCCGGCGGGCGACGGGCAGATGGGGCCTATCCAGCCCTAACGGCGAATCGATAACGCCGCAACAACTTTCAGCGCGCCTGCAGCACATCCACTTTTCTTGCGGTTATCGACACTATGGCAAATCCCTCTACGACAAGGCCCTGAGCGAGTTCCTCGCGAGTGCCAGGGAAAAGCCGACCCACCTGCGTTCGTGGGCTTATGCAGCGCTCTCATGGCTGCAGAGTCTGAAAGGAGCAAGAGCTTGAGCGGCGGCTTGACGGGCGTCGAACGGCGCGCGCGCGTTGCTGTCGTCATCCCGTACTACCAGCGCAAACTCGGTGTGCTTGCGGGATGTGTGAGATCCATCCTTGCACAGGAAGGGCCGTTTGATCTGGAAGTGGTGATCGTCGATGACGGTTCGCCACTATCTGCCGAAGAAGATCTTCGCCTTGCGGGCTTTATGGACCCGCGGGTGCGCATCGTTCGCCAGTCGAATGCCGGAGCGGGGGCGGCACGAAACAAGGCACTGGATAGCGTCGGTGCCGCTGTGGAGTATGTTGCGCTCATGGACTCAGACGATCAGTGGGCGGACGGGTTTCTCGCTGTCGCGGTACATGCCCTGAACGAGGGCTGCGACCTCTTTTTTAGCGACAGCCGGAGGTTCTCGCAGCAGGCCACACGCTTCCACTGGGAGGCAGATCCTGCGCTCCATCTGCGCGCAGAAGATCATTTATTGATCGATTCGGATCAGGCGCTGTACCAGTATCGCGGAGACTTTTTCGACTATGCCGTTCGGCGGAGCAGCATCATGAGTTCGTCAGCAATGGCCTATCGGCGGAGCATTGCATCCGAGTTGCGTTTCAGCGAGCGGCTGCGCAATGGTCAGGATCGCTTGTTCAAACTGCATCTCAGCCGACGGGTGAAAAGAGTCGCCTTCAGCCCGCGCGTCCTGTGCATTGAAGGCGAGGGCGTGAACATATTCGACAGTGCCTCTTGGGGCTCTCCAAAGGCACTGGTGTTGAGCTCCAGCTATATCGAGCTCGCGAAGACCGTTCGTGCCGAACTCCCTCTGAATGAACGGCAGCGTCAGTACGTTGACGGGCAACTGATCTCTGCACGTAAGGACTTCGTGGCAAACCTCGTCCACCTTCTCAAGCGGCGAATGCGTTTCGACTGGAGGCTGGTGTTGCGAACCCTGCGCCGAGACCCCGCGGCCATTCTCGCGTTGTTCGGCCTTAAAGGCGGCCGTACCTCAGGCACGCATTAACCGGGGCTGTCCTGATGGTGTCGAACCCGTGATCAACAACCCAAACGCAGGCAGAGCTCATGTCCGGTGCTGAATCCAATATCGCGAACGTCAGTCACGCACCCAAACCGTTCTTTCGCGCCAGCTTGCAAAACGGGCTGGTACTGAGCGAGGGGGTGCCACATTGCCTGCTTGGCCGGCGCGTGCCTCTAGCTGCGGGCCAGCTTGACGATGGCGTGTTCCTGGAGTGGTCGTGGGATGGACAGCGGCTCGTGGTGACGAACGACCGATATGGCCTCTATCCCCTGTTCTACTGCGCCAAATCGCACTCGATCTGCATTTCGCCTTCGCTTGAGCAGGTGGTGAGGGGCAATTCGGATCGCCAGTTGGATTATCCGGCGCTCGCCATCTTCTTTCGCATGGGGCATTTCGTCGGGAGCGATACGCCATTCGAGGACGTGCGTTTCATGTCGCCCAACAGCACCTTGACCTGGGAGAACGGGCGCCTAGACATCCGCCAGCATAGTGCGGGCGCCTTGCCCTCGTCCGTACTGGCGCCCACTTTCGACGAGGCGGTGGATAACTATGGCGCGCTTTTTTCCCGGGCGATCGCACGCAGGTTGCCGGGCGACGAGCGCTTCATGGTGCCCTTGAGCGGTGGGCGGGATTCGCGCCACATCCTCCTTGAACTCGTCAAACAGGGAGTGCGTCCGCCGGCTTGCGCAACGGTGAGGTTTCGCCCGCCGTCGACCGACGAGGACATGCGGGTGGCCAGGCTGCTCACTGATCGGCTGGGGATCGCGCACATCGAGATCGACAAGCCCTCGAGCTTTTTCGATGCGGAGTTGAAGGAGATTCACCTGACCAACCACTGCGGTGGCGGGCATGGCTGGATTCTGCCGCTCGCGTCGCGGCTTGTAGGTCAGTTTTCGACTGTTTACGACGGTTTGGCCGGAGAAATCCTTTCTGCTGGCTTCATGCTTGATAACCGCAAGACAGCGCTTTTTCGCGAGGAGGCGTGGGAGGGTCTGGCACACCTCATTCTGGGAGATAGCAATGCCGAGCCGATGCTGCGCAGCGTGTTCACCGACGGGTTTCGTTCCCGGATCCACTTGAATGAGGCGGTGGAGAGGTTGGTGCCGGAGTTGCGCAGACATGCGGGGCGTCCCAATCCACTTCTCTCATTCCTCTTTGCCAATCGGACACGGCGCTGTGTGGGCTCGATCCCGTTCGCGATTCTTCATCAGATTCCCGTGGTGCATGTGCCGTATCTGGATCATGACGTTTTCGACTATCTCTTTTCACTAGACCCTTCGATGATGGAGGGCGGTCGCCTGCACGACGCAACCATCCGTCGCGCCTATCCCGAGTACGCTGACATCCCCTATGAGGACAAGCGCGTCAAGGCGGTGATGTCGGCAACTGATCATGCTTACTATCGCGCGGCGCGACGGGCATTCTTTTCTTACCTTCGGCAGGCGCCGGTGGCAGCGACGGCCTCGCTGCGGAAAACGCAGTTGTATGCACGGATCGGTACCGATCTGCTGACGTCGCGGAGCCAGGCCATGTGGTACATGCGGCCGGCGCTGCAGACCATCGAACTGGAGCGTCTGCGGCTGGGCTGCTAAGCAGGCGCGGAGGATGCCGTGCCCGTGGCGAGACTGTAGCGCCTGCATCGCCGATAGACGTAGGGCGCGGTGTTCCCCGGCGGTGCCCCCGCCGGCTCGCTGAACTGCTCGCTGGCCGGATGCACGCAGCGCGCGTGGGAGAAAGGCAGGAGCGCAAGTTCCTCCGTGACCGTGAAGCCTTGGGGGCTGGCGTCGAGTTGTAACGTCCGGGTGGCGTCGTGCCCGGGTAGGGGCGTACGTTTCAGATTCGCGCCGCGACCCAGGCGCCCGCCGAGGAAGCGCCAGTCGATGGCGGCCACGATGCGCCCGCGGAGGGATGCAGGGGGCGAGGGGGCAACCAGATGGGCTTGTCCGTGCAGGCGGAGCGTGAAGCCGCTTGCGGTGGCTTCGAGCGCCGGATCTGGGTAGCGATCGATGACACACAGCCGGGTGCCCTCGCGCAGGAGTGGCGTGGGGTCGGCCAGGTCCGGGGTGGATTGAAGCTGCGAGAGCGGCCCGCGGTAGCTAGGGGTCATGACGGCCGGGCTGCTGCCAACCCGGAGGTGGTAGATCCGCCCGCCGCTGTATCGCAGATCCGCTGTACAGCTGGCGGGGGCTTGCGGCGGTTGGCCGGTGGTGCTGAGCAGGACCACGTTGCCGGCTTCGTCGCGCCAGCTTGCCAGTCCGGCTTCTTCGTCGTGGAAAAGCCCTGGGCGGTTGGCGTTCCACGCAAGGTGCTGCATCTGGGGTGCGAGCGGATAGCCTGCTCGGATGGCACGCGCAGCTTGGATCATGGCGGCGGCCCAGGCGTTGTACACCGACAGATGCATGTAGTCGTCCCAATGTGCTGCACCTTCGGTTGGGCCCCAAGGGTCAAGCCACAGGAAACCGTCGGGACGCCGCTGCTTCAGGAGTCGTTGTGCGATCGCGTCGATCGGGCCGCTCTCGTCTATGTCGAGCAACAGCAGGGTGGCGATTAGGCAGCCGTCGCCAAACAGTGCGTGTGTGCTGCGGCCGAAGCCGCCCGCGTATCCGGCGCTGTCCCAGCAATGGACCAGCCAGTCGAACAGGCGGCGGGTTTGTGCCGCCAGTCCATCATCGGCGCAGAACCGCAGTGCGAGTGCGCCTAGGAAGAGTGCCTTGTGGTGATAGGCGAGCGGCGTGCACAGGTTGGCGCCGGGTTTGGCAGGGTAGTCGATGAAGGCGCCTTTTGCCGTTGTCCAGCGCTGGATCAGGCAGGCCATGGTCCGCGCGTGGCGGGGGCGCTCTGCTGGCGGAGCTTCGAGCAATCGACACGTGGCAGCGAGCAGCGTCCAGTTGTTCGACGGATAGCGGGGACGAAGCCGGCAGCGGGCGATGCCGTGCTCGATGAGAGTAGCGAGCCCGACATCGAGTTGCGCTGGGTGTAGAGTGCGCAACAGGTGCATTGCTAGGCGGTTGAAGGGCAGATGGTCGATCTGGCTGTCGGGCGTCCGTATCCAGGCGCTCAGTGCCGTATCACGTTTGCTTGTGCTCCCGTGGATGGTGGAACATAAAGCGAGCGCTGCGCAGGTCTGCCCGTAGTGGTCGGGTGGCGTGGGTTTACCGGTGTGCGTGTCGATGAGCCCGTGGTTGGGGTCAATCGACTGTGCGATCGCCGTCCCCAAATCAGTCAGCAGTTGATCGAGCGCGGAAGGGAACTGGGCAGGCATGAGCGTCCGTGTCCGGGATTAGAGCAATCAAGGCGTTGTGCGCCACGTTTGATGAAAGGCGAATGAAATGGATGCTCGGAGGAAGTCTATCTGCTTGGCCGTGATGACGGTCTGCCTGCTGCCTGTCTTGGCGCTGGCGCAAGGTAACCTGGACGCGATGGGGTGCGGGACGGTGCAGAAGCAGCCCGGCGGCTATGGCCCATATGACTACAGAGTTGCGAAGGATAAGTTGCCGCTTGTTGAGCGATATCACTTCGATGTAGGCGTTGAGACTTTTACCAAGCAGAAGACGGGTCCTTATGGGGGGGACATCGGCTATACGCTGGGGGCGTTTCCGAATCACCACCGCGCGTTGATGGCGATGGTGAACCTCGGGATCAAGGAGAGGACGAACCAGCCACTTGGAGCAAAGTACACGGTTGCCTGTTTTCTTCAAAGAGCCGAAACGTACCAGCCTGAAGACGGCATGGTGAAGGTGATCTATGGGCTGTACCACCTTAAACATGGGCGTCCCGGTGAGGCGGTGAAGAAGCTCGAGGAGGCACGAAAGATTGCTGGCGATGACGCCAATGTGCATTACAACCTCGGGCTGGCCTACATGGACCTGAAGCAGCATGACAAGGCGTTGGAGAGTGCGCATGCCGCCTATGCTCTTGGTTTTCCGCTCCCGGGGCTGAAGGACCGTCTGCGCAGGGCCGGCGCGTGGAGAGACTTGCCACAGTAAGCCGCACCGTTTCGCGGCATCGCCTGCTGGGCCCGTCCCATTTCAGTGAGGCGGACTGAGTCGCAGCGCTGGCCTTCGCGCAGACAGGCTGAGGTGCAGATAAGGACGGCGGTCCAGTGCGCTGAGTTGCAGGCGGCCACATTTTAGAAAACTTGCCGTGGCAACCTTCCTTATGCCGAGTCGTCGATGCGCGGCGAGCGAGGCTGGGTTGAACGCCGAAATGCGCGACAGACTCCAGCGCACCCCCTCTGAAGCCAAGTGTGTGTTGGCGGCCTCCCACAGGCGGGAGAAGGTGCGGCCGATGCGAAAGTCGGGTTCGACGTAGACGTCGTAGTCCCATGCACAGCGGGACGGATCGGCAAGGACGTATCGGCAGCGCACTTCGTCTTCTTCGTATGCACCGTGGGCAAGCCAGAGGAATCCTGAGAAACGTCCGTTGGTTTCGGCCACGAAGCAGGTGCTGCCGTTTGCAAACCGGTTGGCGATGACCTCGGCCGGTCGCGGAAAGCTCGCCACGACAGGATCCCCAGGGCTGACGATACGGACGGTGCTTTTTGCGGACGTGCGGTTGCCAGGTGTGGAGGTTTCGGGTATGGGTTGTGCGACGAAGTGGTACCTGATGAAGGTGATGTGGCCGCGGCTGGCGGCGGAGAGTGCCTTGGCTGCGAGGTAGTAAAGCCCTTCGCGAACGCCGAACTGGTTGAATACGCTTTTCAGACGGGCGGCTAACATGGGTGGGTCGTGAGGCTGTGTCGGCGGCAGGCGGAATGCCAGCCTGTTTATGCAGGTTGAGCGGATGCTGGCCATATAATACGCGCGCTTCCAGGCCGCGCACGGGCTGCACTGGCTGGACGAAACTCAACGCAAGATCACAGGAGACTGTTTTGGATATCAAGAAGGAAGTGCTGGCCGTCATCGATGAGGTGCTCAGCCTTGGTGGGCGTGCACATTCGTTTGACCTGGATACGCCCTTGCTCGGAGCGGTTCCCGAGCTTGACTCGATGGCGGTGGTCGGCTTGATTAACCTGATCGAGGAGCGCTTCGGGTTCGTTGTTGAAGACGATGAGATCGACGGATCGTCGTTCGCGACCGTGGGTACCTTGGTGGAGTTTGTGGAAGGCAAGCTCGCCTGAGCATGACGGACGTGGTCCGCGAGGCCTTCTTTCTGGAAGCAGGGGGTGGTGGGCGCTTTTGCGTGCATACACATCACGCCTCGGTGCGCGCCGGCAATGTGCTTTTGGTGCCGCCGTTTGCAGAAGAGCTGAACAAGTCACGGCGCATGACGGCGCTGGCTGCCCAGGCTTTTGCCGAGCGTGGTTGGCGTGTGCTGCAGCACGACCTGCTCGGCTGTGGTGACAGCGCAGGCGATTTTGGTGATGCCAGTTGGGCGGCTTGGCTGGACGATGTCGATCGAGCATGTGCCTGGCTGGAACAGGACGACGATGCGCCGACCGTGATCTGGAGTCTGCGCGCCGGTAGCCTGCTCGCCGCGGACTGGATGAAGAAGGCCGGTAGAGCGTTGCCTTGGTTGGCATGGCACCCCGTGAGCAACGGGAAGCAGCATCTGCAGCAGTTCTTGCGCCTGAAGGGCGTCAGCGAAATGCTGGCTGAGGCGGATGCGAAGGCAACGATGTCTGCTTTGCGACAGGCTTTGGCCGAGCGACAGGTGGTCGAGGTTGCGGGGTATGCAATTGCGCCGGAGTTGGTCGATGGCCTGGAGTCGTCGGTTTTGGACATTGCGCCAGGTCATGCCGCACCGATCTGCATGCTTGAACTGGTAGGCCAGCCGGAGCCCGAGTGTTCCCCCGCTTTGCGCCTGCTCGTGGATCGATTACGCAAGCAGGGGGGCACGGTGGAGGCGCGGGCCCTTCAGGGGCCTGCCTTCTGGCAGACCCAGGAGATCGAGACGTCTCCGACGCTCATCGAGGCATCGTGCGAGGTGTTGGAAGGGTGGCGCCGTGCACACTGAGCGAGCGGTAAGTTTCGACTGCGAGGGAGAACGGCTGATCGGTGTAGTGACTCTGCCCGCGGCGAGTGAACGGCCCGCCGGGATCGGTGTGGTGATCGTGGTGGGGGGGCCTCAGTATCGCGTTGGCAGTCACCGCCAGTTCGTGCTTCTGGCGCGATTCCTCGCCGATAACGGCGTGCCGTGCATGCGCTTCGATTACCGCGGAATGGGCGATGCGACTGGCGCTGCGCGGGACTTCGAGGGTGTGACGCTGGATCTCGCTGCGGCCATCAATACATTCGTGAGCGAGGTGCCCAGCGTGGCCAAGGTCGTGCTTTGGGGCCTGTGTGACGGCGCGAGCGCGATCTGTTTTGGCCTTGGACGCGACGCGCGCGTGGGCGGCGCGGTGCTGCTGAATCCCTGGGTGCGCACCGCTTCCGGTGAAGCACGGACGATGCTCAAGCACTATTACCTGCGCCGGCTTTTTGACCGGCAGTTCTGGCTCAAGCTGCTGCGGGGCGGGGTCAGCATTCGCAGGGCCTTGGGTGGCGTGACATCTGCGGTTGGACAGGCGGCGGGCGCTGACGGGCAGGCGTCCGGCTCCGGCCAGCAGGCGAGCGTGCCTGTGCGGATGATCGAGGGGTTGCAGTCGTGCAGCGTACCGATTGCCGTCTTTCTGAGCGGGCGGGATTATGTGGCGCGGGAGTTCGAGCAGTGCGCGGCCGCCGACCGCAATTGGTCGGCGCTGATCCGCTCAGAGCGTTGCGTCCTTCGCCACTTCGACGATGCTGATCACACGTTTTCAAGTTCGGAGCATCGACATGCGATCGAGTTGGCGACGCTCGAGTGGCTAAACCGGATCGCGGCACATACCGGTTAGCGACCACCATTCGCAATGACGGTCTGAACCTGCTCGATCGCTTTGGTTTGTGCGCTTCGGAGCAGGTCGTGGTCCTCTTCCTGAAACCGTTCGAGCACGATCGAGCGTGCCGAGCTTCTTGCGCGATCCGTCTTGCGTACGCCGACGCGGATGCGCGAGATTGCACCACCATTCCCCAAGGCTGAGAAAACTGAACGCAATCCCTTGTGTCCCCCGTCACTCCCACTGTGCTTCGAGCGCACGTCGCCCAGGTTGAGGTCGGCATCGTCATGAACAAGGGCGATGCGGTTGGGGTGCACGCCAAATCGTTGCAGGGTGCGGGCAACGAAAGGGCCGCACAAGTTCGTCAGTGTTGACGGCTTGAACAGGATGACTTCGTGATCGTTGATCTTCGCGTGACTCAGCATCCCTTCGTCGGTCATCTGCCACTGTGCTGATAGCCGCTCGGCAAGGTGGTCGAGTACGGCGAAACCGATGTTGTGCGGAGTGCCGGTGTAGGCTTCGCCGTGGTTTCCCATGCCCACGATGAGCCATCCCGGGTGGGCTGATTCGCTCGAGTGCGCTGGTGATCCGATGCCGGGGGAAGCTATGTCGGGGCCTGTCGTGATGCCGGATGCGACTACCGATGCGGTCGCCACGTTCGCGCCATGGGCCGGCTTGTCCAGTTCCGGACAGGCATCGCAGAAGCGGTTAAAGCCGCAGTCCCGACGCCAACAGAGAACTTGACGGCGGCGGGCGAGCAGGAGTCGCAAGAGATGGTCGGCGTGATTCGATGCCTTCAACAGGACCAGATCGCCCTCGCGTAATTCGCGCTGCAGGAAACGGTGGGCGTCCTCGAGTTCCGTGAAGCCGACCAGGGAGTGATCGTCTTCACTTTGTCTTGCCTTCAGCGCTCGCAAGGCATGAGGCCCGACGAAGACGACGAGGTCGGCGACGTCCATGGCCAGCCGCGCCGCTTTGGGGTAGAGCTTGGATGCGGAAAGCGAATAGTCGGAGATGGTCCCGATGATCGCGACCTTGCGCTTTGCTCTGGCGTCCCGCAGGTACTCGAGCGTTATGGGGAACGACCAGTACGGAGCCTTGTAGTCGTCGCGGATGAAGGTGACCCCGTCGGATTCGCTGACAATCTGCATCCGTCCCGGCGTCGTCGTCGCGTCTCCGAGCGCAGCCAGGCACGTGTCGATGGGTGCGCCTGCAGCGATGCCGATGCCAATGGCAGCGAGAACGGGCACCACCAGGTGTTTGCCGTGTATGGCGGTAGCGCACCGGTATTGCACGCCTTGGTACTCGATGACGAGCGTCAAGGGGTCAGGCCAGGAAGATGTTGCTTCAATGAGCCGGATGTCCGCCTGCGGTGCGCTGCCAAACCAGAGGCATCTTGCGCGGGTCCGGGCCCCGATCGATTGCACGAGAGGGTCGTCGATATTTAAGACGGCGACGCCGTTCTCGGGCAGGGCCAGAATCATCGCCGCCTTTTCGTCCGCAATTGCCTCGATCGACTCGAAACTCTTCACGTGCTCCCGCTGCACTACGGTCAGTGCCCCAATCTTCGGCTGTACCAACTCGGTCTTGCAGGCAATGTCGCCGGGCAGAAGGGTTGCGATCTCTATGACAGAGAAATGGTCCCGGCCCCCTGTGTTGAGGATGACCATTCCGACTTCCGGAAGGTAGTTGAGCGACGCATGATTGCAACTGACCGGGCCGAGACGGCGCAGGATGGCCACGGCCAGGTCCTTCGTTGTGGTTTTTCCGGCTGAGCCGGTGATGCCAACGAAGACCGTATCCTTGAGTCGTCGCCGCTTGAGGCGTGCCAACGCAAGGACGCAACGATCATGCACCCTTATGCTGCGCCATTCCACGGCGCGTCGCAGGTTGTCCAGCAGGCTGACAGCGGCACCTCTCATGACGAATTCCTCACGTCCGAACTTCAAAGTGAAAAAAGCTACATGGTGCTGACGCAAAACGGCTCGCTTTGCAGGGGCACTCCAGGGAGCGCTGGGCCTGCGAGGCGATATCACTGCGGCTACGACTGCTGGGCTTGCTCAGGCTACGTGGCGGGGAGTTATGTCGGCAACGCGAGTCCATGACGGCATGACTCATCCCGCGGAGGTCGTCTAGTTCTTCATCATGTCCGCTGGCGTGCGGGGCGGCCAACACTGAAGTACTGCCAGCCGTCTTCTTCCAGACGGTTCGGGCTGTAGAGGTTGCGTCCGTCCACAATGACCTTGCCCTTGAGCAGGTTCGCCATCTCCTCGAAATCCGGTGCCCGGAACTGCTGCCATTCCGTGCAGATTGCCAGTGCATCGGCGCCTTCCAACGCGCTGTACTTGTTGCCGCACAGTGCGAGATCAGGCCGGTCGCCGTAGATGCGCCGGGTCTCGTCCATTGCCACCGGATCGAAGGCCTGTACCTTGGCGCCGGCGCCCCACAGCGCCTCGATGAGCGTGCGGCTTGGGGCCTCGCGCATGTCGTCGGTATTGGGCTTGAAAGCGAGTCCCCAGACGGCGATCGTCTTGCCTGCGAGCTTGTCGGCACCGCCGAAGTGGCGGGCCAGTTTGGCGAAGAGGGTGGTCTTCTGGCGATTGTTGACCGCTTCGACGGCCTTGAGCAGCGGGGCCTCGTAGCCGATCTGGTCGGCGGTGCGGCCCAGAGCCTGGACGTCCTTGGGGAAGCAGGACCCACCGTAGCCGCAGCCGGGGTAGATGAAGTGGTAACCGATACGCGGATCGGCGCCGATACCCTTGCGCACTTCCTCGATGTCCGCGCCCAGGATCTCGGCCATGTTGGCGAGCTCGTTCATGAAGCTGATCTTGGTGGCGAGCATGGCGTTAGCGGCGTACTTCGTGAGCTCGGCACTCTTCACGTCCATGAACATGGTCCGTTCGTGGTTGCGGTTGAAAGGCTCGTAGAGCTCTCGCATCCGTTCCTGCGCCTTGGCCGAGCGGGTGCCGATGATGATGCGGTCGGGCTTCAGGAAGTCACCGACGGCGGCACCTTCCTTGAGGAATTCGGGGTTGGAAACGACATCGAAGGCGATCTGCTCGCCGCGCTCTGCAAGGACCTGTTCGACTTTGGCCTGGACCTTGTCTGCGGTTCCGACCGGGACTGTGGACTTGTTGACGATGACGCGGTAGCTCGGCATGTGGCGGGCGATGCTCTCGGCCACTGCGAGCACGTACTGGAGGTCGGCCGAGCCGTCTTCGTCGGGCGGTGTACCGACGGCAATGAACTGCACCTCGGCATGTTTGACCGCATCTTCCACATCGGTGGTGAAGCGCAACCGGCCTTCGGCGACGTTGCGCTCGACGATGGGCTGCAGGCCCGGCTCCCAGATCGGTATGACCCCGGCTTTGAGCCTGTCGATCTTGCTCTGGTCGATGTCCATGCAGACGACTGTGTGGCCGACTTCTGCCAGGCACGCGCCCGTGACCAGACCGACGTAGCCGGTACCGAAGATGGTGAGTTTCATGGATGGCTCGCTGTTGTGTTAATTAGGGCGCTGATCTTGACGAGGCATAGATGTAATGTCAAAAGCCTAGCCCCCAAGGATGACGCTTTCAACGGCAGGGGCGGCGGTTCGCGGGGAGCGGGGGGCGGGTGAGTTGTGGATCACTCTCAGTTAGGTAGGCAGCTGTTGTTGTCGAGGAGCCGTGCAAGCATCACCTCGCCCAACTCTGCCGTGTAGTGCGCAGGCTCCCAAAACCACCGTATGTGCTTGTTCCGAATCTCCGGGCCAGGTGGCTCCTCGTCCAGATCGAGCCCTTGCGTGTTGAAGTTCGTGAACGGCACGCCCGAAGTCGTCGCTATTTCTTCAATTTTGCTGACCCACTGCGCGTAGGTGTCGCCCAATCCCGATTCGGCGATGATTCGGTGGTAGTCGGCGTGGTAAGGATTGATGAAGAGCGTGACGGATAACTCGTGCTGCCGCGCCCAGTCTAAAAAATTGCGCAGGGCGTCGAAGCTTTCCGAGCTCTGCTGGCCGCGAGGTAGGAGGCCGAGCGTAGGCTTGGATAGGCGGGTGCGCAGCTCCGCGTTTTTCTGTGCAAAGAGAACGTGCTGTCCTTCGCTCCGAATAATGGCCTGATAGTCACGCCCGGGATTGAAACCGTCGGCTCTACGGTCCGACGTGAGGGGGACCTGCTGCTGGATCACGGTTTCGAGCGAGTCAGTCAGGGTTGTGAGTGAGAACAGTGCGCCGAGTTTGTCCCGGGCCTGCAGTTGAATGAGTTGCCAGGCGGGAACATCCTCGCTGCGGATGTGAAGGCGCCCGGCGTAGCTCCGTGCCAGCGCGGGCCAGTTGGGCGCGTGGGCCGGCGCGTCTTCGTCCTCCAGAAAATCCAGGAAGTCAACCGCGAGCAGGACGTGTTTGCCGCCGCCGGCCATTAGGGCGTGCTTTGCGTACTGCGTCTGCATGTAGAAGCTGGCGCCGGGGATACCGGTGTTGAAGACCGGTTTGTAGTCATCAGGCCAACAGGGGCTTTGCGGGTTGAGACCGAGTTCGGGGCGTGAGTTGCCGGCGATGACTGTGGCCGGGCGTGCAGCGGTGGCCATGTAGGGCTTGGCAACTCGCACGCGTTCAGCGGCGGCGGGCTTTATGGCGTTGAAGCCTTGGGTGCGGGGGGTACCGAACAGGCCGTAGGGGTCGATGAGGTAATTGAGGCAGGCAACTGCAGCGCACACCAGGGCAAAGCTGAGCGCCAACCAGAGCAGGAAGCGACGCGAGGCGGTGGGGCTGTCCATGGCGGGTTCAGAACTGGAAGTAGAGGAATTCGGAGATGCGCGTCATGGCGAGCACGGCGATTGAGGCGAGCAGACCGATGCCAATGGCCCAGCTGATGCTTTCGTGCCAAGCGAGTTTGTCCGTGAGTTGCTTGCCTGGCTGGAGTTCGTCTTCGTCGCGACCTCGATGCAGATGAAGGCCGGGCTGGGAGTAGCGCATGATCTGCTGCGTGTTGGGCATGATGAGAGCGATTGGCAGCAGCGCGGCGATCCACAGCCAAGTGAAGACGAACTGCGAGCCGCCGCCGAGGTAGGTGTTGAAGCCGAAGCTGGCGAGTACGGGCCACACCGCATCTAGTCGTGCGGCGATGGCGTTGGGCAGTGCGATGCCGTTGAGGCCGGCCATGCCCTGCAGCACGGCGACGGCAGTGTCGAAGCTGCCTGCGCGGAAGAATACCCAGCCGATGACGACGGCGACGAAGGTGACGAGCCACGACAGGGCCTTGGCAAGCGGTGCTGGAAGCAACCCCTGCGGGCAGAGGCGTGTGGTGGTGTGCCGCCAGGCGTGGTTGATGCACAGATACAGGCCGTGCAGCGCGCCCCAGGCGACGAAGGCCCAGCCCGCGCCGTGCCACAGGCCGCCGAGCAGCATGGTGAGCATGAGGTTGCGGTAGCGCATGAGCCGCCCTGCGCGGTTGCCGCCGAGCGCTATGTAGAGGTAGTCGCGTAGGAATGCCGACAGCGTCATGTGCCAGCGCCGCCAGAATTCGATGATGTTGGTGGCCTTATAGGGCGAGTGGAAGTTGACCGGCAGGACAATGCCGAACATGCGCGCGGCCCCGATTGCCATGTCGGAGTAACCGGAGAAGTCGAAGTAGAGCTGAAGCGTGTAGGCGAGCGCGCCACCCCAGGCCTCGAAGAAGCTAAGCGTGCTACCCGCGGCGGCGGCATTGAAGACCGGAGTGGCGTACTGGGCGACGCCGTCGGCGAGGACGGTCTTCTTGAAAAGCCCGAGGGCGAAGATGCTGACGCCGATAGCCATGTTCTGCGCCCGCGGCGTGAGCGCACCGGGCTTCATGAACTGCGGCAGTATGTCGCGGTGATGGACGATGGGGCCGGCGATGAGCTGTGGGAAAAAGGTGACGAAGAGCGCGTAGTGGGCGAACCGGTATTCGCGCGCTTGGCCTTGGTATGCGTCGACGAGGTAGGCGATCTGCTGGAATGTGAAGAAGGAGATCGCTAGCGGCAGGATGATGGTGTCGAGGTGGAAGTCGGTGCCTGCGATGGCGTTGAGGCTGTTGACGGTGAAGTTGGCGTACTTGAAGTAGCCGAGCAGGGCGAGGTTGAAGACGACACCAGCCGTCAGCCAGGCTTTGCCGACATGCCGACGGCCTTGGCGGTGCGCGAGTTCGAGCAGGCTACCGAGGCCGAAGTTAACGAGCATCGAAAAGAGCAGCAGCAGCAGATAAGCCGGCCGCCACCACGCGTAAAAGAACAGCGAAGCCAGCACCAGCCAGACAATCGCTGGCTCATGACCTCGCCGCGCTACCCAGAAGTAGCCTGCGAGCGTAATCGGCAGGAACAGGAAAAGAAATTCGTACGAGTTGAAGAGCATTGGCTGTCACGCGTCGCGGAGCGCCCGGGGTGGCACGTGATAATGACCGATGAAAAGTGCATTGTCAGCAGGTCAAAGGGCGTGCCCGCATGGTGCACTGCTTGGTTGCATGGCCGCGCTCGCGGACGGGCACCTGGGTGTCGAGGTTTCTTACACCGTTCGGGGTCTTGAGCGTCCTGCATCGCGATGCTCGTGCCGCAGGTTATTGATCCAGAAAAAGTTCAGCTGCGCTCATCAAGCAAGAACGGTTCTTGCTTTGATCGATGCAAATGTGTTTTTGCAACTGCAGTGCGTTTGCAGGCTGCTTAGCGGATCAGGAGAGGAAATGGAGCAACGTACGCAGACCAAGCTGCGCCGGGTGGTGGATTTGTGCGTCCGTGCCGTTGCGCGCGGGTCCATGCCGTTGTCGAGGGCTGCCCGGACCATGGAGGCTGCAGGTGCGTCTTTCGAGGTGGTGTGCCGGGTGCTGCTGCCGTTCAAGGACGGTGTTTCAAAGAATGTGAGGATCGATGGAGTCTGACCCGATTGCCCCGTAGACTGGCTGCTCATTGAGGACAGGGGGAAGGCGGAGCATGGGGGCGCATTCGGGAGGCTTGAAGGGCAGCGCGCTGATATCGACGGGCTGGGGATTGCTGGCGCTGTGTGGTCTGACGGGCTTGGTGGTGTTTGCCCTGCGTCACCCTTTCGGCGTGGTCGCCGGGTGTGTGATCGCAATCGGCGTTGTTGCCCTGATGAGCGCACGCCGCGACGCCTGGCTGTTCTGTGTGCCGGCGCTGGCGCCCGTGGTCGATCTGGCGGGCTGGTCCGGCGCCATTCACTTGACCGAGAGCGATGCGCTGGTGATGAGCGCGCTGCTGGTGGGCAGTGTGCAGTCGATGGCTCCCATGCGTCTGGCGCGAGCCGATATTAAGGGCGGGCGGCCCTGGCGGTTCGGCCCGCTTCAGCTCGGCGTGGTCGCATTGCTGGGTCTGAGTTTTCTGGTGTCGACGCAGTGGACTGCGGTGGCCGAGGCGGCGGGCGATGCAGCGCTATGGATGGGGTACGGCACCGCCTTGAACGGGCCGCGCCTCGCCAAGGGTTTTCTCTGGGCCGTGTTGTTGCTGCCGCTGCTGGCGCAGGCCTTGCGCGACCGACCGCAGACGGCGACGCAGACGCTGGTGTTCGGCTTGGTGGCGGGGGCTGTGTTGGTTTCGCTGGCTGCGGTGTGGGAGCGCTGGGCGTTCACCGGTTTGTCGGACTTCGCGAGCGATTACCGTACCACGGCACTGTTCTGGGAGATGAACGTGGGCGGCGCCACGCTGGACGGCTGGCTGGCGTTGACGGTGCCCGTGGCCTTGTGGTGGGTGCTGGGTGAGCGTGATGCACGCCGGCTGGCGATCGGGGCGGGGGTGCTTGCCGTGCTGGCCTATGCGAGCTTCACGACCTTCTCCCGCGGGCTGTACCTGGGCTTGGCGGTGGGGGTTGCGGTACTTCTGCTCGCGATGCTGCGGCGTGGGGCGTGGCGGGTGTCGCTTCCGGCGGTGCTTGTGTGGGCCGGGTTTGCGGCGGCGTGCATCTGGCTGCTCGGCGGGGTGTTCCAGGCCGGCGGTTTTCGTGGGTTGGCGGCCATGCTGGGCCTTGCGTTGGCAGTCTTCGGGGTGGCACCGGTGTTCGCGCTGGCGTCGGGCGGTGCGCTGGGGGCTGCGCTGCTGCTTGCACTGGGGGGGACTGTCGCGAGCGCGATCGCCATCGTCCTTGTGCCGAAAGGGGTGTACCTCGCCTATGCATTCAATGCGGTGGCGCTGGGCTGGGCCTTGTTCGCGCATCTTCCGGTACGGCTTGAGCGTGTGGCGGTCGGTCTGGTGCTGGGCCTGCTCGGGTGGCTGGCGGCGAACGCGGTGCTGGTGAGTCACCACTGGGCCGAATCAGGCGGATTGTTGCCGGCCCTGCTGTGCGCGCTCTTCGTCCTCTTGCCGCTTGCGTGGGTGCGCTTGCAGCCCGCGCGCTGTTGGCGGCCGACGGTGCATGGTTGGGTGCTGGTTTCGCTCTGCCTGGGCGCGATGGCCCTGACTGTGGTGAGCCTCAACACCTACTACGCGGCCCAGCGCATGGAGCGTGCTGCTGCCGATCTGGAAGGCCGCTTTGCACACTGGTCCTATGCCGCATCGCTGCCGTCTGCGCAGGGGGCGCAGTGGCTCGGCGTGGGCGTGGGGCAGTTTGCCGAGGCGTATTTCTGGCACGCGCCGCAGGAGGTGTTCCCGGGGTCGCACACCCTGGGTTTCGATGCGGGGAATCCCTATCTGAAGCTGGGGGCGCCGCGTCACGTGCTGGGTTTTGGTGAGCTGTACCGGGTTTCGCAGCGCGTGTCGCCGGGCTTGGCTTCGCCCTTGCAACTGGCGGTGCGCCTGCGCGCTCCCGAGCAGGATGCCCGCCTGGCGGTCGAGGTGTGCCGCAAGCATCTGTTGTACGACGGGGGGTGCACAACAGCCGGTATTCGGGTGCCGCAGGGGAGCGCCTGGAACACCTACCAGTTGATGTTGCCCCCGGGGCGTCTCGGTGTGCCGGCTGCGGGCTTGCCACGGCTGACGGTGTTCTCGATTGCCAACGACAGTCGTGCCTTGCTCGAGGTGGACGAGCTGAGCCTGATCGATGCGCGTGGGCGTGAGCAACTGGGCAACGGACACTTCGAGCAGGGGGCGGATTACTGGTTCTTCTCCAGCGATCGTCATCACTTGCCCTGGCATGCCAAGAACCTGTGGCTCCACTTTTTTGTGGAGCAGGGGTGGCTGGGACTGGTCGCGTTCTCGCTGTTGTGCGTGGCCGCGGCGTCGCGCCTGACGCTGGGGCGCGCGTCAGCGCACCCCTTGGCCCCGCCCTTGCTCGCCGGCCTGACCGCCTTCTTCATCGTCGGCGCCTTCGATAGCCTGGTGGACGCGCCGCGCCTGGCGATGCTCGCGTATCTGCTGATGTTCGCGGCGCTGGGGCTGCAGAGCGGGGGTGCGGCGGCACGGGCGCCTTAGCACTCGGCGCCCGGCGTCTTCCGGCGACTCCGGATGGGTTCGAGCGCTCGAGGCCCCGCAGCAGGTCAGAAGAGCCAGGCGGTTGTAGCAAACACAAAGCGTTCGCTGTCCCGCCGCCATACCACGGCGTCGTGCTGTACGGCGAGCCACCAGGTTTGCATGGAGGGATCGGGTTTGGGGGACGCGAAAGCGGCCGGGTCGAGAACGGCGACGCACCACGCGGCTTCCGTGGCGCGGACCGATGGGTAGAGGATTCCGCCGACGCGTCCCTCTCGCGCAACGCGTGCGAGAGCTTGGGTGGCGCCGTAATCGGTAGGGTGTCTCCAGGCGTTGAGGTCGGCGGCGAAGGGGGGCTCTCGCAGGTCGACAACAGCGGTTGCGAGTCTGACCCGAAATGCGGTGTGCGCCACGGGCTCGATGCGCTCGAGATCGACAGCGTCCTGGAGGAACTTCCAGCGCCAGTACCCCAGTTCGGCACAGGCTGTGCGCACACTTTCCGCGCCGTAGAACACGCCGGGATCTGTGGCGCCTCTGAAGCGCGAACCACCGCGCCTTGAGTCGTAGCGAAACGGTGTTGCCAGCAGAGGGTCCAGCGCGTGGACGCTGGCAGGCCGAGGTGGCTTGCTGGTTTCGAGCAGCAACTCCAGCACATCCTGTTCGGCTGAGTCATCGACGATCTTCATGGTCGATGCGACGTGCTGGGCTTCGACGATACGCCAGGCCGGTGCCGCCCATGGGCGTGCTTCAGACGAGACCGCGAGAGGCGTCCAGGTAATGGACAACACGAACGAGTCCTTCGGTGTGGCTGATGAGTTCGATAGGACGCGCGTTGAGTCCCTTGTTTTCGCTGTTGAGCCATTTGCGCGCGGTGTTTTCGTCGCCGACGATGGAGTCGAGCGAGCGGAACAGACGCACGAACAGTAGCGCGAACTCCCACTCCTTGCGGTGTTGCTCGAGCAGGTAGTCGCCGGCATAGAGCCGCGTGACGGTCGACGGGCTGAGGCCCAGGATTCTGGCGAGGTTTACCCGCGAAACGTTGAGCCGTTCAGCCGCACGTGCGACGGCCTTCGAGAGCACGGCCGCGGCATCGGGTGTTGGGATGGTGGCAGTGGCAGGCGCAGTCATGAAGCTCTCCTTTCTGCTGAAATATTAGTTGATATCTATTTCTGCTGCAAAGGAGGGGCGTCGGTTGAAGTGCGAATGTGGCTTGATGCCGTCGCTCAAGGGCGCTGGGACGAACGATGCCGCGCGGCTGCCCTTCGAGCTGATGTGCCACGCGCTGATCCCGGCAGCTCAGATGAGTACTTCGGTGACCGCCGGATGCCCCAGAAACCGCTGCGGACTGGCCGTGGCGCCATAGGCGCCCGACTGGTAGATGACCACCAGATCGCCCGGCTCGGCAGCGGCCAGGTTCATGCGGTCGGCCAGCAGGTCGAGCGGTGTGCACAGCGGGCCGACGACCGAGACGGTTGCCTGCATGGTTGCGTCCATGCGGTTGCCGATGGCCGCGGGGTAGTTCTTGCGGATGACCTGGCCGAAGTTGCCGGAGGCGGACAGGTGGTGATGCAGGCCGCCGTCGGTGACGAGGTAGGTGTGGCCGCGCGAGACCTTTTTGTCCAGAACCCTGGCGACGTATAACCCCGCTTCTCCTACGAGGTAGCGGCCGAGTTCGATGACGATCTCGGCGTGCGGAAGAGCCGCCTTCGCCTGCGCCACGATGTCGGCGAGGTTGGCACCGATCGGGGCGAGATCGAGCGGTTGTTCACCCGGGAAGTAGGGGATGCCGAAGCCGCCGCCGAGGTTGAGGAACCTGACCGGCGAGGGCGCGTGTTCGGCCAGCCGGCAGGCGAGCGCGAAGCTCTTTTGCTGGGCCTCGACGATGGCTTCGGGCTTGAGATTCTGCGAGCCGGCGAAGAGGTGGAAGCCTTCGAAGGCGAGCCCGGCGCGGTCGATCGCGGCAAGCAGCTCGGGCACCTGTTCGGCATCGACGCCGAACTGCTTGGGCCCGCCGCCCATCTTCATGCCCGAGGATTTCAGCTCGAAATCCGGATTGACGCGCACCGCGACGCGCGCCGGCAGGCCGAGCGCCTGCTGGGCGGCGGCGAGGATGGGCACCTCGCGGAAGGACTCGACGTTGACCAGGATGTCGGCGGCCACGGCCTGGTGCAGCTCGGCGTCGGTCTTGCCGGGGCCGGCGAAGCTGATCTCCTGCGGATCGGCACCGGCGTCCAGCGCCACCATCAGCTCGCCCGCGGACGCCACGTCGATGCCGTCGACCAGCGTCGCCATGTGGCACACCAATGCCGGCATGGGGTTGGCCTTCATCGCATAGTGCAGCTTGACCTCGGCCGGCAGGGCGGCGCGCAACTGCGCCACGCGGGCGCTGAGGAGGCTGCGGTCGTAGGCGTAGAAGGGCGTGCGTCCCACACGTGCGGCAATGCGGCTGAGGGGTTGGCCGTTGATGAGCAGTTCGCTGCTGGCAGCGGGGAACTGGGTCATCGGCGTGTGTTCGGGCAGCTTGCGGGTTTCGGTCATCTTGAGTCTCGATTCGGCAGGGCGGGGCGTTGCGCGTGATCCGTTGTCGGGTGGCGTGTGACGAGCGTCAGGCTGTCTCGTGTTCCCGCATCCAGAATTCCATGATCATCAGGATCCACACCATCTCGCCGTAGTAGCCGGGGTGGGCAGGCAGGTGGGTGTTCAGCAGTTCGTCGATGAACTGGGGGCGGACGATGCCGCGGCTGCGGAAACTGCCCAGCGCGTCGGTCGCGAGCCCCTTGAGGCCCGCGTGCTGGCAGGCCCAGACACCGAAGGGCAGGCCGAAGCCGTGCTTCTTCTTGGCGATGATCTCGTCGGGGAGAAAGCCGCGCAGGGCTTCCTTGAAGAACCAGCGCAGGGTCAGGCGCTTGAGCTTCCATTCCGGAGGCAGCGTGAGCGAGAAGTCGGTGAGCTCGTCGCTGAGCAGCGGGAACGCCACGTCCACGCCGGCCAGCTGGGTGGTGCCGATGACCTTGGGCAGGTCGTTGTCGGCCAGCGTGTATTTCCAGTCGTAGTTGAGCATGCGGTTGATGTGGGCGTGGGCGTTGGTGGCCTGCCACACCTCGCGCTGCGCGCGGTAGGGGCGGTCGGTGTCGACACGCGCGATGAAGTCGGGCGCGAAGACGGTGTCCATGCCCAGTTGGACCAGCATGTTGTACATGTGGATGCGGTCGGGCATGGGCACGCGGGCCTGCTCGACGTAGCTGACGCCCTTCTTGACCACCGGGATGCGGTCCATGCCGGGCAGGGCCAGCGTGGGCTCGAGCAGGCCACGGCGCAGCAGACCGGGCACGCCGTCGTACCAGCCGAAGACCCGCTGCTTGGCGTAGCGGGTGTTGCCACCGAACAGTTCGTCGCCGCCGTCGCCGGCGAGCATGCGCTCGATGCCGTCCTCGCGCGCACGCGCGGCGCAGATCCAGCCGGGCAGGGCGGACGAGTTGCCGAAAGGCTGGTCGTAGTGGGTGGCGACCTGCGGAATGCCTGCTACGAGGTCGTCCGGGGTGACGTAGTACTCGCGGTGGTCGGCGCCGAAACGCTTTGCGGCGATGCGGGCGTACGCCATCTCGTCGTAGCCGCTGGCGTCGAAACCGATCGAATAACTGCGTGCAGGTTGGCCGAGCACCTTGCACAGCATGCCGGTGACGGTGGAACTATCCGTGCCGCCCGACAGGAAGCAGCCCACGCTGGCGCCTTCGGCCTCGCGGCGTACGTCGTCCTCGATGATCTGGAGGAAGCGTGCTTTGGACTCCTCCAGGCTCGGGGTGTTGTCTTCCTCGAAGACCGCTTGCCACCAGCGCCGGCATTCTGCCTTGCCATCCTGCCACTTGAGCAGGTGGCCCTGGGGAAGCCGGAAGACGCCTTCGAAGATGGTCGTCGGCGCCGGGATCATGTGGAAGAAGAGGTACTCGAATACCGCCTGCGACGAGATCTTCCGCGGGACGCCGGGGAGCGTGTCGGCGCGGTCCGAGAAATGCAGTCGTCCCTCGTGTTCGGCATAGCAGATGGGCCAGGTGCCGAAGCGGTCGGTGGCGAGCAATGCCTGGCTGCCATCCCGGGCGATCAGGATGACGCTGAAGCGGCCGGCGGCTTGCTGCAGGGCGTCATCGCCAAGGGTGCGGAAGGCTTGCGCCCAGGCCGCAGCCGCGCCGCGCTGATCCTTGAGTTGCTGCAGGGCGGCGTCCTTGAAGCGGGGCGTGCCAAGCGCAAGGCAGACGCTGCCGTCTTCCTGGAAGACCGTTACATCCGTCCGGTAACCGATTGCACCTTGGGGAAACTGCAGGCGCGCCAGCGTTTCGGGAAAGATCCGGCTGGTGTCGGTGACTGCGTCCGACGCGTGAAGAACACCACAGAACCGCTCAAGCACACTGAACTCCGTTGGCCGCGTAGGCTGGAAAGTTTCGAATCGACGGGATGATGCCGCATGAAGGCGGGATTGTCAGTGCCGAGTGCGATCCGGATATGACAGAAGTCCGCATCGCCCATGCCCGGTCAGCGTCCCAGCCGTCTCGTGCATTCAGAAGTCGTTCTGCAAGGCCCCGGGCAACCCGTTTGGCGACGGGACGAGCGGACGGGTGCCGATCGGCAGTGCGAACTCCGCTTCGGGCACGAGCGAAACGCCGCGTGCGCTGCCGGCCGGCGTGGTGAGGTGGCGCAGCAGCTTGGCGCCGCGAGGGCGAAAGTCGAGTGCGTCGGGCGCAAGCAGACCGCCGGGGGGAAGGGGCACGTTGCCCCGGAACTCGCCGCTCGCCGCAAGTGTGAAGGCACCGATGCCCGCAGTGATGTTGTTGATGCCCAGCACCTCGACATTGCCGGGCAACTTGTCGGTGAAGGTACGCAGGAACCAGGTGCCGGTCAGGCGATCGCTGAGCAGGGTGTTGTGTGACAGGTAGAGCGCGCTGTCGGGCCAGGCCTCGCCTTCTGCGCCGTAGGACACGACCACCGGGTTCTGGGTATGGGCGCTCTGGCCGATGATGTTGCCGATGACGAAGGCCAGGCCGCCGTTGGGCAGGTCGATCTCGTAGGACGCTTCGCCTGCCGGACCGTCGAAGAGCAGGTTGTAGCGGATGTCGTTATGGCGCGCGCGCGATTTGAGCAAGTGGCCGTGGTAACCCTGATGGAAGCGGCTGCCGCTGATCTCGAAACGGGCGATGCGGCCGACGTAGAGCAGGTGTGGCAGCGGTTGCGGCTGCCGCGGGGCCTGTGCGAACAGGCTGTCGCGGATGATGAGTTCCGCCTCTTCGAAGTTTGCCGTCAGCAAGCCGACCTGGTTGTCGACGAAGCTGCTGTTGCTCACTTCCAGTCGCCCACGCTCGAAGCGGATGCCGGCGCCATTGCCGTCAGCCGCGCGGGCGCCTTGGAAAGCGATGTTCTCGATCCGGATGTCGCCGTTGCGGATCACCCAGATGGCCTTGCCCTCCGCGTTCTTGCCGTCGGCAATCAGCACTGGCCGTTCGCCCATACCGCGGATGAGCAGGCGTTTCTGGTGCCACACCGTGACGTCGCCCCGGTACTCGCCAGGCAGGATCTCGACGATGTCGCCGTCCCGTGCGGCCTTCGCTGCATCGGCGATGCGCGTGAAGGCTTCGCCCGGACCGACGCGGATGACGGCTGCAGCGAGATCCGATGACAGGATGCAGGTGGCTATGAGCAGTGCCGCATGGAGAAGTGCCGTATGCGCGCGTCGGCTGCGCCGCGCGGCAATCGGGCGAGGGGGCCGCATGGCCCCTTCATATCCGCGAGACATGAGCACCGCCGAGCTCGGTCAGACCTCGCTGGACAGCGTCTTGCGGTCGATCTTGCCGTTGGGGTTGCGCGGCAGCGGCCCGTCGCGCATCTCGATGCGCGTCGGCACCATGTAGGCGGGCATGCGCTGGCGACATTCGGCCAGCAGTGCCGCGGTGTCGAGCGACCCACCCTGCGGTGGCGTGGCGATGACGGTGATGCTCTGGCCCAGGGTGTCGTGCGCGACGCCGAAGGCCGCGCATTCACCGACCAGCTTGGTCGCGTACAGGATCTCCTCGACCTCGGTTGGGCTGACGCGGTAGCCGGAGGTCTTGATCATCTCGTCGCGGCGGCCGATGAAGTAGAGGAAGCCCTCTTCGTCGCGCCGCACGGTGTCGCCGGAAAACACGGCGATCTCGGGCAGCACCAGCCCGCCCTGGCGGCCCGGCGCGTGGCTGGGCAAGGGCTTGAAGCGTTCGGCGGTCTTCTCGGGGTCGTTCCAGTAGCCCATCGCGACGAGCGCGCCGCGCTGCACCAGCTCGCCCGGTTCGTTGGGCGCGCATTCGCTGCCGTCCTCGCGCAGCACGACCACGTCGGAATTGGGGATGGCCTTGCCGATCGAGTCGGGCCGGCGGTCGGCTTCCTCCGGTGGCAGGTAGGTGGCGCGGAAGGCCTCGGTGAGACCGTACATCAGGAAGGGCCGGGTCTTCGGCAGCATGCCGCGCAGCGTGGTCAGGGTCTCGAGTGGCATGCGGCCGCCGGTGTTGGCGATGTAGCGCAGGTGCTCGGTGATGGTTTCCGGCCACTGCAGCTGCGAGAGCTGGATCCACAGCGGCGGAACGGCGGTCAGGCCGGTGACCTTCTCCTTCTCGATGGCTTTCAGCACGTCGCGCGGCAGCAGGTAGTTGAGCAGCACGACGCGGGCGCCGCTGTGGAAGGCGGTCGTCAGCTGTGAGAAACCGGCGTCGAAGGAGAGCGGCAGTGCCGCCAGCAGGGTGTCGTTGGCGTTGTTGCCAAGGTACTCGGCAACGCTCTTGGCGCCGGTGACCATGTTGCGATGGGAGAGCACGACGCCCTTGGGTCTGCCGGTGCTGCCCGAGGTGTAGAGGATGGCGGCCATGTCGGCGTCGATGACGCGGTGGCCGGGAGCGGCCGGCGCCGCCATCAGGTCGTTGAGCCGATGCACGGATGCGCCGGGCAGGGCAGGGAGCTCTGCCGGATTGCCGGTCAGCACGACGTGGCGCAGGTCATGGCAGCTGCCCAGGGTCTGGGCGAGTGCGGCGAAGCGCTCGGGCGAGGTCAGCAGCACCCGGACGTTGCAGTCCTGCAGGATGTAGCCGACCTGTTCGGGCTTGAGTATCGGGTTCACTGGCACGAACACGCCGCCCGCGGCCGTGGCGCCGAACATGCCCACCACCGTCTCGATGCGCTTGTCCAAGTAGATGCCGACCCGTTCGCTGCGCTCCAGGCCCAGCTGGCGCAGTCCGGCGGCAAAGGCCTGCACCTCGGCGGCCAGTGCGCCATAGCTGCGCTGTTCGGCGCCGAAGCTCAGGGCGGCCGCTTCGGGCGTCTGCTGGGCGGAGGAAAGAATAAGCTGATGCAGCAAGTGAGTGGCGTTCATATCGAACCAGGGTCGGCAACAGTCGGTGAATGATGCAATGCCACAAGGTTAGTCGCAGAGCGTTGAGGCGACAACCGCCTGGCGTCGGAAAAAGGACCAGGAGGCGCGTCGCCGTGCTTTGCTCCACGGAGGCGCGCCTGCTCCGTCGAGGGCTGCGGCCTTCACGCGGACGGGGGCGAATCAGCCCGGGCGAAACGGAAATGCCAGCGGCACCAGCAGCAGCACGCCGATCGAATAGGTCAGGCTGATTGGCAGCCCCGCGCGCAGGAAGTCGCGCATGCGGTAGCGGCCCGCCGAATACACCATCAGGTGCGTCTGGTAGCCGAAGGGGATCAGAAAGCCTGCGCTGGCACCGTAGGCGACGACCATCACGAACGGGGTCGGGTCCACGCCGAAGGCGCGTGCGGTGCCCAGCGCGATCGGGAAGGCCAGCGCCGCAGCGGCGTTGTTGGTGACGAGTTCGGTGAGTGCAAGGGTGATCAGGTAAACGCCGACCAGTGCGCCGGATACGCCGTAGCCGTCGAAGAGCTGTCGCATCCAGCCGGCCATGAGTTCCGCGGCGCCGGAGCGCTCGATGACGCCGGCGATCGTCAGCGCGGAGGCGATCACGATCATCAGCTCGAAGGGAAAACGCCGCCGCATCTCGCCAAGCGTCAGCAGGCCGCTCGCGAGCAGGGCCGCCAGCAGGATCAGCAGCCCGCTGAACAGCGGCAGCCATTCCAGTGCCGACAGCAGGATGACCGCGGCGAAGCCCGACAGCGCCAGCGTGCTCTGCCGCGCCGTCATGCGCGGGCGCAGGCCTGCACCATTGAGCACGTGGAAGTTGCGGTCGAGGTTGCGGTGCTGGAAGAAGTCCGGTCCCGCGGCGAGCAGCAGACTGTCGCCGACGCGCAGCGGGATGCGGCCGAGCTGGCCGGTGAGGCGCTTGTCGCCGCGGCGGATGCCGACGACGCCGGCATCGAACATGGTGCGGAAGTCGACATCGCGTAGCGTGCGGTTGGCCAGCTCCGACTGGTTGGAGATGACGACCTCGACCAAGTTCGACTTGAGCAGGGCGTCTGCGCCTGCGCCGAATACCTGAAGGCCCGGAAACCGCTGCAGGGCCTGAACCTTGGTGACCTCTCCGGTAAAGACGAGCACGTCGCCCGCGAGCAGGACCTCGGCGGGGCCGACGGGCGAGATCAGGTGGCCGTCACGCTCGATCTCGACGAGGAACAGGCCCTCCAGGTTGCGCAGGCGGTTCTGCTCGATGCTGCGGCCGACCAATGGCGAGTCGGGCGCGAGGCGGGCCTCGAGGAAATAGGCTGAACGCGATTCCTCCTCGGTGGCCGCATTCGTGGGTAGCAGCCGCGTACCGAGTGCCATGACCACGATGCACATGATCGCCACCGGCAGGCCGACCACGGTGAACTGGAACATGTGCAGTGGGGGCAGTCCGGCCTCGATCGCGAAGGAATTCACCACGAGGTTGGTCGAGGTGCCCACCAGGGTCGTGATCCCGCCCAGGATCGAGGCGTATGACAGGGGTATCAGCAGCTTCGAAGGTGGATGGCGCCGCTGTTTCGAGATCGGCCCCAGCAGGGCCCCGACGACCGCGGTGTTGTTCATGAAGGCCGAGATCAGGGTGGCGAAACCGCCGAGTTTCAGTATTGCGCGCCCTTCACTGCCCTTGAGCAGCGAGGAGGACAGGCGGTCGAGCAGCGGTGAGCGTTCCAGCGCCAGCGACACCAGCAGCAGCAGGATCAGCGTGGCCAGTGCCGGGTTGGTGAAGCTGGACAGGAAGGCCTGCTGGCTCGACAGCCCCAGCAGGTGGTAGCCGCCCGCCCAGGTGGCGAACAGGATGGCGGGGCTGATGCGCCCGTGCACGAGCAGGGCGAGCAGGACGGCGATGGAGCCGAGGACGAGGTAGGCCGTCATCTGCGGACTGTGCGTGTCATGCGGCGCCGCAGGCGACGAAGTGAGGGTTGTCGAAACCCGGCTTGCCGTAGCGCAGCGGTTCGCCGGACAGGGTCTTTACGCGGCCCCCCGCGGCGGCGAGCACGGCGTGACCGGCGGCGATGTCCCATTCCATGGTGCGACCGAGGCGGGGATAGAGGTCGGCCTCCGCACAGGCGATCAGGCACAGCTTGAGCGAGGAGCCGGCATTCTTGAGCGCGGCGACCTTGCGCCCGCCAAGGAACGCCTCCAGCGCCGCGGCGTCGCCATGCGAGCGGCTGGCCACGACCGTGAGGCCATCGGCCGGCACCCCGCGGCAGGCAATCGGGCGGCGCTCGCCGCCTTCTTCCACGAACGCGCCTGCGCCGACGCGGCCGGCAAACAGTCGACCGAGCGCCGGCGCGAGGACGGCGCCCAGCACCGGCGTGCCGTGCTCGATGAGGGCGATGTTGACCGTGAACTCGCCGTTGCGGCTGATGAACTCCTTGGTGCCGTCGAGCGGGTCGACCAGCCAGAAACGTTCGCCCACCTCGGGGAGGGCGCCGGCGGCGACGGCCTCCTCGGCCACGATGGGGGTGCCCGGCAGCAGCGCTTCGAGCGCGGGCAGGATCAGCGCCTCGGCACGTTCGTCGGCCTCGGTCACGGGCGAGGCGTCGTCCTTGCCGCGCACCGCGAAGTCCGTGCGGTACACCGCCATCACGACATCGCCGGCAGCGCGGATGATGGGCAGGAGGTCCTCGAGCAAGTCGGCGTGGTGCTGGATGGTCACGGTGCTGGTCCGCAGGGGGCAAGGCGCTGCATTTTAGCGACTGCCCGTGCAGTCGGGGCGGGCGATCCCTGTCCGGAGCGACTTTCGCTGCCGATCCAGCACATCCCATCCAAGTTTTCTGCCGGTGCGCGCTCAGGATGCGCGATCATTCGCGCTTCACGTTTTTCCTCGGGCAGATCTGCCTTCCGATTCCATGCAAGCCCTTCAGTCGATCAATCTGACCCACCTGCAACGGCTCGAAGCCGAAAGCATCCACATCCTGCGCGAGGTCGTCGCCGAGGCCGACAAGCCGGTGATGCTGTACTCCATCGGCAAGGACAGCGCGGTCATGCTGCACCTGGCGATGAAGGCCTTCTACCCGGCCGTGCCGCCGTTTCCGCTGCTGCACGTCGATACGCGCTGGAAGTTCCAGGAGATGTACCGCTTCCGCGACCGCATGGCGCAGGAGACGGGCATGGACCTGCTGGTGCACATCAACCCCGAAGGTGTGGAGAAGGACATCAACCCCTTCACCCACGGCTCGGCGATCCACACCGACATCATGAAGACCGAGGGCCTCAAGCAGGCGCTCGACCAGTACGGTTTCGACGTCGCCTTCGGCGGGGCGCGCCGCGACGAGGAGAAGTCGCGCGCCAAGGAGCGCGTGTTCTCGTTCCGCACCGCGCAGCACCGCTGGGACCCGAAGAACCAGCGCCCCGAGCTGTGGAAGCTCTACAACGCCAGAAAGCACAAGGGCGAGTCGATCCGGGTGTTCCCGCTGTCGAACTGGACCGAGCTCGACATCTGGCAATACATCTATCTCGAGAACATCCCCATCGTGCCGCTGTACTACGCCGCCGAACGCCCGGTGGTGGAACGCGACGGCACGCTGATCATGGTCGACGACCACCGCATGCCCTTGAAGCCCGGCGAGGTGCCGATGATGAAGAAGGTGCGCTTTCGCACCCTGGGCTGCTACCCGCTGACCGGTGCGGTGGAGTCCGAGGCCGACACGCTGCCGGCGATCATCCAGGAGATGCTCCTCACCCGCACCTCCGAGCGCCAGGGTCGGGTGATCGACCACGATTCCGCCGCTTCCATGGAAAAGAAAAAGCAAGAGGGGTACTTCTGATGCGCCCCCACACTCACATTCGTTCGTTGCCCCCCGAGGGGGCGAAGGCCTCCTTTGGGGCGGCCCTGCAGGAGGCCTGACATGGCACACGTTTCCGACCTGATCGCCACCGACATCGAGCAATACCTGAAGGCGCACGAGCACAAGAGCCTGCTGCGCTTCATCACCTGCGGCAGCGTGGATGACGGCAAGAGCACGCTGATCGGCCGCCTGCTGTATGAATCGAAGATGCTGTTCGAGGACCAGCTCGCCGCGGTCGAGGCCGACTCGAAGAAGTTCGGCACCCAGGGCGACGCGATCGACTTCGCGCTGCTGGTCGATGGCCTGGCCGCCGAGCGCGAGCAGGGCATCACGATCGACGTGGCCTACCGCTTCTTCTCCACCGACAAGCGCAAGTTCATCGTCGCCGACACCCCGGGCCACGAGCAGTACACCCGCAACATGGTCACCGGCGCGTCGACGGCGGATGTGGCCATCCTGATGGTCGATGCGCGCAAGGGCATTCTGACCCAGACCCGGCGCCACAGCTACCTGGTGTCGCTGCTGGGCATCCGCCACATCGTGGTGGCGATCAACAAGATGGACCTCGTCGATTACGCAGAGAAGGTCTTTCGCGACATCGTCGAGGACTATTCCGCGTTCGCGGCGCAGATCGGGCTCGACAACGTCACCTTCATCCCGCTGTCGGCCTTCAGGGGCGACAACATCACCACCCCGAGCAGCGCCATGCCCTGGTACCACGGCACGACGCTGATGGGCTACCTGGAGACGGTGGAGGTCGACGACGCGCGCATGCAGCGCGCCCCCTTCCGCCTGCCGGTGCAGTGGGTGAACCGCCCGAACCTGGACTTCCGCGGCTTCGCCGGCCAGGTGGCGAGCGGCGTGATCCGCCCGGGCGACCGCATCCGGGTGCAGCCCTCGGGGCGCGAGAGCACGGTGGCGCGCATCGTCACCCACGGCGGCGACCTTGCGCAGGCGGTGGCCGGGCAGTCGATCACGCTCACGCTGGCCGACGAGATCGACATCTCGCGCGGCGACCTGATCTCGACCGTGGAGGCGCCGGCCGAGGTGGCCGACCAGTTCGAGACCACGATCGTGTGGATGCACGACGAGCCGCTGCTCGCGGGCCGGCCCTACCTGCTCAAGATCGGCGCCAAGACGGTCACGGCCACGATCACCGACATCAAGTACCAGGTGAACGTGAACACGCTCGAGCATGTGGCGGCCAAGACGCTGGAGCTCAACGCCATCGGCGTGTGCAATCTGTCGCTCGACCGGCCGATCGCCTTCGATGCCTACCAGGCCAACCGCGACACCGGCGGCTTCATCCTGATCGACCGCCTGTCGAACAACACGGTCGGCGCGGGCCTGCTGCACTTCGCGCTGCGCCGCGCGCACAACATCCACCTGCAGCACGTCGATGTCGACAAGGCGGCGCGCTCGGCCCAGAAGCACCAGAAGAGCTGCGTGCTGTGGTTCACCGGCCTGTCGGGCGCGGGCAAGTCCTCGATCGCCAACCTGGTCGAGAAGAAGCTGCACGCGCTGGGCCACCACACCTACCTGCTCGACGGCGACAACGTGCGCCACGGCCTGAACAAGGACCTGGGCTTCACCGACGCCGACCGGGTGGAGAACATCCGCCGCGTGGCAGAGGTCGCGAAACTGATGGTGGACGCCGGCCTGATCGTGCTGACCGCCTTCATCTCGCCGTTCAAGTCGGAGCGGCGCATGGCGCGGGCGCTGGTGGAGGAGGGTGAGTTCGTCGAGATCCACGTCGATACGCCGCTCGAAGTGGCAGAGTCGCGTGACCCGAAGGGCTTGTACAGGAAAGCGCGGCGGGGCGAGCTGAAGAACTTCACCGGCATCGATTCGCCTTACGAGGCGCCGGAGTCGCCCGAGATCCGGCTCGATACCGCGAACCGCACGGTGGAGGAAGTGGTCGACGAGGTGCTGAGCGACCTGCTCCAGCGTGGCATCCTTGGGTCGAAAGTGTAGATCGTGCAGGCGCTGACGCTCTTCCTTCCCTCGCCCAATTTCGACCTGCGCCCCGAAGGCGAGGTCGTCCGCCTGATCGTGGTGCACGCCATCAGCCTGCCGCCGGACCAGTTCGGTGGTCCGGGCGTGGCGCAGCTGTTCACCAACGCCCTCGATCCTGGCGAGCACCCCTATTACGCGGACATCCACCACCTGCGCGTGTCCGCGCATTACTTCATCCGTCGCGACGGCACGCTGATCCGCTTCGTGGATCCGGACCTGCGGGCGTGGCATGCCGGGGTGTCGTCATGGCAGGGGCGGGAGCGCTGCAACGACTTCTCGATCGGGATCGAACTCGAGGGCTGCGACACCTTGCCGTTCGAGGCTGCCCAGTATGAGCAACTTGCCCGGCTGGTCGCCGAGCTCGAGCGGCGCTATCCGATCGAGGCCGTGGTGGGGCACTCGGACATCGCGCCGGGGCGCAAGACCGACCCGGGGCCGTGCTTCGACTGGGGGCGGTTCGGCGCGCTGCTAGCCCGGGCGCGCACGGCTTGAAGCCGGCATATCTGCATGTCAAGTTTTGACAAAATGTTTGGGCGAGAATAAGATCCGCCCCCTGCTGCTTTGCAGCATTCTTATTCCTTGACCGATCTCGGTGCGGCGCCTTCCTCAAGGGGAGACGCAGTTTCATGGACGCACGCACCGCGGGGCCCGTCGTCTGGTTGCGGCGACAGGCTTGAACACCTACTGGCGACCGAGCGTGACTGCACGCAGGCGTGGCTTACCGGCCGCGCGGCCCATCGCTTCTGCCGACCACGCGGAAGTCCGGATGCTCCAACCACGGTGCTCCGATCGCAGTCCCTCCGGCCACAGCATGGAGGACACCATGAAACACGCAACTCGAATCAGTGCGCTCGCGCGTCAGGCGGGCGGGGTCGTGTTCAGCATCGCGCACGGCGCCGTTCTTTCCATTGGACTCATGGGCATGGCTTACGTCGCCACCGAAGGTGGTGCGCCCTCAACGGTAAGCTACGCGAATACCCGCGGTGACCTGCAGGTCGGCCCGACGGTTGGCGAGGCGGCAATGGCGCTGGCCGATGCCGATCGCGCGCTACCGGCGCTGAAGGCGCCACGCCAGTCTGTGCCGGGGCTCAGCGTGCCTGCGCCGCGTCTTCGCCACGCGGCGGCGCTCGAGGCGCTGGCGCTGCCCGACTTCGACCTGGCTGCCGAGGACGACGACGGCCTGTCGCCGGAGATGGCACGGGTGCGCGACTGGATCTCGGATACCTATCGTGTGTCCGACGAGGTGCTCGAAACCGCGCTGATGGCGGCCGAGGAGTCGGCGCAGGAGCACGGCTTCGACCCCTTGCTGATCGTGGCGATCATGGCGGTGGAGTCCAGCTTCAATCCGCGCGCCGTCAGCAACATGGGGGCACAGGGCTTGATGCAGGTGATCCCGCGCTTCCATCAGGACAAGATCGGCACCAAGCGCGGCAAGTACGCGCTGTTCGACCCCGAACTCAATGTCCGCGTCGGTACCCAGGTGCTGCAGGAGGGCCTGCAACGCTATGGCTCCATGCAGCGCGCACTGCAGTACTACAACGGCGCCTTGAAGGATCCGAATGCGCGTTACACGCGCAAGGTCATGGCGGTGAAGAAGCGACTGGTCGCAGCCTCGGGCCGCGAAGCCCTGGTCCGGAACGAGACGCCCGCGTCCGCCGGCTGAGGCCGTGCCGGCGAGCGTCGCCGGCTCCTCCCCTGGGCTCGACCCTTACAGCTTGAGTCGGGCGATGCGTTCGGCCGCTTCGAGCAGGCGCTCGCGGCGCGTGGTGTAAGCGATGCGCAGGTGCTGGCGCGGCAGGTGATGCCCGAAATCCAGCCCCGGCGTGGCCGCGACACCGGCTTCCTCGATCAGGCGACGCGCGAGCGCTTCCGAATCCTCTGTCAGCTTCGACACGTCGGCGTAGATGTAGAAGGCGCCCTGCGGCTCGGTTGCGACCGTGAAGCCCAGGCTGCGCAGCGCAGGCAGCAGCGTGTCGCGCCGCGCGGCGAACTCGCGGCGGCGCGCTTCGAGGATCTCCAGCGTCTCGGGCCGGAAGGCCGCCAGCGCAGCATGCTGGGCCGGGGTCGACGGCGAGATGAAGAAGTGCTGCGCGAGCTTCTCGATGTCGCGCACGATCCCGCTTGGCGCCACCAGCCACCCCAGGCGCCAGCCGGTCATGCCGAAGTACTTCGAGAAGCTGTTGACGATGAACAGGTCGTCGGCGGCGTTCAGCGCGGGGTGGGCGAGGGCGGTGGAGGACTCGACGCCGTAGGTCAGTCCCTGGTAGATCTCGTCGACCAGCAGCACACCGCGGCGCGCGTGGGTGACGCCGTACAGCGTGGCGATCTCGGCAGTGCTCAGCAGGGTGCCGGTCGGGTTGGACGGCGTCGCCACCATCAGACCTCGCACGCGCTCGCTCCATGCGGCGTCCACCTGCGCCGGCGTGGGCTGGTAGCGGCTTGCGGCGTCTACCGGCAGCGCGCGGGCGCAGCCTTCGAAGCTGCGCACCAGATGGCGGTTGGACGGATAGCCCGGATCGGGCAGCAGCCATTCGTCACCCGGGTCGGTGGTGGCGGCCAGGGCCAGCATCAGCGCGCCGGACGCGCCCGAGGTGACGATGATGCGCTCGGGGCTGACGTCGGCGCCGAAGCGGTCATGATAGAAACGCGCGATGGCCTCGCGCAGCGCAGGCAGGCCCAGGCCGGGCGTGTAATGCACGTCTCCGCCGGCGATGAAGCGGGTTGCGGCCTCGACGATGGGCTGCGGCGTCGGAAAGTCCGGCTCGCCGACTTCCATGTGGATGATGTCGCGTCCCTGCGCCTCGAGCTCGCGCGCGCGGCGCAGCAGCTCCATGACGTGAAAGGGCTGGATCTCATCGAGGCGGGTCGAGCGGTGAAGCATGGCATGTGTCCTGTACAGCAAAGGCAGGCATTGTCGCCCGAAAAAGAAAAAGCGCCGACCGGCGGCGCTTTTTCGGTGCGGAGCGCGTCAGCGCCCGGGCAGGCTCAGTCGGCGTTGAGCGCCAGTTCGAACAGTTCGCGCTTGAGTACGAGCTGGCGCGGCAGGCGGTCCTGCAGCTTGTCGAACCATTCCTTGTGCAGGGCGAGTTCGGTGCGCCAGGCATCGGCGTCGATCTGGGTCAGGGCTTCGAACTCCTCGCGGGTGACGTCGGCGCCGGTCCAGTCGAGATCCTCGAAACGCGGCATCCAGCCGAGCGCGGTTTCCTTGGCGGCGATCTTGCCCTTGCAGCGGTCGACGATCCACTTCAGCACGCGCATGTTCTCGCCGAAGCCCGGCCACATGAAGTTGCCGTTTTCGTCCATGCGGAACCAGTTCACGCAGAAGATCTTGGGCGTGTTCTCGACCACGTGGCCCATCTTCAGCCAGTGGTTGAAGTAGTCGCCCATGTGATAGCCGCAGAAGGGCAGCATGGCGAACGGGTCGCGGCGCACCACGCCCTGCGCGCCAAAGGCGGCAGCGGTGGTTTCGGAGCCGAGGGTCGAGGCCATGTAGACGCCGAAGTTCCAGTTGAAGGCCTGGTACACCAGCGGCACGGTGGTGGCGCGGCGGCCGCCGAAGATGAAGGCCGAGATCGGCACGCCGGCGGGATCTTCCCAGTTCGGGTCGATCGACGGGCACTGGCTGGCCGGTGCGGTGAAGCGCGAGTTCGGGTGCGCAGCCTTGCGGCCGGTCTCGCGGCCGATCTCGGGCGTCCAGTCCTTGCCTTGCCAGTCGATCAGGTGGGCGGGCGCCTCCTTGGTCATGCCTTCCCACCACACGTCACCGTCGTCGGTCAGCGCGACGTTGGTGAAGATGATGTTTTCCTTCAGCGTCGCCATGGCGTTGAAGTTGGTCTTCTCGGAGGTGCCCGGAGCGACACCGAAGAAACCGGCTTCGGGGTTGATGGCGTAGAACTTGCCGTCCTTGCCCGGCTTGATCCAGGCGATGTCGTCGCCGACGGTCGTGATCTTCCAGCCGTCGAACGACTTGGGCGGGATCAGCATGGCGAAGTTGGTCTTGCCGCAGGCCGACGGGAAGGCGGCAGCGACGTAGGTCTTCTCGCCCTCGGGGGATTCGACGCCGAGGATCAGCATGTGCTCGGCCAGCCAGCCTTCGTCGCGTGCCATCGTCGACGCGATGCGCAGCGCGAAGCACTTCTTGCCCAGCAGCGCGTTGCCGCCGTAGCCCGAGCCGTAGGACCAGATCTCGCGGGTTTCGGGGAAGTGGACGATGTACTTGGTCGTGGGGTTGCACGGCCAGCGGCTGTCCTTCTCGCCGTGCGCGAGCGGGGCGCCCACGGTGTGTACGCACGGCACGAACTCGCCGTCGGTACCGAGCACCTCGATGGCGCCCTTGCCCATGCGGGTCATGGTGCGCATGTTGGTGGCGACGTAGGGGCTGTCGGAGATCTCGATGCCGATATGGGCGATCGGGCTGCCGAGTGGGCCCATCGAGAACGGAATCACGTACATCGTGCGACCGTGCATCGAACCCTTGAACAGGCCGTTCAGGGTGTCGCGCATGACCTTGGGGTCTTCCCAGTTGTTGGTCGGGCCGGCGTCGGCCTTGTCCTGCGAGCAGATGAAGGTGCGGTCCTCGACGCGGGCGACGTCCGAGGGGTCGGAGCAGGCGAGGTAGGAGTTCTTGCGCTTTTCCGGATTGAGCTTGATCAGCATGCCGGACTCGACCATCTCTGCGCACAGGCGGTCGTATTCTTCCTGCGATCCGTCGCACCAGACGACACGGTCGGGCTCGGTCAGGGCGGCGATCTCGCCGACCCACTGCTTCAGGCCTTCGTGGCGAACGTATTCGGGGGCAGCGGCAATGGCCGCCTGGGCGTGGTTCTGAGACATGTGTACAGCTCTCCCGTGCTGTGATGCGAAACCATTCCCGTCGGTCGGCCATCATTGAAGCAGGTGCTGCCTGGCCGGCGGGCTGCTCGGGCGCCTGCTGGGACGCCCCGACCTCCGCTTGCGACAGACCTTGCGTCAGATCGCAATCGGTGAAAGCCCGTAATTATGCCACGACCAAACCCCTCGTATGAACGGGGACGTAACTATCGGTGAGTGGCGCGCGGACTATTATTGAGGCGGGCGCCGACACGTCGACTGCGATACGCAGGTTTCACATTGCAAGTTTTCTTTTCGCGATATGAAAAAAAGGCGTTTCGGAGTATCCTGCCCGGGTCGCGCGAGGGCCGTCCGGCTTGCCGAGTTGTCGGGTCCGTCGGCCGTGCGCGGCGCGCACTCCACACCGAAGACGAGACAGGAAGAAGACCATGGATGAACTGATCCGTAGCGCCGCCCTCGATTACCACCGCTACCCGCGCCCCGGGAAGATCTCGGTGACGCCGACCAAGGTGCTGTCCAACCAGCGCGACCTGTCGCTGGCCTATTCGCCGGGCGTCGCGGCGGCGTGCGATGCGATCGTCGAGGACCCCGCGCAGGCGGCCGAGCTCACCGCACGCTCGAACCTGATCGGTGTCGTCACCAACGGTACCGCGGTGCTCGGCCTGGGCAACATCGGCCCGCTGGCGGCCAAGCCCGTCATGGAAGGCAAGGGCGTGCTGTTCAAGAAGTTCGCCGGCATCGACGTGTTCGATCTCGAGATCGACGAGCCTGACGCCGACAAGCTGATCGACATGATCGCCGCGCTCGAGCCCACCTTCGGCGGCATCAACCTCGAGGACATCAAGGCGCCCGAATGCTTCTACATCGAGCAGAAGCTGCGCGAGCGCATGAAGATTCCGGTCTTCCACGACGACCAGCACGGCACGGCCATCGTGGTCGGCGCGGCCATCCTCAACGGCATGCACCTGCAGGGCAAGGACCTCACGAAGGTGAAGCTGGTGACCTCCGGCGCCGGCGCCGCGGCGCTGGCCTGCCTGGGCCTGCTGGTGAAGCTGGGCATCCCGGTCGAGAACATCTGGGTCACCGACATCGAGGGCGTGGTCTACGAGGGCCGCACGGCGCTGATGGACCCGATCAAGGCGCGCTACGCCAAGAAGACCGATGCGCGCACGCTGGGCGAGATCATCGAGGGCGCGGACGTCTTCCTCGGCTTGTCGGCCGGCGGTGTGCTGAAGCCGGAGATGGTCGCGAAGATGGCGCCCAATCCGATGATCCTGGCGCTGGCCAACCCCACGCCCGAGATCCTACCCGAGCAGGTGAAGGCGGTGCGCGACGATGCGCTGATCGCGACGGGCCGTTCGGACTACCCGAACCAGGTCAACAACGTGCTGTGCTTCCCCTTCATCTTCCGTGGTGCGCTGGACGTGGGCGCCACGACCATCACCGACGAGATGCAGCTCGCGGCGGTGAAGGCGATCGCCGAACTGGCGCGCGTCGAGCAGAGCGACATCGTCGCCGCCGCCTACGGCGAGAAGGTGGGCGGCTTCGGGCCCGAGTACATCATCCCGCGCCCCTTCGATCCGCGCCTGATCGTGAAGATCGCGCCGGCGGTGGCGGAGGCCGCGGTGGTCTCGGGCGTGGCGACGCGCCCGATCACCGACTGGGATGCCTACCGCGCCCAGCTCAACAACTTCGTGTGGCACTCGGGCCTGATCATGAAGCCGGTGTTCGCTGCCGCGCACAAGAACCCGAAGCGCATCATCTTCTCCGAAGGCGAATCCGAGAAGGTGCTGCGCGCGGTGCAGACGGTGGTCGACGAAGGCCTGGCGCGCCCGATCCTGATCGGCCGGCCGGACATCGTGAAGGGCAACATCGAGCGCTTCGGCCTGCGCATGCTGGCCGACCGCGACTACGAGCTGGTCAACCCCGATTCCGATCCGCGCTTCAACCAGCTGTGGCAGCACTACCATGCGTTGATGGAGCGTCGCGGCGTGTCGGTGGAGTACGCGAAGAAGGAAGTGCGCCGCCGCACCACGCTGATCGGCACGCTGCTGCTGAAGTTCGGCTACGGCGACGGCCTGATCTGCGGCACCTACGGCATGCACCGCCTGCACCGCGAGTTCGTCGAGACGGTGCTAGGCCGGCGCGAGGGCGTGGATCACCTGTACACGGTGAACCTGCTGAGCCTGCCGGGTCGCACGCTGTTCCTGGCCGATACCTACGTCAACTACGATCCCACGCCGGAGCAGGTCGTCGAGATGACGCTGCTGGCCGCCGAGGAGATGAAGCGCTTCGGTGTCGAGCCGCGGGTGGCGCTGCTGTCGCACTCGTCCTTCGGTTCGGCCGATTCGCCCACCGCCGAGAAGATGCGCACCGCGCTGCGCATGCTCCACGCGCAGCATCCCGACCTGCCGGTCGAGGGCGAAATGCACGGCGATTCGGCGCTCGACGCCAAGCACCGCCTGCAGATCTTCCCCAACGCCAAGATGCGTGAGGACGCCAACCTGCTGATCTTCCCGACGCTGGATGCGGCCAACATCGCCTTCAACCTGCTGAAGAACGCGGCGGGCGAAGGCATGACGGTCGGCCCGATCCTGCTCGGTGCCTCCAAGCCGGTGCACATCCTCACGCCCTCGGCCACCGTGCGCCGCATCATCAACATGACTGCGCTGACGGTGGTCGAGGCAGGGCAGCACGACTGAGCCCTTGCCCGCCTCGCTTCATCTCGTTCATGCTTCCCGGGTGAGCGCGGACGGGTACGGTGGACGATGAAGGATGGGGGCGGGCAGGCTGCGCTGGTGCTTACGGGGGGCGGCGCGCGTGCCGCCTACCAGGTGGGGGTGTTGGCCGCCATTCGCGAGCTGCGCGGGCGCCGTGGCGGCAACCCCTTCCCGATCCTGTGCGGCACCTCTGCGGGGGGCATCAATGCCGCCGCGCTGGCGGTGTATTCGAGCAGCTTCAATCATGCAGTCGACCAGATCGAGTACATCTGGCGCCATTTTCACGTCGACCAGGTTTACCGCGCCGACCCGGTCGCGCTGCTTGGCAGCATGGGGCGCTGGGGGCTCGCGATCGGAACCGGCTGGGCCATCCGGCAGACGCCGCGTTCGCTGCTCGACAACGCCCCGCTGCGCGAACTCCTGGCGCGCGTGCTCGACTTCTCGGCGATCGGCCGCTCCATCCGCCGCGGCCATCTGCGCGCGCTCAGCGTCACTGCCTCGGGCTACGCGTCGGGCGAGAGCCTGGCCTTCTTCGAGGCCGCGGACGACATCCAGCCCTGGCGACGCACGCACCGCATGGGCGTCCGCACCCGCATCAACGTCGACCACCTGATGGCGACCAGTGCGCTGCCCTTCGTGTTTCCGGCGGTGCATATCCACCGCGAGTACTTCGGCGATGGCTCGATGCGCCAGCTGGCGCCCGTGAGTCCGGCGATCCATCTCGGTGCCGATCGCATCATGGTGATCGGTGCGGGGCGGCTGGCGGAGGAGGGGCGCCAGCGCGCCGAGTCCTATCCTTCGCCGGCGCAGATCGCGGGCCACGCGTTGTCGAGCATCTTCCTCGACACGCTTGCGGTCGATCTCGAGCGACTGCATCGCATCAACCAGACGGCCGGGGCGATGAGCCCCGAGCAGCGCCTGGCCTCGGGCGCGACGCTCAAGCCCATCGAGACGCTGGTGATGCTGCCTTCGCAGCGGCTCGATGCCATTGCGGGGCGTCATCGCGAGGCGCTGCCGCTGCTCTTGCGAACGCTGCTGCGCAGTTTTGGCGCGATGCGGCGCGAGGGCTCGACGCTGCTGTCCTACCTGTTGTTCGAGCCCGCCTTCACGCAGGCGCTCATCGAGCTCGGCTACGAGGACGCGATGGCGCGCCGCGGCGAGGTGGTGGATTTCCTCCGCCTCTAGGCGAAAACGCCCCTACGTGTGCGGGATTTTTTGTATCAGTCGGTGCTCCAGGGTGGGCATTCATGTGACAATTTCTCAGCATTCCGCGAATCAGCTTCAAAAAGTCTTGCTATCTGCTTATTTTTGTTACAGATTCAAGCTAGGTACATCTCACGTAGCACTAGCCCGCCATGAAACCACGCTCCCTGCTTGCCGCCGCCGTACTCGGCCTTTTCATGTTGCAGCCGGTTTCCAACCTCGCCGAGGCGTCCACCGCCAAGGTGACGAAGGCAAGTGCGAAGCCTGCGCCAAAGAAGGCCGTGGCCAAGAGCAGCGCAAAGAAGAAGCTTGCTGCCAAGTCTGCGCCACGCAAGGCGGTCTCGAAGACCCGCGCCAAGCCGGCGGCCAAGAACGTGCAGCGCGTAGCCGTGCGCATGGCGCCCGCCGCCGCTGCGACGACTGCGCTGATGGCGCCGTCGGCCGAGGCCGACGACCTGCCGCTCGCGCTTGACGCCAACGGCTTGCCGGAACTGGGTTCCAGCGCCTTCTACGTGGTCAACCCGGCCAGCGGCGAAGTGCTGCTGGAGCGCAACGCCACGTCCGTGGTGCCGATTGCCTCGATCACCAAGCTGATGACGGCGATGGTCGTGCTCGATGCCGGTCAGAGCCTGTCCGAGCCGCTGACCATTTCCAATGGCGACATCGACACGCTGAAGGGCACCGGTTCGCGTCTGGCCATCGGTACCACGCTGACGCGCGAAGAGATGCTGCATCTGGCGCTGATGTCGTCCGAGAACCGCGCCGCGTCGGCGCTGGCACGCCATTACCCGGGCGGCGAACAGGCATTCATCGAGGCGATGAACGTCAAGGCCCGACTGCTGGGCTTGTGGAACACCCGCTTCCATGACAGCACCGGTCTCAATCCGGCCAATGTGTCGAGCCCGCGCGACCTGGCGAAGATGGTGTCAGCCTCGGCGTCCTATCCGCTGATCCGCGAGTTCTCGACTGCGCAGGAGCGCTACGTCGATGTCCGGGGCCGCATGACCCGCTTCGGCAATACCAACGGACTGGTCAAGAGCCCGGAATGGTCGATCAGCGTGTCCAAGACCGGCTATATCTCCGAGGCGGGGCGTTGCCTGGTGATGCAGACCTGGCTGCACCAGCAGCCGGTGGTGATGGTGCTGATGGATTCTACCGGGCGCTACACGCGCACGGCCGACGCCAAGCGGGTACGCAAGTGGCTGGAGCAGGCCGCCGCCCATCGCGTTGCGGCTGCGCCGATCCGGCGCGAGGGTTGAGCGGCCTCAGGCGCTGCGTGCGGGCGTGTGGCCGAGCAGGCGCGAAATCTCGTCGGCGGTTTCACGCACCAGTGGTGCCCAGTCCGGGTTGAAGCGCTCGGACGGCGTCGACAGTGACAGACCCGCAACGAGTTCGCCGCCGTCGTTGCGGATGCCTGCGGCGATGCAGCGCACGCCGGCTTCCACTTCATCCAGGTCGAAGGCCACGCCATGACGGCGCACGCGGTCGAGTTCCTTCTCCAGCGCGGGCAGGGTGGTGATCGAAGCGGGCGTGGACGGCGGCAGGCCGGTGCGGCGCGCGTAGTCGCGAATGCGCTCGAGCCCGTCCTCGACCAGGAACAGCTTGCCGGTGGCGGTGGTGTGCAGCGGCGCACGCGCGCCGACGATATGCACGACCCGTACCGAGGAGCGGCCGCTCGAGGTGCGATCCACATAGACGATCTCGTCCCCGGCGCGGATGCCCAGGTTCACGCTCTCGCCAGTCGCGCCATGCAGCTTGAGCATCAGCGGCATGGCTGTGTCGCGCAGCGAGATGCGCGACTTCACCAGGCTCCCCAACTCCAGCAGGCGGATGCCGAGGCGGTAGATGCCGGCTTCGGAACGGTCCACGAAGCCGCTCTGCGTCATCGCACCGAGGATGCGGTGCGCCGTCGACGGGTGCAGCCCGGTTTCCAGCGCAAGCTGCTTGAGCGGCACGGGGTCGGGGTGTTGGGCAAGCACGTCCAGCAGCTTCATCATGCGATCGATGACCTGGATGGGGTTCTTGCCCTCGGTGGCGGGCGCGGGGTCGATCTTCTTGGCGGACACGGTAACGCTCGATATGAGCATGGATTGCGGAACTCAAATGTTACTCGTCTGGTCCGATTTCGCCTAGTGAAATGGAGTGCCGTTCCGTGAAGGCGAGCCAGGGGCTTATACTTTGGCCGCAACACACTGCGCCCGGATCCGGTCCGGGCGTTTTTACTTGACAGTAGCCTGCGATACGGTTGCCCCTGCGCGAGGGGTGTGCAGGCTGGCCCGGAGTCGCCGATGAGTCTTCTGCTGATCGTGCTGTTGCCTTTCCTCGGCGCCCTCTTTCCGGCGCTGATGATCCGTGCCGGGCGCACGGCATGCGCGACGACGACCTTCACGTTTTCCCTGCTTGCCTTTGCGCTGCTGCTGTCGCACGCGCCAGCCGTGTTCGACGGCGAGGTGGTGCGCGTCAGCTGGGACTGGCTGCCCGGCCTTGGTCTCAATGCCAGCTTCTTCCTCGACGGCCTGGGCTTCTTTTTCGCCGGGCTGATCCTGGGCATCGGCCTGCTGATCATCACCTACGCCCGCTTCTACCTGTCGAAAGACGACCCGATGGGCAGTTTCTACACCTATCTGCTGCTCTTCCAGGGCGCGATGGTGGGCATCGTGCTGTCGGACAACATCCTGTTGCTGCTGGTGTTCTGGGAATTGACCAGCCTGTCGTCCTTCCTGCTGATCGGCTACTGGAAGCACCTGCCCGAAGGCCGCCAGGGCGCCCGCATGGCGCTGACGGTCACCGGTGCCGGCGGCCTGGCGATGATCGCCGGCATGCTGCTGCTGGGCGAGATCGCCGGCTCCTATAACCTGTCGGACATCCTGCTGGCGCGCGAGGCGATCCAGGCGTCGCCGCTGTACCTGCCGGCCCTGCTGCTGATCCTCGTCGGCTGCTTCACCAAGAGCGCGCAGTTCCCCTTCCATTTCTGGCTGCCGCACGCGATGGCGGCGCCCACGCCGGTGTCGGCCTACCTGCACTCGGCGACGATGGTGAAGGCGGGCATCTTCCTGATGGCACGCATGTGGCCGGTGCTGGCCGGGACGACGGAGTGGTTCTACATCGTCGCCACGACCGGCCTGGTGACGATGCTGGTGGGCGCGGTGATCGCCTTGTTCAAGGACGACCTGAAGGGCCTGCTGGCCTTCTCCACCGTGAGCCACCTCGGCCTGGTGACGATGCTGCTCGGCTTCGGCACGCCGCTGGCGGCGGTCGCGGCGGTGTTCCACATCCTCAACCACGCCACCTTCAAGGCCGCGCTGTTCATGAACGCCGGCATCGTCGACCACGAGACCGGCACCCGCCACATCCCGCACTTGGGCGGCCTGCTCCACGTGATGCCGATCACGGCCACGCTGGCGATGGTTGCGGGCGCTTCGATGGCGGGGCTGCCGCCGCTCAACGGCTTCATCTCCAAGGAGATGATGCTGCACGAGGCCGTGGCCGCCGAGTGGCTCGGCTCGGGCTGGCTCATCGCAGCGCTGGCGACGCTGGCGGCCTGCTTCTCGGTGGCGTACTCCTTCCGCTACATCGTGCATGTCTTCTTCGGCCGCACGCGCACCCGCCTGCCCGGCAAGCCGCATGACCCGCCGGCCGGCATGTGGCTGCCGCCCGCGCTGCTGGTGGTGCTGGTGGTGCTGATCGGCCTCTTCCCCGATGCCGTTGCCGGCCCGCTGGTGGCGGTGGTGTCGCGGGCCGTAACGGGCGGCCAGTTGATGGACTACCACCTCGCGCTGTGGCACGGCATCACGCCGGCGCTCGGTCTGAGCGTGGTGGCGGTAGCGGTCGGCCTGACGCTGCTGCGCTTCTACCCGCGGGTGCGCGCGGCGTGGGCGGCCGGGCCGCATCCGGAGGCGAAGGCGATGTTCGAGACCGTCCTCGCGGCGCTCGTGGCGCTCGCGCAGCGTGTCACCCACGGCCTGCATAACGGTTCGCTGCAGCGCTATCTCGCGTTCGCGATCACCGCCGTCACGGCGGCGGGCTTCGCCGCCTTCTTCGGCACCTCGCATGCGCCGGGCACGCGCCCGCTGCTGCCGGCCGAGCCGGTGGCGATCGTGGCCTGGCTGCTGCTCGTCGGCGGCTGCGGGCTGACGGTCTTCCTGTTCCGCCGCCGCCTGCTGGCGGTGCTGGTTGCCGGCACCGTGGGCCTGATCGTCTGCGTCGCGTTCATCTACCTGTCCGCGCCCGACCTGGCGCTGACCCAGATCTCGGTCGAGGTGACCACGGTGATCCTGATCCTGCTTGCGCTGTACTTCCTGCCCAAGCAAGGGCCGCACAGCTCCAGCGTCAGGGCCGACCCGATGCGCCACCTGCGCGATGCGGTGCTGGCGATCGTCGCCGGCCTCGGCATGGGAGGGGCGAGCTGGGCGATGCTGACCCGCGACGGCACTTCGCTGTCGCGCTACTACCTCGAGAACTCGGTGTCCGAAGGTGGCGGCACCAACGTCGTCAACGTCATCCTGGTCGACTTCCGCGGTTTCGATACCTTCGGCGAGATCACCGTGCTGGGCATCGCCGCGCTGGCGATCTACGCCTTGCTCGATGGCTCGCTGTTCGGCCGCGTCGGTCGCCGCCTGAGCACCTGGACGCCCGACCTGCCGCAGTCGGTGGACCGCCATCCGATGATCATGGTTGTGGCCACGCGCGTGATGCTGCCGCTGGCGATGCTGGTGGGCGCCTACATCTTCCTGCGCGGCCACAACCAGCCGGGTGGCGGCTTCATCGCCGCGCTGGTGGTGTCGATTGCGCTGATCATGCAGTACATGGCGAGCGGCTTCGGCTGGGCTGCGCAGCGCGTCAGGGTGAATTACCACGCCATGATCGGCGCGGGCGTGCTGGTCGCGGCGGCCACCGGCATCGGCGCCATGGTGATGGAGCAGCCTTTCCTGACCTCGACCTTCGCCCACGTCCACCTGCCGCTGGTCGGCGAGGTCGAGATCGCCAGCGCGATGGCCTTCGACACCGGCGTCTTCCTCACCGTCGTCGGCGCCGTGATGCTGGCGCTGGCCAACCTGTCGCGCATGGGCCGCCGCACGGCCCAGCTGCCGGTCAACCAGAGCGCGATGGACGTCGATCCCAGCGCCGTCAGCGCAAAGGAGCCCAACTGATGGAGTTTCTCGTCGCCAGTGCGATCGGGGTGATGACCGCCGCAGGCATCTACATGGTCCTGCGCGCCCGCACCTTCCCGGTGGTGATCGGCCTGTCGCTGCTGACCTACGCCACCAACCTGTTCCTGTTCGCCACCGGTCGGCTCGCGGTCAACCAGCCGCCGGTGATCGGCGCGACCGCCGGCACTTATGTCGACCCCTTGCCGCAGGCGCTGGTGCTGACCGCCATCGTGATCTCCTTCGGCATGACCGCGGTGGTGGTCGTGATGGCGCTGCGCGCCTATCTGGAGACCGGCAACGACCACGTCGACCTGCCCGGCGATGCCTCGCCCGAGGCGAGCGAGGACGACTGGAAGCTGCGCGGCCGCAAGCAGGCGCCCGCATCGGCAACCGGCGGCGGAGCGCGGCCATGAACCATGTGCTGATCCTGCCCATCCTGCTGCCGGCCGTGGTCGGCGCGCTGCTGGTGATGGCGGCGCGCTACGACAAGGTGCTGGCGCGGACCTTCTCGCTAGCGTCGGCGGTGCTGCTGCTGGGCGTGGCGCTGGCGCTGTTCGCGATAGCCAGCGACGACAGCGTGCGCACCTACGCGCTGGGCGCATGGCCGGCGCCCTTCGGTATCGTGCTGGTGCTCGACCGCCTCGCCGCGCTGATGCTGGTGCTCAATGCGCTCCTCGGCCTCGGCGTGCTGCTGTACGCCGTGGGCGGCTGGGACCTGCGCGGCAAGCATTTCCACCCGCTGTTCCAGTTCCAGCTGATGGGGCTCAACGGCGCCTTCCTGACCGGCGATTTCTTCAACCTGTTCGTGTTCTTCGAGATCCTGCTGATCGCCTCCTACGGCCTGATGGTGCATGGCGGCGGCGGGCTGCGGGTGAAGGCGGGCGTGCAGTACGTGGTCACCAACCTCGTCGGCTCCTCGGTGTTCCTGATCGCGGTCGGCCTCATCTACAGCGTCACCGGCACGCTCAACATGGCCGATCTGGCGCTGAAGGTGCCGCAGGTGCCGGCGGGCGACCAGGCCTTGCTGCAGACCGGTGCGGTGCTCCTGCTGCTGGTGTTCGCGGTGAAGGCGGCGCTGGTGCCGCTGCATTTCTGGCTGCCCGGAACCTACGCCAATGCGCCCGGGCCGGTCGCCGCGCTGTTCGCGATCATGACCAAGGTGGGGGCGTACTCGATCATCCGCATGTACGTGCTTGCCTTCGGCGCCGAGGCGGGCGACGCAGCCTGGCTGGCCGCGCCCTGGCTGCTGCCGGCGAGCCTGCTGACGCTGGTGCTGGGCATGACCGGCGTGCTCGCCGCGCGCAGCCTGGGGCAGATGGCCAGCTTCGCCGTGATCGGCTCGATGGGCATGCTGCTCGCCACCGTGTCGGTGTTCACCCAGCAGGCCATCGGCGCTGCCCTGTACTACCTCATCCATTCCACCTTTGCCGCGGGTGCGCTGTTCCTGATTGCCGACCTCGTCGCCGAGCGCCGCGGCGTGCAGCGCGACCGCTTCGTCGCGGCGCCGCGGTTCGCCCAGGTCGGGCTGATCTCCGCGATGTTCTTCGTCGCCGCGATCGGCGTCACCGGCATGCCGCCGCTGTCGGGCTTCATCGGCAAGCTGCTGATCCTCGATGGCGTGCGTGATTCGGCACATGCGGCCTGGTTCTGGACGCTGATCCTGTCGACCTCGCTGATCGCGATCGTTGGCTTCTCGCGCGGTGGCAGCCTGGTGTTCTGGAAGAGTCATGCGCTGCCGCCGGCGACGCCCTCGGCGCATCGGCCTGGTGCAGCGCCCTTCGTCGCCGTCGGGGGGCTGCTGGCCTGCCTGGTGGCGCTGACGGTGTTCGCAGGGCCGGCGCATGCCTGGCTGGAGGCGGCGGCAGCGCAGTTATTCGCGCCCGCCGGGTATATCGAGGCGGTGATGGGCACGCTGCAGGAGGTCCGCTGATGGGTGGCAAGACCGAAGCGCTCGACAAGCGCACCTTCGTGCAGCGCTGGCTGCCGCATCCGATGCTGACGCTGCTCCTGATCGTGCTGTGGATACTGCTGCTGAACGCTTTCAGCGTGGGCGGGCTGCTGATGGGGGCCGTGCTCGGCATCGTGATCCCGCGCGTCACGAGCACTTTCTGGCCGGAGCGGCCGCCGATCCGGGCCTACGGCAAGGCGTTCGTCTACATGGGGCTGGTGCTCTGGGACGTGGTCGTCGCCAACCTGCATGTCACGCGGCTGATCCTCTTCCGCCGCACCGACCAGCTCCACGTACGCTGGGTCACGCTGCCGATCGAGTTGCGCTCGCCCGAGGCGATCACCGTGCTGGCAGGCACCATCACGATGACGCCCGGCACCGTGTCCTGCGACCTCTCGGCCGATGGCCGCAGCCTGCTGGTGCATTGCCTCGACGCACCGGATGCGGAGGAGGCCGTGCGCCAGATGAAGGAACGCTACGAGGCCCGTCTCATGGAGATCTTCCCGTGATCGAATATGCGCTGATGTTCGGATTCTGTGCGGTCTCGCTCGCGCTGCTGCTCAACCTGTGGCGGCTGGTGCGCGGCCCTTCGCTGATGGACCGTGTGCTCGCGGTCGATACGATGGTCATCAATGCCATCGCGCTGATCATCCTGTTCGGCATCCAGCAGCGCACCACCATCTTCTTCGAGGGTGCGCTGCTGTTCGCGATGTTCGGCTTCATTTCCACCGTCGCCTACTGCCGCTTCATCCTGCGCGGCGACGTCATCGAATGAGCGGGGGCAGCATGGATTTCGTCTTCGAAATGATCGTGTCCGTCCTCATCGTGCTGGGCGGCTTCTTCTCGGTGGTGGGGTCGATCGGCCTGGTCAAGCTGCCCGACCTGCTGACCCGGCTGCATGCGCCGACCAAGGCGACCACGCTGGGTGTTGGCGGCGCGCTGGCCGCGTCGATGCTGTTCTTCGCCGTGTTCGAGGGCTCCCTGACGATCCACGAGCTGCTGATCACCGGTTTCCTGTTCCTCACCGCGCCGATCAGTGCCCATTTCATTGCCAAGGCGCACCTGCATGAGCATGCGGCCGATCTACGCGAGCAGTTGCCGCCCACGGGGCGGCCCCGGGGCTGGAGTACCTTCGACGGCCTGCCGGCGACCGAGGAGGAGGGCGAGGGCGACGACCACAAGGCGGCGCATCACTGAGAACGGCGCTGACGCGCCGGGCGGCGTGAGTAGGTGAGAATGGGCGATAATGCGCGCCTGATCTCACCGGACATTGCCTTGAACACCGTTCGCAGAAAGCCTCCCATTCCTGCGCCGCAGCGCGTCAGCGGCACACTCCGACTCAGGTCGCGCAAGGCCGACGACGAGGCCGTGGCGCCTGACGCAGGCGAACAGGCGCCCGAAGCGGCTGCCCGACCCGTTGCCAAGGCGGACCAGAAGCCAGCGACCAAACCGGCGACCAAACCGGCGACCAAACCGGCGACACGGCCTGCGCGGCCGGCGCAGTCCGCCGATGCGGGCAGGCCCGCGCGCCCGGCGTCCGGCGCCCGCTCGAAGCCGTCCGGGCCTGCGCCTTCCGGGGCGGGGCGTGCCTCGCGTACCGAACCCGTGAGGCAGGCCCGCAAGCCGGCGCCTGCACCGGCGCAGGGCGCGCATGCCCGGCCCGCATCCGACGGCGCCGCACCGGCTCCGGAGGGCGTACGCCTGTCCAAGGTGATGGCCGAGCGCGGCATCTGCTCGCGCCGCGAGGCGGACGAGTTCATCGAGCGCGGCTGGGTGTTCGTTGACGGCAAGCGGGTGTCGGAGCTCGGCATCCGCATCGACCCCGACGCCCGCATCGATCTGGCGCCCGAGGCGACCCGCACGCAGCGCCAGCGCGTCACCATCCTGCTGCACAAGCCCGTCGGTTATGTCTCGGGCCAGCCCGAGCCGGGCTACGCGCCCGCGGTGAGCCTGATCGGCGCTGACAACCAGTTCGACCGCGACACCGCGCAGCGCTTCCATCCGAGCCAGCTGAAGAACCTCGCGCCGGCCGGGCGGCTCGACATCGACTCCACCGGCCTGCTCGTGCTCACCCAGGATGGTCGCGTCGCGCGCCAGTTGATCGGCGACGACTCCAAGGTCGAGAAGGAGTACCTGGTGCGCGTCGAGGGCACGCTGCAGCCCGACGGACTGGCCTTGCTCAACCATGGCCTCGAGCTGGACGGCGTGACGCTGCGCCCGGCCAAGGTCGAGTGGATCAATGACGACCAGCTGCGCTTTCAGCTGCGCGAAGGCCGCAAGCGCCAGATCCGGCGCATGTGCGAACTCGTGGGGCTGAAGGTCGTGGGCCTCAAGCGCGTGCGCATTGGCAAGGTCAAGCTGGGCGACCTGCCACTTGGTCAGTGGCGCTATCTGCGCGAGGACGAATCCTTCTGATCGCTGGCCCCGGCCTGCGCCATCGCGTCGCCCACCGGCCCGGTGCGCGGCAGGATGCCGGCGCGGTAGGCGGCGCGCGACACCGCGTGCGCGGCCAGCGGCGTGGTCGCCAGCAGTACGGCGATCGCGAACAGGGCCTCCAGCGACACCGCGCCTTCGCTCGCCGCGGCGACGCCGGCCAGCACCAGTACGGCGCCGAGCGCACCGGCCTTGCTCGCTGCATGCATGCGCGTGTAGCTGTCGGGCAGGCGCAGCACGCCGATGGCGCCGACCAGTCCGATCAGCGCGCCCGCCAGCAATAGCGCCGACGCCAGCCAGGGCAGCACGCCGCCGCTCACGATGCGCGCTCCCCGCCGTCGTCCTCGCCGGCCGTCTCCGGCGTGCGGCCGTGGCGGCGGAACATCAGCATGTAGGCAGCGGTGCCGAGGAAGGACACCAGCGCCAGCACCACCGCGGCGTCGAGCAGCACCGGCTGCGCGGTGGTGAGCGCGATCAGCGCGACCACGCCGATGCCCAGCAGGGTCAGCGCGTCGATGGCCACCACGCGGTCGGTGGCGCGCGGCCCGCGCAGCAGGCGGACTACGATCAGCGCTGCGGACAGGCCCTGCAGCGCGAACACCAGCGGCAGCACCCAGCCGGCTCCGGCGAATTCGACATTCATGCTTCGCTTCCTCCCACAGGTGTCCGGGCCGGATCGCCCGCGTGCAGCCAGGCAAGCAGGCGCGATTCGATCTCGCGCACGCCATCGCGGATGTCGTCCGCATCCTGTGCATCGATGGCGTGGATGAACATCGTGCCGGTGTCGGCCGCGTAGTCGAGCGCCAGGGTGCCGGGCGTCAGTGTCAGCAGGCAGCCGAGCAGCGTGGCGATACGTTCGTCCGGTTCGCGCAGCTGCAGCGCGACCACGGCCGGTTGTGGATCGACGCGTGGCGCGAGCACGATGCGCGCGACGTCGAGGCTCGCCTTGATCACCTCCAGCGCGAACCACCCGCCGAACAGCACGCCCAGCTCCAGCCGGCGCACGTAGCGGCGCAGCCCGAGCAGGTCGGCGCCAAGGCGCAGCGCGAGATGCGCCAGCGCGAAGGCCGCGAGCACACCGAGCGGCGTCAGTGTCTTGGCGAAGGCGGCGAGGCCGATGGCGACGAGGATGTGAAGTCCGAGCATGGTGTCCTCCGCTAACGGGCCGGCGTGCCCAGCACGGCGTCGATGTAGCCCTGCGGCGCGGCCAGCTGCTCGGCGGCGGCACTGGCGTAGTCCATCACGGGGCCGGCCAGCAGGCCGATCGCCAGGGTCATCGCCGCCAGTGCCGAAATCGCCCACAGGGCCGGCCGCAGGCCCGCCACGCGGCGCAGCGCGCCCTCGCCCCCGGGGTAGGGTTTCAGGAAGGCCTCGTTCCAGATCTTGCTCATCGACAGCAGGGTGAAGATGCCGGTGAGCAGCGCCACGGTGGCGGCAATCCAGGCGCTCGCGTCGAGGCTGGCCTTCACCAGCACGAACTTGGCCCAGAAACCCGACAGCGGCGGAATGCCGGCGAGCGACAGCGCCGGTATCGCGAACAGGATCGCCAGCCACGGTGCGTGCGCATACAGGCCGCCCATCGCGGCCAGGCGCTCGGCGCCCGTCAGGCGCGCCGCGATGCCGCCGATGAAGAACAGGTTGGCCTTCACCACGATGTGGTGGATCAGGTAGAACACTGCGCCGGCCAGCGCCAGCGGCGTGGCGAGCGCGAGGCCGAGGATCATGTAGCCGACCTGGCTGACGATGTGAAAGGACAGGATGCGGCGCACCTCGGTCTGCGCCGCCGCGCCGAGCACGCCGATCAGCATGGTCGCGCACGCGACCCACAGCAATACCTCGTGGGCGATGCCGGAGTCGGGCCACAGCAGCGTCACGAGCCGGATCAGCGCATACACGCCGACCTTGGTCAGCAGGCCGGCGAACAGCGCCGAGATCGGCGTCCAGGCGAGGTGATAGGAGGCCGGCAACCAGCCGAACACCGGGAACAACGCGGCCTTGATCGAGAACGCGACCAGCATCAGCCCGACCGCGGCATTGGCGGTGGCCGGCACCTCGCCGGAGGCGAACAGGTGCGCGAGTTCGGCCATGTTCAGGCTGCCGCTGGCGCCGTAGAGCAGGCCGGCGGCGAGCAGGAACATCATCGTCGCGACCAGGTTCAGCACCACATACACGACGGTGCCCGACAGGCGCCGGCGGCCGCCGCCAAGCACGATCAGCGCGAAGGAGCCGACCAGCAGCACCTCGAACCACACGTAGAGGTTGAATACGTCTCCGGTGATGAAGGCACCGCACACGCCGACCAGCAGACCGTGCAGCAGCGGGTGGAAGTCGCGTCCGCGCGCGGGGTCGGTGTCGCGCGCCTGCGCCACGAGGACGGTGGCGAGGCCGACGATGCCGGTGATGGCGACCATGACCGCCGACAGCCGGTCGATGACCAGGGTGATGCCGTAGGGGGCGGCCCAGCCGCCCGCCTGGCCGGCGATGATCTCGCCGCCGGCGGCGATGCTGACCAGCGCCAGCCCCGCCGCGGTGAGCGCGGCGCTGCCCATCAGGCTGAGCGCGCCGACCAGCCTCGGCGAGCGCCGCGCGAGCAGGCACAACACCAGCGTGGCGAGGGGAATCAGCAAGGGCGAGACGAGCAGGGTGTTCATCGGCGCGCCTCGCGTGATTCCGTTGCGGGCGGGGGCTCGTCCGGCAGGTCGGGCGCCGGCTCCTCGGCCACCGCGGTGATGCGGTCGGTCTCGATGTTGCCGTGCAGTTCCCAGGTGCGCTTGAGTACCGCGAGGGCGAAGACGAACAGCGCGAAGCCGATCACGATCGCCGTCAGCACGAGGGCCTGAGGCAGTGGATTGACCATGGCGTCGCCGATGCCGGCGCTGAGGCCCCCATCGACGAAGGCGGCGACACTGCCGCCCAGCCGTCCGCCCAGTACCACGGCGAGGTTGACGCCATTGCCCAGCACGACGACGCCGAGCACCACGCGCAGCAGGCTGCGGTCGAGCAGCATCCAGATGCCGATGGCGACGAGCAGGCCGGCCGTGACCGATGCGACGATTTCCATGTCAGCCCTCCGTGGGCCGGCTTGCGGCCCCCTGGCGCATCCCGTCGTCTGCCTGCTCGCGTTCGACCAGGCGCAGCAGCATGTGCAGCACGGCGCCGAGTACGGTCAGGAACACGCCGGCATCGAACAGCAGCGGCGAGCCCAGCGGCAGGCCGCCGGGGAAGATCCAGCTACCGGCCAGGAAGGCCTCGCCCCGCAGCAGACCGATGACGCCGGCGCCAGCAGCCACCGCCAGCCCGATGGCGGCGACGATGGCGGGTGGCACGCGCAGCATCCGGCGCGCCTGCTCCGCGCCGTCGCCCAGCGCCAGCAGCACGACCGCGCAGGCCGCGACCAGCCCGCCGATGAAGCCGCCGCCGGGCAGGTTGTGGCCGCGCCACAGGAGCACCAGCGACATCAGCAGCAGCAAGGCGGACAGCGGCTTCAGTCCATGTAGCAGCAGTACCGAGCCGAACTCCGTGCTGCCCGTGGCGGCCGCGGCGCGGGACGTCGGCGCCGCCCGTTTCCGGCCGGTGCCGAGCAGGGAGGCGGCGGCGAGGCCGGCGAGCGCCACGACGAGGATCTCGCCCAGCGTGTCGAGCGCGCGGAAGTCGACCAGGATCACGTTGACCACATTGGCCCCGTGCCCCGCGGGCAGGCTGTTGTCGAGGTACCAGCGCGCGATGTTGCCGGGCAGCGGTTCGCTGATCGAGATCAGCAGCAGCGCGGTGACGATGGTGCCGAGCACGGCCGCGACGATCGCATGGAAGCGCTTGGCCGCCGGGTTGCGCGAGCCGACGCCGGACAGGGGCGGCAGCTTGCGCAGCACCAGCGCGAGGAAGATCACCGTCAAGGTCTCGACCATCAGTTGCGTGATGGCGACGTCCGGCGCGTTGGCGGCAAGGAAGAACAGCGCCAGGCCCAGGCCGCTGGTGCCCAGCGTGGCGACCAGCGCGACCCGGCCGCGCATCACCGCCGCCGCTGCGGCGCCGGCCACCGCGAGCACGCAGCCGACGGTGCCGGCGACGGATAGCGGGCTGGTGGGGATCGGCCAGCGGATACCGCCGCCGGCGGCGAGCGCGGAGATCACGCCGACCAGCGTGAAGCCTGCGATCGCCAGCACCAGCAGGCTGATGTGCTGGCGCAGGGAGCCATGCTGGAAGCGGTCCGCGATCCGGGTGGCGAAGGCGAAGATGCGCTTGAGCAGACGATCCCAGAGCATGTCGCCGCTGACGCGCCACAGCACCCGCCACAGCGACAGGCGGCGGCGCACGCGCGTGCGCTGCAGGTAGAAGAAAACGCCCAGGGCCACCGTCAGCACGCTGGCCACCACCGCCGGCGTGAGTCCGCCCCACAGGTACAGACGCACGTTGACCGCGTCGCGCGCCACGGCCTGAACCGCGGCGTCGATGAGCCAGATTTCGGCGATGTTGTTGAACGCACCGAATACGAAGCCGCCGCAGGCGAGCAACATAGGCCCGATCCACATCGGCAGGCTGACCTCGTGCGGATGAAGCGGATAACGCCCCTCGCGGCCGAGGAAGGTGCGCACGAAGACGAGACCGGCGGCGGCGAGGAGCAAGGCGTTGGTGAGGATCATGACCGCGGTGGTGATCCAGCCGGCGACGCCCAGTTCGATGAGGCCGGCGTACTTGAACTCCTTGGCGATGAAGCCGAAGAAGGGCGGCAGGCCGGCGTTCGAGAAGGCTGCCAGGGCCACAGCGAAGCCGGTGAGCGGCATGTAGCGGATCAGGCCGCCCAGGCGCGAGATCTGGCGTGTGCCGGTGGCGTGGTCGACGGCGCCCACCGCCATGAACAGCGCCGCCTTGTAGAGGGCATGCGCCACGAGATAGATGGCGAAGGCCTGCAGCCCGTAGCGGGTGTTCGTCCCGAGGAGCATGGTCAGCTGGCCGAGCACGGTCACGGTCGTGTAGGCGAGCACCCGCTTCAGGTCGGTCTGGCGAATCGCCAGCACCGCACCCACCAGCGCCGTGGCGGCGCCGATGATGATCAGGATCGTGCTCCAGCCCGTCGAGCCGCCGAGCACCGGATTGAGACGGGCAAGCAGATAGACCCCGGCCTTCACCATGGTGGCCGAGTGCAGGTAGGCCGAGACCGGCGTCGGCGCCGCCATGGCGTTGGGCAGCCACAGGTGGAAGGGCAGTTGCGCCGACTTGGTGAAGGCGCCGGCAAGGACCAGCAGCAGGATCGCCGGATACAGCGCGTGCCCCTCGAGGGCGCTCGCCGACAGGGTCGAGAATTGCCAGCCTCCACCGGCGCTGCCGAGCAGGATGAGCCCGGCGAGCAGGGCGAGCCCGCCGCCGCCGGTGATCAGCAGCGCCTGCAGCGCGGCCCGGCGCGACTCAGGCTTGTCGTGCTGGAAGCTGATCAGCAGGAAGGACGCGACGCTGGTCAGCTCCCAGAACACGAACATCGCGATCAGGTCGTCCGCCAGCACCATGCCCAGCATGGCCGCCATGAAGCCCAGCAGGTACGCATGGAAGCGTCCGAGGTGATGGTGGTCCGACAGGTAGCTGCCGGCGTAGAGCACGATCAGCGTGCCGATGCCGCTGATCAGCAGCGCGAACAGCAGCGACAGTCCGTCCAGGCGGAAGGCGAGGGCGATATCGAGCGCAGGCACCCACGCGTGGTGCTCCATGATGACGCCGCCCGCGGCGATCTCCGGTGTCAGCGACACGAAGTGGCCGAACACGACCAGTGGTGCGAGCGCGAGCACCCACGCCGCGCGCTCGCCGAGCCAGCGCGTCAGCAAGGGTGCGAGCAGCATCGTCAGTGCGACCAGGCTGATGCTGATCAGCATGGCGTGCATTCCCCGAGCAGCATGTCTGTCGTCTCCCCCTGTGAGCGGCGCGTGCCGTTGTTGCCGGCCCGCATTATTCGTGTTGGTGGGAAAGTGACAGGACGCGCGCTTGCGAGGTTCCCGAAGGCGGACCCGCGCGACGTGACTGCGCCCGGCTTACCGGGTGCGCGCCTTGCGTTGCGCGACCCCGTAAGCCGGGCGCAGGGTGAAACGGTGGGCCGCCTCAGGCGGCGATGCGGGCGCGTTCCTTTGGAATCTTCATGCAGGTGCCCGCATGCTTCATCACTTCGGCGTCCACTTCGCTCAGTCCGCTGACCTCGGCGAAGTAGCCGGCCAGCGGGCAGTCGAACCCAGGCGGACATCCGTGCTCGCAGGCGCATTCCTGTTGCGTCTCGTCCAGCAGGACCATCTCGTGGACGGCTTCGCAGCGCCCGATCGGGGAGTCGATGATGCTCATGGCAGTCTCCTTCAATGGTGCAGAACGGTCCGTGAGTTCGTTTATGGCGTGTATTGCCTGTATCGCCGCATGTTCGTGACGAAATTCACGGACGCCAACTGATTCCAGTCTAGTCGCTGGTGCGTGGGGTGCCGGGTGAAATGGTCGAAGGTTGACCTGCGTCAAGGGCTGGCGGGCGGGCACCGGGCGGCCGTGGCTGCGTCTCGTGCGGCATGTGGCACTGGCTGTCGCGATAGGGGCCGCGGCTCCGTGTCCATCCGGGGCCCGGGTCGGACTGGGTGCAGAACGGGCGTCCATCGATCCTGCTGATCCAGACGTACCAAGGGGCGGGGGCGGCCATGGCGGCGGGTGCGTGCAGGCCGAGCACCAGCGTCGCCGCCCGTGCAAGGCGGACGGCGGCGGTGTGGCGGCGAGGCTCACTCTGCACGCAGGGCCTCCACCGGGTCCAGGCGGGCTGCGCGGCGTGCGGGCAGAACCCCGGCCGCGAGTCCGATCGACACGGCCAGCAGTTCGGCCGCCACGACGAAGCTCCACGGCGTGCTCACCGGCAGCGCCGGCACCATCAGCCCGAGCAGATGGGCAAGTCCGGCGCCGATCGCGAGGCCGACCGCGCCACCGGCCGCAGCCAGCACCACCGCTTCGCCCAGGAAGAGCCCGAGGATGGTCCGCCGGCGCGCCCCGAGTGCCACCAGCAGGCCGATCTCGTTGGTGCGCTCGGACACTGCGATGGTCATGATGGTGACGATGCCGACCCCACCCACCAGCAGCGAGATACCGCCAAGGGCACCGACTGCCGCGGTGAGTATTCCGAGAATGTTGGACAGCGTGGCGAGCATGTCCTCCTGGGTGCGGATGGTGAAGTCCTCGCGGCCGTGGCGGGCGGTCAGGCTGCCCTTGACGAGCTCGACCACGCGGGCGGCAGGAACGTTCTCTTCGTAGTCGAGGCCGATCTCCATCAGGCCATCGCGATTGAACAGGGCAAGGCCGCGTGCGGTGGGGATGAAGGCGGTGTCGTCGAGGTCGATGCCGAGGAACTGGCCCTTCTCCTCCATGATGCCGATGACCCGGTAGCGCTCGTCGCCGATCTGCACCCGCTCGCCGAGCGCATTGCCGGCATCGAACAGCTCGCGTTTGAGCTTGGGCCCCAGCACCACGAAGGCGCGCGGGCTGTCGCTGTCGTCGGGCGGCAGGAACTGGCCGACGCGCACCCGCATCGCGTACACCGCTTGCATGTCGGGGCCGACGCCGAGCACCATCGTGCGCCGCACACGGCCGTTGGCGCGCACCTCGGCGTTGCCGCTGACGTTGCCGGTGACGTGGCGCACATGCGGCAGGCGGGCCAGGGCGGCGACGTCGTCGAGGGTGAGGTCGCGCGCGGTGGACGGCAGGCCGGGCGGGCCGCCGCGGGGGCCCTGGCGGCCGGGGTTGATCTCGATGACGTTGGTGCCGAACTGGCCGAACTCCTGCAGCACGAAGCGGTGCAGGCCCTCGCCGATCGAGGTCAGCAGGATCACCGCGGCGATGCCGACGGCGATACCGCCGAGCGTCAGGCCGCTGCGCATGCGGTGCGCGGTGACCGAGCGCAGGGCGAGGTGCAGGAAGTCGATCCAGCGCATCGCGCTCACCGCTTCATCAGCGCCTGCACCGGATCCAGTGCAGCCGCGAGGCGTGCGGGCATCACCCCGAACAGCAGCCCGGTGGCGAGCGCCGTGCCCACCGCCGCGGCCACGGCCCAGTCGGGCGGCCAGGCCGGCAGGGCGGGAAAGGCCAGCCGTATGGCCCACGCCCCCGCGTGACCGAGCGCGAACCCGGTCAGCGCGCCGGCCAGCGACAGCAGCCCGGCCTCGGCGAGGAAGGCGAGACGGATTGCGCGTGCGCTGGCACCGAGCGCCTTCAGCAGGCCGATTTCGCCGGTGCGCTGGGTGACGGCCACCAGCATCACGTTCATGACCAGGATGCCGGCCACCGCCAGGCTGATCGCGGCGATGCCGGCGACACCCAGCGTCAACGCACCGAGGATGCGGTCGAAGGTGCCGAGCACCGCGTCCTGGGTGATGACGGTGAAGTCGAGCTCGCCGTCGCGCCGGGCGCGCAGCAGGTCCTCCACCTGGCGCTGGGCCGGCGCCAGCGCCTCGCGGCCACGGGTCTCGACCATGATGCGGAACAGGGCGTTGGTGTTGAACATCGCCTGTGCGGTGGCGACCGGCACCAGCACCAGCTCGTCGGAGTTCATGCCTAGCCCGCGGCCTGCCGGCCCCATGATGCCGATCACGCGCAGGCGGCGATCGCCGAGGCGGATCATGCGACCGATGGCGTTCTGGTTGCCGAACAGCTCGGCCCGGATCGTCTCGCCGATCACCGCCACCGCCGTGGCGCGACCGAAGTCCTCGCGCGGCAGGAACTGACCGCCGGCCACGCCGAAACCGCGGATGTCGAGGTAGTCGGCAGTGGTGCCGACCACCATGACCTCGCGCAGGCGGCCGCCGACCGAGATCTCGGAGTTGCCCACGGTGAGCGGCGCGACGCGCTGCACCAGCGGCACGCGCAGCAGGGCCGCGGCATCGTCGTTGGTGAGATCGCGCGGCGTGCTGCTGACGAAGCTGCCCGGATTGACGCCACCGGTCTCGGTGCGGCCCGGCAGTACGATCAGCAGGTTGGCGCCGAGTGCGGAGAATTCCTCGACGACGTAGCGGCGGGCGCCGTCGCCGAGCGCCGTGAGCATCACCACCGCCGCCACGCCGATCGACATCGCCAGCACCATCAGCGCGGTGCGCAGCGGGTAGCCGAGCGCGGCGCGGCTGGCGAAGCGCAGCGTGTCGGCCGGGCTCATGCCGGTTCCGGGGCGCGGCGCACGTCCTGGCGAATGGCGCCGTCTTCCATCAGCACCCGGCGGCGGGCGCGCTCGCCCATGGTCGGGTCGTGGGTGACCACGATCAGGGTCATGCCGGCGGCGTTCAGCGCCTCGAGCAGGGCCGTGACCTCCTGGCCGGTCGTGCGGTCGAGGTTGCCGGTGGGTTCGTCGGCCAGCAGCATCGCGGGCCGCATGATGGTCGCGCGCGCGATCGCCACGCGTTGGCGCTGTCCGCCCGAGAGCTCGTCCGGCCGATGGTTGGCGCGTGCCCCGAGGCCGAAGTCCTTCAGCGCCTGAGCCACGCGGTCGTTGCGTTCGTGGGCCGGCATGCCGGCGAGCATCAGCGGCAGGGCGATGTTCTCGGCCGCGGTGAGCCGCGGCACGAGGTGGAAGCTCTGGAACACGAATCCGATGCGGGCGCTGCGTACCGCGGCCTGCTCGTCGGCGGAGAGCGTGGTGACGTCGCGCCCTTCCAGCCGGTAGTGACCGCTGTTGGGGCGGTCGAGCAGGCCGAGCAGGTTCAGCAGCGTGGATTTGCCCGAGCCGGAAGGCCCCATCACGGCGACGTACTCGCCGGCCTCGATGCGCAAGGACACATCGCACAGCGCATGCACCTGGCTGTCGCCCAGCTGGAAGATGCGGTTGATGCCGTCGAGCTCGATCTGCGCCATGTCTGCCCGCGATCCGGTGGCTGTGCGCTAGCGGGTGACGGATTCGACGCTGACGCGTGCGCCGGGCGCAACGCCCGTGCGCTCGAGCGAGGTGACGATGCGCTCGCCGGCCTGCAGGCCCTCGACGACCTCGGTCTGTTCCCAGTTCGACAGGCCGGTGCGCAGGCTGCGCTCGACCAGCACGCCGTTCTGCTCGACCAGCACGCGCCGGCCTTCGCGCAGCGCGGCGGTCGGGATGCGCAGCACGTCCGGCCGGGTGTCGAGCACGATCTCGACGTCCGCGCTGTAGCCGACCAGCATGCCACGGGCCTCGTCCGGGCGTGCGAAGTCGACGTCCACCTCGACGGTGCGGGCCTGCTTCTCGACCGCGGTGATGTAGGGCGCGACGCGCTTGACCCGGCCTTCGAACACCGTGCCCGCCATCGCCTCCAGGGTGATGCGCACCGGTTGGCCGGGGCGGATCTTGGGTGCGTCGATCTCGTCCATCGGCGCCTTCACGTACAGGCAAGAGTCGTCGATCAGGTCGATGGCCGGCGGCGTCGGCACGCCGGGCGGGGAGGGGATGGAGATCTCGCCCAGTTCGCCGCTGATCTTGGCCACGGTGCCGGCAAAGGGCGCGACCAGCACCAGGCGCTGGCGCTCGGTCTCGGTGGCGGTGAGCTGGGCCTGCGCGGTGGCGACATCCGCACGCGCGGTGTCGCAGGCCGCGCGGCGCGCGCGGGCCTCGGTGCGGGCCTTCTCCTCGGCGCTGGCGGACACGAAGCCGCGCTTGACGAGCTGCGCCTGGCGCGCGGCCTCGCGTTCGGCGTTGTCGGCCACGGTGCAGGCCTCCTGCACGCGCTGGCGCGCGGTGGCGCGCTGCGCCTGGTTGATCGCCAGGCGCGCGTCCAGATCGCCATGCCACAGCCGCATCAGCACCTGCCCGGCCTCGACCCGGTCGCCTTCCTTCACCCCCAGGTAATCGATGCGCCCGCCCACGATGGTCGCCATCTTGGTGCGCTGGCAGGCTTCGATCTCGCCGGCGCGGGTGTTCGACAGCGTCGCCTCGACCAGTCCGCGGCCGACCTCATGCACCACGACCGCAACCGGCTTCGGACGGGTGAGCCACCAGCCTGCCGCGCCGATGAGTGCGATCGCGATCATGAGAGGAACCAGGCGGCGGAGGGTTTTCATGGCGGAGCGGTATCAGAGGTCGTCGAAGAAGTCTGTGTCCAGGCGTTTCAATTCGATCTTGCGCTTGATCGACACGCCGACGTTGTGTTCCACAGCGAGCCGGGCAAGCTCCTCTCCATCGATGAGGACGAGTCGCAGATGCGGAAGCTCTGCCGCTCGTCTGGCGTCTTGAGTGAATCTACTGGTGGTCACGAACACCCCGCGATCGGCACCATGTTTGGCCAAGGCACCGAGGAAACCGTTGATCTCCGGCCCACCGACCGGCGCATCGGCCCAACGCTTCGCCTGCAAATATATCCGGTCCAGTTTCAGCCGGTCCTCGTAGATCACGCCATCGATTCCACCGTCTCCGGAACGGCCCGTCACTTCACCGACGCCATAACCCATGGCCGCCAGCAGACGCACGACGAAGCGCTCGAAGCTCGCCGGGCTGATTGACCGAAGCTGCGCGAGGACCTCCTGTTCAAGCGTGTCCTGGAGTTCAGTCAGCGTTTCGTCGATCTGCTCTTCCGGGGTCAGGGTCTCGTCGGCGCGTGCTTCTGGTGCTGCATCGGGCGCATTCTGAGCTATGACGGCTTTCCAACTCCCCATCCCGCGGGCCTCGAAGTACTTTCGATCGAGTTGGCCCGGGAGTTCAGGGAGCGCAGCACGACCTTTTGCCGAGATCCGGAACAAGCCGCGACCACAGCTCTCGATGAGACCTGTCTTATTGAGATCGCTTTTCGCCCAGCCGACGCGGTTCAGGTATCGCGGGTAACCGCTGGGGAGGGTTTCAGCCAGGTCGTCGTCGGTAAGTTGCAGTTGCTCTGCAAGCTCTTGCGACGCTTCTCGCAGGTTGCGAGGACGTCCATCGGCGACGAGATCGAGCAGGGGGCGAATGAGTTCGTGGTACTTCGGGACGCTCATTGTGGTGATGCCTCAGGCTTGTGCGCGGGATGCGTACGTGATGTTCCTTACGAGGCTGCGGAACTCGCTTCGCTCGGACAGTCCTCGCCTCTCCACGAACACCACGTACGCATCCCGGAACCGCTTGCGCCGTCCGAAACTCAGGGGGGACGCCGACAGGAGGTTGTGCTGGGCCGACGAAACCCGGAAGCGCGGGCAGGGGCGGTGCGGGGTGTTCCTGGCGCAGGCGAGGACTGTCCGAGCCCGAAGGGCGAGTTCCGCAGCCTGCAGAAGGAATACCCCGCACGGTACCGGCGGGATCCTCGTGCCGAGAGTGGCAAAAGCATGCTCCTGGACCCGAGCAGGGCGGCTGCAACGGCGCACGAGCGAGGCGGCTATCGTATCGGTCGAACCCTTCGTTGCCATCCTCGCTCTCCTTTCCGACCTGACTTACTTCCCGCCCTTGGCCCACGAATCCTTCAGCGTGACCGTGCGGTTGAACACCGGCGCGCCGGGTTTCGAGTCCACGCGGTCGGCGACGAAGTAGCCGTGGCGTTCGAACTGGAACCGGTCCTCGGCGCGGGCGTCCTTGAGCGCGGGCTCGAGGTAGGCGGTGATGACGCGCTTGCTGTCAGGGTTGATGTCGTTGAGGAAGTCGCGCTCGGTGTCCGGCGCGTCGCCCTCGCGGCGCTGGCCGGGGTGAGGATGGGCGAAGAGGCGGTCGTAGATGCGGACCTCAGCCTCGTAGCCGTGCGCCACCGACACCCAGTGCAGGTTGCCCTTGACCTTGTAGTTGTCGGCGCCGGGGGTGCCGGACTTGGAGTCGGGCATGTATTCGGCGAGCACCGCGGTGATGTTGCCCGCAGCATCCTTCTCGCAGCCGGTGCATTTCACCACGAAGCCGTAGCGCAGCCGCACCATGTTGCCCGGGTAGAGGCGGTGGAAGCCCTTGACCGGCTCCTCCATGAAGTCCTCGCGCTCGATCCACAGCTCGCGGCCGAAGGGCATGTCGCGCTTGCCCAGTTCGGGCTTGAGCGGATGGTTGGGCGCCTGGCACAGCTCGGTGGTGCCTTCGGCGTAGTTGGTGATGACGAGCTTCAACGGGTCGAGCACTGCGACCCGGCGTTCGGCGGCCTCGTTGAGGTCGTCGCGCATGCATTCTTCCAGCACGCTCATGTCGATCCACGAGTCGGCCTTGGAGACGCCGATGCGTTCGGCAAAGCGGCGGAAGCCGGCGGCGGTGAAGCCGCGGCGGCGGGCGCCGACGAGGGTGGGCAGGCGCGGGTCGTCCCAGCCGGCGACGTGGCCTTCGTTGACGAGCTGGATCAGCTTGCGCTTGGAGAGCACCACGTAGGTGAGGTTGAGGCGGGCGAATTCGATCTGCTGCGGAAGCGGGCGCGGGAAGTGCCCCTCAGTGGCGAGCGCATCCAGCAGCCAGTCGTAGAACGGGCGCTGGTCCTCGAACTCCAGCGTGCATACCGAGTGGGTGATGTTCTCGATCGCATCCTCGATCGGATGGGCGAAGGTGTACATCGGGTAGATGCACCAGGCGTCGCCGGTGCGATGATGGCTGGCGTGGCGGATGCGGTAAATGGCCGGGTCGCGCAGGTTGATGTTGGGGCTCGCCATGTCGATCCTGGCACGCAGGATGTGCGTGCCCTCGGCGAACTCGCCGGCGCGCATGCGGGCGAAGAGGTCGAGGTTCTCCTCGACGCTGCGATTGCGATACGGGCTGTCCTTGCCCGGCTCGGTCAGCGTGCCGCGGTTGGCGCGCATTTCCTCGGCCGACTGCGAGTCGACATAGGCCTTGCCGGCCTTGATCAGGCTGACCGCGCAGGCATGCATGCGGTCGAAATAGTCGGAGGCGAAGTAAAGGTGTTCGCCCCACTCGAAGCCGAGCCACTTCACCGCCTCGAGGATGGCATCGACGTACTCCTGCTCTTCCTTCTCGGGGTTGGTGTCGTCGAAGCGCATGTGGCAGACGCCGCCATAGGCTTCGGCGAGACCGAAGTTCAGGCAGATCGACTTGGCGTGGCCGTAGTGCAGGTAGCCGTTGGGCTCGGGCGGGAAGCGCGTCTCGACGCGGCCGCCCCATTTGCCCGAGCGGTTGTCCTCGTCGATGATGCTGCGGATGAAGTTGCTCGGCGCGACGGCTGCGGTGTCGGCCTTCTTGTCGTTGGGGGTCATCGGATGCAATGCGAACTGAAAGACGGAATCGCAGGATTGTAGCCGATCCCCCTGTCGCGACGGGGCTGGCGGCCGTGATGCGGGACGCGTCTGGGGAACACGGTGCGTGCTGTTTGGTCGGAATGTGTTTTTTTGGCCCTTGGCGGCCTTTCAGGGAGTGTGCATGACGCAGGACATGGCAGTCGCCATCGGCTGGCTGGAACAGCATCCGCCCGCCTATGCCGTGGTCGTGGTGGTCGGGTTGGTACTCGTGGCCTGGCTTGCGAACTGGATGACGAAGCACATCCTGTTGCGCGGCCTGCGCCGTCTGCTGAGCGCGGTGGTGGTCGCGAACGATCTCGAACTGACGCCCCTGCGCGTGGTGTCGCGGCTGTCGAACGTGGTGCCCGCGCTGGTGCTGATGCTTGGCATACGCGCCGTGCCGGCCTTGCCGGCGGCACTGGTTGCCGTGGTCGAGAACGTGTCGAGCGCCTTCATCGTGCTGACGGTGGCGCTGGCCCTGGCGGAGGCGCTCAATCTGCTGAACGCGCTCTACCGGCGTCGCCCTGATGCACACCTGCGGCCGATCAAGGGCTATATCGAGGTGCTCAAGATCGCCATCTACCTCGTCGCCGCGATCCTCATCGTGGCGAGCCTGATCGACCGTTCGCCGCTGATCCTGCTGTCCGGCCTGGGCGCCATGGCAGCGGTGCTGATGCTGATCTTCCAGGACACGCTGCTGTCGCTGGTGGCGAGTGTGCAGCTCAGTTCCAACGACATGGTGCGGGTGGGCGACTGGATCGAGATGCCGCAGCTCAACGCCGATGGCGACGTGATCGACATCGCCCTGCACACGGTGAAGGTGCAGAACTTCGACAAGACCATCACGACGATCCCGACCAAGAAGCTGATCTCGGATTCCTTCCGCAACTGGCGTGGCATGCGCGAAGCGGGCGGGCGACGGATCAAGCGCAGTCTCTACGTCGACCAGCACAGCGTGCGTTTCCTGACCGACGAGGAGCGCCGCCGGCTGGATCGCTTCGCATTGCTCGACGGCTACCTGCCGGCGAAGGAGGCCGAACTCGAGGCCTGGAATGCGACGCTGCCGCGCGCCGAGCGCGACGTGGTCAACCGCCGGCGGGTGACCAACATCGGCACCTTCCGTGCCTATGTCGAGCGTTACCTGCGTCGCCACCCCGGCGTGCATCAGGGCATGACCCTGATGGTGAGGCAACTGGCACCGACGGCCGACGGTCTGCCGCTGGAGGTGTATTGCTTTGCCAACACGACCGTTTGGGCTGAATACGAGGGGACCCAGTCCGACATCTTCGACCATCTGTTCGCCATCATCCCGGAGTTCGGCTTGCGCGTGTTCCAGCATCCGAGCGGTGCCGACATGCGTGCGGCAGGTAGCCACCTGGCGGCGGTGGCAGACATCTGAGTGCCTCGGGCGCCGATCCCGCCCCTCGGTCCCGCGCTTGGGTAAACTGCGGCCCATGCCGGCGGTTTGTCGGCGGGACGGGGGACAAGGGGATGGCAGGAGCGATGGGGACGGCTGCATTCTTTGCCGTGGGCCTGGGGGCTGCGTGCGGCGCGTGGCTGCGCTGGGGGCTGGGTCTCTGGCTCAATCCGCTCTTCACCCTCGTGCCGCTCGGCACGCTGGTGGCCAACCTGGTGGGCGGCCTGTTGATGGGCGTGGCGCTCGGGCTCGTCCAGGCGTGGCCGGCGATGAGCCCGGCCCTGAAACTGCTGCTGACGACCGGCCTGCTGGGGGGGCTGACGACCTTCTCCACGTTCTCGGCGGAGGCCTTCCACCTGTTGCAGCGGGGTGCTGCGGGTTGGCTGGCGCTGCATCTCGCGCTGCATGTCGGCGGATCGGTGTTGATGACCTGGGCGGGTTACTCGATCTTCAACGCGCTGCGCGGCTGATCGCGTTATCCCTGATCGGCCGTCGTCATGCTTTGTTGCACACTGCCACAGGCGTGGAGTCGGGGCTCGCGCCCATAATCGACTGGCCTGTTACAAATCCGGAGGCTGAGAACCATGAACAAGATCGTCGTTTCCCTGACTGCGCTCACCGTTGCCGCGAGCGGGCTGGTGGGCTGCGCGAACATGAGCGAGACCCAGCGCGACACGAGCATCGGCGCAGGCATCGGTGCCGTGACCGGTGCGGTCATCGGCCGCGCGACCGCGGGCGGCAACAAGACCAAGAGCACGGCGACGGGCGCTGCCGTCGGTGCCGCGATTGGTGCGGCGGGCGGCTACCTGTGGTCGCAGAACATGCAGAAGCAGAAGGCCGAGATGGAGCAGGCGACGGCGGGCACCGGCATCGGCGTCAGCCAGACCGCCGACAACCAGTTGAAGGTCGATATCCCGAGCGACATCTCCTTCGATACCGGCCGCTACGACATCAAGCCGAACATGCGCCCGGTGCTCGACAGCCTGGCGAACAGCCTGAACCAGCATCCGGTCACGACCATCTCCATCGTCGGCCACACCGACAGCACCGGCACCGACGCCATCAACAACCCGCTGTCGGTCAACCGTGCCGCCGCGGTGCGCGACTATCTGGTGGCGCGCGGCGTGTCGTCGCAGCGCATCGCGATCGACGGTCGCGGCTCGCGCCAGCCGATCGCCGACAACGCGACGGCGTCGGGTCGTGCGATGAATCGCCGCGTGGAGATCTTCGTCGCCGAAACGGCGCGTTGATCCGGGCCGCGTCGCGGCGGATCGAAAAGGGCGCCCGCGGGCGCCCTTTTCGTTGCCGTGTTCAGCGGTGCATCAGTTCGGCTTGATCGCCACCTTCAGCACGCCGTCGCGCTGGTTGGCGAACAGCTCGTAGGCGGCGACGATGTCGTCGAGTTTGTAAGTGTGGGTGACGAGTACGCCGAGATCGACGCGGTTCGATGCGACCACGTTCATCAGCCGGCGCATGCGTTCCTTGCCGCCCGGGCACAGCGCGGTGTTGATGCGGTGGTCACCCAGGCCGGCGGCGAAGGCCGACAGCGGAATCGTCAGGTCGCTCGAATACACCCCGAGGCTGGACAAGGTGCCGCCGGGCTTGAGCACGCGCAGCGCCTGCTCGAAGGTGGCCTGGGTGCCCAGGGCTTCGATCGCGGAGTCGGCGCCGCGCCCGCCGGTGAGCTTCATGATTTCGCCGACGACGTCGCAGTTGCGGAAGTTCAGCGTCACGTCGGCGCCCATGACCTTCGAGATGCCGAGGCGGTGATCGTTGCCGTCGACCGCGATCACCGTGGTCGCGCCCATCAGCCGGGCGCCGGCGGTGGCGCACAGGCCGATCGGTCCCTGGGCGAACACCACCACCGTATCGCCGAGCTTGATGTTGGCGTTCTCGGCGCCCTTGAAGCCGGTGGACATGATGTCGGGGCACATCAGCACCTGCTCGTCGGTCAGCCCGTCGGGAATCGGCGCGAGGTTGGCCTGGGCATCCGGTACCAGCACGTACTCGGCCTGGGTGCCGTCGATCAGGTTGCCGAAGCGCCAGCCGGCGGTGGCCTTGTAGCCGTGGCCGCCGCAGTGGCCGGAGGGGATCAGGTAGCTGCCGTCCTGCGAGGCGGCGCCGTCCTGCGCGGCATAGGAGTTGAAGTTGGGGCAGATCGCCCCGGCGATGACGCGCTGGCCTTCGCGGTAGCCCTGCACCGCGCTGCCGAGCTTCTCGATCACGCCGACCGGCTCGTGGCCGATGGTCAGGCCCGGCACGACCGGGTATTCGCCTTTCAGGATATGGACGTCGGTGCCGCAGATCGTGGTCGTGGTAATGCGGATCAGGGCGTCGTTCGGGCCGATCGCGGGGATCGGCTTGTCGACCAGTTCGATGCGGCCGGGGGCGACGAAGACCGTCGCTTTCATCATGGCAGTCATGAGGCGTCTCCTGGTAGGGGAAGGTGGGTCCGCGAAAACCGATGCGAACAGCCAGGTAGACTATGGACCATGATGACGTCCGCGACCTTGATCTGGGTCGAACCCGGCGCACGGGCGGGGCCGCTTGCCGGCCGCGACCCCGCCCGTAAGCCAGGTCAGACGTTGCGGTAGACCTCGGCCCCGCTCTTGACGAACTCGACGGCCTTGACCTCCATGCCCTTCTTCAGCGCCTCGGCCTCATCCAGGCCCTGCTGCGCGGCGAAGTCGCGCACGTCCTGGGTGATCTTCATCGAGCAGAAGTGCGGGCCGCACATCGAGCAGAAGTGCGCCACCTTGGCCGAGTCCTTGGGCAGGGTCTCGTCGTGGAATTCCTTGGCCTTGTCCGGATCGAGGCCGAGGTTGAACTGGTCCTCCCAGCGGAACTCGAAGCGTGCCTTGGAAAGCGCGTTGTCGCGGATCTGCGCGCCCGGGTGGCCCTTGGCCAGGTCGGCGGCGTGCGCGGCGAGCTTGTAGGTGATGATGCCTTCCTTGACGTCCTGCTTGTTGGGCAGGCCCAGGTGCTCCTTGGGCGTCACGTAGCACAGCATCGCGGTGCCGTACCAGCCGATGGTGGCCGCGCCGATGCCGCTGGTGATGTGGTCGTAGCCCGGCGCGATGTCGGTGGTGAGCGGGCCCAGGGTGTAGAAGGGCGCCTCCTTGCACTGCTCAAGCTGCAGGTCCATGTTCTCGCGGATCAGGTGCAGCGGCACGTGGCCGGGGCCCTCGATCATCACCTGCACGTCGTGACGCCAGGCGATGTCGGTGAGCTCGCCCAGGGTCTTGAGTTCGCCCAGCTGCGCCGCGTCGTTGGCGTCGTAGATCGAGCCCGGGCGCAGGCCGTCGCCCAGGCTGAAGGCCACGTCATAGGCCTTCATGATCTCGCAGATGTCCTCGAAGTGCTCGTAGAGGAAGCTCTCCTTGTGGTGCGCCAGGCACCACTTGGCCATGATCGAGCCGCCGCGCGACACGATGCCGGTCATGCGGTTGGCGGTGAGCGGCACGTAGCGCAGCAGCACCCCTGCGTGAATGGTGAAGTAGTCCACGCCCTGCTCGGCCTGCTCGATCAGGGTGTCGCGGAAGATCTCCCAGCTCAGGTCCTCGGCCTTGCCATTGACCTTCTCCAGCGCCTGGTAGATCGGCACGGTGCCGATCGGCACCGGGCTGTTACGGATGATCCACTCGCGGGTCTCGTGGATGTTCTTGCCGGTGGACAGGTCCATCACCGTGTCGCCGCCCCAGCGGATCGCCCAGGTCATCTTGTCGACCTCCTCGGCGATCGAGGAGGTGACCGCGGAGTTACCGATGTTGGCGTTGATCTTCACCAGGAAGTTGCGGCCGATGATCATCGGCTCGGATTCGGGGTGGTTGATGTTGTTGGGGATGATGGCGCGGCCGCGGGCGACCTCGTCACGCACGAACTCGGGCGTGATCACCGGCGGCAGGCTGGCACCGAAGCTCTGGCCCGGGTGCTGGCGCAGCATCATGTCGGCCATCTTCTGGCCCTTGGGGCCGGTGGCGCGCAGCGAGGCGATGTACTGCTCGCGGTTCAGGTTCTCGCGCAGGGCGATGTATTCCATCTCGGGCGTGATGATGCCGCGCCGGGCGTAGTGCATCTGGGTGACGTTGGCGCCCGGCTTGGCGCGGCGCGGCGCACGGTGCAGGCCGGGGAAGCGCAACTCGTCGAGCGCGCTGTCGGCGGCGCGGATGCGGCCGTACTCGGAGGACAGCCCGGGCAGCACCTCGGTGTCGCCGCGCTCCTCGATCCAGCGCTGGCGCAGCGCGGGCAGGCCGGAGCGGATGTCGATCTTGGCCGCGGGGTCGGAGTACGGGCCGGAACAGTCGTAGACGAAGACCGGCGGGTTGGGCTCGGCGCCAAAGGAAGCGGGGGTGTCGCTCTGGGTGATCTCGCGCATCGGCACGCGGATGTCCGGGCGCGAGCCTTCGACGTAGATCTTGCGCGAGTTGGGCAGCGGGGCAATCGCGGCTTCATCCACCTGGGCCGTGGCAGCGATGAATTTTTCGTTGGCGTTCATGTAGGGTGTCTCCGTGGGGCGCTATGGTGTTGTGTAAGGGCGCGCGGCTGGGCGTCCGCGCGAGCAATCGACGATCGGGCAGGGATCAGCGGGCGAGGCCGCTTCAGTGCGGAACTGCGTTCCTGCGCCAGAGTGCGTGGAAGTGATGGACCGGACCATGTCCGCTGCCGACGCCGAGCTCGCCCGAATGTGCGATGGCGCCCAGCAGCCACTGGCGTGCCTCGCGCACGGCCGACTCCACCGGCCTGAATCCGCCTGCCCGCTGCGGCAGCAGGGCGGCGATGGCGGACGAGAGGCTGCAGCCGGTGCCGTGCGTGTTCTTGGTCTCGATGCGCGGCGCGGGCAGTTCGACCATGCGGTCACCGTCGAACAGCAGGTCGACGAGGTCGTTGCCGGGCAGGTGGCCGCCCTTGAGCAGCACCCAGCGCTCGCTCGAGACTGGCAGCAGTTCGCGCAGGCGCTCGGCGGCGCGGTACATCTCCTTGACCGTTTCCGGCGCACGCTGTTCGAGCAGCACGCCCGCCTCGGGCAGGTTGGGGGTGATCAGGAAGGCTTGCGGGAACAGCGCCTCGCGCATCATCGCGATCGCGCTCCTGGCCAGCAGGCTGTCGCCACTCTTGGCGACCATGACCGGGTCGAGCACGACGTTGGCGGCCTGCCAGTGGGCAAGGCGGTCGGCCACGGTGGCGGTGACCTCGGCGCTGCCGAGCATGCCGATCTTGGTCGCGTGGATCGCGACGTCGGCGAACAGGGTGTCGATCTGCAGGCGCAGGAAGTCGGTCGGCGGTACATGCACGCCGGTCACGCACTGGGTGTTCTGTGCCGTCAGCGCAGCGATGACGCCGCAGCCATAGGCGCCGAGCGCCGAGAAGGCCTTGAGGTCGGCAAGCACGCCGGCGCCCCCACTCGGGTCCACGCCGGCGATCGAGACCACATTGGAAATACGGGACGCGCTGCTGGTTGCAGCGGCGGATGAAGCGGACGAACGCATATTGACGTTTCCCTACGCCGGTGCGAGCCGGATCAGGTTCCAAGGGTGTTTCTCAGCCCGTGCGCAGCGGGCACCCCCAACGAGAACTGCGGACGATACTGTATGCCCTCGTGTGTGGCAAGGTGCTCAAGATTTCGGTGCGCACGCCGTATAGGATTGCATTACTGCCCGTTCTCCGCATCGATGAAACTCTCCCGCCTGGCCCTCGTGGCCCTGATGATCGCCAGCCCGCTGCAGGTCGCGCTCGCCGCCGACTGGCAGCTGGTGCTGAGTGATCGCAACCGCCGGGTGGAGATCGACCGCGGCAGCATCCTGACTTCGGATCGTGGCACCAAGGTGTCGTGGGGGCGGGTGGTGTTGGCCAACAACGAGGTCGCGGCGGCGGGATATGCGACGATCAAGGCCCTGAACCGGTATGACTGCCAGAACCGGACCTTCTCCACCATCAAGCGCGTGTATCTCGACGCCGATGACAACCTGGTGCGCGAGGAGAATGTCGAGGACCAGACGCCGCTGCGGGTGACGCCGAGCTCGGTCGACGAGCGCATGTGGCGCGAGGTGTGCGGCCCGCCGTCGGTTGCCGACCTGCAGAGGGTGGCGGACGAGGTGCAGAAGCTGGCCGATTCGATGCAGCCGAGGCTGGAAGCCGCTGCGCCCGCAGCACCCAAGGCGTCCGCGCCGGCCCCCGCAAAGGCCGGGCGGTCCGCGAAGCCGGCGACGGCCCAGCCCGCCCGCGCGGCGCCGATCGAAACCGCTACGACGACGGCGCAGGCCTTGCGTGCCGCTGAACCGCCCAAGGCGGTCGAGGCGGCGCCCCCGAACGGTGCGGTGGATCAGGGCGACAAGAAGCTGATCCTGCCGCCGCTGCCAAACATCCGGCCCGCCAAGCCCGATCCCGAGAGGGTCGAGCGCGAGGCACCCAAGCCTGCGACCGCCGAGACGGTGCGCAAGGCCGAGAAGTCGGCTCCGCCGGCGCGGCCGGGCGCGGAGCGCAGGCCGGAGCCGTCACGCGCGGAGGTGCGTGAGACGCCCCGTCCGCAGACTCCGGCGCCCGTTGCCCTGGCGCGACCGCAGGTCAAGGCCCCGTCGGTGCCGGCGACCCCGGCGCCGCCCGACCCGGTCGAGGTGCTGCTGCGTGCCCAGCGCGACAACGCCTTCGATCCCGGCTGGCGCTACGAGGGGGAATTGGGTCCGGAGGCGTGGGGGCGCCTGCGTCCCGACTGGCGTCTGTGCAGCGAGGGCACGCGCCAGTCGCCGATCGACCTGCGTGACGGCGTGGCGGTGGATCTGGCACCGGTCAAGTTCCACTACCGCAGCACCGGTTTTCGCATCCGCGACACCGGCAACACGCTGCAGGTGGACGTTGGCGAAGGCATGGGGGTCGAGATCCGCGGCACGCGCTACGCGCTCGAGCGTTTCACCCTGCATCGCCCGTCGCAGGAGCGTGTCGGCGGCATGGCCTATGACATGGCCGCCTATCTCGAGCACCGCAGCGCCGACGGTCGCACGGCGATCGTGTCGATCCTGCTCGAGGCGGGCGGCGCGCCGAACGCCTTGCTGCAGACCTTGTGGAACAACCTGCCACTCGATCGCGGGCGCGAGTTCGTGCCGGATGCCGTGATCGACCTCAATGGTTTCGTCCCCGAGAATCCCGCGCACTTCCTCTATCTCGGCTCGCTGCCCGTGCCGCCCTGCACCGAAGACGTCATCTGGGTGGTGATGAAGACGCCGATGCCGATGGCTGACGACCAGTTGGCCGTGTTCGGGCGCCTCTACCCGCGCAACACCCGCCCGATCCAGCCGGCCAATGGTCGCCTGGTGCTCGAGTCGCGTTGATCCCGGAACGTCCGCACGACCCGGCTCGCCGCCAGGCGCGAGACCCGGGCCAGCATGCGGTTTGCGCCCGGGACCGCGGGCCTTGTCCATCGTCACTGCCCTTGCTTGACGGGCGCCGCGTCGCCCCATCGCAGCGCAGCAACTGCGCTAGAATGATGCGGTTTTGCCGTAACGGACGACGCTATTAATTAGCGTGTGCTAATATTTCGCCAGGAGTTCCTGATGAATTTCGAGAAAGCGCGCTTCAACATGGTCGAGCAACAGATCCGCCCCTGGGAGGTGCTGGATCAGAACGTGCTCGACCTCCTGATGACGGTCAAGCGCGAGGAGTTCGTGCCCGCGAGCGCGCGGTCGCTGGCTTTCGCCGACGTGGAGATCCCGATCGGCTGCGGCCAGGTGATGCTGAAGCCGGTCATCGAGGGCAAGGTGCTGCAGGCGCTGCAACTGGCGAAATCCGACTCGGTTCTGGAGATCGGTACCGGTTCCGGGTTTTTCGCCGCACTGCTGGCGGCGCGCGCGGAGTGGGTGCGCACCCTGGAAATCGAGCCCGAGCTGGTGAAGTTCGCCTCGGACAACCTCGCCCGCAACGGTGTCGAGAACGTCGTGGTGGCGCAGGGCGACGGCATGGCGGGCTGGGCCGAGCGTGCCCCCTACGATGTCATCGTGGTATCGGGCGGCGTGTCCTTCGTGCCGCAGGCGCTGCTCGAGCAGCTCAAGGTGGGTGGCCGCCTGTTCGCGTTCGTGGGCGAGGCGCCGGTCATGAAGGGACGCCTGATCACCTGCGAGGCCGAGGGGCGTTTCCGCACCGAGGACATCTTCGAGACCGTCGTGCCCATGCTGCGCAACGCGCCGCGCCACGACGCCTTCAGCTTCTGAGTACGACACCATGCGTCAGATCAGCCCGCGCGAACTTGCCGACCGCCTGAGCGATGCGGGGGACGACAAGCCCCTGCTGCTCGATGTGCGCGAACCCTGGGAATTCGGGATCTGTCACATCGAGGGTTCCGTGCCGATGCCCATGGGCAGCGTGCCCGCACGTTTTGCCGAGCTCGACCGTGACGCTGAGATCGTGGTGGTCTGCCACCACGGCGGGCGCAGCGCGCAGGTGTGCATGTTCCTCGAGCATCAGGGCTTCGGCAACGTGATCAATCTGGCTGGCGGTGTCGCTGGCTGGGCGGCGCAGGTCGACCCGAAGATGCCGCAGTACTGACGCGGCAGCATTTTCCGGAGGACGTAATGAAGCGAGCGATAGCACTCTGTGTGGCAGGCCTGTTCTCGAGCGGCGCGTGGGCCGCCGACCTCATGCAGGTCTATCAGGAGGCGCTCGCGAATGATGCGAAGTTCTCCGCGGCACGGGCCGAGTTCGAGGCCGGACAGGAGAAGGTCGTGCAGGGGCGTTCCGGCCTGCTGCCGCAGATCGGACTGAACGCGGAAACGCGCTGGAACGACGCCGAGCTGCGCACGAGTTCGAGTCCGCGGGCAATGGACTACTCCTACAACAGCAACGGCTACGGTGTGCAGCTGACCCAGCCGCTGTTCCGCTGGCAGAACTGGGTGCAGTTCAAGCAGGGCGAATTGCAGACCGCGCTGACCGAGGCGCAGTTCGGCGTGGCGCGGCAGGACCTGGTGCTGCGGGTCTCCGAGGCCTACTTCAACGTTCTCAATGCGCAGGATGCGCTTGCCGCGGTGACGCAGTTGCGTACGGCGGCGGGCGAACAGCTCGATCTGGCGAAGACCAGCTTCGAGGTCGGCACGGTCACGATCACCGACGTCCACGAGGCGCAGTCGCGCTTCGACCTGGCCTCGGCGCAGGAGATCGCTGCACAGAACCAGCTCGAGGTCGCGCGCCAGACGCTGGCGCAGATCATCGGCAAGCAGCCCGAGGCTCTGGCCGGTCTGCGAGAGGGCGTGCAACTGCAGCGTCCGCAACCCGACAACATCGCGGACTGGGTCACCGCGGCCGAGGCGGGCAGTTTCGGCGTGCAGGCGCAGCAACTCGTGCGCGAGATCGCCGCGCGTGAGGTCGAGCGCGCACGCGCCGGGCACCTGCCGACGGTGGATATCGTCGCAACCCATGGCGTTAACAACCGGCCGCAGGTGTCGACCGAGCGCAGCGAGGCGACGACGATCGGGCTGCAGCTCAATCTGCCGCTGTATGCCGGCGGGCGGGTGTCGTCCGTGTCGCGCGAAGCGGCGGCGCTGCGAATGAAGGCCGATGCCGATCTCGAGGATGCGCGCCGCAATGCTGCGCTGGCCGCGCGCCAGTCATGGCTGGGCGTGACCAGCGGCATGGCGCAGGTGAGGGCGCTGGAAGCCGCGAAGGTGTCGTCGACCTCCGCGCTCGAAGCCAACAAGCTCGGCTACGAAGTGGGCGTGCGCATCAACATCGACGTGCTCAACGCCCAGACGCAACTGGCCGATACGCTTCAGCAACTGTCGCGTGCGCGCTACGACACCCTGCTCGCCCAACTGCGCCTGAAGGCTGCTGCCGGTACGCTCGGCGAGGACGACGTGCGCGAGATCAACGCGCTGCTGGCGCCCTGAGCGCGACGCCTTCCAGCAGTTCCAGCGTACGCGCGGTGGCGCCGCGGTCTGCCGCGGCAAAGCGCAAACCGGCCTCGGCCATGTCGCCACGGCGACGCGCTTCTTTCAGCAGTTCCAGGGCGGCGTTGACGCCCGCATCGGCCGTCTCGATTCGCAGGGCCGCACCCGTCGCGATGGCTTGTTCGGCCACTGCAGCAAAGTTGAAGGTGTGGGGGCCGACGACCACCGGCGTGCCGACCGCGCAGGCCTCGATCAGGTTCTGGCCGCCGAAGGGCAGCCAGCTGCCGCCGATCAGCGCGACGTCCGCACTGGCGTAGTAGGCGAACATTTCTCCCATCGAATCTCCGAGCCAGACGCGGGTTTGCGCCGCGACCGGCTGATCCTCCGAGCGGCGCTGAAGCGCGAGGCCACGTGCCGCGGCGAGCCTGGCCACCTCGTCGAAGCGCTGGGGGTGGCGAGGCACCAGGGCGAGCAGGATCTCGGGCGGCGCGAGGCGGGCGAAGGCGTCGAGCAGCAGGGCCTCTTCGCCGTCGCGCGTGCTGGCGGCAAGCAGCACCTGGCGTGAGCCGATGCGTGCGCGGAAGAGGCTGGCGAGGGCCTTGGTGTTCTCGGGGGGCGAGATGTCGAACTTGATGTTGCCCGTGACCATTACCCGGCGGGCGCCGAGCGCCGACAGCCGGGCGGCGTCGGCCGCGGTCTGCGCACCGATCGCGCTCAGCGCGCCCATCGTCAGGGCGCTCAAGGCCGGCAGGCGGGCATAGCGTCGCGCCGAGCGTTCCGACAGGCGGGCATTGGCCAGGATCACCGGCACGCTGCGCCGGCGGCAGGCTGCGAGCAGATTCGGCCACAGCTCGGTCTCCATGATCACTCCGAACTGCGGGCGGAAGTGGCGCAGGAAGGCGCCCGCGAAGCAGCTGAGGTCGTAGGGCAGGTAGCAGCGCAGTACGCGGGAGTCGCCGTTGAACAGTGCTTTCGAGGTCTCGCGGCCGGTGGGCGTCATGTGCGTCAGCAGGACCGTGTGTTCGGGCCAGCGTTTCAGCAGGGCCCTGACCAGCGGTTCGGCGGCGCGGGTTTCGCCCACGGACACGGCATGCACCCAGATGACGCGCACTGGTGCGCGCATCCGGTAGCGGCCGAAGCGCTCACCGAGGTGTTTCAGGTAACCCGGCTGGCGTCGTCCGCGCCACAGCAGGCGCAACACGACCAGGGGCAGGGCGAGGATCCACAGCAGGGTGTAAGGCAGGCGGGTGAGCATCAAGGCGGATCAGCAGACGACCGCGCAAGTATAAGCAAGGATCCAGGGGGTGGGACTGTCATACGCCGCCCGTGCGCGCATGCGATAATCCAGCGTCTTCGATTCTCCCAACCCGACATCGTCATGAAAATCCTCGTCACTGGTGCCGCCGGCTTCATCGGCATGCATGCGTCCCAACGTCTCCTCGCGCGCGGGGACCAGGTGGTCGGACTCGACAATCTCAACGACTATTACGACCCGACGCTGAAGGAGGCGCGCCTGGCTAGGCTGACGCCGCACGCGGGGTTCCGCTTCGTGAAGATGGACGTGGCCGACCGTGCCGGCATGGAGCGCCTGTTCGCCGAGGAGAAGTTCGATCGTGTGATCCACCTCGCGGCGCAGGCCGGGGTGCGCTACTCGCTGCAGAACCCGCATGCCTACATCGACAGCAACCTGGTTGGCTTCATGAACATCCTGGAGGGCTGCCGGCATGCGAAGGTGCAGCATCTGGTGTATGCGTCGAGTTCCAGCGTCTATGGCGGCAATACCAAGATGCCGTTCTCGGAGCGCGACAGCGTCGATCATCCGGTGAGCATCTACGCCGCGACCAAGAAGGCGAACGAACTGATGGCGCATACCTACAGCCATCTCTACGGCCTGCCGACGACCGGCCTGCGCTTCTTCACCGTCTATGGTCCGTGGGGGCGCCCGGACATGGCGTTGTTCCTGTTCACCAAGGCCATCCTCGAAGGACGTCCGATCGACGTCTTCAACCACGGCAAGATGAAGCGCGACTTCACCTACGTGGATGACATCGTCGAGGGCGTGATCCGTACGCTCGACCGAACGGCGGCGGCGGATGCCGCCTTCGATTCGGACAACCCGGACCCTGGCCGCAGCAACGCCCCGTACCGCGTGTTCAACATCGGCAACCACAACCCGGTGGAGCTGATGGCCTTCGTGTCGGCGATCGAGGAAACCCTGGGCGTGACCGCACAGAAGAACTTCATGCCGCTGCAGGATGGCGACGTGCCGGCGACCTACGCCGATACCGAGGCGCTGAACGCCTGGACCGGCTTTGCGCCGGCGACCAGCGTGAAGGACGGCGTCGCCCGCTTCGTTGCCTGGTATCGCGACTACTACCGCGTCTGAGTACAGAGGCGCCCCCGCACCAGGCGGCGGGGGCGGTTCACTTCGTGCTTACTTGCTCTTGATCATCGTGCCGACGCCGTGGTCGGTCAGGATCTCGAGCAGCAGGCAATGTTCGACGCGGCCGTCGATGATGTGCACCGACTTCACGCCGTTGCGTGCCGCGTCCAGCGCCGAGCCGATCTTGGGCAGCATGCCGCCCGACAGGGTGCCGTCGGCGACGAGCTCGTCGATCTCGCGCGGCGTCAGGCCGGTGAGCAGGTTGCCGGCCTTGTCGAGAACGCCCGGCGTGTTGGTCAGCAGCACCAGCTTCTCCGCCTTCAGGATCTCGGCCAGCTTGCCGGCGACCACGTCGGCGTTGATGTTGTAGGTCTCGCCCTCTTCGCCGACGCCAATTGGCGCGATCACCGGGATGAAGTCGCCCTTGTCGAGGAAGGCGATCAGGCTGGGATCGATGCTGGTGATCTCGCCCACCTGGCCGACGTCGATCAGGTCACCCGCCGGCGCGTCGAGCTTCTGCATCAGCAGTTTCTTGGCGCGGATGAAGCTGGCGTCCTTGCCGGTGAGGCCGACGGCCTTGCCGCCCGCCTGGTTGATCAGGTTGACGATCTCCTTGTTCACCTGACCGCCGAGCACCATCTCGACCACTTCCATGGTCTCGGCGTCGGTGACGCGCATGCCCTGGATGAACTCGCCCTTCTTGCCCACGCGTGTCAGCAGGGTCTCGATCTGCGGGCCGCCGCCATGGACGACCACCGGGTTCAGGCCGACCAGCTTGAGCAGCACGACGTCCTGCGCGAAGCATTCCTTGAGGTGCGGGTCGGTCATCGCGTTGCCGCCGTACTTGATGACGATGGTCTTGTCGAAGAAGCGCTTGATGTAAGGCAGGGCCTCGGCCAGGATCTCGGCCTTGCGGGCGGGGGTGACGGGGTCGGCGGGGCGGGTGTCGGTCATGGGGTGTCCTTTGTTGCGGTGCGGATAGACAGCGCGCAGTTTACTGCGGGCGTCCCGGTTGTGGGCGTGTTGCCGGCCCGATTCTGTCACCACACATGTTACGGCCCGCCGCGCATGAAAAAGCCCGCAGCCTGCAAGCAGGCATGCGGGCCGGCCGGCGTGGGGACTGCGGATCAGTCGATCGTCAGGCGCTTGGCCTGGGCCTCCGCCTTCTTCGGCAGGGAGAGTTCGAGCACACCGTCCTTGAACTTGGCGGCCGCCTTGGCTTCGTCGATTTCCTGACCGAGCTGGAAACTGCGCGACACCTTGCCGAAGTAGCGTTCGGTCCGCAGCACCTTCTCGCCTTCCTTCACTTCCTTTTCCTGCTTGCGTTCGGCGCTGATCGACACTACCGGGCCGTCGATATGGACGTGGATGTCTTCCTTCTTCATGCCGGGCAGTTCGGCATGGACCTCGTAGCCCTCGCTGGTCTCCTTGACGTCGACGCGCATCTGCGGGGCCTCCACGCCTGCATTGGCGAGGGGACCGCCGCCGAAGTCTACGGGACGTACGAAGAAGCCGCGGAAGAAGTCGTCCAGGGGGTCGGTACGACGGGTGAGATTGCTGCTCATGTCCTGATCTCCTCTTGTCCAAAGCCTGCCGGCAGGAATCCGGCCTCAGACAAAATATAGGTCCGGCCGACGAGGATTCAAGGGCGAGGCTGCATCCGTCCTATCATTCGGGCGGTGCATTCAAGGAAACCGATTCATCATGAACCCCTCAGTGCCAGACTCGACGCCGAGTAACCTCTGTCCGCGTTGCGGCGCGCGTTTCACCTGTGGCATGCGCGCGGGCGAGGCGGCCTGCTGGTGTGCGGCCTACCCGGCCGCTTTTGCCGTGCCAGCGCCGGAATCCGTACCCGAGACCGGCGCCTGTTACTGTCCGAGGTGTCTCGCCGAGCTTATCGAGGCGCGTCGTGCGGCGGGCGGGCGCTAGCGGAAGGGGCGTCGTCTTCCATGACCTCGACGCTGAACGCGATGCCGGCCTCAGCCCAGCAGCGCGTCGTGTCGTCAAGGATGTCGAATGTGGTGGCCAGCACGTCGGGGTGCGTCGTGCGCAGGGTCGAGGAGTTGCACAGGACCACGCGGTAGGCCGGTGCGGGCAGCCACGACAGGTCCGTGAGGCAGTCGGCCAGGGCGTCCCAGTTGTGTCCGAACCAGTCCGGAAAGCGGAAGGCCTCGGCGAAACGCCTGAGCAGTCCAGCCTTGTCCGTGCAGTCGGCGAGTTCGACGCGCACGTCCAAAGGTGAGTCGGAAGGAGAGGGAATCATGGGCGCGGCTCCACCTGGCGGAAGCTCCGGTAGTGGTCGTGGGTGTAGTAGAAGACCTCGGGCGGATTGCCGCCGGTGACGATGCGGCGTGCGCCGCGGTCGCGTGAGCCGGGCGTCGGCACCGTGAATTCGCGGTAGTAGCCGCGCGGTTTCTGTGGCAGCAGGCCCTCACGGTTCTGGAACACGGTGCCGTCCTTGCGGTAGGGGAAGGGGCCGCCCTTCTGGATCAGGCTGATGGTCTCGACCGCCTCCTGCGGCAGGCCGGCGAGCGTGTCGCGGTCCGGGCCGGTCGGCGTGCAGCCTGCAAGCAGGACGAGGAGGAGCGCGAGGCGGAGCAGCAGCGTGCGGAACATTGCAGCAGTCGGCGGTGTTCAGAAGGTTCGTGCCGGGCGGCCCAAGACCTTTTCCGGCCGGATGCCGTAGCGCTTGATGAGCGCGTGCATGAACTCGGTGATCGCAGCCAGCCGTGGATTGGCGGGGGACAGGCGCTGGGCGCGCTGGATGAGGCCGCGCGCCTGGGTGGCGAAGGCATCGTTCCAACCGCGGTTCTCGATGTGGCGCAGCAGTGCGAGGGCGGCGTTGAACAGCACATGGGGATTGCCCGGCAGCTTGCGCGCCGCGCTCATCATCTCGGCCACGGCGCCGTCGAAGTCGCCTGCGCGTGCTTTCTCCGCGCCCGTGGTGACGAGCGACTTGACCTCGGTCTGGATGCGCGCCTCGATCTCCTGTGACAGGTGCCCGAGTCCGCGCTGGTCGAGTACCGCGCGCGTGGTCTCGATGGTGCGTTCGTCGGCCGAGCTGCGCAACAGGTCGGTGACGAGTTCGCTGGCCTGCTCCTGCATGTCCTGGTCGAAGCAGGCCCTGATCAGGTCCTGCCGCAGCCCGACCGACAGCTCGCGCACGGTGCCGCCGGCTAGCGCTGCGGCCTTCAGCGCAGCCTGCGCTCGAGCGCGATCGTTGTTGTGGGCATGCACCAGCGCCGTGCACACGGCCTTGCAGACCTCACCCTTGGGTTGTCGTCCCATGCTGCGGTCGAGGTCTGCGATGGTGCCTTGGGCATCCTGCACCTTGGCTTGGGCAAGCTGTGCCTGGACGAGGCGGACGTGGTCCTCCGGATCGCGGAATTCGGAGTACTTGCCCTTGCGGACAACCTCTGCAAGCGCCTCTTCCGCGCCCGCCGGATTTCCGATGGCGAGTGACAGCGTGCCGAGGTGCCGCAGGCGCGCGACGCGGTGCGGCGACTTCTCCGCGGCAGCGTTCAGGGTGGCGCAGGCCTCGTCCGGACGACCGGTTTCTTCGCGGAGCTGGGCGAGCAGTTCGTAGGCGGCGATGAAGCGGTCATGGCGCGCAATCAGGCCTGTCAGGATGTCCTCGGCCTCGACGTAGCGCTTCTTGAGTACCAGCAGTCGGGCAAGTCCGAGTTCGGCCCATGGGATGCTGCGCGAGCCGAGGATCTCGCGATAGAGCGACTCGGCTTCGTCGAGCTGGCCGATGCTGGCGTGCAACTGCGCCTGCAGTCGCAGCAGGTCAGTGAGGTGTTGCGGGTTCTCGTCGCGTGCGATGCGGCAGTACTCGATGGCACCAACCGGATCGCCAAGTCGCATCAACTGCCATGCCGGCAGGAAGATGTCGCGTTTCTGGAAGGCTCGCAGCAGCCGCACGCGCAGCGTCTCGGCGTTGAGCGGCTTGAGGATGTAGTCGTTGGGGGAGAGCTCGCACGCGCTGGTGACGCGTTCGTAATTGCGTTCGCCGGTGATCATGACGAACACGGTGTCGAGCGGGATGATGCCGTGGGCGTGCAGGTCCTCGAGCAGGTGCTGGCCGTCCTGGCCTTCGCCGAGGTTGTATTCGCACAGGATCAGGTCGTAGCGATGTTCGCGCAGCCGCTTCATCGCGGCCGTTGCGGAAACCGCGTACTGGGCGTTCTCGATGCCGATCGACGACAGCATCGTGCGCAGCTGCGCACGCATGTTGGGCTGGCTTTCGACGACGAGGACTTCGAGCTCGTTCGGCAGGAGCATCTGTAATGGCGCCATGTGCACGCAGGGGCGTGCTTCAGGAGAAGATTACGGCATCCCTGTCGAAATCTGAAAGGGCGGTGTTCGGTCGGTCGTCGACGCAAACGGAGACGGGCTCCACGACGCCGGGCATCCTCAGGGGATACAGGGCGCGGTGGAGCCCGCTGGGGGGCTGTGCGGCAAGCTCAGGTCTTGCCGACTTCGACCTGGGTTTCGACCTTCTGGCGCAGGCGGATGTGCAGTTCGCGCAGCTGCTTTTCATCCACTTCGCCCGGGGCGTTGGTCAGCAGGCACTGCGCACGCTGGGTCTTGGGGAAGGCAATGACGTCGCGGATCGACTCGGCACCGGTCATCATGGTGACGATGCGGTCGAGGCCGAAAGCCAGGCCGCCGTGCGGCGGGGCGCCATACTTCAGTGCGTCGAGCAGGAAGCCGAACTTCACCTGCTGCTCCTCGGGGCCGATGTTGAGCGCGTCGAACACCTTGGCCTGCACGTCGGCGCGGTGGATACGCACCGAGCCGCCGCCGATTTCCCAGCCGTTCAGTGCCAGATCGTACGCCTTGGCGAGGCACTCGCCCGGGTTGGTCGTCAGCAGGTCGAGGTGTTCGTCCTTCGGGCTGGTGAAGGGGTGGTGGCAGGCGACCCAGCGCTTGTCGTCCTCGTCGTACTCGAACATCGGGAAGTCGACCACCCACAGCGGGCACCATGCCTCGCCCGTAACATAGCCCTTCTCGTGGCCGAGCTTGATGCGCAGTGCGCCCATGGCGTCGTTGACCACCTTGGTCTTGTCGGCGCCGAAGAAGATCAGGTCGCCCGATTGCGCGCCGGTGCGCTCGAGGATGGTGCGCAGCGCCGTCTCGTGCAGGTTCTTGACGATCGGCGACTGCAGGCCCTGTTCGTTGGGCTGGGTGACGTCGTTGACCTTGATGTAGGCCAGGCCCTTGGCGCCGTAGATGCCGACGAACTTGGTGTACTCGTCGATCTCGCCGCGGGTCAGGCTGTTGCCGCCGGGCACGCGCATCGCGGCGACCCGGCCGCCCGAGGTGGCGGGGCCGCTGAAGACCTTGAAGGCGACGTCCTGCACAGCGTCGGTGACGTCGGTGAGTTCCAGCGTGACGCGCAGGTCGGGTTTGTCCGAGCCGTAACGGCGCATCGCCTCGGCGTAGGTCATGCGCGGGAAGGGCGCGGGCAGCTCGACCGCCATCGCCTCCTTGAACACGAAGCGGATCATCTCCTCGACCAGCGCGGTGATCTCGTGCTCGTTCATGAACGAGGTCTCGAGGTCGACCTGGGTGAACTCGGGCTGGCGGTCGGCGCGCAGGTCCTCGTCGCGGAAGCACTTGACGATCTGGTAGTAGCGGTCGTAGCCGGCGACCATCAGCAACTGCTTGAAGAGCTGGGGCGACTGAGGCAGGGCGAAGAACTGGCCCGGGTGCACGCGTGAGGGTACCAGGTAGTCGCGTGCGCCTTCAGGTGTGCTCTTGGTCAGCATCGGCGTCTCGACGTCGATGAAGCCGGCGCCGTCGAGGAAGCGGCGGAAGGCCATCGTGGTCTTGTAGCGCAGCATCAGGTTCTTCTGCATCTGCGGGCGGCGCAGGTCGATGACGCGGTTGGTCAGACGCACCGTCTCGGACAGGTTCTCGTCATCCACCTGGAACGGGGGCGTCGCCGCCGCGTTCAGCACCTCGATCTCGTGGCACAGGATCTCGATCTCGCCGGACGTCAGGTTGGCGTTCTCGGTCCCCGCCGGGCGGCGGCGGACCTTGCCGCTCATCTTCAGGACGAACTCGCTGCGCACCGACTCGGCGAGCCTGAACATCTCGGCACGGTCGGGGTCGCATACGACCTGAACCAGGCCTTCACGGTCGCGCAGGTCGATGAAGATCACGCCGCCGTGGTCGCGGCGACGATGTACCCAGCCACAAATGGTGACGATCTGGTCGAGGTCGGCGGCGGTGACTTGTCCGCAATAGTGAGTTCGCATGTCAGGGTTCCGGCAGGTCTGGTGGGCGACGACGATACGCCGCGCTTCGGTCTTGAAAGTGGGCTGGCTTATTCGTTTAGCAGCGCCGGGCGCTCGGCACGGCGGCTGGGGGGCGCGACGACGCCCATCGAAATGATGTACTTCAACGCTTCGTCGACGCTCATGTCGAGCTCGATCACGTCGTCCCGCGGCATCATCAGAAAGAAGCCGGAGGTCGGGTTGGGCGTGGTCGGAACATAGACACTGACGTAGTCGCCGGCGAGGTGGTGGGCGGCGTCTCCGCCGGGCTTGCCGGTGAGGAAGGCGATGGTCCACGCGCCCTGGCGCGGGTATTGCACGAGCAGGGCCTTGCGGAAGGCCTGGCCGCTGCTCGAGAACAAGGTGTCCGATACCTGCTTGACACTGTAGTAGATCGACTTCACCACCGGGATGCGGGCGAGGACGGCCTCCCAGAGGGCAACGATCTTCTGGCCGAGCACGTTCGCGGCCACGAGACCGGTCGCCAGCACGATGGCCAGGGCCATCAGCACGCCAATGCCCGGGATGTTGAATCCGAGAACGGTCTGCGGCTGTGCGCCATTGGGCAGCCAGAGCAGGATCTGATCGAGCGTGTTGACGATCCACGCGAGCACCATGAAGGTGATCGCCAGCGGAATCCAGATCAGCAGGCCGGTGATGAAGTATTTCTTCACGGAATCTTCTTGCAGGGCCTGCACGGGGCAGGCCGGACGATGGCGCGTGCAGCGGCCTCAGTGACAGGCGCAGCCGCCGCCGGCGCAAGCGGGGGCGGACGATGGGCTGCTGTCGGTAGAGGGCGAAGAGGCGGTGCTGCCACCCTTGAAGTCGGTGGCGTACCAGCCGGTGCCCTTCAGCTGGAAGCCGGCGGCCGACAGCAGTTTGGCGTAGCCGGTGGCACCGCAGGACGGGCAGGACGACAGGGGTTCATCGCTCATTTTCTGCAGGTGTTCCTTCTGGAAACCGCAGCTCGGGCAACGATATTCGTAGATGGGCATGACAAGCTCCCGAAAACAAGTGCGCAAGTCTAACGCAATGCAGCATAAGGAAAAAGGCGCGTACCCAGACGGCGCGCCCCAAGCATATATGGGGCTGAGCCCAATCGAGTTCAAGCCGGCGGTGCCTGGCCTGCAAGGCTGACGCGTCAGAGCAGACCGAGGTAGCGGGACGTCAGGGTCTCGCCCCAGAACAGGGCGATGATGCCCGCTGCGGCCAGGTAGGGGCCAAAGGGGATCGGCACGTTGCGACCGTGGCGGGCAAGGACGATGAGGGTGATGCCGACGACCGCGCCGACGAGCGACGAGAGCAGGATCGTCAGCGGCAGCAGCGACCAGCCCAGCCAGGCGCCAATGGCTGCCAGCAGCTTGAAGTCGCCATAGCCCATGCCTTCCTTGCCGGTGACGAGCTTGAACAGCCAATACACTGACCACAACGCAAGATACCCTGCCATGGCGCCGATCACTGCACTGGGCAGATCGGTAAAGGTGTCGCCCAGGTTGAAGAGCAGGCCAAGCCAAAGCAGAGGAAGCGTCAGATCGTCGGGCAGCAGCTGCGTATCGATGTCGATGAAGGCCAGCGCCACCATCGTCCAGATGAACAGCAGGGCGCCGGCAGCCGCGAGCCCGAAACCGAAATGCCAGGCAGCGTAGCCCGAGAGCAGGGCGGTGAACGCCTCGACGATCGGGTAGCGCAGGCTGATCCGGGCGCCGCAGTGGCCGCAGCGCCCCCGCAGCACGAGGTAGCTCAGGACCGGGATGTTCTCGAGCGCGCCGATGAGGTGCCCGCAGTGCGGGCAGCGCGACCGCGGCGTCGCGAGATTGAAGCGCTCGGTCGGCTGGACCTCCTCGCCCCTCAACTCGGCAGCTTGTACATGCCAGTCACGCTCCATCATCCTTGGCAGGCGGTGGATCACGACGTTCAGGAAGCTGCCGACGAACAATCCCAGCAGGGCGCCCACGCCGGTGAAGGCGAGCGGGTCTTGCAAGAGCGCCAGCATGAATCAGACGATCGAGCCGAGCTTGAAGATCGGAAGATACATCGCGATCACCAGGCCGCCGATAACGGTGCCGAGGAAGACCATGATGATCGGCTCGAGCAGCTGCGACAGCCCGGATACGGCCTCGTCGACTTCCTGCTCGAAGAAGTCCGCCACCTTGCCGAGCATGGCATCCAGCTGACCGGACTCCTCGCCGATCGACACCATCTGCACCACCATGGTCGGGAACACGTTGGCGTTCTGCATGGCGACGGTCAGGCTCGTGCCGGTGCTCACGTCGCTCTGGATCTGGCGGGTCGCAGTCAGATAGATGTGGTTGCCGGAGGCGCCGCCGACCGAATCCAGCGCTTCGACAAGGGGGACGCCGGCTGCGAACATGGTCGACAGCGTACGGGTCCAGCGTGCCACCGTCGCCTTGCGGATGATGTCGCCGACGACGGGCAGCTTGAGTACGAGGCGATCGATCGCGATCTGCATGGCGACGGAGCGTTTGTAGATCCAGCTGATGGCCATGATCGCGACAATGGGGATGCCGAGCACGATGTACCAGAACTCGACAAAGAAGTCGGAAATTCCGATGACGATCATGGTCGGCGCCGGCAGTTCGGCTCCGAACCCGGAGAAGACACTCTTGAACTCGGGAATGACGAACAGCATCATCACCGAGATCACCAGTGCGGCCACCACGACGACCGCGATCGGATAGAACAGCGCCGACTTGATCTTGCCCTTTATGGCAAGGATCTTTTCCTTGTAGGTGGCGATCCGGTCCAGCAGGCTGTCCAGGATGCCGGCCTGTTCGCCGGCGGCGACCAGGTTGGTGAACAGACGATCGAAATGCACGGGGTGCTTGGCGAAGGCCTGCGACAGGCTCGAGCCGGTTTCGACGTCGTTCCGGACTTCGTTCAGCAGGCGTGCCAGCGCAGGGTTGCCAGAACCCTTGATGCCGATGTCGAAGGCCTGAAGCAGCGGCACGCCGGATTTCATCATTGTCGCCAGCTGGCGGGTGAAGAGCGCGATGTCCTTCTCGCTGATCTTGCCGCCACGCGACAGCTTCTGTTTCTTGACCTTGGTGACCAGGATGCCCTGGCGGCGGAGCATGGCCTTGACGACCGCGTCACCGGAAGCCCTGATCTCGCCGCGCACGATCTTGCCGGACTTGTCCTTGCCTTCCCAGTTGTACAGATCCTCCTGGGGGCCTGCGGGGCGCATTGCGCGGCTAGCCGTTGCCATGTGATCGAGCTTCCTTTGCCTTATTCGTTGGTTGTCGCCAGCACTTCCTCTAGCGAGGTCACGCCTTGTTTGACCTTGAGCAGGCCGGACTTGCGCAGGTCGCGCACGCCCTCGCTTTCTGCCTGGGCGGCAATGTCCATCGAATTGCCACCGGTCATTATGATATGCGCAATCTCTTCCGTAATAGGCATCACCTGGTAAATACCCACGCGGCCCTTGTACCCGCTGCCCTTGCAGCGGTCGCAGCCGCCGGGCGCGTAGGGCTGCCAGCTGCCATCGAGTTCATCCGGGCTGAAGCCCGCCTCGAGCAGGGCTTCGAGCGGTATGTCGGCCGGCTTCTTGCACGAGCATAACCGGCGCGCCAGACGCTGGGCCGTGATCAGTATCACCGATGACGCGATGTTGAACGGCGCGACACCCATGTTCTTGAGGCGCTCGAGGGTGGTCGGTGCGTCGTTGGTGTGCAGGGTCGACAGCACCAGGTGGCCCGTCTGCGCCGCCTTGACCGAGATCTCGGCCGTGTCGAGGTCGCGGATTTCACCCACCATGATCACGTCCGGATCCTGGCGCAGGAAGGCACGCAGCGCCGCCGAGAAGGTGAGGCCGGCCTTTTCGTTGACGTTGACCTGGTTGATGCCGGGCAGGTTGATTTCGGCCGGATCTTCCGCGGTCGAGATATTGACGCCCGCCTTGTTGAGGATATTGAGGCAGGTGTAGAGCGACACCGTCTTGCCGGAGCCGGTCGGGCCGGTGACCAGGATCATGCCGTAGGGGCGCTCGACCGCTTCCATCAGCGCCTTGCGCTGGTCAGGCTCGTAACCCAGGGCATCGATACCGAGCATCGCCGAACTCGGGTCGAGAATACGCATCACGATCTTCTCGCCGTGCAGGGTCGGAAGCGTCGAGACACGGAAGTCGATCGCCTTGTTCTTCGACAGCACGAGCTTCATGCGTCCGTCTTGCGGGACACGTTTCTCCGAAATGTCGAGGCGCGAGATGACCTTGATCCGTGCGGCGATCTTTTCCTTCAGTACCAGCGGCGGCTGCGCGATCTCACGCAGCACGCCGTCGGTCCGTACCCGGATGCGGTAATACTTCTCGTAAGGTTCGAAGTGGATGTCGGACGCACCTTCATTGATCGCGTCGATCAGCACCTTCTGGATGAACTTGACCACCGGAGCGTCGTCGACGTCGCTGGTGTCCTCTTCCTTGTGCTCCGAAGGCGCCTCTTCCTTGAGCAGGTCCATGTCGAACTCGTCGCCCGTCAGCTCCTTCAGGGTCTGCTCGGTCGACTCGTTCTGTGCATCGGCAACGCGCTTGAGCTTGTCGGCCTCGGCGATCACGAGGTCGAGCTGCATGCCGGTCTGGAAGCGGATCTCGTCCAGCGCGCGCATGTTGGAGGGATCGGCGATGGCAAGCGTGACACGGTTCTGGCGCTTGGCGAGCGCGAGCGCCTGGTGCTTGTGCATCAGCTTGCGGTCGACCGCATCGCTGGCGAACATCGACTTGTCGAATGCGGCGATGTCGAGCAGGGGGTAGCCGAAAGTGTCGGCCGCAAAACGTGCGATGGCCGCCGTCGACATCAGGCCGCGTGCCGCGACCTCCAGGATGAATGCATTGGTGCCGTCGCTGGCCTGCGCGGTACACGCGAGTGCGTCTGCTTCGGACAGCCGTCCATGCTGGATGAGGGCCCGAGCGAAACCGCTCAGGGCAGGTTGGGGATTCGCCGCCATGCCTTGCCTTGGACTGAAGTGCGTCGATGTTGCCCGCCGCGTAAAACCTTGTAAAGACCTTGCCGGCCGCCGGTCATATTCATGACGCCGGCGGTGTGGGCAAGTACCCTTCCGGCATCAGCCTACGCGCTGCAGGACGACCTCGATGACGAATCGGCTGCCAACGTAGGCCAGCATCAGTGCGATGAAGCCTGCAAGCGTCCAGCGCAGTGCGACGCGGCCTCGCCAGCCCCACAGGTGGCGCCCGACGAGGAGGGCGCCGAAAAGCAGCCAGGAAATGAATGCGAAGAGCGTCTTGTGCTCGAGGCGGAAAGCTTGACCGAACAGGGTTTCGGAGAACGCCACGCCACTGATCAGGGTCATAGTCAGCAGGATGAAGGCGATGCCGATGAGGCGGAACAGCAGCGCTTCCATGGTCAGCAAGGGCGGCAGGCCGGCCAGCAGACGGCTGAAGCGCGCATTGTGCAACTGGCGGCCTGCCACCGACATGAGCATTGCATGCAGCGCAGCGAGGGTGAACAGGCTGTACGCCAGCATGGCGATGACGAAGTGGGCGCGGAAGGCAGGCGACGTTGCGTTGGCGAGCACGTGTTCGCCGGGGAAGAACAGCGGCAGCAGGCTGGCGAGCGCGCCGGCAGGCATCACGACTGCATGCAGCCCTTCGAGACGGGTATAGAGGGTTTCCACCCAGTAGAAGCAAATCGCCAGCCAGACCATCAGAGATACCGCCACCCCGAACCCGAAGCGCATCTGGTCGGCGGGGAAGATGGACGCATGCAGCGCGATGCCGTGCGCGAGCATGGCAACGAGCAGGACGAGGCGCTCCCGCCTGGCCATGCAGTTCGCCCGTGTCGCGCCTGCGGGGCGCGCGATGCAACTGCGCCAGAAGGCTACGCCGAGTGCGGCGTAAAGCGAGGCGGGAAGCAGATGAAGTAGAATTGTGCGCATACAGAACAGAAGTTTACTCCAAGTCATCACCCGACGAAGGCTCTCTCGCACATGCTCGATAATCTCACCCAGCGCCTGTCGAAGGTCGTCAAGACCTTGCGCGGTCAGGCGCGCCTGACGGAAGACAATATCCAGGAGGCGATGCGCGAGGTGCGCATGGCGCTGCTGGAGGCTGACGTTGCCTTGCCGGTGGTGAAGGATTTCATCGCCAGGGTCAAGGAGAAGGCCGTCGGCCAGGAGGTCATTGGCTCGCTGACCCCGGGACAGGCGCTGGTCGGCGTGGTGCACGACGAACTGCGAAACCTGATGGGCACGGTCCATGAGGGACTGAACCTCGCCACCCAGCCGCCGGCCGTCGTGCTGATGGCCGGCCTGCAGGGCGCGGGCAAGACCACCACCACGGGCAAGCTCGCCAAACTGCTGCACGAGCAGCAGAAGAAGAAGGTACTGGTGGTCTCGACCGACGTGTATCGGCCGGCGGCAATCGAGCAGTTGAAGACGGTGGCGGCGCAGGCGGGCGTGGAGTTCTTCCCGTCCGCAGTCGGTCAGCAGCCGGTCGATATCGCGCGGGCGGCGCTGGACTATGCGCGGAAGCACCACGTCGATGTGCTGCTGGTCGACACCGCGGGCCGTCTTGCCATCGACGAAGCGATGATGGCCGAGATCAAGAACCTGCACGCCGCGGTGGCGCCGATCGAGACCCTGTTCGTGGTCGATGCGATGCTGGGTCAGGATGCGGTGAATACGGCGCGTGCCTTCAATGACGCACTGCCGCTGACCGGCGTGGTGCTGACCAAGCTCGACGGCGACTCGCGCGGCGGTGCGGCGCTGTCTGTGCGTCATGTCACCGGAAAACCGCTGAAGTTCGCCGGTGTCGGCGAGAAGCTGTCCGGGCTCGAGCCCTTCCACCCCGACCGCATGGCCAGCCGCATCCTGGGCATGGGTGACATTCTGGGCCTGGTGGAGGAGGCGCGTCGGGGGGTCGATGAGGAGAAGGCGCGGGTTTTCGCGCAGAAGCTCAAGAGTGGCAAGGGCTTCGACCTCAACGACTTCAAGGAGCAGATTGCCCAGATGCGCAAGATGGGTGGCCTCGCGTCGATGATGGACAAGCTGCCGGCCCAGTTTGCCCAGGCGGCCGGCCAGCTGCAGGGGGGCGCCGAAGAGAAGGCCATCGGCCGCATCGAGGGCATCATCAACTCGATGACGCCGCTCGAGCGTGCCAAGCCCGAACTCCTGAAGGCCAGCCGCAAGCGGCGGATTGCCGCCGGCGCGGGCGTGACCGTGCAGGAAGTCAATCGCCTGCTGAACCAGTTCGAGCAGACGCAGAAGGTCATGAAGCAGTTCTCGAAGGGGGGCATGCACAAGATGATGCGTGCGATGAAGGGCATGATGCCGGGCGGCCTGCCCGGCATGCCGCGTTGAGCTTGCGCCCGCGATGAAGGACATCCTCGTTGCCTTTGGTCGTGCCACGCGAAGTCTTTTCCGCCGCGACATCTTCTGGCATCTGGTATGGCCAGGTCTGGTGTCGATGTTGGTGTGGACAGTCGTCGCCATCGTGGCTTGGGTGCCGGTCACCGACTGGATCTTCGCCTGGGTAGGGGGATGGAGTTTCGTCGGCAGTTGGATTTCGACGTCGGACGCCGCTGCCGCGGTTACCCTGGTGCTGATCAAGATCGCCGTTGCGCTGGCTTTCGTGCCCCTGGTCTACGTCACGGCTGCGCTCATCGTCGCGGCGATTGCGCTGCCACTGATGCTCGAACGGGTGGGGCGGAGTGATTATGCGGACCTGGTGCAGCGGCGTGGCGGATCGAACCTGGGCAGCGCGCTGAACTCGGTCGTGGCGGGCGTGCTCTTCATCGTTCTCCTGATCCTGTCACTGCCTTTCTGGTTGATCCCCGGCGTGGGCTTGCTTGCTTCGGTCGTGCTGACCGGCTGGCTGAACCAGCGCGCCTTCGGCTACGACGCACTTATGCTCCACGCCGATCCAGAGGAGCTGAACCGCCTGCGTCGCGACTGGCGTCCGCAGATGCTGCTGCTGGGCGGTGGTAGCGCACTGCTCGCCTACGTGCCGGTGGTCAATCTCGTCGCGCCAGCCTATGCGGGCCTGGCGTTCGTCCATTACCTCCTCGAGCGCCTGCGCCACGACCGTCAGGTGCGTGGCGTGACGCTGCTCGATGCCGAGCCTCGCAACCCTCCGCAGACGACCCAATGAACTTTGGTGCCCTGATCATCGGCGACGAGATCCTGTCCGGCCGCCGCAGCGACAAACATCTCGTCAAGCTCATCGAACTGCTGGGCGCACGCGGTCTCAAGCTCTCGTGGGCGCGATACTGCGGTGATGATTTTCGAAGCCTGACCGAGACCTTGCGCCAGACCTTCGCCACTGACGACGTTGTCTTCAGCTTCGGCGGCATCGGTGCCACGCCGGACGATCGGACGCGCGAGGCGGCCGGTGCGGCGCTCGGTCTCGAACTGGCGCTGCACCCCGAGGCAGAGGCCGAGATCCGGGCCCGCTTCGGTGACGAGATCACCCCCGAGCGCTTGCAGATGGGCGTCTACCCGGTCGGCAGCGAGATCATCCCGAACAGCTACAACCGCATCCCGGGTTTCTCCATCCAACAGCATTACTTCACGCCCGGCTTTCCGGTCATGGCGTGGCCGATGGTGGAATGGGTGCTCGACACGAAGTACGCGCACCTGCATCACGCCGAGGATTACGTCGAGCAGGCCATCACCGTATGGGATGCCTACGAAGGTCAGCTGATCGGACTGATGCGCCAGATTACGGCGGATTTTCCGGACACCACGCTCTTCAGCCTGCCCACGCTGGCGACCGAAGGGCAGCGCCGGTCGTTGGAGTTGGGCGTGAAGGGCAAGGCCGCGCGCGTGGCCGAGGCCATGGCGCGAATCCGGGCCGACATGGATGTGCGTGGCCTGGAGTGGCAGGAAAAGGCTTGAGCCTCGTGCGCAGGGCCGGGACGTCGGCGACCGAGGAGCCGCATCACGTCGACATCGGGGGCACGCGGATCCAGTTGGTGCTGCGGCGCTCGGCGCGACGTTCCTTCGCCTTGCAGGTCGACCATCGGGGCGCACGCGTATCCGTGCCCTTGCGTGCGCCGCTCGCCGAGGTCGAGCGTTTCGTGCGCGGGCACGGGGCGTGGTTGCTCGATCGCTTGCGGCGTTCGGCCGCCAGACCGCAGGCGCCGACGCTGGTGCCGGCCGACGGGGTGGAGCTGCCGCTGTTCGGTCGGCCCTTGCGCCTGCGGTACGTCGATGCGCGCCGCGCTCAATGGCGGCTTGCGGCGGATGGGGTCGAGGAACTGCATCTGCCGTCGGCAGTCGATGCCACGCTAGCGGTGCGCAAGGCCCTGCAGGCGCGCGCACTGGTCTGGTATCGCGGTCGGGTGGAGGAGTTCTGCCATCGCCTGGGCCTGCCGGTTCCACCGGTCCGGTTGTCGAGTGCCCGCACGCGCTGGGGAAGCTGCAGCAGCCTGTCGGGCATTCGCTTGCACTGGCGGCTGATCCATCTGGTGCCGGAGCTGATCGACTACGTGGTCGCGCATGAGGTTGCGCACCTGCGCGAGATGAACCACTCTCCGCGCTTCTGGGCTGTGGTGGAGTCGGTCTACCCGGCCTGGCGTGATGCGCGGGCACAGTTGCGGGCTGCTGCGCTGACCCTGCCGGTGATCGGTGCAGCCGAGGCGGCCGACACCGGTTTCATCGATTCGGAAGACTGAGGATTTGCCGGAGGCGGCGAATCGAACACTAAGGAAGACTGACCATGCGAATCCTTCACACCATGCTGCGTGTTGGCGATCTGGAGCGCTCGATCGCGTTCTACACCGAGGTGCTGGGCATGCGCCTGCTGCGCCGCCACGACTATCCGGACGGCAAGTTCACGCTGGCCTTCGTCGGCTATCAGGATGAACAGGACGGTGCCGTGCTGGAGCTGACCTACAACTGGGGCGTGGACAAGTACGAACTCGGCACCGCCTACGGGCACGTCGCGCTCGAGGTGCCGGACGCGAAGAAGGCCTGTGACGAGATCCGTGCGCGGGGCGGCAAGGTCGTGCGCGAGGCAGGGCCGATGAAGCATGGCACCACGGTGATCGCCTTCGTCGAGGACCCGGACGGCTACAAGGTCGAGCTGATCGAACGCCACACATTCTGAAGGCGTCCCCGCGCTACGGACGAAAAAAGGCGGCCCCGCGGGGCCGCCCTTTTGCTTTGCAGTGCTCAGGCCGGCAAAGCGATCTTGTTGTCGGTGCTGAACTGGTAGTCGCGGAAGATGTGCTCAGCCGACAGGATGCGGTAATCGCCGTTCTCCTCGCGCACCGTGGTGTCCTTGAGCCGATAGGTGTAGTGCCCACAGGTCCAGCAGTCGAAGTTGCGCATGTGGGTGCACAGGCAGGTCTTGTCGAACACCTTGATCTTCTTGGCGTCCGGGTGCGCGGCCACCTCGCGGTTGTAGGCCTCGATGTACTGGCAGTTACCGCTGGCGTCGAGCAGATAGCCGTAGGCCTCGCAGTTGGGGCGGATGCCGCTGCCGATCGCCGGGCTGCTCTTGAGCATCCGCATCGGATAGCCGGTCGGTGAGATCTGGTTGACCTCGATCTCGTTCTCGCTGGCCTTGAAGTAATGCTGTTGCACTTCGGCGGGAAGGCCACATTCTGCGGCCACCGTGAAGCGTGTGGCGACCTGCACGGCTGCCGCACCCATTTCGAGGAAATTCACCGCGTCGGTGCCGGTGAAGATGCCGCCGGCCGGGATCAACGGGATGTCGAGTTGCTGTTCCTTCAGCCAGTCACGAATCTCGGCCACGATGGTGGCGAGGTCGTACTGCGCCCAGTCCAGGCCGAAGCCCAGGTGACCGCCGGCCAGTGGGCCTTCGACCACGACGTAGTCGGGCAGGCGACCGGTGCGGGCACTCTTCTTCAGGAAGAGCTGCAGCGCGCGCAGCGAACTGACGATGATGCCGAGCTTGACGTCGCGGAAGCGGGGATGGTTCTCGATGAGCGCGAATGAACCCAGGTGCAGGCCCGCGGCGAGCGTGATGCCGTCGATGCCATTGTCCATGGCTGCCCGCAGGCGCACCCGAAGCGTCTCCTTCGGGGCGTTCATGGTCAGCTTTTCCATGCAGTTGATGAACACCTGGCCCGAGCCGCGCTTGCGCTCCATCGTGCGGCTGACATGGGTGGCCGTGGCTTCGGCGATCAGCCCCAGGTCGAACTGCACCACCGATTTGTCGGTGTTGGCGACGTTGAACTTGTACTGCTGCAGCTTGTTCTTGACGTACTTGGTGTTGTAGCGACGGTCCGACACGGTCGGCAGCATTGCGTCCGAAATGTGCCCGACGCCGCCCAGGCGAGCAGCTTCCAGGGCGAGATCGGAGGTCGAGATATCGACACCCATGCCTCCGACCATGATCGGTACCAACTCGTGTGATCCGAGTTTCAGGCGAAAATCGTCAACGCGCTTCATCACTTCCAGTCCGTAAGTTCGGCAGTCCGCCATTATCACCCGAGACGGGGGCTTCGGCCCAGTCCCGTCTCGTGTCCCGCGCATCGGTTACCATCTTCCTGCCAATATTTACATGCGGCCCCGGGGCCACGGAGGAGGACACGATGTTCAATGCGGTCTTGATCGAGAAGGACGATGCCGGCTACCGCGCCAGCCTGCGCGAGCTGGACGATGCGGCGCTGCCCGAGGGTGACGTCACGGTGAAGGTCGAGTACTCGACCCTCAACTACAAGGACGGACTGGCGATCACCGGCAAGGGGCCGGTCGTGCGCAAGTTCCCGATGGTGCCGGGTATCGACCTCGCGGGCACGGTCGAGGCGAGCAGCCACCCGGGCATTGCGGTGGGCGATCGTGTGCTGCTCAACGGCTGGGGCGTGGGCGAGGGCCACTGGGGCGGCCTGGCGCAACGTGCGCGGCTCAAGGGCGAATGGCTCGTACCCCTGCCCGCGGCCTTCACGCCGCGGGAGGCGATGGCCATCGGCACGGCCGGTTACACCGCGATGCTGTGCGTCATGGCGCTCGAGCGCCAGGGCGTGACGCCCGACAAGGGCGAGGTGCTGGTGACCGGCGCGAACGGCGGTGTCGGCAGCGTCGCCGTGGCGGTGCTCGCGGGGCTCGGTTACACCGTCGTGGCGTCGACCGGGCGTCCTGACGAAGCGGATTACCTCAAGGCGCTCGGTGCGACCGAGATCCTCGATCGTGCCCAGTTCGCCGCGCCGGGCAAGCCGCTGGCACGCGAACGCTGGGCGGGGGCGGTCGACACCGTCGGCAGCCACACGCTCGCCAACGTATGCGCAAGCACCAGGTATCGCGGCACGGTCGCGGCCTGCGGCCTCGCGCAGGGCATGGACCTGCCGGCCACGGTCGCGCCTTTCATCCTGCGTGGCGTGACACTGGTGGGCATCGACAGCGTGATGGCGCCGCGCGAGGAACGCATCGAGGCCTGGAGCCGCCTCGCGCGCGACCTCGATCCCGCGAAGCTGGCATTGATGACCCGTGAAATCGGCTTGGGCGAGACCATCGACACCGCTGCTGCACTGCTCGAAGGCAAGGTGCGTGGTCGTGTCGTGGTCGACGTCAATCGCTGACGCAGTTCAGTTCCGTGGCGGCATGCTGCCCGCCGCCGCATATCGACATCACTGAGGAGACGTTTCACATGACCGACCGTATCAGCCGCTTCGCCATTCCCGACCTCGCCGACGTGCCCGAGGACGTTCGCAGCCGCATCCTCGCCGTGCAGGAAAAGGCCGGATTCGTGCCCAATGTGTTCCTGATGCTGGCTCACCGGCCGGCGGAGTTCCGTGCCTTCTTCGACTACCACGACGCCCTGATGGAGAAGGACGTCGGCCTCACCAAGGCCGAGCGCGAGATGATCGTCGTTGCCACATCGGCCGCCAGCCAATGCCTCTACTGCGTCATCGCCCACGGCGCAGTGCTGCGCATCCGCGCCAAGAACCCGCGCATCGCCGACCAACTCGCCACCAACTACCGCAAGGCCGAGATCACCCCGCGCCAGCGCGCCATGCTCGACTTCGCCGTCAAGCTCTCCACGCGCGGTGGCGAGATCGAGGACGGGGATCTCGCCGCGCTGCGCGAACACGGCTTCGACGACGAGGCCATCTGGGACATCGGCGCCATCACCGCCTTCTTCGCAATGAGCAACCGTCTCGTGCACCTCACCGGCACGCCGCCCAACGAGCCTTTCTACCTGATGGGCCGCGTGCCCAAGCGCTAAGCATGGGGCGGGACGACAGACCTGCTTACAACTGAATGGCCGGCTCGGTGCCCCAAGGCATTGAATGCCGGCCCGTCAGTGCGTAACATGGCGCCCATGGTTGTAATCCCGGCAATCTGGAGGCGTTCTGGACAGGGGTTCGATTCCCCTCACCTCCACCCAAGGGCATTCGGGAGTGCGTTTGGGTGGGGGTGTACTGGTTTCGACAGGGCGGGCAAAGGTGAGCAGGCAACCCGAGAGGCGACGGACGTAATCCGCGCAAAACCACAAACGCCAACGATGAGCGTTTCGCACTGGCCGCTTAAGGCCTATGCCGAGGCTGCTTGAGCCTTGTTACCAAAGAAAAGCCGGTGGGGACTTCGGTCCCCATCGTCACGTCTACGGCCCGCGTTCGTCGGGTACGTCAACAACCGTAAAGCACATCGAATTTCTGGCTTGTAGCTGATCTCGGCGGGTATCGATTCGCTGTCGATTCCGGGCATCGTGCTTCGTTTCACAGCGCCTGCCTTCCCCTCATGTCGCCGAGTGATCTCTGCGTGGCTCGACTTGCATCTGCCGGCGTCACCGCCAGTGCCGTGAACTCCTGTTTCGGCATCTTCAACTCGCTTTCTCCTTCCAGTTTGCCGGGGCGTTATACCCCATCTCCTGGAAGACGAAATTTGGGGGGAAGTTTGAGCTTGGCCAAACCTCCTTTGGCGACCACCAGTGCCTCGGCGTCGTTCAGAACGACCAACTGTACGACCGACGCGGGTGCCTCGACGCGATCGAACGTTTCGCCGCGCTGGACAAACACGCCATTGGCGGTGGCGATCACCAGATCTCCCCCCGGTGTCCGCGCAGCAATCGGAACGCGCGCACCGGCGTCGACCACCGCTCCGCACGCCGCTGACCGGCCGGCGTTTGCGTGGGGCAAGCGAGCCAAACGTGTTGCCGTAAAGGACGAATCGATGACGAATATTTCGCCCGACCATTCCCGCATCATGTACAGCGTGTCGACGTTGTCGTTGAAGACGTACTCCAGCACGGTGTGCGCTTGCCCGCAGCCCGCCGGTGCCGGCAGGCCGCGAACCTCGATGCCCTGGCGAAGTTCACCTGTGCGCATGTCGTAGAGGGCCAGTTGCGTTGGCGGGACTCGCCGGTCCTTGATCACCACCGCGTCTTCCCCGAAGCGCGCCATCGAATGGCTACCTTGGTCGAAGGGGCGGGTTGGTTCGAACAGCTTGGCCAGGGTTGCGTCTTCTGGCGTGCGGATCGCGTCTCCCGGCGGGCTCAGGTACTTGCCCATCATCTTTGAGGCGGTCGCGATGCCGCGACGGGTCGGTACGCCCATTTCGGTCGAATCCGACCGTTCCGCCAGCCCGCTTCGCCTTTCACCGAATCCCCACACCCGCTGGTCAGCGAGACTCTGCAGCACCGCCTGACGGTCAATCCGTGGGAGATCGGCCGCCCCGGTTTTCAGCGATTCGAAGCTGATGCGTGATGGCTGCCCCGGCTCGATCTGCATCATGTGGCGCACCGAGAAACCGCCGGACCGGGAGTAGATGAGATACCGGTGATCAGCCAGTTGAACCAGGCGGTCGTTTGCTCCCACGCAAGGAGGACTCTGCTGCTTGCCCGCGGACGCAGGCGAACCCTCAGGCAGACACGGCGGCAGATTGCCGAACAGGCGCTCCGGATCCCCTGTTCCCCGGTGGACATACAGTGACCGGGTGTTGTCGGCGACCCAGGCATGGCCCGCCTCGTCTGCCACCGCGCGTTGGATCGTCGACAGTTGACCGCGCTGGGATGCCTCCTGCGCGCAACGGGCTCCGATGCCCGATGGACACACGGCCAACCGCCATAGAATCTGGCCGGCGTTGTTGATGGACGCCAGTTCAAGCCGAGTGTTCGAGATTGCCAGTACGCCTGCCTTGGATGGTTCAAGGGCTCCGTCACCGTAGAGACTCACGCCGGCCGGTACATCGGCAGCAAACGGCCACGATACCCGGGTCAGTTCCTCACCGTGCGAATCGCGTCGGACAATATCTCTTGAGCCCGGCTCCATAACCCACAATGATCCCTCTGCGCCCAACGCCGCCGCTCTGAAGGCGGCTTGATGTCTCCCTCCGTCGGGTGGCAAGGTGAGCCCCGGAACCTCGCGTATCGCCCACGTGCCCGGCTCGATGAACAAGGCGCTGCCCGCGTAAGCGTTCGTCACCCAGAAGCCATGGGCTGCGTCGCCACTCACCCGCCCGGCACTTTGTGCGTACATGAGATCGCGCAGCCGCGGATCCTGGAGCGAGAGCAAAGGCGCCGGACTCCCGAGCTCACCCAACTGGAAGATGCGCAGTTCGCCGTCGAAACTCCAGAGGTAAGCGGCTTGCCGGTCGAAACTCGGAGCGACACGAGGGTAGTACGTGCCCGACATCTGGTGTCTCAGAGCGCGGACGGTAACCCAGCGACCATTCGACAAGTCGCTCACCTTGACAAGATTCCGGTCAACCCTGATCTGTCGCAGCGCCGCACCGCGAGGCTCGAACGACGCATTGAGATCCAACCCAAGATTGGGATCGGCTTCGCTGGTGCGGGCAATCCACTCAAACGCGGCGGCGTCCTGTTGCGCGCGCGCGTCTGGCGGTGCGAGCACCGCGATGCCAAAGATCCAAAGACATGGCCAGAAGCGCATCATCGGTCATTCATCCTTCTGTAGGTGCAGATCACGGTCAGGCCATTCGCGGCTACCGTTCCTGCGAGCTGGTTTACGTGTGCGTCCATGAACATCAGGTCGCGCACAAGCTTGCCCATGGGCTTCGAGGCTTGGTACACAGGGACGAGGGCAAGCGCAGGAAGAAGCCGTGCCGCGTCGTCCGAAGGGGCACGCTCCAACGCCCATCCGGCGGCCGTCAGCGCCTTGAACAGCCCCTCCCTGTCCTCTGCGGGATAGAACTGGACTACGCCGAAAAAGCCGTATCCCGCCAACACCTGCAACTGGGCCCGTATGCCAGGCCATACCTCCAGCGGAATCAGTGGCAGTTCGCGCCCTGCCCTGAGCGCCTGGAAACGTTCGGCGAGAAACGACAGCGCCTCGATGGGATGCTCGGCTTCGCCGAACTGGTTTAGCGGGACTTCCTCGCAGCGCAGGTAAGCCAGCAGCGGCTCCATCTGGGGCATCAGGTGCCAGCGCTGGCTTGCGTGATCTCCGTCCCCAGGCTGCGTGGTTGTCGGGGGGGCGGCGGATTTCCCGCTCTGTGCATGGGCAGAAGCTGCCAGCACGATCGCGGCGCTCGCCGCTGCTGCCGTCACAAGGGACAGTCGCATGCCTCGCCTCGCTTCGTGTTTCGACGATGTCATGTCGTTGCCTCGCTTAGAAATCCGTTTCGATGCGCTCACCGGTCCTGGGGTGGGTGTACCAGCCCTTCCGGAGGACCTTGCCGTTGTAGATGTAGGCCTCCTGGAAATCGCCCCCGGCATGGTGGAACTTCGAACCATCGGGTGCTGTTCCCGGCCCGCGCTCCAGATCCCAGCCAATCAGTGGGCCGTCGGGGTGAATCCGAATCTTCAGCCGGAACCCGCCGCCGTTCCGGCGTTTCTCCTCGAGCAGCGCGTCGGGGATGCGGGAGGCCACGGGGATCGTGTAGTCGCCCAAAACGGTCCCTCCAAAAAACGCCCCAGTCACATGACCTGGTGGCCGAGGTTGCGGCGGATCGTACGCGGTGACGTAGCGGTCTCGCCACTCCACCCGCAAGAACTTCGGCACGCCAAACTCCGCACCATAGCTACCGATGAAGTTACCGCGGGGGGGGCTCATGCTCGCCGCCGCAAAAAACAACCACCCATGTTCGTCGAAGATGTTCAACCCACGAACAATGAACAGCGAATCGACCCGCAACTGACCCCCTTCGAGCCCTCGGAACTTGCGCTTGAGCGCCTCGTTCTCCGCGCTCAAAGGGGGGCGTGGGGCCTGCTCTAGCCTGGGAGCGCTGCCGCGGCAGCCAGCCAGGAAGGCGGCGCTCAGCGCCAGCAGCGTGCGTCGGGAAGAGGACGGCAGCGGGGAGCGTGATCTCTTTGTCATGGTGTTACTCCAGATGCGCAAGGTGCCGAGCTTTGCTCGAAATAGCCGTGCTGGCACAGCCAACCCATGTATGCAGCGATGTCCACCAGCCCTGTCCGGTTGCCCGTGAGCGCATTCCAGGTATCACTTGGATTGCCCGTCACAGGACGCTCGGTGTAGGCAATGAAGTCGTGCGTCTCGCCCGTGGTCAGACTGCGGTCGTCAGGACCGAAGTCGGTAAAGCCCATGTCGCGCTGGGTAGTGCCGCCGACGGCGCCGCGCACCTCGCGGTCTTCGGCGCGCAGGCGCTCCGTTTCGATGAACGTCATGTCCCCCTGCTGAACCTCGCGTGAGACCGTCGGCGTGTCGCGCGGGTCGCCGATGCGTAACGTGTTGCTCTGGTCGTGGATGATGGGGTTGGCCATGGGAATGCTGCTATCGGCATCTGGGGGACGCATATTGACCCCCGCCTTCTGCGCCTGCTCGACCATCCAGTTCAGTGCCACGAAGGACAACTGGTTCTCACCCTCCTCGTAGCCGCCGCCGATATCGGCGTGCGCGCCGATGAAGCCGCGCTCGATGCGTACCTGTCCGGGGGTGTAGCGGCTCGCGCCAATGGATTCGAGCGGGAAGCCGCCCTGGTGCAGGTCGTCGGGCAGGTTGCGGCGGGTCGCATTCCAGAAGGCCGCATTCAAGGGGTAGCCGAACACGTCGGACGAATAGGGCTGGCTGCGGTACTCGTTGAGTGCCACGGCGTGCGCCACGTGGGCAAACTCCGCCGGTATCGCCAAGCGATAGGCTGCGCCCCAAGGCAGATCGGTGCTCAGGACGGTGTCGAACAAACCCATGAAGCGCAGGTTTACCGGTTGGCAGCGTGTGACGTTCTGGCCCGAGGCTCTGTCGATGGCCGTGTACCGGAGGTAGCGGACCCCATCGTGCACGATGCTGGCCGCGGCCAGCCGGCTGGCGAACTCCCGCGCCTGTGCGGCACCACGGCTGAAGCCCATGATGTCGATGTCCATGGTCTCGTCATCGGGATGGCCCTCGGCCTCGTCGATGAAGTAGCGCCACATGCGGTCGATGCGCGCGCGTCCGGTGAAGTTGCCGCCGCGATCAGGGATCGGCCCGAGGCCGTTCGGCAGGATGTCCAGATATTCATCGTCCAGATAGTTGGTGTTTCCATCCTCGAAATGGTGCGTGCCCACGCCGGACACGTAGCGGCGCGGACCATCGTCATAAAGTCGCACAAACCGCGCGACGTTCGTCAGGGAGCCACCGAGGCGCTCAAGTTCGCGCCGATCACGGGAGTTGTCCGTACCGTCGAACGCGAACAGGATGAGCCCGTCCGGATCGATGAACCGGAGGGGGTTGTGCGCGACGTAGGCGTAGGGGTTCGGCCCATCCGGAGTGCCGAGTGGGTCGGGGCTGAGGTACTGGCCCTGTTCCGGGTCGTAGTAGCGCGCGCGGTTGTAATGCAGGCCCGTTTCGGGGTCGAAGTACTGGCCGGGCAGGCGCAGGTTGAGGGTGAGGGTGCGGGACTCGATGGTGGCGGCGCCGAAGGGGGCGTAGGTGGCCCGCCAGAGCACCTGGCCGTCTGCGTCGGTGGCGAGCTCGGGGGCGCCGAGGTGGTTGCCGTGCAGCCAGGCGACGCCTTCGTTCGAGCCGAAGGCGTTGCGCCAAAGTCGTTGCAGATCACTGAAGAAACGGGCGGTGGCACTGTCGTCGGCTGCGGCGGCGGCGACGCCCTCCGGGGTATCGATCACGGCAACTGGCAGGTCGGCGAGCCAGATGTATTGGCGCAGGATGCGGCCCTTCGCGTCGAGTTCCGCCAGGGGCTGGTGGTGTTCGTCGTAGAGGGTGTGTGTTGTGCGGCCGCCGGCGTGCTTGGTATTGCGCAGGCCGCGATGGTCGTAGCCGTAGCGGGCGATGACGGTGCTGTCCTCGCGGACTTCAACGAGCCGGCCGCGGGCATCCCACTCGTAGTCGCGCTGCCCGAGCCGCTCGGGTTGGCCGCTGGTGCTGTAGCGTGAAGGTGAGTCGGGCGAAGCCAGCACGCGGTGGGTTAGCGGCTCGAAATGGCTGCGCTGGGTGCCGGCCTGCAGTTCGCGCTGCGAGGCGACATTCTGCTGGCTCAGGATGCGGCGTTGGGACGGGTCGTAGGCGTATCGCCAGACGGCCTGTTCGACGAGGGTGTCGTCCTTCATCCGCCACCGGACCGAGGCGAGCAGGCGGTTGTCGCGATCGTAGGCGTGGCCGCTTGCCGTGGGCTGGGCGTTTCCGCCGACGGCACGCTGGCGGCCGTGCAGCAGGTTGCCGCGCACGTCCCAGAGGTAACGATGGTCGAGCAGTGCGGCCGGATCGTCAGGATCTCCCAGGGCGCCTGGCAGGTTGCCGGTATTCGCCAGAGAGCTTTCCGCGGAGATATCAGCCACAGGTGTGACAGTCGCGGTGGATTGGGCGCGGGCGTCGCCGATACCCAAGAGCTGTTCGACTGCCTCAGCGGGCGTGCGGGCGAGCGGCCAGGGCTTCAAGCGGTTGGCTACCCGGTGCTGCGGCAGTGGACGATGACGGTGAACGACGCGTGCGAGCACGCCTTCGCGGCTCCGCTGGAAGCGGGTCTCGATACCGTTGCCCGTCACATAGCGGCGTAGGCCGACGAGGTCGCGCTCGAACTCGCTGGCGATGAGTTCCTCGCGCGCGAGCCAGCCTGGCCATGGTGCCCCAGCGGATTCGCGCCTGAGCGCGATGACCTGACCCTGGCCATTGCGTTCGTAACGGAGGTGGCTGCCGTCGGGCAGCGTCGTGGCGACGAGTTGACCGGCGTCGTCGTGCTCGTAGCGGGTGATCGTCGTCAGCGCTCCGTCGGCGGTGGGCAGGGTGACGATGTGCGCGCTGCGCAGGCCGCGGGCGTCGTATTCGTAGCGTTCGTGCTGGGTGGGATGGCGGACCTCGACCAGACGACGCCCGGCATACCGCCACTCTGTTTCTTCGGTGGCGCCGGTGCGGGCGTCGGTGATTCGCTGGTAGCGGATGCGCCCCCAGGTGTCGTAGGTGTAGTGGGCGCGGTTGCCGCGCGCGTCGCGCATGGCGGCCAGCCGGTCGGCTTCGTCGTACTCGCGCACGATGGTTCCGCTGTCCGGACCGTGCAGCCAGACCATGCGGCCGAAGTCGTCGCGAAGGGTCTGCGGGGGCGTTGGTGACTCGGGGGCTAAGGATGTGGCGCTGGGCGTGCGAGCTGCCGGATGGACGAGGCCGTCAGCATCGACGGCGTATCGCAGGCGCCCGAGTGCATCGTAATGCCATTGGCGGCCGCGGCCGGCGTTGTCGCGGACGGCGATGAGCCGCCCCTGCTCGTCGTAGCGGCGAGACTCGGTCTGGACGAAGGATGCGCTGCGGCGGCTGCGCTCGAGCAGGCGTCCCTCCGTGTCATAGGCGTAATGGTCGAGGAGGCCGAGTGCGCTCGCGTGCCACATCAGGCGGCCGTGCTCATCCCATGCGCGCAGCCAGTTCTCTACCGGCCGCGTGGCATTCGAGGATGCCACCGCGCGGCCGAGGTCGTCGTAGCGAAAGTGTTGCGCCCAGGGCTGCGCCCAACCCGGCATGTCGCTACCTGCCGTGACCACCTGCTGACGAGGGTTGTACGAAAACGCGGTCGCCTGGCCTTCGTCGTTACTCACGCGCTGCAGCAGGCCGGTCAATGGATGGTAGTCGAGCGTGTGACGGCTGCCGCCGGGTTTGGTGAGCGCGATCATCTGGGAACCCTGCGGGTCCCAGTGGAAGATCGCGATGTCCGAGTCGGCGGGCGAGGCGCCTGGACCATTGGCCAATGGGCCATCGATGGCGGCGAGCAGGGAGCGGCCATTGATCATCGTATAAGTGAAGGTGGTCGTGCGTTCGATCGGCGTTGCCTCGCTGGGGTCCGCTGCAGGAACCCCGGACCCACCAAGGGAGCTGAAGCCGTGCTCGGTCACTCGGGTGATCTGTCCGGCCGCGTTGAAGCTGTAGCGCAACTGGTGTTCTCGACCGCGGACCACGCTTGGGCGCGCGACAAGGACTGGTCGTGCGCCGTCATCGGCGTACTCGTAGCGGACGAGCAGTCGCGCGGGCATGGGATTGCGGCCTGCATGGGGGAGAATCGACTCTCGCACGACGCGTCCCATGGCGTCGCGTTCGATCACCGTCGCGGCCAGCGCGCGCCCTGTGGCGTCCAGCCGGGTGACTTCGACCAGCCGACCGCGGTTATCGTAGCCATAGCGCACATTGGTCTCGCTGCAGCTCGCGCAGCCAGGGCCGATGGCCTCCAGCAATCGCGCTTCGCCGCCGAGGCGAGCGTAACGATAGCGGGTGTGCTGGCCCAGGCTGTTGGTGAGCAGCGTCGAGCCTGGCGTCGAGAAGTCCAGTTCGACTTGCCCGATTCCCGTGCCAGGCACGACTTTGCCGGCCTCGTCGAGTTGGCGCGCTGCGCCGCGCACGCTCATGACGGCACGCCCTTTGCTGTCGTAGGCGTAGGTGGATAGCCGTCGCGTGTTCGGGGCAGCGCTGGCCGTATCGCCGGTCGGTTTCTCGGTGAGGCTGATGCCGGTCAGGTGATGGGGCCAGGCCGGCGTTGCTTCGCCAGGGTCAGCGCCATAGTGGTAACGCCGCGCGCCACCGTCCGGATGCGTTGCAACCGCAAGATTGCTCAGGCCTGGTCGGGAGGGGGTGTTCTGATGCGCATAGGTGAAGCGACCGAGCGGGCTGCTGATCGCGACGACGCCGCGGAATCCTTCGGCACCCCGAGGGGCGTACTCGAAACTCAGGCTGCGCCCCTGCGGGTCGGTGACTTTCATCAGTTCGCCCTGCGGACCGCGCGTCAGGCTGACGAACTCCCCGCTTGGAAGTTGGATCTGCACCAGCTTGCCGCGCGCATCGAAATCGAGCGTGCGCCCGTCCGGCCAGCGCCAGCGGTATCGGACATGCGGCCCTGGCAACCCCTCGGCCGTCACCACGCCGCGCATCGGGTCTGAACCGACATGGCGCCTCGCGTCGCCAACGTCGCGGAAGAAGACCAGCCGCCTGCCGTCCGCCTGGATGATGTGCAACTGCTGCCCAATCACATGCAGGTCGGTCTCATACGAGAGTCGCCAGCCGCGGCCGAGCAGGCCGAGCGGAGCGTCGGGGCCGGCCTGTGCGCTGTTGTAGTGGCGCACGATCTCGATGCCCAGGATGCCGGGCAGGGCCGGCATGTCGGTTTCGCGCTGGTACTTGTTGCCGGTGATCACGTCGATCGGGTTGCCGGCCCCCTGCTCGACCTTGTCGTTGTCGTCCTGGCTTGCCGGCGCAGTCTGTCCGCAGGGGTTCGCCCCAGGGTCACCACCGTCGCTCGGGAGGCAGTCTGGATCAAGGGGCGTGGTGGAGACCGGGGACATGCCTCCGATTGGACTGGCCTGTCCAATTCCTGTCGCGGCTGCCGCGCTTGCCGCTGGTGGCAGCACGAGCAGGGTGCAGAGGATCAGGATGGCGATGCGGGGCTGGAGCAGGTTCATGGCGAGATCGGGCGGAGATCACGGCGCTTGTTCCGGCGCCGGACGGCTGTCGAGCCAGCCGGGTGGCGCCTGGCAAGCCGGCGGGAGTGGCTTGCAGCCGGGTTCGATGAGGGGATTGCAACCGGGTGTCGGCTCGGGCTCGGGACTGGGTTCAGGGGCCGGCACATCGGGTGTCGCCGTGCATGCCGGGTCGGTGGTTGGGCATCTGGGTAGTCCAGTACCCTCGGGCGTCGGGCCGGGATCGGTCGGGGTGCCGGCGTTGCCTGGGTCGGGGACCGACGGGTTGCCGGCCTCGATAGCAGGCGATTGCATGCGCATGACGGTGTGGGTGATGACCGGGATCCGTCCGCCGGCGACGAGCGCGGCGCGAAAGGGATCGTCGTCAGCCGGATTCAGTACCGCGAGCGCGCGGGCCATGAAGGGGCCTGCGAGCGGGATCTGCTTGCGGGCGGGGATGCCGTAGGTGATGCGCAGCTTGAGCAGGTTGGCGTCCTGCAGCGTTTGGCCGCTGGCGTTGGTGGCCGGGTCGCGGTTGCATTCGGGGCGGTCGACCGGGCAGTCGAGGTGCGCGATGTTGGTGTTGGGAATGACGCGGGCGGACAGACCCAGACGCGCGGCGAGGGCGGGGCTGTGGAAGTCGTCGAAGCTCTCGCGGGTGGGCGAGAGGATCTCGATGCGGGTGAAGGGTGCCTCGGCAAGCGCGCGGGTTCGCGAGATGGCGAGTTCGGCGGTGGTCGTGCCGCCGCCGTGGTAGCCGGTCATGGCGCGGTCGAAGGCGGCACGGATGGCGGCGAGCCGGGCGTTGGCGACGGTGCCGGCACGGGCCGCCTCGAAGGTGGCGTAGTTGAGCTGTCCCCGGGCGTGGAAGAGCAGGGCGTATTGCATGAGCACGAGCACGATGAACAGCACCAACGGGCCGACGATGACGAATTCGACCAAGGTGGCGCCGCGCGATCGTGCGGTAGCAATGCAGTGCTTCACGGCAAGGGTGCGAGGCTTCGGGCTTCGGCCCAGCCCTCGAGCTGACCGGCGCTGACATGGAGGTAGCCGTTGCGGCTCGGGCCGATGAAGATCACCGGCGTACCGCGGGCAAGCGTGCCGATCGGGACGCCGCTCGCCTGCGGCATGCCGAGCAGGTGGAGGGGGCCGTAGGCCGGCAACAGGCGGTCGCCCGCCTTGTAGGTCCGGGCAGGGGAGTTGAAGGGGCGTGTCGGTGGGACGGATCGGGCTGCCGATGCCGGGACGCTCACCTGCGCGATCACGCGGTCGTACTGCGGTGCGCTGAAGCCGTGCACCACCTGATCGCCTGCAACAAGGAGGGGTACGCCACGCCCCCCGAGCTGGCGGAATTCGGCATGGGCGACGGGGTTGCCCTGGACGTTCCGCTCGACGAAGGGCGTACCCCGGGATCGCAGATGTCGGATGGCGCGGACGCAGTATCCGCAGCCGGGCCGGGTGTACAGGATGAGGTCGCCCGCTGCCGCATCGTCGGTGTAGGTGCCGTCTGGCACGCTCATGACGATCACTTCGGCCAGGCTGCGGATGGCCGACTCCGTTGCCGGGGGGCGCATGTTGCGGAGCCCGCGCTCGGCGATGCCGAAGGGATCGACAGCCAGGGCTGGGGAAGCTGCAGTGGCGTTGAGGACAAGGCCGGCGATCAATGCGGTGACTCTCATTGGCTTGACCCCGGATGGTGATGGAGGAGACGTCGAGGAAGCGTCCGGCCGGGCGTCAGCCCGAGCCGGCGCGCCTCGCCGGCGGCAAGTTCGAGGGTGTGGCGTGCGCCCACACAGATCGCGATGCGCCACGGCGGCAGGGCGCGGGCGACCTTGCGCACGCTGCCGCGCCGGTCGAGAAACACCACGTCGATCGGATAGCGCATGAAGGCGGTGTGCACGGCAGCGCAGGGCGTGATGAGCAGCGCCTGCCCCGGTGCGGGCGGCGGCGAGAACAGGAGCCCGCGCAGGCGGTCGCGCCAGTGTTCGGCGCGGCGTAAGGTGAGTCCGTCGAGCGGTGGCATCCGGGTCATAGGCCGGCCGCCAGGAACTTCATTGCAATGGGGAACATGAGGATCGCGAACACGCACGGGAAGATGAAGAACAGCAGGGGGAAAAGCAGCTTGACCGGCGCCTCCATGGCGAGCTTTTCGGCACGGGCGAAGCGTTCGGCGCGACGCTGCTCGGCCTGAGCGCGCAGGATGGGGCCCAGGCTCATGCCGGTCGCTTCGGCCTGGATGAGGGTGGCGACGAAGCTCGAGACTGGCGGCATGTCGAGCCGGTCGGCCAGTTCGCGCAGGGCTTCGCTGCGTGGGCGGCCGGCGCGCATGTCGCGCAGCAGGCGGGCGAACTCGTCGCGCAGCGGTCCCGCGGGGCCCTTGGCAACGGCCTGGGCGAGGGCACTGTTGAGATTGAGGCCCGACTCGACGCACAACGTGATGAGGTCGAGCATGAAGGGCAGGGACTTGAAGGTCTGCCGGCGTCGTGCATCGATGCGGTCGCGCAGCCAGATCAGCGGGTAGAGGTAGCCAAGGGCGAAGCCTGCGACGATCGGCCAGCCCGGTGGAAGCTGGAAGGTCTCGGCCTGCCAGAATGCGAACGCGGCGCACAGCAGCCCCCAGACGAGGCGTCCGGCGATGAACTGGCCGGGGTCGAGCGCGAAGTCGAGCCCCGCCAGGCGCAGGCGTGCAAGGCTGGCCTGGGCATGGCGCTCGGGTAGGAGTGCTTGCAGGTAGTGTGAAAGCCACTGCACCGGCCACCACACGATCCGGTAGCCCGCTGGCGGTGGGTCGAGCCAGAGGCGGTCCTGCGGTGGAACTGCCGCGGCGGCGCGGGACACCAGCCAGCCGACGAGCGCGACCGAGAGGCCCGTGCTCAGCGCGATCGCACCGATGACCCAGCTGGGGTCGAGTATCTCGACCAGGGACGAAGACGCGTTCATACGTCGATGGCCACGATGCGGCGGATGAGCAGCACGCCGATGAGTTCCATGACCAGCACCGCGGCCAGCACGCCCCAGCCGAGTCGGGTTGTCCACAGCAGCGCCATGGCATCCGGCTCCATGCGGCTCAGGACCCACAGCAGGAACAGCGGCAGCAGCCCCACCACCCAGGCCTGGAGCTTGCCCTGGGCTGTCAGCGCGCGGATCTTCAATTCCATCGCATGCTGGCTGCGCAGCATGTTGGCCGTGCGCTCAAGCGTTTCGGCCAGGCCGCCGCCGGTCTCGTGGGCAATGCGCATGGCCGACACCATCAGTTTGACGGGCTGGGCGGGTATGCGCAGGGCAAGGCTCTCGAGTGCGTCGTCGAGGCTGACGCCCAGGCGTTGCTCATGCTGGAGGAGCATGAACTCCTGCGAGAGGGGAGGCCGCAGCTCGGTGGTGATCTGTCGTATCGCTGCGGGCAGCGACAGTCCGGCGCGGGTGGTGCCGGCGAGCATCTGCAGCGCGTCGGGCAGTTGTTGCGCGATCTTCTCGATGCGGCGGGTGCGCAGCGAGCGGAACACGAGGCCGGGCGACAGGGCCAGCAGCAGGGCGACGGCCAGGCTCAGGGCAATGCTGCCGGTCACCAGCCACACGCTGCCTGCGGCGAGCACGGTTAGCGCCAGGGTCAGTGCGTAGAGTCGGGCTGGGTCGACGAACAGGAACAACTCGCGCAGGTGGAAGCCGGTTTCGCGCGTGAAGTGCGTTCGCCAGGCCCGCAGCATTCGGGTGCCGACATCCACCGAGGCCCACACCAGCAGGGCCACGGTGGCGGCAACGACGATCAGGAGCAGCGTCAGGCTCATGGCGCGTCTGCCGCGTTGAACAGGGAAAGGTCGAGGGGGACGCCGGTCTCGCGCAGGTCCTCGTAGAACCCGGGAACGGCGTTGCAGGCGCTGAAACGATCGAGCACCCGTCCGTCGGCGTTTCGCCCGAGCTTCTCGTGGCGGAACAGCTCCTGCATCTGGATGCGGCCGGATTCGACGCCGCTGACCTCGACGATGCCGGTGACCACGCGTCGTCCATCGGGCAGCCGCGCCTGCTGGATGACGATGTCGACGGCGGAGGCGATCTGGTCGCGAATGGCGTTCAAGGGCAGATCCATGCCGGCCATCAGGATCAGGGTCTCGAGCCGGGCCAGCGCATCGCGCGGGCTGTTGGCATGCAGGGTGGTCAGCGAGCCGTCGTGGCCGGTGTTCATCGCCTGCAGCATGTCGAGCGCTTCACCGCCACGGCACTCGCCGACCACGATACGGTCCGGACGCATGCGCAGTGCGTTCTTGACGAGATCCCGGATGGCAATCTGGCCGCGCCCCTCGGCATTGGACGGACGCGCCTCGAGGCTGATGAGGTGCGAGTGCCCGAGCCGCAGTTCGGCGGCGTCCTCGATCGTGATGATGCGTTCGCCATCGGGGATGAAGTTCGACAGTACGTTGAGCAGGGTCGTCTTGCCCGATCCCGTGCCGCCCGAGATCAGGATGTTCTTGCGATGGCGCACGCAGATGCGCATGAACTCCGCCATGGCCGGGCTCAGGGCGCCGAGCTGGACGAGATCGGTGTGCGAGAACACCTTGCGCCCGAACTTGCGGATCGTGAGTGCCGGGCCCTTGATGGCGAGCGGTGGGATGATGGCGTTGACCCGGGAGCCGTCCTTGAGGCGGGCGTCGACCATGGGCGAGGCTTCGTCGATGCGCCGGCCGATCGGCGCGACGATGCGTTCGATGACGCCGAGCACGGCGCGGTCGCTGGTGAAGCAGCCAGGGTGGCGTTCGAGCCGACCGTTGCGCTCGAGGTAGATCTCGTCATGGCGGTTGACCATGATCTCGGTGATGGTGTCGTCGTCGAGCAGCGTCTCCAGCGGACCGAGGCCGACCGCCTCGTCGAGCACGTCGCGGAGCAGGCTGTCGCGGTCGATGCTGTCGGGGAGTGCGGACTCCTTGTCGATGACCTCGACGAGCAGGGCCTCGGTCTCGGCGCGCAGTTCCTCGTCGGCCATGCGGACGAGATCGCGCCGGCGCAGATCGATCGCATCGAGCAGGGCTTCGTGGATGCGCTGTCGCCAGAACTGCTGGGGCGTTGGCACCTTGCCGTCGTTGACGCTGCGCGGGCTGGGTGTATCCACGGCGGGGCTGTCGCCGGTGTCGGAGGTCTGCGCGGCGATGGGGAGTGATGGCGTCTCGAGCCGGTCCTCGATGACGAGGGTGTAGGGGCCGACGCCGATGCGGTCGCCGCGCGTGATCGGTCCGTACTGCTGGATGCGGTTGCCGTTCACGCTGGTGCCGAAGAGCTGGCCGAGGTCCTGGATGTGGAGGCCAGCCTTGGTACGGAAGATGCGCGCGTGCTCGCGACCCACTTTCCAGCCGGGCAGGCGCAGCTGGCACTCCCGCCCCTTGCCGATGATGGCCGAGGTGTCGGTGATCGACTCGATGCGTGGCGGCGCTTCCGGAGCGGTAATGGTGACCTGGAACATACTGGTGCCCCCGCGTCAGTTGTTGACCCAGGGGAAGGGCTGGTCGAGCGCGCTGTCCGTAGTCCCCGCGTCCGGCGCCTTGGCGGCTGCGGGAAGGCCTGGCACGGCCGAGAGATCGGGTTCGGTGGCACGCGGCGTGCCGTCCAGGCGTTGCCGGGCGCGCAGCATGGTTTCGGCCTGCTCGACGGTGTGCTTGTCGACCGCATGCGGTGTGACGAAAACGACGAGTTCGGTCTCGTTGTTCTGGAAACGTCGCGAGCGGAACAGGGCGCCCAGGACAGGGATGTCGCCCAGGAAGGGGACCTTGTCGATCGAGGCGTTGATGTCCCGGCTCAGCAGTCCGCTGAGGACGATGGTGCCGCCCTGCAACACGTTGAACTCGGTCTCGGTCTTGCGCGTCCGCAGCGCGGGGCCTGAACTGCCCATGACCGAGAGGTCGAGATCGCTGACCTCGCTCATGATCCGCGCCCGGATCACGCCGCTGTGATCGACCGTGGGCGTGATCTCCAGCCGGATGCCGTAGGGCTTGAACTGGATCGTCGTGCCGTTGATGTTGCTGACGCTGTAGGGGAATTCGCCGCCGGCGAGGAAGCTCGCCTCGGCGCCGTTGCGCGCCGAAAGCACGGGCTGGGCGAGGATGGAGGCCGAGCCGTTCTGTTCCATCAGGCGCAGTTGCGCGTTTAGACCGACGTTGATGGCGGACAGGACGTTGAGGCTGGAGCTGAGCGGCACCGGGCCGATGGCGTCGTCCGGGTTGACGATGGGCGGGGCGTTCTCGGTGCCGGTGCGGACGTCGATCTGCAGTGGCGCATTGCCGCGCCGACCGGGCATCCAGATGCCCCCGATCGCGGCGCCGCCGGTGGCGTTCCACGCCAGGCCGATTTCCCTCAGCATGTTGATCGGGAACTCGACGATCTGCACGTCCATGACGATCATCTTTTCCCAGCCCACCGGGTTGGTGAAGTTGATGATCTGCGGATAGCGCTTGGCCAACTCCTCGATACGGGCCTGGTCGCGGTTGCTGAGGCCGTCGCCTTCGACGACCACCTTGTCGCCGATGACCGAGGAACGCGCATTGGGAATGCCGGCGATGAACGCCGCGATCTCGCGATTGACGCGTGGGGTGTCGGCCGGTACCACGGTGATCTTGACGCGCCGGTTACGTCCTTTCGAGGACCAGACGTGCAGCGACGAGATGCCCACCTTGTTGGCGATGAGCAGGATCTCGCGGTCGTCGAGGACCGCCGCGGACAGCACCTGGCCGTTGCCGACCGCGAGTCGGCCGGCGTTGGGTTCGGGAATGACCCGGGTCTCGCCTTCGAACATCGTCAGTTCGACGGGATCGTCGGCAAGGGCGACGGCAGGCGTCACAAGCACTGCGGTCAGGCAAAGCAGGAGTTGTCGGAATGGGCGCATCGGAGTTCGCGGGCGGAGGCGGTTGAAATGGGGGGCTGATGACGGTGTGCCGTGCCGGCCTCAGTCCTCGGTCGCGGGGGCGCGTTGTCCAAGGGTCAGCCCCTCGGTGATCGGGCCGCCGCCGTAGATGACCGGGACGCTGCTGACGCCGTTGTCGTGTCCGGTGGGTAGGCCGAGAAGGCTACGGGCCTCGGTGATCGCATCCGACACGGCGGCAACGTCGCCTGGCGCGCGCAGCAGCGCCGTCACGTGACCGATTTCGCGTGCCGCGATGACGCGCTTGGCATCGTCCGGAGCGGTGTCGAGTGTGATCGTGGTGAAGCCGGGGCGGCCGTCGGTGTCGCGCGCGTCGACGTTGGCTTTGCTGCCCGTCGCCAGCACGCGCACGCGCTGCAGCAGCGTGAAGGTGTAGTTGCGCTTGCCGTCGCGGACCGAGACGACGATGTCGATGAGGTCGCCGGGTACCACCATCCCGGACAGCGAGCTGATCTCGTCGACGGGCACCGTGACGGCGCGCTGGCCGGACTGCAGTCGCGTGGAGAAGGTCGGCGCACGGCGTCCCTCCAGCTGCGCCCACAGGATGGGCTCCCCGGCATTGGCCGGATGCGCGAGCACCGAGCCCTCTGCGCGGCTGTACTGGTCCGGCGTGATGGCGCCGGAGTGCGCCCAGGCACGCGGTACTTCGCGCACGGCGACGGTGTCGGGGCTGAGGGTGGCGCCGCCTGCAAGGTTCGTCTTTGCGACCAGTAGGCGGACGGTGTCGCTGTCCTTGCCACGTGCCTCGATCTCGGCCATGCGTTGCGAAAGATAGCGGCTTGCCCCGAACGCCGCGGCGGCGCCGAGGACGAGGGACAGGACGAGGATGAGCCAGTTTTTCCTGGTTTTGTTCAGCATGTCGGTGGACGTCACAGGGGAAGGGACATGAAGGCGCTCTGGCGATCGAAGGCCCTGCGGACGGCGGCGAGCAGGGTGTCGACCACGGATTCCTCACCGGTAAAGGCGATGCCGAAGAGCATCATCAGCACGAGCAGGGCGACGAGGTATTCGGTGAGTGCCTGGCCGCGCCCGGCAATGGCGAAGGCGCGTTTCATGAGCGCTTGAGTCGCAGGGTGAGCACGGCACGGGTGCTGCCGTCGTGGCGAACCAGCACGAGGCGAGCCTCGCCGACCGGGCCGTGAAAACCTTGCACGATGGCTGTGTCCACGTCGGTGAGCGGTGGCCCATCGGGCGTAAGGCCGCGGTCGGCGAGACTGCGGGAGAGCTGTTCGAGGTTGGTGCGCAGCGTGTGCGCGTTCTCCAGCACGAGCTGGCGTGCGCTGATCGGTCCGTCGACCGACTCCAGGTCCGACAGGATTTCGGAGCCAGCGGGAAGTCTGAAGGCGAGTGGGCGATCGGCCGCCTGGCGGGCGGCCTGCATGTCGGCGATCGACAGCAATGCCTCGCTCAGTCCATAGTCCGTCGCATTGATCGAAACCGTGATGAAGTGGTCGCCGCGCCGTTGGGACAGCACGTGCGTGTCGGCAACCTGCGCATGCGCGACGGGCTTGCCGAGCGCTTCCCGGTAGTGGTCGAGCAGCTCGGCCGTGGCTGAACGGGAGCGAATCCGCGCCATGTGCATCGGGATGCCATTGAGGCGGATCTGCTCGCCGATCGTTTCGACGCGCGCCTCGGGCGGGGGCTTCACGCGCGGCCACGGCGCGGCGTGGACAGCGACCGAGGTCATCAGGAGGCAGAGTGCTAAGCGCGAGGTCTTCATCGGATGCGATCGGCGGGGACGAAGTCGGGATCGACGCGACCGATGTCGGGCGGACTGGCGCCCTCGAGGACCGCGACGAAGGGTTCGATCGGGGTCACCAGGGCTTCAAGCGGGCGATAGGGGAAGTGCCCGAGCGGGTTCCAGCCGTCGTTGCGTACTGCCGAGCGGACAGCGTTCGGACCGGACGCGGACCAGGGGTCGACGAGGACGGTCGTGCTGCGCTGCATGGCCAGGCCCAGCGTGTCGAACGGAGCCAGTCCCTCGACGTCCGCGACCGTGACGCGTGCGACGCCCGTGTGCAGGTTGGTCCGGCTCAGGCCCATGCCCGATGCGTACGCCGCGCCAAAGGGCTGTTCGAGCGATTCGCGCTGGCTGGAGGCGCCGACGTTGCTCGCGAAGGACGGCAGCAGGGCGTCGCCCCGGTGATCGAACCAGAGGGGATTGCGATGGGCGTTGAAGTCGCCCGCGACGTCGTCGTGCTTGATCGGCGCATCGTTGTTGCTGAAGAAGCGGCGGCGCACCTCGACGGCGAGCGCGGCGTCGGACTTCCACGGGTGAAGGCTCGAGCCGTGATGCACCATGCCCTCGAAGGCGACGTAGCGGCTCGCCGAGGTGGTGGTCTGGGCCAAATCCATGTACTTGCCGATCAGCGGCACGGTGAGCAGCAGGGGAATGAGCACCAGTGCCAGGACGATGAACTCGACCGTCGACTGCCCGCCAACGCGCGACCGCCGGCAAGGAGGACGTTCAGTCGGCGTGCGCATTGTCGTCCTCCTCGGCTGCAGGTTCGTGGCTGGCCTCGTCCGTCCGATGCCCGCCGGGTTCGAAATGCGTTGTCGAGAGCGCGACCGGACCGCGGAACAGCACCACCTTTTCCTCGAGAAGAACCTCCGGGCCGTCAGCGCCCGGTCCGGTCACCTGGGTGCTGAGGCTGCGGTTGATCGGCATGCCCAGACTGTGTGTGGACTCGCACAACGCCATCGTCCACGGTCCGGTGATCCGCTTCCAGTGGCACGGCATACCGGCGAAACGTTCTTCCCCGCGCTCCGGCAGCGGGCTTACGACCATCGTCGCGTCGATCGCGAAGCGTTCGCTGACCAGGGCCAGGCTGTCTGCACCGAGCGCGGGAAGCTGCTGGCTGCGCCACGGTTGCGCGCCCTTTCGGGGGTTGATGACGCGGGTAAACACCCGTCGCCCCCGTGGCCGATGATGGGTGATGGTGGTCGTCACGCGCTCGAGGACTTCCAGGCGGCAGACGGCGGTTTCAACCAGTTCCAGGGTGCGCACGGTGACCGAGGACTTCTGCCTGGCGGGCAGGTGGTATTCGATGACCTCGCGGCGTCCAGCCGTGCCGGGGTCGCCGATCAGCTCGAAGGATTGCATGCGGGCGAGGCATGCGGCGCCCGCGGCGCTGCCGTGTGTTGTCGCGAGCACACGGCATTGGGCCGCCAGCGCGTTGCACTGCGCCTCGCGTGCAACGGCGGTGCGCATGGCCGCGTCACGGACAAAGGGGGATGTGCCTTCGCGGCGGATTTCGTAGCCGTCCGCTTCGGGTGCCGCCGCGGCTGCTTGCGTGCAGAGCACCGCGCAGCACAAGGCCAGTTGCGCGAACGCGAGCGGGCTTTGAGGTGGGGGGCGGAAACCTTGCAGCATCGCGGTGGGCTTGAGGCGGATCTAGGGAAGTTGAAGTCCGCCCTGACGCAACTGGGCCATGAGGCGTTCGGCCGGCGTGATCGGGGCGAGGCGGACCTGCCAGTAGGGGTTGAAGAGGCTGCCGAGCTCGTTACGGTCCGGATGGCGCGGGTTGCCTGCGTCCGGACGCTCGAAGAAGACTTCCACGCGTGCGGCGGCCGCGCTCTGGCCGCCCGAATGGGCGCCGTCATACAGTTCGAGCCGCCCCTGGGGCCGGATGAGGCTCGCGCCGCCCGAATAGCGCTGGTCGCCGGCGGCCTTCGTGACCCGGATCGTGAGCTGCGTGACCGGGTCGTCCATTTCGAGGGCGCGTGATGAGAGTTCCTTGAAGGTCGGGATCGCGCCACCGCCTATCGTGCTCGGTGCGGGATCGAAGCCTTCGGCGATGCCTTCGCCTGAATCAGCGCGCCGGCTTGCCCTGGGGTTGGTGCTGCGTGAGCCCGAGTAGCTGTAGGCGCTGTCCGGTAGATCTTCATCGGAGAACGCTGTGCCGTAGCCGATCGGTCTCTCCGAGCGCCGGCAGCTGAAACGACGGATGCGATAGCGGTGTGCGGACAGGGTGTCCATGGATTTCCAACCGTCCGCGAGATCGATGAGTTCGGTGCCGCCGCGTTTGCGCAACTGGATGCCGGTGCACAGCACGACGAGGCCGAAGTTCCAGTTCCGGCTGCGCAGGAAGGATTCGCGACTGTCGCTGACGACGCGTCCCATGCGGCGACGCTCTTCGCGCGATTCATGATTGCGGGTGAAGCCGATGAAGTCGTCGCTGATCGGCACGGGATCGACAACGGCCTCTGGATCGTTCTCCCGCGCCACACGTTGCATGACGGCCAGGCGGTTCCCCAGCGCAACGCTGTCGCCAGGGCCGTGCATGACCTGCTGCGACAGGGCCAGTGCCTGGATCGCTGTGTCGTGCAGCGGGATCGCAGCGGCAAGGGCTGACGTGAAGATCTCCATGATGGACGCGACATGGTCCATCGCCGCCTTGAGGGCCGGGCCGACGTAGGGGATCAGGTAGAGGTAGGGTCCGATGTTGTCGGCCGATGTACCCATGTACTTCGCCCACGAGGCCAGCCCGACAGCCTGACCGATCGCGATCTGGTTCGCGATGATTGCGCGGTTGGTGTAGGCGTCGTAGTTGAGCATCCGCGCCTCGAACACGCCGGCGCTGTAAGCGACTGCGTCGGCGGTGTTGGTGAGGCGCAGCTTTTCCTGCACGAGTTGGCCACTGTTGAACATGTAGAACGTCGTGGCCGCGACCGCGACAAGCAGCACCAGGGCCAGAGGCAGGACTTGCCCATGCTGCTGTCCAGGGGAGCTAAAGGTCATCGCCCGCGCCTCTGTACCCCGCCGCGGCGATTGGCCTGGCGGAGTGGCCGGTCATTTGGCGACCTGATTGACGTAGGTGTCGAGCGTCTGGCGCTCGTTGCCTACGGTCTGGGCAGTGTTGGCCGAGGTCTGAGCCGCGGTCCGAGCGGCAGTGCCATCCTGGCCGGACAGTTCCTGGGCGATGGCGGCCGTCTGGTTGCGGACGGTCTGGCCGAAGTACTGATACACCGCGATGGCCGCGATCGCGATCATCGCCACGATGATGATGTACTCAGTCATGCCCTGACCGCCTTGCCGATGGGCTGGGAGGTGGATGCTGTTGCGCATGAACGGGTCTCCATGAGGTCGATCTACGAGGCCATCCGACGACAGGCTGATGAGTCGGTCGTCATCCCGTCAGACGGGTTGTCGGCGAATGTTTAAAGCATAAACGCATTTGTCATTAATTGGAATATGCTTAAAGCATTGTTTGGTGCTCGGTGCTCCTCTTGCGGAGATCGAATCAAGGGCAAAGGGCCCGCGTATCGCCTTGCCCTCATCGCGTCCTTGAGCTGGATGTACGGCGTTTTGGCGCGGGCATGGAGTGGGCGGGAGGGTGACGCGTAGCCGCATGAGTCGGCCCGGAGCTCCCTCGTGGCGTCGTAAACGACAAAGCCGCCAGTCCTTTCGGACTGACGGCTTCAAGTGCTGCTGGTGGGCCCCCTGGGAGTCGAACCCAGCACCAACGGATTATGAGTCCGCTGCTCTAACCAGGCATGAGCTAGAGGCCCGTTGAGGCTTTACTGGTCGCTATCGAGGAAGCTGCGGAGCTTCTCCGAGCGGCTGGGATGGCGCAGCTTGCGCAGGGCTTTGGCTTCGATCTGGCGGATGCGCTCGCGGGTAACGTCGAACTGCTTGCCGACTTCTTCCAGCGTGTGGTCCGTGTTCATCTCGATGCCGAAGCGCATGCGCAGCACCTTGGCTTCGCGCGGGGTGAGTGAGTCGAGCACCTCGCCGGTAGCGTCGCGCAGGCCGGAGTACATCGCGGCTTCGGCCGGCGCCAGGGTCGCGGTGTCCTCGATGAAGTCGCCCAGATGCGAGTCGTCGTCGTCGCCGATCGGCGTCTCCATGGAGATGGGCTCCTTGGAGATCTTCATGATCTTGCGGATCTTCTCCTCGGGCATCTCCATCTTCTCGGCCAGCGTGGCGGGATCCGGCTCGGCACCGGTTTCCTGCAGGATCTGGCGGCTGATGCGGTTCATCTTGTTGATCGTCTCGATCATGTGCACCGGGATACGGATCGTACGTGCCTGGTCGGCGATCGAGCGCGTGATGGCCTGGCGGATCCACCATGTGGCGTAGGTCGAGAACTTGTAGCCGCGTCGGTATTCGAACTTGTCCACCGCTTTCATCAGGCCGATGTTGCCTTCCTGAATCAGGTCGAGGAACTGCAGGCCGCGGTTGGTGTATTTCTTGGCGATCGAGATCACCAGGCGCAGGTTGGCCTCGGTCATCTCGCGCTTGGCGCGGCGCATCTTGGCCTCGCCGGTGGACATCTGACGGTTGATGTCCTTCAGTTCCTTGAGCGGAATGCCCAGTCTTTCCTGCAGGTCGATGAGTTTCTGCTGCTCTTCGAGCACCGCCGGGTGGATGCGCATCAGGCCTTCAGCGTAGTTCTTGCCGGTGGCGATCTCATCCTTGAGCCAGTCGAGGTTGGCTTCCTGGCCCGGGAAGACCTTGATGAAGTGCGTGCGCGGCATGCCTGCACGATCGACGCACAGCTGCAGGATCTGGCGCTCGTGGCCGCGGACCTGTTCGACCATATGGCGTACCGAGTCGCACAGCTTCTCGATGGCCTTGGCGGTGAAGCGGATGTTCAGCAGTTCGTCCGAAATCTGCTGCTGCAGCAGCAGGTAGTGCGTGTCCTGCGAGCCGCGCTTCTGCAGGGCGTCCATCTGCTTGGCGTAGAGCTCACGGATGGCGGCGAAGCGGGCGAGCGCGTCGTTCTTGAGCTGCAGCAGCGAGGCCGCATTGGCGCTCTCGGCGCTGGCGGCGTCGTCTTCTTCGTCCTCGTCGGCCTCGGTCTCGTCGGCTTCCTCATCGGCAGCGGCGCTGGCTTCCTCGATATCGCTGTCGGCGGCGGGTTCCGTGCCTTCGCTCGCGTTGGGGTCGATCAGGCCGTCGACGAGTTCGTCGATCTTGGCTTCGTCGGCGGCGATGCGGTCGACGATCGCGAGCATCTCGGCGATCGTGGTGGGGCAGGCGGAGATGGCCTGCACCATGTGCTTGAGGCCGTCCTCGATTCGCTTGGCGATCTCGATCTCGCCCTCGCGGGTCAGCAGTTCGACCGTGCCCATCTCGCGCATGTACATGCGCACCGGGTCGGTGGTGCGGCCGAACTCGGAGTCGACGGAGGAAAGGGCCTGCTCGGCTTCTTCTTCGGCGACGTCTTCATCGACATTGGTCGCGACGCTGTCCGACATGAGCAGGTCTTCGGCGGCGGGTGCCTCGTCGTAGACCTGAATGCCCATGTTGTTGAAGGTGGCGATGATGCCTTCGATCTGTTCGGCGTCGGCGACATCATCGGGCAGGTGGTCGCTGATCTCGGCGTACGTGAGATAGCCGCGCTCCTTGCCGAGCGTGATCAGTGTCTTCAGCCGCGTGCGGCGCACTTCGGCGTCGAGCGGTGCTGCGACGGGGCTTTCGACGACCTGTGCGGCCTTGTCCTTCGCTTTGGAGGTCCGCTTGGGGCTGACCTTGCGCGCCGAATCCTTGGCTGTTTCGCGTGCCATAGCACTCCTCAGGTGAGGGTGTAAGAAAATGGGAAACCGAAAATTGTACTATAAATCTGAGACTTTCGACGCATTCGAGAGTTCGCGCTTCTCCAGAAGCAGCTCGCCGAGGCGATGGCGTCCGGCTGCATCGAGACCGTGTTCGCGGTCCTGCTGCAGCAGTGTGGCGATCTCGTTTGCGAGGCTGTCGGCATGCAGTTTTCTCAGGCTGTCCTCGAACAGGATCTCGACGACGGCCTCGTCGAACTCGGCGTTGACGAGCTCTGCCGCGACTCTTGACATGGTTTCGCCGTGCGGGGTGTCACGGAAGCGCTCGATGAGGGCGCCGAGTCCGCCGGCGGGGATGGGCTCCCCCAGGCTCAGCAGGTCGATGATGGCGATGAGCGCAAGGCCTTCCGGACTGTCGGAGGGGATCAGATCCACCGGCATGCGCGCGGCCCAGGTCGGGTGCTGAAGCACCAGACGCAACAGGGTGCCTGCGGTCGAAGGTGGCTTGCGCCTGCCGGCGGGGCGAGGGCGGAATGTGCCCTCCCGCCTGCGCTTGCCGGCGAAGGCCGGGCGGGGCGTGTCGTCGAAGGGCGGGCTGGCCTGCGGTTCGGGGCGCCGGGGCTGTCGATCCCGCCGGGCTGGCGCCGGGAGGTCAAGGGCGTGCTCGACTTCCGCTTGCGTCAGTCCGCTCGCTTCAGCCACCGATTTGATCACCTGCAATCGCAGCAGGGGTGCGGAGATGCGGTTGATGAATGGCATTGCCTCATGCACGAAGGCGGCGCGGCCTTCGGCGGCGTCCATGTCGTGCCGGCTGCGCAGTTCCTCGATCAGGAAACGGGCCAGTGGCGTGGCAGCAGTCGCGGCCTTGCGGAACGCGTCGGCGCCCTCGGCACGCACGAAGGAGTCGGGGTCGTGCTCCGTGGGCAGGAACAGGAAGGCCAGCGTGGCGTCGTCACGAAGGGACTCCAGTGCATTTTCCAGTGCGCGCCAGGCCGCGCGGCGCCCGGCGGCATCGCCGTCGAAGCAGAATACGACGCGGTCTGTCTGGCGCAGCAGGGTGTGAACGTGTTGCGGCGTGGTTGCTGTGCCGAGCGTGGCGACGGCGTTGGCGATGCCGTACTGCGCGAGCGCGACTACGTCCATGTAACCTTCGACCACGACGGCAAAGCCTTCGTCGCGAATCGGTTTTTGCGCCAGGTACAGGCCGTAGAGCTCCCGCCCCTTCTCGAACAGTGGTGTCTCGGGGGAGTTCAGATACTTCGGCTCGCCCTTGTCCAGGATGCGGCCACCGAAGGCGATGATGCGCCCGCGCCGGTCGTGGATCGGGAAGATGATGCGGTCGCGGAAGCGGTCGTAGCGGCGGCCCTGGTCGTTGTCGATGACCAGGCCGGCGTCGGCGAGCGTCTTTGCCTGATAGTCGGGAAAGATCTTCTGCAGGGCCTGCCATTCGTCGGGCGCGTAGCCGAGGCCGAAGCGCGCTGCGACCTCGCCCGAAAGACCGCGGCGCTTCAGGTAGTCGATGGCGCGGCGGGCGGGCTTGAGCTGTTCGCGGTAGAGGCGCGCGGCGAGGCCCATCGCCTCGTACAGGCGTTCGCTGCTGTCGTCCTGCGGACTGGCATTGCGTCCGTCATCGGGGACCTGCAGGCCGACCTGAGCGGCCAGCTCCTTGACCGCCTCGACGAAGCCCAGTCCGCTGTATTCCATCAGGAAGCCGAGTGCGCTGCCGTGCACGCCGCAACCGAAGCAGTGGTAGAACTGCTTGGATGGACTGACCGAGAACGAGGCGGACTTCTCGCCGTGGAAGGGGCAGCAGGCGAAGTAGTTCGCGCCGCTCTTCTTCAGTGGCACATAGCGTTCGATGACGTCGACGATATCGACGCGCGACAGCAGCTCCTGAACGAAGGACTGAGGGATCATCGTACGCGGGCGAGCGGGGCTTGCGGACCGTCGTAATGACGGGCCGGAACTGAAACGGGAAAAGCATCACGCCGGGCGAAGGTCGAGTGACCTTCGCCCGGCGTGCGGGCAACCGGAAAGCCGGGTGCGGAGCGTATCAGTACAGCTTCGGCGGCAGCATCTGGCTGCGCAGGCGCTTGTGATTGCGCTTCACTGCGGCGGCCAGCTTGCGCTTGCGCTCGGCGGTGGGCTTCTCGTAGAACTCGCGCGAGCGCAGTTCGGTCAGCACACCGGTCTTTTCGATGGTGCGCTTGAAGCGGCGGATCGCAACTTCAAACGGCTCGTTTTCCTTGACGCGGATACCGGGCATTGCGGACTTCCTTGGGTGTCTGGTGGGCAGAAAGACGGCGAATATAAACCACGCGCCAGGCGATGGCAAGTACTCCGCGCGCAGAAGATGCAGGTCGCGGGTTACTAACGTTCCCGTAAGTAGTGTCATGTGAGCGATAATATGCCCCATGAAATGCAAACGACCTTCCGACGGCCGTGCCCTCGATCATCACACCTTGCAGGTGATGCGGCAGCAGGCTGTCAAAGCAGTGCGTGAGGGGCAGACAGTGCAAAGCGTCGCGGCGGCGTATGGCGTGAATGAGCGCAGCGTTTTCCGGTGGCTCGCCGACTTTGCCAATGGCGGGCAGAACGCATTGCTGGCCAAGCCGATTCCGGGGCGCCCCAGCAAACTCAGCGCCGAGGAGTTGTCGTGGATCGCCAATGCCGTTCGTGACCATAACCCGCAGCAGTTCAAGTTCGAGTTCGGCTTGTGGACGCTGTCGCTGATCCGTCACCTGATCAAGCGCCAGTTCAAGAAGGAGTTGTCGGTCTCCTCGGTCCACCGTCTCATGAAGATCCTGGGCTTCAGCGCCCAGAAGCCGCTCTACCAGGCGTGGCAGCAAGACCCGGTGCTGGTGCGCACGTGGGAGACGGAGACCTACCCCACGATCCGCGCCGAAGCCAAGCGGGTCGGCGCAACGATCTACTTTGGCGACGAGTCGGGTATCCGCTCGGATTACCACACCGGCACGACCTGGGCGCCGCAGGGCCAGACGCCGGTGGTGCAGGCGACGGGCCGGCGCTTCTCGCTGAACATGATCTCGGCGGTTACTAACGTTCCCGTAAGTAGTGTCATGTGAGCGATAATATGCCCCATGAAATGCAAACGACCTTCCGACGGCCGTGCCCTCGATCATCACACCTTGCAGGTGATGCGGCAGCAGGCTGTCAAAGCAGTGCGTGAGGGGCAGACAGTGCAAAGCGTCGCGGCGGCGTATGGCGTGAATGAGCGCAGCGTTTTCCGGTGGCTCGCCGACTTTGCCAATGGCGGGCAGAACGCATTGCTGGCCAAGCCGATTCCGGGGCGCCCCAGCAAACTCAGCGCCGAGGAGTTGTCGTGGATCGCCAATGCCGTTCGTGACCATAACCCGCAGCAGTTCAAGTTCGAGTTCGGCTTGTGGACGCTGTCGCTGATCCGTCACCTGATCAAGCGCCAGTTCAAGAAGGAGTTGTCGGTCTCCTCGGTCCACCGTCTCATGAAGATCCTGGGCTTCAGCGCCCAGAAGCCGCTCTACCAGGCGTGGCAGCAAGACCCGGTGCTGGTGCGCACGTGGGAGACGGAGACCTACCCCACGATCCGCGCCGAAGCCAAGCGGGTCGGCGCAACGATCTACTTTGGCGACGAGTCGGGTATCCGCTCGGATTACCACACCGGCACGACCTGGGCGCCGCAGGGCCAGACGCCGGTGGTGCAGGCGACGGGCCGGCGCTTCTCGCTGAACATGATCTCGGCGGTTAGCACGCAGGGCGAGTTTCGATTCATGTTGCATGAAGGCTCGGTTGGCGCGAAGGTGTTCGTCGAGTTCCTCAAGCGCTTGATGGTCAATGCCGAGAAGCCGGTGTTTCTGATCGTCGATGGTCATCCGATCCACAAGGCAAAGATGGTCAAGAGCTACGTCGAGGGCTTGGACGGCAAGCTCAAACTCTTCTACCTGCCGCCGTACTCGCCGCATCTGAACCCCGATGAAACGGTCTGGGCTCATGTGAAGCGCAAGGTTTCGCGCCAGTTGGTCGAGAGTGCCGAGGAGATGAAGCGACTCGCACTCGGTGCATTGCGCAGCATCCAGAAGCTCCCTGAACTCGTGAAGTCATTTTTCAGGCAGCCAGAGTGCCGCTATATCCTGGAATGACTCTACTTATTGAAAAGTTAGTAGCACGCAGGGCGAGTTTCGATTCATGTTGCATGAAGGCTCGGTTGGCGCGAAGGTGTTCGTCGAGTTCCTCAAGCGCTTGATGGTCAATGCCGAGAAGCCGGTGTTTCTGATCGTCGATGGTCATCCGATCCACAAGGCAAAGATGGTCAAGAGCTACGTCGAGGGCTTGGACGGCAAGCTCAAACTCTTCTACCTGCCGCCGTACTCGCCGCATCTGAACCCCGATGAAACGGTCTGGGCTCATGTGAAGCGCAAGGTTTCGCGCCAGTTGGTCGAGAGTGCCGAGGAGATGAAGCGACTCGCACTCGGTGCATTGCGCAGCATCCAGAAGCTCCCTGAACTCGTGAAGTCATTTTTCAGGCAGCCAGAGTGCCGCTATATCCTGGAATGACTCTACTTATTGAAAAGTTAGTAAAATGCGGCATCGAATCAAACGGATGCAAGCAATGAAAGTGTTGGGGATCGAGACTTCCTGCGATGAAACCGGCGTGGCGGTGTATGACACCGAGACCGGCCTGCTGGCACACTGCCTGCACTCGCAGATCGACCTGCACGCAGCCTACGGCGGCGTCGTGCCCGAGCTTGCGTCGCGGGACCACATCCGGCGCCTGCCGATCCTGTTGAAGCAGACGCTCGAGGCGGCGGGGCTCGAGGGCGGAGCGCTGGATGCCGTGGCCTACACGTCTGGACCGGGACTTGCAGGGGCGCTGCTCGTCGGCGCCAGCGTCGCCGAATCCTTCGCGATGGCGCGCGGAATCCCGGCGCTGCCAGTGCATCACCTTGAAGGTCACCTGCTGTCGCCGCTGCTGTCGGACGATCCGCCGGCGTTTCCCTTCGTCGCCCTGCTGGTCTCGGGCGGTCACACGCAGCTGATGCGGGTGCGCGGCGTGGGCGACTACGCCCTGCTGGGCGAATCTGTCGATGACGCCGCAGGCGAGGCGTTTGACAAGACGGCGAAACTGCTGGGGCTCGGTTATCCGGGCGGGCCGCAACTGGCGCAGCTGGCGACGCAGGGCGTGGCAGGGCGCTTCCGCCTGCCGCGGCCGATGTTGCATTCGGGTGATCTCGACTTCAGCTTCTCCGGTCTCAAGACGGCCGTGCTGAACGTGGTCTCCGCGCCAGACTGGGACCCCGCGCGAATGGCGGATCTCGCTGCCGAATTCCAGGATGCGGTCGTCGATGTGTTGTGCGCAAAGGCGCTCGCTGCGCTGAAGAAGGTGGGGCTCAAGACCTTGGTCGTGGCTGGGGGCGTGGGGGCGAACCGCAGATTGCGCGAGGTGCTCGACGCGGCCCTGGCCAAGCGTGGAGGCCGGGTGCATTACCCCGAGCCGGCGCTGTGTACGGACAACGGCGCGATGATCGCGTTTGCCGGGGCGATGCGATTTGCGGCGGGGGAGCGTGGGCGCGGCGAGCCGGCTGTGCGCATCCGTCCGCGCTGGCCACTGGTGGAACTGCAGCCGCCGCCGGGTGCGGCGATCTGATGCCGATGCGCGGCCGGACGCCTTAGTCCGTCTTCGGCTTCTTGCTGCCGCCGATCTTGCCCTCGGTGCCGGCGCGCAGGCGCTGGATGTTGGGCGCGTGGCGCCAGATCAGCATGGCCGCCATGGCGAGCAGCACGATCACGCTGGCCTGCGGTCCGAGGAAGAGGAGGCCGGCAAGCGGAGCGGCCACGGCCGCCGATAGCGCGGCGGCCGAAGAATAACGGGTGGTGAACGCGACCGCCAGCCATACCAGTGCGCACAGGATCGCAATGCGGCCGTCCACACCCGCGAGCACGCCGAGCGCCGTTGCCACGCCCTTGCCGCCATTGAAGCGCAGGAAGATCGTGAACACGTGGCCGAGGAATGCGGCCAGTCCGGCGAGGGCTGCTTCGGTGGGGCCGAAGCCCAGCCGCGCCGCGGCCCAAACGGCCAGCCAGCCCTTGAGGCAGTCGCCAACCAGAGTCAGTGCGGCGGCGCCCTTGTTGCCGCTGCGCAATACGTTGGTGGCGCCCGGGTTGCCCGAGCCGTACTTGCGGGGGTCCTCCAGCCCGAATAGCTTGCTGGTGACGATGGCAAAAGGAATCGAGCCTAGCAGATACGCGGCGACGAGCAGGGCAAGCAGGGACATCATTGCTCCACGTACCCCGTGTGGTCGGGGAACGAATGCAGAAAAGGTTCAGCGTGGGCGCGCTGGCACCGCTGTCGGCGGGCGCACAGGATAGAATCGCAGCGATTCTAAACGGGAACCACCATGGATTTCATCTTCATCGAGGAGTTGCGTGTAAAGGCCTGGGTCGGCATTTACGCACGTGAGAAGACGGGCCCCCAGACTGTCGAGCTCAATCTCACCTTCGGTGTTCCCGACGCCGCCGCCGAGCATGACGACATTGCGGACACGATCGACTATGCGGTGGTGACGCAGCGTATTCGAGAGGAACTGGGGCAGCGCCATTTCAACCTGATCGAAAGCCTGGGGGAATTCGTCGTGCGCATGCTGTTCGATGAATTCGGCGCGCCCTGGGTCAAGCTGAAAGTGGCGAAGATTGGCGTGATGAAAGATGTTCGCCGTGTCGGGGTATTCATCCAGCGCGGACGGGACGGCAGCTTGCCGCCGCATACCGGCTGAGCCAAATGAAAATCGCCGGATCGAGGCTGCTGCCTCCATCCGGCGATTCGATCCGACGCCGCGAAATCAGGCGGCCAGTTCGTCCATTGCCTTGCCTTGTGCCAGCCAGTCGAGGACCCATTGCGGACGACGGCCGTGGCCGCTCCAGCCCTGTTCCGGATTGGCAGGGTTGCGATACTTCACCACCGGGGCTGCCTTGGTCTTCTTCGCGCTGGCGCGGCGGCCCGTGCCCTTGGGCGCGGCCTTCGTCTCCGGCGTGGCGGCAGGGGTTTCGAGCAGATCGTCGAGCGTCAGGCCCTCTTCGGCCGCCATCTTCTGCACCCGCTTCAGCAGGTTGCGGCGCGTGGTGTCGCTGCGACGGCGGATCTCGGTTTCGACCTTCGCCGCCAGGCGGCGCAACTCGGGAAGCGAGTAATTCGACAGGTCCATCATTTCTCCTTCGTATATTTGTATTCGTGTGCCCGTCCGCGATGGCTTTGCGACTATTGCTGCTGACCACGCGACGCTAGCGGATATCACTATCCGGATTCTGCCAGCAATTGAAGGAGAAGCGGATGATTTTTATTTTTCGTGGCAATTGTCTGGCGATATTCCCGGGTTGAATGCTCAATTCGCGACTTCGACGAGCGTGGGCTTCAATACCCGTAGAATGTCGTGCGGGTGCAGCCCGACCAGGAATCCCCGGCGCCCGCCGTTGATGTAGACCAGCGGCAGCTCGAGGATCGTCCGCTCCATATATACCGGCATGGTCTTGCGTGTGGCGAACGGTGATGTACCGCCCACCAGATAGCCCGTGTGGCGGTTGGCGACTTCGGGTTTGCAGGGTTCGACATGCTTGCAGCCGATCTGCCGTGCGAGTTCCTTCGTCGAGACCTTTCGGTCGCCGTGCATTAATACGACCAGGGGCTGCGCATTTTCGTTCTCCATGATCAGCGTCTTCACGACGGCGTGCTCGCTGACATTCAGTTCGCGCGAAGAAACGGTCGTGCCGCCATGTTCCTCGTATTCGTAAAGGTGATTCGAATGGGCCACGCCATGTTGGCGGAGGAAGCGTGTGGCCGGCGTTTCCGGCGCGTGGATGTTCTGTCGGCTCATGGTGAAATTCCAATTAGACCATTGGCGGACGCTGAATGGTGCTGCACTCCAGTCAGGCGCGCGGGTGATGCTTTGCATGCAATTGCTTCAGGCGCTCGCGGGCAACGTGCGTATAGACCTGTGTCGTCGAAATGTCGGCATGACCAAGCAGCAACTGGACCACGCGCAAGTCCGCGCCGTGATTGAGCAAATGGGTCGCGAATGCATGGCGCAGCGTGTGCGGTGAAATGCGCTCGACGGGAATGCCGGCAACGACCGCGTTCTGCTTGATGATGCGCCAGAACATCTGTCTTGTCATGCCGGCGCCGAGGCGAGTGACGAAGACTTCGTCGCATTGCCGGCCTGCGAGCAGGGCGGGACGGCCTTCGCGCACATAGCGCACGATCCAGTCCGCGGCGACCTCGCCGAGCGGTACGAGGCGCTCCTTGCTGCCCTTGCCCATCACCCGGATCACCCCCTGATCGAGGCTGACGGCAAAGAGCTTCAGCCCGATGAGCTCGGATACACGCAAACCCGCAGCGTAGAGCACCTCGAGCATGCAACGGTCGCGCAGGCCCTGTGGCGTGTCGATATCCGGTGCGGCCAGCAGGGCCTCGACCTGGGCTTCGCTCAGTGTCTTCGGAAAGCGTTGGCCGGGCATCGGCGGGTCGAGCATCAGGGTCGGGTCATCCGCGATCTCGCGGTTGGCAAGCAGGTGACGGTAGTAGCGCCGCCAGGCGGCCAGCAAACGGCGCTGACTCGCGGGTTTGGCGCGCAGGCTGAACTCCGCCAGGTAGGCGGCGAGGTCGGCCGCACGCGCTGCCGGCAGGGCCGTTCCGCGTGCGTTCAGCCAGGCTGCGAAAAGCGTCAGGTCGCTGCGGTAGCCCGCAAGCGTGTTGCGTGCCAGGCCATGCTCCAGCCAGAGGCTGTCGATGAAGCGGTCGAGCTCGGCGCGGGTGTGAGCGGGCAGGCTGGCATCGACCGCGGGCGGCCGTGCGCTCACAGGGCGCCCTCGTGCCGTAGCAGCCAGCGTTTGACTTCGAGCAGCCAGCCGTCGCGGGCGTTGGCAAAGCCGCCAAGCCCTGCGGCAGAGGTGACGCGGTGACACGGCACGACCAGCGGATAGGGGTTGGCGCCACAGGCCTGACCTACGGCCCGTGCGGCACTGCCAAGACGTGCAGCAAGCTCGCCGTAGCGGCGCGTCTGCCCGGTGGGGATGGCGGAGATTTCCGCCCACACGCGACGCTGGAAGGCGGTGCCACGCGCCCTCAGCGGCAGAGGGAAGGCGCCACCGGTATCGTCGATCCAGTCCCGCAGCGCCTGCGCCGCTGCGCTTGCAGTCTCGGTCGCGGGCGGCTGCAAGGGGGTGTCCGGGGGAAGGAACACCAGTTCACTGACCGCGCCACCCGACGTGCGGATGCCGAACGGTCCGAACGGCAGCGCGATCACTGCGTCGAACGTTTGCGTCCGGAGCTCGGCAGGCGCCCTCGTCACTGCCTTACTTCTTGCGATTCAGCAGGTCTTCCTTCAGATCCGCATCCGCGGGGCGGTCGCCGATCCAGATCCGAAGCAGGGCCGGGTAGAGCGCCGGGTCGGCGATGTCGCTACGTGCTTGCCCGTTGACCAGCAGGCGGGTCGAGCCGTCGGCCAGTTGATCGAGGATGAGTTCGGTGCCCGACCTGGCATCGCCGCTCCCCATTACGGCTGCCAGCAGCGCATCGGTGGAGGGCTTGAGGCTGGCCAGCGCGGCAGCATCGTGGTTGCGTTCGAGGCCGGCGCGCATCGCGTCGGCGAACTGCTTGGCCTCGAGGTCCCGGATCATGACGATGCGGATCCGCTTCTCGCCCGAGTCCTGGAGCAGCGCCGCAGCGTCGGTGGCCGGGGTGCGCACGTACAGCCCCATCGCATAGACCTTGAAAGTCAGCCGGGTGCGCAGGCCGGCACCATTGAGCATGAGCGCACCACTGTCGAGCGTCTCCTGCGACCTGAAGCCGATGCCGGCGACTTCGACGGCGGCGTGGGCGATGCCCAGGCTGGCCGTCAGCAGGGTCGTGGCCAGCAGCTTGCGTGCGAACCGATTCATGAGGATGGAGCCTGTCGGGGAAAGAGGGGTTAGCGACGGATCTCGCCGTTGCCGAAGACGATCCACTTCTGGCTGGTCAGCCCTTCGAGACCGACCGGGCCGCGGGCGTGGATCTTGTCGGTAGAGATGCCGATTTCAGCGCCGAGGCCGTATTCGAAGCCGTCGGCAAAGCGCGTCGAGGCATTGACCATCACCGAGGAAGAATCCACTTCGCGCAGGAAACGCATGGCGTGCGTGTAGTTCTCGGTGACGATGGCTTCGGTGTGACCCGAGCTGTAGGTGTTGATGTGGGCAATCGCGTCGTCGAGCCCGTCAACCAGTTTCACGGCGATGATCGGGGCAAGGTACTCCTCGCGCCAGTCGGCCTCGGTGGCGGCGACGAGCTTGCCGGCGTCGATGCCTGCCTCCGCGAGCAGGGCGAGCGAATCGGCACAGCAACGCATCTCCACGCCCTTGGCCGCGAGCATGCGGCCGATTTCCGGCAGGTAGATGTCGGCGACGTCACGCGCGACCAGCAGCGATTCGGCGGTGTTGCAGGTGCCGTAGCGCTGGGTCTTGGCGTTCTCGACGATGGGCACGACCTTGGCGGGATCAGCCTCGTCGTCGATGTAGACGTGGCAGTTGCCGTCGAGGTGCTTGATCACCGGCACGCGCGCGTCCTTCGAGATGCGCTCGATCAGGCTCTTGCCGCCGCGCGGCACGATCACGTCGACGTACTCGGGCATCGTGATCAGGGTGCCGACGGCTTCGCGGTCGGTGGTCTCGACCACCTGCACCGCATGCTCGGGCAGCCCGGCTGCGATGAGGCCGGCGCGCACGCAGGCGGCGATCGCGCGGTTGGCGTTGATCGCTTCCTTGCCGCCGCGCAGGATTGCGGCGTTGCCGGATTTCAGGCACAGCGCCGCGGCGTCGGCAGTGACGTTGGGGCGAGCTTCGTAGATGATGCCGATCACGCCCAGCGGCACGCGCATCTTGCCGAGCTGGATGCCGGAGGGACGGCGTTTGATGTCGGTCATCTCGCCAACCGGGTCGGGCAGCGCGGCGACCTGCTCGAGGCCAACGGCAATGGCTTCGACGCCCTTTTCGTTGAGCGTCAGGCGGTCGATCAGCGCGGGCTCGAGGCCCGCGGCACGGGCTTCGGCGAGGTCCTGCGCGTTGGCCGCGAGCAATTCGCTGCGACGGGCGCGGATCTCGGCGGCCATCGCCAGCAGCGCGGCATTCTTGGCCTCGGTCGAGGCGGCGGCCAGCACGCGCGAGGCGGCGCGGGCCTGGCGGCCGAGGGTCTGCATGTAGTTCTGGATGTCCATCGCGATGTCGGTTGGTGTCGAGCTAAACAGCAATTAAAACACCGAACAGCGCGCGGGGGCTATGGGCGTTGCGCCAGCCGTAGCGCGAGTTGCAGGAACTCGTCCCATACGTCGCCCGGCACCAATCCCTTGATCATGCGGTCGATGCGCGCGGCGTGCATCAGCGCGGCGCGCAGGGTGCCCTGGCCGAGGCGGCCGAGTGCACGGCCGACGGCCTGCTGGCGGCGCGGATCGAAGATGCGTTCGGCCTTGAACAGCGCGGGCAGCGGCTGGCCCGCGTCGCGTCCGGCGCTGAGGTTGGCGAGGCTGCGTGTCTCGTTGGCCAGGGCCCACAGCACCAGCGGTGGGGCCGCGCCTTCGCCCTTCAGGCCTTCGAGCAGGCGGGCGCAGCGCGCCGGATCACCTTCGACGACGGCTTGGCGCAGCTTGTCGATGTCGTAGCGCGCGACGTTGAGCACGGCGTCCTGCACCTGGTCGAGCGTCAGCGCGCCCTCGGGGTGCAGCAGCCCGAGCTTCAGGATCTCCTGGTGTGCGGCGAGCAGGTTGCCTTCGACGTGATCGGCGATGAAGGCGAGCGCATCGGCGCTGGCGGTCTGCTTCTGCAAGGCGAGCCGGCGGCCGATCCACTCGGGCAGACGCTCGCGCTCGGGGGCGTTGAACTCGAGGCTGTTGCCGGCTTCGGACACGGCCTTGAACCAGCCCGTCTTGCGCGCCTGCCAGTCGAGTTCGGGCAGGGTGATCAGGGTCAGCGTCTGCATCGGCAGGCTGGCGACGTAGCGCTGCAGGGCTTCGCCGCCGTCGCGACCGGGCTTGCCTGTGGGGATGCGCAGGTCGATGAGTTTGGCGCCACCGAAAAGTGACATGTTGCCGGCGGCCAGCGTCAGGGCGTCCCATTTGAAGCCCTGGCCGACGACGAGCGTCTCACGTTCCTCGAAGCCCTGCCGCCGGGCGGCGGCGCGGATCGTATCGGCGGCTTCCAGCACCAGCAGCGGTTCGTTGCCGTGCAGCAGCCACAGTGGCGCCAGCGGCCTGTCGAGCAGGGCGGGAAGCTGGTCGGGACGCAGGTTCACGGCGCGGTGCGAGTCCGGTGAAGGCAATCAGCCGGCGCGCTCGGCGGCCGCAAGCCGACGCATCATCTGCTGCAGCAGATCCTTCTGCATGTCCTCGTAGAGCAGGGTTTCTTCCTGCGCCTTGCCGAGGACCTGGGAGTCGTCGAAGGTGTACTCGCGCGATGCCGAGAGGGCCGTGGGCGGAATGACGGCCCTGCCGCTCTTGTCGAGCAGCTGGAAGCGCAGCGTCTGCCGGAGCTGGTATTCGCGCACCTTGCCGGCGCCGGTGAGGCTCAGGATCTCGCGTCCGCGATCGATGCCGAGGATCTGCAGCCGGGCGTCCGCCTGCGCGGCGTCCTCGACGACGGTGGTGCTGCCGGTCGTGGCGATCAGGCGACGAATGCTGGCACCGAGTTCGGTGAGCTCGCCGACGTTCACATGCAGCGTGGCGAAATCCAGCCGCTGCGGCCCCCGCAGGCGGAAGCCGCAGCCCGACAGCAGCAGGCCGGCGAGCCCGGCACCGCCGAGCAGCAGGCGCCGTCTTGCCGTCGATGCGATGGTGCTCGTGTCACCGGCCGGCAGGGCGGCATGCGTGCGGCTGTGCATGATGGCGTCCTCAGGCGACGATGTTGACCAGGCGGCCGGGCACGACGACGACCTTCTTCGCCGGCTTGCCTTCCATGAACTTCTGTGCGGCTTCCGAGGCCAGCGCCAGCGCCTCGATGTCGGCCTTCGCCGCATCGGCGGCGACCTTGATGCTGCCGCGCAGCTTGCCGTTGACCTGCACCATCAACTCGATCTCGTCTTGTCGCAGCGCGTCCTCGCTGACCGCCGGCCAGCTTGCGGCAATGATGTCGCTGCCGAAGCCGCAGTCCTGCCAGAGCGCGTGGCAGATGTGCGGGGTGATCGGCGACAGCAGACGCAGCAGGATGGAGAAGCCTTCCTCGGCGACCTCGGCATGCGCGGCCGGCTCATTGGCGGCCAGATCCTTGTGCGCCTTCTCCAGCGCGTTGAGGATCTTCATCGCCGCCGACACCACGGTGTTGAACTGGTGCTTGCCGAAGTCGTAGCTCGCCTGCTTGAGATGCGTGTGGATCTCGCGGCGCACGTCGGCCGCTGTAGCGGGCAGCGCGTTGGCCGCGAGCTTGCGTTCGGCCGGCAGCGCGGCGCGCGTTTCGCTGGTGAAGGCGTGGCCGTAGTTCCACACCCGGCGCAGGAAGCGCGAGGCGCCCTCGACGCCGGCGTCGGACCATTCGAGCTGCTGGTCGGGCGGCGAAGCGAAGATGATGAACAGGCGCGCGGTGTCGGCGCCGTACTGGTCCACCAGTGATTGCGGGTCGACGCCGTTGTTCTTCGACTTCGACATCTTTTCCGTGCCGCCGATGACCACCGGCAGTCCGTCGGACTCGAGCTTGGCGGCGACGATGCGCCCCTTGTCGTCACGCTCGACAAGGACATCGGCGGGGTTGATCCACTGCTTCTTGCCGCCGTCGAGATCGCGGTAATAGGTTTCGGCCACCACCATGCCCTGGGTGAGGAGGGCGCTGAAGGGCTCGGAAACGTTGACCAGGCCGCAGTCGCGCATCGCGCGGGTGAAGAAGCGCGAGTACAGCAGGTGCAGGATGGCGTGCTCGATGCCGCCGATGTACTGGTCGACCGGCGCCCAGTAGTTGACGCGCTCATCCACCATCGCGGTGCTGCTGTCGGCGCAGGCGTAGCGCAGGAAGTACCAGGACGACTCGACGAAGGTGTCCATGGTGTCGGTTTCGCGCTTGGCCGGCTTGCCGCACTTGGGGCAGCTGCATTCGTAGAACTCGGGCATCTTGGCCAGCGGCGAGCCGCGGCCGGTGATCTCGACGTTCTCGGGCAACACCACCGGCAGTTGCTCGTCCGGCACCGGCACGTCGCCGCAGTCGGCGCAGTGGATCATCGGGATCGGGCAGCCCCAGTAGCGCTGGCGCGAGATGCCCCAGTCGCGCAGGCGGTACTGCACGCGCTTGGCGCCCAGGCCCTTGGCGGCGAGGTCGGCGGCGATCGCGTCGACCGCGCCCTGGAAGTCCAGGCCGTCGTACTTGCCGGAGTTCACCAGATGGCCGTATTCGGCGTAGGCGTCCTGCCAGGGCGCGACGGTGTCGGTGTAGGCGTCCGAGCCGACCACCATGCGGATCGGCAGTTCGTACTTGGTGGCGAAGGCGAAGTCGCGCTCGTCGTGCGCCGGCACCGCCATCACCGCACCTTCGCCGTAGCCCATCAGCACATAGTTGGCGACCCAGACCTCGAGCGGCTCATCGCTGAGCGGGTGGCGCACCTTGAGGCCGGTGGGCATGCCCTTCTTTTCCATCGTGGCGATGTCGGCTTCGGCGACGCCGCCACGCTTGCATTCCTCGATGAACTCGGCGAGGGCCGGGTTGTTGGCCGCGGCCTGGGTGGCGAGCGGGTGCTCGGCGGCCACGGCGACGTAGGTCGCACCCATCAGGGTGTCGGCACGGGTGGTGAAGACCTTCAGCACGCCTTCGTGGCCGATGCTGGAGACATCGAACGGGAAGCTGATCTCCACGCCTTCCGAGCGGCCGATCCAGTTCTTCTGCATCAGCTTGACCTGCTCCGGCCAGTCCGGCAGATCGTCCAGCGCGGACAGCAGTTCGTCGGCGTAGGCGGTGATCTTCATGTAGTACATGGGGATCTCGCGCTTCTCGACGAGCGCGCCCGAGCGCCAGCCGCGGCCGTCGATGACCTGCTCGTTGGCGAGCACGGTCTCGTCGACCGGGTCCCAGTTCACCGTCCCGAGGCGCTTGTAGATCAGCCCCTTTTCGAACAGGCGGGTGAACAGCCACTGCTCCCAGCGGTAGTACTCGGGGGTGCAGGTGGCGAGTTCGCGTGACCAGTCGATGGCGAAGCCGAGGCGCTTGAGCTGCGCCTTCATATACTCGATGTTGGCGTAGGTCCACTTCGCCGGCGGTACGTTGTTCTGGATCGCGGCGTTCTCGGCCGGCATGCCGAAGGCGTCCCAGCCCATCGGCTGCAGCACGTTGTAGCCCTTCATGCGGTGGAAGCGCGCGAGCACGTCACCGATGGTGTAGTTGCGCACGTGCCCCATGTGCAGCTTGCCCGAGGGGTAGGGGAACATCGACAGGCAGTAGTACTTGGGCTTGCTCGCGTCTTCCGTCACACGGAAGGCGTCGGTGGAGTCCCAGTGCTGCTGGGCGGCCGTCTCGACGGCGGCGGGCTGGTATTTGTCCTGCATGAGCGTGCGCGCGGGGCTGAAAGCGTTGAAAACGCGCGAGTATACCGCGAAGCCGGGGCCCACCGTGCAGGCGCGCTCAGTAAGTGACAACCGGTGCCACGTCGGGCGTGGACAAAAAAATGGCACCCCGCCGCAAGGCGGGATGCCAAATCTCCATTGAAGGAGAGGGAGGGAGACCAGGACGGGCAGCGCGGGGCTGCACGTCGCAATTCAGGTTTGGCGCCCGTCTTCGAGGGCGAGGCGCCGGGTTTGTGTCCAGCGCCGCTTCAAGCGGCCTTGCGCGGAACGCCCAGGTTGCGCTGCCAGTTGGCATGGATGGCCGAGAAGACGTCTTCCATGGCCAGCAGCGGCAGACGCCACATGCGGGCCTGGCTCTGCACGAAGGGCAGGACCTTGGGCGCGCAGAGGGTGTTGCGTTCTTCTTCGAGCAGGCGGACGAAGGCGTCCATGCAGGCGCCCCAGTATTCCGAGTTGCCGACCCAGCCGGTTTCTGCGGTCGCCTCGCGTACGGCCTTGCGCCACAGCGTTTCGGCGCGTTCGGTCGAGATGCCCGCCTTGCGGGCGTACCAGGGGAGTAGTTTCGGTGTTTTCATGATGCGTTCTCCGTTAGGGCGATTGTCTCGCCCCAGTCCCTGCGCAAACCTTCTGGGCTGCGCAAACCCAGGGATTATGGTGTGCCGCAATATCCTGCTGCGGCCTCTTTATAAGCGTTGATTTTACGGCTGTTTAGTTCGGCGAAGTGTGAATTGGTTCCGCCGGAATTCAAAAAATGTTGCTATGCACAATTCAAAAATAGCTGCCGATTGTCGTCCTGACAAGTCAAGTGTTGCTGCGGTGCAACAGGCTCATGCCTGAGCCGTGGCGTTCCGCCCGGCGGAAGCTCGCTGCGCCGTGCCGGTCTACAATGCGGTCCTCACGAAGGAACGCCGATGTCCAACCTGCTTGCCAATCTCAACTCCGAACAACTGCAGGCCGTCACCCTGCCGTCGCAACACGCGCTGATCCTGGCTGGTGCCGGCTCGGGCAAGACGCGTGTGCTGACGACCCGCATCGCGTGGCTGATCCAGTCGGGCCAGGTCGACCCCGCGGGCATCCTCGCGGTGACCTTCACCAACAAGGCGGCCAAGGAGATGCTGGCCCGGCTGTCCACGATGCTGCCGGTCAGTACCCGCGGCATGTGGATAGGCACCTTCCATGGCCTGGCAAACCGCCTGCTGCGCGCCCATCACCGGGATGCAGGGCTGCCGCAGCTGTTCCAGATCCTCGATTCGGGCGACCAGCTTGCCGCCATCAAGCGCCTGCTGAAGACGCTCAACGTCGACGACGAGAAATTCCCGCCGCGCGAACTGCAACACTTCATCAACGGCCAGAAGGAAGCCGGCAACCGGCCGCACGCGGTCGAGGCCTGGGACGACTACACTCGCCAGCGGGTACAGCTGTTTCAGGAGTATGAAGCGCAGTGCCAGCGCGAGTCTGTTGTGGATTTTGCGGAGTTGCTGCTGCGCAGCTACGAGTTGCTGGAGCGTAACGAACCGCTGCGCCGCCACTACCAGCGCCGCTTCCGCCACATCCTGGTCGATGAGTTCCAGGACACCAACCGCCTGCAGTACCGCTGGCTGAAGCTCTTCGCCGATGAGGGGCGCGAGGGCGGCGCGGCGATGTTCTGCGTCGGCGACGACGACCAGAGCATCTATCGTTTCCGCGGCGCCGAAGTCGGCAACATGCGCGACTTCGAACGCGAGTTCCGGGTGCAGAACGTGATCCGCCTGGAGCAGAACTACCGCTCGCACAGCAATATCCTGGATGCCGCCAACGCGATCATCCGGCACAACAGCAACCGCCTGGGCAAGAACCTGTGGACCGACCAGGGCGCGGGCGAGCCGATTCGCGTGTTCGAGGCCTTCTCGGACGGCGACGAGGCGCGCTGGATCGTCGAGGAGATCCAGTCGCTGGTGCGCGATGGCGCGCTGAGGAGCGAGACCGCGTTGCTGTACCGCTCCAACGCGCAGTCGCGGGTGCTCGAGCATCAGCTGTTCTCGGCCGGCATCCCCTACCGCGTGTATGGCGGCCTGCGCTTCTTCGAGCGCCAGGAGATCAAGCACGCGCTCGCCTACCTGCGCCTGATTGCCAACCCCGATGACGACACGTCTTTCGCGCGGGTGGTGAACTTTCCCACCCGCGGCATCGGCGCGCGTTCGCTGGAGGTGCTGACCGATGCGGCGCGCGTCTACAACACCAGCCTGTATGCGACGGTGCCGCATCTCACCGGCAAGCCCGGCACTTCGCTGGCGCAGTTCGTGCGCCTGGTCGAGGACCTGCGCCGCGATACCGCCAGCCTGCCGCTGCCTGAGCTGGTCGACCACGTGCTCGACCTCAGCGGCCTGCGCGGGCACTACAAGGCCGACAAGGAAGGCCGCGAGCGCCTGGAGAACCTGGACGAACTGATCAACGCTGCGGCGAACTTCCTCGCCGAGTCGCAGGCCGATGCGGATGCGCTGGCGCAGCCCCACGCGCTGCTGGCGGACTTCCTCGCCCACGCTTCGCTCGAGGCCGGCGACCACCAGGCCGACCAGGGCGCGGATGCGGTGCAGCTGATGACGGTGCACGCGGCCAAGGGCCTGGAGTTCAACGTGGTGTTCCTGTCCGGGCTGGAGGAGGGCCTGTTCCCGCACGAGAACAGCATCCTCGAGACCGATGGCCTGGAGGAGGAGCGCCGGCTGATGTACGTGGCGGTCACCCGTGCGCGCGAGCGGCTGTACCTGAGCTTCGCGCAGAGCCGCATGCTGCACGGGCAGACGCGCTACAACCTGCGCTCGCGCTTCCTGGAGGAGATCCCGGCGGAGCTGACCAAGTGGCTGACCCCGCCGAACCCGCGCTCGGCGGCGGGGGGCGCGATGGGTGGCATGGGCGGGGGCTACTTCAAGCCTTCATCTGCGTCGCAGGTGCAGCGTGCGCCGCGGCCGACCTTCGCCACGCTGCCCAACGGTCTGCGCATCGGGCAGTCGGTCAGCCACGCGAAGTTCGGCCAGGGTGTGATCGTCGCCGCCGAGGGCAGCGGCGCGGACGCCAAGGTGCAGATCAACTTCGGCCCCGCCGGCGTCAAATGGCTGCTGCTGGCGGTGGCGAAGCTGGAGCCGGTGTAAGCCCGGCTCGGCCGGCTCAGTTCAGGCGCCGTAGGTGCGCGCCAGGGTGTCATGCAGTGCGACGAACTCCTGCGACAGCTTGTGCTTCGGGTCGAGATGGATCATCGGCTTCGCCTGCTCGTGCGACTCCTTGATCTTCACCGAGGCTGACAGGTAGGGCTGCAGCACCGGCAGGCCCTCGTCGACCAGTTCCTGCACCACCTTCTGCGGCAGGCTGGCGCGCGGCTGGAACTGGTTGACCACGATGCCCTCGACCTGCAGGTCGCGGTTGTGGTCCGACTTGATCTCCTGCACGTTCTCGAGCAGCGAATACAGCGCCTTGCGCGAGAACTCGTCGCAGTCGAAGGGAATCAGGCAGGTGTCGGCGGCGATCAGTGCCGAGCGGGTGAAGAAATTGAGCGCCGGCGGCGTGTCGATGAACACGCAGTCGTATTCCGAGGCCAGTTCGTTGAGCGCGTCGCGCAGCTTGTAGATCTTGTAGCGCGATTCGAGCTTGCTCTGAAGTTCCTCGAGCAAGGGATGCGAGGGCATCACGTGCAGGCGCTCGAACGGGGTGGCGACGACGAACTCCTCGGTGGCGCGCGGGTTGAGCTTGAAATTGAGCGTCTGGTCGAAGAAGTCCGCCAGCGTGGCCTCGAGGTCATCGACGGCCGCCCCCAGCAGGTACTGGGTCGAGTTGCCCTGTGGGTCGAGGTCGATCACCAGGGTGCGCTTGCCCTGTTGCGCACTGATCGCTGCCAGGTTGCAGGTAATCGTCGATTTGCCGACGCCGCCTTTCTGATTGAATACCACACGTCGCATGCTTCACTCCCTCCGTCCGAGTCCGCATTCTGCCAAAAATGCGCTCCCAGAAGGGGTTTCACGCTGCAGCCGGCCGTCATCGCACGTGCCAAAGCAGGGTGGCTGCGCTAAACTTCCGCGACGTCAATCGAGGGTAAACCCGATGCCCGCAGCGGACCGAGGCGTGGCGTACAGACCGACAACAACAAACGTCCGCAACGATCGAATCGCGCCCGCACGTCCCGGGTGGTGCGCGGCAGGTGGGCTTGGCGCCCATTTCAATCAATAAGACACACCTCATTTGCACGAGGGGAGAACACATGGATCAGGATTTCATCGCCGCAGCGCTCGACTATCACCGCTCGCCGACGCGGGGCAAGATCTCGGTCGTTCCCACCAAGGGGCTGACCAACCAGCGCGATCTCGCGCTTGCGTACTCACCGGGCGTGGCCGCTGCGTGCGATGCCATCGTCGCCGATCCGGCCGAAGCCTTCGAGCTCACCAGCCGCGGCAATCTCGTCGCGGTGGTGACCAACGGTACGGCGGTGCTGGGCCTGGGCAACATCGGGCCGCTGGCGTCCAAGCCGGTGATGGAAGGCAAGGGCTGCCTGTTCAAGAAGTTCGCCAACATCGACGTGTTCGACATCGAGCTGGCCGAGAACGACCCGGACAAGCTGATCGAGATCATCGCCGCGCTGGAACCCACGCTGGGCGGCATCAACCTCGAGGACATCAAGGCGCCCGAATGCTTCTACATCGAGCAGAAGCTGCGCGAGCGCATGAAGATTCCGGTCTTCCACGATGACCAGCACGGCACGGCCATCATCTCGGCCGCCGGCCTGATCAATGGCCTGAAGGTCGTGGGCAAGGACATCGACAAGGTCAGGCTGGTGTGCTCGGGCGCAGGCGCCGCGGCCATCGCCTGCCTCGACCTGATGGTCAGCGTCGGCATGAAGCGCGAGAACATCACCGTCTGCGACTCCAAGGGCGTCATCTACGAAGGCCGCGAGGCCAACATGGAGCCGACCAAGGCCCGTTACGCGCAGAAGACCGCGGCGCGCACGCTGGGTGAGGTCATCGAGGGGGCCGACGTCTTCCTCGGCCTGTCGACGGCCGGCGTGCTGAAGCCCGAGATGGTCGCGAAGATGGCCGACAAGCCGCTGATCTTCGCGCTTGCCAACCCGAACCCCGAGATCCTGCCGGCCGACGCCAAGGCGGTTCGCCCGGACTGCGTGATCGCGACCGGCCGCTCCGACTTCCCGAACCAGGTCAACAACGTCCTGTGCTTCCCCTTCATCTTCCGCGGCGCGCTGGATGTGGGCGCGACCACGATCAACGAGGAGATGAAGCTCGCTTGCGTCAAGGCGATTGCCGAGCTGGCCGAGGCGGAGGCGAGCGACATCGTCGCCAGCGCCTATGGCGGCCAGGAGCTGAGCTTTGGCCCCGAGTACATCATTCCCAAGCCCTTCGATCCGCGCCTGATCGTCAAGATCGCGCCCGCGGTGGCGAAGGCGGCGATGGACTCCGGCGTGGCGACCAAGCCGATCGAGGACTTCGACGCCTACGTGTCCAGCCTCAATGCCTTCGTCTACCAGTCCGGCATCGTCATGAAGCCGGTGTTCTCCGCCGCAAAGGCGGTGCCGGACGAGCACAAGCGCGTGATCTACGCCGAGGGCGAGGACGAGCGTGTGCTGCATGCGGTCCGCGTGGTGCTGGACGAGGGCGTCGCCCGTCCGATCCTGATCGGCCGTCCCGAAGTCATCGAGATGCGGATCAAGAAGATCGGCCTCAACCTGAAGCCGGGCCGCGATTTCGAGGTCGTCAATCCCGAGTCCGATCCGCGTTACCGCGAGCTGTGGACCGAGTACTACAAGCTGATGGGCCGCGACGGCGTCACGCCCGACCTCGCCAAGGCCAGGATCCGTCGTGACACGACGCTGATCGGCGTCATGCTGCTGCGCCGTGGCGACGCGGACGCGCTGGTGTGCGGCACCTTCGGCACCTACGAGTACCACCTCAAGCAGGTCGCCGACGTGATCGGCCTCGCGCCCGGCGCCAAGCAGTTCGCCGCGATGAACCTGCTGATGCTGACCAAGCGGATGCTGGCCGTGACCGACACCTATGTGAACGAAAACCCGAGCGCGGAGGAAGTCGCCGAGATCGCGCGCATGGCGGCCGAGGAACTGCGTCGCTTTGGCATCGAACCCAACGTCGCGCTGTTGTCGCACTCCAGCTTCGGCAGCTCCAACTCCGCTTCGGCGCGCAAGATGCGTCGTGCCTGCGAGATCCTCCACGAAACCGCGCCCGACCTGAACGTGGACGGCGAGATGCACGGCGACGCCGCGCTGTCCGAGGAGATCCGCGACAATCTGCATCCCGACTCGCGCCTCAAGGGCGAGGCCAACCTGCTGGTGATGCCCAACCTCGACGCCGCCAACATCTCCTTCAACCTGATGAAGATGGCCAACGGCGACGGCGTGTCGATCGGTCCCATCCTGCTCGGGGCGGCCAAGCCGGTTCACATCCTGACCCCGTCGGCGACCGTGCGCCGTCTGGTCAACATCACCGCGCTGGCGGTGGTGGATGCGCAGGAGGCACGGGCGCGCTGAGCGCTGCCGGCGTGCCGCCCGCCGCGGGCGGCCGCCGACACGAATCCTCACCAACCCGGGAACGGGCAGCCCTTATCATGGCTGCCCGTTTTCCATTGCTTGTCGAGAAAATGCACATTTCGTCGATCTGCCGTCGCGCGCTCGTCCTGACCGGGCTGCTGGCATCCATGCCGGCCATGGCCTCCGCCTGGCTGCTGGCCTCACCGGAACCCCGGGTGGTGCCGGGCAGCAGCTTCAGCGTGGTGGTGATCGGCCTGCCGGGGGGCGCCGATCTGCCCGAGCGACTGCCGGCCCAGATCGAGTTGCCCGATGGCGGGCCGCGGATTGCGCTCGAACTGGTCGCGGCTGCGCCGACCGACGAGCGCGCCCAGCAGCGGCGCTATGTCGGACGCTGGCCGGAGGAGGTGCTCGGCTTTGCGACGCTGTCGCTGGTGGATGCAGCGTCCGCCCGAATCGTGCTCGATGCGGGTGCGGCAAGTCGTACGCCGTTGCAGACCGCGCAGTCGGGTACGGTGGCGTCGCGCGGCGATGTGATACCGGCGGCAGCGGCCTCGGGCCCGGCGGTCGAGGCCTCGGCGCTGGGTTTCCACGAGCCGATGTATTTCCTCGTCGGGGGCGAGGATCCGGTCTCTGCCCGCTTCCAGTTCAGCTTCCGCTACCGCCTGTTCGACGACCACGGCGTGGTGGGCGAGCATTTCCCGGTGGCGCGCGGGCTGTACTTCGGTTTCACACAGACTTCGCTGTGGGACCTGCAGTCCGACTCCAAGCCCTTCCGCGATTCCAGCTTCCGCCCCTCGCTGTTCTACCGCTGGCGGCTGTCCGATCCCGAGCGCGGCGGCTTCGTCGCCCTGTCGGGCGGCTACGAGCATGAGTCGAACGGCAAGGACGACGAATCATCGCGCAGCATCGACACGCTGTTCCTGAAGGCGGAAGGTCGCTACTACCTCGAGGACGGCGTCACCTACTTCGGTATCGAGCCCAAGGTCTGGAGCTATCTCGACCGCGCGGACAATCCGGACATCGCGCGCTACCGCGGCTATGCGGAACTCGGCCTGCGGCTCGGGCGTGAGGACGGGCTGATGCTGACCTCCTTGCTGCGCCGGGGAACGGCCGGCAAGATGCGTCGCCAGTTCGATCTTTCCTATCCCCTGCGCCGCAGCGTTTTCTCGGGCGTCGGCGCCTTCGCCCACCTGCAGTACCTGAGCGGCTACGGCGAGACCCTGCTCGATTACAACGAGAAGAGCGACGGCCAGTGGCGCATCGGCTTCTCGCTGGTGCGCTGAGACGGCGAGACGCCGATCCGACCCCAACTGAATGAAGGAGACAGAGATGATCCATGCAATCCGCTTCCACCGCACGGGCGGTCCCGAAGTGCTGCAGTGGGAGGCCGTCGAGCTGCCGGCACCGGCCGCTGGCGAGGTCCGCGTGCGTCACCATGCGGTGGGTCTGAACTTCATCGACACCTATCACCGCAGCGGGCTGTATCCGCTGCCGCTGCCTTCAGGGCTCGGCATGGAAGGCGCCGGCGTGGTCGAGGCGGTGGGCGAGGGCGTGGCTGAACTGCAGGTCGGCGACCGCGTCGCCTATACCAGCGGGCCGCTCGGGGCCTACGCCGAGGCGCGCAACATCGAGGCGCGTCACCTCGTACGCCTGCCGGAGGCGATCTCCTTCGAGCAGGGCGCGGGGATGATGCTACAGGGGGTCACGGCCCATTACCTGCTGCACAGCACCTACCCGGTGCAGGCGGGCGAGACCATCCTGGTCCATGCCGCGGCCGGCGGGGTCGGCTCGATCCTGGTGCAGTGGGCGAAGCTGCTCGGCGCCACCGTCATCGGCACCGTTGGCAACGACGACAAGGCCGTGCAGGCGAAGGCGCTGGGCTGCGACCACGTGATCGTCTATTCGCGCGAGCGCTTTCCGGAGCGGGTGCGCGAGCTGACGGCGGGCAAGGGCGTGGCGGTGGTGTACGACTCGGTCGGCCGCGATACCTTCCTCGATTCCGTATCCTGCCTGCAGCGGCGCGGCATGATGGTGAGCTTCGGCAATGCGACCGGCCCGGTGGCGCCGTTCGATTGTGCGCTGCTGGCGCGCTCGGGGTCCGTCTACGTGACCCGTCCTGGCTTGCTGGACTACATCGCCACGCGTGAAGAACTGACGCAACGCTGCACCGACCTGTTCGAGGTCGTCGGCTCGGGCCGGGTGCGCATCGCGATCAACCAGCGCTACGCATTGAAGGATGCAGAGCAGGCGCACCGCGACCTCGAAGGGCGCAGGACCACCGGCTCGACCATCCTGCTGCCCTGAGTCTCCGTCGCCGGGCGACTCGCTCCGCGCCGGTGATCCGGCCGGCGCGATCGCTCGGCCGCCGAGCGCTGGCGTGACCGTGCCTGCCGCCGTCGCGCCGGTGAAGATGGGCGAGCTCGGGTAAAATTCGGCGCATGATTGCCGACCCGAATTCTTCCTCCCTTACGCCGCATCAGCCGCGCTTCGTCCATCTTCGCCTTCACTCCGAGTTCTCGATCACCGACGGCATCGTCCAGATCGACCAAGCCGTGGCGGCCGCTGCCGATGATGGCATGCCGGCGCTCGGCATCTCCGACCTCGCCAACCTTTTTGGCACGGTCAAGTTCTACAAGACCGCCCGCGGCAAGGGCGTCAAGCCGGTCGTCGGTGTCGATGCCTGGATCCAGAACGAAGCCGAGCGCGACAAGCCCCACCGCGTCCTGCTGATCTGCAAGAACCGCGTGGGCTATGGCCAGCTATGCGAACTGCTGACACGCGCCTATCTCGACAACAAGTACCGCGGCCGTGCCGAGATGCGGCGCGAGTGGTTCGAGAACGGCGCCGCCAGTGAGCTCTTGTGCCTGTCGGGCGCGATGCACGGCGACATCGGCGTGGCGATTGCCGCGGGCAATCGCGAGCTGGCAACACAACTCGCAGCCGACTGGTCGCGGCTGTTTCCCGATGCGTTCTACCTCGAGATCCAGCGCGCAGGCCATCCGGGTACCGAGGCGTACATCCGTCACGCGCTCGATATCGCCGGCGAACTGGGGATTCCGGTGGTGGCGACCCACCCCGTGCAGTTCCTCAAGCGCGAGGACTTCCGGGCGCACGAGGCGCGGGTGTGCATCGCCCAGGGCTATGTGCTGGCCGACAAGCGCCGGCCGCGCGACTTCACCGAGGAGCAGTACCTCAAGAGCCAGGCGGAGATGTGCGAGCTGTTCGCCGACATCCCCGAGGCGCTCGAGAACGCGGTCGAGATCGCCCGCCGCTGCTCGCTGACGGTACAGCTGGGCAAGAACTTCCTGCCGCTGTTTCCGACGCCGGAAGGCATGACGCTGGACGACTTCCTGGTGCAGGAGGCCAAGGCCGGCCTCGAGAAACGTCTCGTACAACTCTATCCCCAACCCGAGGAGCGCGAGAAGCAACGTCCTCGCTACGAGGAACGGCTCAAGTTCGAGACCGACACCATCATCCAGATGGGCTTCCCCGGCTACTTCCTGATCGTTGCCGACTTCATCCGCTGGGGCAAGAAGAACGGCGTGCCGGTTGGTCCGGGCCGCGGCTCGGGCGCCGGCTCGCTGGTGGCCTATTCGCTCGACATCACCGACCTCGACCCGCTGGAGTACGCGCTGCTGTTCGAGCGCTTCCTGAACCCGGAGCGGGTGTCGATGCCCGACTTCGACATCGACTTCTGCCAGGACAACCGTTACCGCGTCATCGAGTACGTGCGCGAGCGTTACGGCAAGGAGGCGGTGAGCCAGATCGCCACCTTCGGCACGCTGGCCTCCAAGGCCGTGGTGCGCGACGTTGGCCGGGTGCTCGACATGCCCTATGGCCTGTGCGACCGCCTGTCCAAGCTGATCCCGATCGAAGGGGCCAAGCCCGTCTCGCTGAACAAGGCCTACGAGATGGAGCCGCAGATCGGCGAGATGATGAAGGACGGCAACGACGGCGAGGCCGTCCAGACCCTGTGGGGCCTGGCGCAGCCGCTCGAGGGCCTGACCCGCGGCGTCGGCATGCACGCCGGCGGCGTGCTGATCGCGCCGGGCAAGCTCACCGACTTCTGCCCGCTGTACATCGCCGATGGCGACGACGCCACGCCGGTGTCGCAGTTCGACAAGGACGACGTGGAAGCCGTCGGCCTGGTGAAGTTCGACTTCCTCGGCCTGCGCAACCTCACCATCATCGAGCTGGCGCTGGAATACATCGCGCGCATGACCGGCAGCCGGCCCGACCTGATGAGCCTGGGCTTCGAAGACCCGGCCGCCTACCAGATCCTGAAGGACGCCAACACCACGGCGATCTTCCAGGTCGAATCGGACGGCATGAAGAAGCTGCTCAAGAAGCTTGCCCCCGACCGCTTCGAGGACATCATCGCGGTGCTCGCGCTCTACCGGCCGGGCCCGCTCGGCTCGGGCATGGTGGACGACTTCATCCTGCGCAAGAAGGGCCAGCAGGAGATCGACTACTTCCATCCCGACCTGAAAGCCTGCCTGGAGCCGACCTACGGCGTCATCGTGTATCAGGAACAGGTGATGCAGATCTCCCAGATCATCGGAGGCTACACCCTGGGCGGCGCCGACATGCTGCGGCGCGCGATGGGCAAGAAGAAGCCCGAGGAGATGGCCAAGCACCGCGCCACCATCGCCGAGGGCGCCAAGCAGAAGGGCTACGATCCGGCGCTGGCCGAGCAGCTCTTCGATCTGATGACCAAGTTCGCGGAGTACGGCTTCAACAAGTCGCACACCGCCGCCTACGCGGTCGTCACCTACCACACCGCCTGGCTCAAGGCTCATCACTGCGCGGCCTTCATGGCGGCGACGATGTCGTCCGACCTGGACAACACCGATACCGTCAAGATCTTCTACGAGGACACGGTCGCCAACGGCATCGCGGTGCTGCCGCCGGACGTGAATGAATCGGACTACCGCTTCGTGCCGGTGGACCGCAAGACGATCCGCTACGGCCTGGGCGCGGTGAAGGGGGTGGGCGAGCCGGCGGTGCGGGCGATCCTGGCGGCACGCGAGAAGGCGGGGGCCTTCCGCGATCTGTTCGAGTTCTGCGAGCGCGTCGACCGGCGCATGGTTAACCGCCGCGTCATCGAGGCGCTGATCCGCGCTGGCGCGATGGACACGCTGTCCGGCCACCAGGGCTTGGACCGCGCCCAGCTGATGGCCACCGTTGCGCTGGCGATGGAGGCGGCCGAGCAGGCTGCAGCGAATGCGATGCAGGGCGGGTTGTTCGACCTGATGCCGGAAGCTGCGGGCGCAGCGCCTGCATTCGCGAAGATCCGGCCCTGGACCGAGCGCGAGCGGCTGAAGGAAGAGAAGCTCGCGATCGGCTTCTTCCTGTCGGGCCATCCTTTCAACAGCTTCAAGGGCGAGGTGCGCCGCTTCGTACGCCGCACGCTTGCGCAGCTCGAGCCCTCGCGCGACATCACCATGCTGGCAGGCGTGGTCATGGAGACGCGGACCAAAATGGGTAACCGCGGCAAGATGGCCTTCGTGCTGCTCGATGACGGCACCCAGCCGCGTGAGGTGATGGTCTATTCCGAAGTGCTGGACGCCAACCGCGGCAAGATCGTCACCGACGAGGTGCTGGTGGTCGAGGCCAAGGTCAGCAACGACGAGTTCTCGGGGGGCTTGCGTATCATCGCCGACCGCCTGCTGACGCTGGGCGAGGCGCGGAGCCGTTTTGCGCGCGCGCTGCAGCTGCGCATCAATGGCGAGGTCGGGGCGGGCGGAGGCGCGGCTGCGACAGCCGGCAAGCTGCAGACCCTGCTCGAGCCTTTCCGTGAAGGTGGCTGCCCGATCCGGGTGACGTATCGCAACGCCGCGGCCGAGGCCGACCTGCCCTTCGGCGACGGATGGCGCGTGCGGCTGGACGACGCCTTGCTGGAAAGCCTGCGCGAATGGTTGCCGCCCGAGTCGGTGGAGGTGATCTACCCCTGAAGCTGCAGGCGCAGCGTCAGGGGCATGTTTCGATCCGGTCGGCGTTGCACACGGGGCACGCGGGCGGGACCTGCATGAGCGGCGTGCCCCGGGCGCGCAGCGCCGCATCGACCAGGCTGAAGACCTCGTTGCGGCAGACCGGCTCGCGGTCGTGCTGCGGCACCCAGTATTTCACTTGGTAGGTGACGCCCTGCGGGCCGTAATTCACCACCTGGACCTCGGGTGCCTTTTCGCCGACGATGTTCTCGGCCTGCTGCAGGGCCTCGAGGATCAGCGCCTTGGCGTCCGCCACCGCCAGGGTCACCGGCAGGGTGAGTTCGGCATGGTCGCGGTACTCCTTGCGTGGCGCGCTGAAATTGGTGATGCGCTGGCGCGAGATCTGGCTGTTGGGCAGGATCACATAGGTGCTGTCGCGGGTGACCAGTCGTGTCGTCCGCCAGCCGATCTCCTGTACCCGGCCCTGGGCCAGGGTCTCGATCCGCACCCAGTCGCCCATGCGGAACGGCGCCTCGATCCCGAGGGCGATGCCCGACAGCGTGTCCGCGACCACGTTGCGGATGGCGAAGCCGAGCACCGCCAGCACCAGGCCCGAGCCGGTGAGAATGCCCGACAGGTCTTGGCGGAACAGCAATGACAGGGAGACCAGCAGCGCCAGCGCGTACAGGAACACCCTGAGCAGATCGAGCAGCACCTTGGGCACCGGCCTGTGCCCCTTGCGGCGTTGCGAAAGCCGCGCAGCCGCCAGCGAATGCATGAGATGGGCGCCGGTGAACGTCGCCAGGGCGATGGCCGCGTTGCGCACTGCGTCGGACCATTCCTCGAGCGCAAGGCCCGGCGGCAGCAAGCCCAGCAGCGGCTCCGCGAACACGGCCGTCAGTACCAGCAGGACGAGACCGGTTGCGTTGCGCAGCCAGGGCGCAGACTCGGGAACCTTCATGACGCCCCTTTCGACGAAGTGAAAGGCGATTGAATGCCTTTTGTTTTCAGAGGCTTGGCATTATAGCAGGACGCCGGGCGGGCGGCGTGGGCGCTCCGGCGTCAGGGGCGCTCAGCACGTGGGCCGTTGCTCGAAGCCTTCGGTCGGTTCCTCGTCGGCCGTACTGATCTCGATGCGCAGCACCTGGGCCTTCGGCGGGCCGATCTGCGCCCAATCGATGAATGCGTCGATCGCGGCTTGCAGGCCGATGACCAAGGCTTCCACGCTGCCGTCGTGACGGTTGCGCACCCACCCGCGCAGGCCCAGCCGACGGGCTTCGGCCTGCGCGCTGGCGCGATACCACACCCCTTGCACCCGCCCTTGGATGCTCAGGTGGCGGGCGACGATCTCGATGTCCTCGTCTTCAGGCATAGGCGATCTCCGGGTTCTGGCCGCTGAGCCACTGGGCGCGCAGCAGCGCGTCGGTGATGTTGGCGGTGACGTTCTCGTCACCGAGGCGCTCCATGAAGCCGGAACGGAACACCAGCGAGCCGGGCTGCGAGTTCAGACCGCACAGGATGAGGTGCGCGCCGCGTTTCTGCAGGTTGCGGTGCAGGGTCTGCAGGATGTCGAGGCCGGTGGTGTCGAGGCTGATGACCTTGTCCAGGTCGAGGATCACCACGTCCGGGTGGCCGTCCTGCATCAGCAGCAGGTTCTCCAGCTTGTTGGCAGCGCCGAAGAACAGGCTGCCGAACAGCTTGTAGGCGAGGATGCGCGGGGTGCCGTCTTTACGGCTCATGGCCTCGGTGCCGTAATGTTCCTCCAGCGGCACGCGCTCGATGCGGGTCAGGTCCGACATGCGGTAGATGAAGAACAGGCTCGCCAGCACCATGCCCAGTTCCACCGCGAGCGTCAGGTCGAACACCACGGTGACGAAGAAGGTGCCGAGCAGGATCGTGCGGTAGTTCAGCGAGTAGCGCGCCAGTTCGCTGGGCGCGAAGGCATGCCACTCGCCCATGTTGATCGCGACGATGACGACGATGGCCGACAGCGTGGCGAGCGGGATGGCGCTGGCCAGCGGCGCCAGCGCGAGGACGATGGCCAGCAGCACGCCGGCGTGCAGGATGCCGGCGACCGGCGTGTGGCCCCCGCTGCGGATGTTGGTCGCGGTGCGGGCGATGGCGCCGGTGGCGGCGAAGCCGCCGAACAGCGGTGCGGCGACGTTGGCAATGCCTTGCGCCATGAGTTCCTGGTTGGGGTCATGGCGGTCGTCGATCTGGCTGTCGGCGACGCGAGCCGACAACAGCGACTCGATCGCCCCTAGCAGCGCGATGGTGATGGCGGGCGTGACCAGCTTGCCCAGCGTGCCGAGGCTGAGTTCCGGCAGGCCGATGCGGGGCAGTTCCTGCGGGATGCCGCCGAAGCGGCTGCCGATGGTGTCCACCGGTAGCGCGAACAGGGCATTGAGCGCCGTCATGATGATCAGCACCGCCAGCGGGCCGGGCAGGCGCGCCATCCAGGGCACCTTCCTGGCCTGCCGGTTCCAGGCCAGCAGCACGGCGAGCGACGTGACGGCAACGGCAACGGTCGGCAGGTTGATCGTCGGCAACGCAGCCCACAGCGCGTCCATCTTGGCGAAGAACTCGCCGGGCAGGTTGTCGATCTCGAGGCCGAGGAAGTCCTTGATCTGCGAGATGAAGATGACGACCGCGATGCCGTTGGTGAAGCCGATGACGACCGACAGCGGGATGAAGCGGATCATGTTGCCCAGCCGCAGCGCACCCATCGCGAACAGCAGCACGCCGGACATCATCGTCGCGATCAGCAGGTTCTGCACGCCGTGGTCGGCGACGATGGCGTAGATGATCGGGATGAAGGCGCCGGTCGGGCCGCCGATCTGCACGCGCGAGCCGCCCAGCAGCGAGATGAGCAGCCCGGCGACGATGGCGGTCCAGATGCCGGCGGTGGGGGACATGCCCGAGGCGATGGCGAAGGCCATGGCCAGCGGTAGCGCGAGCACGCCGACGGTGATGCCGGCGGACAGGTCCTGCGTGAATCCGGCCCGGCCGTAGCCGGGCAGGGTGTCTAGGAGTTTGGGTCGGAACTGGATCTTCATGCTGTCTCCGCTTCGAATCGGGATGCGTTTCGTGCGGCCGCCCGGCAGGGCGGCATCAGGGAGACAGCCGCCCTCGACCTGCGCGATGCAGGATGATCCAGCGTTTCGAGGGCGTCAGCGGCATGGCCTCAGGGTTCCAGTGCCCGCGTGTGATTCAGCATGTCATTTCACCCGCATGCCCGGTTCGGCGCCCGCATCCGGCGACAGGATGTAGAGGCCGCCGGTCTTGCCTTCCGGGTCGGAGGCAGCCAGCACCATGCCTTCGCTCATGCCGAACTTCATCTTGCGTGGCGCGAGGTTGGCAACCATCACCGTCGTGCGTCCGATCAGCGTTGCCGGGTCGTAGGCCGACTTGATGCCAGCGAACACCTGGCGCGGCTTGGCGTTGCCGGCCTCGTCGGTCTCGCCGATGTCGAGTTGCAGGCGGATCAGCTTGTCGGCACCTTCGACGTGCTCCGCGTTGACGATGCGGGCGATGCGCAGGTCGACCTTGGTGAAGTCGTCGATCGAGATGTGGGGCGACGGCGTCTCGGCCGCCTGCGCGGTGTGCTGCTGCTTCTCGGCGTGGCGCTGCTGGGAGGAGGCCGCCTTGGCGTCCTTCACCGGGGCAGCGGCCGGCGCGAGCGATTCGCGGTTGGCCTCGAGCAGGGCGTCGATCTGCTTGCGCTCGACGCGGGTCATCAGGTGGCTGTAGGCCTGGATGGCGTGGCCGGCGGGCAGCGCTGCCCAATCACCCTGCCAGTCCATTGCGGGGATGGCGAGGAAGGCCTCGACCTGCGCGGCCAGCGCCGGCAGCACCGGCTTGAGATAGCGGGTGAGGTCGCGGAACATCGTCAGCGCGGTGCTGCACACGGCATGCAGATGGGCTTCCTGCCCTTCCTGCTTGGCGAGTTCCCACGGCTTGTGGTCGTTGACGTACTGATTGGCGACGTCGGCCAGCCGCATGATCTCGCGCAGTGCGCGGCTGTAGTCGAGCTCGTCATAGGCGGCGGCGATGCGGCCCTCGGTCCAGGCCGCGGCGAACTCGGCACAGGCGGCGGCATCGACCGCGCCCAGCTTGCCGTCGAAGCGCTTGCCGATGAAGCCGGCGCAGCGGCTGGCGATGTTCACGAACTTGCCGACGAGGTCGGAATTCACCTTGGCGATCATGTCGTCGAGGTTGAGGTCGACGTCTTCCATGGTGCCGTTGGATTTGCCCGCGAAGTAGTAGCGCAGCCACTCGGGGTTGAGCTTCTGCGCGATGTAGGAGTGCGCGGTGATGAAGGTGCCGCGGCTCTTGCTCATCTTGGCGCCGTCCACGGTGAGGAAGCCGTTGACGCACAGCTGGCTCGGCGTGTTGTAGCCGGCGAACTTCAGCATCGCCGGCCAGAACAGGGCGTGGAAATAGAGGATGTCCTTGCCGATGAAGTGCACCATCTCGGTGCCGGCTGCGGCGGCGCGGGCGGCGTCGGTGTAGTCCTCGACGGCAATCGCCTCGCCGGCGGCGGCGCGCTTCTCTGCGAGGTTGCGGAAACTGGCGAGGTAGCCGATCGGCGCGTCAAGCCAGACGTAGAAGTACTTGCCCGGCGCGCCCGGGATCTCGAAGCCGAAGTAGGGTGCGTCGCGCGAGATGTCCCAGTCCGAGAGCTTGTTCTCGCCTTCCTCGCCCAGCCACTCCTTCATCTTGTTGGCCGCTTCCGCCTGCAGGCGGCGTTCGCCAGCGGCGTTGGTGCCGTGCGTCCATTCGCGCAGGAAGGCGACCGCGCGCTCGTCCGAGAGGCGGAAGAAGTAGTGCTCCGAGGTCTTCAGCACCGGTTTGGCGCCGGACACCGCGGAGTAGGGGTTCTTGAGCTCGGTGGGGGCGTAGGCGGCGCCGCAGGCCTCGCAGTTGTCGCCGTACTGGTCGGCTGCGCCGCACTTGGGACACTCGCCCTTGATGAAGCGGTCGGGGAGGAACATCTCCTTGACCGGATCGTAGTACTGCTCGATCGAGCGTGTGTCGATGAGCCCGCCGCTCTTCAGCTTGCCGTAGATGTCCTCGGCGTAGAAGCGGTTCTCGGCGCTGTGCGTGGAGTGGTAATTGTCGAAGGCGACGCCGAAGGCGGTGAAGTCACGCAGGTGTTCGCCATGTACGCGGTTGATGAGCTGCTCGGGCGTCAGGCCTTCCTTCTCGGCGCGCAGCATGACCGGCGTGCCGTGGGTGTCGTCCGCACAGACGTAGTGCACCGAATGGCCTCGCATGCGCTGGTAGCGGACCCAGATGTCGGCCTGGATGTAGCCCACCAGGTGGCCGAGGTGGATGTCGCCATTGGCGTAGGGCAGGGCGTTGGTGACGAGAATCTTGCGGGGCATGGTCTGTTCGGCGCGAATCAAAGGATGCAAGTTTAACAAAGCGCAGGCAGGGCCGCCCCGCCGCTTGCGGGCATGCCCACTTCGGCCAGGGCACGCCATGCGGCATCAGTCAGGGCGTTGCACGCAGCAGCAGTTCGACGCGCCGGTTGCGCGCGCGCCCCTCTTCGGTGGCGTTGCCGGTGAGCGGGTCCGCCTCGCCACGGCCGTCGGCGGTGAGGCGCTCGGGCGCCACGCCACGCGTGGCCAGGTAGGCGACGACCGCTTCGGCGCGGTCGATCGACAGGCGCAGATTGATCATCTCGCTGCCCTGGCTGTCGGTGTGGCCGACGACCTTGATCGCGACGCCCGCCTCGCTGGCCAGGGAGGGCGCGATCGTGTCGAGTGCAGAGGCAAGCGAGGGGCGGATCACGGTGCTGCCGGAGGCGAAGCCGTCGGCCACCGGGATCTCGATCTTGAGGCCCTGCGCGTCGCCCGCGCCGACGGTGACGCCGGGAGCGTTGCGCGTTGCCTCGTTGAGCGTCTGGCGCAGGCGCGTCCAGTCGGGGGTGGGCGCAGGCTCGCGCACCAGGGCGTGGCGGTGGATCGGGTCGTCGGCTGCAGGAAGGACAGCCGAGGCGTCGGGCGTGCCCGGCGTGGCGCAGGCGGACATCAGCACTGCCGCGACGACGGGGGCAAGGAGCGACAGGTGGGGACGAAGGTTCATTGCAGCAGTTGATTCGTTGACGCGCGGCCAGGGTCCGCGCGGGCGGGTTCGGTCGGGGCGGTGAATGACCCGCAGGGCGTTGGCGCCCGCCGCTCGCGGCGCGGGTGGTCAGGGTTCGGGAAACCCTGATGGTAGCGCGGATGAGCGATCGCACGGGCTCCGGTATGATTCCGCAGTCTTCACCCCGCTGCGGGTGCTCCGATTATCGAGGAAAACGCGATGAGTCTTGACCAGCAAACCGTAACCGATGCGCTCAAGCAGGTGATCGACCCCAACACCGGCAAGGATTTTGTCTCCACCCGCTGCATCCGCAACCTGGCGGTGGATGGCGGCAATGTCGCCTTCGAGGTCGAGCTCGGCTATCCGGCGAAGAGCCAGCACGAGCCGATCCGGGCGCAGCTGGCGAATGCGCTGGCGGGGTTGCCGGGCATCGGCCGGGTGGACATCAAGGTCAACAGCAAGGTCGTGGCCCATGCGGTGCAGCAAGGCGTGAAGCTGCTGCCGGGCGTGCGCAACATCATCGCGGTGGCTTCGGGCAAGGGCGGTGTGGGCAAGAGCACGACCGCGGTCAACCTCGCGTTGGCGCTGGCGGCCGAAGGCGCGCGCGTCGGCATCCTGGACGCCGACATCTATGGCCCCTCGCAGCCGCAGATGCTGGGCATCGGCGACCAGCGGCCGATGTCGGACGACGGCAAGACCATGATTCCGCTCGAGGCCTACGGCATCCAGGCGATGTCGATCGGTTTCCTGATCGAGCAGGACACGCCGATGGTGTGGCGCGGCCCGATGGCGACGCAGGCGCTCAACCAGATGCTGAAGGACACGGCCTGGAACGACCTCGACTACCTCCTCATCGACATGCCGCCGGGCACCGGCGACATCCAGCTGACGCTGTCGCAGAGCGTGCCGGTGACCGGCGCGGTGATCGTCACCACGCCGCAGGACATCGCCCTGCTGGACGCGCGCAAGGGCCTGAAGATGTTCGAGAAGGTCGGAGTACCCATCCTCGGCGTGGTCGAGAACATGAGCATCCACATCTGTTCGAAGTGCGGTCATGAAGAACACATCTTCGGCCAGGGCGGCGGCGAGAAGATGTGCGCGGACTACAACATCCCCTTCCTTGGCGCGCTGCCGCTGGACATCCAGATCCGCTCCGAGGCCGACAGCGGCGCACCCACGGTGGTCGCCGATCCGGACGGGCGCATTGCCGGGATCTACAAACAGATCGCGCGCAAGGTGGCCGTGCGCATCGCCGAGAAGTCGAAGGACATGACGCACAAGTTCCCCAACATCGTCATCAAGAACAGCTGACCGGGCAGGTTGCTTTCCGCCCTGCAGCAAGAGCGCCGCGCCGGGGATATTGCGCTGCCGCACGATTTGTGCCGCAGAGTCTTTCCCCGCCGCGGCGCTTGTCCTACACTACGCGGCTTTTCCGACCGTCCGCCGGTCGCAACGCAACCGCTGGAACCCGCGCCCATGTCCATCAAGTCCGACAAGTGGATCCGCCGCATGGCCCAAGAGGCCGGCATGATCGAGCCCTTCGCGCCGGAACTGGTGCGCAGCAACGACAGCGGCCGCATCGTCTCGTACGGCACCTCGAGCTATGGCTACGACGTGCGCGTGGCGAACGAATTCAAGATCTTCACCAACATCAACTCCACCATCGTCGACCCCAAGGACTTCGATGCGCGCAACTTCGTCGATTTCACCGGCGACGTCTGCATCATTCCGCCGAACTCCTTCGCGCTGGCGCGCACGGTCGAGTACTTCCGCATCCCGCGCAGTGTGCTCACGGTGTGCCTGGGCAAGAGCACCTATGCGCGCTGCGGCATCATCGTCAACGTCACGCCGCTCGAGCCCGAGTGGGAAGGTCACGTGACGCTGGAGTTCTCCAACACCACGCCGCTGCCGGCCAAGATCTACGCCAACGAAGGGGTAGCGCAGATGCTGTTCTTCGAATCGGACGAGGTGTGCGAGACGTCCTACAAGGACCGCGGTGGCAAGTACCTCGGTCAGACCGGCGTCACGCTGCCGAAGATCTGATCGCCGACGCTCAGCAATCGGAATATGGGGCCGCCTGACGGCCCCTTGTGCTTTTCTCGATTCAATTTCAGTAACGCCCGGGCAATGATCCGGGGGTTACACTTCCGTTTTTTTCCGTCCCGCAAGGACCCCGCTGGAGACGACCAGGATGAGATTTCACTTCCCCATCATCATCATCGACGAGGATTTCCGTTCGGAGAACACCTCGGGGCTGGGGATTCGCGCGCTCGCCAAGGCGATCGAGGACGAGGGCATGGAGGTGCTGGGTGTTACCAGCTACGGCGACCTCACCTCGTTCGCGCAGCAGCAGAGCCGCGGCTCGACCTTCATCCTGTCGATCGACGACGAGGAGTTTTCCTCGCCCGAGGCTTCGGCCAAGGCCATTGCCGATCTGCGCGCCTTCGTCGTGGAGATCCGCTTCCGCAACGCCGACATCCCGATCTTCCTGCACGGCGAGACGCGCACCACGCGCCACATCCCCAACGATGTGCTGCGCGAGATGCACGGCTTCATCCACATGTTCGAGGATACACCGGAGTTCATCGCGCGCTACGTCGTGCGCGAAGCGAAGAACTACCTGGATTCGCTGGCGCCGCCCTTCTTCCGCGCGCTGGTGCACTACGCCGCCGACAGCTCGTATTCCTGGCACTGCCCGGGGCACTCCGGCGGCGTCGCCTTCCTGAAGAGTCCGGTGGGGCAGATGTTCCACCAGTTCTTCGGCGAGAACATGCTGCGGGCCGACGTGTGCAATGCGGTGGATGAGCTCGGCCAGCTGCTCGACCATACCGGCCCGGTCGCCGCCTCGGAGCGCAACGCGGCGCGGATCTTCAACTGCGATCATCTCTACTTCGTCACCAACGGCACCTCGACCTCGAACAAGATGGTGTGGCACACCACGGTGGCGCCCGGCGACATCGTCGTCGTGGACCGCAACTGCCACAAGTCCATCCTCCACTCGATCATCATGACCGGTGCGGTGCCGGTGTTCCTGACGCCGACGCGCAACCACTACGGCATCATCGGCCCGATCCCGCTGGAAGAGTTCTCGATGGAGAACATCCAGAAGAAGATCGAGGCCAATCCCTTCGCGCGCGAGGCCAAAAACAAGAAGCCGCGCATCCTGACGATCACCCAGTCGACCTACGACGGCGTGGTATACAACGTCGAGACCATCAAGGAGATGCTCGACGGCCAGATCGACACGCTGCACTTCGACGAAGCCTGGCTGCCGCATGCCGCCTTCCACGACTTCTACGGCGACTACCACGCGATCGGCGCCGACCGGCCGCGCTGCCGCGAGTCGATGGTGTTCTCGACGCAATCCACGCACAAGCTGCTGGCGGGCCTGAGCCAGGCCTCGCAGATCCTGGTGCAGGATTCGCAGACGCGCAAACTCGACCGCGACATCTTCAACGAGGCCTACCTGATGCACACGTCCACCTCGCCGCAGTACGCGATCATCGCGTCCTGCGACGTGGCGGCGGCGATGATGGAGGCGCCGGGCGGCCCCGCGCTGGTGAACGAGTCGCTGTCGGAAGCGGTCGAGTTCCGCCGCGCCATGCGCAAGGTCGATGCCGACTTTGGCGACGAAGAGTGGTGGTTCCAGGTCTGGGGGCCGGAGTTCCTCGCCGAGGAAGGCATCGGCAGTCGCGAGGACTGGACGCTGAAGGCAGGCGAGCGTTGGCACGGCTTTGGCAACCTCGCCGAGGGTTTCAACATCCTCGACCCGATCAAGGCCACGATCATCACTCCGGGCCTGAACATGGACGGCGACTTCGCCGAACATACCGGCATCCCGGCAGCGATCGTCACCAAGTACCTGGCGGAACACGGCATCATCGTCGAGAAGACCGGCCTGTATTCCTTCTTCATCATGTTCACGATCGGCATCACCAAGGGCCGCTGGAACACGATGGTGACCGAGCTGCAGCAGTTCAAGGACGACTACGACCGCAACCAGCCGCTGTGGCGCGTGATGCCGGAGTTCATCGCCAAGCACCCCCGCTACGAGCGCGTCGGCCTGAAGGACCTGTGCAATCAGATCCACAGCTTCTACAAGGACCACGACGTCGCGCGACTGACGACCGAGATGTACCTGTCGGACATGGTGCCGGCGATGAAGCCTGCGGACGCCTTCGCCAAGATGGCGCACCGCGAGATCGAGCGCGTGGTGCTGGATGAGCTCGAAGGCCGTGTCACCGCGATGCTGGTCACGCCTTACCCGCCGGGCATTCCGTTGTTGATCCCGGGCGAGCGTTTCAACGCGACGATCGTGCGTTACCTGAAGTTCGCGCGCGATTTCAACGCGCGCTTCCCCGGCTTCGAGACCGACATTCATGGTTTGGTCAAGGGCGAGGACGGGCGCTACCACGTGGACTGCGTCAGGGACTGAGTCGCGCTCATCCTGTGATGCCGAAAAGACAAGGGCCGCTGAAGCGGCCCTTGTCGTTCTTGCGGCAGGTGGATCAGCGGCGGCGGTACTCGACGAAGTCGAAGTCGAACTCGTTGTCCGCGTCCGCTGTGCGTGCATCGCGCCGCTCCTCGATGAAGTCCGAGCGGTCGAACAGAGGGAAGTGCGCGTCGCCCGGCACGTCGGCCCAGACTTCCGTCAGCTCGAGGCGATCGACGCGCGGGAACAGCGTGGCATAGAGCTGTGCGCCGCCGATCACGAACAGGCGTTCGGCTCCCGCGGCCGCCGCAATTGCCGCCTCCGGGTCGGTGAAGACCTCCGCCCCTTCCGGCTGGTAGGTCGCATCGCGGGTGACGACCAGATTGCGCCTTCCGGGCAGGGGGCGGCCCAGGGATTCCCATGTCCTGCGGCCCATCAGGATCGGATGCCCCATGGTGAGTGTGCGGAAATGCTGCAGGTCGGCCTTCAGGCGCCAGGGCAGGCCGTTGTCGCGGCCGATCACGCCATTGCGGGCGACTGCAGCGACGATCACGAGTTCGGGAAGGGTGCTCATACCGCCACCGGCGCCTTGATGTGGGGATGCGGGTCGTAGCCTTCGAGGCTGAAATCCTCGAAGCGGAAGCCGAAGATGTCCTTCACCGCCGGATTCATCCTCAGCGTCGGCAGTGCGCGCGGCTCGCGCGACAACTGCTCGCGGGTCTGCTCCAGGTGGTTCAGGTAGAGGTGGCAGTCGCCTCCCGTCCACACGAAATCGCCCGGTTCGAGCTCGCACACCTGTGCCACCATGTGCGTCAGCAGCGCATAGGATGCGATGTTGAACGGCACGCCGAGGAAGATGTCCGCACTACGCTGGTACAGCTGGCAGGACAGGCGTCCGTTGGCGACGTAGAACTGGAACAGGGCATGACAGGGCGGCAGTGCCATCCTATCCACTTCACCCGGGTTCCACGCCGAAACGATATGGCGGCGCGAGTCCGGGTTGCGTTTGATGCCTTCGACCAGCTTGGTGATCTGGTCGACCGTCGTGCCGTCCGCGGTTTCCCAGCGCCGCCACTGTTTTCCGTACACCGGACCGAGTTCGCCCTTCTCGTCTGCCCACTCATCCCAGATCGAGACGCCGTTGTCCTTCAGGTAGCGGATGTTCGTGTCGCCCTGAAGGAACCACAGAAGCTCGTGGATGATCGACCGCGTGTGCAGCTTCTTCGTGGTCAGAAGCGGGAAGCCGTCCTGCAGCCGAAAGCGCATCTGCCAGCCAAAGACGGACAGGGTGCCGGTTCCCGTCCGGTCGGTCTTGCGGTCACCGTGTTCGAGCACGTGACGCATGAGTTCAAGATACTGTCGCATGGTTGCAGGGTATGGACTGATGAGGTCGCAATGTTACACCGTCGGACGAACCGATTCGGCCGCGGCAGTGCCTCGTGTCTCGCTCTGCCGTGGCGCGCATCGACGGACCGTGGGTGCGGGGTGCAGGGAATAGCGTGTCTGCATATGCGCTGTGCTAGGCTTCGAGGCGGCTTCAGCGGCTGCCGTCGGTCGGGGCGACTGCCCCCGGCTTCTTCGGACCGGCCGGCCGTCAATTACCCTATCCTGCCTGGATGAACTCCGATGAACGCTAAGTTGCCTTTGGCATCTTGCGCCTCCAGCGAGGCCGATGACAGCGTGGCTGCCGCGCTCCGTGAACTCGCCGATCGCCTGTCAGTCGCCCTCTCCACCGTGGACCGCAATCCTGCGGTCGCGCTCGAGGGCGTCCTGCGCGCCGAGGATGAATTGCGTACGCTCATTGCAGGGGGCGGGCGTATCAAGGAGCTGAAGGGGGTTCGCTTGGCCACCCGGGCCCTGGCCGACGCATACTGGAGTCTGTTCGTGCAGGAAGGGCATGCAGTCTCGCGCTTGAGTGTCGCTGCGGCCTGCGCCGAAGCGCTGAAGTGGAATGCCCTGGGAGGCATGGCGCCGGATCCAATGCTTTGGGAGCGGCTGGGCAGTTTGTTGCGTTCCGAACTTGAGGCCGGGCTTTCGCTCATCGCCGGGGATCTCGAGTCCGTCGCCAAGCATTACTTGCGAGCGGTGTCTTATCACGCTGCCGCGCTCGATCAGATTGACCGGAGTCTGCTGGTTCCGGCTTGCCATCTGCTCGAGATGAGCCTTCCTTTCTTGGCGATGTCGCGGCGGGCGCCGCCCGCGCCTCACTACCTTGCCTTTCCCGAACTGGGTATGCCCCCGCGGCGTTGCCTCGTCGCGCCGCCGGAGGCTGCGTTCCATCTTTCGACGAAAGCGGCCGGAGAGTGGCTGCAAGGTCTGGCAGGCCGCCTGACCGAGGGGCTGAGCCCGGCGGCACTCGATCGGGGGCATCCACGCGAGTACCTTGCGGTTACGCAGCATCTGTTATGTCACTGGTCGGACGAGCCACCGGTGCGGAGAGCCAAGCGTCACCCGATGGCTGGCCGTGTGATTGTGGGGCGCGGTGTGGAGGAGTGCAGGCGACTGATTGCCGGTGAGGTCGATGCATCGGCGTCACGCTGGTCCGTTCTGGATGCCAGCCGTACGAGCATGGGTCTCGTCAGCGAGAGCGATTCGGCGATCGACTGCACATCCATCGGAGAACTGGTAGGCGTCCGGTTCGAAGATGCGGATCTGGTGCACCTCGGGCTGGTGCGACGCCTGCGCGTCGAGTCGGGCGGCGTCCGGTGCGGCCTGCAACTCGTGTCCCGCGCTGCGCGTACTGCGACGGTCGAGGACGGGCGCGCTCCGGCTGAGGTTCTGCTTTGCGGCCCCCTAGCCCGTGGCGAGGCAGCGAGACTGATTGCGCCCTCTGCCAGCGTGCTCCGTGACGATGCACTCTTCCTTCGGGCTGCGGCTGCCGTGTACAAGCTCCGCCCTCTCGAATCGTCGTGGGTAGGCCAGGGGTTTGCAATGAGGGTCTATCAACTGGGCTGACAGCTGCTCTGCGGGGCTGATCGATCCATAGATTTCTTTATTGTGAATTGATGTTGACGATGTTGTTTGTGTGTCTATAATGCGCACCTCTTTCAGCGCTGACGCGGTTTCTTCGGAAGCGGCGGCGGGGCTGGAAGGATGAGGCGGGAGCTTCGCCGGGGCTTTGGGTTGTTCGATGATTCGGGCGACGCGGTTAAAAAAGTTTCGGTGGATGCTTGACAGGTTGTGTGAAGTTGAACATAATCTCGCTTCTTCGCTGCCGGGTGGTAGCGGTTCTTTAAAAAATTGAACAACCGATAAGTGTGGGTGCTTGGTTGTTGTGGTCGGCAGCTTAGGCTGCTTGGTTTCGCAATGATTAGGTGCTCATGCTGATTAAGTCAGTATTTTGAGTACTTTGCTGGATTGAACTTAAGAGTTTGATCCTGGCTCAGATTGAACGCTGGCGGCATGCTTTACACATGCAAGTCGAACGGCAGCACGGGCTTCGGCCTGGTGGCGAGTGGCGAACGGGTGAGTAATGCATCGGAACGTGCCCATTTGTGGGGGATAACGCGGCGAAAGTCGCGCTAATACCGCATACGCCCTGAGGGGGAAAGCGGGGGATTCTTCGGAACCTCGCGCAATTGGAGCGGCCGATGTCAGATTAGCTAGTTGGTAGGGTAAAGGCCTACCAAGGCGACGATCTGTAGCGGGTCTGAGAGGATGATCCGCCACACTGGGACTGAGACACGGCCCAGACTCCTACGGGAGGCAGCAGTGGGGAATTTTGGACAATGGGGGCAACCCTGATCCAGCCATGCCGCGTGAGTGAAGAAGGCCTTCGGGTTGTAAAGCTCTTTCGGCCGGGAAGAAATCGGCGACTCTAACATAGTCGCTGGATGACGGTACCGGACTAAGAAGCACCGGCTAACTACGTGCCAGCAGCCGCGGTAATACGTAGGGTGCGAGCGTTAATCGGAATTACTGGGCGTAAAGCGTGCGCAGGCGGTTTTGTAAGACAGATGTGAAATCCCCGGGCTTAACCTGGGAACTGCGTTTGTGACTGCAAGGCTAGAGTACGGCAGAGGGGGGTGGAATTCCTGGTGTAGCAGTGAAATGCGTAGATATCAGGAGGAACACCGATGGCGAAGGCAGCCCCCTGGGCCTGTACTGACGCTCATGCACGAAAGCGTGGGGAGCAAACAGGATTAGATACCCTGGTAGTCCACGCCCTAAACGATGTCGACTAGTCGTTCGGAGCAGCAATGCACTGAGTGACGCAGCTAACGCGTGAAGTCGACCGCCTGGGGAGTACGGCCGCAAGGTTAAAACTCAAAGGAATTGACGGGGACCCGCACAAGCGGTGGATGATGTGGATTAATTCGATGCAACGCGAAAAACCTTACCTACCCTTGACATGTCTGGAACCTTGCTGAGAGGCGAGGGTGCCTTCGGGAGCCAGAACACAGGTGCTGCATGGCTGTCGTCAGCTCGTGTCGTGAGATGTTGGGTTAAGTCCCGCAACGAGCGCAACCCTTGTCACTAGTTGCCACCATTCAGTTGGGCACTCTAGTGAGACTGCCGGTGACAAACCGGAGGAAGGTGGGGATGACGTCAAGTCCTCATGGCCCTTATGGGTAGGGCTTCACACGTCATACAATGGTCGGTACAGAGGGTTGCCAAACCGCGAGGTGGAGCCAATCCCTTAAAGCCGATCGTAGTCCGGATCGTAGTCTGCAACTCGACTACGTGAAGTCGGAATCGCTAGTAATCGCAGATCAGCATGCTGCGGTGAATACGTTCCCGGGTCTTGTACACACCGCCCGTCACACCATGGGAGTGGGTTTCACCAGAAGTAGGTAGCTTAACCTTCGGGAGGGCGCTTACCACGGTGAGATTCATGACTGGGGTGAAGTCGTAACAAGGTAGCCGTATCGGAAGGTGCGGCTGGATCACCTCCTTTCAAGAGAAAAGGCCGCGTACGGCCAAGTATCCACAACTTATCGGTTGTTCAGACCAAGAGCCTCGAAGGCGTGAGGGTCTGTAGCTCAGTCGGTTAGAGCACCGTCTTGATAAGGCGGGGGTCGTTGGTTCGAATCCAACCAGACCCACCAAGCTTTTTTGGGTTGCTCGAGAAGGACGGGGCTGTAGCTCAGCTGGGAGAGCGGCGGCTTTGCAAGCCGTAGGTCGTCGGTTCGATCCCGACCAGCTCCACCAGGACTCGTGCAGACGCATTCGAGTAGTCAGACATGACGATAGCGATGTCATCATCTCTGACTTCTCGATCGGCAGCGCAAACTGTCGGTTGTTTGAGGTTCGCTCTTTAACAAAGTGGAAGAAGTGTAGTACGTACCGAGCCGGTGCGTACTGCAAGTTGTGTGATTGCATTGATCACATCACCGTTGTCAGCAGTGGTGTGATCGCACAAACGAGTTCGTCTTATGACCGGTGCTTCGACAAGAGGCACTAAGGTTATAGGATCAAGCGACTAAGTGCATGTGGTGGATGCCTTGGCGATCACAGGCGATGAAGGACGTGTAAGCCTGCGAAAAGCGTGGGGGAGCTGGCAATAGAGCTTTGATCCCACGATGTCCGAATGGGGAAACCCACCCCGCAAGGGGTATCCCAGACTGAATACATAGGTCTGAGGAGGCGAACGCGGCGAACTGAAACATCTAAGTAGCCGCAGGAACAGAAATCAACCGAGATTCCGCAAGTAGTGGCGAGCGAACGCGGAGCAGCCTGCACGACTAAACCATCAGCTTAGCAAAACGGTCTGGAAAGTCCGACGATACAGGGTGATAGTCCCGTATGCGAAAAGCCGGTGGCGGGTCTGAGCGTGCGACAAGTAGGGCGGGACACGAGAAATCCTGTCTGAAGATGGGGGGACCATCCTCCAAGGCTAAATACTCGTGATCGACCGATAGTGAACCAGTACCGTGAGGGAAAGGCGAAAAGAACCCCGGGAGGGGAGTGAAATAGATCCTGAAACCGCATGCATACAAACAGTGGGAGCCTCGAAAGGGGTGACTGCGTACCTTTTGTATAATGGGTCAGCGACTTACGTTCAGTAGCGAGCTTAACCGAGTAGGGGAGGCGTAGCGAAAGCGAGTCTGATAAGGGCGTCAGAGTTGCTGGGCGTAGACCCGAAACCGGATGATCTATCCATGGCCAGGATGAAGGTGCCGTAACAGGTACTGGAGGTCCGAACCCACTAACGTTGAAAAGTTAGGGGATGAGCTGTGGATAGGGGTGAAAGGCTAAACAAATCCGGAAATAGCTGGTTCTCCCCGAAAACTATTTAGGTAGTGCGTCGTACGGACACTTGCGGGGGTAGAGCACTGTAATCGTTGGGGGGGTCACTGCGATCTACCCCGCGATAGCAAACTCCGAATACCGCAAAGTGATATACGGCAGACAGACATCGGGTGCTAACGTCCGGTGTCAAGAGGGAAACAACCCAGACCGCCAGCTAAGGTCCCAAATGCATGGCTAAGTGGCAAACGAGGTGGGAAGGCATAGACAGCTAGGAGGTTGGCTTAGAAGCAGCCACCCTTTAAAGAAAGCGTAATAGCTCACTAGTCGAGTCGTCCTGCGCGGAAGATGTAACGGGGCTCAAGCCATGAACCGAAGCTGCGGATGTGTCTTTGACACGTGGTAGGGGAGCGTTCCGTAAGCCTGCGAAGGTGTCTCGTAAGGGATGCTGGAGGTATCGGAAGTGCGAATGCTGACATGAGTAGCGATAAAGGGTGTGAAAAGCACCCTCGCCGTAAGCCCAAGGTTTCCTGCGCAACGTTCATCGGCGCAGGGTGAGTCGGCCCCTAAGGCGAGGCAGAAATGCGTAGTCGATGGGAAACAGGTCAATATTCCTGTACCGCTCTATGATGCGATGGGGGGACGGAGAAGGTTAGCTCGGCCATCTGTTGGAATAGGTGGTTCAAGTGTGTAGGCGTGCTGCGTAGGCAAATCCGCGCGGCTAAGCTGAGGCATGATAACGAGGACCCTCGGGTCCGAAGCGAGTGATACCCTGCTTCCAGGAAAAGCCTCTAAGCTTCAGTCATAGAGTGACCGTACCGCAAACCGACACAGGTGGGCTGGTAGAGAATACCAAGGCGCTTGAGAGAACTCAGGAGAAGGAACTCGGCAAATTGATACCGTAACTTCGGGAGAAGGTATGCCCCATTAGCTTGTAGGAGTACATCCGAAGGGCGAAGGGGCCGCAGAGAATCGGTGGCTGCGACTGTTTATTAAAAACACAGCACTCTGCAAACACGAAAGTGGACGTATAGGGTGTGACGCCTGCCCGGTGCCGGAAGGTTAAGTGATGGGGTGCAAGCTCTTGATCGAAGCCCCGGTAAACGGCGGCCGTAACTATAACGGTCCTAAGGTAGCGAAATTCCTTGTCGGGTAAGTTCCGACCTGCACGAATGGCGTAACGATGGCCACACTGTCTCCTCCTGAGACTCAGCGAAGTTGAAATGTTTGTGAAGATGCAATCTCCCCGCGGCTAGACGGAAAGACCCCATGAACCTTTACTGTAGCTTTGCATTGGACTTTGACGGGATTTGTGTAGGATAGGTGGGAGGCTATGAAGCCAGGACGCTAGTTCTGGTGGAGCCGTCCTTGAAATACCACCCTGGTGTCGTCGAGGTTCTAACCCAGGTCTGTGAATCCAGATCGGGGACCGTGCATGGTGGGCAGTTTGACTGGGGCGGTCTCCTCCCAAAAGGTAACGGAGGAGTACGAAGGTCACCTAGGTACGGTCGGACATCGTACTGATAGTGCAATGGCAAAAGGTGGCTTGACTGCGAGACCCACAAGTCGAGCAGGTGCGAAAGCAGGTCATAGTGATCCGGTGGTTCTGTATGGAAGGGCCATCGCTCAACGGATAAAAGGTACTCTGGGGATAACAGGCTGATTCCGCCCAAGAGTTCACATCGACGGCGGAGTTTGGCACCTCGATGTCGGCTCATCACATCCTGGGGCTGTAGCCGGTCCCAAGGGTATGGCTGTTCGCCATTTAAAGTGGTACGTGAGCTGGGTTTAAAACGTCGTGAGACAGTTTGGTCCCTATCTGCCGTGGGCGCTGGAAGTTTGAGAGGGCTTGCTCCTAGTACGAGAGGACCGGAGTGAACGCACCCCTGGTGTACCGGTTGTGACGCCAGTCGCATCGCCGGGTAGCTATGTGCGGAAGAGATAACCGCTGAAAGCATCTAAGCGGGAAACTCGCCTCAAGATGAGACTTCCCCGGGGCCTCGAGCCCCCTGAAGGGTCGTTGAAGACCACAACGTTGATAGGTCGGGTGTGGAAGCGTGGCAACACGTTAAGCTAACCGATACTAATTGCCCGTGTGGCTTGATCCTATAACCTTATTCAAGACAAACTCGTAACACCGGTGTCAAAAAACACCCAATCACACAACACTTCTTCCCGCTTTGGCCTGGATCAACCCCAGGTAACAAGTCAAAGTCTGACGACCATAGCTTTGTGGTACCACACCTTCCCATCCCGAACAGGACCGTGAAACACAAACGCGCCGATGATAGTGAGGATTGCCCTCGTGAAAGTAGGTCATCGTCAGACTAACCAAAAAAAACGCCCAGCATCAAAACGATGTCTGGGCGTTTTTACGTCAACACAAATATATCCGAACAAACAGAAACTGCGCGCGAAAGCCACCGCCTGTGATCAACACAGGCAGCGGTCTCCTCTCACTCCCTCATCCACGCGCAGGGAGCATGATCTCCGCCTCGCCGTCAAGTACCACCGTCGATCCGCATGTGCATACGGTCGAAAACACGGCGCGGCGCTTCTCCGCTTTCAACTCCTTCACGGTCACCTTTGCCACGACGGTCTGTCCGACCTTGACCGGCGCCTTGAACTTCAGGCTCTGCGACAGATAGATGCACCCGGGACCCGGAAGCTTCGTGCCAAAGACGGCGGAGATCAAACCTGCGGAGAACATCCCGTGCGCGATACGCTCGCCGAACATTGTGCTTGCGGCGAACTCGGCATCGAGATGTACGGGATTGGTGTCGCCGGACACGCCGGCAAACATCAGGATATCGGCCTCGGAAACTGTGCGCGAAAGCGACGCAGACATGCCGATCTGCAGTGCTTCGAAAGAATGTCCGTACAGTTCGGTGAAGTCACGCGTGGTCTCATTCATAATAGATACCTCGAAAAATGCTAGTGGAGTCGGACTGGGCTTAAGGTACCGGCACTATAGCGGATTCAAGTGTCGGTAATGCGTCGCTGCTAGGTTGACGGGAAGGCTCGGTGTCGCGCATGCGGTTTGCCCGAAGGGCGCGGGTGCTCCGATTGCCCCAAGACTGGAAACCGTAGGTCGTCGTGTGAGTGTGTAAATGGCATTTATTTTGAAGATGCGGAATTTTGCGCAAAGCTGCTAAATCGCTGAAAAAACGTGAATTTCGGGCTTGGCGGACGCCATTTGCCCGTGACCGGCTTAACGGGCGTAAAGTCCGTTCTCGGATAAGGTAAGGTCGTTGAATGCCTCCGTGTTGGGCACAACCTGCGTTCCGTTATGACGAGGCAACAGGGGTAAAGCATGCTGAAGGTCTTCAGCCACTATTTTCCGTCGCACACACTGCAACAGGTGCTTTTTGATGCCGTGCTGCTCTTTGTCGTGGTGCTGCTTGCAGTTGGTCTGTCGGCTGGGCCGGGTGACCCCGAGTGGATGGTGTTCACGCCCTCCGCGCTCACTTTCGCATTGTTGATGGTCGGTCTGAACACCGCGATGGGGTTGTACAGGCCTGTATTGCAGCGTAGTTCGCGGCAGGCTTTCGCGCGCGTAGCGCTATCGCTCGTAGTGAGTGTGCCTGTTGCCTATGCGGTGTTCGGGCTTCTGCCGTGGGCGGACCTGGCGCCGCATTCACTGCAGTGGAGCGTTGTGCTGTTGCTAAGTTCGACGCTGCTGATGAGGGGGATCGTCAATCAGCGCCAGGCCTCGGGGCTGTTTGCACCACGCGTGCTCATCATTGGTACGGGCAAGGACGCCGCGACGGTTTACCGGGACCTCACCCGCCCGCTGCAGAAGAGTGTCGAGGTCGTTGGTTTCCTGCGTGCGGGCAGTGACGAAAGGCCGGAGGTTGATCCTCGGCAGGTTCTCGCTCCCCGCGGGTTGCTGGATATCGTGCGCGAGTTGCGGGTGAATGAGGTCGTCGTGGCCGTGCGCGAACGCAGGGGTGGCGTCCTGCCGATCAGGGAGTTGCTCGACTGCAAGCTTGCGGGGGTTCGAATCGTCGATCTGTCGTCGTTCTTTGAGCGGGTGCAGGGACAGGTGCGTCTCGAATCGCTCAGGGCGAGCTGGCTGATCTACGGGGATGGTTTCCGCCAGGGGTTGGCACGCACCTGCGTCAAGCGCCTGTTCGACATCGTGGTGGCGCTGATCCTGCTGCTGATGTCGCTTCCGTTGATGCTCGTCACGGCTTTGTTGATCGTGATCGAGGACGGTGCCCCCGTTTTCTATCGGCAGGAGCGGGTCGGTTTCGGGGGGCGCGTGTTTCGCGTGATCAAGTTCCGCAGCATGCGGCGGGACGCGGAGAAGGATGGAAAGCCCCGGTGGGCGACGTCGAACGATGACCGTGTCACACGGGTCGGGCGGATCATCCGCAAGTTGCGTATCGATGAACTGCCGCAGTTGTTCAACGTGCTCGTGGGTGACATGAGCCTGGTCGGGCCGCGGCCCGAGCGGCCGTTCTTTGTGGATCAACTGGCCCGCGAGATTCCTTTCTACAACGTCCGGCACTGCGTCAAGCCTGGTGTAACGGGTTGGGCGCAGGTCAGGTACCAGTACGGCGCATCGGTCGATGATGCGATCGAGAAGCTGCAGTACGACCTTTATTACGTCAAGAATCACACGCTCATTCTCGATACCCTCGTGCTTTTTGAAACGGTCCGCGTCGTGCTGACGGGTGAGGGCGCGCATTGAAGGCGAGAGGCGGTTGACGCGCTGGAGGGCGTGGACGGCGCAAAAGGCAGGCAGGGCAATGGCTCAGGGAGTTGTAAGTGGCTGACGTCGCATTCTGGGGATACGGTTTCGCGGCGCTAGGCTTCTTCCTGTTCGCCCTCTACGTTTTCTTTGCTTGGCGCGGTGGTCTGCCCGGCGGACTGCTGTTCGTCGCCGTCGTCAGTTCCCTTCTCTGGGCGCTTGGAGGCATGGCAAGCGCGCATGTTTCCAGCGGTGTCGTGGCCTGGGGCAGCATGGTGCTGGATGTTGCCCGGGGTGGCGCCTGGTTTCTGTTCCTGATTGTGTTGATGCGCCCCCTATGGCCGGGGCGCATGCGCTGGCCGGCCATCCTCGCCGCCTGTACCGTCCTTGGCCAGGTGCTGGGCCTGATCGCCGAGTTTTTCGGTGACTTCCAGGGGGCGGCGATGCGCCCGGTGCTGGTCGCCTGGCTTGCACATGCAGTGGTCGGGCTGATCCTGGTCGAGCATCTCTATCGCGCCCTGCCCGGGGCTTCGCGCTGGGGGATCAAGCCGCTCTGCATTGCGCTTGGTGCCGGCTACATATTCGAACTCTATCTGTTTGCCGATGCGACGCTCTTCTCGCGCATCGACGGGGACGTGTGGGCGGTGCGCGGGCTCGCGCACGCGACGCTGATCCCGCTCATCGCACTGTCGGGCTCGCGCAATCCGTCGTGGACGTTGCGCATGGCGATGTCGCGGGAGATGGTGTTCCATTCGACTGCGCTTGCCGCGGCGGGCGCTTACCTGCTGGTCATTGCCGCGGTGGCGTACTACGTGCGTTACTTTGGCGGCGACTGGGGCAGGGCGCTGCAACTCTCGCTCTTGTTTGCCGGCCTTGTCCTCCTGGGCGCGCTGCTGTTCTCCGGTTCGCAACGCGCCCGGTTGAAGGTCTTTCTCAGCAAGCACCTGTTCTCATACCGCTATGATTATCGCAATGAGTGGCTGCGCTTCACGCAGGCTCTCGCCATGGCGGGGAAGGGTCTGGATCTCGGGCAGTCAGTGATCAAGGCGCTGTCCGATCTGGTCGAGAGTCCAGGGGGCGTCCTGTGGCTCCGCGACAGCTATGGGAAGTTCGTGCCCTTCGCGCGCCTGAACCGGCCGCTGGTGGATGTTGACGAGACCGAGCAGTCGGAGCTCTGCCGCTTTCTGAGTGATCGGGAATGGGTGATCAACCTGGAGGAGTATCGCGTCAGGCCGCAGCCCTATGGAGGGCTGGTGCTGCCCGAATGGCTGTCGACGCTGGGAGACGCCTGGCTGGTGATTCCGCTCAAGAGTTCGGAAACGCTGGTCGGATTCGTTGTCCTCTCGCTGCCGCGGGCGCCCTTCGAGATCGACTGGGAGGTGCTCGACCTGCTGAAGACCGCGCAGCGCCAAGCCGCAGGCTACCTGGAGAGGATGCTCGCGGCCGAGGCACTGCTCGAGGCGCGGAAGTTCGACTCCTTCAATCGCATGTCCGCGTTTGTTGTCCATGACCTGAAGAATCTCGTCGCGCAACTGTCGCTGATGCTCAAGAATGCGGAGCGGCACTGGAGCAATCCGGAGTTTCAGAAGGACATGCTGGAGACGGTGGCGCATGTCGAGGGCCGGATGCGGGGCTTGATGCTTCAGTTGCAGGAGAAACGGCCGATCGATCCGCCGCGTGTCGTGGACGTGGTGCAGATCCTGCGCAACGTCTGCCAGTCGAAGCGCGGCCAGTTGCCGCAAGTCGAATTGCTCGAGCCCGCGGAGCAGCAGGCCCAGGCGAAGGCGCATCCGGAGCGCCTGGAGCGGATCGTGGGCCATGTCGTCCAGAACGCGATCGATGCAACGGAAGCGAGCGGCGAGATCCGGGTCAGACTCGAGGCGGCGGATGACGTATGCTTGCGCATCGTGGTCGAGGACTCGGGCTGTGGCATGTCGGCTGACTTTCTGCGCGACCGGCTGTCGCGTCCGTTCCAGACGACGAAGTCCAGCGGAATGGGCATCGGAGTCTTCGAGACCCGGCAGTACCTGAACGAGATTGGCGGCGATCTCCAATTCGAAAGCGAGGTCGGCCGCGGAACACGTGTGACCATACAGCTGCCGCGCGCCACGCTGGCGCGGGACACAATTCAAGACGGAGCCAGTGAGATCCATGCCGGATAAGCAGCGAACGCTATTGATCGTGGAGGACGATCCCGCGTTGCAGAAGCAGATGCGGTGGGCATTCGATTCCTGCGAGACGGTTGTTGCCGACGATCGCGAAAGCGCGATTGCGCAACTGCGTCGCCACGAGCCTGCGGTTGTGACCATGGACCTGGGGTTGCCGCCAGCGCCCGACGATGTCACCGAGGGCTTCGCGCTGTTGCGCGAGATGCTCGCGCTGGCTCCGGATACCAAGGTCATCGTGCTCACCGGTCAGCACGACCGCGAGAACGCGGTGAAGGCCGTGGGACTGGGCGCATATGACTTCTTCGCCAAGCCCTTCGAGCCTGAACTGCTCGCGTTGACCATCGAGCGCGCCTTTCGCATGCATGACCTGCAGGCCGAGAATGTGCGCTTGGCCGCGCTCAGCGCGAGCCCGCTGTCCGGCTTGCTGACCCGGGACCCGGGGATGCTGAAGATCGGCCGCACCATCGAGAAGGTCGCGGGCGCCTCGGTGACGGTTGCGCTGCTGGGCGAGAGTGGCACGGGCAAGGAAGTGCTGGCGCGTGGCCTGCATGCGCTGTCGCAGCGCGCGAATGAACGTTTCGTCGCGATCAACTGCGCGGCGATCCCCGATACCTTGCTCGAGAGCGAGCTGTTCGGTTACGAGAAGGGCGCGTTCACCGGCGCCGTCAAGCAGACCCTGGGCAAGATCGAGACGGCGCACAAGGGCACCTTGTTCCTCGACGAAATCGGCGACCTGCCGATGCCGCTGCAGGCGAAGCTGCTGCGTTTCCTGCAGGAGCGGGTGATCGAGCGCATCGGCGGTCGCGAGGAAATTCCAGTCGATGTACGCATCGTGTGCGCGACCCATCGTGACCTCAAGGATCAGATCAGGGCCGGCTTGTTCCGCGAGGACCTCTACTACCGCCTGGCGGAGATCGTCGTCGATATCCCGCCACTGCGTGATCGCGAAGGCGACGCGGCACTGCTTGCACATGCCTTCGTGCAGCGCTTCGCCCGTGAGAACGCGCGTGGCAGCATGACACTGACCGATGACGCGCTCGCTGCCATCGAGGCGCACCCGTGGCCCGGTAACGTGCGCGAACTCGAGAACTGCCTGAAGCGGGCGGTGATCATGGCCGACGGCAACCGCATTACCGCCGACGAGCTTGGCCTTCAGGCCGTGGAGGAGGATCTGGAGCGTCTGAATCTGCGGCAGGTGCGCGACGAGGCGGAGCGCAGGGCCGTCCTGCGCGTGCTGGCGCGCACCAACAACAACATTGCGCGTGCCGCCGAGATCCTCGGCGTGAGTCGCCCGTCCCTGTATGACTTGATGAATCGCTTTGGCCTGAAGAAGGAGAACGGATCGTGAGCAGCAACACCAAGGACATGTCGTCGCAGCACTGGAGTCGTCGCAAGAGTGGGCTCGCCGCGACCCTGCTGTCCGCGCTGCTTCTGTCGGGCTGCGGTGAGAGCCCCGAGCAGATGCTCGACTCGGCGAAGGGATATCTGGCGAAGGACGATCTGAACGCGGCCAGCATCCAGCTCAAGAACGCCCTTCAGGAGAACGCGAACCTGGCCGAGGCCCGGTTCCTGCTCGGCAAGGTCAACCTCGAGCAGGGGGACGTTCCGGGGGCGGCCAAGGAACTGCAGCGTGCGCTCGATCTCGGCTATCCGCGCGAGCGGGTCATCCCGCTGCTAGCGCGTGCGCGCGTGCGCGCGGCGGAGTTCGATCGTGTGCTGGCGGATTTCGCTGCCGAGCGCCTTTCGGACCCCGTGGGCCAGGCCAGCCTGCTGGGCGCCATCGGCGATGCGCACATGGGCAAGGCCAACGTCGCCGAAGCGCGCAAGGCGTTCGAAGCCGCGCTGGCCTTGCATGCCGACGACGAGGCCTCAGCGATTGGTCTGGTGCGGGCCCAGCTGTTCAGCGGAGAGGCCGCGAAGGCGGAGGAGACTGCACGGAAGCTGGTTGCCGGAAAACCGCAGTTCGCCGATGCCCAGGCGGCGCTGGCGGAGGTACTGCAGTTCCAGGGCAAGCCCGATGAAAGCGTGAAGGCGCTCGAGGAAGCGCTTCGTCTCCGCCCCGATGCCATCGCTTACCACTATGCCCTGGTGTCGCAGTTGTTCCAGCTCGAGCGTCAGGACGACGCCATTGCCCGTTTCGAGGCAATGAAGAAGGTTGCGCCCGGGCATCCTTCGACCCGTTACCTCCAGGCCTTCATCGACCTGCGTGCTAATCGGCTGACCGAAGCGCGTGACGGCGTGATGCAGGTGCTCAAGCAGACGCCGGACTACCTTCCCGCCCAGTTGCTGGCGGGCACGGTGTTGCTGCGCCTCAATGACCAGGCGCAGGCCCGCAGCTACCTCAATGCGGTCCTCAGCCGGGCGCCGGGGCAGACCCTTGCCCGCAGCCTGCTGATCCTGTCCCACCTGTCCTCGGGCGAGGGGGCGCGCGCGCAGGAACTGCTGCAGCCACTTCTGGACCGACCCATCAACGATCCGCGCCTGCTCGGGCTCGCCGGCCAGGTCTTTCTGGCCAACGGCGATGCTGAACGCGCAGAGGAATTCCTGCAGCGCGCGGCCAAGGCCGCGCCGGAAGACCCGCGCGCACGCCTGCGGCTGGGCGTTGCGCGTCTGCTCGGCGGTGATGCGCAAGGCGCCTTCGCCGACTTCTCGAGCGCCTCGGCGATGGATCAGGAGGCCATCCAGGCTGATCTGGCGCTGGTGGCGGCGCATCTGCGCCGCGGGGATGCGGACAAGGCGCTGGCGGCGCAGGCTCAGCTGGAGGCGAAGCAACCGAACAACCCGTTGGTGCACAACCTGCGCGGCGGGGTCATGCTCGCAAAGCAGGATCTGGTTGCAGCCCGCGCGGCGTTCGACAAGGCGCTGGCGATCAACCCCGACTACCTGGCCGCCGTGCTCAACCTCGCCCGCATCGATCTGGCCGAGAAGAAGCCGCAGGATGCGCTTGCGCGGGTGCGGGCCTTGGCCGATCGCAACGACAAGAATGCCGAAGCGCGTCTGGCGCTGGCGGAGTTGCAGTCTGCCACCGGGGCATCACCGGCAGACGTGCTGGCGACGCTCGAGCGCGCAGAGGCGGCCGCGCCCGGCACCCTGGCGCCGGCGCTGGCGATCGTCCAGCATCATCTGCGCAACCGCGATTTCCCGAAGGCGCTCGCCACCGCGCAGCGGGCGGGCGCGGCGTACCCGAATGACGTGCGCGCCGTCGAGATGCTGGCGCGCGCGCAGATGGCCAGCGGCGATACCCAGCAGGCCATCTCCTCGCTGAACAAGCTCGCCGGGCTGCGCCCGCAGTCGACGGTTCCGCTGCTGATGCTGGCCGACGTGCATCGTGGCGCCAAGGACAATGCCGCTGCCGAGCAGGTGTTGCGCAAGGCGCTGGGCGTCCGCCCCGATGCCCTCGACGTCCAGCAACGCCTTGCCGGGCTGCTGCTCGAGAAGGGCGATCGCGACGGTGCGCTGAAGATCGCGCGCGACGTGCAGAAGCAGCATGCGCAAGCTCCGGCCGGCCACATCCTCGAAGCCGAGATCCAGATCAACGCCAACCGCTTGGGCGAAGCCGTGACGGCCTATCGTCGCGCGCTCGAACGCAAGGCCGGAGGCGACGTGGCGGTCCGGCTGCATACCACCTTGTTGCGCGCCGAACGCAAGGCCGAAGCCGACAAGCTCGTCGCGGACTGGCTGCGCCAGCAGCCCAAGGATCTCTCGATGCGCGGTTATGTCGCCGAGCGTGCGCTGGCCGAGCGTCGCTACGCGGACGCCGTCGCCATGTTCCGCGCGATGGACGAGATCTCGCCGCGCAACCCGCTGGTACTGAACAACCTGGCCTGGGCGTCGAGCCAGACGAAGGATCCGAAGGCGCTCTCGTATGCCGAGCTGGCACACGAGCTGGCTCCGGAGAATCCTGCGATCCTCGATACCCTGGGCATGATCCAGATCGACCGCGGACAGACCGAGAAGGGCCTGGCCAACCTGCAGAAGGCCGTGTCGCTCGCGCCGGACCTGCTGCCGCTGCGGCTCAACCTGGCGAGATCCTATGCCGGGGCGGGGCGCAAGGATGACGCGCGTCGGGAGCTCGACGCCGTGCTGGCGAAGGCGCAGGCCGGTACGCCGCTGCACAAGGACGCGACCGATCTGCTCGGCACCCTCTGAACCGAACCCGCACATCTGAAAACACCGAAACACAAGGAAGAACATCATGACCACGATCGCCGTCATCGGGCTGGGCTACGTCGGCCTGCCGCTTGCCGTGGAGTTCGGCAAGAAGTACAAGACGGTCGGCTTCGACCTCTCTGCGGAGAAGGTGGCCGCGTACCGCGATTGCTATGACCCCACCGGCGAAGTCTCGTCCGAGGATCTGCGTGCCGCGACCCAGCTGAGCTGCCATACCGATCCGTCGGTGATCGCCGAGGCGGATTTCATCGTCGTTGCCGTGCCGACCCCGGTGGATGACGCGCACCAGCCCGACTTCACGCCGCTGGTGAAATCATCCGAAACCGTCGGCCGCCACATCAAGCGCGGCGCCATCGTCGTCTTTGAATCCACCGTCTATCCGGGCGCGACCGAAGAGGTCTGCATCCCGATCATCGAGCGCGAGTCGGGCCTGAAATGGAAGGAGGGCTTCTTCGTCGGCTACTCGCCCGAACGCATCAACCCGGGCGACAAGGAGCGCACCGTCACCCGCATCGTCAAGGTCGTGTCGGGCGATACCCCCGAGACGCTCGAGGTCGTGAAGCGCATCTACGGTGCCGTGATCACGGCCGGGGTCTATCCGGCAAGTTCCATCAAGGTGGCCGAGGCCGCAAAGGTGATCGAGAACACCCAGCGCGACCTCAACATCGCGCTGATGAACGAGCTCGCCGTGATCTTCCACAAGATCGGAATCGACACGCTGGAAGTGCTCAAGGCCGCCGGCACGAAATGGAACTTCCTGCCGTTCCGCCCCGGCCTGGTGGGCGGGCACTGCATCGGCGTCGATCCGTACTACCTCACGCACAAGGCCGACATGCTGGGCTACCACCCGCAGGTCATCCTCGCCGGCCGCCGCATCAACGACAGCATGGGCAAGTACGTCGCCGAGCAGACGGTCAAGCAGATGATTGCCGCCGGTTCCAGCATCAAGGGCGCGGACGTGCTGGTGCTGGGCCTGACCTTCAAGGAAGACTGCCCGGATCTGCGCAACAGCAAGGTCATCGACGTCATTCGCGAGCTGCAGAGCTATGGCTGCAAGGTCCACGTGCATGATCCCGTCGCTTCGCCGGCGGAAGCGGTGCATGAGTACGGCGTCGATCTCACGCCCTGGGAAGCCTTGCCGAAGGTACAGGCGATCGTCGCGGCGGTCGCCCATCATCAGTACCTCTCCATGCCGGTGCCGAAACTGCTCGAGAAACTTTCGAGCGGTGGCGTGTTTGCGGACGTAAAATCGTCGTACGACCCGGCCGCCTTGTCCGCAGCGGGGGCGGTCGTCTGGCGCCTCTGACGAGGTAAACCGGTGAGGTAGTCATGGCACGGCGACAGTCTCCGCTTCGACGCAGGTCCGGTGCGCTACCGCGCAAGCTGCGCACGGCGGTGTCGCTGGCTGCCATCGCCTTGTCGCTGATGCCGGCGTCTGCGCGGTCTGACGACCGCGATCGGGTTGCCCAGGCGTTTGCCGAGCAGGCCCGCTACCTCGCACGCGAAGCCCTCGGCTACGAACATGGCGAGGGTGTGCCGCGTGACCAGCCCTATGCCGCGCGGCTGTATTGCGAGTCGGCTCGTCTCGGCGATGCGGAGGGCATGTACGCACTGGGCTGGATCTATGCCAACGGGCGCGGTGTGGAGCGCAACGATGCTTACGCCAACACGCTCTTTGCCATGGCGGCCTTTCTCGGCAACGCGCATGCCGCGCGCATCCAGCGTTACATGGGCGACTACACCGGTGCGGTGCCGGCATGCCTGCACACGCCGTCCGAGATCCTGCAACAGCGCTGGCCGGTCGACGGCCTGATTGCGCGACTGCCGGCCGAGCGTCAGGCTGTAGCCCGGCTGCTTGCGGAGCTCGCGCCGAAGTACGGTGTGGAGCCCGCGCTCGCGCTGGCGATCGGTCTGACCGAATCGGCGCTCAATCCGAATGCGCTGTCGCCGAAGAACGCAATGGGCGTCATGCAGCTCATCCCGGAAACGGCCGAGCGCTTCAACGTCACGCGGCCCTACGATCCCGAGCAGAACATCCGTGGTGGCCTGACCTACCTGCGCTGGCTGCTGGCCTATTTCGAAGGGGAGGTGGCGCTGGTCGCGGCGGGATACAACGCGGGGGAAGGGGCGGTCGATCGGTTCCGCGGCGTGCCGCCTTACCGCGAGACCCGCGCCTACGTCGATCGCATCCTTCGTCATGTCGGCCAGGACCGGCATCCCTACGACCGCAGCGTGGTGGCTCCTAGCCCGATGTTGCGCACCTTGCGGCTGGCGAGCCAGGAGGATCACGAGACATGAACGATACGACGCCCCGCGGGGGGCTCCGGACGGTTCGCCGTCGCCTGTTGCTTGCAGCCTGTGCGGCGGCTGCGACCGCCATGGTGCCGGGCCCGGCCCTGGCCGATCTGGTCGGCGTCCTTCCTCGCATCAAGCCGTCCATCGTGGCGGTCGGTACCTACCAGCGCACGCGCAGCCCCGCATTCCAGTTTCGCGGGACCGGATTCGTCGTTGGCGATGGTCGCCTGATCGTCACCAACGCGCATGTGCTGCCGGACACCGTGGCGACAGACAAGATGGAAGCGCTCGTGATCGCCGTGCCGGGGGAGGACGAAAGTGCCATGGCGCGTCCGGTCGCGCGTATTGCCGCTGACCGCGAACGCGATCTGGCCGTGCTGAGGCTCGAGGGCGGTCCTCCGCTACCGGCGCTGGCGCTGGCGCGGGACGAGCGCGTGCAGGAGGGGCAGGAGATCGCGTTCACCGGTTTCCCGATCGGTGCCGTGCTCGGACTGACGCCGGTCACGCACCGCGGGCTCATTTCGGCGATCACGCCGATCGGCATCCCCCAGGGCAAGGCGCGCGATCTGAACCCCGCCCTGGTTCGCCGTCTCGCCAACGACGTGTTCCGCGTCTACCAGCTCGATGCGACCGCCTATCCCGGAAACAGCGGGAGCCCGATGTTCGACCCGCGCACCGGCGAGGTGATCGGCGTGCTGAACATGGTCTTCGTCAAATCGACCAAGGAAAACGTCCTGTCGGATCCATCAGGGATCAGCTACGCGATTCCGGTGGAGTACGTGAACAGGCTGCTGGCGGGAGTGCGCTGAACCCGGATCGTGGCCGGCACCGGAGGGAAGTGGCCTCGTCACCAGGAATCGAACCTGGATCTGGCGCTTAGGAGGCGCCCGTTCTATCCATTGAACTATGACGAGACTGCAGGCCGCGCATTCTAGCCGTTCGGCGGCGGCTCACCAATAGGCGGGGTGGTGCCCGGTGCAGTGCCGAGGGCGGATTTGGGGCTGGCCGTCAGTGCGGCGCGCGTTTCCGTGAGGGGCGCTTCCTTGCTGGCCTCGGCGGGGCTTGTCGCGGGCGCCGGGTTGCGCAGCGGTGGCAGCAGGAAGTCCTGCGGCCGGCGCAGCAGGCGCTGCAGCAGCAGCCGGCCGAGGTTCTGCCCTTGGGCGAAACTGATGCGGCGCGCGCGCATCGCCACCGACAGCGTCAGCGAGAAGCTGACCGCGAGGTTCACCAGACCGATCAGCAGCACCCCCCCGAGGGCGAGCGTCGCAGCCTGCCACGGCAGCGAGAAGTCGAGTGCCGTGGCCGCGTAGCCCACGTAGGCGGACGAGAAGGCGATGTGGCGGATGTCCAGCGGCAGGCCGAACAGCACGCCCAGCGCAGTGGCACCGCCGAGCAGGAAGCCGAAGAAGAAGTTGCCGGCGAGCGCGCCGAGGTTGTTCTCGACGTAGCTTGCGACGCGCAGCATGCGTGCTTCGCCAAGCAGGCGGCGTGGCCAGCGCAGCTGCAGCAGCCGCTCGGGGATGCGGTTGTAGGCCGACAGGTTGTCGTAGTAGCCCGCGATCAGCCCCGACAGGAACAGGCACACGCCCGCCACCGCGGCGAAGAACAGCGCGCCGCTGCGCGGATCGACCTCGCCGAGCAGGTCATGCGCCTTCTCGGGCGTGACGAAATGGGCGCCGGTGGCGCTCTGGATCGCCAGCCCGATCAGGATGGCCACGGGGATCGCGACGCCGATGTTGCCGAGGATGGCCGCAAGCTGGCTGCGCACCGTGCGGGCGATGAGATCGGCCAGGGCTTCGAGGTCGCGGGTATGGCCGCGCGCCTCCCCGATCGAGGCGGCGATCGCGTTGGCCGTCATGGCGGGCTGTTTGGTTGCGACCGTGCCGCCCAGGACGTGGATCAGCACGAAACCGAGGCCATAGTTGAGGCAGAAAGCGAGCATCTCGTTCAGCGGCGCCAGGCCTTGCTTGCCGAGCACGACCTTCATCCCCGCCATGCAGGCGATGATGAGTCCGCCCAGCATGGCCGAGCCGAGAATGCCGAAGTATTCGCTGCGCGTGCTGGTGATGTACTTCTCGCCGGTCTTGCTCGCGCTTTCCGTCATGCGCAGCGACAGGATCTCGACGTTCTTGCCCCAGTAGTCGGTCAGGTGGTTCTTGCGGCATTCCGCACGCACCAGGGTCTTGAACAGCCGCACGGCGCGCGGTGCCACATCCTGCAACATCCTGCGCTCGCGCAGCTCCTGCAGCATCGACACCAGTTCGTCGATGCGGTCCAGATGCTGGCGCAGGCGCTCGAGCTTGAAGGTGAGCGTGAGGCTGGTGCCGATCTTGGTTGCGCGCTTGCGCACCCGCTGCAGCACCTCGTCGCACTGGGCGAGCATCACCGTGAGATGGGCGTCGTCGGTCACCAGCGCGCCGAGCGTGGTCCACCAGGCGCTGTAGTGCTCGAGATAGGTCAGGAGTTCGGCGTTCTGCGCGAGGAAGGGCGACTCGTATTCCTCGAGGTTGGGGTCGATGCGAACCAGCTCGGGATCCAGTCCGATCGCCGAGACGTGGTACGACAGCACCCGCAGGGCTTCGAGGATTTCCGCCAGGGCGGGGGGGAGGGGGCCGGCGTCGATCTCGGCCATCGGCGTTTCCTCGCCGACCAGCGTGGCGAGGAAGTCGAGCCATACCTCGTCGGCGATGCCATTGACCCAGATCTCATCGTCCGCACGGTGAAAGACCGCCGACACCATGTCGCGCAGATAGCTGGTGTCGAGTACGTCGGGCAGCAGGCGGCGCGAGATACGGCTGGAGGTTTCGGAGAAGAAGCCGGTCGAGGGCAGGAGCCCCGAGGAAACGTAGAGCGACACCTGTTTGCGTTCGGCGAACAGGCGGAGAAAGGAGGCGCGCACGTCGGCGAGCAGGTCGGTCCGGCGTGCGAGGATGTGCGTGAGCGTGCGCAGGTTCTCGCTGGCCTTGTCGATCTGGCTGGCGCGCGGGGGGCGCAGACGGCCGACGAGGGCGGTCCACAGGGCGACCGGATCCTCGCCTGCATGCGCAAAGCGCTGAAGCGTACTTTCCATCGATCATCGGCTCCTACACGTTGCTGGTCGCCGACATGACGACAATTGTGCGGTGCATTATCGGGTAATCCGCCCTGATTCGCAGTGGGCGGCTAAAATTCGGTTTCAATCATCACCGGCCGACCTGGCCAACTCTTTCCCATGCCCCTGCTGTCCGTTGATAACGCCTGTCTCGCCTTCGGGCACGTCGATCTGCTCGACCACGTGGGTTTCCAGCTCGAGCCCGGCGAGCGCGTCGCCCTGATCGGGCGCAACGGTTCGGGCAAGTCCAGCCTGCTGCGTGCGCTGGCGGGGCAGGCGGTGCTGGATGATGGCACGATCTGGCGCCAGTCGGGCATGGTGACCGCGTACGTGCCGCAGGAGCCCGACTTCGATCTCGAGCGCGATGTCTTCGGCACCGTCGCCGATGGCCTCGGTGAGGCTGCGCAACTGCTGGTCGAATACCATGCGGCGATGCTCGCGGTGGCCGAGCAGGCCAGCGCCGAGGCCATGGCCCGCCTTGATGCATTGCAGCACGCGGTCGAGGCGGCCGAGGGCTGGCGCCTCAACCAGCGTGTCGAGCACATGCTGGCGCGTCTCGGACTCGATCCCGCGGCAAAGGTTTCGAGCCTGTCGGGCGGCGGCATCAAGCGCGTGGCCCTGGCGCGCGCGCTGGTGGCCGAACCCGACCTGCTGCTGCTGGACGAGCCCACCAACCACCTCGATCTCGATGGCATCCTGTGGCTCGAAGGGCTGATCCGCGAGTTCCGGGGTGCCGTCATCGTCATCACCCACGACCGCGTCTTCCTCGACAACGTGGCCACCCGCATCATCGAGCTCGATCGCGGCCATCTTGCCAGCTACCCGGGGCGGTTCTCGGACTACCAGCGGCGCAAGGCCGAGGAGCTCGAGGCCGAGGAAAAGGCGTCGGCGCGCTTCGACAAGTTTCTGGCGCAGGAAGAAGTGTGGATCCGCAAGGGCGTGGAGGCCCGCCGTACCCGCAACGAAGGCAGGGTGCGACGGCTCGAGGCCCTGCGGCGTGAGCGGGCGGCGCGGCGCGACCGGCTTGGCAACGTCAGTCTCGCGGTCGACCGCGGCGAGAAGAGCGGCCAGATGGTGGCCGAGCTGACCCACGTCTCCAAGCGCTACGGTCACCGCACGGTGGTGCGGGACTTCTCCACCCGCATCCTGCGCGGCGACCGCATCGGCTTCATCGGCCCCAATGGCGCGGGCAAGACCACGCTGCTCAAGCTCATCCTCGGCGACATCGAGCCCGACGAGGGTTCGGTGCGGCGCGGCACGCGCCAGAGCGTGGCCTATTTTGACCAGCTCCGTGCCCAGCTCGATCCGGAACTGCCGCTGACCGAAGTGATCAGTCCGGGCTCGGACTTCGTCGAGATCGGAGGTGAGAAGAAGCACGTCATCGGCTACCTCGGCGACTTCCTGTTCGCGCCGCAGCGCGCGCGCTCGCCGGTCAAGTCGCTGTCCGGTGGCGAGCGCAACCGCCTCTTGCTGGCGCGGCTGTTCGCGCGACCGGCCAACGTGATGGTGCTGGACGAGCCGACCAACGACCTCGACATCGAGACCCTCGACCTGCTCGAGGAACTGCTGGCGGGCTACGACGGCACGCTGTTCCTCGTCAGCCATGACCGCGCCTTCCTCGACAACGTCGTCACCCAGGTCATCGCCGCCGAGGGCGACGGCGTCTGGGGCGAGTACGCCGGCGGCTATGGCGACTGGCAGCGCGTGCAGGCGGCGCGCGCCGAGGAGGCCGCTGCGCGCGAAAGTGCCCGGCGCAGCCCCGCGCCGGTCGACAAGCCGCGCGCTGCCGAGGCGAAGACGGCCCGCCCCGCCAAGATGTCCTTCAACGACAAGCGCGAGCTCGAGGCCCTGCCCGACCGCATCGCGGCGCTGGAGGCGGAGCAGGGCGCGCTGCATGCGCGCATGGCCGATCCGGCCCTCTACCAGCAGGCACCGCAGGAAGTCGCGCAGGTCAAGGCCCGTCTGGAGGCGCTGGAGGCCGAGATCGAGGCGGCCATGCTGCGCTGGGAAGAGCTGGAGGCGCGCGCTGCGGCGTCCTGAGCCGGATCAGATGATCCCGACCTGGCTGAACCAGGCCAGGCCCGCGATGGCCGCGAGGAACAGCACGATGTGGAAGAGCGCGAGCCAGCGATAGCGGCGGGCGATGCGCCCGGGGTCGAAATCCGAGATCAGGTAGAGGCGGCCAGTACTGGGCCGGCGCACGAGGTGCGCTTCGGGCGCCGCCATGGCCTCGTCGCGCCGGCGCTCGACTTCGCGCCTGGCCTGCTGGCGGGCGAGCTCCCATTCCTGCAGGTCCAGTTCGCCATTGCCGTCGAGATCGAAGCGTTCGAGCAGGCGCGGGTGGTCCTTCTTCCAGCTCGCGAGCAGTTCGCGCACCTGCTCGCGAACGTTGAAGTCCGGGTCGATGCTGCCGATCGTGGTGAAGTCGCCGAGCACGTAGACCGTGTCGTTGCGGATCAGCGCATGCTGGGTGTAGCGGGTGTCGCCGCGCAGGGTGACGTCGCGTCGCCCCACCATCATCTCCGCACCTTCGGGATCGACGGCACATGTGCCGCTGCCGTCCTCGAGCAGGAAGGACGTGTTGCTCTCGTCGGTCGAGACGCGATGCCACTTGCCGTCGCTGCGCTTGCGCTCGGTCACCACCCGGTACCACAGCACCGGCAGGCCATCGACCGGCGACAGCAGCGGGGTGCCGTCCAGCGCTTGCGCACGGCCGCGCAATTCCACATAGCCTTGTGCGGCCGAAGCGATCCGCGACGTGGGCGTGTCGTCGATCAGGCGGGCGTGGCGGATGGCGCGCAGCCAGCCGAAGAACCCGGTCACCAGCAGGACCGCCAGTGCGGCGACGCTGCCCCTGCCGGTGTCGGCATGGACTGCGAGCGCAATCGCGGCGAACTGGATCAGCGGCAGGACGGTTTCGAGCCGCCGCTGCCTGAGGCGCACCAGCATGCGTGTCGGGCCCTGGCGTCGGTGTCGGTCAGGCGTTGAAGAGCGCCTTCAGGTCCACGTCGGCCTTCTCGGCCGTTGCGAATTGCAGCAGGGCCTGCGCGTCGAACCCGAACATGCGCGCGATGATGAGATCGGGGAATTGCTCGATGCGCACGTTGTGCACATTGACCGCCTCGTTGTACCACTCGCGCCGGTCGGCGACGCCGTTCTCGAGCGCGGTGATGCGGGTCTGCAGTTGCATGAAGTGCTCGTTGGCCTTGAGCTCCGGGTAGGCCTCGGCAACGGCGAAGATCTGCCCCAGCCCGGCGCGCAGCAGTCCTTCGGCAGCGCCCAGCGCGGATACGTCGTGTGATTCGCGCGCCTGGGCGACGCGGGCGCGGGCCTCGGTGACGCGGGTCAGCGTGGATTCCTCGAACTGCTTGTACTGGCGGCAGACCTCGACCAGCTTGGGCAGCTCGTCGTGGCGCTGCTTGAGCAGCACGTCGATGTTGGCCCAGGCCTTGGCGACGTTGTGCTTGAGGCTCACGAGGCCGTTGTAGACCAGCACGCCATAGGCCAGGGCCACTGCGGTCAGGCCGAGAATGATTGCAGCGGTGATGCTCATCGAATGGGCTCCGGACTTGAGGGCGACATGCTACACGGGCTCACGTTCCACGACTGTTGCATGGCGCACGCTGCGGCGTGCGTGCGGTAACGCTTCAGTCGGGTTCGGGGGGCGTCAGCAGCCGTGCGCGCGCTTCCTCGGGCGCGCCCAGCCGTGCGAGCAGGCTCTCGCGCGGCACGCGCAGCAGCGCTTCGAGGTCGGCAAGGTCGTCGGGCAGGCCGGCGTCGTCCCAGCCACGGGCAAGGTGGCGGGCGGTGCGTGTGGCGAGCATGACGGTGCGCACGCGCGGGTCGTCCTTGAGCGAGGGATCGAGGAGTTGCACCAGCAGCGCCGGCAGGCGCCAGGCGCGAATGAGCTCGAGCTGGATCTCGGCGGCGGTGACGCCGAACACCTGGCGCTGCGCGTCCCCCGAGCGCAGCGTGCGGTCGGCCAGCTGCAAGGCATAGACGCGCTCGGTGAGCGTGGGGGCGAAGATCCAGCACACGATCTCGGTCGCTTCGTGCAGCGCGGCGGCAACGGTGATCTCCTGCACGTCGAGATCATGACGGGCGATCGCGAACTCGCGCGCGAGATCGGCCGCGCGCCGGGCGCGCGCGATGACGCGCAGCACCTTCAAGAGTGCCTGCGGCGAAGCCTTCAGCGCGTCCTCGACGGTGGGGAGCTGATCGAAGAGACGGAAGAACGGATCCACGCCCAGCATCATCACGGCGCGTTCGATCGTCGTGATGTCGTGGTTCTGCGACTGACGGCGATGGGTCTCGAGATGGGTCAGCAGCCGCATCGTCATCAGCGGGTCGCTGAGGACCACGGCCGCGATCTGGCGGCCCCCCACCCGGTCCATGTCGGCGCGCAGCGCGTCGAGCTCGCGCACGGTCCGCCGCAGCACCGGCAGCGGCTGGTGCGAGAAGTGGGCGACATAGTCGTCGACGGTCGGCAGGGGCGATACCAGCTGGCTCATGTTCAGCGACCTGAGTGGATGGGTTGCGCGGATTATCGTCCAAACGCGCGCGAACTGAAGCGGCCCGCAGCGACACCACGGGGCATACCGGGGATGTGGCTATAATCATGCTGAATCGCAGCACAAGCAACGAATGCGTCACGCCACGAGGAGATTGCCTGCATGAGCCCGTTCAAGGCCTACCTGATCGACCAGGACGAGAACAGGAAGCTCGTCAGCCGCATGGTGACGCTTGCGCCCGAACAGCTGGACGAGGGCGAGGTCACGATTCGCGTGCATTACTCGAGCATCAACTACAAGGATGCGCTGGCGGCGACGGGGGCGGGCAAGATCATCCGGCGCTTCCCGTGCGTGGGTGGCATCGACCTGTCGGGCGAGGTGGTCGACAGCACGGACGCGCGCTTCAAGGCGGGCGACAAGGTCATTGCGACCAGCTTCGACATCGGCGTGGCGCATCACGGCGGCTATGCAGAGTACGCACGCGTGCCCGCCGGCTGGGTGGTGCCACTGCCCGCGGGGCTGGACCTGTTCGAGGCAATGGCGCTGGGTACGGCGGGCTTTACCGCCGCGCTGGGCGTGGTGCGGATGGAAGACAACGGCCTTGCGCCCGCGAACGGTCCGGTCATCGTCACGGGCGCGACCGGTGGTGTTGGCGGTCTTGCCATCGACATGCTGTCGCAACTCGGTTACCACGTGGTCGCTCTTACCGGAAAGGCGTCCGAGGCCGACTATCTGCGCGAACTGGGTGCAGCCGAGATCAAGCTGCGCGCCGAGATCGACTTCGACAAGGTGCGCCCGCTCGAGGCTGCGCAGTGGGCCGGGGCGGTCGACAACGTGGGCGGGCAGATCCTGCACTGGGTGCTGGCGACGATGAAGCAGGCCGGCACGGTTGCGAGCATCGGCAACGCCGCCAGCTTCAACATCAACACCACGGTATTTCCCTTCATCCTGCGCGGGGTCAGCCTGCTCGGCATCGATTCCGGCTACATGGGTTTCCCCACCCGCCAGCGCGTGTGGGACCGTCTGGCCTCCGACCTCAAGCCGCGCCACCTTGCAAAGGTCACGCGTGTGATCGACTTCGATGCGTTGCCGGGCGCTTTTGATGATTTCGTCCAGGGTCGCGTCAAGGGCCGTACGGTCGTGCGGATTGGTGCCTGAGGTGTTCGGGAGATGTGGCCGGTGACGACTGAAGACGACAAGGTGGCCCGCGTACTCGTCGTGGACGATTCGCGCATGGTGCGCGCATCGATCATCAAGCATATCCGCGGGCGCTTCGATGCGCGGGAGGAGCCGGACGGGGAGGCGGGCTGGGAGGCCTTGCTGGTCGATCCGGCGATAGACCTTGTCGTCACCGACATCGGCATGCCGCGTCTGGATGGTTTCGGCCTGCTGCAGCGCATTCGCGAATCCAAGGTCGCGCGGGTACGCAACCTGCCTGTTGTTATCATCTCGGGCGACGAGGACGAGAACGCTCGCGAGCGCGCGCTCAAGCTGGGCGCGAACGGCTTCATCCCGAAGGGCGTCGGCACCGTCGAACTGCTGGCGACGCTGGATTCCCTGGTGCGGCTGGCCAAGACGCAGAACGAACTCGAGGAGAGCCGGGCCGCGCTGGCGCGGCAGAGCCCGCAGGATCCGGAGACCGGGCTTGTCACCGGTGGCTATCTGGAGCATCGCGGGGAGCAGGCGCTCGCGGAGTCGCGTCGCCGTGAAACCGACATCGCGGCACTCGTCATCGAACTCGATCAGTTCGATCAGCTGGTCGAGCGGTATGGCCTGCATGTGGTCGAGCTGATCGGCCGCAAGATCTCGAAGATCGTGACCGGGCGTATCCGCGCCGAGGACAGCCTGTCCAAGCATTCGCCCTCGCAGTTCGCGCTGTTGTCGCCCGGCATCGACATGTTGTCGAGCTGTGCGTTCGCGCTGCGGCTTCGCGCCAGCCTCGAGAAGCTGGTCATGGCCTACCGCGAGGAGCGCATTCGGATCACCGTCACGATCGGGGTGGCCAACTCCGCCGTCGACGGCAAGGGCAAGGTCAGTGAGTTGCTCGCCGCGGCGCGCGCGCGCTTGCAGCAGGGGCAGCGTGTGGGTGGCAACTGCGTGGTGTCCGACCGCGGCCTGGTCGACCAGGCGACGCAGGCTGGAAACACGACGCGGTTGTGCAGCATCGACGCCGCCCTGCGTCACCTGCGTGCCGGTACGACCAAGGAGGTGGAGGCCCGCTTGCCCGACATCGTCGGTACGCTGATGCCGCTACTCGAGTTGATAGAATCACGCCTGCACTGCGGGTTGCCGCTGGAGCAGCTCGAACAATACCAATACAAGCCGGAAACCGGCAGTGACGAGATGGATGGCACACAGACCGCCATCTGAGTCGAAATGGCTGCGCGTGGCGCAGGCGCTTTCCCGGCGCAGCGTCTCGGGCAGCACGTCATTTGCAAGACAGGGAATCGAAAAGGGAGAGGAAGCAATGACCGATTACCAGCAGTTTCACCGCCGCTCGATCGAGGACCGCGACGGGTTCTGGGCCGAGCAGGCGCAGCTCGTGCACTGGAACACGCCCGCCGAACAGATCTGCGACTTCTCGAAGCCGCCTTTCGTGAAGTGGTTCAAGGGCGGTGAAACCAACCTCTGCTACAACGCAGTGGACCGCCATGCCGCCAAGCGCCCCAATGACCGTGCGCTGGTGTACATCTCGACCGAGACCAACGAGGAGAAGGTCTATTCCTTCGCCGAGCTGCAGCGCGAAGTCGAGCGCATGGCGGCGATCTATCAGGATCTCGGCGTCAAGCGCGGCGATCGCGTGCTGATCTACATGCCGATGATTGCCGAGGCCGCGTTCGCGATGCTGGCCTGCGCGCGCATCGGCGCCATCCACTCGGTGGTGTTCGGCGGCTTCGCGGCCGGCTCCCTCGCCACCCGCATCGACGACGCCAAGCCGGTGCTGATGGTCAGCTCGGACGCCGGCATGCGCAACGGCAAGCCGGTGCCCTACAAGCACCTGGTGGACGAAGCCTGCAAGCTCGCCGAATTCCCGCCCGCCAAAGTGCTGATCGTCGACCGCGGCCTGGACAAGGGCTTCCCACGTGTCGAAGGCCGTGACGTCGATTACGCCGAGCTGCGCGCCAAGCACATGGACGCGAAGGTGCCGGTCGAGTGGCTGGAGTCCTCCGAGCCGAGCTACATCCTCTACACCTCCGGCACCACCGGCAAGCCCAAGGGTGTGCAGCGCGACACCGGCGGCTACACCGTGGCCCTGGCGGCGTCGATGAAGCACATCTTTACCGGTGGCGAAGGCGAGACCATGTTCTCGACCTCCGACATTGGCTGGGTGGTCGGCCACAGCTACATCATCTACGGGCCGCTGATCGCCGGCATGGCCACGATCATGTATGAAGGCACGCCGTTGCGCCCGGATGCCGGCATCTGGTGGCAGATCGTCGAGAAGTACAAGGTCAGCGTGATGTTCTCGGCGCCGACCGCGGTGCGCGTGCTGAAGAAGCAGGACCCGGCCTTCCTCAAGAAGTACGACCTGTCCTCACTCAAGCACCTGTTCCTGGCCGGCGAGCCGCTGGACGAGACCTCGCACCAGTGGATCATGAGCGAGCTCGGCATCCCGGTGATCGACAACTACTGGCAGACCGAGACCGGCTGGCCGATGCTCGCCATCTGCCGCGGTGTCGAGGACAGCCCGATCAAGCTCGGTTCGCCCGCCTTCCCGGTCTATGGCTACGACCTGCGCATCTTCCGCGAGGACGGCACCGAGTGCGGCGCCAACGAGAAGGGCATTGTCGGCATCATGCCGCCGCTGCCGCCGGGCTGCCTGTCGACCGTGTGGGGCCAGGACGAGCGCTTCGTCAGCACCTATTTCAGCCTGTTCACCGAGCCGGTCGTCTATTCGTCGTCCGACTGGGGCATCAAGGACGAGAAGGGCTACCACACCATCCTCGGCCGCATGGACGACGTGATCAACGTCGCCGGCCACCGTCTCGGCACCCGCGAGATCGAGGAAGCGGTGCAGACCCACCCGGCGATCGCCGAAGTGGCCGTGGTGGGCGTGGCCGACGAGCTCAAGGGCCAGATGCCGATGGCCTTCGCGGTGGTCAAGAATGCCGCCGATGTCGACACCGCCGAGAAGCGTGCCGCGCTCGAGAAGGAGGTGATGAAGAAGGTCGACGAAAGCCTGGGGGCGATCGCACGTCCTGCCCGCGTGCACTTCATCAACGGGCTGCCCAAGACGCGCTCGGGCAAGATGCTGCGGCGCTCGATCCAGGCGCTGGCCGAGGGCCGCGATGCCGGCGACCTGACCACGATCGACGATCCGAGCACGCTGGAGCAGATCAAGTCGGTGCTGAAGGGCTGATCGCAGGCGGGCGCCAGCTCTGGCTGGCGCCTTGCGTGACGGGTATCAGATGAAGACGGGGGCATACGTGCCCCCGTCTTGTTTTTCCGACGTCGCGTTGTCGCCTGCCGGTCTCAGGGATGGAACGGCCAGAACAGCGGAATCAGCACGCTGCACAGCAGCCAGGTGATGATGTTCATCGGTACGCCGAGGCGGGCGAAGTCGCTGAAGCGGTAGTTGCCGGCGCTATAGACGAGCGTATTGGTCTGGTAGCCGATCGGCGTGGCGAAGCTGCAGCTGGCGGCAAACATGACGCCGACGACGAAAGGGCGCGGATCGACCCCCATGTGCTGGGCGAGGCCGATCACGACCGGCGTGAACAGCACCGCGATCGCGTTGTTGCTGAGGGCCTCAGTGGCGAGCGAGGTGATCAGGATCACCAGCGACAGCATCATCCACGGCGACAGGCCGTCGCCAAGGCTTGCGAGCTGCCCGGCGAGCAGGATGTCCAGCCCCGAATTGCGCATGCCGACGCTGATCGCGAGCATCGCGAAGATCAGGGTCAGGATCGGCCATTCGATCGACTTGTAGGCCTCGTCGCTGGTAATGCAGCCGGTGACGATGACGGCGACGGCGCCGATCAGTGCCAGTCCTTCGATCGGCATCAGGTCGAGGGCGGCAAGCAGCATCACGCCCACGATGGTGCCGAGCGCGACGGGCGCCTTGTGGCGCCGGCTGGTGAGCTGGCGCCCCTCGGTGATCGCGAACAGGTCGCCGTTGTCGCAGAAGCGCTTGATCTGTGCCGGCGTGCCCTCGACCAGCAGCACGTCGCCGCCCAGCAACTGGAAGTCGTCGCCGATCTGCGAGAAGGACGCGTCGCGCCGATGCACCGCGATCAGGTGAATGCCGTAGCGTGCGAGCAGGTCGAGGTCGCAGATCGGCCGCTGGATGTAGCGCGAGGTCTGGCCGACGATCGCCTCCACCATGACGACGTCGCGCCGCCGGAGGGTCTCGAGTTCGTGCGGATCGGTGCCGGGCTGGGCCTGCAGGCCGACGAGGTCGGTGCTGCGCAGTTCCATCATTGCCTTGCTGCGGCTGCGCACGACGATGCGGTCGCCGACCTCGATCCGGGTCGCGGGATCGGGCGAGTGAAGCTCGGTTTCGCCGCGCACCAGGTTGAGCACCTGGATGGTGCCATTGCTCAGGCGGGCCTCGCGCAGCGACTTGCCGGGCAGGTGCGAGCCTTCGGGCACGAACAGCTCGGTCATGAACCAGCGGTCGCCGCTGCCGGTGAACTGCTGGGTCAGCGTCTCGCGCACCGGCAGCAGGCGCGGCGCGAAGATGAGCATGAAGGCACTGCTGACCAAGGCCATCAGCATGGCCGGCAGGCTGATCTCGAACATCGTGAACGGCGTGAGGCCCTGGGCGCGGGCAACGCCGTCGACGAGGATGTTGGTCGAGGTGCCGACCAGGGTCACCAGGCCGCCCATGATCGTGGCGTAGGAGAGCGGGATCAGCAGGCGCGAGGGCGCAAGGCCGTTGCGGCTGGCGACGGCGATGACGGCCGGGATCATCACCATCACGACCGGCGTGTTGTTGATGAAGGGCGAGACGAGCAGGCTGGTGGCGATCAGTGCAAACAACAGCTTGCGTTCGCTGCCGCCCGCGGCCGCGGACAGCCATTCACCCAGGGTGTCTACGCAGCCGGTGCGCGACAGTGCGCCGCTGATGATGAACAGGCAGGCAATGGTGATGGGTGCGCTGTTGCCGAATACGCCCACGACGTCACGGGCGCTGAGCACACCGCCTGCCAGCAATACGGCGACGGCCGCCATCGCCGCAACGTCGGGCTTGAGCCATTCGCGCACGAAGGCGACGAACAGCACGACGAGGACGAGGCCGACGAAAGGCGCGGCGAGGGTTTCCGGCAGGAGCATGGTGGCGGTAAGGCACGACAGAGCGCCGAAGCTTACCGCCAGGCTTATGACTGTTTTAGATTAAAAAGTGGATTGCTTATTCATTCGAGTGCAATGCGCCGCCCGTTTCGGCTGACTCGGCAAATGAGGGCGACGGCGGCGAATCGACGCGGAAAGGGGCTCAGCAGTGCCCTTTCTTGGCCTGTCCCGGCGGGCAGAAGTGGCCGCGATTCGGAGCGTGGCGGCGGTCCTCGTAGTAGCGGCGCTCTTCGTGCCGAACCGGTTCGCGCACGCGGCGCTCTTCATTGTCGTAGCCGACAGCAGCACCCACGCCGCCGCCCACGGCACCGCCAATGATGGCGCCTTCGCGTCCACCAATCGCCTCGCCGATCACGGCACCGGCGCCACCGCCGATGGCGCCGCCGAGCGCGGTCGAGCCGCCGGCCTGGGCCGTGCCGGCGATAAGGAGCGAGAGAAGGGCTGGCAGCAGGGGCTTGAGGCGGGTGAGCATGGCGATTCCAATCAGGTTGTGATGATGCGTGGATGTTACTGGGCGCGTGACCGGCCTGTCGATTGCCCGGTGTCAGGAAATGTTGCGTTTGTCACTGCGGCGGCCTGCGAGCGATGCGTTGAATTCGCGTCGCAACTGCGCCAGCTTCTTCAGGCCCCCGGCCACGCGGCCATTGACCGAGTCCTCGGGTTCCATGCGGCCGTTCGCGTCCGGCGTGCCAGCGGGCAGGCCAGTCAGGCGTTCCAGCGCCTCATCCACGTCGGTCACGGCCCAGATCCGGAAGCGGCCGTCGCGTACGGCGACGACGACGTCCTCGCGCAGCATCAGGTGGCACACGTTGGCGTGCGGAATCAGCACGCCCTGCTCGCCGGTCAGGCCGCGCGCCGCGCACAGGTCGAAGAAGCCTTCGATCTTCTCGTTGATGCCGCCCACCGGTTGCACGATACCGAACTGGTTGATCGATCCGGTGACGGCGATCGACTGACGGACGGGCACGCCTGCCAGTGCGGACAGCAGCGCGGCGAGTTCGGCCAGCGAGGCGCTGTCGCCCTCGATGCCGCCGTAGGATTGCTCGAACACCAGGCTCGCCTTGAGCGACAGCGGCAGGGTCATGCCGAAACGCGAGGCGACGAAGGACGACAGGATCAGCACGCCCTTGGCGTGGATCGGACCGCCTCGCGCTCGATGTCGATCACTTCGCCTTCGCCCACGCGCACCGTGGCCGTGATGCGCACCGGATGGGCGAAGCTGTCTTCGCCCAGCGGTATCACCGCCAGGCCATTGACCTGGCCGACGTGCTCGCCGTCGGTGTCGACCAGCAGTTGGCCGCGCTGGATCTCCTGCTGGTAGTGCAGGCGGATGCGCTCGTGGCGCTGGCGGTGTGCGGTGAGGGCCGCCTCCACGTGTTCGCGCTCGATCTGCGGGCTGCCCGCCGCGGTGGCGAAACGCGCCGCTTCGCGCAGGCGGTCGTCGAGGGCCTGGGTGCGCGCGCTCAGGCGCTCGGCGTCGCCCGCCTGGCGCGCGGCATCGTCGATCAGCCGCGCCACGGCGGCGGCCGACAGCGGGGGCAGGGCCTCGTGCCGGGCGCGGCCGGCGATCAGGCGCGCATAGGCTGCGGTGTTCTCCTGCGTGCGCACGATCTCGCTTTCCATGTCGGCATTGATGCGGAACAGTGGCGCGAACTCCGGATCGTACTGGGTGAGCAGGTAGTAGATCAGGCGCTCGCCGATCAGGATGACCTTCAGGTCCAGCGGCAGCGGTTCGGGCTCCAGTTGCACCGAGCCGGTGACGCCGATCAGCTCGGACAGGGACTCGATGCGCAGTCGCCCCGACTTCAGCGCGCGCTTCAGGCCTTCCCAGGCGAAGGGCTGGGACAGCAGCTTGACGGCGTCCACCACCAGAAAGCCGCCGTTGGCGCGGTGCAGGGCGCCGGCCCTGATCAGCGTGAAGTTGCTGACCAGCGTACCCATGTGCACGAGGTGGTCGATGCGGCCGACGAGGTTCTGCAAGGTCGGATGGTCCTCGCATACGACCGGTCGCGTGCCGTCGGCGGGGTTCTCGACGAGCAGGTTCACCAGATAGCGCTGCACGGTGATCGTGCCGGAGTAGGTGACGGTGTCCGCATCCTCGTCGGCGTGCGGGGCGGCGTGGAGCGACTCGCCGCTGGCGATGATGTCCTGCAAGACCGCGTCGAGGTGGGCGCTGACCTCGGGGAGGTCGGCATAGGCGGGCTTGAGCTCCTCGATCATGTGCCGTACGGTCACGCCGAGCGCGTCGCGTCCCGCGTCGCGGATGCGGTTCTGCAGCTCCCGCCGCCAGCGCGGAAAGTCGCCACCCATCAGGCGATGCATGCGTTCGTGCAGCAGCTTGATGTTGTCGCCCAGTTCCTTCTGCCGCGCCTCGGGCAGTTTCTCGAACTCATCCTGCGACAGCGTGCTCTCGGCGTCCTTCATCGGCAGGAAAGCGAAGCCGTGCGGCGTGCGCAGCAGGGCAATGCCCAGTTTCTGCGCTTCGTCGCCGAGTGTGCGCAGGGCGGCCTCCTCGCGCTGCTTGGCGTCTTCCTGCAAGGCCTCGATGCGGTTGCGGTAGTCGTCGCTCTCGAACACCGCGCCGATCGCAGGCATCAGTTCCTCGACGAAGCGCTCCATGTCGCTGCGGAAGCCCGCGCCGCGCCCGCAGGGCAGGCGCAGCAGCCGCGGCTGCGAGGCCTGGGCGAAGTTCCAGACATAGCACCAGTCCGCCGGCGGCGCGCCGCGATGGCGTTGGTTCTCCTGCAGACGGGCGACGATGTCGTGCCGCCCGCTGCCCGTGTCGCCGAGTACGAAGAGGTTGTAGCCGGGGCCTTCGATGTCCAGCCCGAGCCGGATCGCACCGATCGCGCGGGCATGGATGAAGCCGACGTCGGCGTCGTCGATCTCGGCGGTGGATGAGAACCCGAGGGAAGAAGGGTCGCAAACGGTACGGAGGCGTTCCGGCGGCAGCGGGGCGACGTGCATCTGCAGGACCTTGCTGTTCTTCTTGCGCCATCATAGACCGCGCGAGGCGAGGCGGGATGCAACGCGTGTTCAGCGCACCAGGAAGGGCAGGTTGGCGGTGGCCGCCTTGCCGTGACGGTCGCGCACGGTGATGAACAGGCGGTAAGGGCCTGGCCGTGGGGGAGCGATGAAGCGAACGCTGGAAGCATCCTCATGCAGCACGCGGATGTCGGCGGCATCGGGTGGCGTTTCGGCATCGCCACCCTTGCGCAGGTCGGTGGCTTCGGCGAGCACCTGCCATTCGGTGCGCAGGGGTGTGCCGTCGGAGGCCGCGGCGTCGATGCCGGCCGATACCTCCGCCCCCGGCGCGAAGACGTCGGCGGCGATGCCGATGCCGCGCACGACCGGCGCCGGCGTGCCGGGCTGCCCGCCCCAGGCGGTGGTCACCGCGTCGCTCATCGCCGTGGCACTGCCGTCGGCCAGCAGTAGTCCGTGCCAGGTGCCCGTCTGTTCCTGCTTTGCACCCCACAGGAAGGGGAATGCACCGCGAATCTGAGGGTGCGTCTTCAGGAAGGCGAGGGCGTCCACGAAGAAGCGCGCCTTCTCGGTGCTGGTCAGTTCGACTGGCGCGCCCCAGGGTTTGCGCCCGGCCTGCCACTGGCCGAGGGGGCCGAGTTCGGCGACCACCACTGGTTTCGTGATGCCGGCGGCGCGCAGCCGCTGCGGCAGGTCGAACACCGCGCCGGCATAGACATTGATGCCGAGCAGGTCCACGTTCGGGCAGCACCCGGCAAGGGCGCGGAAGGCGTCCATGCCAGTGTCGGCGACCACCATCATCGTCGGATGGGCCGGATCGACCCGCCGGACGAGGCCGGCGAGGCGGTCGACCTCGCGCCACAGCGGCATCGGGTCGGTCACGCCGGTCTCCACCTCATTGCCAACGCCCCACGCGAGCAGGGCGGGGTGGTGACGATGGCGCGCGACGAAGTCGAGCACGGCCGCCTCCTGTCGCCTCACCGCGGCCGGGTCGTCGTAGCGGAAGCCGTGGCGCGGGTGTTCCAGCCACAGACCCATCACCACCTTCATGCCGAGCCGCTGGGCTTCGTCGAGCACCCATGCGTCGGCCTGCCGATAGACGCGAACGACTTCGGCCCCCGCCGCCGCCAGGCGCGCCAGGCTGGCGCGATCGCCTTCGAACGCGGCGCCCTGCCACGGTGTGCCGCTGGCCGTTGCGCACGGGCTCAGCAGGGTCACACACAGTGACAGCAGCCCGAGCAGATGACCTGAAAACTTTTTAGTTCGAAGCACCCTTGAAATCCCCCCAACCCGTCCCTATTATTAGCACTCGTTGGCAGTGAGTGCTAACAAGCTTCGTGCGATAGCGATATCGCCGCGCAGAAGCAGACTGCGAATTTATCCGCGGGCCCGGCCCGCAACTCAATCAACCCAAACAGTTGAACCGTAGATAGGAGAGAACTCGATGAAGATTCGTCCCCTGCACGATCGCGTGATCGTCAAGCGTCTGGAAGCCGAACGCAAGACCGCCAGCGGCATCGTGATCCCGGACAGCGCCGGCGAGAAGCCCGATCAGGGCGAAGTGCTGGCCGTCGGCAACGGCAAGATCCTGGACGACGGCAAGGTGCGTCCGATGGCCGTCAAGGTGGGCGACAAGGTGCTGTTCGGCAAGTATGCCGGCCAGGCCGTCAAGGTCGAAGGCGAAGAGCTCCTCGTGATGCGCGAGGAAGACATCATGGGCGTGGTCGAGGCCTGAGCCTCCGCCAATCCCTGAAACGCTAACCGAAACATTTACGGAGTTCTGAAGAATGGCAGCTAAAGAAGTCAAGTTTGGTGATTCCGCCCGCGAACGCATGGTCGCCGGCATCAACATCCTCGCCAACGCAGTCAAGGTGACCCTGGGCCCGAAGGGCCGCAACGTGGTGCTGGAGCGCTCGTTCGGCGCCCCGACCGTGACCAAGGATGGTGTCTCCGTCGCCAAGGAAATCGAACTGAAGGACAAGTTCGAGAACATGGGCGCGCAGATGGTCAAGGAAGTCGCTTCCAAGACCTCGGACATCGCCGGTGACGGCACCACCACCGCTACCGTGCTGGCCCAGTCGATCGTGCGCGAAGGCATGAAGTTCGTCGCCGCCGGCATGAACCCGATGGACCTGAAGCGCGGCATCGACAAGGCCGTCATCGCCACCATCGACGAGCTGAAGAAGCTGTCGAAGCCCTGCTCGACCAACAAGGAAATCGCCCAAGTCGGCTCGATCTCGGCCAACTCCGACAGCGACATCGGCGACATCATCGCTAACGCGATGGACAAGGTCGGCAAGGAAGGCGTCATCACCGTCGAAGACGGCAAGTCGCTGCAGAACGAACTCGACGTCGTCGAAGGCATGCAGTTCGACCGCGGCTACCTGTCGCCCTACTTCATCAACAACCCGGACAAGCAGGTTGCGATCCTCGACAACCCCTTCGTCCTGCTGTTCGACAAGAAGATCTCGAACATCCGTGACCTGCTGCCGGTGCTGGAGCAAGTCGCCAAGGCCGGCCGTCCGCTGCTGATCATCGCCGAAGACGTCGAAGGCGAAGCCCTGGCCACCCTGGTGGTGAACAACATCCGCGGCATCCTGAAGACCTGCGCCGTCAAGGCCCCGGGCTTCGGCGACCGTCGCAAGGCCATGCTGGAAGACATCGCCATCCTGACCGGCGGCCAGGTCATCGCCGAGGAAGTCGGCCTGACGCTGGAGAAGGCCACCCTGGAAGATCTGGGCCAGGCCAAGCGCATCGAAGTCGGCAAGGAAAACACCATCATCATCGACGGTGCTGGCCAGGCCGAGCGCATCGAAGCTCGCGTCAAGCAGATCCGCGTGCAGATCGAGGAAGCGACCTCTGACTACGACCGCGAGAAGCTGCAGGAACGCGTGGCCAAGCTGGCCGGTGGCGTGGCCGTGATCAAGGTCGGTGCCGCGACCGAAGTCGAAATGAAGGAAAAGAAGGCCCGCGTCGAAGACGCCCTGCACGCCACCCGCGCTGCAGTGGAAGAGGGCATCGTCCCGGGCGGCGGTGTTGCGCTGCTGCGTGCCCGCGCCAACCTGGGCGGCCTGAAGGGCGACAACCACGACCAGGACGCCGGCATCAAGATCGTGCTGCGCGCCATGGAGCAGCCGCTGCGCGAGATCGTCGCCAACGCCGGTGACGAAGCCTCGGTGGTGGTCAACAAGGTCGTCGAGGGGTCGGGCAACTTCGGCTACAACGCTGCGACCGGCGAGTACGGCGACATGGTCGAGATGGGCGTGCTGGACCCGACCAAGGTCACCCGCACCGCGCTGCAGAACGCCGCGTCCGTCGCCGGCCTGATGCTCACCACCGACTGCATGGTCGGCGAGCTGGCCGAAGACAAGCCGGCCGGCGGCATGCCGGGCATGGGCGGCATGGGTGGTATGGGCGGCATGGACATGGGCATGTAATGCCCGGTCCGCAGCCCCGGTTCATCGGGGCTGCACTGGCTTCAAGACAAAAGCCTCGCGCAAGCGGGGCTTTTGTCGTTCACGCGAGTCGTTCACGCGACGCGTGTTGGTCCTCGGTGGGCCGCGCGCAGCGATCACGGAAGGCTGCGCAAACCGTGGGATAATCTTCGGGACTTGGGACGATCGACGACCTCGTCCGGCACGTGATCTGCGCAGGGAAAGAGGCAAGGGCGGTCGGAGAAAAGTCGGCAGGGAGCGGCGACGGCTTGAGCAGGCCGCTCCCTGAAGCGCGCAAGCCGTGCTGGCGCGCTTCCGATGACCGAGCAAAAGGAGAACAGCGGGACCGATGCTAGGCGCGACCGCTTACACGTAACTTACATCCGGAATTTCATGCGCATTCTTCTCGCCGAAGATGACCCAGTGATCGCCGACGGCATTGGTCGTGCCCTCAAGCGCAGCGGATATGCGGTAGATCACGTGGATAACGGCGTCGAGGCCGATGCGGCGCTGGCCTCGCAGCCTTACGATCTGCTCATTCTCGACCTCGGCATGCCGCGCCTGGGGGGCATCGAGGTGCTCAAGCGGCTGCGCGCGCGCAAGTCGGCGCTGCCGGTGCTGATCCTGACTGCGCAGGACGGCGTCGATGACCGGGTGCGAGGTCTCGATGCCGGGGCCGACGACTACATGACCAAGCCCTTTGCGCTGCCGGAGCTCGAGGCGCGGGTGCGGGCGCTGACGCGCCGCGGCACCGGGCAGGCGCGTTGCCTGGAGCTGGGACGGCTGTCCTACGACCAGGCTGACCGCGTGGTGAAGGTGGATGGACAGGTGCTGGAGCTGTCCGCGCGTGAGATCGGGCTGCTGGAGGTCTTTCTGCTGCGTGTCGGGCGCCTCGTCAGCAAGGACCAGTTGGTGGACCATCTGTGCGGATGGGGCGAAGAGGTCTCGAGCAATGCCATCGAGGTGTATGTCCATCGCCTGCGCAAGAAGCTGGAGGCCAGTGGGGTGCGGATCGTGACCGTTCGCGGGCTGGGGTACTGCCTGGAAAACTCGGATGCGGTCCCGGCGACGAAAGCCTGAGAAGGTGGCGCCCGGCGCCAGGCGCACCGGGCCGCCGAATTCGCTCTTCGGCGAGATCCTCGACTGGATGCTCGCGCCGCTGCTGTTCCTGTGGCCGATCTCGATCATCGTCACCCACAACGTCGCCGACAACATCGCGAACCAGCCTTACGATCTTGCACTGGCCGACAGCGTGCGTGCGCTTTCGCGCCTAGTGACGCTCGCCGACGGCCAGGTCGTCGTGCATTTCCCGGCACCGCCGCGGGCGCTGTTCCGTGCCGACCAGGACGACGTGCTGTACTTTCAGGTGGCGGACGAGCAGGGCGTGACACTGACTGGCGACCCGGAGATTCCGCGACCGCAGCAGTTGGTCAGTCCGGTGGGCGAGGAGGTGCTGTTCCGCGACGAGATCATCCACGGTGAGGAGACGCGTGTTGCCTATCGTCTGCTGCGTCCGGGTGAGGGTGACGCATCGCCCCTGGTGCTGGTGCAGGTGGCCGAAACGCGCAACAAGCGCAGCGACCTCGCGTCGCGCGTCGTGACCGGGGTGTTGCTGCCGCAGTTCGCGATCATCCCGCTTGCGGTGGTGCTGGTATGGGTGGGCCTGTCGCGCGGCATCGCCCCGCTGAACCGCTTGCAGAGCCTGATCCGCCGCCGGCGTCCGACCGATCTGTCGCCCGTCCCGCCGGCCAGCGTGCCCGAGGAGGTGCGTCCGCTGATCATCGCCTTCAACGACATGATGGCGCGGCTGGAGGAGAACCTCCAGGCGCAGCAGCGCTTCATCGCCGACGCCGCGCACCAGATGCGCACGCCGCTGACCGGCCTGAAGATGCAGACCGATCTTGCGCTGCATGAGACCGATCCCGAGCAGTTGCGGCAGTCGCTCGCCCATATTGCCGAGAGCACGGACCGTGCCGCCCACCTCATCAACCAGTTGCTGTCGCTGGCGCGGGCCGAGGCGAGCTTTGAAAAGCTGTACGCGGTCGAGCCGGTGGATCTGGGTGCGGTGGTGCGCGAGGTGGCGCTGGAGTTGTTCCCACGCGCGCAGACCAAGAGCATCGATCTCGGCGCGGAGGGCGGCGAAGGCGAGCTGCTCGTCGAAGGCAATGCGGTGCTGTTGCGCGAACTGGTGAAGAACCTAGTGGACAACGCGATCAAATACACGCCGCGCGGTGGCCATGTCACCGTACGCACGCGCTTCGCAGGTTCTCCGGTGCTGGAGATCGAGGACTCCGGTCTCGGGATTCCGGATGCCGACCGCGAGCGCGTGTTCGAACGCTTCTACCGTGTGCTCGGCAGCGGTGTGGACGGGTCCGGGCTCGGCTTGCCGATCGTGCGCGAGATTGCGGAGTTGCACCGTGCGACCGTCACGCTGGATGCCAACCCGGCGGGGCAGGGCACCCTGGCGCGCGTGGTGTTCCCGCGCTCCCATCTGCAGCTGCCGCCGGCGGTGCAGGGCGATGTCTATCCCCTAGGTTGATGCGTTCAGCTGGCGTTAAGATTGCGTTAAGTATTTGTTATTAAAAGATATTTTTATGAGCGCGTAAGCGGAATGTAAGTCTTCGACCCTACCTTGTGTCGGACTGGGCGCCTGCCCGGCCGGTTCACTAAAGGCGAGGAGGGGAAACATGGAAGACGATCTGGTGAAGAAAATCACCGCCAATCCGAAATACCAGAAGCTCGTGGGGGTTCGCACGTCCTACGGCTGGCTGCTGACGATCATCATGCTGGTCGTGTACTACGGCTACATCGCGGTGATCGCGTTCAGCAAGGAGTCGCTGGCCGTCCGGCTCGGCGAGGGAGTGATGACCGTCGGCATTCCTGTCGGCCTGGGCGTCATCGCTTTCACCGTCATCATCACCGGCATCTACGTGCGCCGCGCGAACTCCGAGTTCGATGCGCTGACCGCCGATATCGTCAAGGAGAGCGGCAAATGAACGCTCATCTCGCACGTCTCTCCGCGGGCCTGGCGCTGGCTGCACTGTCCCTCGTTGCGCTCGCCGCCGGTGGCGACCTCGGCCAGGCCGAGAAGCAGGCGACGAACTGGACCGCGATCATCATGTTCGGGGTGTTCGTCATGGGCACCTTGTACATCACCAAGTGGGCCGCGGCGAAGACCAAGTCGGCGGCGGACTTCTACACGGCCGGCGGCGGCATCACCGGCTTCCAGAACGGGCTCGCGATCGCCGGCGACTACATGTCGGCCGCGTCCTTCCTCGGCATCTCGGCGGCGGTGATGATCAGCGGCTACGACGGCCTGATCTACTCCATCGGCTTCCTGGTCGGCTGGCCGGTGATCACCTTCCTGATGGCGGAGAAGCTGCGCAACCTCGGCAAGTTCACCTTCGCCGACGTCGCCGCCTACCGCTTCAAGCAGACGCCGATCCGCGCCTTCGCGGCCTCGGGTACGCTGGTCGTGGTGGCCTTCTACCTGATCGCGCAGATGGTTGGCGCGGGCCAGCTCATCAAGCTGCTGTTCGGGCTCGAGTACTGGATGGCGGTCGTGATCGTCGGTGCGCTGATGATGGTGTATGTGCTGTTCGGCGGCATGACGGCGACGACCTGGGTGCAGATCATCAAGGCCTGCCTGCTGCTGGGCGGCGCCTCCTTCATGGCCTTCATGGTCCTGCTTGCCTACGGCTTCTCGCCCGAGGCGCTGTTCGCCGACGCGGTGCGCATCAAGACCGAGGGCGCGATCGCCGGAGGCAAGACGGCAGAGGAGGCCGGACTGCTCGGCCAGGCCATCATGGGACCGGGTTCCTTCATCAAGGACCCGATCTCGGCCATCTCCTTCGGCATGGCGCTGATGTTCGGCACCGCGGGCCTGCCGCACGTGCTGATGCGTTTCTTCACCGTGCCGGACGCCAAGGAGGCGCGCAAGTCGGTGTTCTGGGCGACGACCTGGATCGGCTACTTCTACATCCTGACCTTCATCATCGGCTTCGGTGCGATCGTGCTGGTGTCCACCAACCCCAGCTTCCTCGATGCCAAGGGTGGCCTGATGGGCGGTGGCAACATGGCGGCGATCCACCTGGCGAACGCGGTCGGCGGCAACGTCTTCCTCGGTTTCATCTCGGCGGTCGCCTTCGCCACCATTCTGGCGGTGGTTGCCGGCCTGACGCTCTCCGGCGCCTCGGCGGTGTCGCATGACCTGTACGCCACGGTGTTCAAGCAGGGCAAGGCCGACTCGGCGGCCGAGCTGAAGGTGTCGCGCATCACCACGCTGGTGCTGGGCTTCGTTGCCGTCATCCTGGGCATCGCGTTCGAGAAGCAGAACATCGCCTTCATGGTGTCGCTGGCCTTCGCGATCGCCGCTTCGGCTAACTTCCCGGTGCTGTTCATGTCGGTGCTGTGGAAGGACTGCACGACGCGTGGCGCGACCATCGGTGGCTTCATCGGCCTCATCACCGCGGTGGCGCTCACGATCGTGTCGCCGTCGGTGTGGGAGGCCACGCTGGGCAATCCGAAGGGGTCGGCGCTCTTCCCCTACACCTCGCCCGCGCTGTTCTCGATGGCGGCCGGCTTCATCGGCATCTGGCTGTTCTCGATTCTCGACGGCAGCGCGCGTGCCCGTGAAGACCGCGCCGGTTATCTCGCGCAGCGGGTGCGTGCGGAAACCGGCATCGGCGCCGCGGCGGCATCGAGCCACTGAGTCGCGTCCCCGGCCCGTTCCCGAAGCGGGAAGGGCCAAGGGCCTGGGGCCGGACAGGGGGCGGTGAGCGAGGGCTCACCGCCCCCTGTCGTTCGAGGCGGGCAGGCTGACGCGAACGACCGTGCCATGCCCGTGAGCGCCGCTGGCGAGGGTGATGTGGCCGCCGTGGCAGTGCACGATCTCGCGCGCGATCGGTAGCCCGAGCCCGCTGCCCCCCACGGTCGTGCCGGTGTGGCGATAGAAACGCTCGAAGACTTGCGCGCGGACGGATTCGGGGATGCCCGGTCCGGTGTCCGCCACCTCGATCTCGATGCGATGACCGTCGGCTGCCTGGCTGCAATGGAGGGTCACGCTGCCGCCGGCTGGCGTGTACTTCAATGCGTTATCCATCAGGTTGGAGATCAGCTCCTGCAGCAGGGTAGGGTCGCCGACGAGACTCACCGCCTCGCGCTGGATGCCGAGATCGATGCCGCGGCGGTCGGCGACTTCCAGCCAGCCTTCGACCAGGTCGTCGATCAGTGGCGCCAGTTCGACCGGCGTGGCGTCCGCGAGCATGCGACCGCCGGACTCGGCGCGCGCCAGCGCCAGCAGCTGGTTCGCCAGACGGGTGACGCGATCGACCGAACTCCGCAGGCGGGCCCGCGCGGTCTCGTCCAGCGGCCGGGCTTCGAGCAGCTCGAGCTGCATCTGCAATCCGGCCAGCGGCGTGCGCAACTGGTGTGCTGCGTCCTGCAGGAATTCGCGCTGCCGGGCGCTGGCCTTGCGCAGGCGTTCGAACAAGGCATTGAGTGCACCGACCACTTCGCGGATCTCGTCCGGCACGGCGGCGAGGTCGATCGCGGACAGGTCGGTGCCGGCACGTCTGCGTAACGAGTCGGCCAGGCGTTGCAGCGGGGCAAGGCCGGAGGGGATGCCGAAGCGCGCGGCGACGGCAGCGGCGAGCGCTAGCAGTACGCTGGCCGAGACGAAGCCCAGCAGCAGCCGATCCATTGCGTCCCGGCGCTTGTGCAGGGTCTCCCCGACCGTGACGTAGATGCCGCCGTCGCCCACGCTGCGGTACAGGCGCACGGCGCGCACCGGTTCGCCTCGATATTCCAGCTCGCGAAACACCGCTGTCCGCGGGGGCTTCGGCGGCGGGGTGTTCGCGCCGGCCGCGGGCTCGGCTTGGTAAGGGATCGGCAAGGTCGAGGCCGGATCAAGGTCGTCCAGGATGGGGAAGTCGGCATCCCCGCCCAGCACGCGGTTCCGTTCGTCGCGCACCCGGAAGAAGATCTCGTCCTGGGTGTCGGTGCGCAGCATGCGTTCGGCTTCGGCCGGGAGGTCCAGCTCGGGCCAATTGCCGATCGGGTGGACATGGCTGGCGACGCCGTGCGCGAGGTTGAGCAGGTTCTGGTCGTACGCGCTGTTGACGACACTCTTGGCCGTGCCGTAGGCCACGGCACCTGCGGCGAGCATCAGCAGCGTGGTCGGGCCGGCAAGCGCCTGCAGCAGGTTGCGGCGAAGGCTAGGCTGCACCGTCGCGTCGATCCTTCAGTCGTTCGAGGCGATAGCCGAAGCCGCGCACCGTGCGGATCAGGAGCCCTGCCGCCTCAAGCCGGGGACGGAGACGCGACACGTACACTTCCAGCGCGTTGCCGCTACCGTCGCCCTGCAGGCGTTCCCGTGCCACCGTGCGCCCGTCGGCGCGCACGAGGGCTTCGAGGATGTCCCATTCGCGCCCGGTCAGCGCCAGGGCCTCGCCGTCGAGCTCCGCCAGTCGTCCCTCGGCGTCCAGCAGCAGCGGACCAAAGCTCAGCGGCGGCGCGCCCATGGCGCTCCCTCGCCGCTGCACGGCGCGCATGCGTGCGGTCAGTTCCGCGAGCTGGAATGGCTTGACGAGATAGTCGTCCGCGCCGAGATCGAGTCCGTAGATCCGGTCGTCGAGTGCGTCGCGCGCGGTGATCAGGATCGCCGGAAGCCGCTGGCCACGACTGCGAATCCGGCGCACGACCTCGTAGCCCCCGAGTCCGGGCAGCCCGACGTCGACCAGCACGAAGTCGAAGCCCTCGTCCTGCAGGCGCCGGTCGGCGGCGAGGCCGTCCACCTCGTGGCAGACTTCGTCCCCCTGGCCGCGCAGGAATTCAGTGATTCCGCCCGCCAGGGTCGGGTCGTCTTCAACCAGCAGTACGCGCATCTTGTCCTCTATCGACCGGGCCCTCGGTCCGTGCGAACGACATCGTAGCGCGCAGCGGGCGGGGCTGTGTGGCCGGCCGCACAGTTTGAGCCGGGGCGGGCGCGGCATGGAAGAAAGTGAAAAATTTATCTTGACGGAGCCTTCGTTCGGGCTATAATGCGGACCTCTTCGGCCAGGTAGCTCAGTTGGTAGAGCAGCGGATTGAAAATCCGCGTGTCGGCGGTTCGATTCCGTCCCTGGCCACCAGAATTCAATGGGTTACGTGTGGTTCTGTGCTACGGCACTCATAGCACACACGTAGCACAGTCTGAAGCGGCGCAATGCTGCAACCATGGTAGATTCTGTGAATGAGCCAGAATCTACCACCATCAGACAAACATCCTCTGATTCATTTGCTCGATGGTGAAGTCGTCTTGTACAAACGAGGCGCCATCAAGGCTTGGCAAGCCCGTTACAAGTTGGCCGACGGTGGCTGGCATCGCATGTCTACCAAAACTCCTGATTTGGATCGTGCGAAGTCGGTCGCCAAAGACGCGTACATGGAGGCGAAGTACCGACACAAGTTCGGTCAGCCTGCGGTATCTCGACGTTTTGATGCGGTGGCAAGGATCGCGATCAAAGAGATGCAGGACGCGCTCGATGCAGGTCACGGTAAGAAGACCTACATCACCTACATCCAAGTCCTTGAGCGTTGGCTCATTCCGTACTTTGGCGGCAAGCACATCAACAACGTCGATGTGCATGAGCTTGAACAGTTCGATGCGTGGCGAGCCGAGAAGCTAGGCCGCGATCCAGCAGCATCAACGATCACAAACCACGTGAGCGCATTGAACAGAGTGTTCGACGTGGCGGTTGCTCGTGGCTGGATGCAGCAGAGTCAAATACCCGAGTTGAAGAACCGAGGCAAGAAATCGACCCGACGACCCGCATTCACGAGTGAAGAGTGGAGAACGGTCCAAAGGTATTTGCCCGAGTTTGCCAAGCAAGGCCATACGGCCAAGACACGCATGATGCGGTCGCTGCTGCACAACTACGTCAATATCCTTGCCAACACAGGGATGCGGCATGGCACCGAAAGCTTGGGGCTGAAGTGGTCGAACATCGAGTGGCACACCGACAAAAGCGGGGAGCGGTATCTGAAGCTCCACGTCGATGGAAAGACAGGGCCACGAGAGCTTATCGCGCGTCACAACGTGGAAACGTGGCTGACGAACATCAAGAACGGCTTTGAGGCCTACAAGGGCCTGACATTCGATCAACTGCTCAAACAGAAGCGTGATGATCTCGTGTTCAGGCTCTCTGATGGAACGGTCACCAACGCCCTCGGCGCCACGTTCAAGCAGTTTCTCGTGAAATACAAGCTGCTGACAGATGCACAAGGCAATGAGCGAACCCTGTATTCACTGCGACACACCTACGCAACGTACGTGATGTTGAACAAGGGCGGCGACATCAGCATCCATGATTTAGCGATTCAGATGGGCACGTCAGTCAAGATGATTGAGAAGCACTACTCACATCTCAAGCCCACGATGATCGCAGACAGGATCGCAGGCAAGCGGTGGAAGCCAAAGGCCGAAGACTTGACAGCATCAGCAAAGAACAAAAAGCGTCGTCCAAACGACAAGGCAGAACAGACCGAGGGTTAATAATTAAAAATTCCTATGGTCTGGCGCTAAATTTAATTAAAATATTCATCTCAACTTTACAATAACGCAAGCCCCGAAAGCATAAATAAATGTGAGTCGTGAAGACGTGCTACGCGACTTACGCATATTGATGTTTTCGATATCGCGGCCTGGCGCTGAACTCCGTTGGGGTTTAGTTGGTGAGGTATTGTCTGTAAGGATTGGGCTGAGGAATGAGAAGAACCACTAAAGAAAATATGAATCAGTTGATCCTGGGATTGCTGAGGGAGTCGCAAGGTCACGCAAAGGCGAACTGGGCGATCACATTGCACCCAGGCTATCGCTATGCTGAGACAAGAGGTTGGAGAGATCCTTCAAAAGAAAATGCGATCATTGCGACAAAAGGCTTTGTAAGGCTCATGAATAGCTTCTTGAACAATGGGTCATCAAGGAACAGATACGTTAAAGGTATTGTTGCAGTCGAACGTAGTGAGACTGGTCATTGGCATTCACATATGATCATCCAGCAAACCGCCAGCGATGAAGAGGTGTTCATCAAAAGGATGATGAAGCTAGACGGTTTGGTCAATAACCCGAGCTACATCGTCACGGATGGCTTCAAGACATACTTCGGATCAAGAGGGATTGGCTACAAGAACGAGAGCGGCTGCTACATGCAGTTTCAGAAGCTCAATGAAGATCATGATCGGATTGCGGCCTACTCTCTCAAAAGTGCATCCACGCAGATCGCAGTACTTGACGGCCCAACGCTAAACGATGATTTCTTCACCTTCGAGCCAGAGCACGTCACCATAAATAAACGTGAATGGAAGGAGCGGGAACAATACATCGCGGCGATGAAGATGGGAGCCAAGAATGATCAAGCCAAAGAACAAGCAAGAGTTGATCGAGATGCTGAGGTCCAAGACCTTTAAGCTTCTGATGATCGAGGAAGACGATCCACGCAAGGTGGCCGAGCAGTTGAAAAGGCTGCAGGCCAAGGGCGCAGTGACGGTGATCGTGTTGGATTGATCTCGTCTGCAACACCCTTAGTCAAAGCAAACGAGATCAAGGCAGGGGGTTGAGCATCAAAGTTCAACCCCTTTTTCACGTCTGAAGCCGTTGCTTAGATGAGGTTGACGGCAACCTTTACAAGCTCGTCGTTGAGGTCGATATATCGCTGCGTTGTGCCGATGTTTCGATGTCCTGCAAGGGCCATCAGCACCCGCACGCCCACGCCCTTGTTCGCTAACGTCGTGATGAAGGTACGTCGCCCCGAGTGGGAGCTTGCACCGTCGATTCCAGCTAGTGCGAAGAGGTGGTTCATACGTTTGCATAAGGTGTTCGCCGAGAACCCATCACGTGAGCGTTGTGAGCCAAACAGTGCCCGTTTTGGGTCCTTGTGCTTCAAGCCAGCGACATATGACGCTAGCTCCTTTCGAAGCTTCTCAGCTACCATCACCGTTCGAGGTTTGTTCCCCTTCGTCTGCTCGGGCGTCAGGGTGAACTGCTGCTTGATGCTTCCATCTGCTCCAACAACATCGCCGATACGGAGTGCTGCAATCTCGCCGACACGAAGACCACCCCAGAACGACATCAACAGCACCATGCGGTCACGCTCTGCATAACGTGTCGTAGCGACTATGGCCAAGACTCGTTTGAACTCTTTCTCGTTGAGGGTTTTTGCTTGTCCCATTTTGAGCGCCACCATGTTATCGATGACTTCATGTTAATGATGGCGAAAGAGGATTCCTAGAACGGAACTGCTTAGAAAACCTGATTGGAATTCAACAGGCTGTACGATTAAATCAGAATTTACACATTATGTGGTGAAACTGCGGAGCACGTGATGAGAGCAGGCACTAAGAAGAAGTTGACGATTGAAGAGCAGATCGTAGCGGCTGAAGCTGCACTGAAGAATCAGCAAGCGAAGTTGGAGGTGTTGAGGGCTAAGCTTAAAGGCGAGGGAGTTTTGAAGAAAGATTCGCCAGGGATGGAGGCCCTTTATGCCGCGATGGACGCTGTGTGTAAGGAGAACAAGTGCAACAACATCGACGTTGTAAAGGCGATTAACCGTCTAAAAAGACTTGGTCTTGAGATCGTTCAGAAAGAGCGGAACCAGAGAGGAGAGCCAAAAGCAAAAAAGCCAGTGACCGAGTTCATGAGCGAAGGCTAGAGGCAGCACAGGGAAGATGCCTTGATCGCGTATCGAAAACAGCTTTCAAGCTAGCGAAGAAGTTTCTGTCACAAAAGTATCGCGAGATGAGATATGAGGCGATGCGACGAAACCGCTTCGCGCTGCGTCTTATGTCGAGGAAAGAGTGGTTCAGGAAGTCTCACTTGCCAGTGAGCAGCGGCGGCTTTCTTCCGTTTTCAAGAGACGAAGTTCTGTATGACGGGGTCGAGAAAAGTGTGTATGCGCTTAAAGAGCAACTCGCGCACTTTGTCGATGATCCTGATTTTGCGATAGCAGGATATTGGGAAGAAGCATTCAGAACGGTCGAGATTCCGAAGGTTATGATGTGATTAGTTATATTCGGGATGTGGTTTTATCAGGATGAGAGGCTATTATTTTGAGGTTTAATTGAATGCGGAGACTCATTGCCCGTCGAGTTCTTAAGTCATTTTCGGAACTAAAGGCGACAATTCAAAGCTTCATGAATTTATTGCATTGAGGTGGGTCTATGGAGTGGATTGTCGGGTTGTTTGTGATATGGCTCATTTCAATGATGAGCGGGGCTTCCTCAAGAGCGGGTGAGAGAAGAGAGTTAAAAAATGAGGGTCGTGTAAAAAAAGAAAAGGTCGAAGATTCGGCAGAGACTGCTTATAGAAAAAATCAAGAAGCTATTCAGAGAGCTATTCAGAGGGCAAAACGCCTGAAGCAGCTCGAGGAGAATGAGTTTTTTCTAGACTCTCCTGCTTCGGGTGATAAAAAAAATGAAGAAGCTAAGCCGACTGAGATCTCTCAGACAACCTTGGTGTCTTCATCAAACGTAGAATCTTGTAGTGATGTTCAGTCAGTTGGTGGGGAGAAACGTACAAAGAGTGAGTCCCAGCAAGGGGTGTCTTGCGGCATTGAGGATTCTGGTTCAGTAAAATATTCCCAGGGCGGTGAGCAGCAACCAACATTGAACGTCGAGGAACGGACGACGGTAGCGTCACATTTAAAAGTGTTCGGCGTTCATTCGCTCTGGCATATCACGCATCGGGATAATATAAAGAGCATTCTGGATGATGGGGTGGTAAGCAATACGCAAGCATTTTCAGAGTTTAAGCCTATTGATATTTCAAATCAGGATGTTCAAAAGCGGAGGGAAAGGATTGAGCCGTTTTACAACAGAAAGGTTCATGATTATGCTCCGCTTTACATTAACGTAAGAAATCCGATGCTTTATGTTAGGAAGCATTTGCAAAACGAGCTGTGCTTATTGGAGATTTCTCTTTCGGTTCTTGACAGTTATGATTATTTGTACACGGATGGCAATGCAGCGTCGCGCGAAACAAGGTTTTATAGAGAGGTGAAGGATCTGATATATATGCCTTGGGATGTTTTAAGGGCATCGTATTGGAATGACTTTACTGATGGTAAAAGAAAACGTTGTGCGGAAGTGCTAATTTTTCCATTTGTCGCTCCTGATTATATTGTCAGGGTGCACTGTGCATCGCCAGAGACGGCTCGGATGGTAAGGAGCTACGGTTGCGAGGCAGTAGTATCGCGAGAATTGTTTTTTTAGGAATGTCATGGGTTCTTTAGTGGTAAATGGAAACATATTTAAGAGTAAATGCCAGACTATCGTTAACACGGTTAACTGTGTTGGAGTGATGGGTGCGGGTATTGCTCTCGAGATTCGGTTGCGTTACCCAGATTTGTACAAGAGGTATGTTCAGCTTTGCGCAGAGAAAAAAATCGATATAGGGTTGCTTTGGATTTACAAGGGTACGGATAGGTGGATATTAAATTTTCCTACCAAGAGACATTGGAGGTATCCGTCGAAGCTTGAGTATCTCCATGCGGGTCTGAAGCGATTTGTAGATACATACGAGGAGCGGGGGGTGCAGTCAATTGCATTTCCTTTGCTGGGTGCAGATAAGGGCGGGATTGATCCGAGTGTAAGTTTGGAGTTGATGCAGAGGTATCTTGGTAACCTAAAAATTGATGTGGAGATTTATAGGTACGATCCAAGAGCAGGTGATGACCTCTTTGAGAGTATGAAGGCGTGGATATTGTCACGTGATGTAGCGACTGTCGCGGAGGTCTCTGGGTTACGTAGAAACTATGTTGAGGCTCTTTTCGATGCTGTGCGTGATCCAAGCATTGTTCAGCTGAATCAGTTGGCGAGAATTGATGGTGTCGGAATTAAAACACTTGAACGTGTTTTCATACTTGCACAGAGTGAGTCTGTCGCAGGAAGTTTAAAGAACAACGTGCAGCAGTCGCTTTTTTGAGATTTGCACGAGGTGCCGACGGGGCTAGGTTGTTCTTTCCTAGGAATCCTTATTTGTTCCACGTAGGATCAAAACGTGTTGAACAACGAAGGATTCCGAAATGACAAGCCTGCTTGAGACACTCAACGTTTCAGCTGAAGAACGATTCAAGAAGCTGACGCCAACGATGTTCAGGCGTCACAAGTTGATGAAGGCATTGCACGAGCAGATCGAAGTAGCAGAGGAGTATCTGCAAGGGCGGCAGTACATGAGACGCTTCATGCGTACTGCTGCAGATCCAGAGACCAATCAGCAGGTCACGTTGATGACCGAACGACCAGCTAGACGATGGTTCTGGATCGACGACGATGGTCAGTTGAAGTTGCAGGTAAGGTACGGCAACAGAACACTGAAGGTTCGAGATGAGATGACGACCATCGTCATCGGCGACAAAGACCAACTTGTGCCTGTGCTGAAGCTTGTCAAACAGGCGGTGGAAGCAGGGGAACTCGATAGGGCCATTGAGGCTGTGCAGAGACCAGTCGGGCGTGGCATACTCACGTCGCCCCGAAAGCCAGCGGCGCGCTGAAATCATGGCATTTGGCTGTAGCACATTGTGTGGCACAGGCCGAATTTGGCGTTTAAATCCATGTTTTAAAAGGATTATTCGCCAATGAATCCATTGAAAATCCGCGTGTCGGCGGTTCGATTCCGTCCCTGGCCACCAAGAATTTCGCGAACGGGTCGACCATGTGTCGGCCCGTTTTGCTTTCAGCTGTCCAATCGTCGTTAGAAAGTGGCTGATTCCGCTCAAGTTTTGGGCGGAAACCGCGATGCTATAATCCGCGGCATCGCGTCGCAGTGCGCCGACTTAGCCAGATCTCGAATGCAGCTTTACGCCCTCGGCCTGAATCACCACACGGCACCGCTCGCCATCCGCGAACGCGTTGCGTTCCAGCCTGAGCGGCTGGGTCAGGCCCTGCACGATCTGACGCATGCCGATTCGGTGCGCGAAGCCGCGATTCTGTCGACCTGCAATCGCACCGAGTTGTATTTCGCCGCCGAGCAGCCGCAGCATGCGGCCGACTGGCTGGCACGCTTTCATCAGGTTCCGCTCAACGACGTTTCGCCCTACCTGTACGCCTATCCGCAGCGCGATGCCGTGCGGCACGTCTTCAGGGTCGCCAGCGGGCTCGACTCGATGGTGATCGGCGAGCCGCAGATCCTCGGCCAGGTCAAGGATGCCGTGCGTCACGCCGAAGAGGCGGGCACGATGGGCACGCTGCTGCACAAGCTGTTCCAGAACACCTTTGCGGTGGCGAAGGAAGTTCGCTCGACGACCGCGATCGGCGCCAACACCGTGTCGATGGCCGCTGCCGCGGTGCATCTGACCGAGCGCATCTTCGAAAGCGTGGCCGACCAGCATGTGCTGTTCATCGGCGCCGGCGAAATGATCGAGTTGTGTGCCGCGCACTTCGCCGGCGCGCAGCCAAAGTCGATGACGGTGGCCAATCGCACGGCCGAGCGTGCGCTGGTCCTGGCGCAGCGCTTCGGGGCGCAGACCATGCGCATCGATCAGATCGGCGAAATGCTGCCGCGCTTCGATGTGGTCGTCTCCTGTACGGCCGCGCCCCTGCCCATCGTCGGGCTCGGCATGGCCGAACGCGCCGTCAAGGCTCGCCGGCACCGGCCGATGGTGATGGTGGACCTCGCCGTGCCGCGCGACATCGAGCCCGAGATCGCTGCGCTCGACGACGTCTTCCTCTACACGGTCGACGATCTCGCCCAGGTCGTCGAGGCTGGCATGGAGTCCCGCCAGCAGGCGGTGATCGAGGCCGAGCAGATCATCGACACGCGCGTCGACGGTTTCCTGCACTGGATGGCCGGCCGCGTCACGGTGCCCGCGATCCGTGCGCTGCGCGACCGCGCCGAAACGCTGCGACAGGCCGAGCTCGAGCGTGCCATGCGCCTGCTTGCCAAGGGCGAGAACCCGCAGAAGGTGCTCGAAGCGCTGTCGCACGGACTCACCAACAAGCTGATGCACGGGCCGACCCGCTACCTCAACCAGGCGGAAGGCGAGCACAAGGCCGAAGTCGGCCAGCTCGTGCACCAGCTCTTCAACCTCCCGCGCCAGGGCTAGCCCCGGCCGACCGCCGTGCCCGCCTGCGGCGCGGCGGCAGCTCACCATTCATCCATGAAACAGAGCATTCGCGACAAACTCGAGCATCTCGCCGCGCGCCTTCAGGAACTCGACCGCAGCCTCGCGGCCGAGGAGTCCGCTCGCGACATGAACGCCTTCCGAGACTTGTCGCGCGAGCGCGCCGAGATCGAGCCGGTCGTCCTGCTCTATGCTGCTTACACCCAGGCCGAGGCTGACTGTGCCACGGCGCGCGAACTGCTGGCCGACCCGGAGATGCGCGAGTTGGGCGAGCTCGAACTGGCGGCGGGCGAAGCGCGGATCGCCGAACTGGAGGAGGCGTTGCAGCGTGCCCTCCTGCCGCGTGATCCCAACGACGAGCGCAACCTCTTCCTCGAGATCCGCGCCGGCACGGGCGGCGACGAGGCGGCGCTGTTTGCCGGCGACCTGCTGCGCATGTATACCCGCTACGCCGAGCGCCAGCGCTGGAAGGTGGAGATCGTGTCGGCCAGCGACTCCGATCTCGGTGGTTACAAGGAGGTGATCGCCCGCATCGTCGGTAATGGCGCGTATTCGAAGCTCAAGTTCGAATCCGGTGGGCATCGGGTGCAGCGCGTGCCGGTGACCGAGACGCAGGGTCGAATCCACACGTCGGCGTGCACCGTAGCCGTGCTGCCCGAGGCTGACGAGGTCGCCGCGGTCGACATCAACCCGGCCGACCTGCGCATCGACACCTTCCGTGCTTCGGGCGCGGGCGGGCAGCACATCAACAAGACCGACTCCGCGGTGCGCATCACCCACATCCCGACTGGCATCGTGGTCGAATGCCAGGACGATCGCTCGCAGCACCGCAACAAGGCGCAGGCCATGTCGGTGCTGGCGGCGCGCCTGTACGACGCGAAGGTGCGGGCGCAGCAGAGCGCGGAGGCCGCGCAGCGCAAGAGTCTGGTCGGCAGCGGCGACCGGTCGGAGCGCATCCGTACCTACAACTTTCCGCAGGGGCGGATCACCGACCATCGCATCAATCTCACCCTGTACAAGCTCGAGGTCGTCATGCAGGGCGAACTGGATGAGCTCGTCGCCGCGCTGACCCTGGAGCACCAGGCCGATTTGCTCGCGGCGCTGGCGGACGAATGATGACGGAACGGACGCCGACAAGCGCGCCCGACAGCGTCGATATCGCCGGTGCGCTGGCCTGGGCGAGGACGCAGATCGATCTGATGGATGCGCGCGTGCTGCTGCGCCACGTGTTGCAGTGTCCGGCTGCGCGGCTGGTGGCCTGGCCGGAGCAGCGCCTGGCGGGCGAGGATTGGGCGGCCTATCGCGAACTGGTTGAACGCCGTCTGGCGGGCGAGCCGGTCGCGTATCTGACCGGCGAGCGCGAGTTCTTCGGCCGCGAATTCATCGTCACGCCGGCGGTGCTGATTCCGCGTCCCGATACCGAACTGCTGGTCGAACTGGCCCTTGCCCATGTTTCCGGCCGCAAGGGGGCGCACGTGCTGGACATGGGCACCGGCAGCGGTGCGCTGGCGATCACGTTGGCGCTCGAGCTCGATGCGCCGGACGTGACCGCGCTGGATCGATCGCGTGAGGCACTGTGGGTGGCGATGGCCAACGCCGCGCGACTCGGGGCGAGCGTGTCCTTCGTGCAGAGCGACTGGTTCTCTGCGCTGGGTGAGGAGCGCTTCGATCTGATCGTCGCCAACCCGCCCTACATCGCCGCGGCCGACCCGCACCTGGAGCAGGGCGACGTGCGCTTCGAGCCACCTGGAGCGCTGACGGCAGGGCCGAGCGGTCTCGATGATCTGGAGGAGATCGTCATGCAGGCGCCGTCGCGGCTGGAAGACGACGGCTGGCTGTTCCTCGAGCATGGTTACGACCAGGCGGCTGCGGTGCGCAGCCTGCTGGCCGATGCCGGCTTCGCGGCGATCGCCTCGTGGAAGGACATTGCCGGTATCGAGCGTGTCTCGGGCGGGCGCTGGCTCGGCCGCGACTGACCTGCCGCCGAGCTGTCGATATTGACGCACTCGTGTTGCGTTACTAGAATTACCCGACTATTAAACTCAACTTTTCAGGCCCCAACCATCATGAGCATCGAAGACGTCATCCGCGACCAGGTCACCAGCAACGACGTGGTCCTCTACATGAAGGGTTCGCCCCAGTTCCCGCAGTGCGGCTTCTCGTCTGCCGCCGTGCAGATCCTGAAAGCCTGTGGCGTGAAGGAAGTGCTGGCCGTCAACGTGCTGGCCGACAACGACATCCGCCAGGGCATCAAGGAGTATTCCAGCTGGCCGACCATCCCCCAGCTCTACATCAAGGGCGAGTTCGTCGGCGGCAGCGACATCATGCGCGAGATGTACGACAGCGGTGAACTGCAGCAGATGCTGAAGGATGCGGGCGTCGTCGACGCCGCCTGAATTTGATCCGCCGGTAGGGCGCAGGCGGTTTCGTGCCGCGTCCGGTATTGATGGAAAACCAGCCTCAGGGCTGGTTTTCTGCATTTTGCGCGGGTGTGTGGGTAAAGCGCTCGCGCAGACGCACTGTCGCCTTCCGGGCGAGGTGTGGCAGCAGCATGGACGGCGGCATGCGTTGCAGGTGGTAGCGTGCCAGCATGGCCAGCCGTGCGACGCGTACGGATGCGGGTGGCGGATGGTCGGGGTCGGGCGGCAACATGACCAGCGGGACCAGCCGGTCCATCAGTCTGCGTGCCAGGGCGGACGGGGCGGGCAGAGCGGTCAGCGCACTCTGCGGCAGGGGGGTCTCCATCCATGCATGAGCGAAGTGCAGGCCGTACCAAAGCGGACGCTGCAGACCCAGTTGTCCGGCACGTCCGACCAGTCGCGTCCAGAAGCCGTGCTGTGTGGCCGCCGCGCGCACGAGTCCGTCGATATCGACCACTTCACGCACCCTGAGGGCGAGGTCGCCGTCCTGGAAACAGTGTACGCAGGCATGCAGCACCTGGTCCTCTGCCGACAGGGTACGGAATGGGGAGTCCGCCAGCGGCACGCTGGCGTCGAACAGCGGCGCCGGGTCGAAATGCAGGCTTCCGGTGACGGGCGTTATCGCGTGATGCAGGTCGACCTCGAGGAAGCGCCCCGGGAAGCGCATGGGCGGGGTCTCGTGGCTCCAGTCCCGGTAATAGCGCTCGTCATACGGATCGAGCTGGGCCGGTACCCACCCCGCCGCCCGCAAGCCTTGCTCCATGGTCCGCAGGTGTTCGCGCGGAACGAGCAGGTCGACATCGGAGACGAAACGTCCGTGCCCGACACGCTGGTTCTGAAGGGCATAGGCGCCGCCTTTCAGGACCAGCACGGGGAACGACCCATCGCATAGCGCCGCGAGCGCGGCGAGTTCTGCCCGCAGCATCTGGTTGTTGAAGGCGCAGACCCGTTCGGCCGAGAGCAGGTGACGCCGGACCGGCGCCGGCACCGTGGGGTTGTCCCGGTTGGCCGCAGCCAGCCTTCCATGCAGCGCAGTCATGCGCGCCAACCGCAGCAGGCGTTCCCAGGTGGCGCTGTCGGTGTCCAGGGGTTCGCTCAGTGCGCGCAGGAGCAACTGAAGCTCGCGGGAGAGGGGTGGCGTCATGCGTGTTCCGCGAACAAGGTGTCGATGTGCGCGATCGCAGTGGATAGGTCGCCGTACTCAAGCTCGAAGGCGCGTGTCGTGCGGGCAAGGCGCACCACGGCATCGAAACCGACCGCGCCGAGCGTGCGGTAGTTGAAGCTGTTCAATCCCAGCCGCATGGCGGTATTGGCGGCGTCCAGCGGCGTACATTTCAGCGTGCCACCGTCGCGGTATCGCGGAAAGATGACCAGCCGCGGGCGAGCGTGGCGGTGGCGCTCGACAATGCTGTCGCGCAGTGGAACAAAGTGGGCCACATCGCCTTTTCGCGTTCCGGGAAAGACGGGTCCAAGCCTGGCCTGCGGGTGCGCGCCGATGATGGCGATGGAGCGGTTCTTGAGCGCGGCGGGTTTGAGCAGCGGCAGCAGATTGCCACTGTCCGGGTCCAGCACACCGAACTCGTCCGACATAAAACGCCAGCCGGCGAGATGCAGCGCGCAGGTCAGCGTGCTTTTCCCTGAGCCGGGTGCAGCGGGCAGGATCAGGGCGCGGTCGTCCCGCGCGACCACCCCTGCGTGCAGCAGCAGATAGGCGTTGAGACGTTGCGCCAGCAGCCAGTTGCTTCCCCACTCGAAAAGCGGCAGCGCGCTACGCATCGGGTAGGGTTCAAAAGGGCACGTCGCCTCGGACCACAGCGAAACCCGGCCTTTCCAGAACCGCATTCCCCTGCTCGGGAGCAGGCTCACGCGGACATCGGCAAAGCTGAGCGGATCTCCGTCGCCGTGATGTTGATAGACCAAGTCGAGGTGGGCGTTGAAGTCGTTCAGCGGGGAGTTGACTGCAACGCGGGCTGCACCGAGGTCGATCAACCGATAGGCGGACGGGGTCACTCGGGCTGGCCTTTGGTCGTGGAGCGACCCGGCAGGGTGGTCAAGGCATGAGCCAGTCGTTCCAAGCCCGGTGGCCAGCCGCCTGCTGCTTCGACATCCTGAAGGAAAGCCTCGAAGTGGTCTGATTCGATTGCGCGTGCAGCTTCACGCAGCACCTCGACGGCGCCGTCGCTGAGAAGGTGCGTGTCCCACCACTGCGGGTCCAGAAAAACAAACTGCCCGTCGAGCAACGGGCAGTGAGCGTTCATCCAGTCACGGGGGCTGTCTGGAAACGGCATCAGGTATCGGGTCAGCCACCGAAGGTGAAGTTGCCGACGGCGCCCGGATTGACCGAAGCGAGGCAGGACTGAGCAGCAGGCGTGGCGCCGGGTTCAGCGAGTTGTTCGCTTGGGTAGGTCGAGACTAAAGCGCCGCTATCGTCAAAATAAGCGAGCACCCAGGCGTCCTTTGGATAGCCATTTTGATTCTTTGCGAGGCTTGCGCCGACCACCTCGACATCGGGCGCAGACGTCTTGTAGATCTTCCCGCCAGCCTCGAATGCGTCGAACGCTGGGCCCTTCTTTAATAAATCATAGCGCCTGACGTCAACCCGTAGCCAACCCCAGTTCGTCTTAGCTTGAGTGGGTTTCGGCTCAATCATGGTGAACTGCGCCGTGCCTGCGGGGGGACCGCCGGACGCCAGATCCCTCACCTTGGCGACGCATGAAATCGACGCTGCGGCTGCGTTGCCACCATAGCCGAGCGTGACCACCGTCGACGCACCGAGCACACTCTTGAGCAAGCGCCGTCGTGTTTCGGACGAGTTGTTTTGCGGTGTCTTGCTCATGATTCTTTAACCTTGAGATCGTTGGCGCCAATCGAATTATAGCCATTTAGGCGCGGACGGAATTCGTATGCTTGTACAGCCGTAGCAAATTTCACGCCGGAGTGAAAGTCGCGAGTTAAACAATTGCCTCTGAAGGGGTTTTTCTGCGGCAGATTGTTCCTTTGGCATGCGACTGTAAGATTATCCGACAGTCCTTTTGCTGCTTTGCCGTCACGGCCTCAAGCCGGTCGCCGCCCCAATTCCTCATTCAGTCGTGTCGCCAACCGCGTCGCCTCCCGCAGATAGCCTCGCCCGAACAGGTTCATGTGATTAAGTATGTGATACAGGCTGTATAGCAGTTTTCTCTTTTCGTAATCGTCCTGCATCGGCCACGCCTTGCGGTACTCGGCGTAGAAGCTGCCCGGGAAGCCGCCGAAAAGCTCGCTCATCGCCAGATCGGATTCGCGGTCGCCGTAATGGACTGCGGGGTCGAAGATCGCGGGTGTGCCATCCTCGAGGACGGCTGCGTTCCCGTGCCACAGGTCGCCATGCAGCAGGCTCTCGGTCGGGCGATAGTCGAGGAAGAGGGCGGGTACGCGCTCGAACAGGCGCTCGCCCTGTTTCTGGAGTTCGCCGCTGAAGCCATGCTGACGGGCGAGCGCGAACTGGGGGTGAAGTCGGTGTTCGACGAAGAACCGCGCCCAGTTGTCCGCCGGCGTGTTGCGCTGCGGCGTGCTGCCGATGAAGTTGTCGCGGCGCCAGCCAAAGTGCGCGCCGCGCGTGCGGTGCAGCCGGACGAGGGCGTCGGCGAAGCGTGCGCCCTCGTCGGCCGAGTGAAGAGGCCGGAGCGTAAGGTGCTCCAGCACGAGGAAGGCGTGTGCGTCGTCAGCGCCACAGGCGATCGGGGTTGGCGTGCGGAAGCCGTCCGCTGCGGCGAGCGCGAGCAGCCCGTCGACTTCGGCTTCGAACATCGGCAGTCGTGCGGCATTGCCCAGCTTGACGAAGAAGCGTTCGCAGTGACCCGTGACGACGACGGCTTCGTGGATGCATCCGCCGCTGACGGGGGCGATGTCGCGGATGCTGAACTGGTTCCCGACGCGCTGGCGAATGGCGTGCTCGATGAGCGGAAGCGCAGGGTGGCTCATAGGTTGCTGATGCGGGCAGTGGCGAGTGACAGGCGGGTCGCCAGGACTTCGAGGAAGGCCTTGTAGAGGCGCATGCGGCAGGTGTCGCTGGCGCGGCGTAGTGCGTGGGCGCGAATCGTGATGAGGCTGACTTCGGTGGCGGCCTCCACTGATGCGGACCGCACGCCCCCAGCCGCGGAGAAGACGGCGACTTCGCCAAAGCACTCGCCTGCCGTCAGGATGTTGAGCAGGTGGCCGCGGCGCTTGACGTGGGCCTCGCCCTCAAGGATGAAGCTGAAGGAGTCGCCGCCTTCGTCCTCGCGCATGATCAGGGTGCCGGGCTGTACGCGGCCGAACTGGCTCAGGCCGATGACCTCCCACAGTTCGGCATCGGCGAACTCACGGAAGAAGTGCATCGTGCGCAGGGCTTCGAACTTCTCGGTGTCCGGTATCGAACCGCGCGTGATCTCGACGCTGTGGTTGCGGAAGGCGAGGGCGAGGTCGTGCGAGAACTCGGCCCAGCTCTGGTAGCGGTGTTCGACGTCGCGTTCGGTGGCACGTCGCACGATGGTGTCAAGGGCCTCGGGCACTTCCGGGCGCAGCTCGGAGGGCTTGGGCGGGGTGTCGTTGGCGATGCGGTAGAGCAGGGTGTAGTTGTTGTCGCTCTCGAAAGGCAGGCGTCCGGTCAGCAGCTCGAACATGACCACGCCGAGCGAGTAGATGTCGGTGCGATGGTCGAGCGGCACCTCGCGCACCTGCTGCGGCGACATGTAGGCCGGCGAACCGACGCCGGCGATCTGCGTGGTTTCCTGGGCGGTGTGCAGGGCGGCGCCGAAGTCGGAGACGCGGATGTCGCTGCCTTCGGGGGTCATCAGCAGGATGTTGGCCGGCTTGATGTCGCGATGCGTGATGCCCTGGTGAAAGGCGTAGTCCAGTGCGCGGCTGGCCTTGAAGATGATCTCGATTACGCGTTCGAAGGCCGCGAGCGAGCTTGGGCGTGTCAGTCGTTCGAGCGTGCCACCCGGGACGTAGTCCATGACCACGTAGGCGTTGTGATCGTCCACCACCGCGTCGTGGGTCTGCACGATATGCGGATGGTGCAGCCGCCCGGAGAAGGCGGCTTCGTTCAGGAACAGCTGACGATGCAGCCGGCCGCGCTCCCGGTCACGCAGGATCTCGGGGCGCAGCTGCTTGATGGCCACCTCGCGCAGGTTGAAGGGGTCCCAGGCCAGATAGACGACACTGGTGGCCCCTGCGCCGAGCTGGCGGCGAACCTCGTACTTGCCGATCCGTTCCGCCGCCATGGCGGGGCCCGTCAGGCGATCTGCTGGCGCGCACGCACGATCGCGGCGCGCACCTGTTCGGGTGCGGTGCCGCCGATGTGGCGGCGCGAGGCGAGCGAGCCCTCGACCGTCAGCACGGCGAAGATGTCGTCGCCGAGCCGCTCCGCTGCGCCCGGCACGTGCGCCATCGCGATGCGAAGTTCGTCCAGCGAGAACTGCGGCAGGTCGCAGCCCTTGACGTCTGCCGCCCGCACCGCCAGCGCGACTGCCTCGTGCGCGTCGCGGAAGGGCAGGCCCTTCTTGACCAGGTAGTCGGCGAGATCGGTGGCGGTGGCGTAGCCCTGCGTGAGCGCACCGCGCATCGCATCGGCCTTGACCCGGATGCCGGTCACCATGTCGGCGTAGATGCGCAGCGTGTCGATGACGGTGTCCGCGGTGTCGAACAGCGGTTCCTTGTCTTCCTGGTTGTCCTTGTTGTAGGCCAGCGGCTGGCCCTTCATCAGGGTCAGCAGGGCGATCAGGCTGCCATTGACGCGACCGGTCTTGCCGCGCACCAGCTCGGGCACGTCCGGGTTCTTCTTCTGCGGCATGATCGAACTGCCGGTGCAGAAGCGGTCGGCGAGGTCGATGAAGCCCACGCGCGGGCTCATCCACAGGATCAGCTCTTCCGACAGGCGCGACAGGTGAGTCATCAGCAGCGCGCTGGCGGCGCAGAACTCGATGGCGAAGTCGCGGTCGCTGACGGCATCCAGCGAGTTGTAGCAGACCTCGTCGAAGTCCAGCTCCGCCGCCACGAACTCGCGGTCGATCGGATAGCTGGTGCCGGCCAGCGCGGCCGAGCCCAGCGGCAGGCGGTTGACGCGGCGGCGGCAATCCGCGAAGCGTTCGGCGTCGCGCCGGCTCATTTCGTAGTAGGCCATCAGGTGGTGGCCGAAGGTGACCGGCTGGGCGACCTGCAGGTGGGTGAAGCCGGGCATCGGGGTGTCGGCGTTGGCCTCGGCGACGTCCAGCAGGTTGTGCTGGAACGCGCGGATCAGCGCGAGGATCTGGTCGATCGCGTCGCGCAGCCACAGGCGGATGTCGGTCGCCACCTGGTCGTTGCGGCTGCGGCCGGTGTGCAGGCGCTTGCCCGCGTCACCCACCAGCGCGGTGAGGCGCTTCTCGATGTTGAGATGGACGTCCTCGTCATCGAGGTTCCAGCTGAATTCGCCGCGCTCGATCTCGCCCAGGATCTGGGCCATGCCGCGCTCGATGTCGGCAAGGTCGGTTGCGCCGATGATGCCTTGGCGCGCGAGCATCTTTGCGTGCGCGAGCGAACCGCGGATGTCCTGGCGCGCCATGCGCTGGTCGAAGAAGACCGAGGCGGTGTAGCGCTTGACGAGGTCGGAAACGGGTTCGGTGAAACGGCCGGACCAGGCCTTGGCGGGTTCGTTGCCGCCAGCGGCCGGCGTCGTGGTGTCTGTCATAATGCGTGTCGGAAGAAGATGTCGGCTGGCCGGGTCCGGCTGGCCTGGCATGAGGGGCTCCGCCGCCGTCGCGGCAGGAAGAAACGATGAAAAGTATAAAGCAAAAGACCATGCCGCTCGGCGCTGGTGCCATGCCCGACTTTCGCAACCTCGGTGTGATTCTGCGGCTGTTGCTGGCCGTGAATCTGTTCGCGCTCGTCACCGTGCTGATCCGGGTGGACGAAGGACCGCGCTTTGCAGCCGAGCTGACGCTGATGGCCGGCCGCGTCGAGTTCCCCCTGCTGCTCGCGGTGCTGATGCTCGATCTCGTTTCGCCGCGCCTCGCGTCCCTGCCGCCGCGTGCGGCGACCGCGGTGCTTGTGGCCGTCGTGGTCCTGGCCGTGGTGCTGAGTTACCCGTTGCTGGGCGGGGGCGACAGCCTGTTCCGCCACCTCGTCTGGGCGCTGGCGGCGACGGCTTTGTGCCTGATGTATTTCGAGTATCGCAGCCGGCGTTTCTCACCGGCGCTGGCCGAGGCGCGATTGCAGGCGCTGACGGCGCGCATCCGGCCGCATTTCCTGTTCAACAGCCTGAATGGCGTGCTGGGCGTGATCCGTTCCGATCCGCGCCGCGCCGAACGCGCACTGGAGGAACTGGCGGACCTGTTCCGCGCGCTGATGCAGGAGAACCGCGAGCTGGTGCCGCTGGGTGACGAGCTTGCATTGTGCGAGCGCTACATCGACCTCGAGCGCCTCAGGCTGGGCGACCGCCTGAGCGTACGCTGGGAGATGCCGCTTGCCGGGTCGGTCGAACACGCCGCCCTGTTGCAGGCGCGGGTGCCGGCGCTGTTGCTGCAACCCCTGCTCGAGAACGCCGTGTATCACGGCATCGAACCCTCGACCGGTCCGGGCGAAGTCGTGGTCCGTGTCGCCCGGCAGAGCGACAGCCTGCGCGTCGAGGTGGACAACCCGGTCTGCGATGCCGGACGCCATCACAGCGGCAACCGCATGGCGCTCGACAACATCCGCGAACGCCTGACACTGTTCTTCGACCTCGAGGCGGGGCTCGACATCGACTGCGCCGATGGGCGCTATCGCGTGCGCATCCGCCTGCCTTTCCGGAGTGCCAAGGGATGACGATCTCACCCCCGAATGATGTCCTGCGCGTGCTCATCGTCGACGACGAGGGGCCGGCGCGCAGCCGGCTGCGCGACCTGCTGGGCGATATCGCTGACGCTCAGCCGACGATGGTCGTCGGCATGGCTGCCAATGGGGTCGAGGCCTTGCGCCTGCTCGAGCTGCAGCCGGCAGACGTGGTGCTGGCCGACATCCGCATGCCGGGCATGGACGGCGTCGAACTCGCGCGTCATCTGCCGCGCCTGTCGGCACCCCCCGCAGTGATCTTCGTGACGGCTTACGACCAGTATGCCGTCGAGGCCTTCGAGCTGGCAGCGGTGGATTACCTGCTGAAGCCGGTGCGCGCGGAGCGGCTCGCCGCAGCACTGGAGAAGCTGCGCGCGCGTCGGCCCGCGCCAGCACCCGATCTCGCCGCGCTGGCGCCAGGCGAGCGCCGGCACTTCAGCGTCAGCGAGCGCGGACGAATCCTGTTGCTGCCCGTGGCCGATGTTCTCTACCTGAGGGCCGAGCTGAAGTACGTGACGGCGCGTACGGCCGAGCGCGACTACCTGCTCGACGAGTCGCTGGTGCAACTGGAGCAGGAGTTCCCGCAGCGCCTGCTGCGCGTGCATCGCAACTGCCTGGTGGCGCGCGACGCGGTGCAGGGGGTCGAGCGTGTCGGCGAAGGCGACAGCGAGGGCCGCTGGGAGGTGCTGCTGAGGGGCGTGGACGAGCGCCTGCCGGTCAGCCGCCGGCAGTGGCCGGTGGTGAGGCAGGCACTCGGCCTCTGATCAGCCGCTGTTGCGCAATCCCGCGGCAATGCCGTTGATCGAGATGTGGATGCCGTTGCGGATCCGCGGGTCGTCGCCGTGCTCGCGGTGACGGCGCAGCAGCTCGACCTGCACGTGGTTGAGCGGATCGAGGTAGGGGAAGCGGTTGCGGATCGAACGCTTGAGCAGCGGGTTGGCCTCGAGCAGCTCGCGCTGGCCGGTGATCTGCAGCAGCGCCTCGACCGTGGCCTGGTGTTCGGCGCGGATGCGCCCGAAGATCGCCTCGCGCAGCGCCACGTCCTTGACCAGGTCGGCGTAGCGGCTGGCGATCGCGAGGTCGCTCTTGGCGAGCACCATGTCCATGTTCGACAGCAGCGTGGCGAAGAAGGACCACTCGCGGTGCATGCGCTGCAGCAGTGCCAGGCCGTCCTGCGGATGCCGGGCGAGGAAGGCCTGCACTGCGCTGCCAAAGCCGTACCAGCCCGGCAGCATCACCCGGCACTGCGACCAGCTGAAGACCCAGGGTATGGCGCGCAGGTCCTCGATCGCGGTGCTCTTCTTGCGCGAGGCGGGGCGGCTGCCGATGTTGAGCGCGGCGATCTCGCTGATCACCGTGGATTCCCAGAAGTAGCGCTCGAAGCCCTCGGTGTCGTACACCAGGCCGCGGTAGGCGGTGAAGGCCGCGTCCGACAGCGCCTGCATCGCGTCCATGAACGCGGGCGGCGTGGGCTCGGCCCCGGCCGGGCGCAGGCTGGTCTCGAGCGTGGCTGCGACCAGCACCTCCAGGTTGCGCCGGCCCACTTCCGGGTTGCCGTACTTGGCGCCGATCACTTCGCCCTGTTCGGTGAGGCGGATCTGGCCCTGCACCGCCCCGTCGGGCTGGGCGAGGATGGCCTGGTAGCTCGGCCCGCCGCCGCGGCCCACCGAGCCGCCGCGACCGTGAAAGAGCCTCAGGCGCACGCCGTGGCGCGCGAAGGTCGCCACCAGCTCGCCCTCGGCCTTGTACAGCGCCCAGCCCGAGGTCAGGAAGCCGCCGTCCTTGTTGCTGTCCGAGTAGCCCAGCATCACCTCCTGGGTCTGGCCGCGGGCGGCCAGCAGGTTCCGGTAGATGGGCAGCGAGAACAGGCGCTCCATGACCCCGGCGGCGTTCTCCAGGTCGCCGATGGTCTCGAACAGCGGCACGATGTCGACGTCGAGCGCGTTCTCGAGCGGGCGCAGCAGGCCGGCTTCCTTCAGCAGCACCGCCAGCTCGAGCAGGTCGGATACGTCGTCGGTCTTGGAGATGATGCAGTGGCGGATGGCAGCGCGGCCGTAGCGCTGGTGCGCGCGGCGCGCCGTGCGGAAGATCGCCAGCTCGCCTTCGGTTTCGTCCGAGTAGCGCACGTGGGGCGAGGCGAGCGGGCGCGCGGTGGCCAGTTCCTCGAGCAGCAGCGCGCAGCGGCCGGTTTCGTCCTGGGCGCGGTAGTCGGTGCCGGGGCGGGCGGTCTCGAGCAGTTCGGCGACCACCCGCTCATGCACGTCCGAGTTCTGGCGCAGGTCGATCGGTGCCAGATGAAAGCCGAACACCTTCACCGCGCGACGCAGCTGGCGCAGCCGCCCGCGGCTGAGCGCGGCCGAGCCGTTGGCCACCAGCGAGCGGTGCAGGGTGTCGAGATCCTCGGACAGCGCGGCCGCATCGGCATAGGGTTCGGCGCGGGCGACGGCGTGGCGCGCGGGTTCGTGGCCGAGCAGTTCGCGGTAGGTGGCGGCCAGCCGGGCGTAGAGGCCGGACACCGCGCGGCGGTAGGGCTCGTCGCTGCGGTGCGGGGAGTGGTCGCCCGAGTGCTCGGCCAGCGCCAGCAGCGCGTCCGAGGCGCTCACGAAGCCGTGGCTCATCGACAGCTGCGAGCCCAGCGTGTGCAGCTCGTTGAGGTAGTACTCGAGCGCCACTGCGGCGTGCATCGCCAGCGCCTTGTCGAGCACCTCGGCGGTGACGAAGGGGTTGCCGTCGCGGTCGCCGCCGATCCAGCTGCCGACCTGCAGGAAGTTGGCCAGCTCGGTGCCGGTCAGGCCCGGCGCGGCGGTGGCGAGACGGTCCTCCAGGCTGGCGTAGAGGCGGGGCAGCTCGCGCAGGAAGGTGGTGTCGAAGTAGGACAGGCCGTTGTTGACCTCGTCGATCACTGACAGCTTGGCCGTGCGCAGGATGCGCGTCTGCCACAGCGTGAGCACCGCGCGGCGCAGCGCCTCGAGGTTGGCCTCGGATTCCTCCGGGGTGAGCTGCATGCGGTCGCGCTCGTCGAGCAGGCGTGCGATCACCGTCTCGCAGTTGAGGATGCTCTTGCGCTGCACCTCGGTGGGGTGGGCGGTGAGCACCGGCGAGACGCGGGCGGTGTCGAAGAACTCGACCAGCCCGGCGGCGTCGGTCGTGCCGCTGGCGAGCGCCGCCTCGAGCGCATGGGCGAGGCTGCCTTCGCGCGGGGCGGAGCCCGCGATCAGGTGCGCGCGCGAGCGGCGGATGTGGTGCTGGTCCTCGGCGATGTTGGCCAGGTGCGAGAAGTAGCTGAAGGCGCGCACGACCTGGATGGTCTGGTCGCGCGACAGCGCATCGAGCATGTCCTCGAGTTCGCGCCGCGCGGCGATGTCGTCGTCGCGGCGAAAGCGCACGGAGTTCTGGCGGATGCGCTCGATCAGCTCGAAGGCGGCGGCGCCCTGCTGGTCGCGCACGGTGTCGCCGAGCAGGCGCCCGAGCAGGCGGATGTCTTCGCGCAGCGGCGCGTCTTTGTCCTGGGTCATCTCGAATGGGGCAGTGAGGTTGGTGGGCCGCAGGCGCCCATCGGGGACCTGGCGGAATATTCAGTCGGTGGCGCCCATGCGGCTGCGCGCCTCGTCGATCGCGTTCTCGACATACTGGCCGTAGAAATCCTCAAGCCGCATGCCGACGATATCGTCTCCCACGGCGCGGCCGTCGGCGTCGAACACGCGGACGGTCGGCGTGAAGCGTGCCTTCTGCGTCCTTGCCACGGCCCGGTGCGTTGACCGGGTGCCCGTGAAATCCACCAGCGCGGCATCCGAGTCGATGTCGATCTGACGGAACAGGGCACGTCGGCCCTGGGCCTCGGGGGCCGACATCGGCACCAGGTAACTGCGCGCGGTTTCGCAATAACTGCAGCCGGCCTGACTGTACAGCACCACCATCGGCATGCGCTCGCTGCGCATGGTTGCCGCATCGCGTGCGAGGTCGCTTGCCTTGGGCAGGGCCGGCGGTGCCGCCGAAAGTGCGATCGGCACGCATGCTAGAATCGCGGCCATCCTGCGCACCATTGGTGCGAACCCTGATGCTGCGGTGCGGCGAAAGTCGAGCCTCCCCGGCATGGTCGAATCCTGTACTTGAGTGATCCCAATCGTGAGCCAAGCGAACCCCGAGCGCATCGTCATCGCCACCCGTGAAAGCCGCCTCGCCCTCTGGCAGGCCGAGCACATCAAGGCTCGCCTCGAGGGATTGTATCCCGGCTGCCGCGTCGAGCTGCTCGGCATGACCACCCGTGGCGACCAGATCCTCGACCGGCCGCTGGCAAAGGTGGGTGGCAAGGGGCTGTTCGTCAAGGAGCTCGAGACCGCACTGCTCGACGGCCGTGCCGACATCGCCGTGCATTCGATGAAGGACGTGCCGATGGTGATGGGCGGGGATTTCGTGCTGCCCTGCATCACCGAGCGCGAGGTACCGCTCGACGCCTTCGTCTCCAGCCGCTACGAGAGCCTCGCCGACATGCCGCCGGGAGCGGTGGTGGGCACCTCCTCGCTGCGCCGCGAATCCCAGATCCATGCCCAGTATCCCTTCCTCGGCGTGACCAGCCTGCGCGGCAACCTCGATACCCGCCTGCGCAAGCTCGACGAAGGCCAGTACGACGCCATCATCCTCGCCGCTGCGGGTTTGACCCGTCTGGGCCTGGGCGAACGCATTCGCTCGGTGATGCCGGCCGAAGTGTCGCTGCCGGCAGCCGGGCAGGGCGCGCTCGGCATCGAGTGCCTGGCCGCGCGCAAGGACGTGATCGGCTGGCTCCAGCCCTTGGTCCACGCCGACACCACCGCCTGCGTGCTGGCCGAACGCGCCGTGGCGCGCGCGCTCGCCGGCAGCTGCGAGGTGCCGCTCGGTGCCTATGCGCTGATCCGCGAAGGCAGGGTCTGGTTGCGCGGCTTCGTGGCCAGACCGGATGGCAGCGAGATCGTGCGCGCTGAACGCGAGGGCTCGCCGGCCGAGGCCGAGGCCCTGGGCCGAGCGCTGGCTGAAGACCTGCGGGCGCAGGGGGCAGAGGCGATCCTCGCCGACCTCGGCTGAGCGGCGCACCCGCATCCGGCATGCACATCGATAACCAGGCGGCCGCCCACGGCGAGTCCCTCCCCCTCGCAGGGCGCACGCTGGCCGTGACACGGCCGCTGGAGCAGGCCGGCAGCCTGTGCCGCCGCATCGAGGCGGCGGGCGGAACGGCGATCCGCTTTCCGGTGCTGGCCATTGCACCGGCACCCGATCCCGCGCAGCTCGAGGCGATCGTGCCGCGCCTGGACGAGTTCGACCTGGCCTTCTTCGTCAGCCCCAATGCGATACACCATGCGCTCGAGTTCGTCCTTGCACGTCGGGCCTGGCCTGCCGGCTTGCGCGTGGCGACGGTGGGCAAGGGGAGCGAGCGGGTGCTGCTGGAACGCGGCTTTCGCGACCCGGTGGTGCCGCAGGACGGTTTCGACAGCGAATCGGTGCTGGCCTTGCCCGAGTTTTCCGCCGGGGCGATCCGTGGCCGCAAGGTGCTGATCTTCCGTGGCGATGGTGGACGCGACCTGATTCGCGACACCTTGCGCGAACGCGGCGCGCACGTGGAATATGTCACCTGTTACCGGCGCTACTGCCCGAAGCTCGACCCCGCGATCCTGCTGCAGCCTGCCGCACACGGCAAACTCGACGGCTTGTTGCTCACCAGCAGCGAGGGCGTACGCAATCTGTGCAGCATGTTCGGTGCCGGGGACTTGCGTGTGCTGCAGGCGGTGCCAGTGTTTGCGTCCCATGCGCGCATCGCCGCGGAAGCACGTGAGGCAGGCTTCGCCGTGGTCATCGAGACGCCGGCCGGTGACGAAGGACTGCTGCAGGCATTGACGAGGCACTTTGGTTAAACTCTGGCCATGAACGACGAAACCCCCGCACTGACTCAACCGCCGGGCGCGGCCCAAGCTTCCCGCAAGGACGATGACATGCCCGAACGATCGACCGGGAACGCCGCGCCTTCCGCGCCGACACGCCAGACCATGGCCTGGTGGGCTTTGCTTGTTGCGCTGCTAGCCTGTTGCGCCGCGGCATGGGCTGCCTGGCAGGCACGCGATACCCACGAACAGGCGGTGCAGTTGCGCGAGACGCTTGCCAGCCGGCTTGCCGAAGGCGAGAGCGTTGCCACCGAGGCGCGGGGCATCGTGCGCCAGCAGCAGGAGACCATCGCCTCGATGCAGGGCAAGCTCGGCGCGCTGGAGGCAAAGGTGGAGGCGACCGAAGGTCAGGCTTCGGCGCTGGAAGCGATGTATCAGGAGTTTTCGCGTTCGCGCGAGGACAGCGTGGTGGCGGAAGTCGAGCAGGCGGTTGCGCTCGCAGCCCAGCAACTGCAGCTGGCGGGTAACCTCGAGGCCGCCCTGATTGCCCTGCAGCAGGCGGATGCACGTCTTGCGGCGCACGACCGCGGACAGTACGCGAGCTTGCGGCGGGCGCTTGCGCGCGACATCGAGACGCTGAAGCTGCAGCCGGTCATCGATGTGCCCGGGCTTGGCCTGCGGCTCGAGCGGCTGCTGGAACGCGCAGATGCCATGCCGCTCGCATTCGAAGGCCAGCTCTCGGCGACGGTGGCCGAGACGCCGGCAGCGAAGGCTCAGGCTGACGCGACGACCGATGCGTGGACGACGAAGGTGCTCGGCTATGCGCGCGAGCTGATTGGCGACGTGTGGCACGAGGTTCGCGGGCTGGTGCGCATGGAGCGGCTGGATCAGGACGATCCGGTGCTGCTGGCGCCGGCGCAGAACACTTTCCTGCGCGAGAACCTGAAGATCCGCCTGCTCACGGCCCGCCTTGCATTGCTTGCGCGGGATGGCCGCACCTATTCCGCCGACCTGGCTCAGGCCAGGGTGTGGATCGAGCGCTTCTTCGACCGTCGTGATGAGCGCGTGCAGATGGCGCTGCAGGAATTGCGGGAGCTCGAGTCGGTTTCGATTCGCACCGAGCTGCCGACGCTGACCGAGAGTTTTGCTGCGCTGCGGACCATGCAGGTGCGTCCGGAGCGCCCGCTTCAGCCGGCGATTCCGCGTGCCGAGCCGAGCGTGCCCGCGACGGAACAAGTCCCTGCCGGCGCGAATGGCGCGCCAGCGCGTTGAGGGGGGCACGATGCGTACCCTGATCTGGCTGATCGGCATTTTCGCCCTGGCCGTCGGCGTGGCCATGGTGGCCGGGCTCAACGATGGTTACGTGCTGCTGGTGGCGCCGCCATGGCGCGTGCAGTTGTCGCTCAACCTGCTCGTCGTCATTGTCGTCGTGGGGTTTGCGCTTGCATATGCGCTGATCCGCATCATCAGCCGCACCCTGCAGCTGCCCGGTCGGGTGGCGCAATGGCGGGAACGCCGCCGTCGCGCACGGGCTGGTCGTGCGTTGAATGATTCGATCAATGCGCTGTTCGAAGGGCGCTTCTCGCAGTCGCTGAAATCGGCTTCGCGCGCTTACGAGACGGGCGAGGGCTCGTCGATGGCCGCGTTGATCGCGGCCCGTGCGGCACATGCGTTGCAGGACGAACCGCGGTACCGGGAATGGCTCGAACATGCGGCCGAGCACGGTGCGCAGGGTGAGGTGGCGCGGCTGATGACCGAGGCCGAACTCGCCATCGAGGCCCGCCGGTTCGACGAGGCCGCGGCCAAGCTGGCCACGCTGCGCGCAGGCGGAAATCGTCACATCGCCATGCTGCGCCTGGAGGCGCAGGTGGCCTCGGCCCTGGGGCGTTGGGAAGAGCTGGTGCAGACGGTGCGCCAGCTGCGCAAGCACAAGGCATTGACCGACGAGCAGGCCGCGCCTATGTTGCGCCGCGGTCATGTCGAACGCATGCGCGAGCTGGCGGGCGACGGTGATGCGCTGGCCGCGTACTGGAAAGACATTCCTTCCGTTGAGCTGCAGGACCGGGGGCTGATCGAGCGCGTGTTGCCGCTGCTTGCTGCGGTCGGGCGGGGTGAGCTTGCCCGCAAACAGGTCGAACGCCTGCTCGATGAGCGCTGGGACTCGGGGCTGGCGCGCCAGTACGCGTACTGTGCGGCGACCGAAGGCGATGTGCGCGCCTGTCTGCAGAAGGCCGAGAGTTGGCTGCCGCAGCAGTCGCGCGATGCCGGCCTGCTGTACGCGCTGGGTCAGCTCTGCCTGAACGCGCAACTCTGGGGCAAGGCGCAGAGCTATCTGGAGGCCTCGGTCCAGCATGGGGCGACGGTCGACGCCCACCTTGCGCTTGCCCATCTGCTGGAGAAGCTGGAGCGCACCGACGCAGCCCAGGGGCAGTATCGTGCGGCGGCCGAAATGGTGGCCGGCAAGCAGAAGACTGCGGTGGCATTGTTGCCGGCGTAAAACAGCCGAGTTTTGCTCGGGCGGGCGCGCCTGTCGCGGCGCGCGCGCTCGAGGCGACAGCGCCCGGGTTCGAGTCGAGGCCTCAGGCCCAGTCGCGTGGCTTCAGGTATTCGTCGTAGAGCCGGGCTTCGGGCGAACCGGGCTCGGGGTGCCAGTCGTAGCGCCACTTCACGATCGGCGGCATCGACATCAGGATCGACTCGGTGCGCCCGCCCGACTGCAGGCCGAAAAGCGTGCCACGGTCAAACACGAGGTTGAACTCGACGTAGCGCCCGCGCCGGTAGGCCTGGAAGTCGCGTTCGCGTTCGCCGTAGGGGGTGTCCCGGCGGCGTTCGATGATCGGCAGATAGGCGTCGAGAAAGGCGTTGCCCACCGACTGCGTCAGGCCGAAGGCAGTGCCGTAGTCCGTCTTGCCGTCGGCACCGAGATCGTCGAAGAACAGCCCGCCGACGCCGCGCGGCTCGTTGCGGTGCTTGAGGAAGAAGTAGCGGTCGCACCAGTCCTTCAGGCGCGCATATTCCGCTTCGCCGCCGAACGGCACTACCGCGGCCTTGCAGGTGGCATGGAAGTGGCGCACATCCTCTTCGAACGGGTAGTAGGGCGTCAGGTCCATGCCGCCGCCGAACCACCATACGGGCGGCTTGCCTTCGGCAATCGCGACGAAGCAGCGCACGTTCATGTGCACCGTCGGGCAATAGGGGTTGCGCGGGTGCAGTACCAGGGACACGCCCATGGCCTCGAACCGCCGGCCGGCGAGTTCCGGGCGGTGCGCGGTGGCGGACGCCGGCATGCCGTCGCCCATCACGTGCGAGAAATTGACGCCGCCGCGTTCGAAGAAGTTGCCGTCCTCGATGACGCGGGTGAGCCCGCCACCGCCTCCCGGTCGCTCCCAGCCGTCCGCCTTGAAGGCCATGCCATCGAAGGCCTCGAGACGGCTGACGATGCGTTGTTGCAGATCGGTGAACCAGGGTTTGACGGTGGCAGGATTCATCGTGGATCAGCTCTTGTCATCGACCGGTGCGTCGGCGGCGCCGGCCTTGGTCGCGGCGACCGCCGCTTCGCAGGCGGCAGCATCGGCGAACATCGGGCTGGTGCCGATGACCTGGCCGTTGCTCGCCTTGAGGTTGAAGTAGGGGCGACCGTCCGAGGCCGTCTTCAGGTCATAGCGTTTGTCGTCGGCCGCGTTCTTGCGTACCGACTCGACACCGTTCGTGCAACTCGTCTTGGCGTTGTAACCCTCGCTACGCAGCAGCGTCTTGCCGTCGCCGCTGAGCAGCTTGAAGTGGAACTCGCCCTTTTCGTTCTTCGTAATCTCGAATCTGACGGACATCGGTGTCTCCATGACTGATCACTCGGGATGCGCGCGCCCTATGCGTGCGCAGCGATAGGATAGTCGTGAAGGTGGCGGATGTCAGCGCATGCGGACATCCGCGGTCGACCGCCGTCTGCGGTGCGGAGGGGTCAGCTCTTGCGCGAGAGCGCGCGATGACCGATGTCGCGGCGATACTGGCGACCGTCGAAGCTGATGCCGTCAGCCACCTCGTAGGCGCGCTTCTGTGCGGTGCGCACGTTGTCGCCGAGGGCGGTGACGCACAGCACGCGGCCCCCTGCGGTAAGGATCTGGCCGTCCTGTTCCGCGGTGCCGGCATGGAAGACGTGTGCATCCTCGAGCGCGCCGCCGGGCAGGCCGGTGATGACGTCACCCTTGCGCGGGCTGTCGGGGTAGCCCGCGGCGGCGAGCACCACGCCGAGGGCGAAACGGCGATCCCATTCGGCTTCGGTCTGGTCGAGCTTGCCGGCGATCGCTGCCTCGACGAGGTCGGCGAGATCGGTCTTGAGCCGCATCATGATCGGCTGCGTTTCCGGATCGCCCATGCGGCAGTTGAATTCGACCACGCGCGGCTTGCCTTCGCCGTCGATCATCAGGCCTGCATACAGGAAGCCGGTGTAGGGCAGGCCGTCGGCGGCCATGCCGGCCAGCGTGGGGTTGATGATCTCGCGCATCACGCGCGCATGCACGTCGGGCGTCACCACCGGGGCGGGCGAGTAAGCGCCCATGCCGCCGGTGTTGGGGCCTTCGTCGCCGTCCTTCAGGCGCTTGTGGTCCTGGCTCGTCGCGAGGGCCATTGCATGGCGGCCGTCGGCCATGACGATGAAGCTGGCTTCCTCGCCTTCCATGAACTCCTCGACGACGACGCGCGCGCCTGCATCGCCCATCCTGTTGTCGAGCAGCATCATGTCGATCGCGGCGTGCGCCTCGTCGGCGCTCATGGCCACGACCACGCCCTTGCCGGCGGCGAGGCCATCGGCCTTGATGACGATCGGTGCGCCTTCGGCGTCGATGTAGGCGTGCGCGGCCGCTGCGTCGGAGAAGGTGCGGTACTTGGCGGTCGGAATGTTGTGGCGGACCAGGAACTGCTTGGCGAAGTCCTTCGAGCTTTCGAGCTGGGCTGCGGCCTTGGTCGGGCCGAAGATCGGCAGGCCGGCGGCGCGGAAGGCATCGACCACGCCGGCCGCGAGCGGCGCCTCGGGGCCGACCACGGTGAACCCGACCTGCTCGTGGCGGGCGAGTTCGACCAGGTCGGACACCGCGGTGACGGCGACGTTGTGCAGCTTGGGCTCGCGCGCGGTGCCGGGGTTGCCCGGTGCGACCAGCACGCGGGTGACCTTGGGCGACTGGGCGAGCTTCCAGGCCAGCGCGTGTTCGCGGCCGCCGGAACCGATGACGAGAACTTTCATGAGGCGCTCCGTGTTTCTGCGGGGACGATGCTTAGTGGCGGAAATGGCGGAAGCCGGTGAACACCATGGCGATGTTCTGTTCGTCGGCGGCGGCGATCACCTCGGCGTCGCGCATCGAGCCGCCGGGCTGGATCACCGCGGTGGCGCCCGCCTGGGCGAGCACGTCGAGGCCGTCGCGGAACGGGAAGAAGGCATCCGAGGCGACCACGCAGCCGGCAATCTGCAGGCCGGCGTTCTCGGCCTTGATCTTGGCAATGCGGGCCGAGTCGACACGGCTCATCTGACCGGCGCCGACGCCGATGGTCATGCCGTCCTTGCAATACACGATGGCGTTCGACTTGACGTACTTCGCCACGCGCCAGGCGAACAGCATGTCACGCAGCTCGGCTTCCGTCGGCGCGCGCTTGGTGACGACCTTGAGGTCGGCGATCTGGATGCGGGCTTCGTCGGCGCTCTGCACCAGCAGGCCGCCGCCCACGCGCTTGTAGTCGAAGGCACCGGCGGGCTGGCCGAGCGCACAGGTGAGCACGCGCACGTTCTGCTTGGCGCGCAGCAACTCGAGTGCTTCGGCGGTGTAGGCGGGCGCGATCAGCACTTCGAGGAACTGGGCGGAGACGGCCTCGGCCGCGGCGCGGTCGACTTCGCCGTTGAAGGCGATGATGCCGCCGAAGGCCGAGGTCGGGTCGGTGGAGAAGGCCTTCTTGTAGGCTTCCAGCGGGGTGGCGCCGAGGGCCACGCCACAGGGGTTGGCGTGCTTGACGATGACGCAGGCCGCGGCCGGGCCGTCGAAGGCCTTGACGCATTCCCATGCCGCATCGGCGTCGGCGATGTTGTTGTACGACAGCTCCTTGCCCTGCAGCTGGGTGTAGCCGGCGACGCCGCCCTCAGCTGCGCCGGGCTGGCGGTAGAAGGCGGCGGTCTGGTGCGGGTTTTCGCCGTAGCGCAGATCCTGCACCTTGTCGAAGGCCAGCTGAAGGCGCTCGGGGTAGGTCTGCAGCGACACGTCGCCGGCCTCGTTGGTGACCAGCGCGGTGAGGTAGTTGGAAATTGCCGAGTCGTAGCGCGCGGTGTGGGTGAAGGCCTTCACTGCCAGCGCGAAGCGGGTCTTGTGGCTGAGCTTGCCGGCGTTGGACTTGAGCTCGGCGACGATGCCGGTGTAATCGTCGGGGTCGGTGACGATGCCGACGCCGCCGTCCTCGTTGCCGTGGTTCTTGGCCGCGGCGCGCACCATGGTCGGGCCGCCGATGTCGATGTTCTCGATCGCGTCTTCCAGCGTGCAGTCGGGCTTGGCCACGGTCTGCTGGAAGGGGTAGAGGTTCACCACCACCAGGTCGATGCGGCCGATGTCGTGTGCGGCGATCGTGTCCATGTGCTCGGCGAGGTCACGACGAGCGAGGATGCCGCCATGCACCTTCGGATGCAGGGTCTTGACGCGGCCGTCGAGCATCTCGGGGAAGCCCGTGTGCTCGGAAACGTCCGTCACCGGCAGGCCGGCTTCGCGCAGCAGGCTGGCAGTGCCGCCGGTCGACAGCAGCTTGATGCCAAGGCTGGCGAGTTCGCGCGCGAAATCGAGCACGCCGCGTTTGTCGGAAACACTGATCAGGGCTTGGGTGACGTTCATCGTGGGACCGGAAGCAAGTTTGAAGGGGAAGCGGAAAAGTCTTGGACTGCGAGGTGCACGAAGTGCAGGAATTGCACGCGCGCGGCACGAGACGGCCGCAGCGCCGGTTTTCTTACAGCAGTTCGTAGTCGGTCAGTTTGCGACGCAGCGTGTTGCGGTTGATGCCCAGCATTTCGGCTGCGACGGTCTGGTTGCCCTTAGCCTGCTCGAGGACGAACTGCAGCATCGGGCGCTCGACGTTGCGGATCACCATGTCGTGGATGGCGGCGGGCTTCTCGCCGTCGAGGTCGCGGAAGTACTGGTCCAGCGTGCGGACGACGGCGTCCGCGATCTCGTTGCTGCGGCTGGTCATGCTGCGAGTTCCTGCGGGCATTCGGCTTGCGGGTCCGTCTCGTAGCTCAGGCGGGCGTCGGCCTCTGCGAGCAGGCCGAAGAATTCGTCCACCGCGGCGAGCTGGGAGGGAATGTCGGGAATCTGGTTCATCGCGCGGCGGAAGGCCGCCGAGCCCACCAGGCCCTTGGTGTACCAGGAGATGTGCTTGCGCGCGATCTTCACGCCGCGCTCGTCGCCATAGAAGCCGTAAAGGTCGGCGAGGTGCTCGCGGCAGACCTGATGGATCTCGCTGACCAGCGGCGGCGGCATCAGCTCGCCGGTGGCGAGGTAGTGCTCGATCTCGCGGAAGATCCACGGCCGGCCCTGCGCGGCGCGGCCGATCATGACGCCGTCGGCGCCGGTGTAGTCGAGCACGTGCTTGGCTTTCTGCGGGCTGGTGATGTCGCCGTTGGCGATCACCGGGATCTTCACCAGCGTCTTGACGTGGGCGATGGTGTCGTACTCCGCTTCGCCCATGTACTGGTCGGCGCGGGTGCGGCCGTGGATGGCGATGGCGCGGATGCCGGATTCCTGGGCGATGCGGGCGATCGTCGGTGCGTTCTTGTTGGCGCGGTTCCAGCCGGTGCGGAACTTGAGCGTGACCGGGGTATCCGGCACGGCCTTGACCACCGCCTCGAGGATGCGCGCGACCAGCGGCTCGTCCTGCATCAGCGCCGAGCCGGCCATCACGTTGCACACCTTCTTGGCCGGGCAGCCCATGTTGATGTCGATGATCTGTGCGCCGTTGTCGGCGTTGTACCGTGCGGCCTCGGCCATCATCGCCGGGTCGGCGCCAGCGATCTGTACCGAGATCGGATCGACCTCGCCGGTGTGGTCGGCGCGGCGGCGGGTCTTCTCGCTGCCGTAGAGCAGCGAGTTGGAGGTGACCATCTCGGACACGGCCACGCCTGCCCCCAGCTTCTTGCACAACTGTCGGAAAGGGCGATCCGTCACGCCCGCCATGGGAGCGACGAAAAGGTTATTGCGCAAGGCGAAGCCGGCGAACTGCATGGACGGGTCAGGCGAGGGAAAAGGCGGCATTTTACCTCATCGCTCAAGTGCTTGGGCGCGCTTGCCGTTGCGTCGGTACAACCCCGAGTTCGTGAACCGGCCCGCCGCCGGGCCGGAACGCACGAACGGCTGTGTCGCCGCCTTGCGCGCAAACATGGTGCCGAATTCCGCGCGCAGGTAAAATTCGCGCTTTTTTCCCGTTCGGGACGTGGTTGCCGTGATCCGTATCGAAAACCTGCGCAAGACCTATCGCGCGGCCGACGGCCGCGAGGTCGAGGCGCTCACCGACATCAACCTCGAGATCGGTGCCGGCGAGGTGTTCGGCATCATCGGCCGCTCGGGCGCGGGCAAGAGCACCCTGATCCGCACCCTGAACCTGCTCGAGCGTCCGTCCGCCGGGCGCGTGCTGGTCGACGGCGAGGACATTACCACGCTCGACAGCGAAGGCCTCTACGCGCTGCGCCGCCGCGTGGGCATGATCTTCCAGCACTTCAACCTGCTCAATGCCAAGACGGTCGCCGACAACATCGACTGGCCGCTGAAGGCGACCGGGCATACCAACGCCGCCGCGCGCGCCGCGCGGGTGCAGGAGTTGCTGGCGCTGGTCGGCCTGTCCGAGCACGGGCACAAGTATCCGTCGCAACTCTCGGGCGGGCAGAAGCAGCGCGTCGGCATCGCGCGCGCGCTGGCCAACCGCCCCCAGCTGCTGCTGTGCGACGAGGCGACCTCGGCGCTCGATCCCGAGACCACGCAGTCCATCCTGCGCCTGCTGCTTGACATCAACCGCCAGCTGGGGTTGACCATCGTGCTCATTACGCACGAGATGCAGGTGATCCGCACGATCTGCGACCGCGTCGCGGTGATCGACGGCGGGCGCATCGTCGAGTCGGGCAAGGTCGTCGACGTCTTCCTGCATCCGCAGCATCCGGTCACGCGCAGCATGGTGGCGCAGAGCGACGCGCTCGCTGCGGCGAGCTTCGATCCTGCACACGCCTACATGAGCGACAAGCTGCGCGGCACGCTGGCGCGCCTGACCTACATCGGCGACGTGACCTACCAGCCCATCCTCAGCCGCATCATGGCCGGCGCCAAGGTGCAGGTGACGATCCTTCAGGGTGAGGTCTCCAGCATCAAGGACGTGCCCTTCGGCCAGCTGCTGCTCGAACTCGAGGGTGGCGAGGATGACATCCGCGCGGTGTTCGCCGAGCTCGACCGCCACCAGATCCACCACGAGGTGCTGCAGTAATGGACCTGTCCGTCATCGACTGGAGCGACATCTGGATCGCGACCTGGGAAACCCTGGTCATGACCGGCGTGTCCCTGTTCTTCACCATCCTGCTCGGGCTGCCGCTGGGCATCCTGCTGTTCGTCACCGCCAAGCGCCAGCTGCTGGAGCAGGGCTTCGTCTATACGGTGCTCTCGTTCGTGGTCAACGTGCTGCGCTCGGTGCCCTTCCTGATCCTGCTGATCGTGATGATCCCGGTCACGGTGATCCTGATCGGCACCTCGCTCGGTGTCGAAGGCGCCATCCCGCCGCTGGTGGTGGGCACTGCGCCGTTCTTCGCGCGCCTGGTCGAGAACGTGCTGCGCGAGGTCGATCGCGGCGTCATCGAAGCCTGTCAGGCGATGGGCATCCGCACCCACCGCATCATCTTCGGCGCGCTGCTGCCGGAGGCGCTGCCCGGGCTGATCGCCGCGATCACCGTGACGGCGATCACCTTGATGTCCTATGCTGCGATGTCCGGCGTGATCGGCGGCGGCGGCCTCGGCGACCTCGCGATCCGTTTCGGCTATCAGCGCTTCCAGACCGAGGTGATGGTGATCACCGTCGCCCTGCTGGTCGTGCTCGTCCAGATCATCCAGTACTCGGGCGACCGCCTGGTGCTGTATTTCACCCGCAAGTGATCCCCACGAAGGAGACTTCAACGATGTCGTTTACCCTGCGCAAGCTGCTCGCCGCCGCCCTCGGCACCCTGACCCTCGCCGCCGGCAGCGCGGCGTCCGCCGCCGACCGCCTGGTCATCGCCGCCACCCCGGTGCCGCATGCCGAGATCCTCGAGTTCGTCAAGCCGATGCTGGCCAAGGAAGGCGTGGAACTCGAGGTGAAGGTGTTCACCGACTACGTGCAGCCCTCGATGCAGACCAACGAGAAGCGCGTGGATGGCAACTTCTTCCTGCATCAGCCCTATCTCGACGAGTTCAAGAAGAAGCAGAAGAACGACATCCAGACGGTGGTCGCCAAGGTCCATGTCGAGCCGCTCGGCGCCTACTCGGGCAAGCACAAGACGGCGGCCGACATCCCCGAGGGCGCGACCGTGGCGATCCCGAACGACCCGTCCAACTCCGGCCGCGCGCTGCTGCTGATGGCCAAGAACGGGCTGATCACGCTGAAGGACCTGAACAACATCTCGGCCACCCAGAAGGACATCGCCGGCAACCCGAAGAAGCTCAAGATCCGCGAACTCGAGGCCGCCACCTTGCCGCGCATCCTCAACCAGGTCGACCTGGCGGTGATCAACACCAACTACGCGATCGAGGCCAAGCTGAACCCGCTGACGGATTCGCTCTTCATCGAGGATGCCAGCTCGCCCTACGCCAACCTGCTGGTGGCGCGCGAGGACAATGCCAATAGCCCGGCGATGAAGAAACTGGTCGCTGCGCTGAACTCGCCGGAGGTGAAGCAGTTCATCGCCGACAAGTACAAGGGGGCGGTAGTGCCGGCGTTCTGATCGCACTCAGGCGCGCGTCGCGCAATCGCGGCGCCCCTGAAGCGAAAGGCCTGCTCCCGGTCACGGGTCGCAGGCCTTTTTGCATTGGCGAACGTCGGGTGGGCTCAGGGCCAGGCGCGTGCGCCGAACATCATCCGCCGCGCGATGAAGCCGCGCAGTGGCGGCAGCAGGTCGAGCGCGAGCAGCGCGGCGCCGCGGGCGTGACGCAGCGGGGCGAAGTCGGTGCTGAAGACCCGCACCAGCGTGTCGGTGAAGCGGATCGTGCCGAGGCGGTCGAGCCCGCGGGCGTCGGCATAGGCGGCGAGGATGCGCGCCGCACCGGCATCGAAGGCCTCGCTGGTCGCGCCGGATGGTGCGCGCGCGCTGTCGTCACGGGCGCGCAACAGCGTCTCGGCGAGTGCCCAGACATCGCGCAGCGCGAGGTTGAAGCCCTGGCCGGCGACCGGGTGCAGCGTCTGGGCGGCGTTGCCCAGCCAGACCGTGCGTGGGGCAATGGTCGAGCGCCGGTAGCGCAGCACCAGCGGATAGCGCAGGCGCGGGCCGACGCCGGTGAGCCGCGCGCGGCCACCGATGTGCGCCTGCAGGCGGGCGAGGTAGGCGGTGTCGTCGAGGGCGAGCAACTCGTCCGCCGTCTCCGGCCGGGCGACATGCACCAGGGCGTAACCCTGCCCCTTGGGCAGCAGCGCGACCGGGCCTTGCGGGGTGAAGCGCTCGAATGCCGTATGGCGGTGGCCGCCGGCAACCTGCACGTCGGCGATCAGCGCATGTTGGCCGTAGTCATGCTCGACGACGTTGGCGTCACCGGCGTGCAGTCCGCCCTCGGCGCAGGCGGCGAGGCGGGCGCGCAAGGTGCCTGCCGGCCTGCCCGGGCCGGCGAGGCTGGCGATCACGTCGTCGTCGCCCGCGGCCAGATTGGTGACCTCGGTTTCGTCCAGGACCGGGATGCCGGCGGCGTCGACCGCTTCGCGCAGGGCGGCGGCGAGCGCGCCGGCGGAGGCGACGTAGCCGAGCGCCGGCAGCTCGTGTTCGGCGGCGTCGATCAGCGTGCGGCCGAGCCCGCCCTGATGCGAGATGTGGATGTGCCGGATCGCCGTCGTCGGCAGGGTGTCGCGCACGCCGAGGCGCTGCAGCGTCAGCCGCGTGCCGTGCGCGAGCGCGAGGTCGCGCGGGTCCTTCGTCACCGCCTCGCGCGGGCGGGTGTCGGCGAGCACGATGTCGAGTCCCGCATCCTTGAGCGCCAGCGCCAGCGCCAGACCGACCGGGCCGGCGCCGACGATCAGCAGATCATGCACGCGCTCCGGCGCCGTCTCAGCCATGGCGCGCCTCGCGCATCAGCGCCTCCACGTCGTCGATCGCCTTGGGGACGCCTTCGGTGATCAGTTCGCAGCCGTCGGCGGTGACGACCGCGTCGTCCTCGATGCGGATGCCGATGTTCCAGAAGGCCTCGGGGATGTCGTCGGCGGGGCGGATGTAGCAACCCGGCTCGATGGTCAGCACCATCCCTTCGACGAGCGGCCGCCAGTCGCCGCCGAGCTTGTACTCGCCGGCGTCATGCACGTCCATGCCCAGCCAGTGGCCGGTGCGATGCATGTAGAAGCGGCGGTAGTCGCCGTTCTCCAGCACGGCGTCGAGGCTGCCCTTGAGCAGGCCGAGGTCGAGCATGCCCTGGGCGAGCACCTTGACGGCGGCCTCGTGCGGCTGGTTCCAGTGTGCACCGGGGCGGGTCGCGTCGCGTGCGGCAGCCTGTGCGGCGAGCACGATCGCGTAGACCTCGCGCTGCGCGGCAGAGAAGCGGCCACTGACCGGGAAGGTCCGGGTGATGTCAGAGGCGTAGCCGTCGAGCTCGCAGCCGGCGTCGATCAGCAGCAGGTCGCCGTCCTGGAGGCGCTGGTCGTTCTCGACGTAGTGCAGCACGCAGGCGTTGGCGCCGCCGGCGACGATCGAGGTGTAGGCCGGCGCCTGGCTGCCCGCGGCGCGGAAGGCATGCAGCAGTTCGGCCTCGATCTCGTACTCGAAGCGGCCTGGCCGGGTGGCGCGCATCGCGCGGCAGTGGGCGTCGGCCGAGATCTGCGCGGCGCGGCGCATGGTGGCGAGCTCGGAGGCGTCCTTGACGAGGCGCATCTCGTCGAGTTCGGCGCGCAGGTCGCGCACCGAGTGCGGTGGGGTGAGGCCGGTGCGCGCCTTGTCGCGCACGGCGTTCAGCGCGCCCAGCACCTTGGCGTCCCAGTCGTTGTCGTAGCCCAGGCCCGACCACAGCAGGGGCTGGTCGGCCAGATAGTCCGGCAGGCGCCGGTCGAGGTCGCCGATGGTCCAGGCCTCGTCGAAGCCGAAGACCTCGCGCGCGGCCTCGGGGCCGTAGCGGTAGCCGTCCCAGATCTCGCGCTCCTCGTTCTTCTCGCGACAGAAGAGGATCTGCCTCGCTTCCTTGCCGGCGACGAGCACGACGACCGCCTCGGGCTCGCGGAAGCCGGTGAGGTAGTAGAAATAGCTGTCGTGGCGGTACGGGTAGTGAGCGTCGCGGTTGCGGATGCGCTCGGGCGCGGTCGGCAGGATCGCGACCCCGCCGCCGGCGGCCTGCATGCGGGCGAGCAGGCGGTCGCGGCGGGCGCGGAAGGGCGTGTTGTCCCCTGGGGTGTTCAGGTTCGGAATCGTGGGAGCGTTCATGGGCGGCATTATGGCACTGGCAGTAGGACGGGCGAATGTAGGGGCGCCGGCGCAGTGCGCCCTGCGGTTCGATGGGCTATCCGGTGCGAGGTTCAGCGTGCGCGGGCGAGTTGGCAATCGAGTTCCGCCAGGCGCTCGGGGGTGCCGACGTCGATCCACCGACCCGTGTGGTGCTGGCCGGTCACCTTGCCGGCATTCATGGCTTCGCGCAGGAGGGGGGCGAGCTTGGCCGGCGTGTCGTCGGCCAGGCCGGCGAACAGAGCCGGGTGGTAGGCGCCGAGGCCCGCGAAGGTGAGGCGCGGATTACCGTCGGCGTGGATGTGGCCGTCAGCGGCGAGGCGGAAGTCGCCCTCGGTGTGGTGCGCAGGGTTGTCGACCAGTAGCAGGTGGGCGAGGGGGCCTTCGGCGCTCAGGCTTTCGGCTGCGGTGCGCAGAGCGGCGAAATCGGCATCGCAGAAGACGTCGCCATTGATGACGACGAAGGGCTCCTCGCCCAGCAGCGGCAGCGCATGCCGGATGCCCCCGGCTGTCTCGAGCGCGGTGGCTTCGGGGGACCAGGCGATGCGGACGCCGAACGCCGAGCCATCGCCCAGCGCATCTTCGAGACGGTGGCCGAGGTGAGCGTGGTTGATGACGAACTCGGTGAAGCCGGCGGCGCGCAGGCGCTCGATGTGCCACACGATCAGTGGCTTGCCGCCCACGGGCAGCAGCGGCTTGGGCGTGTGGTCGGTGAGCGGACGCATGCGCTCGCCGCGACCGGCGGCGAGGATCATTGCGCGGGTGCGGGTCATCAGAAGGTGTATCCGACCTGTACGTCCTCGGGCTCGAGGCGGTCGAGCAGCTTCAGCAGCGGGCCGAGGTCGCGGTAGCGCTTGCAGGCGCGACGCAGGTAATCCATCACCAGCGGCATGTCGGCGAGGTAGCCGTCCTTGCCGTCGCGGTGGTAGAGGCGGGCGAAGATGCCGAGCACCTTGATGTGACGCTGCACGCCCATCCACTCGAAGTCGCGGTGGAAGTCGGCGAACTCCTCGCGTACCGGCAGGCCGAGCTTCTTCGCGGTTTCCCAGTAGCGGATCAGCCGGTCGAGGATGAAGGCCTCGTCCCAGCGGATGTAGGCGTCCTTGAACAGCGACACCAGGTCGTAGGTGATCGGGCCGTAGACCGCGTCCTGGAAGTCGATGATGCCGGGGTTGGTGCCGAGGCCGGCGGCGGGCTCGAGCAGCATCAGGTTGCGCGAATGGTAGTCGCGATGCACGAAGACCTGTGGTTCGGCGAGGTTGGTCGCGAGGATCTTGTCGAACGTCGCGTTCAGCGTGGCGGTCTCGGCCGCGGTCAGCGTGACACCCTTGTGGCGGGCGACGTACCACTCCGGGAAGAGCTGGAGTTCGCGCAGCAGTAGCGCACGATCGTATTCCGGCAGCACCCCCGGACGGCTGGCGCACTGGATTGCGGCCAATGAGCCGAGGGCGTCGGCGTAGAGGTGGGCGGCGCGGTGTTCGTCGGGCTGCACCTTCAGCGCCTGCAGGTAGGTCGTCGAGCCGAGGTCGGAGAGCAGCAGGAAACCCTGCCCGAGATCCTGGGCGAGCACCTCGGGCACATGGGCGCCGGCGACGCGGAAGAGCTCGGCCACGTGCAGCCAGGGGCGCAGGTCCTCCTTCTCGGGCGGGGCGTCCATGACGATGCGAGAGGGGCTGCCGTCGGCAAAGGTGGCGCGGAAGTAGCGGCGGAAACTGGCGTCGGCCGAGGCCGGCGCGAGATCGAAGGCCTGGCCGGGCAGGGTGGAAGCGAGCCAGGCGCGCAGTTGTTCGAGGCGTTGCAAACGGGTTCTCCACGGGGTTCGTGTACAATCCGCGAGTTTATCAACACGGTCGTGCGCCAGGGGACGAGCCTGCGTGCGACGCGAGCCGCGAAGCCTGTCATGCCCCTGAATACGCGCATGCGTCTGATCCCCCTGTTGCTGTGCTTGATGTCCGGCCCGGTCCTTGCCGCCGGACTGCCGCCGCTGCTGGTTTCGCCCGACCTGGTCCGCGATGGCCGCGCAGCCGCGACGCCCCGGCCGGCCGCGGCTGCGCAGCCCGCGCCTGCGACGCGATCCGCGCCGGCCCCCCGTGCTGCGCCGGCCTCCGCAGCCACGGACGCTGCGCGCGCCGGCACTCCGCCCGCTTCCGCGCCCCGGACCGCTGTCGAACGCGGACCCGCGCCGAAGCCCATGGCTTCCCGGGACCCGTCGTTGGCCGCGGGGGACACGCTGATCAAGGCCCAGCGCATCCTCGGTACGCGCAGTGTCGAACTCGTGGCGGACGGCGATGCCGAGCTGCAGCGCGACGACACCGTGCTGACCGCCGATCGCGTCACCTACCGCGAGCCGGTGGATGAGGCCGTGGCCGAAGGCAACGTCGTGCTGCGTGCCGGCCAGGACACGATCACCGGGCCGAAGGCCACGCTGGTCATCGGCGAGAGCACCGGCCAGTTCGAGACGCCGGCTTACACCTTGACCCGTGATCGGGCTCCGACCGCGGCCGGTGAAAGCGCCCGCCCGGTCTCCGGCAGCGGAAGTGCCGATGTGCTCCGGCTCGAAGGCGAGAACCAGTACCGCCTCAAGAACGCCACCTGGTCCACCTGCCAGGCGAGCGACCCCGACTGGTACATCAAGGCGCGCGAACTCGAGCTCGACTACGACCGTCAGGTCGGCACCGCGCAGGGCGGCTCGATCGTGTTCCAGGACGTCCCCATCTTCTGGATGCCGTGGGCCGAGTTTCCGCTCTCGGGCCAGCGCCAGTCCGGTCTGCTGCCGCCCACCTTCGGCTCCTCGAACAAGACCGGCGCGGACCTGGCGGTGCCCTACTACTGGAACATCGCCCCCAACTACGACGCGACGATCACGCCGCGCCTGATGAGCCGGCGCGGCATGCAGCTCGGCGGTGAGTTCCGCTACCTGAACGAAACCTACCGTGGCGAGTCCCGGGTCGAGTGGATGGCGAAGGACAACCTCACCGGCGAGGAGCGCAGACTGGCGTCGATTCAGCACGAACAGCGGATCACGCCGCAGCTCTACGGCTCGCTGGACTTCAATTCGGTGTCGGACGACAGCTACTTCGAGGATCTGTCATCGCGGATTGCGGTCGCTTCGCAGGTACATCTGCTGCGGCAGGGGAGCCTCTATTACTCCAGCGGCTCGTGGTGGAATGCATCGGCGCTGGTGCAGAGCTACCAGACCTTGAACCCGGATCCCGACTCGATCACCGCCACGCCGTACCGCCGGGTCCCGCAACTGCTGTTCAACGGTTACCGACCGGGTTTGCCGGGTGGCCTCGTGTTCGATCTCGATGCGGAGTACGTCCGTTTCGCCCATCCCGACAAGGCCTACGCCGAGGCCGACCGCCTGACGGCTTATCCGCAAATGTCCCTGCCCATGCAGGGCGCAGCCTGGTTCCTGACGCCTAAGGCAGGCTTCCACGCCTCGTCCTACGATATCGACCGTCCCACGGCCGATGCCGGCAAGCCGGATTCGATCTCGCGCAATGTCCCGATCCTTTCGTTCGACGGCGGACTGTTCTTCGAACGCGAAACTTCCTGGTTTGGCACTGACTTCGTCCAGACGCTCGAGCCCCGTCTGTTCTATCTGCGTGTGCCCAAGCGTGACCAGCGCGACATCCCGTTGTTCGACACCACGCTCTACACCCAGAGCTTCGCGGAGATCTTTTCCGAGAACCGCTTCTCCGGCGGCGACCGCATTGGCGACGCCAACGATCTGACCGCGGCGGTCACGACGCGGCTTATCGACCCTGAAACGGGTGCCGAGCGCCTGCGTGCGTTGATTGGACAGCGCTACTACTTTTCCGACCAGGAGGTCGGGCTATTCGAAGGCCAGGAGTTGATCCAGGCTGGCGGACGGACGGACGTGCTCGCCGGCCTCGGTGGCAAGGTGACGCAGCACGTGTCTGTCGACTCCTATCTGCAGTACGACACCGGCGAAGGGCAGACAGAGCGTTTCAATGCCACGATGCGCTACCAGCCGGCCTATGCCAAGGCCCTCAATGTCAGCTATCGCTACGGTCGCAATGTCGTCGGCTACGGCGGCGAGCTCGGCCTCGAGGATCTTGATGTCTCCGCCCAGTGGCCGATCGGTCGCGGTTGGTACGGCGTTGGCCGTGTGACCCGCTCGCTCAAGGAAAGCAGGGTCACCGAAGCCATCGGTGGCCTTGAATACGACGGCGGCTGCTGGGCGTTCCGGGTGGCGGTACACCGCTTCGCGATCGAACGCGACGACGTTTCACAGGCCATCTACGTCCAGCTCGAGCTCAACGATCTGGCCGGCATCGGCTCCAACCCGCTCAGCCTGCTCACGCGCAGCGTGCCGGGCTATGGCAAGATCAACGCCTCTTCGGCCGACCGCGTGTTCGGTGTCGACTGAATCCGTGCGAGTCACCCCTCAAAATCACACCATGAACCGTAACCTGTCCCGTCCCCGTTTGCTGCTTGCCGCCGGCCTGTGCAGCCTGGCCTTGAGTCTGCCGTTGCATGCCGCACCGCGGCCGGTCGAAGTCGATCGCATCGTCGCGGTCGTCAACAACGAAGTGGTCACTGCCCTGCAACTGCGGGCGCGTGTCGACCAGGCCGTGCGCCAGCTCCAGCGCCAGGGGGGCCAGCTGCCGCCGGCAGACGTGCTCGAACGCCAGTTGCTGGAGCGGCTGATCGTCGAGCGTGCCCAGCTGCAACTGGCGCGCGAAACCTCGCTGCGCGTCGATGACGCGACGCTCGAGCGTGCGATCGACCGTATCGCTGCCAACAACCGCCTGAGCGTCGAGCAGTTGCGTGAGGCGTTGGCGAAGGACGGTGTGACGTGGTCGCGGTTCCGCGACGAGATCCGCACCGAGATCCTGCTGACCCGCCTGCGCGAGCGCGAGGTGGACAGCAAGGTCGTCGTGACCGACGCCGAGATCGACAACTTCCTCGCCAGCAATCCCGACGCCTTCTCGGGCCAGGAGTTCGAGGTCGCCCACGTCCTGCTGCGCGCCCCGGAGCAGGCTTCGCCGCAGCAGATCGAGGCCCTGCGCACGCGCGCCGAAGGCGTCATGGCCCGACTGCGCTCGGGCGAGGACTTCGCCCGCGTCGCCGCCGAGGTGTCGGACGCACCCGATGGCCTGTCGGGCGGCAGCCTGGGATGGCGTCCGCTCGACCGCCTGCCGGCGCTGTTCGCCGAGGCGGTCCGCAACATGCGTCCGGGCGAGACTTCGCAGGTGCTGCGCAGCGCCTCCGGCCTGCACATCGTCCGCCTCGTCGATCGCCGTGGCGGTGGCGATGCGGCGGTGGCAAAGCTCGAGCAGACGCGGGCGCGCCATATCCTGATCAAGACCTCCGAGGTGCTGTCCGACACGGACGCCGAAGCGCGCCTGCTGGGCATCCGCGAGCGCGTGGTCAATGGCGCCGATTTCGGCGAGCTGGCCAAGGCCAGTTCGGCCGACCTGTCCGCCGCCAAGGGCGGCGATCTCGGCTGGCTGAACCCGGGCGACACCGTGCCCGAGTTCGAGCGCGCGATGAACGCGCTGCAGCCGGGCGAAGTCAGTGCCCCGGTGAAGTCTCCCTTCGGCTGGCACCTGATCCAGGTCGTCGAGCGCCGCGTGCAGGACGTCACCGACGAGCGCAAGCGCAATGCCGCCCGTGCCGCACTGCGTGACCGCAAGGCGGAAGAAGCCTACGAGGACTGGCTGCGCCAGCTCCGCGACAGCACCTACGTCGACCTGCGCCTGGAGCGCGAATGACCACAGGCCGTGGCGCGAAGCCGGTCGTCGCCGTCACCAGTGGCGAGCCGGCTGGCGTAGGGCCCGAGTTGTGCGCGCGCCTGGCCGGGCGCGAATGGCCGGTGACGCCGGTCATCCTTGGCGACATCGATCTCTTGCGCGCACGCGCCGCGCTCACCGGCAGTCCGCTGCGCTTCGTGCCTTGGGAAGGGCAGGCGTCGCCGGACGGCGCGCTGCCGGTCCTGCATGTTCCGCTCGCCCGGCCGTCCCGGCCCGGGGTGCTGGATGCCGCAAACGGGCGCTATGTGCTCGAGCTTCTGGATCGCGCCATCAAGGGCTGCATGGAAGGCGAATTCGCCGCCATGGTCACCGCCCCGGTGCATAAGGGCGTGATCTGCGAGAGCCTGGGTGCGCCCGATGCGATGCCTTTCAGCGGCCACACCGAGTACCTCGCCGAGCAAACCCACACGCCACGCGTCGTGATGATGCTGGTCGGTGGCGGCATGCGGGTGGCGCTCGTCACCACTCACCTGCCGCTCGCGCAGGTGCCGGCGGCCGTCACGGCGCCGGCGCTGGAAGAAACGATCCGCATCCTGCATACGGATCTCGTACGCCACTTCGGCATCACCGCGCCGCGCATCCTCGTCGCCGGGCTCAACCCACATGCGGGCGAGGGCGGGCACATGGGGCGCGAGGAAATCGACGTCATCATCCCGGTGCTGGAGCGACTGCGCGCCGAAGGCATGCAGCTCATCGGCCCGCTGCCGGCGGACACGCTGTTCGTGCCGCACACGCTGGCGCAGGGCGACGCGGTGCTGGCCATGTATCACGACCAGGGCCTGCCGGTGCTCAAGCATGCGAGCTTCGGCGGCGGCGTCAATGTCACGCTGGGCCTGCCGATCATCCGCACCTCGGTGGACCACGGTACGGCGCTGGACCTGGCCGGCAGCGGCAAGGCCGACCCCGGCAGCCTGTTCGCCGCCCTGGACCTGGCCGCGACGATGGTCGCCGCGCGCGCCGTGCGCTGAGCGACACGACAAGGACGCCCATGCAAGACTTCGAGACCGACGGCCATCGCGCCCGCAAGCGCTTCGGCCAGAACTTCCTGTCCGACCCCAACATCATCCGCAAGATCATCGACGCCATCCGACCACAACCGGGCGAGCTGATGGTCGAGATCGGCCCCGGTCTGGGCGCGATGACGGCGCCGCTGATCGAGCGCCTCGGGCACCTGCACGTGGTCGAGATCGACCGCGACCTGATCGCCCGCCTGCACGAGACCTATGCGCCCGCGCAGATCACGGTGCACGAAGGCGATGCGCTCAAGTTCGATTTCAGTAGCCTGTGCGCGGGCGGCGACCAGCCACTGCGCATCGTCGGCAACCTGCCCTACAACATCTCCACGCCCATCCTCTTCCATCTGGCCGAGTACGCCGACCGTGTGAAGGACATGACCTTCATGCTGCAGAAGGAAGTGGTGATGCGCATGGTGGCCGAGCCGGGCACCGAGGAGTACGGCCGCCTGTCGGTGATGCTGCAGTATCGCTTTCGCATGGGCCGGATGTTCGACGTGCCGCCGGGGGCCTTCCGTCCCGCCCCCAAGGTCATGTCCAGCATCGTGCGCATGGCGCCGCTGCCCAAGGATCAGCTGGGGGCGCAGGACGAGACGCTGTTGGGCAAGATCGTCACCGCCGCCTTCGGCCAGCGCCGCAAGACATTGAAGAACACGCTGCGCGACTACATGGGCGATGCCGACTTCGCGGCGCTTGGTATCGATCCGAGCCTGCGCGGCGAGAAGCTGTCGGTGGAGCAGTTCGTCGCCATCGCCAACCACTGCTGCGCGCGCGGCTGATCCACGCCGGAAGGCGAGTGCCGCGCCCCAAAAGAGAAAAGCCGGCATCAAGCCGGCTTTCTGCATTCTGCGGTGGAAGCCGCTTACTTCTTGTTCAGCGGGCAGGTGTTCATGCCGAGCAGGGTGTAGGCCGGGCACCAGCCCATTGCGCCGGTGACCAGCGGCAGGATGCCGATCCACGCCCACACCGGGCCGCCCATCAGCGCCCAGGCGATCAGCGCGATGCCGACCAGGATACGCAGGATCTTGTCGATGCCGCCAACATTCGTCTTCATGAGTTTCTCCTTGCAGGGATGGGACAGTGGCGCGATTGGATCACGCCGGCCCGTCGGCCGTCTGTAACCATGGTTACATAGCCCTTGCAGGATAGATGGCCCGCCGGCATTTTGCGAAGAACGTCGATGTCATGTGCGGCCGGTGCGCCCGGCACGAAGCTCAGGCCTTTACCGAGCCTTCGGCCGACAGCCGGCGCAGGCCGGCCGGGTCGAGGATCTCGACCTGCTCGCGCCCTAGCCGCACCAGCCCCTGGTCGGCAAAGCTCTTCAGCAGCCGGCTGACGATCTCGCGCACGCTGCCAAGCTCGTCGGCGAGCTGCTGGTGGGTGACGTGCAGCAGCCGGCCCTTGCCCAGCAGCAGTGCGGCCAGGCGCTGGTCCAGCTTGCGGAAGGCCACTTCCTCGATCAGCTGCATCAGGTCGGCGATGCGTTCGGCGAACAGGTGGAACACGAAATCGCGGAACGGGCGCTCGGCCATCATCTCGTCGAACACGGCCTTGGGCAGCAGCATCAGCAAGGTGTCGGACTCGGTCACGCCGCGCGCGTTGTAGTCCTCGTGGCCGAGCAGGCAGGACGAGGAGATGATGCAGGTCTCGCCCGGCCCCACGCGGTACAGCGGCAGCTCGCGCCCGCTCGCCGCGCATTTGCTGACCCGTACCGTGCCCTCGACCACGAAGGGGAAGCCCTCGCAGGCCTGGCGGTCGTCGAACAGCATCGCGCCGGCAGGCACGCGCATCCATTGGGCACTCTTCAGCAGAAGCGCGCGCGCGGGTGCGGACAGGGCGGCCAGCACCGGGTAGCGGCTTTCCAGACGCTCGGTTTCGGTCATCGGCACGGAGCCGGGCGCGGCGTTCGAACTCATCGGCACATTGTCGTACGGATTGCAACCGGACGGGACGCCGTCACGCGCCCAGCGCCAGGTCCAGCACCACCGGGGCGTGGTCCGAGGGGCGTTCCAGGCGGCGCGGCTCCTTGTCGACCACACAGCCGCGGCAGGCTTCGCGCAGCGCGGGCGATACCAGCAAATGGTCGATGCGCAGGCCGAAGTTGCGGCGGAAGGCCATCATCCGGTAGTCCCACCACGAGAACGCGCGCTCGGGCTGCTCGAACAGGCGGAAGGCGTCGATCAGGCCGAGATCCTGCAGCGCGCGGAAGGCGGCGCGCTCGGGCTCGGACACGTGGATCTCGTCCTTCCAGTCGGGGTGGGCGTCGCGGTCCTCGGGGGCGATGTTGAAGTCGCCCGCCAGCACCAGGCGCTCGTGGGTCTTCAGTTCCTCGCGCAGCCAGTCGGTGAGTGCGGCGAGCCAGCGCAGCTTGTACTCGAACTTGTCGGACCCTACCGCCTGGCCGTTGGGGAAGTAGCCGCACACCACGCGTACCCCGTCGATCGTGGCGGCGATGACGCGCTTCTGTTCGTCCTCGAAGCCGGGGATGTTGCGCACCACGCTGGCCTCGTCGGTCGGCCGCGGGCTGAGGATGGCGACGCCGTTGTAGGTCTTCTGGCCGACGAAGACGGCGTGGTAGCCGGCCGCCTCCAGCTCGGCGACCGGGAAGGCCTTGTCCTCGAGCTTGAGTTCCTGCAGGCACAGCGCGTCGGGCTTGTTGGCCGCCAGCCAGTCGAGGACGTGCGGCAGGCGGACCTTCAGGGAGTTAACGTTCCAGGTGGCGATCTTCATGCCTGCGCCACCATGCCGCTGTGACGCAGCAGCGCGTCCACCCTGGGCTCGCGGCCACGGAAGGCCTTGAAGGACTCCAGCGCCGGGCGGCTGCCGCCGACGGCGAGGATCTCGCGCCAGAAGCGCTCACCGGTCTCGGGGTCGAGCAGGCTGCCCTTGCCCGCGCCAGCTTCCTCGAAGGCTTCGAAGGCGTCGGCCGACAGCACCTCGGCCCACTTGTAGCTGTAGTAGCCCGCCGCATAGCCGCCGGCGAAGATGTGCGAGAAGCTGTGCGGGAAACGGTGCCAGGCAGGCGGGATCATCACCGCCACCTCGCGGCGGACCTCGTCGAGCAGGGTCATCACGCGCTCGATCGGCACCGGGCCGGCGGAGGCATCAAGTTCACTGTGCAGGCGCAGGTCGAACATCGAGAACTCGAGCTGGCGCACGGTCTGCATGCCGCTCTGGAAGTTCTTGGCGGCGATCATCTTGTCGTAGAGCGCGCGCGGCAGCGGCGCGCCGGTGTCGACGTGCGCGGTCATGCCCTGCAGCACGTCCCACTCCCAGCAGAAGTTCTCCATGAACTGGCTGGGCAGCTCGACCGCGTCCCATTCCACGCCGTGGATGCCGGACACCGCGAGCTCGTCCACCTGAGTGAGCAGGTGGTGCAGGCCGTGGCCGCACTCGTGGAACAGCGTGAGCACGTCGTCGTGGGTGAAGGTGGCGGGTTTGCCGCCCACCGGGCCGGGGAAGTTGCACACCAGGTAGGCGACCGGCGTGTCGCTGCCCCAGGTGTTGCGGTGGCGGCTGCGCGCCGAATCCATCCACGCGCCGCCGCGCTTGGTGCTGCGTGCATGCAGGTCGAGGTAGAAGTGGCCGACGAGTTCCGGTCCGTTCGCACCCTCCTTCTCGATGCGGAAGAAGCGCACGTCCGGGTCCCAGCTCGGTGCCTCGTCGGGGAGGATGTCGACGCGATACAGCGTGCGGATTACGCCGAACAGGCCGTCGAGCACCTTGGGCTCGGGGAAGTACTGCTTCACCTCCTGGTCGGAGTAGGCGTAGCGCGCCTGGCGGAGCTTTTCGGAGGCGTAGGCCACGTCCCAGGGCTCGAGGGTGTCCAGACCCAGATCGGCCTTGGCGAAGGCCTTGAGCTCTTCCAGGTCCTTCTCGGCGAAGGGCTTGGCCTTGGCGGCGAGGTCGTGCAGGAAGCCGAGCACCTGCTCCGGCGTGTCGGCCATCTTGGGCACCAGCGAGACCTCGGCGAAGTTCCGGTAGCCGAGCATGCGCGCTTCCTCGTCGCGCAGCGCCAGGATGCGGCCGATGAGCGGGCCGTTGTCCAGTTCCGGCTTGCCGAGCTCGGAGGCGCGGGTGGCGTAGGCGCGGTACATGCGCGCGCGCAGTGCGCGGTCGTCGGCGTACTGCAGCACCGGCAGATAGGAGGGCATCTGCAGGGTGAACTTCCAGCCTTCCTTGCCTTCCGCCTCGGCGGCGGCGCGGGCGGCCTCGCGCGCATCCTCGGGGATGCCGGCAAGGCCAGCCTCGTCGGTGATCCACTCGGCGTGGGCGTTGGTGGCGTCGAGCAGGTTCTCGGAGAACTTGGCGGCGAGCTGGGATTGCGCCTCCTGGATTTCCTGGAAGCGCGGTTTCTGGTCGTCGGGCAACTCGGCGCCGGACAGGCGGAAGTCGCGCAGCGCGTGTTCCAGAATGCGCTGTCGCACCGGCGAAAGGGTGGCGAACTCGGGGCTGTCGTGCAGCGCCTTGTACTTCTGGAACAGCGCCAGGTTCTGCCCGACCTCGGCGTAGAAACGCGAGATCTCGGGCAGCATCGCGTTGTAGGCCTCGCGCCATTCGGGCACGTCGAACACGCTGTGCAGATGGCCGACCACGCCCCAGGCGCGGCCGAGGCGCTCGCCGGCCTCGTCCATCGGGCTGACGAAGTCGTCCCAGGTCGGGGTGGCGGGGTCGGCGGTGAGGCGTTCGATCAGCGCGCGGTTCTCGTCGATCAGGCCGCGGATGGCGGGCTCCACGTGTTCCGGCTTGATGTCGGCGAAACGCGGCATGCCCGAGAAGTCGAGCAGGGGATTGGCGACGGCATCGTTCATGGAATCAGGTCTCTGCATGGGGGTTGAGTTGCAGGCTATTGTGCCGCAAAAAATGGCACGGGCGCCGCTATCGGCGCCCGCAGGGTTTCCAATGGCGCCCGCCGTGGGCGGGCACCCGGTTCAGGGCTTCGTCGGTGGCCCCTCAGTGGACCAGCTCGCGATAGGCATGCCAAGTTGCGTGGCCCAGCAGGGGCAGCAGGATGACCATGCCGATCATCATGGTCGCGAAGCCGACCATGACGAGGCCGACGATGATCGCCGCCCACACGGCCATCGCACCGAGGTTGAGCCCGACCGCGCGCAAGCTCGTCATCGCCGCGGTGACCGTGTCCGTCTCGCGGTCCATGATCATCGGGATCACGATGGCAGACAGCGAGAACACCACTGCGGCCAGGGCGCCGCCCACCACGAGGTAGGCGAAGACGAAGTGAACGTAGTCGCCCGACAGGAACACGTCACGGAAGAAGTTCGATACGTCGGTGATCTCCCCTCCGTAGAACAGCGCGAACAGGATCGCCGAGATACGTTCCCAGCCGATCAGGGCAATCGCGAGGAAGGCGCCGAAATAGGCCATGCTGTCGGCGTGGCGGCGCAGGCCGCGCAGCGAACTCATCAGCGAGACCCGCTCGCCACGCTCGTGCCGGCGGGAGATCTCGTACAGCCCGGCGGCGGCGATCGGGCCGATCAGGAAGAAGCCCGAGATGGCCGCGGTGAACAGATAGGGCATGTTCGCCGCGTAGGACAGGATCACGTAGCCGATCGCCGCCATCACGATGCCGTAGGACAGGCTGGCGCCGAGGTTCTCGCGCATGTCGCTCCAGCCCATGCGCAACCACTCGAACGGCCGTGAGGCGTCGACCTCGCGGATGTGGGGCAGATGGAAATGCTGCTCCAAGGAGTTGAACGGCTTGTCCATGGCAACCTCCGGTGATCGGACGTGGGTCGGAAAACACCGCACCGCCCCGCCGCGCGTGGCGGTGTCGGGTTGCTCTTTAGAGTAGGACAGCATTCGCGAGTTCGCGAATGGGAGTTGTTCTTGTTCCGCGCGCCCCTGCGGCGCGCGGAACGTCGAGGCTCAGGCCAGCTTCTGGCCGGTCAGGCGCTCGTAGGCCTCGCGGTACTTGCCCGCGGTGTGCTCGATCACGTCGGCCGGCAGCTTCGGGCCGGGCGCGGTCTTGTTCCAGTCCAGCGTTTCCAGGTAGTCACGCACGTACTGCTTGTCGAAGGACGGGGGGCTGATGCCCTCGCGGTAGCTGTCGGCCGGCCAGAAGCGCGACGAGTCGGGAGTCAGCGCTTCGTCGATCAGGTGCAGCGTGCCTGCGGCGTCGATGCCGAACTCGAACTTGGTGTCGGCGATGATGATGCCGCGGCTGGCCGCGTAGTCGGCCGCCTCGGAATACAGCGCGATCGCGGCCTTGCGCGCTTCCTCGGCCAGCTGGGCGCCGGTCTTGCCGGTGCCGGCCAGCGCGTCCTTCATCAGCGCCTCGCAGCGTGCCTGCGCCTGCTCGAACGAGATGTTCTCGTCGTGCTCGCCCATGTCGGCCTTGGACGAGGGTGTGAAGATCGGCGCCGGCAGCTTGGCCGCCTGCTGCAGGCCCGCCGGCAGCGCGATGCCGCAGATTGCCCCGGTGGCCTGGTAGTCCTTCCAGCCCGAGCCGATCACGTAGCCGCGCACCACCGCCTCGATCGGCAGCGGCTTCAGGCGCTTCACCACCAGCGCGCGGCCGCGCACCTGGTCGCGCTCGTCGGCGGCCACCACGGTCTCGGGATCGATGCCGGTGAGCTGGTTCGGCAGGATGTGGGCGAGCTTGTCGAACCAGAAGTTCGCCAGCGCCACCAGCACGCGGCCCTTGTCGGGAATCGGGTCGGGCAGGATCACGTCGAAGGCCGACAGGCGATCGCTGGTCACGATCAGCAGCTTCTCGTCGTCGACGGCGTAGATGTCGCGCACCTTGCCGCGGCCGAGCAGCGGCAGGCTCTTGATGGAGGTTTCGAAAAGGGGCGTCGCCACGGTGGGGCCTCGGGTTGCTGGCAAAGCTGAGATTATATGGGAGGTGGAGGTACCCGGCGGTGTCGCATCCAAACGACTCTGTGGTCGTGCCGGCAGAATCCAGGTCGGAGCCGGGCGCTCCTGTGGAAGCAAGGCGTGGAGAATCAGCGATGAGTGTCACCTTTTCAGGGCCTGACGGGAAACCACGGTGCCATTGGTGCGCCGCGGCGCCAGAGCTCCTTGCGTATCACGACCGGGAATGGGGGTTCCCGGTCGATGATGATTTTCGGTTGTTCGAGAAACTGTGCTTGGAGGGCTTTCAGGCTGGATTGAGCTGGCGCACCATCCTCGCGAAGCGGGAGAACTTCCGGGCGGCTTTCCATGGCTTCGACTACAACCGGATCGCGCGGTTTACGCAGGACGACGTCGCCCGCCTGTTGCAGGATGAAGGCATCGTGCGGCATCGGGGTAAGATCGAGGCGGTCATCAACAACGCGCAACGTGCGATTGAACTGGCGAACAGCGAGGGGTCGCTGGCCGCCTACTTCTGGCAGTTCGAGCCAGCGCCGGGCGAGCTTGCCGCGCCGCAAACGGCCTCGACATCGGCCGGGTCTATCGCACTCTCGAAGGTGTTGAAGAAGCAAGGCTGGAAGTTCGTCGGCCCGACGACCATGTATGCCTTTATGCAGGCGATGGGACTCGTCAACGATCATGCCGAGGGCTGCATCGTGCGCAGCGAGGTTGATGACAGCCGAAGGCGATTCCGTGCGCCTGGCTTTGGCTGAGCGGGGCGCCCCACAACGGCAGGTAGCTTTGGCCAAGCCTGTCATTCCCACGCCCACCGACCTACTATTACCGGGAGTTGACCGGCATCGCAGGGAGGCGTCATGCAAGCGCAGGAGCGACATCGCGGCCGTCTGATCGATCACGTCCAGCGGGCCGGCTGACGGATACGGACGTTGGGGGCATGGCCATGCTGAACATTCGATCATCAGAGCCCGATGACGCGAGCGTGATCGCCGCGGTGATCCTGCCGATCCAGCAGCTTGAGTTCGGTATCCCGATCACCCTCGAGGCGCAACCCGACCTGAGCGATATTCGCGGCTTCTATCAGCACGGCTGCGGCAACTTCTGGGTCGCCGAGATTGACGGCAATATCGTTGGAACAATCGCGCTGCTCGATATCGGCAACGACAATGCAGCGCTGCGCAAGATGTTCGTCGCCGCGCCCTACCGCGGAAAAGAGCACGGGGTTGCGCGGAGCCTGCTGCAGGAACTGCTCAAGTGGGCTGCAGAGAAGCAGGTCGCGAGGGTGTACCTTGGCACGACCGCCAAGTTTCTTGCGGCACACCGGTTCTACGAGAAGAGCGGTTTTGCCGGGATCGCCAAGACGGCGTTGCCCGAGTCCTTCCCCGTAATGTCTGTGGACACGAAGTTCTACTGTCTCTCCCTTGACCCCTGCGTCGCCTGAGCCTTCGCGGGGGCTGGCTTGCGTCGAAATACCGTGCGCTCCGCGTGGAGCGCCTGCTGATCATCCGTCTCGCGAGCCAGTTGCCTTCCCGGTGCTCGCTTCAGGCCGAATGCGTCTCGAACAACCCCGCCAGCACCGGTGACAGCACGAAGTCGAACGCGGCCGAGCGCGTCGCGACCGGATCGTCCGCCGGGACGAAGTCCGCGAGCAGCAGCGGGCGCAGGGCCTCGGGCACGCGCATGAAGATTCCGTCGCGCAGGTTGAGCGGCTCGCCGGCCACGTAGATCTGGGTCACGAAGGGGCGGGCGCCTTCCTGGAACACCGCGGCGTGGATGTGCGGTGTGCGCCCCGGGTAGGGCACGGGGCGGATGGTGCGGAAGCGGTAACGCCCTTCGGCGTCGGTGATCGTGTGGCCGAAGCCCTGGAAGTTCGGGTCCTCATCGGCGTCGCTGCGGTCGCGCGGATGACGGTAACGCCCGTTGGCGTCGCACTGCCAGATCTCCACGCGCAGGCCCGCCAGCGGCCGGCCGTCCATGTCCAGCACGCGGCCCGAGAGATCGGCGATCTGACCGGCGGCGCGAACGCTGCTGCCCTCGACCCGGGTCAGGTCGTTGTCCTTGTGCAGCGGTGGCGTGAGCGGATAGAAGGGGCCGGCGGTCTGGCTGGGCGTCAGCGCGCGCTGTGCCGCGACGAGCGGCGCGGAAATCAGCGCCGCGCTGCCGCCGAGGATGACCCGGCGGCGCAGTCTGGAGTGGGACGACATGGTGCGACTCCCGTGGTGCAGATGCACTGAGGACCTTAGCTGTTGGCTGCGGTTCCGCCGTGTTCGACGATCAGCCTTGGTACCCAGCGGGCCTCTGCGTCACGGATTCACGCCACTGCCTTCTTCCTCGCTCAGCAGCTTGCGCATCCGCCTCAGTCCCATGAACACCAGCCCGGCGATCACCGGGATCGACACCGCGGTGATCACCTCCGGCGTGGTGGGGGCGATGTAGTCCTTGGCGCCCTTGGCAACGTAATTGACCAGTTGCGAGGCGTAGTAGGTGATGGCGACCACCGACAGGCCCTCCACCGTTTCCTGCAGGTGGAGCTGGATCTTGGCGCGGCGGTTCATCTGCGCCAGCAGTTCCTGGTTCTGGCGTTCGAGCTCGATGTCGACCCGGGTGCGCAGCAGCTGCGAGTTGCGCGCGATACGGCCCGAGAGGTCTTCCTGGCGGCGGGCGATGGTGGCGCAGGTGGCGATGGCGGGAGCGAGCCGACGCTCCATGAACTCGCGGATGGTGGGGAAGCCGCCGAGCCGGGTTTCGCGCAGTTCATCGACGCGTTGCTGCACCAGGCGGTAGTAGGCGGCGGCGGCGCCGAAACGGAAGGTGGTGCGTGCCACCGAGCGCTCCACTTCGGCGGCGAGCCGCGTGAGGCGGCCGAGCATGGCGCGGTCGTCCTCGGTGTTGCGGGCCTGGCCGAGGCCGTCCATCAGGTCGGCGAGTTCGTCCTCGGCGCGCGACAGCAGGCGGCCGACTTCCTTGGCGACCGGGAAGGCGAGCAGCGCCATCACGCGGTAGGTCTCGATCTCGACCAGGCGCTGCACCGTGCGGCCGGCCTGGCGCGGGGTGAGGCCGTCGTCCAGCAGCAGGAAGCGCGAGAAGCCGTCGTGGATGTGGAAGTCGGTGAACACCCAACCGGCGCATTCGGCCACGCGCGCGGCCACCAGCGTTTCGCCGCGCGGCGAGGCCTGGTTGAGCACGCTCTCCGGCGAGACGTCGTCGCTGTTGCGCAGTTCGATGTGGGTGGCGGCGATGAGCTGGCCGGGGATGTCCTTGCGCCACGCGGCAGGCACGGCGAGCAGGGCGTGTTCGTCGTTGCTGTCGCCGGCCTGGATGCGGCGGATGAAGGTGTAGCTGGAGAACTCGTTGTGCCGTTCCCACTTGAGGCGGAAGCTGCCGGTGTCGAGGAACAGGTGGCCGCTGTCGGTGCCGGGTTCCGGCAGTCCGAACTGCTCGGCCAGCGAGGCGAGGTGCGCGGCCTCGCGACCCGCGCTGCCTTCGTGGTGCAGGAAGGCGAGGTAGCTGACGTATTCCGGCGTGTCGAGCGGGACGGGCGGACGCGCATGCACCTCGTCGTTGAGCGTCTGGCGCAGGGGGTGCTGTTCGAACAGGGACATGGAGATCGGCGGCGATGGGATGGGCGGCGATGGGATAGGCGGCGTAATGGACGGAAGGTCGGGTTGCAGCGCGGCCGCCGGGGCAAGCCAGCCGGCATTCTTGCCCAGTGCCTTGCGCCGTGACAAGCGCGGGCGCGGACAGTGAGCGGCTGGCGGGGGAGGGCCGGGAACGCGATCGGCAAAAGGGAGCCCGCTTCCGGGACGGGAAACGGGCGCAAGGCCCGAAGGCAGGGAAAGGAGGGGGACGCGCCGCCGGGTGCCGCGCCGGCGCGGAGGAGGGGGCGCCGACGGGTTGCCGCTCAAGGGGAGCGCTGGCGACGCGTCCGGGAACGAGGAGGCCTTCAGCGTGTGGCGGCGTAGCGCCGCGCGAGGGCGTCCAGGGGGAGCGGCTTGATGCGGCTGGCGTGGCCGGCGCAGCCGAAGGCCTCGAAGCGGGCGCGGCAGATGTCGCGCGCGGCGTCGCGCGCCGCCTTGAAGAACTTGCGCGGGTCGAACTCCTTGCGGTCGGTGCTCATCAGCCGGCGCATCGCGCCGGTCATGACCAGGCGCAGGTCGGTGTCGATGTTGACCTTGCGCACGCCGCTCCGGATGCCCTGCACGATGGCCTCGACCGGCACGCCATAGGTTTCGCCGATCTCGCCGCCATGCTCGCGGAGGATGGCGAGCCATTCCTGCGGCACGCTGGAGGAGCCGTGCATCACCAGGTGGGTGTCGGGGATGCGGGCGTGGATGGCGGCGATGCGGTCGATGGCGAGGATGTCGCCGGTGGGCGGACGGGAGAACTTGTAGGCGCCGTGGCTGGTGCCGATGGCCACCGCCAGCGCGTCGACGCCGGTGGCGGCGACGAAGTCGGCGGCCTCGGCAGGGTCGGTGAGCATCTGGCTGTGGTCCAGCGTGCCTTCGGCACCGACGCCGTCCTCCTCGCCGGCCTGCCCGGTCTCGAGCGAGCCGAGGCAGCCGAGTTCGCCCTCCACCGACACGCCTACCGCGTGCGCCATCTCGACCACGCGGCGGGTGACGTCCACGTTGTAGGCGTAGCTCGCCGGGGTCTTCATGTCCTCGCGCAACGAGCCGTCCATCATCACGCTGGTGAAGCCGCTGCGGATCGATTGCTGGCACACCGCCGGGCTGGCGCCGTGGTCCTGGTGCAGGCAGATCGGAATGTCGGGCCACTGTTCGACGGCGGCCTCGACCATCTTCTTCAGGAAGGACTCGCCGGCATAGCCGCGCGCACCGGCCGAGGCCTGCAGGATGACCGGGCTGTCGGTGGCCTCGGCGGCGAGCATGATGGCGTGGATCTGCTCCATGTTGTTGATGTTGAAGGCGGGCACGCCGTAGCCGTGTTCGGCGGCGTGGTCGAGCAGCTGGCGCAGGGCGATCATGGCCATGGGGTTCTCCCGGTGGGGTTGGGGTGGCGTTGGGATGGAACTGGGGACGGTTCAGGCCGGTTCGGGCTCGTTCTCGAACACCGGCGCGGGCGGCAGGCGGCGGCTGGCCGGGCGTGCGCGGGCGCGCAGCGCTGCCAGCGCCGGCAGTTCGCGACCCTCGAGGAATTCGAGGAAGGCGCCGCCGCCGGTGGAGATGTAGTCGATGTGGTCGGTGATGCCGAAGCGCGCGATGGCAGCCAGCGTGTCGCCACCGCCAGCGATGCTGTAGGCCGGGCTGGCGGCGACCGCGGTGGCGAGCGCGCGCGTGCCGGCGGCGAACGCGTCCATCTCGAACACGCCCACCGGGCCGTTCCATACGATGGTGCCGGCGCGCTGCAACACGTCGGCAAGCGAGTCGCGGCTGTCCGGGCCGATGTCGAGGATCATCCAGCCCTCGGGCACGTCATCGACATGCACGGTGCGTGTTAGCGCGTCGGGCGCGAAGCGGTCGGCGACGACGACGGCCTCGGGCAGCCAGACCACACCAGCATGCTCGGCCAGCCGGCGCTCGACGGCGCGGGCCGCGTCGAGCAGGTCGGGCTCGTGCAGCGAGGCGCCGACCGGGCAGCCACGCGCGGCGAGGAAGGTGTTGGCGATGCCGCCGCCGAGGACCAGCACGTCGACCTTGTCGGCCAGGCTCTCGAGAATGGTGAGCTTGGTCGACACCTTGGAGCCGGCGACGATGGCGGCCAGCGGCCGTGCTGGCTGGGCGAGCGCACGGCCCAGGGCGTCGAGTTCGGCCGTCATCAGCGGCCCGGCGCAGGCGACGGGGGCGGCCAGCGCCAGCGCGTGCAGCGTGCATTCGCGGCGGTGAGCGGTGCCGAAGGCGTCATTCACGTAGAGGTCGACGAAGCGGGCGATGCGGGCGGCAAGGACCGGGTCGTCGGCCTTCTCGCCCGGATTGCCGCGGCAGTTCTCGAGCATGACGATGCCGCCCGGCGCGAGTTCGAAGCGGCCGTCCGTCCAGTCGCGTACCAGCGGCACCGGCTGCCCGAGCAGCTTGGCGAGGTGGCTGGCGACCGGCGCGAGCGATTCGGCAGCAGTCAGCGCACCTTCCTCCGGGCGCCCCAGGTGCGAGGTGACCATGACCGCCGCGCCCGCGTCGAGGCAGGCGCGAATGCCCGGCAGCGCGGTGCGGATGCGGGTGTCGTCGGACAGCGCGCCGTCGGCCGTGAAGGGCACGTTGAAGTCGGCGCGAATGAAGATCCGCTTGCCGGCCAGCTGGGCGGCGGGAATGTCGGACAGGCGCAGGAAGTCCATCGGGGTCTCCTTGGTCTGGATTGGGTGGGGTGGCGGTGAGCGTTCAGGCGTGGGCGAGCAGGGCGAGGGCGCGGTCGAGCACCGTCTGCGGCGTGAAGCCGAAGCGCGCCAGCAGCGCGGCGGCGGGGGCCGATTCGCCGAAGCGGGCGATGCCGACCACGTCGCCGCGTACGCCGGCCAGGTAGCGCCACCAGCTGTCGGGCTGTGCGGCCTCGATCACCAGTCGCGGCACGTCCGGCGGCAGCACGGCCGCGCGGTAGTCGGCGGACTGGCGGTCGAACGCCGCGGTGCAGGGCATCGACACCACGCGTGCGGCGATGCCGCGCTCGTGCAACTGCATGCGCAGGCTCATGGCCAGCGCGACTTCCGATCCGGTGGCGATGACGACCAGCGCCGGGCGCGGTGCGTCGGCGAGCACGTAGCCCCCCCGCGCGATCGCCTGCAGCTGGGCCTCGTCGCGCGTCTGGTGCGGCAGGTTCTGGCGCGACAGGGCAAGCAGCGTGGGTCCGTCGCGGCGGGTGACCGCGGCGTTCCAGGCGGCCTGGGTTTCGACCGCGTCGCACGGGCGCCACACGTCCAGCCCCGGGATCAGGCGCAGGCTGGGGATGTGCTCGACGGGCTGGTGGGTGGGGCCGTCCTCGCCGAGGCCGATCGAGTCGTGCGTCATCACGTAAACCACGCGCTGCTTCATCAGCGCGCTCATGCGGATGGCGTTGCGGGCGTAGTCGGAGAAGACGAGGAAGGTGGCGCCGAAGGGGATGAAGCCGCCGTGCAGCGCGATGCCGTTGAGTGCCGCCGCCATGCCGAACTCGCGCACGCCCCAGTTGATGTGGCGTCCGGCGGCGTCGGCCCGCACCGCGCCACAGCCGGGCCAGTCGGTGAGGTTGGAATGCGTGAGGTCGGCCGAGCCGCCCAGCAGTTCGGGCAGCGCGCGTGCCAGGCGGCCGATGGCCTGCTGGCTGGCCTTGCGCGTGGCGACGGTCGCCGCCTCGCTATTCACGCCGCGCAGGATGGCGTGGGACAGCACGCCAAAGGCGCTGGGCAGTTCGCCCGCCATGCGGCGGCGGAACTCGGCGGCCGGTTCGGGGAAGGCTTCGGCGTAGGCGTCGAAGCGCTGCTGCCATCCCGCCTGCCGCTGGGCACCGGTCGCGCGCGCATCGAAGGCGCTGCGGATCTCGGCGGGAACGTCGAAGGGCGTATGCGTCCAGCCCAGCGCGGCGCGGGTGGCGGCGATCTCGTCGGCACCGAGCGGGGCGCCGTGAATATCGGCCGTGCCCGCACGCGCCGGACTGCCCTGGCCGATGGTGGTGCGGCAGCAGACCAGCGTCGGGCCGATGTCGTTGTCGGCGTTGGCGATCGCTTCGCGCAGGGCGCGGTCGACCGCTTCGACGTCGTGCCCGTCGACCGCCTCGATGACGTTCCAGCCGTAGGCGCGGAAGCGGGCCGGGGTGTCGTCGGCGAACCAGCCTTCGACGCTGCCATCGATCGAGATGCGGTTGTCGTCCCACAGGCAGATGAGCTTGGACAGGCGCTGCACGCCGGCGAAGCTGGCGGCCTCATGGCTGATGCCTTCCATCAGGCAGCCGTCGCCGAGGAAGACCCAGGTGCGATGGTCGACGATGGCGTGGCCTGGGCGGTTGAACTCGGCGGCGAGCAGTTTCTCGGCCAGTGCCATGCCGACGGCGTTGGTGATGCCCTGGCCGAGCGGGCCGGTGGTGGTCTCGACGCCCGGGGTGTGGCCGACCTCGGGGTGGCCGGGCGTGCGGCTGTCGAGCTGGCGGAAGCGCTTGAGTTCCTCGATCGGCAGGCCGTAGCCGCTGAGGTGGAGCAGGGCGTAGAGCAGCATGGAACCGTGGCCGTTGGAGAGCACGAAGCGGTCGCGGTCGGGCCAGGCGGGGTCGGCGGGGTTGTGGCGCAGGTGCCGGGTCCACAGTGCGACAGCGATCTCGGCCATGCCCATGGGCATGCCGGGGTGGCCGGATTGGGCGGCTTCGACGGCATCGATGGCGAGGAAGCGCAGGGCGTTGGCGCACAGGGTGTCGATCGGGGCCTGGGTGAGTCGCATGTTCATCGGAACGTCTCCAGTCACAAATGAAGGGGCTTTGTCGGCGTCTGAAAACCTATGTGGCCAGCGTGGCGTATGGGGCGTTTCTGGAGCAGCCGAGGACTGTCCGAGCCCGCAGGGCGAGTTCCGCAGGCTGCGGAAGAAATGCCCCGTGCGCCGCGCTTCAGAAGAACTGGCCGTCGGGCTGCGACTGCTTCAAAAACGGTTGATCAACCACTGCCCGTTCCACAAACCCGCGGCCTAGCAGGCGGTATTCCTTCCGCTGGCTGCGGAACTCGCTCCCTGCGGTCGCTCAGACAGTCCTCGCCAGCTTCAGGAACACCGCCTGCTCTCCGCTGGATGTGGGTGGTGCACAGGGGCCGTGAAAGACACGCGTGCTGCGGGACGCTGTTGGGGCGGACCAGGTGGCGTCTCGTTGTCATTGCGACAGTGCCTTGCGGCGACGGTCCATCAGGCGCCAGATGAAGGGGGTGAAGATGAGCTGCATGGCCAGCTCCATCTTTCCGCCGGGCACCACGATGGTGTTGGCGCGGCTCATGAAGCTGTCGTTGATCATGTTGAGCAGGTAGGGAAAGTCGATCCCCTTCGGGTTGGCGAAGCGGATCACCACCATCGACTCGTCGGCGGTCGGGATCGAGCGCGCGATGAAGGGGTTGGAGGTGTCCACCATCGGCACGCGCTGGAAGTTGACGTGCGTGCGAGCGAACTGCGGGCAGATGTAATGCACGTAGTCGTGCATGCGGCGCAGGATGGTGTCGGTGACCGCCTCGGTGGAATAGCCGCGGGTGCTCTTGTCGCGGTGCAGCTTCTGGATCCACTCCAGGTTCACCACCGGCACCACGCCGATCAGCAGATCGACGTAGCGCGCCACGTCCACGTCCTCGTGCTGCACGGCGCCGTGCAGGCCTTCGTAGAAGAGCAGGTCGGTGCCGGTCGGCAGTTCTTCCCAGGGTGTGAAGGTGCCGGGTTCCTGCTTCCAGTGCTCGGCCTCTTCCTGGCTGTGCAGGTACTTGCGGCGCATGCCGCCGCCCGATTCGCCGTAGCTGCGGAAGAGCTGTTCCAGTTCGGCGAACAGGTTGGCTTCGGGGCCGAAGTGGCTCAACTGGCAAGCGCCGCCGACTTCGCAGGCGGCGAGCTTCTCGCGCATGGTCTTGCGGTCGTAGGCGTGAAAGCTGTCGCCCTCGATGACGGCCGCGGTGACGTTCTCGCGGCGGAAGATTTCCTCGAAGGTGCGCTGCACGGTGCTGGTGCCGGCACCGGACGAGCCGGTGATGGCGACGATCGGATGACGTTCGGACATGATGGTTCCCCGGTGGCTTATTGAGCGAATTCGGTGTCGCGGAACAGCGAGCGGGCGTGGAACAGGGGGAGTTCTTCCTGTTCCACGCCGATGATCGGCTCGTGGTGGTAGCGCTCGATGCGCTCGACTTCTTCCTTCGAGCCGAACACGAAGCCGATGCGCTGGTGCAGGGACTCGGGCTGGACCTCGAGCACCGGGCGCACGCCGGTGCTGGCGCGGCCGCCGGCCTGCTCGATGAGGAAGCCGATCGGGCTGCATTCGTACAGCAGGCGCAGCCGGCCGGGCTTGGCCGGGTCCTTGCGGTCGCGCGGGTAGAGGAAGACGCCGCCGCGCATCAGGATGCGGTGGGTCTCGGCCACCAGCGAGGCGATCCAGCGCATGTTGAAGTCGACACCGCGCGGGCCGCTGCGACCGGCAAGGCACTCGTCCACATAGCGGCGCACCGGGGCCTCCCAGAAGCGCGCGTTGGAGGCGTTGATGGCGAACTCGCGGGTGGTCTCGGGCACGCGGATGTCGGGGTGGGTGAGGTAGAACTCGCCGATGATCGGGTCGAGGGTGAAGCCGGCGACGCCGTTGCCGACCGACAGCACCAGCATGGTGGAGGGGCCGTAGATGGCGTAGCCGGCGGCGACCTGGCGGCTGCCGGGTTGCAGGAAGTCTTCGGCCGGCGCGTCTTCGCCCGGCGTCGGCGCGCGCAGGATGGAGAAGATGGAGCCGACGGCGACGTTGACGTCGATGTTGGATGAGCCGTCGAGCGGATCGAAGGCGAGCAGGTACTTGCCGCGCTGGTCGCTGGCGGGCAGCGGGATGGGGGCTTCGTTCTCTTCGGACACCATGCCGGCGAGGTCGCCACCCCAGTGGGTGGCGCGCAGGAAGATCTCGTCGGCGAGGACGTCGAGCTTCTTCTGTTCCTCGCCCTGCACGTTGGCGTTGCCGTGGCTGCCGAGCACATCGGCGAGCGCGCCGTGCGCGACCGCGCGCGAGATCGCCTTGCAGGCCTGCGCGACCTGCAGGATCAGGGCGTTGAACTCGCCGGTGGCGCAGGGGTTGTTGCGGCGGTGCTCGATCAGGTATTCGGTGAGCGTGCTGCGGTCGAGGCTGAACATGGTCTGTCTCCCCCGGCGTGGTGCCGGATCGGTGCTTGTCGTTGTGCGTGTGCGCCGGCTCGGCTCAGGCGGTTTCGGCTGGCTGGAAGTGACGGCTGGCGCGTACGTCGGCTTCGGTGAGGGTGGTGAGCGATTCCGCATCGACCAGTCCGCCTGCTTCGAACAGGCGCAGGGCCTGGCGCAGGCGCATGCGGTCGAGCGCGTTGCGGATGCTGCGCGCGTTGGCGAAGTGGGGATGGCGGCGGCGCAGCACGATGTAGTCGTCGAAGGCGCGGCGCGCGCCCTCGTCGAAGCGGTAGTTCCAGCCGGCGAGCATGCGCCGGGCGATTTCGCCCAGTTCGTCGTTGCTGTAGTCGGGGAAATCGACATGGTGGGCGATGCGCGACTTCATGCCGGGGTTGGACTCGAAGAAGCGCTCCATGCGATCTGCGTAGCCGGCGAGGATCACCACGAGGTCGTCGCGCTGGTTCTCCATCACCTGCAGCAGGATCTCGATGGCTTCCTGGCCGTAGTCCTTTTCGTTCTCGGGGCGATAGAGGTAGTAGGCCTCGTCGATGAAGAGCACGCCGCCCATGGCGCGCTTGAGCACGTCCTTGGTCTTGGGCGCGGTGTGGCCGATGTACTGGCCGACGAGGTCGTCGCGGGTGACGGCGACGACGTGGCCGCGGCGGCAGTAGCCGAGGCGGTGCAGGATCTCGGCCATGCGCATGGCGACGGTGGTCTTGCCGGTGCCGGGGTTGCCGGTGAAGCTCATGTGCAGCGAGGGGTGTTCGGTGGCCAGCCCGAGGCGCTGGCGTACGCGGTCGACGAGGAGCAGGGCGGCGATCTCGCGCACGCGGCGCTTGACCGGGGCGAGGCCGACGAGGTCGCGGTCGAGGGACTCGAGCACTTCACCGATGCCGGCGTCGCGGAACTCGGCGCCGAGGTCGATGCTGGCGGGGGCGGGGGCCTTCTCGGGGGCGTTCATGGTCGCGTCTCCTGTCGGTGTCGTCTCGGGGTTGCTGGATCTGGCTGGCCAAAGGGGCTCGTGGAACGTCGGTTGGATCGTCGCCGGCTGGATGGGGGATTCCTTCCGGCGAGCTGCGGAACTCGCCCTTCGGGCTCAGACAGTCCTCGCCCGCCTCCAGGAATCCCCCGTCCAGCCTCTATCCGTCCCCCCCGATCAGCCTCTTGAGTCATCAGGGCGCATAGCGCGCGCCTTCCGGGTTGCGACCGACGGCGTAGCTCTCCATCGTGTAGCGCAGGTTGCGGCCGCGGGTTTCCTGGCGGACGAGGCGGAAGCCGGGCTCGGCGGTGGGGCGCTGGACGATGAAGGACATGCGCACCGTCTCCCAGCCCTTGGTGGAGTCGAAGGCGTTGATGCGGATGTAGGTCTCGGGGTTGGCCTCGCGGCAGGCCTTGAGCTCGCCCATGACGCCGGCCGGGTCGCGCAGGTCGAACATCGGCAGGCCCCACATGTTCCAGTAGGTGTTGCGCGGGTGGGGGTCGTCGGTGAATTCGAGGGCGACGGCCCAGTTCTGGTCCAGGCAATAGTTGATCTGCGCGGCGATCTGGGTGTCGGTGAGGTCGGGCAGGAAGGAAAAGCAGCCTTGGGTGATGCGCATGGTGGGTCTCCTCGGTTCCGTTATGGGGCTGGACTTCAGGCCACGCTGGCAGTCGGCACGAAGTCGGACGTGTCGGTGCTGGTGTAGTTGAAGGTGATGTCGCCCCAGGTATCGAGCGCGGCGCGCAGCGGCTGGCACCACTTGGCGGCGTCGGCGAGGATCTGCGGGCCTTCGTTGAGGATCTCGCGGCCTTCGTTGCGGGCGAGCACCATGGATTCGAGCGCGACGCGGTTGGCGGTGGCGCCGGCCTGGATGCCCATGGGGTGACCGATGGTGCCGCCGCCGAACTGCAGCACGACTTCGTCGCCGAACAGGTCGAGCAGCTGGTGCATCTGGCCGGCATGGATGCCGCCGGAGGCGACCGGCATCACGCGCTTGATGCTGGCCCAGTCCTGGTCGAAGAACAGGCCGCGCGGCAGGTCCTGCTTCGTCACCATCTCGCGGCAGACGTTGTAGAAGCCCTGCACGGTCATCGGGTCGCCTTCGAGCTTGCCGACCGCGGTGCCGGCGTGCAGGTGGTCGACGCCGGCCAGGCGCAGCCACTTGGCGATGACGCGGAAGGACACGCCGTGGTTCTTCTGCCGGGTGTAGGTGCCGTGGCCGGCGCGGTGCATGTGCAGGATCATGTCGTTCTCGCGGCACCAGTTGCTGATCGACTGGATCGCGGTCCAGCCGATGATGAGATCGACCATGACGATGCAGGAGCCGAGGTCGCGGGCGAATTCGGCGCGCTTGTACATCTCCTCCATGGTGCCGGCGGTGATGTTGAGGTAGTGGCCCTTCGACTCGCCGGTCTGCGCCGCGGCCTGATTGACGCCTTCCATGCAGTACAGGAAGCGGTCGCGCCAGTGCATGAAGGGCTGCGAGTTGATGTTCTCGTCGTCCTTGGTGAAGTCCAGTCCGCCGCGCAGGGCTTCATAGACCACCCGGCCGTAGTTCTTGCCGGAGAGGCCGAGCTTGGGCTTCATCGTCGCGCCCAGTAGCGGGCGGCCGTATTTCTCCAGGCGCTCGCGCTCGACCACGATGCCGGTGGGCGGGCCGCGGAAGGTCTTGACGTAGGCCACGGGCAGGCGCATGTCCTCGAGACGCGCGGCCTTGAGCGGCTTGAAGCTGAACACGTTGCCGATGATCGAGGCGGTGAGGTTGGCGATCGAGCCTTCCTCGAACAGGTCGAGATCGTAGGCGACCCAGCAGAAGTACTGGCCCTCCTGGCCCGGCACCGGCTCGATGCGGTAGGCCTTGGCGCGGTACTTGTCGCAGGCGGTCAGGCGGTCGGTCCACACCACGGTCCAGGTCGCGGTGGAGGATTCGCCGGCGACCGCGGCGGCGGCCTCGATCGGATCCACGCCTTCCTGCGGGGTGATGCGGAAGACCGCGAGCACGTCGGTGTCCTTCGGTTCGTAATCGGCGTTCCAGTAGCCCATCTGCGCGTACTTGAGCACGCCGGCCTGGTAGCGCTTCTTGGGGTCGAGGATCTGCTGCGGGTGTTCGGCTGCGCCCATGTCGGTCTCCTTGTCCTGTGTGCTGCGAGTGGTCACTGTCAAGCGGTGGTGACTGGACAATAGGTCGATTCGAAAATAAGCTCCAATGACGTTTTGTCTGTATTTGAGATCAGGATTTCTGATGAAGCTGGCCCAACGCCTCACGCTCAAGCAGCTCCGCGCGCTGGTCGCGGTGGCCGACAGTGGCAGCTTCACGCAGGCGGCGCGCCTGCTGCACCTGACGCAGCCAGCCATCTCGATGCAGATCCGCGATGCGGAAGGGGTGGTCGGTCAGGTGCTGGTCGATGGCCGGCGCGAGATCCGCCTGACCGCGGCGGGGGAGATCGTGGCCCGTGCGGCGCGCCAGGCCCTGCAGGCGCTGGAACTGGCCGAAGTCGAGCTGAAGGCGCGCATGGGCGTGGCAGCGGGTACGCTGGACGTGGTCGCGATCACCACCGCCGAGTATTTCGTGCCGCATCTGCTGGCCGAGTTCGGTCGGCGCCATCCGGACATCACCTTCCGGCTGACGGTCGAGAACCGCGAGCGCGTGCGCACGCTGCTGCAGGAACAGCGCTGCGACGTGGCGATCATGGGCCAGCCGCCGCGCGGCCTGGACCTGCGCCGCATTCCCTTCGCTCCGCACCGGCTGTCTTTCGTCGCGCGGCCGGATCACCGCCAGGCCGGACGCAAGCGCATCCCGGTCGCGGCGCTTACCGAGGAGCGCCTGCTGTTGCGCGAGCAGGGCTCGGGCACGCGCGACAACCTCGAGCGTTTCCTGCGCGCGCACGGCGTGAAGCCGCTGGCCGCCGACGAACTCGGCAGCAACGAAACGCTCAAGCAGGCGGTGATGGCCGGCATGGGCATCGCCTTCCTGTCGCACCACACGTTTGCGATGGAGGTGGAAAGCGGGCGCCTGGTGCGGCTGGACGTGGCCGATACGCCGGTGATCCGGGAGTGGAACGTGGTCTCGCGCACCGACCGGCCGATGACGCCGGCGCTCGACGCGCTGCTGGAGTTCCTGCAGACCGAAGGGGCGGCGCGGATGCGGGCGATGGAGCGGTGAGCGCCTCAGCCGGCGCGAAGCCCTGCGCCGGCCCCGCCCGAAGCGTCGGCGGTGGGTGGGCAATCCCCGGTCGGTGCCCGGGTGCCCGGTGCTGATCCGGGCGAGCGAGTAGGGGGCCTGCAATCGCATTGACAGCGCAATGGGCGTCTGCCACAACGCAATCAGGGTTCCCGTTCGCTTGCGGGAGGCGCGGTGCAGGCAGATGTCTTTCTCAGCTATGCCGAAGAGGATCGCGCACGCGCTGGCGCCGTTTCGAACGCGCTCGAAGCCTTGGGGTGGAGCGTGTGGTGGGATCGGGAGATTGCACCGGGCAGCACGTGGCGCGAGACCATCGAGCGTGCGATCGAAGGTACGCGGTGCATGGTCGTGCTGTGGTCGGAAAGCTCGATCGTCAGCCGTTGGGTGCATGAGGAGGCGGAGGAGGGTTTGGCGCGCGCCCGGCTCGTCCCGGTATTGATCGAGCCGGTGCGGCCACCGATGGGGTTTCGCAGTGTTCAGGTGTGTGACCTGAGCGGCTGGGAAGGCGACCTCAAGGCCGCCGACTTCGTGTCCCTGACGAAGGCCATTTCCGCGCTCGCGGGGCCGCCGAAAAGAGGGGCTGCGTCACCCGACGCGTCGCCACTGCTGCCCGAGCCGCCGCGGCCTGGGCTCGAGCGGTACGCGTGGGGAGCCGGTATCGTCCTGGCGGCATTGGCCCTCGTGCTTGCTGGCCTGTGGTGGTCGGTGAATACGCAGCCGACCGCGGTGCCGGCGTCGATGCCGGTCGACGCTTCCCCCCGCGATCATGCGCCGGCGCCCGGCGATGGTCCGGCGTCCGTGCCGTCGCCCGTACGGCCGGAGGCCGCGCTGCCGCCGCCGGACGCAGGCCCGTCTTCGGTCCCCCGTGTGGATCTGCAGGGAGCGACGGCGCGCACGCCGTCGCCGGATATCGCACCGAAGGTGGAGACGCGGGTGAGCCGCTCGACGCTGTCGGCGCGCTGTGCGTCGGTGCTCGAGCGCATGCAGCTCGGTGAGCCGGTATCCGACGCCGAACGCAAGGAGTGCACGCGATGAAGCGCAAGACCATTCCGATTCTCGCCCTCGCGATAGGGCTCGCCAGCAGCGCCTGTACCAACATGTCGCCCCTGTTCGGCGGCTCGACCACTGCACCCGCACCCTCGGCACCTGCGCAGGCCGCCGCGCCCGCTCCGCCGCCGATCCTGCCGTTCGATGACGCGGTGCTCGCTGCTGCCAACGACGTGTTCGCCCGCGCCAGCGTACCCGCGGGCACGGAGCGCATCGCGCTGGTGGTCGATCCGCTGGTCGATGGCATGGCCGGCGAGCAGACCGCCGCCACCCGGGCGATGGGTGAGCGTATCGCCGAGCTGGCGCGCAGCCGCTATCCACACTTCGAGATCCTGCCGTTCGACAGCGCCAGCCTTCGTCGCGCGCCCTGGGTGCTGGTGGGCACCTTCACGCCCGTCAGCGCAGAGGGGCGCACCGAGGGCAGCCGGGCCGCGTATCGGATCTGTCTCGCGCTGGCCGACCTGGGGAGCGGCAGGATCGTCAGCAAAGGGCTGGCGCGTTCTCAGCTGGAAGGCGTGGATGGCACGCCGCTGGCGTCCTTTCGCGACAGTCCGGCGTGGGTGCGGGATCCGCGTGTCGAGGCCTACATCCGCACCTGCCAGGGGACCAAGGCCGGCGACCCGATCCAGCCCGCCTATCTTGACGGCATTCTGACCGCAAGCCTGATCAGCCAGGCGGTCGAGGCCTACAACGCTGGCCGGTATCGAGAAGCGCTCGAACGTTATGAGGCGGCAGAGGCCACGCCGGCAGGGCGGCAGTTGCGGGTGCTGAATGGGCTCTATCTGGCGAACACGCGCCTGGGGCATGCCGAAGCCGCAGGCCGGGCCTTCGGCCGCCTCGTGGATTTCGGACTCGAGCAGCAGCGCCTGGCGATGAAGTTCCTTTTCCGTCCCGGCAGTACCGGTTTCGTTGCTGAACGCAGGTTGTCGGGCGCTTATCCGATGTGGCTCGCCGAGATCGCGCGCGGTGCTGCGGCGCGAGAGGCCTGTCTCGAAGTGGCAGGGCATGCCAGTCGCAGCGGACCCGAGCCGCTGAACGAACGGCTCTCGCTCCTGCGTGCCGAAGCCGTGCGCGGACTCCTTGTCGCCAACGATGCACGGCTGACGACGCGCACGATCGCGGCCGGCTATGGGTCGCGTGAGGCGATGGTCGGCACCGGTCGCGGCGACGCCAGCGATGCGATGGATCGCCGCGTGGAGTTCCGCGTGGTCAACTGCGCGCCGGCCTGAGGCTTGAATCGGGTGGCCGCCCCGGCGGGAGTCGCCGGGGCGGCGCGGAGGTTCGCGCAAAAGAAAACGCGCCACGTGGGCGCGTTTCGAACTGCCTGGGAAGCCGCGAAGACTCAGCGCACGATCTGCGTCAGGTCGCCGGCCTTGTAGCGTGCGGCCATCTTCTCGAGCGAGACCGGCTTGACCTTGCTGGCCATGCCGGCGCAGCCGAAGGCTTCGAAGCGGGCCTTGCACACCAGCTTGGCGGCTTCGCGCGCGGGCTTGTTGAACTCGCGCGGGTCGAACTTGGAGGGGTTCTCGACCAGGAACTTGCGCACCGCGCCGGTCATTGCCAGGCGGATGTCGGTGTCGATGTTGATCTTGCGCACGCCGTACTTGATGCCCTGCACGATCTCCTCGACCGGTACGCCGTAGGTTTCCTTCATGTCGCCGCCGTACTGGCGGATGATCTCGAGCAGTTCCTGCGGCACCGAGCTGGAGCCGTGCATCACCAGGTGGGTGTTGGGGATGCGGGCGTGGATCTGCTTGATGCGCTCGATGGCGAGAATGTCGCCGGTGGGCTTGCGGCTGAACTTGTAAGCGCCGTGGCTGGTGCCGATGGCGATTGCCAGCGCGTCGCAGTCGGTCTGCTTGACGAAGTCGGCCGCCTGGTCGGGGTCGGTCAGCATCTGGCTGTGGTCGAGCGTGCCTTCGGCGCCGACACCGTCTTCCTCGCCGGCCTGGCCGGTCTCGAGCGAGCCGAGGCAGCCGAGCTCGCCTTCGACGCTGACGCCGATGGCGTGCGAGAACTTCACCACCTCGCGGGTGACGGCGACGTTGTATTCGTAGGAGGAGGGCGTCTTGCCGTCTTCCAGCAGCGAGCCGTCCATCATCACGCTGGAGAAGCCCGAGCGGATCGCGCCCATGCAGATCGCCGGGCTCTGGCCGTGGTCCTGGTGCATGACGATGGGGATGTTCGGGTAGGCCTCGACGGCGGCGTCGATCAGGTGGCGCAGGAAGGCTTCGCCCGCGTATTTGCGCGCGCCGGCCGAGGCCTGCATGATCACGGGGCTGTCGCACTCCGCCGCCGCTTCCATGATGGCCTGGACCTGTTCGAGGTTGTTCACGTTGAACGCGGGCAGGCCATAGCTGTGTTCGGCAGCGTGGTCGAGCAGCTGGCGCATGGAAACGAGGGGCATGTAGGTTCTCCTGATGACTGGGCGAGAAGGGCGGGCCATTGCAGGACCGCGCTGTGTGTTCGGTTAGCTTCGCATTCTAATACGAGCCGAGTCGATGCGTTGGGCGTCGCAGGGCGTGCGCACGCGTCCGGCAGCCGCACGCCGGTAAACGAAAACGGCCCGGGCGGACCCGGGCCGTTTCTCACGCTGGCGCGTGCCGTATCAGCGCTGCAGCTCGGCCTGCGTGGTGGCGTCGAGCCGGCCGGTGACCGGGATGCCACGGTCGGCCTGGAAGTCACGCAGGGCGGCCTGGGTCTTTGCGCCCATCTTGCCGTCGGGCGTACCGACGTCGAACCCGAGCTCGTTCAGGCGAGACTGGGCATCGCGCAGGCTGATCTTGCCGCCGCTGTAGCCGGCGGGCTGGGAGGCGCCATCGACGCCGAGACGACCGCCGGTGCCGAGGCCTCGGTCACCCATGCCCTGGGCGGTGTAGTTGCGCAGCGCGCGCACCAGCTGGTTGTAGGAGTCCATGAAGGCGCCGGCGATGACCTTGCCCTGGGGCGTGTTGGTGTAGCCGCCCAGTCCGCCGACCGCGCCGCCGCCGCCCAGCAGGCCGCCCAGTCCGAAGTCGGTGTTCTTGGAGCTGCCTTCCGCGACGCCGACCTGGACGCCCGAGCGGTTGTCGACCAGCGTCAGCAGCGTGGCGGCTTCATTGGTCTTGATGCTGCCGACGATGGCGCCCACCAGCCCGCCGCCCACGGCGCCGGCTGCGGCACCCAGGCCGCCCGTGCCGCGTTCGCTGAACAGCACTTCAGGCGTCAGCGAGTAGTCCGCGCTGACCATCTGGCCCTTGCCGAAGTTGCTGCCGGCACGCAGCTCGCCACTCTGCTGCAGCGCGCGCTCCTGCGCCATGTTGGCCATTGCACGACCGCGATCGACGACGATGAAGCAGTTCGACTGCTGCATCAGCAGGCGCAGCACCGGCACCGTGGAGGTCAGGCGGTACTGGCCGGACAGGATGCGATACCAGTCGGCGTTCTGGTCCTCGACCACCGCGATGGTGCCGAACGGGCGGTCGCAGCGCTCGAGTTCGGTGTTCGCGTTCTCGGCGTTGGCGCCACCGGCTGCACCGGTCGCGACGGTCTTCGCACCGGCGTCGCCGCTGCGGACCGGCATGGAGCCGACGCAACCCGCGAGCGTGGTGGTGAGCGCCGCGAGCGCAAGGAATTTGAGCTTGTTGTTTTTCATCGAAGAACCCCGTGCCGGTGTATCTGTAGAAAGGAACGGGGATCTTAACAAAATGAAACGGCGTTATGCCACCGAGGTCTAGAAGTCGGATGCGCCGAGGCCGCCTGGCGCCTGATGGTCGCCGACGCGCACGATCTTGAGCGTGTTGGTGCCACCCGAGGCGCCGATCGGCTCGCCGATGGTCAGCACGATGAGGTCGCCGTACTCCACCACGCCCTGTTCGAGCAGGATCTGCTCGGCTTCCCACAGCAGCACGTCGCGATCCTGGTGGGTCTGGCTCATCAGCAGCGGATAGACCTCGCGGTACAGCGTCATCTGGTTGCGGGCACGGACCTCGGGGGTGAGCGCGTAGATCGGCACGCCGCAGTTCAGGCGGCTCATCCACAGCGCGGTCGAGCCGGTCTGGGTCAGCGAGGCGATGGCCTTGACGTTGAGGTGGTAGGCGGTCCACATCGCCGCCATCGCGATCGACTGGTCGATGCGGGTGAAGACGCGGTTCAGCACCTCGCGGTCGAGCGTGACTTCGTTGGATTTCTCGGCCTCCAGGCAAACGCGGCTCATGGCCTCGACGACCTCGACCGGGAACTTGCCGGATGCGGTTTCCGCCGACAGCATCACCGCGTCGGTGCCGTCGAGCACCGCGTTCGCGACGTCCGACACTTCGGCGCGGGTCGGTACCGGGCTGGTGATCATCGATTCCATCATCTGCGTGGCGGTGATGGTGAGCTTGTTGCGGTCGCGGGCGGCGCGCAGCATCTTCTTCTGCAGCGCCGGCACGGCGGCGTCACCCACTTCGACGGCGAGGTCGCCGCGCGCCACCATGATGCCGTCCGAGGCATCGAGGATCTCCTCGAGGTTGGCGACGGCCTCGGTGCGCTCGATCTTGGCGATCAGCAGCGCGTCGCCACCACCGGCGGCGCGCATCAGCTGGCGCGCCATGTACATGTCGGCCGCGCTCTTGGGGAAGGACACGGCGACGAAATCGACGCCGATCTGTGCGGCGGTGCGGATGTCGTCCATGTCCTTGGCCGTGAGCGCCGGCGCGGTGAGCCCACCGCCCTGGCGGTTGATGCCCTTGTTGTTGGACAGCTCGCCGCCGACCTTCACCACGGTGTGGATCTCATGGCCGATCACCTTCTGGACCGTCAGCTTGAGGCGGCCATCGTCGAGCAGCAGCACGTCGCCGGGCTTCACGTCCTTGGGCAGGTCCTTGTAGTCGAGGCCGACACGCTGCGTATTGCCCATCTCGCAGCGGGCGTCGAGGATGAAGGGCTCATCGCGGTCGAGTGTGATGCGGCCATCGACGAACTTGCCGATGCGGATCTTCGGGCCCTGCAGGTCGGCGAGGATGCCGACCGGCCGGCCGACCAGGGCCGAGGCCTCGCGGATGGCCTCGGCGCGCGCGACGTGGTCCTCGGCCTTGCCGTGGGAGAAGTTCATGCGCACGACGTCGACGCCCGCCTGCACCATGCGTTCGAGCACCTGCGGGTCTGAGGAGGCGGGGCCGAGGGTGGCGACGATCTTGGTATGGCGCGACATGAGGTCTCCCGAAAGCGTGTTCTTTTGAGCGAGGCGGGGCGTGGAATGTGTTGCGCAGCCCCTCTGCACATTCTAAACCGGGCTTCCGCGCCTACGTGTCGATGCGGCGGTGCAGTGTTCGGATGCGCGTCGCGCGATGAAATGGAAAAGTCATGCGGCTGTACTAGACTGACGGATAAACAAGAGGGGTAGGCTCATGGACCTGACAGTCGTTCTCAGCATCGTGATCGCGGCGTTGTTCGTCACCGGATGGACGACCTTACGCCGCCGGCCACAGCCCATGCCTGCGCAGACCGACATACCGGCCCATCCCTACCATTGCGTTGCGGTCGAGGCGCGCGGCGGCGGCTGCGAGGCCGTGCGTCGGATGGCGGGCAAGCGCTTCCTGGCCGCCCACGCCCCGCAGCTGCCCCTGTCGGGCTGCAATCAGACCAGTTGCGAATGCATCTACCTGCACTACGAGGATCGCCGCCACCACAATCGCCGCGACCCCTACATTCATGCCCGGCGGGCGCCGATCACCGAGCTTTCGCAGGATCGGCGCGTGACGAGCGGTCGGCGCAAGACGGACCTGCTGGCCCAGCCGGTGCTCTAGCTGCCCCTGAATGGACAAAGGCCACCCTGCGGGGTGGCCTTTGCTTTTGCCCGCGTGCGGAGACGAATCAGGCGGTGAAGCGCTCTTCCAGTGCTGCGATCGCAGGCAGGGTCTTGCCTTCGAGGAACTCGAGGAAGGCGCCGCCGCCCGTCGAGATGTAGCCCACGTCTTCTGCGATGTGGAACTTGGCGATGGCTGCGAGGGTGTCGCCGCCGCCGGCGATCGAGAAGGCTTCCGAGTGGGCGATGGCAGAGGCCATCATCTTGGTGCCGCCGGAGAACTGCGGCAGTTCGAACACGCCGACCGGGCCGTTCCAGACGATGGTGCCGGCGTTGGCGATGATTTCCGACAGCTTGGCCGCCGTCTTCGGGCCGACGTCGAGGATGCGGTCGTGCGGGCCGACTTCGTCCACCGAAATGCGGTTGGCGCGAGCGAGGGCGGAAACCTCGTCGGCGACGACGACGTCGACCGGCAGGGGCACTTCGGCGCCGCGGGCCTTCATCATGTCCATGATGGCCTGGGCTTCCTTGACCAGCTCGGGCTCGGCCAGCGATTCGCCGATGCGCTTGCCGGAAGCGAGCAGGAAGGTGTTGGCGATGCCGCCCCCCACGATCAGCTGGTCGACCTTGTCGGCCAGCGACTTCAGGATGGTCAGCTTGGACGACACCTTGGAGCCGCCGACGATGGCGACCAGGGGACGCTTCGGCGCATGCAGCGCCTTGGACAGCGCGTCGATCTCGGCGCCCATCAGCATCCCGGCACAGGCCACCGGGGCGAAGCGGGCGATGCCGTGCGTGGTGGCCTCGGCGCGGTGGGCGGTACCGAAGGCGTCGTTGACGTAGACGTCGCACAGCGCGGCCATCTTCTTCGCCAGTTCTTCGTTGTTCTTCTTTTCGCCGACGTTGCAGCGGCAGTTCTCGAGCAGGACGACCTCGCCCGGCTTGACCTCGAAGCCGCCGTCGACCCAGTCGGCGATCAGGCGCACCGGACGGTGCAGCAGTTGGCCCATGCGCACGGCGACCGGCGCCAGGGTGTCGTCGGGGCCGACCGTGCCTTCGGTTGGACGACCGAGGTGGGAGGTGATCATCACCGCGGCGCCGTTGTCGAGGCAGTACTGGATCGACGGGATCGAGGCACGGATACGGGTGTCCTCGGTGATGTTGCCGGCGTCGTCCTGCGGCACGTTGAGGTCGGCGCGAATGAACACCTTCTTGCCGCGGACGTCGATTTCGTTGAGCTTCTTGACTTGCATGGTCGTGTCGGTCTCGTGAAAACGCCCTGCGGGGCAGGGCGTCGATGAATTGCGATGGCCGCCGGGCTTACTTGGCGTTGGCGAAGGCGCGGGCGGCGTCGAGCATGCGGCAGGAATAGCCCCACTCGTTGTCGTACCAGGCCAGCACCTTGACCAGCACCGAGCCGTCCTCGCCCTTGATGACGCGGGTCTGGGTGGCGTCGAAGGTGGAGGACACGGTGGTGTGGTTGAAGTCGGAGGACACCAGCGGCTCGGTGTTGACCGCGAGGATGCCCTTCAGCGGGCCGTTGGCCGCGGCGGTCATCAGTTCGTTGATCTCTTCCTTGGTGGTGGCGCGCTCGGCGGTGAAGGTGAGGTCGACCAGCGAGACGTTGATGGTGGGCACGCGCAGCGCGAAGCCATCGACCTTGCCGACGAGCTGCGGCAGCACCAGGCCGACGGCCTTGGCGGCGCCGGTCTTGGTCGGGATGATGTTGGCGGCGGCGGCGCGGGCGCGGCGCAGGTCCTTGTGGCGCACGTCCACCGTGACCTGGTCGTTGGTGTAGGCGTGGATGGTGGTCATCAGGCCCTGCTTGATGCCCACGCTGTCGGCCAGGATCTTGGCGACCGGGGCCAGGCAGTTGGTGGTGCACGAGGCGTTGGAGACGACGGTCATGTCGCCACGCAGCACCTCTTCGTTCACGCCCATGACGATGGTGGTGTCGACGTCGTCACCGCCCGGGGCGGAGATCAGCACGCGCTTGGCGCCCATGTCGAGCAGGGCCTGGGCCTTGGCCTTGGTGGTGTAGGCGCCGGTGCACTCGAGCAGCACATCCACGCCGTGGCTGCCCCAGTTGACGCCCTTGGGGTCCTTGGTGGAGTAGAAGGGGATCTTCTTGCCGTCGATGATGATGACGTTCTCGCCCTCGGTGTCGACCGAGGTCGCGAAGCGGCCGTGGGTGGTGTCGTACTTGAGCAGGTGGGCGTTGGTGGCCAGATCGCCGGAGGCGTTGATGGCGACCACTTCGAACTCGTTCTGCAGGCCCTGCTCGTAGATGGCGCGCAGCGTGCAGCGACCGATACGACCGAAACCGTTGATGGCGACCTTGATGCTCATCGATGCTTCTCCCTGAAATAACGTCGTAAAACTGAATGTTTGTCCTTGCCGATGCCCTGCCGGCGCGTGCCGGACCGAGCCCCGATGTGCAACGGGAGCAGTCCGATTCCGGAGCCGCTCCCGCGTCAGGTTCTCGTCAGAGCACCGATTTCACTGCCTGCACCACCGCATCCGCAGTGATGCCGAAATACTTGAACAGCTCGCCCGCCGGCGCCGACTCGCCGAAGCGGTCGATGCCGATCACGCGGCCTTCGAGGCCCACGTACTTGTACCAGCCGTCGGTGCAGCCGGCCTCGACCGCGACGCGCGGCAGGCCGGCGGGCAGCACGTTCGCCTTGTAGGCGGCGTCCTGGCGGTCGAAGACGTTGGTCGAGGGCATGGACACCACACGCACTGCGACACCTTGCTCGGCCAGCGTCTTCTGCGCGGCGATGGCAAGCGCGACCTCGGAGCCGGTGGCGATGATCACCGCCTGCGGCTTGCCGCCGGCAGCTTCCGACAGCACGTAGCCGCCCTTGCGGATCGCGGCGACCTGTTCCGCCGTGCGGGCCTGGAAGGGCAGGTTCTGGCGCGAGAAGCACATGCTGGTCGGGCCGTCACGGCGCTCGATCGCGCTCGCCCAGGCCACGGCGGATTCGGTGGTGTCGCAGGGGCGCCACACGTCCATGTTGGGGATCAGGCGCAGCGTGGCGGTCTGCTCCACCGGCTGATGGGTGGGGCCGTCCTCGCCGAGGCCGATCGAGTCGTGGGTGAACACGAAGATCTGGCGCACCTTCATCAGCGCGGCCATGCGCAGGGCGTTGCGCGCGTACTCGCTGAACATCAGGAAGGTGGCGGTGTAGGGGATCAGGCCGCCGTGCAGGCTGGTGCCGTTGGCGATCGCCGCCATGCCGAACTCGCGCACGCCGTAATAGACGTAGTTGCCGCCGCTGCTCTTGCTGACGCCCTTGGCGCCCGACCACAGCGTGAGGTTGGAGCCAGCGAGGTCGGCCGAGCCGCCGAGCAGCTCGGGCAGCTTGGGCGCGTAGGCTTCGATGCTGTTCTGGCTGGCCTTGCGGGTGGCGATGGTCTCGGCCTTGTCGGCGACTTTGGCGAGTACCGCGGCGACGTGGGCGTCCCAGTCGGCGGGCAGCTCGCCGGCCATGCGGCGCTCGAACTCGGCGGCGAGCTCGGGGTGGGCGGCGCGGTAGGCGGCGAAGGCGGCGTTCCACTCGGCCTCGCGTTCGGCGCCCTTGGCGCGCGCATCCCAGGCGGCATACACGTCGGCCGGGATCTCGAAGGGCGGGTGGTTCCAGCCGATGTGGGCGCGCGCGGCCTCGATCTCGGCGGCGCCGAGCGGGGCGCCATGCACGTCGTGGCTGTCCTGCTTGTTGGGGGCGCCGGCGCCGATGATGGTCTTGCAGCAGATCAGCGTGGGCTGGGCGGTGTTGGCCTTGGCCTGCTGGATGGCGGCTTCGATGGCGACCGGGTCATGGCCCTGAACGTCACGGATGACCTGCCAGCCGTAGGCTTCGAACCTTTTCGGGGTGTCGTCGGTGAACCAGCCGTCGACGTGGCCGTCGATGGAGATGTTGTTGTCGTCGTAGAACGCGACCAGCTTGCCCAGGCCCCAGGTGCCGGCGAGCGAGCAGGCTTCGTGCGAGATGCCTTCCATCAGGCAGCCGTCGCCGAGGAAGACGTAGGTGTGGTGGTTGACCACTTCATGGCCGGGGCGGTTGAACTCGGCGGCGAGGATCTTCTCGGCCAGCGCCATGCCCACGGCGTTGGTGATGCCCTGGCCGAGCGGGCCGGTGGTGGTTTCGATGCCGGGCGCGTAGCCGTATTCGGGGTGGCCCGGGGTCTTGCTGTGCAGCTGGCGGAAGCGCTTGAGTTCCTCGATCGGCAGGTCGTAGCCGGTCAGGTGCAGCAGCGCGTAGATCAGCATCGAGCCGTGGCCGTTGGACAGCACGAAGCGGTCGCGGTCGGCCCACTTGGGGTTGGCCGGGTTGTGCTTGAGGTGGTGGCGCCACAGCACTTCCGCGATCTCGGCCATGCCCATCGGCGCGCCGGGGTGGCCGGAATTGGCCTGTTGCACGGCGTCCATCGCCAGGGCGCGGATCGCGCCGGTGATGGGGTTGAAGACCGGGGCTTTGACGTTGCGGGTCGACTGCATGCTGTTCTCGGGCCGGAGGCCACCATCGGAAAAGCCGCAATTATCCCTTAAAAGTTCCCGGCGATGCCAATGCTGCAATGCGACATCTGTACGGGCGACAGATGGTCAGGTGAGCGTGTCGGGCGATCAAACCCACTGCCGGCGGCGCTCCATCAGCTTCCAGATCAGCGGGGTGAGGATCAACTGCATCGCCAGGTCGAGCTTGCCGCCCGGAATCACGATGGTGTTGGCGCGGCTCATGAAGGCGTCGTGGATCATGCGCAGCAGGTAGGGGAAATCCACACCGCGCGGGTCCTTGAAGCGGATCACGACCATCGACTCGTCCTGTGTCGGCACGTCGCGAGCGATGAAGGGGTTCGACGTATCGACCACCGGCACGCGCTGGAAGTTGATGTGGGTGCGCGCGAACTGGGGCACGATGTAATGCACGTAGTCGTGCATGCGGCGCAGGATGGTGTCCTGCACGGCCTCGGGCGAATAGCCGCGGATCTTGGTGTCGCGGTGCAGTTTCTGGATCCACTCGAGGTTGATGGTGGGCACGACCCCGATGAGCAGGTCGACATGGCGTGCCACATCCACGGTGTCGGTGACGACTGCCCCGTGCAGGCCTTCGTAGAACAGGCAGTCCGTACCCACGGGCAGGTCTTCCCATTCGGTGAAGGTGCCCATCGGCAGGTTCCAGCGCATGGCCTGCGCCTCGTTGTGGATGTAGTGCCGGCGGCGGCCGGTTGCCGCTTCGCCGTAGGCCCGGAACAGGCTTTCCAGGTCGGAGAAGAGATTGGCCTCGGGGCCGAAGTGGCTGATGCCGCGTTGCCCGAGACGCTCGGCCTCCTCGATCAGCAACTGCATCTCCGCCCGCGTGTGGCGGTGGAAGCTGTCGCCTTCGACGATGGCCGCATTCACGTGCTCACGGTGGAAGATCGCCTCGAAGGTGTGTTTGACCGTGGTCGTGCCTGCGCCGGATGAGCCGGTGACGGCGATGATCGGGTGCTTCATGGACATGGTGGTCTCCGCGCTGGGCGAACGGTATCGTCACTCGAGTATATTGCGCTGCAGCAAATTGCGGTGAGATTCGTTTACACGCGCTGCGGGGCTCAGGAGCGCGCCTTGACCCACGCCGACCACTCGGCGAACAGGCCCGGGTTGGCGGCGGCGATCACGCCGCGCTTGACCGCGGGCCCCGACATCAGCGAGCCGCCGCCCAGGGCTTCGGCCTGGCCGCCGGCCTCGGCCAGGATCAGGCGGCCGGCGGCGTAGTCCCACAGCATCTGCCCGCCGTGCAGGTAGACATCGAGCCGGCCTGCCGCGACGAAGCACCATTCCAGCGCGCTGGAGCCAAAGTTGCGCTGCGAGTAGTACGGAGGACGAACCGCCAGTTCGTCGCCGAGGTGGTGGCTGATGCGCTTGAAATCGACGCCCGCCACCGCGTCGGCCAGCCGGGCCGCTCCCTGGCGCAAGGGCAGCTCCGTACCGTTGAGGTAGGCGCCGGCGCCGCGCGCAGCGTAGAAGGACTCGTCGGTGATCGGGTTGTATACGACGCCCAGCACCGGCTCGCGCTCGATCAGGTAGGCGATGGACACGGCGAACAGCGGGATGCCGTTGGCGAAGTTGGTCGTGCCGTCGATCGGGTCGATGCACCACATGCCGCGCCCGCCCTCGTTCCACAGGTGGGCCTGCTCGGTGGCGGTCATCTCCTCGCCCAGCACGGCCCCCGGAAGGAACTGCGGCAGAACCTCGGTGAAACGTCGCTGCGACTCGACGTCGGCCTCGGTGAACAGCGAGCCGTCGGGCTTGCGGTTGCGTGCCGATTTCAGGTAGCGGGGCAGGATTTCCGCGCGCGCGATGTCGCGCACCATCGATTCGAGTGCGCGTGCGCGGGCGAGGCGTTGGGCTGCGGTGGGCATGTGGGCTCCTTGCCGGTCGGGCGCGGGGATGCGGAGCCTATAATCTTACGATGATTTCTCGATTCCATTTTCCGGGGCATCTGCCCGAGTCCGGCGAGGTCGCGCTGCCCGAGGGGCTCGCGCACCACGCCTTGCGCGTGCTGCGCCTGCGCGATGGCGAGCCGATGGTGCTGTTCGACGGTCGGGGGGGCGAGGTCGATGCCCGGCTGGTGGTGCGCGGCAAGGCAGGGTTCGCGCAGCTGGGGGAGCGGCGGACGCTCGACCGCGAGTCGCCGTTGCAGGTGGTGCTGGTGCAGGCACTGGCTTCGGGCGACAAGATGGACTGGGTGGTGCAGAAGGCGGTCGAGCTGGGCGTCATGGCGATCCAGCCGGTGCAGGCGGAGCGATCGGTGTTGCGACTGTCCGGCGAGCGTGCCGAGAAGCGGCTTGCGCACTGGCAGCAGGTGGCGGTCTCGGCCTGCGAGCAGAGCGGGCGCAACCGCATCCCGCAGGTCCATCCCTTGCAGCCGCTGGTGCCGTGGCTCGCTGCGGTGCGTGGCGAGCGTGGCTACGTGCTGGCGCCCGGTGGTGGAACCGGCTTCGGCGGTGAGGCGCGGCCCGAGGGCGCGGTGCATGTCCTGATCGGCCCCGAGGGCGGCTGGACCGAGGCCGAACTGGCGGCCTGCGACGCCGCCGGTTTCCGGCGCGTGACGCTCGGGCCGCGGGTCTTCAGGACCGAGACGGCAGGGCTGGCCGCGCTGGCCGTGCTGCAGGCGCAGTGGGGCGATTTCTGATCCGGTGCCATGCGGGTGCCGGCTGCTGGACGACAACCGACGAGGGGCATCGATGTTCGAATCCGCGGAACTTGGTCACCGGACCACGAAGGAAGAATTCGACGCGATCGTGCCGCGGTTGCGCGCCGATCTGCTCGACGCCCAGTTCGATCTGCTGCAACTGAAGCAGTTTGCCGTCGTCGTGCTGATCAACGGCGTGGATGGGGCGGGCAAGGGCGAGACGGCCAACCTGCTCAACGAGTGGATGGACCCGCGCCACATCCAGGCCTGGGCTTTCGACACGCCCACGCCGGAGGAAGCCGAACATCCGTTCATGTGGCGCTTCTGGCGTGCGCTGCCGCCGCACGGCAAGATCGGCGTGCTGTTCAACAACTGGTACACCCAGCCCATCCGCGACCGCGTCGATCGCGTGTGCAAGCGCGCCGAACTCGATCAGCGCCTGGACGAGATCCGTCGCTTCGAGGCGATGCTCGCGCACGAGGGCGTGCTGCTGATCAAGTTCTGGTTCCATCTCTCCAAGGACGCGCAGAAAAAGCGACTGAAAGAGCTGGAGAAGGATGAGCGCACGCGCTGGCGCGTCACCGAGCGCGACTGGCGCTTCTACGAGCTGTACGACCGCTACCGCGAGGTGGCCGGGCACGTGCTGCGCACGACGAGCACGGGCGATGCGCCCTGGCTGATCGTCGATGGTTCGGACCCCAACTACCGCGCGCTGTTCGTCGCGCGCACGCTGCTGTCGGCGCTGCGCCACCGGCTCGACGCGGCCTCCCAGAACTGGAAGCCGCGCCTGTCGGCGGCGCCGCTCGCGCCGCGGGTGGACCAGCGCAACTTGGTCGACAGCCTCGTGCGCCAGGACATGGGGCGCAAGGAGTACGAGCGCGAGCTCGAACTGCTGCAGGGCCGGCTTGCGCTGCTGACGCGCGAGGACGCCTTCCGCCGGCACTCGCTGGTGCTGGTGTTCGAAGGCATGGATGCGGCCGGCAAGGGCGGTGCGATCCGCCGCGTCGCCGGCGCGCTCGACATCCGCCAGTACCGCATCATTCCGATCGCCGCACCGACCGAGGAGGAGCGCGTGCAGCCCTACCTGTGGCGCTTCTGGCGCCATGTGCCGCCGCGCGGCAAGGTCGTGATGTTCGATCGCTCGTGGTACGGCCGCGTGCTGGTCGAGCGTGTCGAGGGTTTCTGCTCCGAGGCCGACTGGATGCGCGCCTATGCCGAGATCAACGACTTCGAGGACCAGTTGACCGCAGCCGGCGCGGTGGTGGTGAAGTTCTGGCTGGCGATCAGCAAGGAAGAGCAGCTCGAGCGCTTCAAGGAGCGTGAGGCCGAACCGCACAAGCGCTTCAAGATCACGCCCGAGGACTGGCGCAACCGCGACAGATGGGACGACTACACGCGGGCGGTGTGCGACATGGTCGATCGTACCAGCACCGGCACCGTGCCCTGGACGCTGGTCGAGGCCGACGACAAGCACTTCGCGCGTATCAAGGTGTTGCGCACGATCTGCGAGCGGCTCGAGGCGGTGCTTGCGCAATGATGGGGGCGATCAGGTCGTGCTCGCCGAGACCGTGTTGATGAGGCCGCGGCGCAGGGCTGTGGCATCCGTTAGAATTCCGTCATTCGAAATCCTGCCGCTCGTGTTGGCCCCCGTGGCCGTCCGGCCGGCTCCTGTCGCGGTGAATGCGTGAACGCTGAATCGAAACCCGCCATGCCGGCCGTGCCGGCGACCGAGGATCCCACCTCGCAGTTCGTCGCCTGGGTGCGCGGCGCGGCCCCCTACATCCACGCCTTTCGCGGCAAGACCTTCGTCGTCGGCTTCGGCGGCGAGGTGGCGGCGGGCGAGCGCGCGCAAAGCCTGGCCTACGACTGCAATCTGCTCGCGGCGCTGGGCATCCGCCTGGTGCTGGTGCATGGGGCGCGGCCGCAGATCGACGTCGAGTTGGCGCGGCGCGGGCTGGAACCGCGTTTCCACCACGGATTGCGCGTGACCGATGCCGAGGCGCTGGAGTGCGTCAAATCCGCCATGGCGGTGACGCGTTTCGAGGTCGAGGCGCTGCTGTCGCAGGGCCTGCCGAACACGCCGATGGCCGGTAGCTACATGCGCGTCACCGGCGGCAACTTCATCACTGCGCGTCCCTTCGGCGTGGTTGATGGGGTCGACTACCAGTTCACCGGCGCTGTGCGCAAGATCATCGCCGAGGAGATCAACGCCGACCTCGACCAGCAGAACGTGGTGCTGATCACGCCGCTCGGCGTCTCGCCAGCGGGCGAGATCTTCAATCTCGCGATGGAGGAGGTGGCCGAGGCGGTCGCGGTGGCGCTGAAGGCCGAAAAGCTCATCTACCTGTGCGATGCGCCCGGCCTGCTCGACGCCGAGGGCCAGCTCGTCGAGTCGGTCACGGCCGACGAGGCGCAGTCCAAGATCGAGACCGGCGAAGGGCTGACCGAGGACCTCCATCTCTTCCTGCCCTGTGCGATCCGCGCGGTGCGGCGTGGCGTGGCGCGCTGCCACCTGATCGATCGTGACAAGGACGGCGGCCTGCTGCTCGAGTTCTTCACCCATGCCGGCGTCGGGACGGTGGTGTCGCGCGACCCGCTGTTCCGCCTGCGCGAGGCGACGGTCGATGACGTGGCCGCGCTGGTCTCGCTCATCTCGCCGATGGAGGCGGACGGTACGCTCGTGCGTCGCGGGCGCGAGCTGCTCGAACAGGAGATCGAGCGCTTCACCGTGGTCGAGCACGATGGCGTGCTGGTGGGTTGCGCGGCGCTGTATCCGTTCTCGGAAGACAACGCGGCCGAACTCGCCTGCCTTGCGGTGACGCCGGAGTACCGCCGGGCGGGCCTCGGCGACCAGCTGCTCAAGCGCATCGAGCGTCGTGCCCGTGTTCAGCGCCTCGAGCGTCTGTTCGTGCTCACGACGCGCACCGCGCACTGGTTCCGCGAGCGCGGCTTCAACGAGATCGGTCCCGAGGCCTTGCCGCGTCAGAAGCGGGAGCTTTACAACTTCCAGCGGCGCTCCAAGGTCTTCGTGAAGTCCCTATGATCCTGTGGCCCAAGCGCGCTGCGTCAGACGAGGCGGTCAACGCCCAGGACGATTACTGTCGCCAGGTGGCCGAGGGTGTGCACGGTGTCGAGGCGCTGTTCGACGAGCAGCTTCGGCTGTTGTGGATCAGCCCCTCGATCGAGCGGGTCACCGGTTATGCGCCCGCTGACTGTCTCGTCGCGCAGGATCTGTTCGCGCTGATCGTCCACGAGTCCGACCGTGCGCACTGCACGCGGGCCGTGGCGCAGCTTGCCGCAGACGGCCTGCCGCAGGATTTCGAGTTGCGGTTCGTGCGGCGTGACGGCGAGACGGCCTGGGTCGCGTCGCACTGGCGGCGCGTGGACAGCGGCGGCCACTGGCGTTTGCGCCTGTCGGCAGAGGACATCCAGGCGCGCAAGCAGACCGAGTACAAGCTGCTGGAGACCGTCACCGAACTGCGCCGCGCGCAGGCGCTGCGTGAACACTACCTGCTGCGCAGCAACGACGAGCGCCAGCGCCTGGCCGCGCTGCTCAACCTGATCCGGCTCGGCATCCTCTTCATGGATCAGGACAAGCGCGTGCTGTATTACAACCGCGCCATGCTCGAGATCTGGGGCTATCCGCCGGATGCCCACCTGATCGGCACGCGCGAAAGTGTGGTGCAGGAGACGGTGAGGCCGCAGCTTGCCGATCCGGATGCCTATTTCGCCCACGTCGCGGAGGTGGTCGAGCGGCGCCAGGGCGTCAGCGATGCATTCGAGTTCCGCCTCGTCGACGGGCGCATCGTCACCGATCGCTCGGCGGTGGTCGAGGGATCGGTCGAGGGGCATGGCATCGGGCGCGTGTGGATCTACGAGGACGTCACCGAGGCGCGCCGCATCTCGGCGCGACTGGTCGAGATGGCCGAGCGCGATCCGCTCACCAACCTGTACAACCGCCGTCGTTTCCACGAGGAGCTCGAGCGGACGCTGGCCGATGCGAGCCGGCGCGGGCACGCGGTGGGCCTGCTCGGCATCGATCTCGATGGTTTCAAGCCGATCAACGATGCCTTCGGACACCAGGCCGGCGACGAGGTGCTGGTGCGACTTGCCGAGCGTGTCAGCCGCATCGTGCGCCGGCACGAGATGTTCTTCCGCATCGGTGGCGACGAGTTCGCGATGCTGGTGCCCGATGCCCAGATCGATGAGTTGGCCGAGCTGGCGGGCCGGTTGCGCGAGACCGTCGCCGGATTGCGCTTCTGTTTCGAGGGCAAGGACGCGGGTGTGACGGCGAGCATCGGCATCGCCGTCTTCCCCGACAACGGGCTCGACGCCGAGGCACTGATCGCGGCGGCGGACGAGGCCATGTACCGCTCGAAGTCCGAGGGGCGCAATCGCTGGACGCTGTCCGCGAGGACGGCGGGTGAATCCGCTAGAATGCGGGCTTCGAGCTCCGATGAACCCGATAGCAGAGAGGAATGAACATGGCTCGCATGGTTAACTGCGTGAAACTCGGTCGCGAGGCGGAAGGCCTGGATCTTCCCCCGGTGCCGGGCGCGCTCGGTAAGCGCATCTTCGACAATGTGTCGAAGGAGGCGTGGCAGCAATGGGTCAAGTACCAGACCATGCTGATCAACGAGAACCGCCTGAACCTGATGGACGCGCGTGCGCGCAAGTACCTGGCGGAGCAGATGGAGAAGCACTTCTTCGAAGGCGGCGCCGACCAGATCAGCGGCTACGTTCCGCCCGCGCAGTAAGGCGTGGGCGGCGGGCGCTGTCCGTCGCACGCACTGCAAAGCAAAAGAGGGGTGGCTGAGCCATCCCTCTTTTACTGTCTGCGGCCGTAAGTCGGGCGGTTGCTGTGCGTGTCAGCTCTTGTCGCCGAGGCGGGCTTCGGCCTTCGCGTAGCGCACGTCCTCGCCCTCCACGAGGAAGACAACGTATTCGGCGATATTCATCGCGTGGTCGCCGACGCGTTCGATCGCCTTGGCGGCGAACAGCAGCTCGATGCTGTTGGTGATCGTGCGCGGGTCTTCCATCATGTAGGTAATCAGCTGGCGCATGGTCGCCTTGAAGTTCGCGTCCACTTCGGCATCCTGGCGTTTGATGCGCGGGGCGACGCTGGCGTCGGCACGGGCGAAGGCGTCAAGTGACGAATGCAGCATCGACAGTGCGAGCTGGGCGGCATGCGACAGGTCGACGCGCGGCGTGAAGGTGACTTCGCTCGAATGAAGGCGCTTTGCGGCCTTGGCGATTTTCTTGGCTTCGTCGCCGATGCGTTCGAGGTCGCCAACCGACTTGATGACGGTCATCACCAGGCGCAGGTCGACCGCGGCCGGTTGGCGCTTGGCGATGATGTGGTTGCACTCGACGTCGAGTTCCTTCTGCATCAGATTGACGCGCTGGTCCTCGTCGATGATCTGGTCGAGCAGGGCGAGGTCGCCGGTGCGCAGGCCTTCCAGCGCGTTCTTGACCTGTGATTCGACCAGTCCGCCCATTTGCAGCACGCCGCTGCGGATTTCTTCCAGTTCGACGTTGAACTGCTTGTAGGTGTGTTGCGTCATCTTCGCCGTGATCCGTTCGAGAGAAGCATGGAGGCTAGCAGCACAAGGTTAAGGTTTTGTTGCAAGTCATCCCGCTGAAACCTCTGCGGCACCGGGTCAGGGGCGCTGCAGCCGTTCCACGCCGTGGCTGCCGGCGAGCAGCAGCAGGTCGGCGCCGCGCTCGGCGAAGAGACCGTTGGTGACGACGCCGACGATCTGGTTGACGCGGGTCTCGGTGCCGACGGGGTCGCTGATCGCCAGTCCGTGGACGTCCAGGATCAGGTTGCCGTTGTCGGTGACGAAGTCTTCGCGCAGCCGCGGTTCGCCGCCGAGGCGGGCGAGTTCGCGGGCGACGTGGCTGCGTGCCATCGGGATGACTTCGACCGGAAGCGGGAAGCGGCCCAGGGTGAGGACCCGCTTGCTGGCGTCGCAGATGCAGATGAAGCGCTTCGACACCGCGGCGACGATTTTCTCCCGCGTCAGCGCGCCGCCGCCGCCCTTGATCATCGCAAAACTGCCGTCGATCTCGTCTGCGCCGTCGACATACACCGGGATGCTGTCGATGTCGTTGAGATCGAACACCTGGATGCCGTGTGCGGCGAGGCGCTTCGAGCTCGCCTCGGAGCTGGAGACGGCGCCGCGGATGCGGTCGCGCATCCCGGCCAGGCCGTCGATGAAATGATTGACGGTCGAGCCGGTACCGACGCCGACGATGCTGCCGCCCTCGATGTAGTCGAGGGCGGCGAGGGCGGCGGCTTTCTTGAGTTCGTCCTGGGTCATGTGTGTTTCCCGGTTCTCAGACCAGGCCATTGAAAGGTTGTACGAAAACAGCGTCGCCGGGCTGCACCGCGGTGCAGTCTTCCGGCAGCACGATGAAACAGTCGGCTTCGGACATCGAACGCAGCACGCCCGAGCCCTGGGCGCCAGCGATGGCGACCGAGAGCTCGGCGCCGTCGCGCTGCAGGCGTCCGCGCAGGTACTCGACGCGGCCGGGTTGCTTGCGCAGGGCGAAGTCGGCGCGGACCGCGAAGCGTTCGGCCGGCGGCAGCGGGGTGACGCCCATCAGTGTCAGCAGCGCGTCCTGCACGAACTGGTAGAAGGTCACCAGCACTGCGACCGGGTTGCCGGGCAGGCCGAACAGCATGGCCTTGCCGATACGGCCGAAGGCCATCGGCCGGCCGGGCTTGATCGCGAGCTTCCAGAACGAGACTTCGCCCATGCGCGCCATCATCTCGCGGATGAAATCGGCCTCGCCGACCGATACGCCGCCACTGGTGATGATGACGTCGGCTGCCAGCGAGGCGTCGCGGAAGGCAGCCTCGAGCGCGGCCGGCTCGTCGGGAATGACGCCCATGTCGAGCAGTTCGCAGCCCAGGCGCGAGAGCGCACCGAACAGCGTGTAGCGGTTGCTGTCGTAGACCTCGCCCGGCGCCAGCGGCCGGCCGATGGATGCGATCTCGTCGCCGGTGGAGAAGAAGGCCACGCGCAGGCGGCGCTGCACGACGACCTCGGCGATGCCGAGCGAGGCGATCAGGCCGAGTTCCGCCGGGCCGCAGAGCGTGCCGGCCGCCAGGGCGATGCTGCCTTCGGCAAGATCCTCGCCGGCATGGCGAAGGTTCTGGCCCCGCTTCTGGCCGGTGGGGACGAAGACGCGGTCGTGTTCGCGGCGGGCGACTTCCTGCACGACAATGGTGTCCGCGCCCTGCGGGATTGCGGCGCCGGTCATGATGCGTACGGCCTGGCCGGGCCCGACGATGCCCGAGAACGGGCGTCCGGCGAAGGCGGTGCCAACCACCGCCAGCGCAGTTTCCGCGTCGGACGCGAGGTCGGCGGCGCGCACGGCGTAGCCGTCCATCGCGGAATTGTCATGCGCCGGCACGTTGTAGGGCGCGATCACGTCGCGCGCCAGCACGCGGCCGAGCGCAGCGCGTACCGCGACACGCTCCCAGCCGTCGATCGGCGACAGGGCATCGAGGATCAGGCTGCGTGCATCGGCGACACTCAGGAAATTGCGTCCCGCGTCGCCGCCAGAAGTGGACTGAGTCATCTGCGTGGGTCCGGGAGGGGCGACCCGGCTGGGTCGCGACGGCCGCCATTTTCCCACATTGGCGGCCCGGGTGTGGATGCACGGCGACGATGGCGCCGCAGGGGCGGGCTTTTGCTAGACTCCGCGCCCATGCAAGCCTCGGTACATGATGCGGCGCTGGCCGCCCTGATGATCAGCGACCCCCGGCAGAAATGCGCGTCGACAACTGCGCTGCGCGCGGACTGGTTGGCGGGAACGCGGGTCGTGACGCGCGCGGCCGACATCGTCGAGCCGCTGCGCGAGCCGGGGCGTCCGGCGCGGCCCGAACTCGTGTCGCCGGCACAGTTGGCGGGGCGCCGTCCCGGGAGTCGCGAAGGCCATGCTGCGCTGCTGCACGCAATTGCGCACATCGAGTTCAACGCGATCAACCTCGCGCTCGACTGCGTGCATCGCTTCCGCGGCCAGCCGACCGCCTTCCACGACGACTGGCTCAAGGTCGCGGCCGAGGAGGCCGATCACTTCGGGCTGGTGGTGGCGCGCCTGCAGGCGCTGGGCTTCGATTACGGCGATTTTCCCGCGCACGACGGCCTGTGGGACATGGCCTGCCGCACGGCGCACGACCTGCTCGCGCGGATGGCGCTGGTGCCACGGGTGCTGGAGGCGCGCGGGCTGGATGCGACGCCGCCGATCATGAAGAAGCTGAAGGCGATCGGCGATACAGAGAGCGTTGCCGTGCTGGAGATCATCCTGCGCGACGAGATCGGCCACGTCGCCATCGGCGACCGCTGGTTTCGCCAGCAGTGCGCTGCGCGCGGGCTGGAGCCGGAGGCGACCTACCTGCAACTGATCGACGACTTCCGCGCACCGCGGCCGCAGCCGCCGCTCCACATCGAGGCGCGGCGGGCGGCGGGATTCAGCGCGGCGGAACTGGACAGGCTGTCCCGTCCGCGCAAGGGATGAGGCAGGGCCTGGCGCGGCTTACAGCGCGCCGTAGGAGTGCAGGCCCGACAGGAACATGTTGACGCCGATGAAGGCGAAGCTCGTCACCAGCAGGCCGACCACTGCCCACCACGCCAGCAGCGCGCCGCGCAGGCCTTTGGTGAGGCGCATGTGCAGCCAGGTGGCGTAGTTCAGCCACACGATCAGGGCCCAGGTCTCCTTCGGGTCCCACTGCCAGTAGGTGCCCCAGGCTTCGGCCGCCCACAGTGCGCCGAGAATGGTGGCGATGGTGAAGAAGGCGAAGCCGATCGCGATCGACTTGTACATCACGTCTTCCAGTACCCGCAGCGCAGGCAGGCGCGAGGCGAGCAGGCCGCGTTCGGCCAGCAGGTAGGCGCTGCCCACCATCGCTGCCAGTGCGAAGGCGCCGTAGCCGATGAAGTTGGTCGGCACGTGGACCTTCATCCAGTAGGACTGCAGCGCCGGGATCAGCGGTTGGATCTCGTGTGCGCCGCGGGTGAAGGTGTACCACAGCAGGAAGGCCACCGCGGCCGAGATCACCAGCAGCACGAAGGCGCCCAGCTTGCGGGTGGCGTAGCGCAGTTCGTAGTACAGATAGAGCAGGGCGGTCATCAGCGAGAACAGCACGAAGACTTCGTACAGGTTGCTGATCGGGATGTGGCCGACGTCGGGGCCGACCAGGTAGGACTCGTACCAGCGCACGAAGAGGCCGGTCGTGCCCATGACGACGGCGATCCAGGTCAGTGCCGTGCCAGTGCGGTCGCCGAAGTCCGAGCGCGCCAGCAGGCCCAGCCAGTAGGCGCCGGTGGCGATGAAGATGAGCGCGCTCATCCACATGATCGCGGTCTGGCTCGAGATCAGGTACTTCAGGAAGAAGGTCTGCTCGGCACGCGCAAGGTCGCCCTGATAGAGCCAGATCGCCGTCAGCGACAGCACGGTGACGGCGGCGAGATAGGGGCGGAAGGCCTTCCAGTGCCAGCCGATCGCGGCGAGGATCGGGACGTGCAGGATCAGGATGCCCTTGTCGTACACATCCATGAAGTCGCCGTACTCGCGCAGCGCGAAGATCGCACCGAGCACCAGGGCGAAGGCATAGAGCCAGTCGAGCGCGCCGAGCTGGCGCAGCCAGTGACGCCGGGGGGGCAGTGCCTCGGGCGGCAGGTTGGTCGGGCTGGAGGGGCGAGGCTGGGCGATGTCCATCATGAACCTCTGACGGGGTCGGTTGCGGCAAGGGGTGAGTCGGTCGGGGCGGTGCCGAGAGCGGCGCGCAGGCCGTCCACGTGGCGCTGGAAAGTCTCGTCCACATCCATCGCCTTGCGGTTCGAAGACATCGCCACTAGGGCCTCGTTCGGTTTCAGCAGCACGAACAGGCGACGTTCGCGGATGTACAGCATCGCGAACACGCCCAGTACCAGCAGCAGCGAACCCAGGTAAACGAGCGGCTGGCCCGGCGAACGGGTCGCCTGCAGCACCGTGGCCTGGCGTTCCTCGTACGACATCAGCTGCAGGAAGACCGGCACGCCGTAGAAGAGGCTGTCCGAGAGCGCCGCCAGCGTGTCGTTGAGGTACTGGGCGCGGGCCTGGTTCAGCTCGAGCGGCGTCATGCCGCTGCGCTCGCGCGCCAGCGCCCAGGCTTCCCAGGCGAGGCCCTGCAGGATCTTGACGAACACGTCGGCGGCGCGCTCCTGTTCGCCCGCGGCGACGGTGCTCTCGAGGAAGCGGCCCACCGACTCGTAGCCGCGGTCGGCGAACAGCGTGAGCGTGTGGGCGGCGGTCTGGGCCAGCGCATCGCGCATCTGGGCGCGGGCGTCGTCGAGGCCGAAGCTGCGTGCGGCAAAGCGCGCGGCGATCTCGGCGCGATTCTCCGGATCGAACATCATCTGACGCAGCGCGAACCAGGTGTCGATGCGGCCGTCCTCGTCCAGCGGCAGGCGGATGTAGCGGAAGGGCTCGGACTGGGCGTCGCGCGTACCCGAGTACATGAACCAGCGGCCGCCCTGCACGATCGGCAGCATGTAGTTCTGGAACTCGCGTGCCTGGCCGGCTTCGTCGCGCAGCTTGAAGGTGTAGCTCGGGCCGATGTTGCGCAGATCCTTCTCGTGCGGCGTCTTCGCGCCGCTGCCGAGGTGCTCCTGCAGCCTGGCCATGCCGCGCGCGGTCTCGGTGGCATTGCCGCCTTCGCCCATTTCCTCGACGTTGAAGGCCCTGAAATTCGTCAGCTCGAGCGTGTACTTGAACTTCGGGTGTTCGATCCGGCGCGCTTCGCCGACCTCGGCCTTGAACTCGAGCAGCTTGCCGGCTTCACCCACCAGCAGGCTGTGGCCGACGAGTTCGAGGATCGAGCCGCCGTCGTCGAAGCTCGACTGGTACAGCGTGATGCCGCGATGTTCGAGCGGCTTGTTCACCTCGATCGTGTGCTCGAAGCTCTCGCCGCTCTCGTCGTCGGTGACGAGGATGTCGCTGGCGAAGCGCTTGGGCATCCCGTTCTCGTAGTGGTCGATGTGGAACTTCTTCAGCGAGATCGTGAACGGCAGTTCCTGCAGCAGGATGTTGTCGCCGACGGCGAGCACCGCGACGTTCGCCGAGCGGCCCTCGGGGATGAAGACGTTGCCGCGGAAGCTCGGGTTGGATTCGCTCATCCGTGCCGCGTCGGGAATGCCGGCGATGAGCTGGTTGCCGGCGGTGGGCTGCTTGTCGCCGGCCCACATCTGGATTCGCAGCGGCAGGTCGCCGTCGAGCAGGCCGCCGATGCAGATCAGCACGATGGCGCCGTGGGCGAGGAAGTAGCCGAGGCGGCCCGTGCTGCCCTGCTTGGCGGCCACCAGCGTGCCGTCGCTCCGCGCATCGGTGCGGAAACGGAAGCCGGCCTGGGTGAGGTAGGCCTGGGTACGCTCCACCGCGGCCGGCCCTTCGAGTGCGGGCGCAAAGCTCGCCTGGTGGCCGAACTGGCGCAGCGAAGCCTCGCGCGCATGCTCGCGGAAGTGGCGCATCTCGCGCAGCATGGGCGCGGTCTGGCGCACGATGCACAGCGAGGTCGACAGCACGAGGAAGGCGAGGATGACGACGAACCAGGGCGCGTTGTAGACCGAGTACAGGCCCAGCTTGTCGAACACGGGGAACCAGAACGGACCAAACTGGTTCAGGTAGGCGTTGAAGGGTTCGTTCTGCTTGATGACGGTGCCGATCACCGAGGCGATCGACAGGATGGTCAGCAGGCTGATGGCGAAGCGCATCGAGCTCAACAGCTCGAACAGGGCGCGTGAGGTGCCGCGTTGCATCAGGCCCCCGGGCATTGGGTCAGGGCGTCGGCCATGGCGTCAGGTGTCAGGCGCAGGGCCGGCCGGAAAAAGAAAAAGGGGTGGAGCAATCCACCCCTCCACGGGACGCGTCAAAGGCCGGGTGTGCTCAGCGCAGGCCAGCCGCGAAGTCGGCGACCGCCTTCATCTCGGCATCGGTCATCTTCAGCGCGATCATGCGCATCATGCGGTTCGGGTCGTTGTCGCGTCCGCCGTCACGGAAGGCCTTGAGCTGGGCTTCGGTGTATTCGGCGAACTGGCCCGACAGGCGCGGATACTGGGCGGGGAGACCGGCGCCGGCAGGACCGTGGCAGGCGGCACAGGCGGGCACGCCTTTGGCGGCGATGCCTGCACGCCAGATCTTCTGGCCGAGTTCGATGGTTTCGAGGTTCTTGGCCGGCTCGGGCTGCAGCTCGAAGGACGCGAAGTACTTCGCCAGGCCCTTCATGTCGGCGTCTTCGAGGCCGGCGACCATCGCGCCCATGACCGCGTTCTCGCGCAGGGGCTTGGCACCGTCCCAGCCCTTGAACTCGCGCAGCTGCTTGTAGAGGTAGTCCTCGTGCTGCCCGGCGATCTTCGGGTTGGCCGACAGCTGGCTGTTGCCGTCAGCGCCGTGACAGGCGACGCAGACCGTTTCGGCGGTCTGTTTCGCCTTGGCGAGGTCCGGAGCCTGCTCCTGGGCCTGCAGGCCGCCGGCAACAAGCAACAGGGACGAGAGCAGCAGGGAACGCTTGATCATGATGTCCTCGGAAAGCCGTGAGTGATTGTTTCAAACGCGGTATTCTATATCAGGAAACCCGCGTTGCGCGATGCGATGTGGGCTTTGTTCCGCAGTCCGCCGGCCTTTTACCCCACTTATTCATGCCCCTGTTCCGCAACGCACAATTCGAGATCTCGATCGCCAAGCCGTCCGGCTTACCGCCTCCCTCCGGTGCGGAGATCGCCTTCGCGGGACGCTCGAACGCGGGCAAGTCGAGCGCGATCAACACGCTTGCAGGCCATGTCCGACTCGCCTTCGTTTCGAAGACGCCCGGTCGTACGCAGCTCATCAACTTCTTCCGCCTCAACAGTGGCGCCTTGCTGGTCGACCTGCCGGGCTACGGGTATGCCGCGGTGCCCGAGAAAGTGCGGCGGCAGTGGCAGGGGCTGATCGAGAATTACCTGAAGAAGCGTGAGAGCCTGATCGGGCTGGTGCTGATCATGGACTCGCGCCATCCGCTGACGCCGCTCGACCGGCAGATGATCGACTGGTTCGCGCCCTCGGGCCGACCGATGCACGTGCTGTTGACCAAGAGCGACAAGCTCTCGCGCGGCGCGGCGGCGGCGGTACTGCAGGATGTCCGGCGCGAACTGGCGCCGCTGGGGCCGCAGGTAACCGTGCAGCTGTTCTCTAGCCTGAAGAAAAGTGGTGTCGAGGAGGCCGAGCGCGTGATCGCCGGTTGGCTGGGCCTCGGTGAGCCCGCGGCCGAAGCGCCTGCGGCCGAAGCGCCTGCGGCGGAGCCTGCCATTGCGGACGCAGAAAACAAAAACCCCCGACCAGGGGAGTAGTCGGGGGTGAAAATGCCTCACTGGCGTGAGGCACCCGCTCAGGGAGGTGAAGCGGGAGACGGGATGACGCGGGGGCGCGCTGCCGTCTGCTTGCTAAGATAGACCGCCCTTACCGAAAGTTCCGTAAGCCATCCGTTACCGCATGTGTCGTGGCGGCGGATGAACGGAGCGAAATCAACCAGATCACGAGATTCCGATGCGACCGACTGGAGCCTTCCCTGCAACGCGCATGCGCCGCATGCGCCGCGACGACTTTTCCCGCCGCCTGATGCGCGAGAACGTGCTCACGGCCAACGACCTGATCTATCCGGTTTTCGTGCTCGATGGCGAGCAGCGCACCGAATCGGTGGCATCGATGCCAGGGGTCGAGCGGGTATCGATCGACCGCCTGCTGCATGTGGCAGAAGAGGCGCTGACGCTGGGCGTTCCGGCGTTGGCGCTGTTCCCGGTGATCGACGCCGCCGGCAAGACCGATGGCGCCGAAGAGGCGTGGAACCCGGACGGCCTGGTGCCGCGTACCGTGCAGGCGCTGAAGGCGCGCTTCCCGGAGCTGGGCGTGATCACCGACGTCGCGCTCGACCCCTACACCAGCCATGGCCAGGACGGCCTGATCGACCCGCAGGACCCGCGCGGCTACGTCATGAACGACGAGACGCTCGAGGCGCTGGCGAAGCAGGCCCTGTGTCACGCCCAGGCGGGCGCCGACGTGGTGGCGCCGTCGGACATGATGGACGGCCGCATCGGCCGCATCCGCACCGAACTCGATCGCGCCGGCCACATCCATACCCGCATCCTCGCCTATTCGGCCAAGTACGCGTCGAGCTTCTACGGTCCGTTCCGCGACGCCGTGGGCTCGGCCGGCAATCTCGGCAAGGGCAACAAGTACACCTACCAGATGGACCCGGCCAATAGCGACGAGGCGATCCGCGAGGTCGCGCTCGACATCGCCGAGGGGGCCGACATGTTCATGGTCAAGCCCGGCATGCCCTACCTGGACATCGTGCGTCGCGTGAAACGCGAGCTTGAGGTGCCGACCTATGTCTATCAGGTCAGCGGCGAGTACGCGATGCTGAAGGCGGCCGGGGCCAATGGCTGGCTCGACGAAAAGGCCTGCGCGATGGAGGCGCTGCTGTCGTTCAAGCGTGCCGGTGCGGACGGCATCCTGACCTACTACGCGCTCGACGCCGCGCGCTGGATGAAGTCCGGCGCGTGATCGCGCGAGTGCCGCATACATCGCCCGTGATGCTGCGGGCGATGCGCATGGACGACCTCGACGCGGTGCTCCGCATCCAGCGCGAGGCCTACGGCGACGATTACCAGGAATCCGCCGAGGTGCTCGCCCGCAAGCTGCGGCTCGCCCCCGATGCCTGCTGGTTCGCCGAGCGCGACGGCGTCGGCCTCGGCTATGTCTTCGCCCATCCGTGGACCGCGGGCGCGCCGCGGCTGCATGCTCCGCTCGCCAGCCTGCCGCCTGCGGCCGACCACGGCTTCCTGCACGATCTTGCGGTTTCTCCGCGTGCGCGCGGCGAGCGGCTCGGTGGACGGCTGTTCGCGCAGGTCCTTGACTGGTCGCGGGCGGCGGAGCACCGGGGCCTGCAACTGGTGGCGCTGGCCGACGCGGTCGGCTTCTGGCGCCGGCTCGGTTTCGTGCCTTGTGCGCAGGCGCTGCCTGAGGGCTACGGCGTGGGGGCCGTGCTGATGCGGCTCGTTTGAACTTCAGCCCAGCAGGCGGCCCAGCGCGCGCCTGAGGTCGAGGATCGAGGCAAGCTTGACGTCGACGTAGGCCGGGGTGCGCAGGTTGCGGCCGACGAGCACGGTGCGCATGCCCAGGCGCTTGGCCGTGCGCAGATTGACCGCCGAATCCTCCAGCATGATGCAGCGCGCCGGATTCAGCCGACGCGACGACAGCAGCTTGCGATAGCCGCGAATGCCCGGCTTGGGGTGGTAGTCGAGGTCCTCGATGCCGATCACGTCTTCGAACAGGTCACGGATGCCCATGGTGTCCAGCACGGCCAGCGCGTAGTGGCGCGGTGCGTTCGAGAACACGAAGCGGCGCCCCGGCAGCTTGCGCAGCAGGCCGCGCAGCGCGCGCTCGAACACCATCATCTCGTGCAGTCGGTCAAAGCGGTGTGTCTCGACCAGGAAGTGCCGCGGGTCCGTGCCATGGTGTCGCATCAGTCCGAGCAGCGTGGCGCCATAGCGGTGCCAGTATTGCATGCGCAGCGCATTCGCTTCCTCCCTCGACAGCGCGAGGTGCTGTTCGAGGTAGGCGGTCATGCTGCGATTGATGTGCGGGAAGATGTGCGGGCTGGCGTTGTGCAGCGTGTTGTCGAGGTCGAACAGCCAGACGGGGTCGGAATGCATGGGCTTGGTGCGATGGGGCGTGTCGCGGCAGCTCAGCGCGCTGTCGGACGGGGCTGGAAGCGGACGATGCTGCGACCGTCTTCGGTGGTCTTGGGGGCGGCTTTCCATGCGTGACCCTGGATGATTTCCAGCGTGGCCGGCAGGCGGCCATTCTGGCGCAGGGCTTCGTAGGCGGCGCGGGCCTTTGCCCAGCCGGCGCGGCCCGACAGGCCGCGCGGTCGCGTCGAGGCTGCATTGGCCGCGCCGCTTGTGCGCAGGTCGTGCAGCAGGCCGTCGAGGTCGGCGTAGGTCAGTGTCAGGATCTCCATATCCATCACCGGGTCGGAGAAGCCGGCGCCCACCAGCGCATCGCCCAGGTCGTGCATGTCGATGAAGCGATGCACACGTTCGCCGGCGGCGCCCGGCAGACAGGCGCGCAGTTCCTTCAGCGAATCCGGGCCCAGGGTCGAGAACATCAGCAGGCCGCCGACTTCGAGCGTGCGGTGGATCTCCTTCAGTGCGGGCAGGGGATCGTCCAGCGCTGGAAACATCAGGTTGGACCACACCAGCCCGAGGCTGCCGCGAGCCAGGGGCAGGGCATTGGCCGAGGCGACCAGATGAGGCGGCGGCGGGTTGCCGCCCAGCAGGCGGCGCAGCAGGCCGGGCTGGGGTGCTTCGGCCTGCAGGCGCGCACCGGCGCGGGCGACCATCGGCGCGGCGAAGTCGGCTGCCAGCAGCGTGGCCTGTGGAAACCGTTGTGCAAGTCTCGGCAGGTCGGCGCCGGTGCCGCAGCCGAGGTCGAGGATGCGTCGCGGTTCGATGCGGATGTAGTCGAGTCGTTCGTCCATCCGGCGCGAGATCTCTCGCATCACGACATCGGCTTCGTCATAGTGCGAGGCGGCGCGCTCGAAGCGTCGTCGCAGCAGGCGGTGGTCGAGCGAGAAGTGCCCGGCGTCGGACGGCGCGGTCGAATTCATTGTCATTTCCGGCGCGAGGGGCTGTAATTGCGAGGTTCGCATGTTCTGCCAAGGCCGGAAATCTTGTCAAACCTCGCTCGTGACTCCCGCCGCCTGCTGGCCCGCGTCCTCGACGTCCTGATGCCGCAGGATTGTCTGGTCTGCGGCGAGTCTGCCGGGTCCGACGGCCTGTGCGCAGACTGCTGCGACGAGCTGCCACGGCGGCCACCCACCGCCTGTCCGGTCTGCGCACTGCCGGGGCTCAACGGCGGGCCCTGCGCCCAGTGCCTGCGCGAGCCGCCGGATTACGACGCCACACTGGCGCTGTTCGACTATGCATTCCCGGTCGATCGCCTGGTTCATGCGCTGAAGTACGGCCACCAGCTGTCGGTGGCGCGTTACCTGGCCCAGGAGTTGTGCGCCGTCGGCGGCGCGTTCGCCCGTCGCGCGGATCTCCTTGTGCCGATGCCGCTGCATGCGCGGCGACTGGCCGAGCGCGGCTTCAACCAGGCCGTCGAGATTGCGCGACCACTGGCCCGGGTATCCGGTCTGCCGATGGAACTGGCGCGGGTCGCCAAGGTGCGCGACACGCCCGCGCAGGCGACGCTCGACCGCGAGGCGCGGCTGCGCAGTCCGCGCGGGGTGTTCGACTGCGACCTGGCCCTGGCAGGTGCGCGGGTGCTGGTGGTCGATGACGTGATGACGACCGGCGCCACGCTGAGCGCACTCGCGTGCTGCCTGAAGCGCCAGGGCGCCAGCTGGGTCGGCAATCTCGTCGTGGCGCGCACGCCGACGCCGGGCTGAGCTACAGTTGCGGCCTTCGCGCCTGGCCGGCGCAGCCCGAAAGCCTCTGCCCGATGTTCGAAATCGTCCTCTTCCAGCCCGAGATTCCGCCCAACACCGGCAACATCATCCGCCTCGCCGCCAATACCGGTAGCCGGCTCCATCTGATCGAGCCGCTCGGCTTCGATCTGTCCGACAAGCATCTGGCTCGCGCCGGGCTGGATTACCACGACCTGACCTGCGTGACCGTGCATCGCGACTGGGTTGCATGCCAGGAAGTCCTGGCAGGCCGGCGCTTCTTCGCGCTGACGACGCGCGGCTCGCGCCGTCACGACAGCGTGGCCTACCGCGAAGGCGACGTGCTGGTGTTCGGCCCGGAGAGCCGGGGGCTGCCGGCGGAGCTGCTGGCGCAGTTCGCGGCCGACATGCGCATCCGCATCCCGATGCGGCCCACCAACCGCAGCGTCAACCTGTCCAACGCGGTGGCGGTGGTGGTGTATGAAGCCTGGCGCCAGCAGGGCTTTGCCGGGGCCGCTTAGCCGAGCAGGGACTATTCGTGCCGCGGATCGCGCGCGAGCAGGCGCTCGACCGCGCTGCGGGCGTCGAGCCCGTGATGCAGCAGCGCATCGACCGCTTCGCAGATCGGCATCTCGACGCCCTTGCGGCGGGCGAGCGCGACGACTTCGCGCGCCGTGGATACCCCTTCGGCCACGTGGCCGAGATCGCGCAGGATGTCCGCCAGCGTGCTGCCCTTGGCGAGCTCGAGGCCGACGCGACGGTTGCGCGACAGGTCGCCGGTACAGGTCAGGATCAGGTCGCCCATGCCGGTCAGGCCCATCAGCGTTTCGCTGCGGCCGCCGAGTGCGGCGGCAAGGCGGGCGATCTCCGCCAGGCCGCGTGTGATCAGGGCGGCGCGTGCGTTGAGTCCGAAACCCAGACCGTCGGAGACGCCGGCAGCGACCGCCATGACGTTCTTGATCGCGCCACCGATCTCGCAGCCCACCAGGTCGGTGTTGGCGTAGATCCGCAGGCGAGGCTGGTGCAGGGCTGCGACCCAGCGGCTGGCGAAGTGATCGTCGGCCGCGGCGAGCGTGATTGCGGTTGGAAGGCCGCGCGCGACCTCGGCGGCAAAGCTCGGTCCCGTCAGCACGCCGCAGGCCGCGTCGCTGCCGAGTTCTTCGGTGACGATCTCGTGCGGCAGGCGGCCGGTGCCGGCTTCCAGCCCCTTGCATGCCCATAGCAGCGGTGTGCGAGGCTTGAGCCGGTGCAGCTCGCGCACGGTCTCGCGCAGGCCCGCCAACGGTGTCACGACCAGGTGCAGGTCCGCGGACTGGGCGGCGACGGCGAAGTCGGGCTCGAAGACCAGTGTGTCGCTCAGACGCACGTCGGGCAGGTAGCGACGGTTCTCGCGCGTCAGCGCCAGGGTCTGCAGATGCGCCATGTCGCGGGCCCACAGGCGCACGTCGTGCGTGCTGCTGAAGGCCTGTGCCAGCGCCGTGCCCCAGGCGCCGGCGCCGAACACGGCGATGCGCTGGCGGCTTACAGCCCCCATATGTCGCCCGCGCGGATGTAGCCCACCTGGCCGTCGGCATGGCGAACCTTCACCCAGCCGAGGCTCGGCGGTTCGGCCAGCTCGAGCACGACGTTGCGCGCCGCCTCGAAACTGAGCGGCGACTCCTCGCGCGCTTCGCGCCGAACGGCTGCACGTTCCGCGGTGACCAGCACCGTGCGGCGGTTGGCCAGCACCCGGCGCTCGACCCAGTTGAGCGAGCCGCCCGGCTCGCGCACCTTGATCCATTTGTCCAGCGTGACGACGACTTCCACCGGCGTGCCGGTTCGCAGGATGAAGAGGCGCTTGCCCTGCTCGGAGGGCGCGTCGTACATGATCGCGGGTTCGCTCAGCGAGCGGAATTCGATGGCCTGCGCCGTGCCGACCGTTGCGCCGGCGAGTGCGACGAGCATCGTGGCAAGGCGGGGCAGGGCGGGTCGGCGCAGGCGGTTCATGGCGTGAAGCCTCGTCACTGGATCGGCACTTCGCCCGCGGCCTGCTGGGCGACCTGCTGGCGCTGCGACTGGTAGAGCGCCTCGAAGTTGACCGGCGACAGCAGCACCGGCTGGAAGCCCGCGCGCGTGACCGCATCGGACACGGCTTCGCGTGCATAGGGGAAGAGGATGTTCGGGCAGCCGATCATCATCACCGGCTCGAGGTCGGCGTCGGGCACGTTGCGGATCTGGAAGATGCCGGCTTGCGCGACCTCGACGAGGAACAGGGTGCGATCTTCGCCGATCTTGGCCGACACGGTGACGGTCAGCGTGACTTCGAACACGCCGTCATCGACGTTCTGGCCTTCGGTGCGCAGCTGGACGTTGACCTGGGGCGCTTCGCGCTCGAGGAAGATCTGCGGGGCGCCGGGTACCTCGACCGAGAGATCCTTGACGTAGAGTTTTTCGATCGAGAAGACGGGTTGCGCGTTTTCAGACATTGGGTTTGATCCGGTGAAGTGGCGTGAATGAGGCTGGGAGGTTGCGGCGACGGAGCTCAGGCGGAGTCGCCACGCAGCAAGGGGTCGAGCTTGCCGGCGCGGTCGAGGGCGTAGAGATCGTCGCAGCCGCCGACATGGTAGTCGCCGATGAAGATCTGGGGAACCGTGCGACGGCCGGTGAGCTGCATCATGTGGTCGCGCTGGGCCGGGTCGAGGTCGATGCGGATCTTCTCGATGTCGGCGACGCCCTTGCTGAGCAGCAGCTGTTCGGCACGCACGCAGTAGGGGCATACCGCGGTGGCGTACATCCGGATGCGGGGCTGCATGCTCATTTCCGTTTGCGGCTGATGGGCTGGCCAGCCTTTTCCCATTCGGCCATGCCGCCGCGCAGGTTGTAGATCTTCTCGAAACCGGCCTTGCGCAGCTGGGCGCCGGCCGCTGCCGAGCGAGCGCCGCTGGCGCAGCACAGGATCAGCGGATGATTCTTCCACTTCTCCATCTCGGCACTGCGGCGCGAAATGTCGCCCATCGGGATATGGCGTGCGTTGGGCACGTGCCCTTGGGCGTATTCGCCCTGCTCGCGGACGTCGATGACGATCGCGTCCTCGCGGTTGATCAGCAGGGTCGCTTCGACCGGGGAAATCTGGCTCTTGTCACCGCGGCCGCGGATCAGTTCGACCATCAGCCAGCTGCCGCTCGCGGCAGCCAGGGCGGCCCAGTACCAGTTCTGTTGCAGGAATTCCACGACTTGGGGTGCTCCGGTTGGGGGTTAGTTGTCGTCCTTGTCGACGCCGCAGAAGACTTCCCGCATCAGGGAGACAAGCTGCAGCGTGCGGGGGTCGCCCACGCGATAGAAGACGCGGTTCGCATCCTTGCGCGTCTGCAACACGTCCTTGTCCCGCAGGATGGCCAGGTGCTGGGAGATGTTGCTTTGCGAGGTGCCCACCGCATCGACGATGTCCTGCACGCAGACTTCGCCTTCGCCGAGCACGCACAGGATCTTGAGCCGCAAGGGATGGGCGATGGCCTTGAGCGCGCGCGCGGCGGTCTCGATGTGCTCATGCTTGTCGATGAGCGTGAAAATGTCGTCTTTGTTCACGATGGGGCGGGCCGACGTAAAACGCTAGTATAAAATAACGCGTTAGGGTCTTGCGCGGTCCGCGAACGATTGTCGTTTGCTCCCGCCAGCCCGCCCACTCCCCCGCGTCTTTTACTCGGAGCCCGCGCTGCATGAGCCTGGCCGGTCGTCGCTATTTGGCAGCCCTTGTTGTCGGCTGCACGCTGGCGTCGGGCGTCGTGCCGACGGCGGTGCTGGCGCAGGCCGGCGGCGAGATCGCCGACAAGCGCTCCGATCTCGACGATCTGAAGAAGCGCATCCGCGAGTTGCAGCAGGAGATGTCGCGCACCGAGGCGAACCGCTCGGGTGCCGCGAAGGCCGTTGCCGATTCCGAGCGCGAGGTCTCGCGCGCCCAGCGTCGTGCCCTCCAGCTCGAACGTGAGCGCGCCGAGGCCGAAACCCGGCTGGTGGCGCTCGAGCAGGCGCAGCGCGACGTCGAGGGGCGGATTGCCGCGCGGCGCGAGGAGCTGGCCGAATGGCTTCGCCGGCACTACGTGAATGGCGCGGCCGACAGCGTGGCGCCCTTGCTGTCGGCCCGGGATCCCAATCAGCTTGCCCGCGACGCCTATTATCTCGAGCATCTCGGCCGGGCCAGGCTCACCCTGCTCGAGGCGATGCGCGCTGATCTGCGCGACACGGAGCAGCGGGCGCAGGAGATCGTCGCCCGTCGTGATCGTCTCGCGACGCTGGAGGCCGACCAGCGCGCCCAGCGCGCGCAGCTCGAGGCGAGCCTCGTGCAGCGCAAGGATGCGCTCGCCGCCCTGTCCAAGCAGTTGCAGACGCAGAAGCGGGAAGTCGCGACGCTGCGCGAGGACGAGCAGCGTCTAGCGCGCGTGATCGACACGCTGGTCAAGCGTGCGCGCGAGGCCGCGGCGCGGGAGGCGGCACGACGCCAGGCTGAGCAGCGTGCGGCCGAACGCAGGGCCGCCGAGGAACGGGCGGCGGCAGCGCGCGCTGCGGCACAGGCGCAGGCCAGCGCGGGAAGCGCCCCGGCGCCGGCCAGCCGTGCGCCAGCCCCCGCGCCGAAGCGGGTCGAGCCCGTTGTCGGGGAAGTCCGCAACAGTGCCGGCGCGACACCGACCGGCGTGCGCTTCGCCCAGCTCCGCGGCCAGTTGCGCTTTCCCGTACGCGGAGAACTCGTGGGGCGCTTTGGTGCTCCAAGGGCCGAAGGTGGTACGACCTGGAAGGGGGTATTCATCCGGGCTGGCACCGGTGCAGACGTCAGGGCCGTCGCCGGCGGGGAGGTGGTGTATTCCGACTGGCTGCGGGGCTATGGCAACCTGATCATCGTCGACCACGGCGGCGACTATCTTTCGGTGTACGGCAACAACGATGCCCTGCTGAAAGAGGTCGGCGATGCGGTGGCCGGTGGCGACGCCATTGCCAGCGTGGGCACCAGCGGAGGGGGCGGGGAATCGGGTTTATACTTCGAACTCCGCCATCAGGGTCGTCCGCTCGATCCGATGCAGTGGGTGCGACTCAACTAGTTAATCCGGCGCGAAGGGCAAGGGCCGCTTCCCCGATGGAGTTCTCATGCGCAGCAAGCTGAAACAGCTCGGCCTTGTCATGACTGGCGTGTTCGCCGGCGTGATGCTCAGTCTCAATTTCTCCGCCAATGCCGACCGCACGACGCAGGTGCCGCTGCCGGTCGAGGAGTTGCGCGCGTATGCAGACGTGTTCAATGCGATCAAGCAGGGCTACGTAGAGCCGGTCGAGGACAAGAAGCTGATCGTCGATTCGATCAGCGGCATGCTGTCGGGTCTCGATCCGCATTCGGCCTATCTCGACGCCGAGGCCTTCAAGGATCTGCAGGTCGGCACGCAGGGCGAGTTCGGCGGGCTCGGCATCGAAGTCGGCATGGAGGACGGGTTCGTCAAGGTGATCTCGCCGATCGAGGACACGCCCGCCTTCCGCGCCGGCGTCCAGGCGGGTGACCTGATCGTCAAGCTCGACGAAACGCCGGTCAAGGGCATGAGCCTGAACGATGCGGTCAAGCGCATGCGCGGCAAACCCAGGACGGACATCACGCTGACGATCATGCGCAAGGGCGAGAGCCGTCCCATCGTGCTGACCCTGACGCGCGAAGTCATCAAGGTGCAGAGCGTGAAATCCAAGCTCGTCGAGCCGGGCTACGCGTACCTGCGCGTCGCCCAGTTCCAGGAGAACACCGCAGCGGCGGTGGTCGAGCACCTGGGCAAGCTGACGACCGAAGGCCCCTTGTCCGGCCTGGTGCTCGATCTGCGCAATGATCCGGGCGGTCTGCTCCATGGCGCAGTGGGTGTGTCGGCGGCCTTCCTGCCGGCCGGAGAACTGGTCGTGTCGACCGACGGGCGCACCGAGGATGCCAAGCGCGAGTACCGCGCGACCCCCGAGGACTACCTGCGTGGCTCGCGCGACGACTTCCTGCGCCGGCTGCCGGCTGGTGCGAAGGACGTGCCGATGGTGGTGCTGGTCAATGGTGGCTCGGCTTCGGCGTCCGAGATCGTGGCCGGGGCGCTGCAGGACCACAAGCGTGCCGTCGTGATGGGTACGCAGACCTTCGGCAAGGGGTCGGTACAGACCATCCTGCCGCTCAACAACAGTACCGCGATCAAGCTCACGACCGCCCGGTACTACACGCCGAGCGGCCGTTCGATCCAGGCCAAGGGTATCGAGCCGGATATCGTCGTCGAGGAAAGCGCGAATGGCTCCAGCCGCCGTGTGCGCGAGGCCGACCTGCAGGGTCACCTGGGCAACGACAAGGATCCGGATGCCGAGCAGAAGGCGAAGCAGGAAGCAGGGCAGAACAACGGCGACGACGAGGCCGAGCCGGTCCGTTTCGAGCTCGCCAGCAAGGACGATCACCAGCTGATGCAGGCGATCAACCTTCTCAAGGGCCTGCAGATCGTCCAGAATAAAAAGCCATAAGGCGACAAGGGGAACGTGATGCGTCGGGAGACCGCCTACAAGCTGGCAGGCAGGCATCACGACCATCCTGCGCCGGGAACGGGTATCGAGAAGGAGCGGGAGATCCGCTTCAAGCCCTTGCCGCCCGGGCAGGTCGAACGCGCGTGGCTGGCCCTGCGGGTACTGAAGGATCTGCATGTCGAGCGGACTCAGGATCCGCTCTGCCTGCGCGTTCGCTACTCGGTGCTCGACTACTCCCTCGAAACCCTCGAGGACGCGCTGCGTGAAGCGGGCTATGCGCTCGACAACACGCTGTATTCGAAGCTGGTCCGTGCGCTCGTGTACTTCTGTGAAGAGACGCAGCGCCACAACCTGATTTCCCCCGAACGCCTGATCAAGCAGTCGCACGAGGTCTACATCCAGGCCTGGGACCAGCACGCGCATGGCGATCACGATGACACGCCGGTCGATCTGCGCGAATACAAGTAAGCAAGCAAGGCCACGGATCCCTAGCCATGAATGACGACCAGCTGCTGCGCTATAGCCGCCACATCCTGTTGCCCGAGATCGGGGTGGAGGGGCAGGAGGCCATCCTCAATGCGAAGGTGCTCGTGATCGGCGCAGGTGGACTGGGGTCGCCGGTTGCCATGTATCTGGCCGCCGCCGGCGTGGGCAAGCTGGTGATCGCAGACAACGATACGGTCGATCTCACCAACCTGCAGCGCCAGATCATGCATTCGACCGAGATGGTCGGGCACCCCAAGGTCGAGTCGGCACGAGCCAGCCTGCAGCGCATCAACCCGCTTGCCAACGTCGTGCCGCTGCATACGCGGCTCGAGGATGCGGCGCTCGACGAGCAGGTCGCCGCAGCGGATTTGGTGCTCGACTGTTGCGACAATTTCGCAACCCGGCATGCGGTCAATCGTGCCTGCGTGAAGCACCGCAAACCCCTGGTTTCCGGGGCCGCTATCCGCTTCGATGGGCAGGTGTCGGTGTTCGACATGCGCGATCCGGAGGCGGCCTGCTATCACTGCCTGTTCCCCGAAGGCGAGGACATCGAGGAGGTGCGCTGCGCCGTGATGGGCGTGTTTTCTCCCATTGTCGGCATGATCGGGACGACGCAGGCAGCAGAGGCGCTCAAGCTGATCGTCGGTTGCGGAACGCCGCTCACGGGGCGCTTGCTGCTGCTCGATGGCCTGGCGATGGAGTGGCGCAGCGTCGGCTTCGGGCGCGACCCCGGTTGCGCCGTCTGTGGTTCGACGCAGCGTTAGGCGCGGGGCAGGCGGGCGATCAGGCGGATGTCGCGTCCGACCTGGCGGACGTCGCGCAACTCCAGCTGGGGTGCATCTTCCAGCCTGCTGAGTGCGGCCAGGTTGAAAAGGCCGTGGGCCGCGTCGCCAACCAGCATCGGCGCCAGGTAGAGGAGCAGCTCGTCCACGCAGCCCTCGCGCAGCAGGGAGCCGTTGAGCTTGAAGCCCGCCTCGGCGTGGATCTCGTTGAGTCCGAGGGCCCCCAGTTCGCTCATCAGCCGGGGTAGGTCGACCTTGCCTGCCGGGTTGGGCAACACGATCAGGCGGTGGCCGGCGGCCGACAGTTCGGCAAGGCGAGCGGGGTTCTCGCTGGCGGTGGCGATCAGGATCGGTTCGCCCTGCAGGATGCGGGCGGTGGGCGACACGTCCAGCCGGGCGTCGATCAGGATGCGCAGCGGCTGGCGCTCGCAGGGCACGTCGCGCACCGTCAGTTGGGGGTCGTCTTCCTTGACCGTGCCGATGCCGGTTAGTACCGCGCAGGCGCGGGCGCGCCAGGTGTGGCCATCGCGTCGTGCCTGGGGGCCGGTGATCCACTGGCTGACGCCATTCTGCAGCGCCGTCTTGCCATCGAGGGTGGTCGCGGCCTTCAGGCGCAGCCACGGGCGGCCCCGTGTCATGCGGGCCACGAAGCCGATGTTCAGTTCGCGCGCGTCGTCCTCCAGCAGGCCGTGCTCGGTCACAATGCCGGCTGCACGCAGGCGTGCCAGGCCGCGGCCGGCGACGAGCGGGTTGGGGTCTTCCATGGCGACGACGACGCGTGAGACGCCTGCATCGATCAGTGCGTCTGCGCACGGCGGGGTGCGACCGAAATGGGAGCAGGGCTCGAGCGTGACGTAGGCGGTGGCGCCCCGTGCGGCCTCGCCGGCCTGGCGGATGGCATGGACTTCGGCGTGGGCCTCGCCCGCTCGCCGATGCCAGCCTTCGCCGACCGTGACGCCGTCGCGAACGAGCACGCAGCCCACGCGCGGATTTGGCGCGGTGGTGTTCAGACCCAGGGCGGCGAGCTGTAGCGCGCGCGCCATGGCAGCATGGTCAGCTGCCGAAAAGGTCATGTTCGGGATCCGGACCGGCCTTGCCGGTCTTGCTGCGGCGCGGACGCGCCTGCACTTCGCGGATGACCTCGGAGAACTCGTCCACGTCGGCGAAGTTGCGATAGACGGATGCGAAGCGGATGTAGGCGACCTTGTCGAGCTTCTTGAGCTCCTTCATCACCAGTTCGCCGATCTTTTCGCTCGGCACCTCCTGCTCGCCCATCGACAGCAGGCGCGCCTCGATGCGGTCCACCGCAGCGTCGATGTCCTCGATCGTCACCGGGCGCTTGCGCAGCGCCAGCTTCATGCTGCCGGCGAGCTTGGCGTGGTCGAACTCGGTGCGATTGCCGTTACGCTTGACGATGTGCGGCATCTTGAGATCGATGCGCTCGTAGGTGGTGAAGCGCTTGTCGCACTTCACGCAGCGACGACGGCGCCTGACGACGTCGCCGTCCTCGTTCTCGCGTGTGTCGGTGACCTGGGTGTTGGGGTCAGCGCAGAAGGGGCATTTCATGGCCGGAAGCTCGTGGCGGGCAGGGGGTGTGCCGGACGGGCACTCCCCCTGCCGCGCGGCTTACTTGCCGTAGACCGGGAACTTCGCGCACAGACTGGCCACCTGGCCACGCACGCGCTCGATCACCGCCTGGTCTTCCGGTGCGTCGAGCACGTCGGCGATCAGGTGGGCGATCTTCTCGGCCTCGATCTCGGTGAAGCCACGGGTGGTCATCGCCGGCGAGCCGATGCGGATGCCCGAGGTGGTGAATGGCTTTTCCGGGTCGTTCGGGATCGAGTTCTTGTTCACCGTGATGTGGGCGCTGCCCAGCACGGCTTCGGCGGCCTTGCCGGTGATCTTCTTGTTGCGCAGGTCGACCAGGAAGACGTGGCTCTCGGTGCGGCCGGAAACGATGCGCAGGCCGCGCTCCTCCGACAGCACGCGGGCCATCACGCGGGCGTTGGCGATCACCTGTTCCTGGTAGTTGCGGAACTCGGGCGTGGCGGCTTCCTTGAAGGCCACTGCCTTGGCGGCGATCACGTGCATCAGCGGGCCGCCCTGCAGGCCGGGGAAAATGGCCGAGTTGAGGGCCTTCTCGTGCTCGGCCTTCATCAGGATGATGCCGCCGCGCGGGCCTCGCAGGGTCTTGTGGGTGGTCGAGGTGACGACGTCGGCGTGCGGTACCGGGTTGGGGTAGAAGCCCGCGGCGATCAGGCCGGCGTAGTGCGCCATGTCGACCCAGAAGATCGCGCCGACTTCCTTGGCAATCTTGGCGAAGCGCTCGAAATCGATGCGCAGTGCGTAGGCCGAGGCGCCGGCGATGATGATCTTCGGCTTGTGCTCGCGTGCGAGGCGCTCCATCGCGTCGTAATCGATCTCTTCCTTTTCGTTGAGACCGTAGGCGACGACGTTGAACCATTTGCCCGACATGTTCAGCGGCATGCCATGGGTAAGGTGGCCGCCTTCGGCCAGGCTCATGCCCATGATGGTGTCGCCCGGCTTGGCGAAGGCCATCAGCACGGCCTGGTTGGCCTGCGAGCCGGAGTTCGGCTGCACGTTCGCGGCTTCGGCGCCGAACAGCGTCTTCAGGCGCTCGATGGCCAGCTGTTCTGCGACGTCGACGTGCTCGCAACCACCGTAGTAGCGCTTGCCGGGATAGCCCTCGGCGTACTTGTTGGTGAGTTGGGAGCCCTGGGCTTCCATCACCGCGTGGGAAACGTAGTTTTCGGAGGCGATCAGTTCGATGTGGTCTTCCTGGCGCTTGTTTTCGGCCTGGATGGCGGACCACAGCTCGGGATCGACTTTGGCGAGGGTGTCTTGCGAGGAGAACATGGCTTGCCCGTCTGAAATGGGAAAGGGGGAATCGATTGATTCGAGCGCCGGATTCTAGCACGCGGCGGTGCACGAAAAAGCAGCGCGCGCCAAGGGGCGCGCGCTGCAGAAGGGCGGAGGAGGCTTACCAGCCGCGCTGGTTGGTGCCGAACCCTTCGCTGGATTGAGTGCCGCTGTCGGCGGGCGCTTGCCCGTCGGCGGGTGCGGGCTCGCTGGCCGCACCGCCGTCGTCGGCCGGTGCTGCGCCGCCACCGCCCCAGGTGTCGCTTTGCTGACCCCAGCCACCACCGCCTTCGCTGCCGCTCTGGACATTGATCTCGATGGTGTCGAGATCGACTTCGATCTTCTTGTCCAGGCCGAAGGTGACCAGGCCCGGGAAGGCGATCAGTGCTGCGACCATTGCGATCTGGATGATCACGAAGGGGATGGCGCCGCGATAGATGTCCATCGTCTTCACGCCGGCGATGCGCTTGTTCGTGATCCGGTCAAGGTAATCCTTGGCCGGTGCCACGCTGCGCAGGTAGAACAGCGCAAAGCCGAACGGCGGCGTAAGGAACGAGGTCTGCAGGTTCATTGCCAGCAGCACGCCGAACCACACCAGGTCGATCCCCATCTTGTCGGCCACCGGCGCCAGCAGCGGCACCAGGATGAATGCGATCTCGAAGAAGTCGATGAAGAAGCCGAGGATGAAGATGACCGTGTTGACGAAGACGAGGAAGCCGATCTCGCCGCCCGGCAGCTTGTCGAACAGGTGCTCGACCCAGATCTGGCCATCGACCGCGGTGAAGGTGAAGCTGAAGATGGTCGAGCCGATCAGGATGAACAGCACGAAGCAGGACAGGCGGGCCGTCGACTCCAGCGCGTGCTTGAGCAGCCCCATGTCGAGCTTGCCGCGCGCCCACGCCATGATCATGCCGCCGACCGCGCCCATCGCGCCGCCTTCGGTCGGCGTCGCGATGCCGAGAAAGATCGTGCCGAGCACCAGGAAGATCAGCGCCAGCGGCGGGATCAGCACGAAGGTCACGCGCTCGGTGATGCGCGACAGCAGGCCGAGACCAAGGGCCTTGTTGATCAGCGCGCCCACCAGCGCAAGCAGGGTGCCGCCCGTCAGTGCGATGACGATGGTTTCGTCCAGCGCGGGGGTGACGTCCTCGCCCTTGATCGCACTGAGGATGTCGCCGTAGCTTAGGCCGAATGCCATGGATACGGCGGATACAAGCAGGCCGAACACCACCAGCGAGCGGATCCCGGAGCTTCCGTCGGGCTGTCGGTAGGCGCGTGCCTCGGGCGGCAGCGCGGGCACCATCGTCGGCTTGAAAATGGCGAGGCCGATGATGAACAGGGCGTAGAGTCCGACGAGCACGAAGGCCGGGATGAAGGCGCCCTTGTACAGGTCGCCGACGCTGCGCCCGAGCTGGTCGGCCATGACGATCAGCACCAGTGAGGGCGGAATGATCTGTGCCAAGGTTCCCGACGCCGTGATTGCGCCGCTGGCGATCGCAGGGCTGTAGCCGTAGCGCAGCATGATCGGCAGCGAGATCAGGCCCATCGAGATCACCGATGCGGCAACGACGCCGGTGGTCGCCGCGAGCAGCGCGCCGACGAAGATCACTGCCAGCGCAAGTCCGCCACGGATGGGGCCGAACACCTGACCGACCGTGTCGAGCAGGTCCTCGGCCATGCCGCTGCGTTCGAGGATCAGGCCCATCAGGGTGAAGAAGGGAATCGCCAGCAGGGTGTCGTTCTGGATGATGCCGAAGACGCGCAGCGGCAGCGCCTGGAACAGGCTCGGCGGCAGGAGGCCGAGCTCCATGCCGAGGAAGCCGAACATCAGGCCGCAGGCGGCGAGCGAGAAGGCGACAGGGAAGCCGGTGAGCAGGAACAGGATGAGCGACCCGAACATCAGTTCGGGAATGTGGGCGGCGAAGAGTTCGATCATTTCTGCACCTCGCCCTTGGCCTCGTCATTGTGCGCGTGGGCTTCGTCGTGCCCGCCGTGCGCGCCGTGCAGCAGCGGGTTCGGCGCCTTGCCCTGCAGGAAAGCGAAGCGCTTGATGAGTTCGGAGATGGCTTGCAGCCCGAGCAGCGCAAAGCCGACCGGCACCAGGGCGTAGACAGGCCAGCGGATCAGGCCGCCGGCGTTGGACGAGACTTCGCCCGATTCGTAGGCGCCCTGCACGACGGGCCAGGCGAACTGGATCATGAACCAGCACATCGGCAGCAGGAAGATCAGGATGCCGGCGATATCGATGTACATGCGGGTGCGCATCGACAGCTTGCCCGCGATCACATCGATGCGGACGTGCGCGTTCTGCAGGAACGCATAGCCGGCGCCGAGCAGGAAGACGGCACCGAACAGGTACCACTGGATCTCGAGGAAGGCGTTCGAGCCGATGTTGAAGGCCTTTCGGGCGATGGCGTTGGCTGCGCTGATCAGCGTCGCTGCCAAGACTAGCCAGATGATGAACTTGCCGAAGAACCGGCTTACGGCATCGATGACACCGGAAATGCGAAGAAGGGCGTCCATTGGGGTGGCCTGGAACCTTTTGAGCACAAAAATGCCGAGCTGGGCGGGTGGCGCGCTCGGCGGAGAAATGCGGGTGTTGCAGAAACGAGTGGTGCAGAAACGACAACGCCGAGGACGACTGAGCGTCCTCGGCGGCAGGGCGGATTACAGCTTCTGGGCGGCCAGATACTGGGCGTAGTTGCCTTCGGCAACCGACTCCCACTGGACCTGGTCAGCCAGGAAGCGGCTGTAGTCGGGGTAGACCTTCTTCCAGTTCGGGTTCTTGTCGTTCAGTTCGGCATAGACTTCACGGGAGGCCTTGAACGCGGCATCCATGAAGTCCTTCGGGAAGCGCGACAGCTTGGCACCTTCGGCGATGAGCTGCTTGAGCGCAGTCGGGTTGCGGGCGTCGTAGCGCGCCTGGCATTCGAGGTGGGCTGCGCGGCTTGCCTGCTCGATGATGGCCTTGTACTCGGCCGACAGCCCGTTCCACTGCTTGTCGTTGATGTAGAGCGAGAACTGGGTGCTGCCCTCCCACCAGGCGGGGTAGTAGTAGTTTTGCGCAACCTTGTGCAGGCCCAGGCGCAGGTCGTCGTAGGGGCCGATCCACTCGGCCGCATCGATCGTGCCTTTCTCCAGGGCCTGGTAAATCTCGCCCGCGGCGATGTTCTGTGGCACGGCGCCAAGCTTGGCGAGCACGCGACCGCCGAAGCCGCCGACGCGGAACTTGAGGCCCTCGAAGTCCTTCACCGATTTGATTTCCTTGCGGTACCAGCCACCCATCTGCGCGCCGCTGTTACCCATCGGGAAGTTGACAATATTGAACTGCGCATAGAACTCGCGCAGCAGCTTCATGCCGTTGCCTGCGTACATCCACGCGCTCATCGCGCGCGAGGTCATGCCGAACGGGATCGTGCAGTCGAAGGCGAAGGTCTCGTCCTTGCCGAAGAAGTAGTAGGGCGCGGTGTGGGCGCACTCGATCGTGCCCTGCTGCACGGCGTCGACCACGCCGAAGGGGGGTACCAGTTCACCGCCCGGATGGACCGAGATCACGAACTTGCCGCCGGTCGCATCGGACACGTACTTGGAAAAGGCTTCGCTCGCCCCGAACACGGTTTCGAGCGACTTCGGGAAGCTGGAGGCCAGGCGCCAGCGGATCTGTTGCTGGGCGTGGACGATGGCCGGTGCGGTACCGGCCGCCAGAATGCCGGCCATGCCGGCGCCCTGCAGGAATTTACGACGCTCCACAGTGACTCCTTGTCTCGTGTGTTGAGGTGAATCGAAAATATGGATGGGATTATAGGTACCGCCGATTGGTGTCCGTAATCTACGGAAAACCCTAACAATGGCGACATCTGGCATTTTCTATTCCAACAGCATCAGGTGTCGGGCAGTTCGTCCAGCGCGCCCTGCAGATGGCTTTCGTCGGCCCAGGCGATCAATTTCCAGCTTCCGGCGGTGTGCTCGATCCAGTTCAGCGCCGCATTCGGAATCGGAAACTCGCGCGCGTTCTGCAGTGCCTGCCCGGTAGCCAGGCGATGCGCGATGTCGAGCACGCCGCCGTGGGTGACCACCACCACCGTTTCGCCGCCGTGCTCGCGGGCGATATCCTCGAGCGCCGCGTGCACGCGCGCGGCGAGCGTATTCAGGCTCTCGCCGTCGTCGGGCAGGGCAAAGTGCGGGTCGCGCGCCTTGAAGCGGCGGAAGTTCTCGGGGTGGCGGTGCTCGGCCTCATCGAAGGTCAGGCCCTGGAAGTGCCCGTAGTGGCGTTCGCGCAGGCGCGGGTCGTGCTTCGGCGGTAATGCGTGGGCGCGGGCGATCGCGGCGGCGGTCTGGCGTGCGCGCTCGAGGTCGCTGCTGTACAGCGCAGAAAAACGCAGACCGGCGTGCGCGAGGCTGCGCGCGGTGGCCTCCGCCTGGCTCAGGCCGGTGTCGTTGAGGGGAATGTCGATGTGGCCCTGCAGCCTGCGCTCCGTGTTCCAGGCAGTCTCGCCGTGGCGCACGAGGCAGACTCGGCATGTGTTGCTGGAGATTGGCGTTTGTTGTGATTTCATCGTTTCAAGACGACCGACGCTGCACGGGATCGTGCCCCGGTATGGAATAATTAGGCGTTTCTGATTTCTCATGTGCGCCCGTCGCGGGCGCCGGGACGGTTTTGCGCCGCCCTTCGTCGTGGAGTTTCCCCCGTGTCCTCTCTGCTGCGCTTATCCCGGTTGATCGACTGGATCAATGAACGGGTCGGCCGTAGCGTGATGTGGCTGGTACTGATCGCGGTCGTGATCAGCGCCGGCAACGCGCTCGTCCGCAAGCTGTTTAACACAAGTTCCAATGCCCTGCTCGAGATCCAGTGGTACCTGTTTGCGGCTATCTTCATGCTCGCCGCGGGCTACACCTTCCTGCGCAACGAGCACGTGCGCATCGACATCCTGACCAGCCGGCTGTCGCCGCGCGGGCAGAACATTGTCGACGTCATCGGCATCCTGTTCTTCCTGCTGCCGATGGCCGGCCTCATCCTGTGGCTGTCGTGGCCGATCGTGATGACCTCGGTGCAGTCGGGCGAGATGTCGCAGAACCCCGGCGGCCTGATCCGATGGCCGGTGAAGACGCTGCTGCCGGCCGGGTTGGCGCTGCTCGTGCTGCAAGCCCTCTCCGAGTTGATCAAGCGCATCGCCTTCCTGACGGGACACGGCCCCAACCCGCTGCGCAGGAAGTCGGCAGGAGCCGGGACCGAAGACCTCGTCGCCGCGATCAAGGCGCAGAGCGACAAGGGAGGGGCGGCGAAATGACCGAATTCATCATCGCAAACATGGCGCCGCTGATGTTCGCGTCCATGATCCTGTTCCTGCTGTTCGGCTTCCCGGTCGCGTTCGCGCTCGCCGCCAACGGCATCCTGTTCGGGCTCATCGGCATCGAGCTCGGGCTGCTGCACGGCGCGCTGTTCCAGGCGCTGCCCGAGCGCATCTTCGGCATCATGGCCAACGACACGCTGCTCGCCGTGCCCTTCTTCACCTTCATGGGGTTGATCCTCGAGCGCAGCGGCATGGCCGAGGACCTGCTCGACACCATCGGCCAGCTCTTCGGGCCGATCCGCGGCGGTCTCGCCTTCGCGGTGATCTTCGTCGGTGCGCTGCTGGCGGCGACCACCGGCGTGGTGGCGGCCTCGGTGATCTCGATGGGCCTGATCTCGCTGCCGATCATGATGCGCTACGGCTACGACCATCGGCTGGCCACCGGCGTCATCGCTGCCTCCGGCACGCTGGCGCAGATCATTCCGCCCTCGCTGGTGCTGATCGTGATGGCCGACCAGCTCGGCCGCAGCGTCGGCGACATGTACCAGGGCGCCTTGCTCCCCGGCCTGGTGCTGACCTCGATGTACGTCGCCTATGTCGCGCTGGTGGCGATCTTGCGGCCGTCCCACGCGCCTGCGATGCCGCTCGAGGCGCGCACGCTGCGCGAGGCCGACGGTTCGAGCGGCATGCGTTCGCTGACGGTGCTTGCCGGCGTGTCCGTGCTCGGGGCATGGCTGTTCGCGAGCCAGGTCTATCGTGCCGATGCGCCGCGCGACGAGGTCATCGTCGTGTCGTCCATGGTCGGCATCGGCATCGCCTTCGTCGTCGCGATGGTGAACCGCTTGTTCGGCGTCGGCCTGCTGTCGCGCATGGCCGAGCGCGTGACCTTCGTGCTCATCCCACCGCTCGGGCTGATCTTCCTGGTGCTCGGCACCATCTTCATCGGTGTCGCCACGCCGACCGAAGGCGGTGCCATGGGGGCGCTCGGTGCGGTGATCATGGCGGTGGCGCGCAAGCGGCTGTCGATGGGGTTGCTCAAGCAGGCGATGGACTCGACCACCAAGCTGTCGTGCTTCGTGCTCTTCATCCTGATCGGCTCGAGCGTGTTCGGCCTCACCTTCCGCGGCGTCAACGGCGACCTGTGGGTCGAGCATCTGATGACCTCGCTGCCCGGCGGCCAGACCGGCTTCCTGATCGCGGTGAACCTGCTGGTGTTCGTGCTTGCCTTCTTCCTCGATTACTTCGAGCTCGCGTTCATCATCGTGCCGCTGCTCGCGCCGGTGGCGGACAAGCTGGGCATCGACCTCATCTGGTTCGGCGTGCTGCTGGCGGTGAACATGCAGACTTCCTTCCTGCACCCGCCATTCGGCTTTGCGCTGTTCTTCCTGCGCTCGGTCGCATCGGAGAAGGTGAAGACGGCATCGATCTACTGGGGTGCCGTGCCCTTCCTGATCATTCAGCTGGTAGCGGTGGGCCTGATCATCGCCTTCCCGGGCATCGTCTCCTACGGCGACAAGAGCGCCAAGGCGGTACCGCAGGAAGAACTGAGGCTCGACCAGTTGTTGCCGGGCGGGGGTGGGGCGGCCGACCAGGACGCCAGCGACCTGCTGCGGCAACTTCAGGGCAACTGACGGGAGCTGCCGCAGGGTTGGGCGTAATGCGCCCGGCCCATGGTGCTTCGCGGCGCCAACAAAAAACCCGCGCATTGCGCGGGTTTTTTGTTGGGTCTGCCTGTGCGAAGCGTAATCAGCGCACCGACTGCATGAAGCGGTCGAAGCCCGCTTCCGCGACGCTGAACCAGGCGTTCTGCGACTTCCGGTACTGCTCGAACTCGGTGTAGATCTTGGCCCAGGCCGGGTTCTTGGCGGCCTCCTCGGCGTACAGCTCGCGCGACACGTCGTAGGCCTTCTTCATGATCTCGTTGGAGAAGTTCTGCAGCTTCACGCCCTGCGCCAGCAGGCGGGCGAGCGCCTGCGGGTTCTTGTGGTCGTACATCGCGGTCATCTGGATGTGCGCCTCGCGCGAGGCTGCGCGGAAGGCGGCCTGGTATTCCTTCGGCAGCTTGTCCCACTCGGCCTTGTTTACATAGAAGTGCACCACCGGGCCCGGCTCCCAGAAGCCCGGCGAGTAGTAGTGCGGCGCGACCTTGTAGAAGCCGAGCTTCTCGTCGTCATACGGGGCGACCCATTCGGCGGCATCGATCGTGCCCTTCTCGAGCGAGGGGTAGATGTCCGAACCGGCGATCTGCTGCGGGATCGCGCCCATGCGCGACAGGATCTCGCCACCGATGCCGGCGATGCGGATCTTCAGGCCCTTGATGTCTTCCAGGGTGTTGATCTGCTTGCGGTACCAGCCGCCCATCTGCACGCCGGTGTTGCCGCCGAGGAAGGAATACACGTTGTAGGCGCTGTAGAACTCGTCGAGCAGTTCCTGGCCGCCGCCGCCGATGATCCAGGCGTCCATCTGGCGGGCGTTGAGGCCGAAGGGCACCGCGGTGCCGAAGGCGAAGGTCTTGTCCTTGCCGACGTAGTAGTACGAGCACGAGTGGCACATCTCGACCGTGCCCTGCTGCACGGCGTCGAGCGCCTGCAGGCCGGGGACGATCTCGCCGGCCGGGAATACGCGGATGTCGAACTTGCCGCCGGTGATCTCGCGCAGACGATTGACGAGCAGTTCGGAGCTGCCGTAGAGCGTATCGATGCTCTTCGGGAAGCTCGAGGTCATGCGCCATTGGATCGATGGCAGGCCGGTTTGCACGGCGGGTGCGGCAGGCGCCGCGGGGGCTGTCGGCGCGGCCTGCTGCTGCTCGGTCTTGCCGCAGGCGGCGAGGCCGACTGCAGCGCCGGCAGCCAGGCCGACGCCGGCCTTCTTGAGGAATGAACGACGTTCCACGAGTTCTCCTTGCGGTTGCGTGTGAAATATTTGGAGATGATTATAGATCCCGCGCGGCCGACAGCACGAGGGCTGCCGCGCTTGGGGGCTGGATGCGGGCAGCTTCCTCAGCGCCCGGCCACCTTCATGCGTTCGATCAGCACCGAGCCGCACAGCTTGGCGCCGCGCGGCAGGGCATCGTTACCCACCGCGACGATGTTGCGGAACATGTCGCGCAGGTTGCCGGCGATGGTGATTTCTTCCACCGCGTGCTTGATCTTGCCCTTCTCGACCCAGAAGCCTGCCGCGCCGCGCGAATAATCGCCAGTGACATAGTTCACGCCGTGGCCGAGCAGCTCGGTCACGAGCAGTCCGCGTTCCATCTGCCTGACGAGGCCCGCCAGGTCCTTGTCGCCCGGCTTCACGATCAGGTTGTGCGAGCCCCCGGCGTTGCCGGTGGTCTGCAGGCCGAGCTTGCGCGCCGAATAGGTCGACAGGAAGTAGCCGTTGAGCACGCCGTCGGTGACGACCTCGCGCTCGCGGGTGGCGACGCCGTCGCTGTCGAAGGGGGAGGCGCCGAAGGCCTTCTTCTGGTGCGGTCGCTCGGCGATGCTCACCACCGGCGAGAACACCGGCTGGCCCAGGCTGTCGAGCAGGAAGCTCGACTTGCGATACAGCGAGCCGCCACTGACCGCCTGCACGAAGTTGCCGATCAGGGCCACCGCCAGCGGTGCCTCGAAGATGACCGGCACTTCGCAGGTGCGGATCTTCTTCGCGCCCAGGCGCGCCAGCGCGCGTTCACCCGCCAGGCGGCCGATGTCTTCCGGGCTCGCGAGGTCGGCCGGGTCGCGCCGCGAGTCGTACCAGTACTCGCGCTGCATGCCGTCGCCCTCGCCGGCGATCACCGAGCACGACAGGCCGTGGCGGGTCGTGGCGTAGCCGCCGATGAAGCCATGGCTGTTGGCCGAGACGAAATGCGATTGCTGGATCGAGGTGTTGGCGCCCTCGGAGTTGGTGATCTTCGCGTCCACCGCGAAGGCCGCATCCTCGCAACGCTGTGCCAGCGCGATGGCCTCGTTCACGTCGATCGTCCACGGGTGGAACAGGTCGAGGTCGGGCATGTCCTTCTCGCGCGCCATCAGCGCCGCGTCGGCCAGGCCGGCGCAGGGGTCCGGCGCAGTGAAGCGGGCGATGGACAGCGCGGCCTCGACCGTGGCCTTCAGTGCCTTCTTCGAGAAGTCCGAAGTGCTCGCATAGCCGCACTGCTGGCCGACATAGACCGTGACGCCCACGCCCTTGTCGCGGTTGTACTCGATCGTCTCGACCTCGCCCTTGCGCACCCCGACCGACTGGCCGAAGCCCTCCGACACGTCGGTCTCGCAGGCCGAGGCGCCACGCTTGCGGGCGTATCTGAGGATGTCGGTGGCGATTTCGCGCAGGTGCGCCTGGGAGAAGGAGAAGCCTTGATCGGACATGAGCGGGCGGGTGTCGGGCAAAGGCTATAATCTTAACCCGTTCAAGCCTCAAGCCCACCCGCAATGCGTTCAGATTCGCGCCACCACGGCCATCACGGCCACGATGAGGAAGACGACTTCATCGAACCGCCCAGCAAGAGCAGCCTCAAGCGCGAGATGCATGCGCTGCAGGATCTCGGCGAGCAGCTCGTCGCGCTGTCGCCCGAGCGCCTTAAGAAGGTGCCGCTGCCCGATTCCCTGTATGAGGCCGTCCGCGCCGCGCAGGGCTTCAGGATGGAAGCCCGCCGCCGCCAGATGCAGTACATCGGCAAGCTGCTGCGCAAGATCGACCCCGCGCCGATCCAGGCCCAGCTCGACATCTTCAGCGGCAACTCGGCCGCCGAAGTCGCGAAGATGCACCGCCTCGAGCGCCTGCGCGAGCAGCTGCTGGAGGACGACAGGACCCTCGGCACCATCGCCGAGACCTGGCCCGAGGCCGACCTGCAGTATCTGCGCACGCTGCGCCGCAATGCGCTCAAGGAGCGTGAGGCGGGCAAGCCGCCGAAGTCCTTCCGCGAGATCTTTCGCGTGCTGCGCGAGCTGCAGGAGGCGCAGGACGCCGCCGCCGAGGCGCAGGCGGGGGAAGGCGTTGACGAACACGAAGACGACGGCGAGAGCGGTGAACTGCGCGCCTGAGACCGCGTACCTCCCGTTCGACCTTTGATAGCGAGACTGAATCCATGAGCGAACACATCCGCATCGGCCTCGTGTCGATCAGCGACCGCGCCTCCGACGGCACATATGAAGACCAGGGCATTCCCGCGCTGAAGGACTGGCTCGGCAAGGCGCTGACCTCGCCCTGGTGCGCCGAGACCCGGCTGATCCCGGACGAGCGTCCGCTGATCGAGCGAACGCTGGTCGACCTCGTCGATACCGCCGGCTGCAACCTCGTGCTGACCACTGGCGGCACGGGCCCTGCGGTGCGCGACGTCACACCCGAGGCCACGCTCGCCATCGCCGACAAGGAGATGCCGGGCTTCGGCGAGGAGATGCGCCGCATCAGCCTCAACTTCGTGCCCACCGCCATCCTGTCGCGCCAGGTCGCGGTCATCCGCGGTCGCTGCCTGATCATCAACCTGCCGGGCCAGCCCAAGTCGATCCGCGAGACGCTCGAGGGAGTGCGCGACGCCGACGGCACTGTGCGCCACGTCGGCATCTTCGCCGCCGTGCCGTACTGCATCGACCTCATCGGCGGGCCTTACATCGAAACGGACGACGCTGTGATCAAGGCCTTCCGCCCCAAGCACGCGATCCGGCCGAAGCAGGCCTGACCGGCGTGAGCGAACAACCGCAGTTGCACTGGACCGAGGGCGACACCCCGCACGGCGCCGCCTGGCGTTCCGAGAACGGCCAGCCGGCCCCCAGACGGGTGGTCGTGGCCGACGACACGATGACGGCGGACGCTGCCTGGCGCCTGGCCTGCGAAGGCACGGCGCTGCTGTGGCGGGGCGACTATCACAACGCCCGCCAGCTGCTGCAGGCGATGGCGCGGCGTGCCGACCGTCGGCCGAAGAAGGGAGCCGACAAGGCGCGCCCGTTCGCCGAAAGCTTCCATCTGCACCGCATGGCGCAGGCGCAGCGCGCCCGCACGCTGGGCATGCTGCTGATCCCGGTCGAGGCGGGCGGACGCATCGCGCTGCGGCGGGCGCCCGAGGTGCGCGAGGCGCTGGCCGAAGCCTTCGGCGACGAGCACGCCGCCTTGCTGCAGGCGCCCTTCGTGCTTGCGCTGCGCGAGCTGCTGGGCCTGATCGGCGCGCACGAGTGGCGGCGCAAGGGCGTGATGGTGCCGGCGCTCGGCGACCGCATCCATCCCTGGTATGGCGTGTTCTCGCCGATCCGCGGCGAGTACCTCGACCTCATCGCGCGCGCGCCGCTGCCTTCAACGGCGCGGGCCTTCGACATCGGTGCCGGCACCGGCGTCATCGCCGCGCTGCTCGCGCGCCGCGGCGTGCAGCAGGTGGTCGCCACCGATCTGTCGCCGCGGGCGCTGGGCTGTGCGCGCGACAACCTCGCCCGCCTCGGGCTCGACGCTCGTGTCGAGGTGACCGAGGCCGACCTCTTTCCGCCGGGTCGTGCGCCCCTGGTGGTGTGCAATCCGCCCTGGGTGCCGGCCAAGCCGACCGCTGCGGTGGAGCAGGCGGTCTACGACCCCGACAGCCGCATGCTGCGCGGCTTCTTGAGCGGGCTGGCCGCGCACCTGGAGGAGGGCGGCGAGGGCTGGCTGATCCTGTCGGATCTCGCCGAGCATCTCGGCCTGCGCAGCCGAGACGAACTGCTTGGCTGGATCGAAGCCGCGGGACTGAAGGTCCTTGGCCGCGACGACATCCGCCCGCGCCACGGCAAGGCTGCGGACGAGACCGATCCGCTCTACAAGGCGCGCGCGGCCGAAATCACCTCGTTGTGGCGGCTGGGCGTGCGGGGCGCCTGAGGTGGCTTACTTGAGGCGGCCTACTTGAGTCGGTCTACTTCGGCACGATGCGGATGACCGGCCGCTCGAGATGCTTGGCTGGCGGCGGCACCGACAGCTGACGCCGCCGTTCGAGTTCGCGCCACCAGGCGCGCAGGCCGAGCAGCACCGCCAGGATCAGCGCATAGACGAGCGGTTCGAGCAGGTCGGCCTTCACCAGCCACCAGAAATGCACCACGCCGAGGATGGCGATCGCGTAGCTCGAGCGGTGGAGGGATTGCCAGCGCCGGCCACCCAGCTTGCGGATGGCGAAACTGTTCGAGGTCGCCGCGAGCGGGATCAGCAGCACGAAGGCGGCGAATCCCACGGTGATGAAGGGGCGCTCGAGGATGTCGTTGGCGATCGCCTGCCAGTCGAAGAACTGGTCCAGCCAGAGGTAGGTCGTCAGGTGCGCTGCGCCATAGGCAAAGGCGAAGAGCCCGAGCATGCGGCGCAGGCGCAGCAGCCAGTGCAGGCCGGTGTAGCGGCGCAGCGGGGTGACGGCGAGCGTGATCAGCAGGAAGCGCAGCGTCCATTCGCCGCTGGCGCGGGTGATGGTCTCGATCGGGTTGGCGCCGAGGGCGTCCTCGTACCACCCGAGCGCGAGGTTCAGGGCAGGCAGCAGGCAGATCAGGAAGACGACCGCCTTGATCAGGGCAATCTGCGCGCCGGAGGGCGCGCGCAGGAAAGTGGGCATTGCGGGAGACGCTCTATCGTGTGGTTGCGGGCTGCATTGTCCGCGCCGGGCAGCCGTTCGCAAGCCTGCCGGCACGGCGGTCGCGGGGGTCAGTAATCCTTGCGCAGGTCCATGCCCTGGTACAGCGATGCGACCTGTTCACCGTAGCCGTTGAACATCAATGTCTGGCGCTTGCGGATCTCGCCGATGCGGCGCTCGGTGGCCTGGCTCCAGCGCGGGTGCGACACCTCGGGGTTCACGTTGGAGTAGAAACCGTATTCGTGTGGCGCCGCGCGGTTCCAGGCCGTCGGCGGCTGCTTCTCGGTGAGGCGGATCGTCACGATCGACTTTGCGCTCTTGAAGCCGTACTTCCAGGGCACGACCAGACGGATCGGCGCACCGTTCTGGTTGGGCAGCACCTCGCCGTACAGGCCGACGGCGAGGATCGTCAGCGGATGCAGGGCTTCGTCCAGGCGCAGGCCCTCGCCGTAGGGCCAGGCCAGCACCGGGCGGCGCAGCATGATCTCGGGGTCGTAGTGGGTCAGGAACTCGACGTACTTCGCGCTGCCCTGCGGTTCGACCGCCTTCAGCAGCGCCGCGAGCGGGAAGCCGACCCACGGGATCACCATCGACCAGCCCTCGACGCAGCGCAGGCGGTAGATGCGCTCTTCCAGCGGGGCGAGCTTGAGTAGTTCGTCGATGTCGAAGGTGCGCGGCTTGCCGACCAGGCCCTCGACCTTCACCGTCCACGGGCGGGTCGCCATCCGGTGCGCGTACTGCACCGGATCGCCCTTGTCGGTCCCGAACTCGTAGAAGTTGTTGTAGGTGGTGACCGACTTGAGGTTCGTCAGCGGCTCGGTGGTGCTGAGCGGCGACGCCACGGTCGACAGCTTGTTCGCTGCGCGGGCTTCGCCGCCCAGGCCGTGCCAGAGCGCCGCGCCTGCCGCGAGGCCGAGTCCGCTGCGGACCATGAACTGGCGACGTTGTTCGAAAAGCGTGCGAGGAGTGATCTCGGAAGGAACGATGTCTGAGGGGCGGTGTATAAGCATGGCAGATGTGCCTGGCGTGTGGTTGGCAGGAAAAACGATGAAACCGTACGAACAGACGCTGAAACCGCCGGTCGGTTCAGCCTATAAGTGTTATTACGAGGTCGCAGGGCGGGGTGGTGGCGATTTCAGCTAGAATCGCGCGCTACCCCTAGTCATGACGCAGAGTTTCGACATGCCCGCTTCGAACAAGATCCACATCGACGATGTCCGCATCCAGGAGATCAAGGAGCTCGTGCCGCCTTCCCACGTGCTGCGCGAGTTCCCGGCTACGCCGAAGGCGGCCGAAGTCGCGTTCGAGGCACGCCAGTCGATCCACCGCATCCTGTACGGCGCGGACGACCGCCTGCTGGTCGTGATCGGCCCCTGTTCGATCCACGATCCGGAAGCCGCGATGGCGTACGCCGGCAAGCTCAAGGCCGAGGCCGAGCGCCTGAAAGACGACCTGCTCGTCGTGATGCGCGTCTACTTCGAGAAGCCGCGCACCACCGTGGGCTGGAAGGGCCTGATCAACGATCCCGGCCTCGACAACAGCTACCGCATCAACGACGGCGTGCGTCTGGCGCGCAAGCTCCTGTGGGAGATCAACGAGCTGGGCCTGCCGGCGGGCACCGAGTTCCTCGACATGATCACGCCGCAGTACATCGGCGACCTGATCTCCTGGGGCGCGATCGGCGCTCGCACCACCGAGAGCCAGGTGCACCGCGAGCTCGCTTCCGGCCTGTCCTGCCCGGTCGGCTTCAAGAACGGCACCGACGGCAACGTGCGCATCGCGGTCGATGCCATCAAGGCCGCGCAGTCGCCGCACCATTTCCTGTCGGTGACCAAGGCCGGCCACTCGGCCATCGTGTCGACCCGCGGCAACGAGGACTGCCACGTCATCCTGCGCGGTGGCAAGGCCCCGAACTACGATGCCGCCAGCGTCGACACCGCGTGCAAGGAGCTCGCCGCCAGCGGCGTGCAGGGCAAGGTGATGATCGACTTCTCGCATGCCAACAGCCGCAAGCAGCACCGCCTGCAGATCGAGGTGGCGAACGACGTCGCCGCGCAGATGGCGGCGGGCGAGGACCGCATCATCGGCGTGATGGTCGAGTCCCACCTCAAGGAAGGGCGCCAGGATCTGGTGCCGGGCAAGGCGCTCGAGTACGGCAAGAGCATCACCGACGCCTGCATCGGCTGGGAAGACAGCCTGCTGGTGCTCGACACCCTGGCCGAAGGCGTGCGTCAGCGCCGCGTGAAGCGCGCGGCGCAGTTCGAGTGAGCGCGACGCACGCCACCCCCGGAACGGACGAACTCTCGGAGCTGCAGCCAATGCGAATGAAAGACGACACCCTGCTGCGCACACGTGCCTACATCGATGGCGCCTGGACAGAGGCGGACGATGGCGCCCGCTTCGATGTCCTCAACCCCGCGAATGGCGGCGTGCTGGCGAGCGTGCCCGACATGGGCGCGGCCGAAACCCGGCGCGCCATCGAGGCCGCGGCGGCGGCCCTGCCGGCATGGCGTGCGCGTACCGCAAAGGAGCGCGCGGCGATCCTGCGCAAGTGGTTCGAGCTGATCATGGCCCACCAGGAGGATCTGGCGGTGCTGATGACCTCGGAGCAGGGCAAGCCCCTGGCCGAGGCGCGCGGCGAAGTCGCGTACGGCGCTTCGTTCATCGAGTGGTTCGCCGAGGAGGGCAAGCGCGTCTATGGCGACGTGATTCCCGCCCATGGCGCCGACAAGCGCATCCTCGTGCTCAAGGAGCCGATTGGCGTGGTCGCGGCGATCACGCCGTGGAACTTCCCGATCGCGATGATCACGCGCAAGGCGGGCCCCGCGCTGGCTGCCGGCTGCACGATGGTGATCAAGCCGGCCGAGGACACGCCCCTGTGCGCGCTGGCGTTGGCCGAGCTGGCCGAGCGTGCCGGCCTGCCAAAGGGCGTGCTCAACATCGTCACGACCATGAAGGCGGCCGAAGTCGGTGGCGAGCTGACGGCCAACCCGATCGTACGCAAGCTCTCCTTCACCGGTTCGACCGAGGTCGGCAAGCTGCTGATGCGCCAGTCGGCCGACACGGTGAAGAAGGTCGCGCTCGAACTGGGCGGCAACGCCCCCTTCATCGTTTTCGATGATGCCGACCTCGACGCCGCGGTGGCCGGGGCGATGGCCTCCAAGTACCGCAACGCCGGCCAGACCTGCGTGTGCGCCAACCGCCTGCTGGTGCAGGACGGCATCTACGACGCCTTCGCCGCCAGGCTGGCCGAGGCGGTGGCGAAGCTCAAGGTCGGCCCCGGCCTGTCGGGCGACGTGCAGCAGGGCCCGCTGATCAACGCCGATGCCGTCGCGAAGGTCGAGGAACTGCTGGGTGACGCGGTGGCCAAGGGCGCGAAGATCGTCTGCGGCGGCAAGCGCCATGCGCTGGGCGGCACCTTCTTCGAGCCCACCATCGTCACCGGGCTGACGCCGGCGATGCGCATCGCGCGCGAGGAGATCTTCGGCCCGGTGGCGCCGCTGTTCCGCTTCCACACCGAGGACGAGGCCATCCGCATGGCCAACGACACCGAGTTCGGCTTGGCCGCCTATTTCTACGCGCGCGACATCGCCCGCGTGTGGCGCGTGGCCGAGGGCCTGGAGTACGGCATCGTCGGCATCAACGAAGGCATCATCTCGACCGAGGTCGCGCCCTTCGGTGGCGTCAAGGAGTCCGGCATCGGCCGTGAAGGCTCGAAGTACGGCATCGACGACTTCGTCGAGATCAAGTACCTGTGCATGGGCGGGATCCGCTAGTCCGGATCCTGTCTCGCCCGATAGGCAACGCCATGCAGCCCGCCCGCGATGCGCACGCGCCCACCTTGCTGGTCGTCGATGACGATCTCGTCACCCAGGCCCGCCTGAGCGCCTACTTCAGCCAGGAGGGCTACACCGTCCTGCTGGCGGGGGACGGCGAGGCGCTGTGGCAGACGCTGGCACACACGCCGGTCGACCTCGTGCTGCTCGACATCAACCTGCCCGGGCAGGACGGCCTGTCGCTGGCGCGCGACCTGCGGGCACGTAACGGTGCGATCGGCATCATCCTCGTCACCAGCCGCAACGACGACGTGGATAAGATTGTCGGCCTCGAGGTCGGCGCAGACGACTACGTCACCAAGCCCTTCAATCCGCGCGAGCTGCTGGCCCGCGTCAAGAGCCTGTTGCGCCGGGCGGGCGAGCTGCGTGCCGGGGGACGGGCGGCCGAGCGCGCGGAGGTGTTCCGCTTTGCCGGCTGGACGCTCGATCTTCCCCGCCGCCGGCTGTTCGACCGGGCAGGGGCCGAGGTGGCCCTGACGCGCGGCGAGTTCGAGGTGCTGGGCCTGCTGGTGCGCCACCCCGGCGAGGTCATGAGCCGCGACCGCCTGTCGCGGGCCGTCAATGGGCATGACTGGGATCCGCAGGACCGCACGATCGATGTGCTCGTGCGTCGCCTGCGGACCAAGATCGACGCCGAAGGCGAGTCCGACTCGCTGATCACCACCGTCCGTGGCGAGGGCTACCGCCTCGCGGTCGAGGTCCAGGCCCGCGCGTCCTGAAGCGCCTCAGCGCCGGTCGTCGGCGAGCCGGGCCAGTGTGGCGCGTAGCGCGCGGACGGTTTCGCGATAGGTCTGCTGCAGGGCACTCGCGCGCTCGGGGAGCGAGATGTGCTGCGCCTCGTCCAGGAGATCCTGTTCCAGGCTTCCCGCTTGTGTCCGGAGGGCTTCCAGCCCGAGGTTGGACGCCGCACCGCGCAGCTTGTGTGCCAGCCTGCGGCACTCTCCGGCATCGCCCGCGTGCGCGGCGTCGAGCAGCGCGCTGACGAGGGTGTCGCCCTGCGACGCGAAGACCGCTGCGATCTCGCCGAGCACGGCATCGCCGAGCGCGTCGTGTTCGGTACGCAGGAAGTCCTCGCTGACCCATTCCAGCCTTGCCGCATTACGTGCGTCGGGTGCCTGCGCGTCGCCGCCATCCGGCTCGGGCGCTGTCGCCGCGCCGTCGCCCAGCACGCGCGCGAGCAGGGCCTGCAGTTGCGCGCGCGTGAAGGGCTTGGGCAGGAAGGCGGCAAAGCCGGCATCGAGCAAGGCCTTCACCTCGTTCGCAGGCACGTGCGCGGACATCAGCACGGCGGGCAGCTGTGCTACGCCGGGCAGGGCGCGCAGGCGCGCCAGCAGTTCGCGGCCGTCGCCGTCCGGCAGGTTCATGTCGATGAGAGCGATGTCCGGCCTGTGCCGATCGACGGTCGCGAGCGCGGCCTGGATATCGCCGGCGCATAGCGGGTGCTGGTCGAGCGCCTGCAGGAAGCGCTCGACCACCATGCGATTGACGGCGTCGTCCTCCACCAGCAGCACGGTGTGGCCTGGCGCAAGCTGCACGGGCGCCGCACCGGCGCTTGCCTTGGAGGACGCCGGTGCCGGAGCCGGCGTGAAGGCAAATTCGAAGCTCACCGTCGTGCCTTGTCCGGGGGCGCTGTCGATGGCGATCTCGCCGCCCATGGCCTCGATCAGGCGCTTGCACACCGCCAGCCCGAGGCCGGTGCCGCCGTGGTGGCGGCCGCTGTCGCGTACCTGCACGAAGGGCTCGAGGATCTCGCGCTGGCGTGCCGGGTCGATGCCGATGCCATGATCCTGGACCGCGAAGCGCAGGCCGTCGGGTCGCGTCCCCGGTGCGATGCGCACGGTGACGGCGCCTTCGTCGCTGAACTTGATCGCATTGCCGACGAGGTTCAGCAGGATCTGGCTGAGCTTGCGCCGGTCGCCGAGCAGGGCGTCGGGCACGCCCGGGTCGATGTCGGCCACCAGGGCCAGGCCGCGCGCCGCCGCCCGCGTGCCCTGCACCGCGAACACGTCGTTGACCGTGTCGCGCAGGCTGAAGGGCGTGTTCTCCACCTGCACGCCGCCGGCCTCGATGCGGGCGAAGTCGAGCATGTCCTCCAGCAGTTCGAGCAGCAGCACCGCGGCCGAGCGGATCTGCTCGAGGTACTTCTGCTGCCCGGGCGCGGGGTCGGTGTCCTCGAGCAGTTCCAGCAGGCCGAGGATGCCGGCCATCGGGGTCCGCAGTTCGTGGCTCACGGTGCCGAGGAAGGCGGTCTTGGCGCGGTCGGCCTTCTCGGCGGTGAGGCGTGCTGCGGCGTGTTCGGCGGTCTCGCGTGCCAGTGCGGCATTGCTGTCGCGCAGTTCCGCGGTGCGGGCGGCGACCTCGTGCTCGAGCTGCTGTTGCTGTACGCGCAGGGCTGCGGCGAGCTGGTCGCGCTCGACGGCGTCGTCGCGGAAGCGGGCGAGCGCACGGGACAGCGAGGCCAGCTCGTCGTCGCCGTCGGTGTCGATGCGCACGTCGCGCTTGCCGCTGGCCAGTGCCAGCGTCGCCTCCTCCAGTGCCAGCAGGCGGCCGAGGGTATGCCGGCGCAGGACCTGGATGAGGACCAGCGCGGTGACCAGCAACAGTGCCGCGCCGATCACGCCGAAGGCCAGTACGCCCGAGCTGGCGCTGCGCTCGGCGCTCAGGCCGGCTTCGGCGAGGATGCGCCCGCCGCGATGGATCAGCTCGCCGGCCAGCGCGTCGAGTTCGGTCGTCAGCGTGCCGACCTCGGCCTGGGAGGACTCGCTGCGGGCGCGCAGTTCAAGTTCTGCGCCGCGCATGTCGAAGGCGCCGCCAGGCCCCGTCGCGCCGGCGAGCGTGGCGTGCAGCGTCTCGCCCTGCGCGCGGGCGCCCGGGTCGGCGACGTCGCGTACCCGGCGCGCCAGCAAGGCGAGCTGGGTGTCGAACGCGGCACGCGCCTCCTGCAGCCGCGCGGGGGTGTCGACTTCGTCGAGACGGTCGACGAGGCTGCCGAGGGCGTGGGCGGTGAGCACGAGTTCATGCATGCGCTCGAGGGTGTCGAGGTCGACGTCGAGCAGGCGGTCGCTTGCCGCGGTGCGATCGGGTAGGGAGGCTGGCGTCGAGGGGGCGCCCGTCTCGGCCTGCAGCAGCGTGGTCAGCGTCGACACCAGCAGGGCGGTGGCGTTGTCGGTCTGCGCCCGCGCGAGCGCACCCAGCTCGTCGATGCTGTCGCGCAGGGCGCGGGCGGCGGCGAGACGTGCGTCGCGAACCTGCAGGCGGGCGGCGATGGTGTCGGCCATGATGCCGAGGCGGGCGGCCAGGGTGTCGCCGGTTGCCTGCAGGCGCGCGCGCAACTCGGGTTCGACGTGCGGCGAGTCGAGCCGTGCGAGGCGGTCGCGGATCAGCGGCAGTTCGGCATCCAGGGTCGCGCGCAACTGGTGGAGCTCGCCGGTGGTGTCGGCGCGCGCCAGGCGCGGGGCCAGGGCGGCCAGGCGGGCGTTGCCGCGCACCGCGTCGTGCAGGGCGTCGGCGGTGGGCAGGGTCTCGCGGACGATGGCCTGCTGGCTGCCGACCACGCGCTGGAAGCTGATCCAGCCGACGACGGCGACGATGATCGTGCCCAGTGCCCCGAACAGCAGGCCGAGCATCAGCCGTTCGCGCAGGCCGAAGCGGCGCCGTGGCGGGGCTTTCACGTAAGATGGGGCGTCCATATAGAGGTGATTTCGTCGTGGATCCGCTTCGCGCCCTTGCCAGACCGGGCTGGCCCTCATCTTACCGGCGGCGCGCCTGCCGGGCGCTGCAAACCGCGCTGCGTGCGACGCTCTTCTTAGCAGGCGTCGCCTCGTCCGCTGCGCTGGCCTCGCCCGCGGCAGGGTACGCCGACTGGCTGGCGGAGCGCTGGCCCGTCGAGCGCTGGCGCGGCGACCAGCGCGCGCCGGACGGCGCAGGGTCGGCATCGGGCATGTTCGAGCGCGTCGTCGTGTCACGGCCGTGGCGTCTGTGCGCCGTGTATCCGCACCTGAAGGACAGCTACTGGCTGGCGGTGAACTTCGGCATGGTCGAGGAGGCCCGCGCGCTGGGCCTGGGCCTGCATGTGCTCGAGTCGGCCGGCTACGAGCACCTCGAGCGCCAGCGCGAGCGCGTCCGGGCCTGCCTTGCGGACGAAGGCAGCGATGCGCTGCTGGTCGGCACGGTGAGCTACGCCGGCCTCAACGACCTGCTCGCGCCCGAGGCCGCGCGGCGGCCGGTGCTGGCGCTGGTGAACGACATCGACGCCGGCGTGGTGCGGGGCAAGGTCGGCGTGCCCTGGTACCAGCTCGGCTGGAAGATCGGCCGCTGGCTGGCCGAGCGCCACCCGGCGGGTTCCGCCGGGGCCGACATCGCCTGGCTGCCCGGGCCGCCGGATGCGGGCTGGGTGGACTTCATCGACCGCGGCTTTCGCGACGCGGTCGCGGGCAGCGCGGTGCGCATCGTCGCCGTGCGCGGCGGCGATACCGGGCGCTCGATCCAGCGCCAGCTGGTCGAGGAGGTGCTCGACGCCCATCCCCGGCTCGATTACCTGGTGGGCAACGCGCCGATGGCGGAGGCGGCGATTGCCGAGCTGAGGCGGCGCGGTCGGGAGGACGAGGTCGGCATCGTGTCGTCCTACGTGACGCCCGGCGTGTATAGCGGGTTGCTGCGCGGGCGCATCCGGGTATCGGTCAGCGATTTTCCGGTGCTGCAGGGACGCATGGCGGTACGGCAGGCGCTGCGCGCGCTGGAAGGCATGGAGATCGAACCTCACGTCGGCCCTGGCGTGGAACTGGTCGATGCCGCCACGCTGAAGCGCTTTCCGGCGCACTGGATGCTGCCGCCGGCGGGTTTCGTGCCGGTCTACGAAGTTGCGCCGACCCGGCCTTGAGGACCGGGCCGGCGCCATGCCGGCTTGCGCCGCTTAGGGGTTGGGGTCGGGGTTGGGGTTGGGGTCGGAAGGGCTCACTTCTTCGCGTTCTTTTCGAGGAATTCCAGCACCAGCTTGCGCTCGTCGTCGGTCAGGCCGGCGCGCGGGAACATGCTCTCGGTGATGCCGTGCCACTGCTTCACCGTGTAGTCGCCCGGTTCGCGCGGCACGTGGCACAGCGTGCAGCGCTCGTAGAAGAGCTTCTCGCCCGGCGTCAGGCCGGCGGTGGAGGCGGCCTTGGCCTTTTGCGCGCGCTCGGTGAGGCTCAGTGCGGCGGCTTCGATGCGGACGGTGCTGTTCTCGACCACCGGCGGCTCGTAGGCACGGTTCGGGCCTTCGGCGTCGGTGCATTTGCGGAACGAGGCGAGGCAGGTGTTGGCGCTGGTGGCCTGGCTGAGGTCGCTCGCCGCCACGCTCGTGGTCAGCACGTTGATCGCGCCGCTGTTGCAGCGGCCCTTGCTGTCCTTCGACAGCCAGGCGCCTTCATAGATGCTGATCACGCCCTTCATGATGTTGGGCGACACCCGGGCGCCGACGATGACCGCGCCGCGATCGTTGTAGACCTCGATCAGGTCGCCGTCCTTGACGCCGCGTTCGCGCGCGTCCTCCTCGCTGACCAGCGCGAATTCGCGGCCCTGGATGTTGAGGTGCTTCGAGCATTCGGCGTTGGCCATCTGCGAATGCACGCGCATGAAGGGGTGCGGGCTCACCACATGCACCTGGCCCGGCTTGGCGTTGCCGAGGAACTCGGCCGGCTCGAGGTACTTCGGGATCGGCGGGCATTCCTTGGTGCCGAAGCGCTCGAAGGCTTCGACGTAGAGTCCGATCTTGCCGGTGGCGGTGTGCAGCGGGTTCTTGACCGGGTCGGCGTAGAAGTCGCCATGGCGCACCCAGCGGCGGGCGGCATCGGGCACCTCCATCTCGGCCACGCCGGTCTCCCAGAATTCCTCGAACGGGATCCTGGCGTCGGTGTTGGCGTAGCTGTTCTTGACGATGTCCATCACCGTCAGGCCTTCGGTGAAGCCGTACTCGACGCCGAACAGTTCGGCCAGGCGGCGGAAGATCTCGAAGTCGTCCAGGCTCTCGCCATAGGGCTGGATCACCTGGCGCATCGCCCAGATCTTGTCGTTGCTGTAGGTGCCGCCGGTGCTGATGTCGTTGCGCTCGAGGTGGCTGGTGGCGGGCAGCACGATGTCGGCGTAGCGCGAGGACGCGCACCACCACGGGTCCTGGTTCACCACGGTGTGCACCTTCTTCGCCATCGCTTCGATCAGCTCGTTGGTGTTCTGCTGGTGATGCACGAAGTTGTTGCCGGCGTTGTAGATCATGTGCACGTCGGGGAAGGTGAAGTTCGCACCGTCGCGGGTGTAGGGCTTGCCGGGGTTGAGCAGCATCTCCGAGATGCGCGAGGCCGGGCAGCGGCCCTTGGCTGGGTTGCGCCCCTGCGGGATGCCGACCGCGCCGCGCTTGCCCGACACCGGCATGCCGCCACCGCCGTAGTGCCAGGAGAAGCCCACGCCCTGGCCAGGCTTGCCGATCTTGCCGGTTATGGCGGCGAAGGCGATGATCGCCCAGTGCGTCATCTCGCCGTGGTGGGCGCGCTGCAGCGCCCAGGCGCCGGCGAACTGGGTGCGCTTGCTGGCGAAAAGGTCGGCCATCTCGACGATCTTCGCCGCCGGGATGCCGGTGATCTTCGCGGCCCATTCCGGCGTCTTGGGTGGCGTGCCGTCGGCGTCCTTGCCGAGCAGGTAGGGCAGGAACCGGTCGAAACCGACCGTGTATTTGTCGAGGTAGGCCTTGTCGTACTTGCCGGTCGTGTACACGTGCCAGCACATCGCGAGGAACAGCGCGGTGTCGGTGTTGGGAACGATCTTCACCCACTCGGCGCGCATGGCCTCGTCGGTGGTGGTGCGCTGCGGGTTGATCGACACGAATTTCACGCCGGCATCGCGGATCGCCTCCCAGCGCGAGTACATCTGGTGGTCGGCCACCGTGTATTCGATGCGGTTGTTCTTCCACGGGTCGCAGCCGACCAGCACGAAGACCTCGGTGCTGTCGCGGATCACTTCCCAGGACGTCTGCGGCGAATACACCTCCATGTCGCCGATGATGTGCGGCAGGCTGACTTGCGAGGCGCCGCCGGAATAGTCGCCGGTGGTGACGCTGTGGCCGCCGATGAGGCCGAACAGCCGCCCCTGCAGGACCTGCGGACGCAGCACGCCGGCGTGCGACCAGCCGCCGTATGATGAGCTGAACACCGCGTCATTGCCGTGCTGCTCGATCGTGCGCAGGCTGGCGTCGGCGACCAGCGCGAGCGCGTCTTCCCACGACACGCGCACGAAGGGTTCCTTGCCGCGCAGGTGCCCCTTGATGTCGCCGCGCGGGTTGGCGAGGTAGGAACGGCGCACCATCGGATACTGCACCCGGGTCGGGTGGTAGGTGCGGCTCAGCACCCCTTCGAGCAGCATCTGCGTGGGCATCGGGTCGAAGTGCTTCAGCGGTTGCACGCCGACCAGGACCCCGTTCTTCACCACCGCCTTGAACGGGCCGTAGTGCGAGGCGTGGGGGATCAGCACGGTGTCCGCGCCGAACACCTCGTTGACCCCGAACAGCTTGAGCCCGCCACTGGCGACGGCGAAGGCGGCGGTGGACTTCAGAAAGGCGCGGCGGCTGAACGACATGATGCTTCTCCTTGATCACGCTCCCGTCCGACGAAGGTCGGCGGTCCTGTTGAGCGTGATCTTCCGCCGCACGGGTTAACGGCGGCCGGAGAATTGCTAATGCAGGCTGCGGGTGTGTGAATGGGATTAACGAAACCGCCGGGCGCCGGGTGCAGCGCGGCCCGATGCCCGCGTCTGCTACCCGGCAGCGACTCACTCCCAGCTCAGTGCGCCGCCGGTCTGGTACTCCGTGACCCGCGTCTCGAAGAAGTTCTTCTCCTTGCGCAGGTTGGCCTGCTCGTCCAGCCACGGCAGCACGTTCTCCGCACCGGGGAAGGGCTCGGCCAGCCCGAGCTGGCGGGCGCGGCGGTTGGCGATGTAGCGGAACTGGCCCATGTGCTGCGCGGCCGAGTAGCCGAGGATGGGCTCGCGCAGCAGATAGCCGGCGTAGGCGGCTTCGACGGCCTCGGCTTCCTCCCACAGGCGGGCGAGCGCCGCGGGATCGAGCTGCAGGTTTTCCTCGGCGATGAGCGTGCGCACGGTGCGGATGCCGAAGGCGCAGTGCAGCACCTCGTCGCGCATGATGTATTGCAGCTGCTCGGCCGTGCCCTTCATCAGCCCGCGCCGCTGCAGCGCGAAGATAGGGGTGAAGCCGTTGTAGAACCAGCAGCCCTCGAAGATGGCCGCGAAGAAGAGGTAGGAGAGCGCGAATTCGTGCAGGTTGTCGCGGTCGGTGAGGTTGAAGTCGGCCCGCATCACGCGCTCGAGCCGGCGGTTGGCGAGCGCGATCTTGCCGTGGATCTCGGGCACGACGCGGTAGCGGTTGTAGATCTCCTGCTGGTCCAGGCCCAGGCTTTCGATGCAGTGCTGGTAGGTCCAGGTGTGCAGGGCTTCCTCATACACCTGGCGGGCCTGGTAGATCTGCAGTTCGGGCGCGGTCATCTTTTCCATCACCGCCAGGCCGATGTTGCGCATGGCGAGGATATCCGAGGTGGTCAGATAGGACAGCACGTTCTCGAACACATGGCGCTCGGCCGGCGTCAGGCGATGGTGGTAGTCGTGAACGTCCTGCGCCATGGAGATTTCCAGCGGCGTCCAGTGGTTCTTGTTGGCGTTGAGGAAGAACTCCCACGCCCAGGGGTACTTGAAGGGCGCGAGCTGGTTGATGTCACCCTGGCCGTTGACGATGCGCTTGTCGGCCGCGCGCACCGGCGCCAGCGCGCCCGGCCGGGCATCGGTGGCGGACAGGGTCGCGTCGGGGCGGGATGTCGTGGGCGTCACCGTGGAAGCCGGGGAGTCTGTCTCGCGGGCGAGGGGCGTGTTGGCTGGAGAGGTGGCTGGCTGGGGGCGAACCGGCGTGTCCCAGTCGTCGAAGAAGGTGGTCATTGGCAGGCCTCGCAGTCGGGGTCGAGAATGGAGCAGGTCTTGGGCACCGGTTCGGCGCTGGCGGCGGACGGCGTGGTGGTGCCGGTCTTCTCCATGGCGGTGGCGCCCAGCGTGCGCAGGTAGTAGGTGGTCTTGAGCCCGCGCAGCCAGGCCAGACGGTAGAGTTCGTCGAGCTTGCGGCCCGACGCGGCGGCGACGTAGAGATTCAGCGACTGCGCCTGATCGATCCACTTCTGCCGGCGCGAGGCGGCTTCAACCAGCCAGTGCGGCTCGATCTCGAAGGCGGTCGCGTAACGCGCCTTGAGTTCGGCGGGAATGCGCTCGATCGGGGCGAGCGAGCCGTCGAAGTACTTGAGGTCGGCCACCATCACTTCGTCCCACAGGCCGAGCGCCTTCAGCTCGCGCACGAGATGCGCGTTGACCACGGTGAACTCGCCCGACAGGTTGGATTTGACGTACAGGTTCTGGTAGTCCGGCTCGATCGAGGCGGACACGCCGACGATGTTGGAGATCGTCGCGGTCGGCGCGATGGCGACGCAGTTCGAGTTGCGCATGCCATGGCGGGCGATGCGTTCGCGCAGCGGGCCCCAGTCGAGCGCGGACGAGCGGTCGACTTCGAGCAGGGCGCCGCCGCCGGCGCTGCTGCGGCCACGGCCCTCGGCCAGCAGCGCGAGGCTGTCCTGCGGCAGGATGCCCCGGTCCCACAGGCTGCCGCGGAAGCTGGAATACGGCCCGCGCGCCTCGGCCAGCTCGGTCGAGGCCCAGTAGGCGGCGTGGCACACGGCTTCCATCGAACGGTCGGCGAACTCGATAGCGGCGTCCGATGCGTAGGCCAGGCCCATCATGTGCAAGGCGTCGGCAAAGCCCATGATGCCCAGGCCTACCGGGCGGTGGCGCAGGTTGGCGGCGCGCGCCTTGGGCGTGGCGTAGTAGTTGAGGTCGATGACGTTGTCGAGCAGGCGCATCGCGACGCGCACGGTGCGCTGCAGCTTGTCGTGGTCGAGCGTCCAGCGCCCGGCCCCGTTGCGCACCAGATGGGCGGGCAGGTTCACCGAGCCGAGGTTGCACACCGCGGTCTCGTCGGCCGAGGTGTTGAGCGTGATCTCGGTGCACAGGTTGGAGCCATGCACCACGCCCACGTGCTGCTGCGGCGAGCGCAGGTTGCAGGCGTCCTTGAAGGTGATCCACGGATGCCCGGTCTCGAACAGCATGGTCAGCATCTTGCGCCACAGCTGGAGGGCGGGCAGGCGCTTGAAGAGGCGGATCTCGCCGCGCTCGGCCTTTTCCTCATACGCGCGGTAGGACGCCTCGAAGTCCTGGCCGTAGCGCTCGTGCAGGTCGGGCACGTCGACCGGCGAGAACAGGGTCCATTCGGCGTTCTCCAGCACGCGTTTCATGAACAGGTCGGGGATCCAGTTCGCGGTGTTCATGTCGTGCGTGCGGCGGCGCTCGTCGCCGGTGTTCTTGCGCAGTTCGAGGAAGTCCTCGATGTCGAGGTGCCAGGTTTCGAGATAGGCGCACACCGCGCCCTTGCGCTTGCCGCCCTGGTTCACCGCCACCGCGGTGTCGTTGACCACCTTGAGGAAGGGGATCACGCCCTGGCTCTGGCCATTGGTGCCCTTGATGCGGCTGCCGAGCGCACGCACCGGCGTCCAGTCGTTGCCCAGACCGCCGGCAAACTTCTGCAGCAGGGCGTTTTCCTTGATCGACTGGTAGATGTCCTCGAGGCTGTCGGCCACCGTCGTCAGGTAGCAGGACGACAGCTGCGAATGGCGGGTGCCGCTGTTGAACAGCGTCGGCGTGCTGCTCATGAAGTCGAAGCTCGACAGCAGCTCGTAGAACGCGATGGCCTGTGCCTCGCGGTCGATCTCGTTGATCGCCAGGCCCATCGCCACCCGCATGAAGAAGGTCTGCGGCAGCTCGATGCGGCGGTCGTCGACATGCAGGAAGTAGCGGTCGTACAGCGTCTGCAGGCCGAGGTAGTCGAACTGCAGGTCGCGCTCGGGCCGGATCGCCGCCGCCAGGCGGGCGAGGTCGAAGTCGGCCAGCCGGGGATCGAGCAGCTCCGCCTCGATGCCACGGCGGATGAGGGCGGGCAGGCAGGCGGCATAACCCTGGTCGGGGTCGGCCATGTCGGCCTGCGAGGCCTCGTGCCCGAGCACTTCGACGCGGATCGCCGACAGCAGCAGGCGGGCGGCGACACGGCCGTAGTCCGGCTCGCGCTCGATCAGCGTGCGTGCGGCCAGCACCAGCGCCTGGCGCACGGCGGCAATCGGCACGCCGTCGTAGAGGTTGTGCAGTGCGTGTTCGAGCACGGTGTCGGCGGACACACCGTCCAGCCCCGCGCAGGCCTCGCGGCACACGGCGAGCAGGGCGGCGCGGTCGAGCGGGCGGCGCGCTTCGCCATCGACGATGTGCAGCACGGGGCCGGCGCCGCCCGCCTGCGCTTCGGCGTCCTTCTGCGCCGCGCGTTCGGCAGCGCGGCGTTCGCGGTAGAGCACGTAGGCGCGCGCGACGTCGTGCTCGCCCGAGCGCATCAGCGCCAGCTCGACCTGGTCCTGGATGTCCTCGATGTGCAGCATGCCGCCGTCGGGCAGGCGGCGGGTGAGGGCGCCGACCACGGTATCGGTGAGGCGGGCCACGATGTCGCGTACGCGTGAGGACGCCGCGCCCTGGCGGCCCTCGACGGCGAGGAAGGCCTTGGTCATGGCGACGGCGATCTTGTTCGGATCGAAGGCGACGACGGCGCCATTGCGGCGGATGATCTGGAATGCGGCAAGTTGCATGGCGCTATCAAGCGCTTCGGTCGGAAGTCGGTCCACGGGATGTCCTCGTCTGGGTGAATTCGAATGAGCGGGGTTTGGGAGGCAAGGGCAGCGTCAGGCGACTGCCCGGCTGCTTGCGGGGGCGTCGTCGGCGCAGCGGGACGCGGCCCGCAGTTCCAGCGTCAGCGGGGCGGTGTGGCAGCCGCCGGGACGGCGGAAGCCGCTGGCGGCTGCCATGTGCAGCACCGCCGGGCTGACGCTGTGGCACACGATGCGGACCGCGTCGTGCAGGCGGGCCAGCGCGATGACGTGGCCGAACAGCGCGCGTCCCAGCCCGCGCTGACGGTAGGCTGCGATGACGCTGAGGCCGAAGTCGACCTCGCCATCGCGCACTGCGACATGGGCGAGGGCGACGATGTCGCCCTGCGCGGTGCACAGGCCATGCACGTGGTCGCGTGCGAAATCGAGGCTGGCGACGTAGGCGGCGATGCCCTCGTCGCGGATGCCGTGGCTGAAGCGCAGCAGCCGGTCGTCGGCATCCAGCGCATGCAGGTGCTCGAGGATGCGCGGCATGTCGGCGGCGCCGAAGCGCAGCATCGGGCGCGGGGCCGTGATCGACGGTACGTGCGGAGCTGGCGTCAGCGCCGGGGCGGGGCGGGCAGGTGCGGGCATGGCGGAGATCCGGAGCGGGCGGGGCGGATCTCCGACGGACGGGCGTGATGCGTCACGCGCATGGCCATGCCATGCGGTGCTGCCGTGCCATCAGGAAAGCGTGCAAGTGAAATGGTCTGAGCCATGCCTCTTGTCAGGGACACCCCGCCCCGAGCTGTTAAGGGAAGCGTCGCGGCAGGTCTCCTGGCTCTCGGGTCGTCGTCCTGCGCCGGCCTTCCCGGACATTCGTCCAGTGGCATGGAAAAGCGCAAGACTCACCGATTACAGTTGCGGGGGCAGCTCCGGATTCCGCACCTTGCGATGCGTCACCGGATTCCCTTGCCCGGTCGGAACCGGGCAGCCGTGACGGGCAGACATTAGGGCCGGCGGGTGCCGTGTGTCAAGCTTGGCGTGTGAGCAGTGATACTGTGGGTAGTGCTTGGCGACCCGGTTGACTACTAGGGGTTGCGTGTCGGCCTGCTGCGATGGCGTCCGCTCCCGCGCTCAGTCGATCGTCGTGTACGACCGTGTGGCGGGGGATGGGCGCGCGACGGCGTCCGTGGTGGCGTCCGCCGGGGCCGTCTCGGTGCCCGCCGGTGCGGGCTCCTCGATGCCGAGCAGCCATTCGCGCCAGATCGCCACCAGCAGCGCCATCAGCACCGGGCCGACGAACAGGCCGACCAGTCCCATGGTCTGCACGCCGCCGACCAGGCCGAAGAAGGTGGGCAGGAACGGCAGCTTCACCGGGCCGCCGACCAGGCGCGGGCGGAGGGTCTTGTCCACGATGAAGAGCTCGATCGACCCCCAGGCGAACAGCCCCAGCCCGGCGACAAGGTCGCCCGAGCCGACCAGGTACAGCGACACCAGCGTGAAGGACAGCGGCGCGCCGCCGGGGATCAGCGCCATGAAACCGGTGGCCACGCCGAGCAGCACGGGCGAGGGCACGCCGGCGATCCAGTAGGCCACGCCCAGCACCACCCCTTCGCCGAGTGCGATCAGGCCCATGCCGGTGACGGTGGCGCTGACGGTGGCCGGCACCACGCGCGAGAAGCGTTGCCAGCGCGTCGGCAGGATGCGCTCGCCGACGACGTCGAGCTGTGCCGCGATCCGGCTGCCGTCCTTGTAGACGAAGAACAGGGTGATGAGCATGAACAGCGTGGTCAGGGCCAGCCGTGCGAGATCACCGGTGGCGCTCAGCAGCGCGCGGTAGATGTTGCCCAGGTGCTCGCCGCTGATGATCTCCACCCAGTGCCCGAGCGCCTGGGGCTCGCCGAGGTGCAGGAGCCAGTACTCTGCGAGCCGGTTGCCGACCATCGGCAGGGCCCGGATCCAGTCCGGGACCGGCGCGCCGGTCCGGTTGGCTTCGAGCAGCCAGGCAATGAAGTTGCCGGCTTCCTGCAGCGCGTAGTGCAGGGCGACCGTCAGCGGCACGATCAGCGCGCAGATGACGACGATCAGGGCCAGGCTCGCGGCCAGCGCCGTCTTCCCGCCGCACAGCACGACGCCCCGGCGGTACAGCGGCCAACTGGCGAAGCCGATGACCAGCGCGGCCAGTACCGGCACGAGGAAACCGCTGAGGAAATACGCCCCCGCGGCAAGGATCAGCAGCAGCAGGGTGCGGACGATGAGGGGGGCTTGCAGGACTGGGGGCATGGGCAGGGCTGGACGGATCGCCGATGTGCCCGACTATACCGTAGGGGGCGGCCATTGCCCGACGCGATCGCGTGACGGGCCGGCCGCGTGCGACTGCGAATCCCGGCGGTCTGCCACGGCATCACCCTCGATCGGATGGGGTTCCCGTCGCGGCGTGCTCGACCGCGCGCACCAGGGTATGTACGGCCCGATGCGTCGGCACCTCGAAGCCACCCGTTTCGGCCATGCCGAGCAGGGCGCCGGTGATGGCGTCGATCTCGGTGCGGCGGTTGGCCAGCACATCCTGCAGCATGCTGGCGCGGTTGGCGGCGGTGGCACGGGCGACGCCGTGCACGCGTGAGAGCGCCGCCCCTTCGTCCAGATCGAGGCCGTTGGCGCGCAGCACCGGCAGCGCCTCGCGTACCAGGGTGTCGAGCAGCACGCGGTGCGGCGGTTCGAGCAGGGCGCCGTTGGGCACGCGAAACAGCGCTGCCAGCGGGTTGATGGCGAGGTTCACCAGCAGCTTGGCGAGCCGGGCACGGGCGATGTCCGGATCGACGCGGGCGACGAAACCGGCGCGCACGAACAGCGCCGCGAGGTCCTCGAAGCCGGGCGGCAGCAGGGTCTCGCCGGCGCCCGAGGGATGGATGCCGGTGGCATCGCGGTAGGCGCCTTCGGTCGTCACACCTTGGCCGGCCGCCAGCGCGGGACAGGCCTCGCGCAACTCTGCCTCGATCAGTCCGTTCTGCAACGACAGCAGGCCGTGCGGCCGCAGGGCGCTGGCGAGGCGGGCGGCGGCGTCGGTGTCGCCGGTCTTCACCAGCAGCACCGCCCAGTCGGCAGTGGGCAGGGCGTTCGGGGCGAAGACGTCGAGCCGGCGCAACTGGCCGCCGATCTGCACGCCGCGCGCCAGTTCGGCCGCGCGCGCCGCATTGCGCGCGATCATCGCCACCGGGCCCGTGGCGGCGAGCCGCGCGGCGAAGGCGAGGCCGAGCGCGCCCGCGCCGACGATGGCGACCGGGTAGTGGGAACGGGGTGAATCGGGCGTTGCAGTCATCGGGGCGGCTCTCCTGTCTCGCGGCGGACCCTATTGTGCCGCTTCCTGCAGCAGCCAGCGTTCGAAGGCTTCCGGCGCCGGACGCCGCGCGACGCGCTCGTGCATCACCAGGTAGTAGGCACTGGGCGAGGGCAGGCCGAGGTCGAAGGGAATGACGAGGTGCCCGGCGCGGATGCGCTCTTCCACCAGCGGCCGGGGGGCGAGCACGACGCCCTGGCCGTCGAGGGTGGCGGCCAGCGCGAGCGCGGCGTTGGAGAAATGGCGTCCGCGGCGCGCGAGTTGCGCGTCCAGCCCGGCCTTGTGCAGCCAGGCGGTCCAGCCGACCTCGCTGAGGGTGTCGTCGTGGATCAGCGCGAAGCGCGGGAGTTCGTCCGGCGAGCGCAGTCCGGCCTCGACCAGCGCAGGGGCGCACACCGGCACGTAGTCGGGCGCGAACAGGACCACCACACGGAAGCCGGGATAGCGCCCCTTGCCGTACAGGATCGCCACGTTGCTGCGCGCTTCGCGCGGGTCGGTGCGCAGGTTGTCGAGCACGCTGGCCTCGCGCGGGCCGTCCACGGTGTCGGAGGTGCTGGCGAGCCGCAGGTCGACGTCGGGATGTGCGGCGGCAAAGCGCGGCAGGCGGGGCACGAGCCAGTGGCTGGCGAAGGAGGGCGGCGCGGTGACGACCAGTGGGCCGACGGCGTCCTGCCGTGTGCTTTCCACCGCGGCGGCGAGGCAGTCGAAGCCCTTGCGAATGCCCGGCAGCATCGCCGCGCCGTGCTCGGTGAGGGCCAGCGCGCGCACCTTGCGATGGAACAGGGGCACGCCGAGGTAGGCTTCCAGCGCGCGGATCTGCTGGCTGACGGCGGCGGGCGTGACGCACACCTCGGCAGCGGCCTTCTTGAAGCTCAGGTGGCGTGCCGCCGCCTCGAAGGTGCGCAGCAGGGACAGGCTGGGGAGCCGGTAGGTCATGGCGTGATGCTTAAGCAGAACTTAATCATCGAATAATAAATCGTCGTTTGTGGGGTGGCGAGGCGCTGGCTAGACTGCCCGCACATGAATCGGTAACGCCCCCCGGTGCCCCGTCCCTCCCTCCTCTCCTTGGGCGGGGCGCCGGACCCCCTTCGGGCGACCGGGTTTGCGCGCCATTTTCCGCAAGGACTGGCGCGTTTCTTTTGCGAGCCATCCGATGAGCGAATCCCGCATCCACTGCGCCGCGCTGGGCGCCAAGATCATGTCGGCCGACGAGGCCGCGGCCCTCATCCCGTCCGGCGTCAACGTCGGCATGAGCGGCTTCACCGGCTCCGGCTATCCGAAGGCGGTGCCGGCGGCGCTCGCGCGCCGCATCGAGGCCGAGAACGCGCGCGGCCAGCGCTTCCGCATCGGGGTGTGGACCGGGGCGTCGACCGCACCGGAGCTCGACGGCGCGCTGGCGAAGGTCGACGGCATCGAGATGCGCCTGCCTTACCAGTCCGACCCGGTGTGCCGCGAGCGCATCAACGCCGGCGAGATGGAATACATCGACATCCACCTGTCGCACGTGGCGCAGTTCGTGTGGTTCGGCTTCCTCGGCAAGCTCGACGTGGCGGTGGTCGAGGTGGCGGGCATCCTGCCCGACGGCCGGCTGATTCCGTCCTCGTCGGTGGGTAACAACAAGACCTGGCTGGAGCAGGCGGACAAGGTCATCCTCGAAGTCAATTCCTGGCAGAACCCCAGGCTCGAGGGCATGCACGACATCTACTACGGCACCCAGCTGCCGCCGCACCGCAAGCCGATTCCGCTGATGGGCGCAGCCGACCGCATCGGCGAGCCTTACCTGCGCTGTGATCCGAGCAAGGTCATCGCGGTGGTCGAGACGCACAGCCCGGACCGCAACTCGGCCTTCTCGCCGCCGGACGAGAACTCGCGCCGCATCGCCGGCCACATCCTCGAGTTCCTGCAGCACGAGGTGAAGAAGGGCCGCCTGCCGGCCGACCTGCTGCCGCTGCAGTCGGGCGTGGGCAACATCGCCAACGCGGTGATGGCCGGGCTCAACGAGGGGCCGTTCGAGAACCTCACCGCCTACACCGAGGTGCTGCAGGACGGCATGCTGGAGATGATCAAGTCGGGCAAGCTCGCGCATGCCTCGGCCACCGCGTTCTCGCTCAGCAGCGAGGCGCTGGCCGAACTCAACGCCGACCTCGACCGCTACCGTGAGCGCATCGTGTTGCGTCCGCAGGAGATCAGCAACCACCCCGAGGTGATCCGCCGCCTGGGCGTGATCGCGATGAACGGCCTGATCGAGGCCGACCTCTACGGCAACGTCAATTCGACACACGTGATGGGCTCGAAGATCATGAACGGCATCGGCGGCTCTGGCGATTTCGCCCGCAACGCCTACCTGTCGATCTTCATGACGCCGTCGCAGGCCAAGGGCGGCGCGATCTCGTGCATCGTGCCGATGGTGTCGCACGTCGACCACACCGAGCACGACGTGCAGGTGCTGGTGACCGAGCAGGGCCTGGCCGACCTGCGCGGGCTGTCGCCGCGCCAGCGCGCCAAGGTGGTCATCGACAACTGCGCGCATCCCGACTTCCGCCCCGCGCTGCGCGACTATCACGCGCGCGCGCTGGCCCATGGGCCGGGCCGCCACACGCCACATCTGCTGGGCGAGGTGTTCGACTGGCACCTGCGCGCGCTGCGCGGCGAGCGGATGTAAGTTCCTGTTAACGCGACGGCAGGCGATGCGCAGTCGGAGCTGGGATGCACTAACATCCCAGCTCCGACTTTCCCGATCTGCCCGGAAACCTGCTTCATGTCCTGCGTCCGCCGTCGTCTCGTCCCGTTTCTTGCTTCTGCCGTCACCTTGGTGGGTGCAGGTTGCGCGTCGGCACCGCCGGCGGTGTATCAGTCCGAATCCTTCCAGCGCGAGTCGCCCTTCGTGACCTGGAGCACGCGCGAGCCGGCCGGTGCCTGCGAACTGGGCAAGCGCGCGCTGCTGAGCCAGGGCTACCAGATCGACGGCAGCGACGCGGTGCGGGTGAAGGGGCAGAAGCTGTTCCAGCCCAAGCCGGACCAGGGCGTGAGCCTCGACATCACCCTGGTCTGCCTGCCGAGCAACGTCGGCGCGGTGGTCTACGCCAACGCGCTGCAGACGCGCTTTGCGCTGAAGGCCGCCTCGACCAGCACCGGCGTCAGCGTGGCCGGCCTCGGCTCGATCTCGCTGCCGTGGTCGGCGGACAAGGAGGCGATGGTGAAGGTCGGCGAGGAAACCGTGACCGATCCCGATTTCTACCGCCGCTTGTTCGCGCTGATCGAGGCGCTCGATGGCACCAGTGTCGGCAGTGCCGACCTGGGCAGTGCCGAAGTGCCGCGCTGACCGATGAGTTGCTGCACCTGCCGCACGAAAGTGGCGGCGTGCAGCATCTGGTTGCGGTGGCGATGGCTGTAGGCGGGCAGCACGCGCTCGGTCGGTGCGTGGCGCAACTGGATCAGCCCGATCACCTTCCACTGGCCGTCGGACTGGCGCTCGAGCACTGGGCCGCCCGACATCCCTGCGCCGAAGGCGCAATCGACACCGACCAGCCCGAACACCGGCCCGTTCTCCCGCGCGCGGCAGCCGGCCTCGACGGCCACGCCGGGCCGGCGCTTGTCGCGCGGAAAGCTCACCGTCATCAGCGGTCCGGCCGGCGGGCGGTCGACCTCGCCGTCGTCGGCTACCGGCAGATAGCCATAGCGGCGGCCGACGCAATCGTCCAGTTCCAGCACCGCCCAGTCGCCGCGCATGCCGACCGGTGTGCCGGGAAAGTAGCGGCCGGCGAGTACCGGACGGGCGCGGATGTGTTCGGTGAAGCGGCCCGCGTTGAGCGGGTCGGGGCCGATGTGCAGCGTCAGTCCGCGACCTTCGTCGCCGCCGAGAAAGGCCGAATGGTGGGCGGTGACGGCGTGGCATTCCCCGACCAGGAAGGCGCTGCCGACCTGGCGTTCGCCCTTGCTCAGCATGCCGACCGCGCGCAGCACCGGCCCGGTTGCCGGCTTGTAGCTGCGACCGTCCTTGCCGAAAACGTTTCCGTGGGCCGGCAGGGCGAGCAGCGCCAGCGCTGCGAGCACGACCGGGACGAGACGACGGTGGGCAGGCGACGCGTTGCGGTGACTTCGAACGAGCGGGGGCGGGGACATGGCTGACTCCCAGGGCGGATTCCGCATGGTCTCGGCACGGCTGCATGCTGCGCGCCACGGGCGCGCCTTGCAAGACGCGGCCCGATGGCGTCCCGGTCGTCTCAGCGGCTGCCGAGGGCGGCGCGCTCCGCTGCCGGGAAGAGATGCACGACCGAGCGTCGGTACTCGTGTTCGACGAGCGCGAGCGCACGGAATTCCGCCGCGACCGGCAGCGTCATCGCTTCGGCCATGTCCAGCCCGCCTTCCGCCGCGCCCTGCAGCGTGCGCGACAGCCAGTCGAGATAGGCGCGCGTCTGGCGGAGCGGCCCGGTGTCCTCGTGGACCGCGCCGTGGCCGGGCACCCAGCGACGGGCCGGAAGCCGCTCCAGCTGTGCGAGGGCGTCCAGCCAGCGCGGGATGTCGGCGTGCGGCGTGGTCGGGGCGCGGCCGTTGAAGACGAGATCAGCCGCGAAGACCGTGCCGCTGGCGTGGTCGATCACCACCAGGTCTGCGGCGGTGTGGCCGCCGAGGGCCAGCAGCTCGAGGTCACGCCCGGCGATCACCTGCCGGCTGGCGGCAAGACGGCGACGCGGCACCACCACCTCGGTGTCGCGCATCCAGTCGCCGACCAGGCGGTAGAGGTTGTCGTTGAAGGCGCCGCCTTCGGCCTCGATGCCGGCGATGGTCTCGGGCAGGGCGGCGAGCGTGTCGGGCGGGAAGGCCTGGTTGCCGAGAAAGTGGTCGGGGTGGTGGTGGGTGTTGAGCGTCAGCACCACCGGCAGCGGGGTGACGCGGGCGATGGCGGCGCGCATCTGCTCGCCGTAGCGGCGCGAGGACCCCGTGTCGATGACGATCACGCCGTCGATGCCGACGATGAAGCCGGTGTTGGCGATGTCGCCGCCGTTGGCGGTGGAGAAGTCCTCCTTGCGGCCCTCCAGCACATACACGCAGTCGGCGATCTGGCGCGGGACGAGGCCGTAGTCGAAGGCGGCGGGGTCCCGGGCGCGCGCGGGATCGAGGGCGAGCGCGAGCAGCAACGGGGCGAGCATGAAAGCCAGCACGACATGCCGCCAGCTGCGGGCGGCGGAGCCGAGCCGCTTCACGGTCTCACCTCGGCGTCGATGAGGTTGCCGTTGTTGTCGCGTCCGCGGATGCGCAGCGGGCCGGCCGTGCCGATCCCCGCCGGCAGGTCGAAGCTGAACACGGGGTTTTCCGACACCGGTTCGAAGGCTTCCGCGCGCACCAGCACGCGGCCGGCGCCATCGGCGATCTCGAGCGTCTCGATGTGGAAAGCCGGGATGCCCGGCGCGAGCCCGGTGTCCATCGGGTGCACGATGCGCAGCCGCAGGCGGTCGCCATGGCCCACGCCCGGCCACAGGCGGGCGCCGACCTCGTTGAGGCGCTGCTGCCATTCGGCCGAGCCCGAACCGAGCGAAGGCAGGGTGCAGCCGCCGCCGCTGGTGCGCACCCAGGCGCCGCCGAGGTGCCAGGTGCCATCGGCGGTGCGCGCGGCGGCACGTACCGGGCTCGACTGCTGCAGCTTCAGGCGCAGGCCGAAGGCGGCCGGCGCGGCCAGCGGTTCCACCCGCAGAGCCTTGACGATGGGGTTGAAGTCGGCGAACACCAGCACTTCGCGCACCGCACCCAGCGCGGTGGCGTCGATGGCCACCGGCACGTTGAGCGGGTCTTCGGCGCTGAACGGCGCGGTGACCGCGATGCGGTCGTCGAACACCACCGGCGCGTCGGCGAGGAAGGCGCGCCGCATGTCGTCCCAGCGCGAGGAGTCGAGCGGGTCCGCGCCGGGCTGCGGTGCCGGCGCGGCGGCGAGTACCCGCCCCGCGGCAACCAACGGCAGTGCCGCCGCGCAGGCGAGGCCGAGCGCGGCGCACACGGTCCGCCGCGCGGGGACGGCGGGCCTCATTCGAGGTAATGGCCCACGCCGAGCACGTAGTCGCCGATCTTGCGCACGTAGCTCGCCTTGGGCTCGACCTTGTTGGTGGTCCGGTTCAGCCATACGTAGCGCACCGTGGCTTCGGGCGCCTTGCGCGTGGCGTCGATCATCTCGCGGAACAGCGGCGTGCCGGCGGCGTCGGTGGTGTCGAGCACCTTCAGGCCGACCAGGGCCTCGGGCGCCGCGCCGCTGGCGTGGTAGACGCCCTGGTCGTCGATCACGAACACGTACAGGTCCTTGCGGACGAACTGGCCTTTCTGGTTGTTGAAGGCGGCGAAGGCGCGTTCGGCGCCGTTGGCCTCCATGTACTGCACGGCCTGGTCGAACATGGCGCGGGCTTCGGCCGGCGTGCCGCGGTCGGCGGCCAGCGCGCTGCCGGCGACCGTTACAGCGAGCGCGGCGGCGAGTGCGCCGTTGAGGATGCGGGTCTTCATTGCGGGGACTCCTACGTGGAAGAAATGGCGCCGGGCCGCGCGCGGGCGTGGCCCGGCCGGCAGGCTCAGGACTTGTGCAGCTTGAACACCCAGACGGAGCCCCCCTGCTCGAGCATGTTCACCCGCTTGGCCACGTCGCCGCCCCACAGCGGCACGGCGCCGCCCCAGCCCGAGACGACGGCGACGTACTGCTCGCCGTCCTGCTCCCAGGTCACCGGCGGCGCGATCACGCCCGAACCGGTCTGGAACTGCCACAGCTCCTTGCCGTTGTGGGCGTCGATCGCCTTCAGGTAGCCCTCGGGCGTGCCATAGAACACCAGGTCGCCACCGGTGGTCATCACGCCACCCCACAGCGGCGCGTTGTTCTTCACCTCCCACACGATCTTGCCGCTCACCGGGTCCACCGCACGCATCGCGCCGATGAAGTCCTCGTGCAGCGGCTTGATGGTGAAGCCCGCGCCGAGGTAGGCCGCGCCGCGCTTGTACGAGATGGGCTCGTTCCAGATGTCCATGCCCCATTCGTTGGCGGGCACGTAGAAATAGCCGGTCTTCGGGCTGAAGGCCATCGGCATCTGGTTCTTGCCGCCGAGGAAGGAGGGTGCGTTGAACACCACCTTGCCCTTCTTGTCCTCGCCCACGCCTTCGACGAAGGGATTGCCGGGCCGTTTCTCCTCGTCGTAGATCGGACGCCCGGTCTTGAGGTCGATGCCCTTGGCCCAGTCGATGCGGTTCACGAAGGGGAAGGCGTTGAGCAGCTTGCCGTCGGTGCGGTCATTGACGAAGAAGAAGCCGTTGCGGTCGGCCTTGCCGCCGGCCTTCACCAGCTTGCCGGTGGCGGGGTCGTTGTACTCGAAGGAGATGAATTCGTTGACGCCGTCGAAGTCCCAGCCGTCGTGCGGCGTGCTCTGGTAGTGCCACACGATCTTGCCGGTGTCGGGGTCGATCGCGATCGTGGATGACGAGTACAGGTTGTCGCCCGGGCGCAGCCAGCTGTTCCACGGCGCAGGGTTGCCGGTGCCGATGTAGATCAGGTCGACGTCGGGGTCGTAGTAGGCGGCCTGCCAGGGCGCCGCGCCGCCGGTCTTCCACAGGTCGCCGGGCCAGGTGGCGTTGGTGGTGCCGGAGATGCCGTTGTCCACCGGCTTGCCTTCGGCGTCGTAGGTGTAGCCCATGTGGCCTTCGACGGTCGGGCGGCTCCAGATCAGCTTGCCGGTCTTCGCGTCGCGCGCATCGACGCGGCCGACGATGCCGAACTCGCCGCCCGAGTTGCCGGTGATGACCATGCCCTTGACGATCTGCGGCGCGGCGGTGAAGGAGTAGCCCGCCTTGTAGTCCTCGATCTTCTGCCGCCACACGACCTTGCCGGTGTCCTTGTTCAGCGCGACGAGCTGGGCGTCGAGCGTGCCGAAGATCACCAGGTCGTCGTACAGCGCGGCGCCGCGGTTGATCACGTCGCAGCAGGGCATGATGCCGTCGGGCAGGCGGTGCTCGTACTTCCACAGCTTCTGCCCGGTCGTGGCGTCGAGCGCGAAGATGCGGCTGTAGGACGCGGTGACGTACATCTTGCCGTCGTGGATCAGCGGCTGCGACTGCTGGCCGCGCTGCTTCTCGCCGCCGAAGGAAAAGGACCAGACGGGCACGAGGTTCTTCACCGTCTCGGTGTTGACCTGGTCGAGCGGGCTGTAGCGCTGCCCCTTGGTGCCGAGACCGTGGGTGACGACCTGGGTGGTGATGGTGGCGTCGTTGACGATGTCGTCGTCGGTCACGCCCTTGGCCTGGACGTTGAGCGCGGCGAGGGCGAAGGCCGTGGCGGCGAAGCTGGCGAGCAGCCGCGGACGGCGTGCGCTGCGCAGTGGGGTGTGCATGGTGGTCTCCTCTTGTGATGTGGCGCGGTTGCCAGTCGGGAGCCCGGCTGCGATGCGCGCGTCCGGGCCTGGGAGCACTCAGCGCAAGCACCATGCCATCGGCCCGCAGGCCCGCAATCGCGCGCGGACGCTGCTACATGGGCTGCTCCACATGCTCCAGCGTGCGATGCCTACGCTGGAGCGGAGCGCTCCGTAGAGCAGGCGGGCGGCGACGCGGAGCGGCGGCCGAGGGGAAAGCGGGCGAGGAGGAGAGCGGGCGAGGGCCCGCCACAGGGACGGGCGGGGCGGTCAGCCGTAGCGGCGCGCGGCTTCCACCGCGAGGCCGGCGCCGATGCTGCCGTAGAGGTCGCCTTCCACGCAGCGGGCCGCAGGCAGTTCGGCGGCGATGCGTGCGCGCAGCTGGGCGACGCCGCTGGCGCCGCCGGTGAAGTACACGGTGTCGACCTGGTCGCGGCGCAGGCCGGCGTCCCGCAGCAGCTGGCCCACGCATTCGCCGACGCGCTCGACCAGCGTGGCGGTGGCGGCGACGAAGTCGGCCGTGGTGATGGTGTGCTGCAGGCCGTCTTCCAGCCGGTCGAGGTCCATACGGGCTGCCGGCGCGGTCGACAGGTCGATCTTGGCCTGCTCCACCTGCAACGCCAGCCAGTGGCCTTCGCGCTGGCTCACGAGGCGCGCCAGGCGGTCGAGCTCGGTGCGGGCGGCAGCGTCGCGGTAGATGTTCTGCAGGTCGGCCCAGGCCTGGCGGCTGTAGGCGAAGTTGATGGTGTGCCAGGTGGCGAGCTGGAAGTAGAGGCTGGCCGGGATGTGGGCGCCGTTCTTCATCAGGCCGCGGTAGCCCAGCAGCGGCATCACGCAGTCCAGGCTCAGCGCGCGGTCGAAGTCGGTGCCGCCGATGTGCACGCCGGCGTTGCCGAGCAGGTCGTCGGCACGGTCGTCGCGGCGTGCGCGCTCGGGCGACAGGCGCACCAGCGAGAAGTCCGCCGTGCCGCCGCCGATGTCGGCGATCAGCACGACTTCCTCGGCGGCCAGCGAGCGCTCGTAGTGCAGCGCGGCGCCGATCGGCTCGAACTGGAAGCTCACCTCGCGAAAGCCGACCTGGCGGGCGATGGCTTCCAGCGTGTCCTGCGCCTTGCCGTCCGCGGCAGCGTCGTCGTCGACGAAGTGCACCGGGCGGCCGAACACCGCCTGGTCGAAGGCGCGGCCGGCCTGCCGCTCTGCGCGGCGCTTGAGCTCGCCGATGAAGCTCGCCAGCAGGTCGCGAAAGCGCAGCGCCCGCCCGCCGACCTCGGTCTGGCCGTCGATGAGGCTGGAGCCGAGCAGGCTCTTCAGCGCGCGCATCAGCCGGCCTTCATAGCCCTCGAGGTACTGCGCCAGCGCGTCGCGGCCGAAATGGGTGCTGTCCTCGTCGGCGTTGAAGAACACCGCGGACGGCAGTGTCGGCTTGTCGTCCTCGAGCATGAGCAGGGTGCTCGCATCGGGGCGCAGCCAGCCAACGGTGGAGTTGGAGGTGCCGAAGTCGATGCCGCAGGCGCGGGCGGGAGCGTGCATGGGGGCGGGCGGCGGCGGGCCGCGGGGCGGGAAGGGCCGCGCATGCTAACCGAGGGCGGCCCGCGCGTCCAAGGGGCAGCCCGCGCCGCTCAGCCTGCAGCGTGACCGGAGACGACGTCGAGCCGTTGCAGGCCGCGCAGCGCTGCATTCGTGTTCCAGCGCGGCTGCGTATCGCACAGGCGTAGCGTGGGCCAGCGCTGCGACACCTTGCGCAGCGTGATCGTCGCTTCCAGCAGCGAGAGTCCGGCGCCGATGCAGACATGCGGGCCGCTGCCGAAGGCGAGGTGGCTGCCTTCACGGCGGCTGATGTCGAAGCGGTCGGGCTCCGCGTAGCGCGCGGGATCGCGGTTGGCCGCGCCGATCAGCGCGATGACGAGATCGCCCCGGCGCAGCCGGTGGCCATGCCAGTCGAGGTCGGCGGCGACGCGTCGGCCGGTATATTGCACCGGGCTGTCGAAGCGCAGTACCTCCCGCACCGCGCCGGGCAGGGCGTCCGGGTCGGCCTGGATCGCGGCCCATTGCGCGGGATGGCGCAGCAGTGTGTACAGGCCGTTGCCGAGCAGGTTGCGGGTGGTCTCGTGGCCGGCGAACAGCAACATGGCGCATTGCGCCAGTACCTCGCCGTCGGCGCGTATCAGGCCCTCGGCCTCCGCCCGCAGCAGCAGGCTGACGAGGTCGTCGGCGGGCGCGCCGCGGCGCTGCGCCAGCACGGCCTCGAAGTAGCGCACGAGTTCGAGCAGGCTGCGTTGCGCCCGGCGCAACTGCGCCTCGTCCGGGCGCAGGGCACCGATGAAGGCGGCGAGGTCATCCGTCCACGCGGCAAAGCGCGCCTCGTCGGCCCGGTCAACGCCCAGCATTAGGCCGATCACGCGCGAGGGCAGCGGGCGCGCCACCGTCTCGATGAAGTCGAAGCCGGCGGCGGCGCCGGGTCCGTCGAGCCCGTCGAGCAGCTCATCGACCAGGTCTTCGATCCGGGGGGCCAGGCCGCGGACCAGCGACGGATGGAAGCCCGCACCCATCACGCGGCGCAGGCGGGTGTGGTCCGGGGCGTCGAGGAAGACCATCGCGCGCGCGAACAGGTGCTGGAAGCGGTCCAGCCCCGCGTGGGCGCGGCGCCCGGCGTAGCCGGCATCCACGCCCTCGATGCGCTTGACCCAGCCGCCGGTGCGTTGCGACGAGAAGCGCGGGTCGCGCAGCACGCGCTCGACGTCCTCGTGCCGGCTGAGCACCCAGGCGCCCTGGAAGAAACCGTCGTTCCAGTGCAGCGGCCCCGCCTCCCGCCACTGGCGATAGACGGGGTAGGGGTTCTGCAGGAACGCATCGTCGAGCGCTACGTCGGGCCCCGCGGCGGGCACGCCCGGCGCCCGCGCGATGGCTTCGGCCAGCATCAGTCGGCCTGGCCCTGGATGCGCATGTCGAGGCGCTCGAGCAGGCTGCGGTCGCGCCCGGTACGGGGGTTGGAGGTCGTCAGCAGGTGGTCGCCGTAGAAGATCGAATTGGCGCCCGCCATCAGGCACAGCGCCTGCAGCGCATCGTCCATCTGCTCGCGCCCGGCCGACAGGCGCACGTAGGTGCGCGGCATGGTGATGCGGGCGACGGCGATGGTGCGCACGAACTCGAAGGGGTCGATCGGCTCGACGTCGGCCAGCGGCGTGCCCGGGATGGGAACGAGGTTGTTGATGGGCACCGACTCGGGGTAGGGCTCGAGGTTGGCGAGCTGCGCGATGAGGCCGGCGCGGTGTGCGCGCGTCTCGCCCATGCCGACGATGCCGCCGCTGCACACGTTGATGCCGGCCGCCCGCACGTTGTCGAGGGTGTCGAGGCGGTCCTGGTAGGTCCGCGTGCCGATGACCTTGCCGTAGTACTCGGGCGCGGTGTCGAGGTTGTGGTTGTAGTAGTCGAGGCCGGCGTCCTTCAGCGTGCTGGCCTGGTCGGCGTCGAGCATGCCCAGCGTCATGCAGGTCTCGAGGCCGAGCGCCTTCACCTCGCGCACCATCGTCGTCACGCGCTCCATGTCGCGCGCCTTGGGCGAGCGCCAGGCTGCCCCCATGCAGAAGCGGCTGGCGCCCTGCGCCTTGGCGGCACGGGCGGCCTCCAGCACCTCATCGACCGGCATCAGCTTCTCGGCCTTCAGGCCGGTGTCGAAGTGCGCGGACTGCGAGCAGTAGCCGCAGTCCTCGGCGCAGCCGCCGGTCTTGATCGACAGCAGGGTCGAGAGCTGGATCTCGCTCGGGTCGAAGTGTTCGCGATGGACCTGCTGGGCGCGGAACACGAGGTCCATGAAGGGCAGGGCGAACAGCGCCTCGACGTCCTCGACGCGCCAGCGCCCGGGGCGGCTGTTGGCGGGCGTCGCGGTGCGGCGAAGGTCTTCGGGGGATAGGCTGGCGAGCGTGGTCATGCTGTCTCCGTCGATAGTGAGTTGGATCTGAAAAGGGCGTGGATCGCCGGAACGTTGAGGTAGGGCGCGATGGCCGTGGGGCTCGCGACCGGCAGGCGCGGCACGAGGCCGAGGCAGGGCGCGGACCCGAGACCGCGGGCCAGGGCGTCGAGGTTGCCGTCGAGATGGGGCATCCGCGGATCGACGACGTTGGCGACCCAGCCGCACAGGTGCAGGCCGCGGGCGCGCACGGCTTCGGCGGTCAGCAGCGCGTGGTTGATGCAGCCCAGGCGCAGGCCGACGACGAGGATGACCGGCAGGCCGAGGTCGACCGCGAGGTCGGCGCTGCTCCAGCGGCCGTCGTCGTCGAAGGGCACGTTGAAGCCGCCGACGCCCTCGACGACGAGGCGGTCGCAACGTGCGGCGGCCGCATGGACGGCGGCGAGCACGGCGTCACGGTCGATGGTCCGGCCTTCCAGCCGCGCGGCGATGTGTGGCGCGCAGGCGGCGTCGAGCTGGCAGGGGCAGATCTCCGGTACGTCGAGGGTGACCGAGCTGACCGCGCGCAGGGCGTGCACGTCCTCGTTGATGCGTTCGCCGTCGATCAATGCGGTGCCGGCGGCGATGGGCTTGAGGCCGGCGACACGCAGGCCCGTGCGGGCGAGCAGGCCGACCAGGGCGGCGCTGATCGCGGTCTTGCCGATCTCGGTGTCGGTGCCGGTCACGAACACGCCGTCAAGCGCGGAAGCGGGCCGGGTGGCGGGGAGGGCATTCATGGCTGGAGCGGTTCCTCGGAAAGCTGTTCGAGCGCATCGCACAGTCGGGCGACGTCGGTCGCCGCATGGGCGGCGCTCAGCGTGATGCGCAGGCGTGCGGTGTGCGCCGGCACGGTGGGCGGGCGGATGGCCGGCACCCACAGGCCGCGCGTCTCGAGCGCGGCCGACAGGGCGAGCGCAGTCGTATTGTCGCCGACGATCAGCGGCTGGATGGCAGTTTGCGAGTCTGCCAGCCGCCAGCCGCAAGCGGGGCGGCGTGCGATCAGCGCGTGCAGGCGCGTGCGCAGGTCGGCCACCAGGGCCTCGAGGTGCTGCCGCCGGCGTCGGCCTTCGTCGCCGGCAATCAGCCGCAGGCTGGCCGCCAGCGCATGCGCCTGGGCTGGCGGCATTGCAGTGGTGTAGATGTAGCTGCGCCCGCCCTGGACGAGCGCATCGATGATCGCCGGGTGCGCTGCGACGAAGGCGCCGCCCACCCCGGCGGCCTTGCCGAGCGTGCCCATGTGGATCAGGCGCTCGCTGCGCAGGCCGAAGTGCGACAGAGCGCCGCGGCCGTCCGCGCCCAGCACGCCGAACCCGTGCGCGTCGTCGACGATGAGCCAGGCGTCGTGGCGCTCGGCCAGCGCCAGCAGCGCGGGCAGCGGCGCGAGGTCGCCATCCATGCTGAACACCGCGTCGGTGACGATGAGCTTGATCGCTGCCCTGCAGTTGCACAGCATGGCGTCGAGCAGGTCGAGGCGGCCATGCGGATAGCGCCGCATCTGGGCGTCGGCCAAGAGGCCGCCGTCGATCAGCGAGGCGTGGTTGAGCTTGTCGGCGAAGATCGCGGCCTCGCCGTCGCCGAGCGTGGTCAGCAGCGCGAGGTTGGCCATGTAGCCGCTGCAGAAGAGCAGCGCCTCGGCACCCGGGATGCAGGGCGAGAGCAGGGCGGCGAGCGCGGCCTCGAGCTCGGCGTGCGCGCGGCTGTGCCCGCTCACCAGGTGCGAGGCCCCGCTGCCCGCGCCCCAGCGTGCCGCGCCCTCCGCCAGCGCGGCGACCAGTTCGGGGTGATGCGCCAGCCCGAGGTAGTCGTTGCTGCAGAAGCCCAGCAATTCGCGCGTCGTGCCATCTGCTGCCTGCAGTCGTTGCCGGGGGCCGCAGGGGGTTTCGGCAATCCGCCGGCGGCGACCCAGCGCCGCGGCCTCGCGCTCAAGCCGTCGCTGGTTCAGGTGCGCGATCAGCATCGGGGCGCGAATTCCGCGGGCGGTTGGCGAGCGTCTGCTCGAGCGTTGTCAGGGTCTGCGTGGCGAGCCACTGCGCAAGCTCTGCGTCGAGCAGGTAGGGCGGCATCAGGTAGACGGTGTGGCCGATCGGACGGATCAGCAGGCCGTTGTCGCGGCCGGCGAGATGGAAGCGTTCGGCGAAGCGCTCGCCTGCCACGTCGGCGCGTACGTCGAAGGCCCAGATCATGCCCGTGTGGCGCAGGTGCTCGATGCGCGCGTCGTCGCCAAGCGGCGCCAGTGCGGTACTCAGCAGCGGGGCGGTGGCACGGTTGCGCGCCAGTACGTCGTCCTCTGCAAAGCGGTCGAGCACGGCGAGCGCGGCGCGGCAGGCGAGCGCGTTGCCGGTGTAGGAGTGCGAGTGCAGGAAGCCGCGTGCCACGTCGTCGTCGAGGAAGACCTCGTAGATCGCATCGCGCGTCAGTACCAGCGACAGGGGCAGATAGCCGCCGCTGATACCCTTCGACAGGCAGACGAAGTCGGGCCACAGCGGCGCCTCGCCGGGTAGCGCCGCCTGCTCGAAGGCGAAGAAGCTGCCGGTGCGGCCGCAGCCCACGGCAATCTCGTCGGCGATCAGGTGGACGTCGAACGCGTCGCACAGGGCGCGCAGACCGCGCAGGTAGGCGGCGTCGTGCAGGGCCATGCCGGCCGCGCACTGCACCAGCGGCTCGACGATGACGGCGGCGATGTGTTCGTGCCGCGCCTCGAACAGTGCCCGCACGTCGGCGAGCGCACGGGCGGCCACGTCCGCAGCCGACTCGCCGGGCAGGGCCTGGCGCGCGTCGGGCGACATCACGAGATGGGCCCGCATCAGCAGCGGATCGTAGGCGTCGCGGAACACGGCGACGTCGGTGACGGCCAGGGCTCCGAGCGTTTCACCGTGATAACCTTGGCGCAGGCAGACGAACTCGCGCTTGTCGCTGCGCCCCAGGTTACGCCAGGCGTGGAAGCTCATCTTGAGCGCGATCTCCACCGCCGAGGCCCCGTCGCTGGCGTAGAAGGCATGGCCGAGCACACCGCCGGTCATGGCGCGCAGGCGCTCGGCCAGCTCGACGGCGGGTGCATGCGTGCAGCCCGCCAGCATCACGTGCGGCAGGGTCTCCAGTTGCTCGCGCAGTGCCGCATTGATGCGCGCATCCGCGTGGCCGAACAGATTCACCCACCACGAGCTGTTGGCATCGAAGTAGCGGGCTCCGGCGTAGTCATGCAGCCACACGCCTTCGCCGCGCGCGATCGGCAGCGGCGGCACGGTGCCCAGGCGCTGCATCTGGGTACAGGGGTGCCACACGTTGTCGATGCTGCGGCGCTGCCACGCAGCCTGTGCGTCCGTGCTGCCCAGCACCTGTGACGTGGGGTTGATCAGCATTTCGTGATTTTGAATTCATAATTACGAGGCCTGCGATTGTGTCAGCAGCGACGCAAAATGTGAATACGCGACCGAAGCCTCTCGCGATGTTCCGCTGTCGGGGCGCGCTATCCGGTGCCCGAACCCAGGCCTTCTGCCGTGATGCCTCAGGTGGCATCCCGCGCCTGCTGCAGGAAGGTGTGGCGCAGGACCGCCTGGCGCCTGATAGTTGATCATGCTGTTAATGGAAATATTTTAATAGTTTCACTCAATATCTCTCATTGCTGTGGCGATCAACGCGCTTTGCTACATTGAATTCGTGCGCAGCAGATGACGAAGACCACGGAATGCGTGCGGACGGGAACGATCGTGCCTGGCCCGGGGACATATCGGGGCGATCGTGTTACTCGCGGACTTGAGCCAACGACGTGACGACAGGAGAACGAAATGAGTGAGAACAGCATGAACACGGCGGGCAAGTGCCCGGTGATGCACGGCGGTAACACCGCCGCGGCCAATTCGGTCATGGCATGGTGGCCGAAGGCGCTTAACCTCGACATCCTCCACCAGCACGACACCAAGACCAATCCGCTGGGTGCGGACTTCAACTACCGCGAGGAGCTGAAGAAGCTCGACGTCGACGCGCTGAAGAACGACCTCAAGGCCCTGATGACCGACAGCCAGGAATGGTGGCCGGCCGACTGGGGCCACTACGGCGGCCTGATGATCCGCATGGCCTGGCATGCCGCGGGCACCTACCGCATCGCCGACGGCCGCGGTGGCGGCGGCACCGGCAACCAGCGCTTCGCCCCGCTCAACTCCTGGCCGGACAACGGCAACCTCGACAAGGCGCGCCGCCTGCTGTGGCCGATCAAGAAGAAGTACGGCAACAAGATCAGCTGGGCCGACCTGATCATCCTCGCGGGCAACATGGCCTACGAATCGATGGGATTCAAGACCTTCGGCTTCGCCTTCGGTCGCGAGGACATCTGGCACCCCGAGAAGGACATCTACTGGGGTTCGGAGCGGGAATGGCTTGCGCCCAGCGGCAGCGAGGGCTCGCGCTACTCCGGTCAGCGCGACCTCGAGAACCCGCTCGCCGCGGTGATGATGGGCCTGATCTACGTGAATCCGGAAGGCGTCGATGGCAAGCCCGACCCGATCAAGACCGCGCACGACATGCGCGTGACCTTCGCCCGCATGGCGATGAACGACGAGGAAACCGTGGCGCTGACCGCCGGTGGCCACACCGTCGGCAAGACGCACGGCAACGGCAGCGCGGCCAACCTCGGCCCGGCGCCCGAAGGGGCGGATCTCGAGGAGCAGGGCTTCGGCTGGATGAACCATACCACCCGCGGCATCGGACGCAACGCCGTGACCAGCGGCATCGAAGGTGCGTGGACCACGCATCCGACGAAGTGGGACAACGGCTACTTCGACATGCTGTTCAAGCACGACTGGTGGCTGCAGAAGTCGCCGGCCGGGGCCTGGCAGTGGGAGCCGGTGAACATCAAGGAAGAGGACATGCCGGTGGACGTGGAAGACCCGTCGATCCGCCGCAAGCCGATCATGACCGATGCCGACATGGCGCTGCGTTTCGACTCCGAGTACCGCAAGATCGCCGAGCGTTTCCGCAACGACCAGGCCTACTTCGAGGAGGTCTTCGCCCGTGCGTGGTTCAAGCTGACGCACCGCGACATGGGGCCGAAGGCGCGCTACATCGGCCCGGACGTACCTGCCGAGGATCTGATCTGGCAGGACCCCGTGCCTGCCGGCAACAAGGGCTATGACGTGGCCGCGGTGAAAGCGAAGATCGCCGCTGCCGGCCTGTCGGTGAGCGAGATGGTCGCCACCGCGTGGGACAGCGCCCGCACCTTCCGCGGCTCGGACTACCGGGGGGGCGCCAATGGTGCGCGCATCCGCCTGGCCCCGCAGAAGGACTGGGAGGGCAACGAGCCGGCGCGCCTGGCCAAGGTGCTGGCAGCGTACGAGAAGATCGCCGCCGAGACCGGTGCCAGCGTGGCGGACGTGATCGTGCTGGGCGGCAACGTCGGTCTGGAACAGGCGATCAAGGCCGCGGGCTTCAGTGTCGAGGTGCCGTTCGCCCCGGGCCGCGGCGACGCGACACAAGCGCAGACCGACGTCGAATCCTTCGAGGTACTCGAGCCGCTGCATGACGGCTTCCGCAACTGGCAGAAGAAGGACTACGTGGTCCAGCCCGAGGAGATGCTGCTCGACCGCGCCCAGTTGCTCGGCCTGACCGCGCCGGAGATGACGGTGCTGATCGGTGGCATGCGCGTGCTCGGCGCCAACCACGGTGGCAGCCAGCACGGCGTCTTCACCGATCGCGTCGGTGCGCTGACGAACGACTTCTTCGTCAATCTCACCGACATGCGCTACAGCTGGAAGCCCTCCGGGCGCAACAGCTACGCCATCGTCGATCGCAAGAGCGGCGCCACCAAGTGGACCGCGACCCGGGTCGATCTGGTTTTCGGTTCGAACTCGATCCTGCGCGCCTACGCCGAGGTGTATGCCCAGGACGACAGCAAGGAAAAGTTCGTGAAGGACTTCGTCGCGGCCTGGACGAAGGTCATGAACGCCGACCGTTTCGACCTGAAGTGATCGCGGTGCGCCTGCGCCGGTCGGGGCGGCCATCCGGGTCGCGCTGACCGGCGCAGGCGGGTGAACGCCGGCATGGGGCACCTTCGGGTGCCCCGTTTTCGTTCCGGGCGCGCATCCAGCGCCGCCCGCAGCGGGTTTCCTCCGCGGGCGGACCGGGCGCGGACTTTGGCGTATACTCCCGCCTGCTCGTTTTCGCATCACTTCCCATCTGCCATGCCGCTTTCCGCTGCCTCCCCGTTCTCGCACGCGTTCGACGCCGCGGGACAGCGCGTGGGCGGCCGGCTGAGCGCCGCATCGTGCCGCGACACCATCAGGTTGGCGCAGGCATTCAAGGTCACAGGGTCCCCGGCCGTGCTTTTCTCGGCCGTGCGGGGCCGGAACCGGGACTGATCCCAGGCCACCCCGCACGGCACCTTGCCAGGACACATGTCGTTCGTGTCCTGATCAACGTGCAGCCAGCGCGGGAACCTGAAGCTTTCCTCGATACCTCAAGGCCTTGACCGGCCAGTTCCCTGACCCATTCAGGGATGAGACCCTCTTCAGGCGGAACCCTTTCCTCGCCCGGGCTGCAACCGAATCGCCGCGCTGCATGCGCGGCGGCGATCTGCACTTGGGTGATGTCTCATGGTTCTCACACGTAGTTTCGTCAGGGCGAAGCGTCCCTGCACCGACGGATTCCGCTGGTTCGTGCGCCAGTTCGACGAAGGCGGAAATTATCAGGAGTTGCTCGACACGATGGTGGCCGCCGGCCGCGTCGGCGATGCGTGCTGGCTGCTCGAACAGTTCGGGCCGACCGGCGAGGTGCGCGTGGTCGATGCGATCGAGGCGGATGCCGTCGTGTTTGCCGGCACGCTGCAGGTACGCGGCAATGTCGACGTCGAAGGCAAGCTGCATGTCGGCGGCGGGCTGCAGGTCGATGGCGGCGTGCGCGTCGGCGGCGACCTGATCGTCGGTGGCGACCTGCGCGTCGAGGGCAACGTCCGGGGCGAGGGCCGCGTCACCATCGATGGCGATCTGCGTGCCGGCTGGGGTGTGGAGTCGGCTGGCGACCTGCACTGCGGTGGCGAGGCGCGCATCGGCTGGGACTTGCGTTGCGGCGGCCGCTTGCGGATCGACGGTAATGCCTTCATCGGGCTCGAGCTGCACAGCGAAGGCGAGTTGCGCTGTGGCAAGGGGCTGCAGGTCGGCGGTGACATCCGCGCCGAAGCCAATGTCCGCGTCGGTCAGGGCATTGCCGCCGGCGGCTCGGTCCATGGCGCCATGCACCTGGAGGCGGGCTGGGGCATCAAGGCCGGCGGACTGATTAGCGCCGAAGCGGCGATCCGTGCGGGCGAAAGCCTGCAAGCGGGGGAGGGCATCCGCGCGGGCAAGGGCTACGGCGTATTCGCCGGCCTGGATGTGCAGGTCGAGTCGTGGGAAAGCAGTGCGCGCGTCAGCGCCCCCGAGAAGCCCGCAGGCTTGATGAGTGGCTGGTGGGCCGGCCCGGCATTGTGCTGAGGGAGGGGTCGGAGGTGAACGCACTGGCCATTTCCCCGCGGGCGTCGGGTGCTTTCCCGCAGCCGCCGCCCCTGCGCTACGTCGCGATCCTCGACAAGCGCCTGCACGACCTCGGCAGCGAGGCCGATCCCCGCCTGCGCGAGGACCTGAACACGCGCATGATCCTGTTCGGCGCGGGCTGGAGCCCGAGCCGCCTGCAGGCAAGCGGTGTGCTGCGCCCGGCGGAAAACTCGGCGCCAGGGTGCGTGTCAGAGGGCACATGAATGCCCTTGTCGCCACCACGCTCCTCCTTGCCAGCCTCCTCGCCGCCGCCCCCGTGCTGGCGGCGGATGCCTTGTGGGCCGCGCTGCGCGGCGGCGGACATGTCGCGCTGATGCGCCATGCCACCGCGCCGGGGGTGGGTGACCCGGACGGGTTCAAGGTCGAGGACTGCGCTACCCAGCGCAACCTGTCGGCGGTGGGTCGTGACGAGGCGCGGCGCATCGGCGAGCGTTTTCGGGCGCAGGGTATCGCCGCCGCGCGCGTCTACGCCAGCCAGTGGTGCCGCTGCCTCGATACCGCGCGCTTGCTGGACCTGGGCGAGATCACGCCATTCGCCGGGCTGAATTCCTTCTTCCGCGACGGGGCGCGCGAAGCCGTGCAGACGGCCGAAGTGCGTGCGCTGATCGCGCGCGAGCTGGCGTCGGGCGCGCCCGCGCAGGGGCCGCTGGTGCTCGTCACGCATCAGGTCAACATCACCGCGCTCAGCGGCATCGTTCCGGCGTCGGGCGAGATCGTAGTGTTGCGTGCCGACGGCGATGCGCTGACGGTGGTCGGGCGGATGCGCGCGGACGACTGAAAACGCGCCGGCGCAAAAGCCCGCTCAGGCCGGCGGACCGATGCACGGTCCGCCGGCGGATGCTCAGAACACCTTCAGCAGGCGCAGGTTGAGCCGGCTGTCTTCCTTGGCGCCGTTGTCCACCGAGATGTCGCGACCGACGTTGGCGATCAGCTGCAGGCTGGGTTCGACGAACCAGGCCGTACCGATCGTGAACTTCGAGCGATTCGTTTCATCGTCCTGCGACACGCCGCCCAGTTTCGTCTCGCCGCCCCAGTAGCGCGACACGCTGGCGCGCAGGTCGAGCGTGTCCGACACGTGGTAGCGCAGCCAGGCCTGGGCTTGCCAGGTCGTGTCCTGCTCCAGCGTGTCGCCGGCGGCGTTGGCCTTCTTGTTGTCGCCGTGAATCGTGGCGTCCAGCACCAGGTCCATCGTCCACTTCGGGCTCAGGCGCTTGATGTAGCCGGCCTGCAGGATGTGGCTGTAGCGGTCGGCGCCGATGTTGAGGGCGTCGTGGCGGTCGTAGTCGCCGGTGGGCACCGACAGGAAATAGGTGAGGCCGAAGTAGTCGCCCGCCTTCGGGTCGTTGTGCAGCCACAGCGTGGCGCCGAGCAGGGTGTCGCCGAAGCCGCTCGGGCTGTTGACACCGGCATCGGCCAGCGCGCCCTTGGCGTCGATGCCGACGTAGGGGACGATGATCTGCGGGTCGATGATGTAGTCGCCGATGCGGGTGAAGTAGACGTAGCGGAACAAGGCCGCATCGGTGCTGAGCTTGCCCGGCCCCTTGCGACCGTCGGCGTAGAGATGGTCGATCTCGGCATGCTGGTAGTACACCAGCGCGAGCTGCGTGCCTTCGGGCAGCGCGGTGTAGTCGCCGGCATCGACGTCGAGGGCCGAGGCGGCCCCGGACGCGGCCAGCGCATAGCCGGCGAGGGCGCTGCGGGCGAGGGCGGTGCGCAGGCGCTTGGATGGATTCATCGTGTTGTCTCCTCTTTGTGTTGTCGTTTTGCTGCGGGTGGAAAAGGTTCTCGAGCTCAGGGCGTGTTGAGGCTCAGGCCGTGTTCGGCATAGAGCCGGGCAAGCGCGCCGGAGCGCTGCAACTCGGCGAGCGCGCCCGCCAGCGCATCGGCCAGCGGTCCGGCATCGGCCTTCACCGCCATGCCGATCGGCCACTGGCTGGCGCGCATCTCGGGCAGCGTTAGGCGGTCGAGGGCGAAGTTGCCCTCGCCACCCAGCGCGCCCTGCAGTTCGGTGTGCGTGCCCATTACGGCGGCGACCTCCCCGCGCCGCATCGCCTCGACGGCTTCGGCGAGCGAACGGAAGTGCCGTACCTGCTCGCGCAGGCGGCCGTTGAGCACGTGCAGCAGGAAGTCGCTGGCGTGCGTGTCCACCTCGGCGCCGATCGCTTCGCGGGTGAAGACCTCCAGCCCCACCGCGGCCGATCCGGCGACCGGCGGCACACGTGCCGGGTTGCGGGCGATGGCCATGGTCTCGAGGTGGTAGGGGCCGAAAATCTTCACCTTGTCGTGCTGTGCGGCGAAGCGCGCATCGACGGGCACGTGCAGCATCAAGTCGCCCGGACGCGTGCCGAGATAGTGGCCGCGCCACACCATGTTGCGCAGGTCGTCGCCCATGTCTTCGCCGGGGGGGAACTCGACGAATTCGGCGCGCAGTCCGAGCTTCTCGGCCAGCGCCTTGCCGAGCGCCACATCCACGCCCTTGCCGCGCGCCGAGTAGGGCGGGAAGTCGGCATACACCGCGATGCGCAGTGCGCCGGGCTGCTGCGTTTCGACCGTGGTGTCCGCGGCGAGCGCACGGGCGGCACCGGGCAGGGCGGCCTGGGCGAGCACGGCACCGGCGGCCAGCAGGAGGCGGCGGCGGTCATTCTTCATGGACGGTCTCCAGCCAGGCGCGGATCGCCCACATCGCTTCCTGCGTCAGCGTGCCTTCGAAGGGCGGCATGTAGACCGCGCCGTTGCGGGTCACGCCGTTGCGGATGCGCTGGATGAAGTACTCGTCGCCTTCGTCGCCGAGCGGCAGCATGCGCAGGTCCGGCGCGATGCCGCCGGAAACCGCGCCCAGCCCGTGGCAGCGGGCGCAGTTCTGGTTGTAGGCGGAATCGCCGATGCGGATGGCGTCGGGGTTCTTGCGGTAGGGGTTCTGTTCCAGCCAGTCGCCGCCGATCTGCTTCAGCGCCGAGGTGTCGACCGCCTGCGGCGTGACGTCGCCGTGCGCATGGGCAAGGGCAGCGCAGGCCGACAGCGTGGCCGCGAGGATGGTCGTTCGCAGGCTGCGGCAGCCGTTGAGGGAATGGGTCATGTCTTCCTCCGTTGTTGTACTGGTCGATCTGGAGCAGCCGCGGGAGCGAAGCCTCGACCCCGCAGCGGCCGGCCTGCCGCAGGGGTGCAATGGCTGTGCCACTCGGATGGCGCAAGCGAAGGCCGGGACCGGACGTTCGCGCTGCAAGCCTTGCGCTGGCGCGGGTTGCAGCGCGTGGTGCGCTTGCGGATGGCCGATGTACGGCAGCCGGCATTGGCAGGCGCGCTCTGCTCCATGCGTTCCGAACACGTCCGGAGCACCTGCTACCGCAGGGCGGGATGGAGCATCGTGGAGCAGGCGCGCCATTGCTCCAGCGACGCCGGCCTTCTGGAGCAGATGCTCAGGACTGACATGCTCCAAATGCCTGTGACGCGGCGAAGGAACGCTGGATTGTTTCTAAGTGCTTGATTTGTAGAGGGGCGAGGCGGCTGGCACGAGCCATGCTGAATGCTGCCCGTGGCGATCGACGCCCGATGACACATCACACGAGGAGACTGATCATGCTGTACGCAATGCCCGGCCAGGCTGGTGCCAAGGTTCAATACAAGTCCCGCTACGACAACTTCATCGGTGGCAAGTGGGTGGCCCCGGTCAAGGGCCAGTACTTCGACGTGGTCACGCCGATCTCCGGCCAGAAGTACACCCAGGCCGCACGGTCCACGGCCGAGGACATCGAGCTCGCCCTCGATGCCGCACACGCCGCCTTCCCGAAGTGGGGCAAGACCGACGCCGCCACCCGTTCGAACGTCCTGCTCAAGATCGCCGACCGCCTCGAGCAGAACCTGGAACTGCTTGCCTACGCTGAAACCGTCGATAACGGCAAGCCGATCCGTGAGACGCTCAATGCCGACATCCCGCTCGCCGTCGACCACTTCCGTTACTTCGCGGGCTGCCTGCGTTCGCAGGAAGGCGGTATCTCGGAGATCGACGAGAACACCATGGCCTATCACATCCACGAGCCGCTGGGCGTGGTCGGCCAGATCATTCCGTGGAACTTCCCGATCCTGATGGCGGCGTGGAAGCTCGCGCCTGCGCTGGGGGCGGGCAACTGCGTGGTGCTCAAGCCCGCCGAATCGACCCCGGTGTCGATCCTGGTGCTGATGGAGCTGATCGCCGACCTGCTGCCGCCGGGCGTGCTCAACATCGTCAATGGCTATGGTCGTGAGGCCGGCATGCCGCTCGCCACCAGCAAGCGCATCGCCAAGATCGCCTTCACCGGCTCGACCTCCACCGGCCGCGTCATCGCCCAGGCCGCCGCCAACAACCTGATCCCGGCCACGCTGGAACTGGGTGGCAAGTCGCCCAACATCTTCTTCGCGGACGTGATGGACAAGGACGACGCCTTCCTCGACAAGGCGATCGAGGGCCTGGTGCTGTTCGCCTTCAACCAGGGCGAGGTATGCACCTGCCCGAGCCGCGCGCTGATCCAGGAATCGATCTACGACCGCTTCATGGAGCGCGCGCTCAAGCGCGTCGCCGCCATCAAGCAGGGCAGCCCGCTCGACACCGACACCATGATGGGCGCGCAGGCCTCGGCCGAGCAGATGAGCAAGATCCAGTCGTACCTGCAGCTCGGCAAGGAAGAGGGCGCCCAGGTGCTGATCGGCGGCGCGCGCGCCCAGCTTGACGGCGAGCTGGCCGACGGCTTCTACATCCAGCCGACGCTGTTCAAGGGCCACAACAAGATGCGTATCTTCCAGGAGGAGATCTTCGGGCCGGTGCTCGCGGTGACCACCTTCAAGGACGAGGCCGAGGCGCTGTCGATCGCCAACGACACCCTGTACGGCCTGGGCGCCGGCGTGTGGAGCCGCAACGGCAACGTCGCCTACCGCATGGGTCGCGCCATCCAGGCAGGGCGCGTGTGGACCAATTGCTACCACGCCTACCCGGCGCACGCGGCCTTCGGCGGCTACAAGGAATCGGGCATCGGCCGCGAGACGCACAAGGTCATGCTCGACCACTACCAGCAGACCAAGAACCTGCTGGTGAGCTACAGCGAGAACAAGCTCGGCTTCTTCTGAGCGACCGTCCTCTCTCCCCATGCCCTGTCCGGGGCATCTCCTCGGGGGCGGGCGACCGCCCCCTTTTTTGCATTGCGGAGGACGAAGCCATGGTCGAACGTGTCATTGCCACGCCTGCGGCGCTGGAGCTGATCGCGCAGCTCAAGGCCGAGTATGGCCCCGAGCTGATGTTCCACCAGTCCGGCGGCTGTTGCGACAACAGCGCGGCGAACTGCTACCTGCCCACCGACCTCACGATCGGCCCCCACGACGTGCATCTGGGCGCCATCGGCGGCGTGCCCTTCTACATCAGTGCCTCGCAGTATGAATACTGGAAGCACACGCAACTGATCATCGACGTCGTCGACGGCCACGGCGGGACCTTCTCGCTGGAAGGCAATACCGGCAAGGCCTTTCATACCCGGTCGCGGCTGTTCGACGATGCCGAGATGGCGGCGATCGAGGACGAGGACCGGTTGCGGGGCCGTTGACCGGCCCCGGTCCGCAGCCGTATCGACAGCCAGCGCCTGCAGACCTCGCGCAGTGTCAGATGGCGCAACTGGAGCACATGGAGCAGGTCGCCAGCTGCTCCATGTGCTCCATTGCGCGCCCAAAATGCAAGCGTTAACCGGTGGCAAAGGTCTTGCATTACTCTCCTATAAAGAATCGGAAGCATCCAATGTGAAGCGATCCGGTCCGAACAATGTCCAAAAGGCAGGTGGCAATGCCGGCGATTGCGCACGGTACGGCGGCCGATGGTGGAGACAAGAACATGGGTCAGACCCTCACGCGCGCAGCGCAGGCTGCGACGCTGGAGTCCTTGCGGCGGCAGTTCTTCGAGCTCGGACGGGTGCCGGAGGCCGGCCTGCCGGCGCCGGTGATGCGTTCGTGGCAGCGTTGCCGCAAGAACGGACTCGACGAGCGTGACATGCGGCGTGTCGACAACGCGACGCGGAGCGAATTCTCGATGGCACGCGAACGCAACGGTCGCCTGCTGAGCCACGCGAGCGGCGTCATGGAGCATCTGTACGAGCAGATCCGCTCGTCCGGCAGCCTGGTGGTGCTGTCCGACGCCCAAGGCATGATCCTGCACGCGATCGGCGACCCCGGCTTCGTCGACAGCGCGAGCCGCGTCGCGCTGCAGCCGGGCGCCGACTGGAGCGAGGAGCACCGCGGCACCAATGCCGTCGGGTCGGCACTGATCGAGCGCAGTCCGGTCGAGATCTTCGGCGGCGAGCACTATCTGCAGCGCAACAGCATCCTCACCTGCAGTGCAGCCCCCATCTTCGACCCATGCGGACAGATGCTGGGGGTGCTGGACATTTCCGGCGACCATCGCGCTTACCAGCCGCATACGCTCGGGCTCGCACGGGTCGGCGCGGGATTGCTCGAGCGCCGACTGTTCGAAGCCGATCACGCGCGTCACATCCTGATTGCCTTCCATGACCGGCCAGAAGGCGTGGGCGGCCTGCAGGAGGGCCTGCTGGCCGTGTCGGGCGAGGGCGAGATCATGGGCGCCGACCGTCTCGCGCGGGCGCTGCTGGGCATCGACGAACGCCCCTGCACCAGCCTTGGCGGCTTCGCCAACCTGTTCCGCACCGCGCTGGGGACGATGCTCGATCGGGCGGCGCGCTCGCCCGAGGCCTTGCTGGAGCTCGAGTTGCGTAACGGGGCCGTGGTGTTTGCCCGCGCACGGGCAAGCATGGCGTTTCACCTGTCGCGTTCGCCGCTGTCCTCGCCCGCGCGGGGCACCGCGTCGCGGGCCGCCACGCGTGCCCGCAGTGCCGCCGTTGCGGCGGAGGGACGCATCACGCTCGAGCACCTCGCCACCGGCGATGCCGCGCTGCAACTGGCCCTCGACCGCGCCGGCAAGGTCATCGGACGCAACATCCCGCTGCTGATCCAGGGGGAGTCGGGCGTGGGCAAGGAGTTGCTGGCCCAGGCCTGCCACAACAGCGGGCCGCGTGCGAGTGGCCCCTTCGTGGCGCTGAACTGTGCGGCCATCCCTGAGAACCTGATCGAGTCCGAGCTGTTCGGCTACGTCGGCGGCGCCTTCACCGGTGCCCGGCGTGAAGGCGCGGTCGGCCGCATCCAGCAGGCGCATGGCGGCACGCTGTTCCTCGACGAGATCGGCGACATGCCGCTGTCGATGCAGGCGCGACTGCTGCGCGTGCTGCAGGAGCGACGGGTGGTGCCGATCGGCGCGAGCGAGGCGATTCCGGTGGATATCGCCCTGGTCTGTGCCACGCACCGGGTGCTGAGCGAGTCGGTCAAGGCCGGCAGCTTCCGCGAGGATCTGTATTACCGCGTCAATGGCCTCACGGTCTATCTGCCGCCGCTGCGCGAGCGCAGTGACATCCGTTGCATCGTCGAGCGCCTGATCGACGAGGATCTCGATGGCCGCGCGCCGGGCAGCGTCACGGTGAGCGAGGAGGTCATGCACTTCTTCGAGCGCTATGCCTGGCCCGGCAACATCCGCCAATTGCAGAACGTGCTGCGGGTGGCGCTCGCGCTGCTGGACGACCACGAGGACGTGATCCTCTCGCGCCATCTGCCCGAGGAAATCTTCAGTTCGGAGGCCGGTGCGACCGAAGGGCTGCCCGCGCCCGTCCGTGCCCCGGTGGCGATCGCAGCGCACGCGGCCAGGACGCGCGGTCGCCGGCTGAAGGACGTGCAGGAGGACACGATCCTGCGCGTGCTGGCCGAGTACGACGGCAACGTGTCGGCCGCCGCACGTGCGCTGGGCATCGCGCGCAATACGCTGTACCGCAAGCTCGGTCGCGATTTCTGATTCCTTTTACGTAAAAAGGGGTATTCCCGGGTTGACCTTTGATGGACGCAACATATGCTCTGAGTTTCATAGGCAGTTCGATCTCTGAACTGCCTGTGTGCGGATCGAACGGCGCAGACCGGTTTGTCCGGCAGCGGCGTCCGCATGCGAAAAGCGGCTGCAAACCAAGGAAAGAACGAGGAGACGATCGATGTGGAAAGCACTGCACATTGATCCCGCGAAGTGCACCGGCTGTCTGCAATGCGAGATGGCCTGTTCCTACGAGCACACCGGGGTCATCAATCCGAGCAAGTCGCGCATCAAGGTGTTCAACTTCGAACACGAGGGCCGCAAGGTTCCCTACACCTGTACGCAGTGCACCGAGGCCTGGTGCCTGAATTCCTGTCCGGTGGATGCGATCCGCATCGACCTGTCGACCGGCGCCAAGATGGTGTTCGAGGACACCTGTGTGGGCTGCAAGGTGTGCACGATCGCCTGTCCGTTCGGCACCATCAATTACAACCAGGATACCGGCAAGGTGCAGAAGTGCGATCTGTGCGAGGGCAACCCCGCCTGCGCCAGCGCCTGTCCGACCGGCGCCATCACGTATGTCGATGCCGACTGGACCGGCATCGACAGGATGCGCGCCTGGGCCGCCAAGGCCAACACTCCGGCTTCGGCCGCTGCCTGAGGAGGACGGATCATGGGATGGAATCGCAAGATCCTGCGGGTGAACCTCACGGCCGGCACCTGTACGGAAGAACCGCTGAACATGCAGTGGGCCGACGACTATCTTGGCTCGCGCGGCCTGGCCACCAAGTACCTGGTGTCCGAGATCGACCCCAAGGTCGATCCGCTGTCGCCCGACAACAAGATGATCATGGCCACCGGACCGCTCACCGGCACCATGGCCTCGACCGGCGGGCGCTACACCGTCGTCACCAAGGGGCCGCTGACGGGTGCCATCGCCTGTTCGAACTCGGGCGGCTTCTTCGGCGCCGAAATGAAGTTCGCCGGCTGGGACATGGTGATCTTCGAGGGCAAGGCGGCGAAGCCGGTGTGGCTCTACATCGAGAACGACAAGGCCGAATTGCGCGACGCGTCCGGCCTGTGGGGCAAGAGCTGCTGGGAGACCGAGGAGCAGATCAAGGACGAGCTGCAGGACCCGCTCGTGCGCATCTCGTCGATCGGCAAGGCGGGCGAGAACCAGGTGCTGTATGCCTGTGTGGTCAATGACCTGCATCGCGCGGCCGGCCGTTCCGGCGTGGGCGCGGTGATGGGCTCGAAGAACCTGAAGGCGGTGGCCATCCGCGGCACCAAGGGCGTGTCGGGCATCAAGGACTTCGGCGCCTTCCTCAAGGCGACTAACGACGCCAAGAAGGTGCTCGCCGACAACGCCGTGACCGGCCAGGGGCTGCCCAAGTACGGCACCCAGGTGCTGATGAACGTGATCAACGAGATCGGCGCGCTGCCCACCCGCAACCACCGCGACGTGCAGTTCGAGGATGCCTCGAAGATTTCCGCCGAGGCGATGCACGAGAAGCGCGAGTCCGATGGCAAGACCCACCTCGTCACCAATGCCGCCTGCTTCGGCTGCACCATCGCCTGCGGTCGCATCTCGGAAATCGACAAGGGGCACTTCACCGTCAAGAACAGCCCGAAGTACTGGGGGGCCTCGGGCGGCCTGGAGTACGAGGCCGCGTGGGCGCTCGGTGCGGCCAATGGCGTGGGCGACCTCGAGGCGCTGCAGTACGCCAACCTGATCTGCAACGAGCAGGGCATGGACCCGATCTCCTTCGGCGCCACCGTCGGCGCGGCGATGGAGCTCTACGAGCTGGGCATCCTCAACGACGAGAAGATCGGCATTCCGGCGCCTTTCGGTTCGGCCGAGGCGCTGGCGAAGATGGTCGAGATGACCGCGGTGGGCGAGGGTTTCGGCAAGGAGCTCGGCATGGGCAGCAAGCGCCTGTGCGAGAAGTACGGCCGTCCCGAGCTGTCGATGAGCGTGAAGGGCCAGGAATTCCCCGCCTACGACTCGCGCGGCATCCAGGGCATGGGGCTGGCCTACGCCACCTCCAACCGCGGCGCCTGCCACCTGCGCGGCTACACCGTGGCGTCCGAAGTGCTCGGCATCCCGGTCAAGACCGATCCGCTCACCACCGACGGCAAGCCCGAGCTGGTGAAGGCCTTCCAGGATGCCACCGCGGTGTTCGATTCGGCCGGCATCTGCGTGTTCACCAGCTTCGCTTGGACCCTGGCCGACGTGCAGCCGCAGGTGGCTGCCGCCTGCGAGGGCGACTGGAGCATGGAGAAGCTGAACGAGGTCGGCGAGCGCATCTGGAACATGGAGCGCATGTTCAACAACGCTGCCGGCTTCACCGCCAGGGACGACAACCTGCCGCCGCGCCTGACGCAGGAACCGGCCAAGACGGGCCCCGCCAAGGGGCTGGTCAACGGCCTGGCGAAGATGCTGCCCGAGTACTACCAGGTGCGTGGCTGGACGCCCGAGGGCCAGCCGACCGCCGAGACGCGGGCGCGTCTGGGGCTGTGAGCGTGTGAGCGCGCGCGGGCGCCCCCGGGGTGTCCGCGCTGCGGGTTCGAATCGCGCGGGCGCGCAGGCCAGCGGGTCTGCGCGCCACACCCGGCCCTGTGCCGCGGGGCGCGTCTGGCTTGAGGATGCTCCAATGAAACACCTGATTCTCGGCAACGGCCCGGCGGGCGTCGTGGCCGCCGAAACCCTGCGCAAGGCCGCGCCGCAGGACGAGATCGTCATGGTCGGTCACGAGGATGCACCGCCATATTCGCGCATGGCCATTCCCTACCTGCTCGAAGGCAACATCGACGAGGCGGGCACGTATCTGCGCAAGGGCGCCGACCATTTCGAGCGCCTGCGCATCCGCCAGATGCGTGGCCGCGCGGTGGCGCTCAACACCGACAAGCGCTCCGTGCTGTTCGATGACGGTCATTTCGAAAGCTACGACCGTCTGCTGATCGCCACCGGTTCGCATCCGGTGCGCCCGCCGATTCCCGGCGTCGCTCTGCCCGAGGTGCAGACCTGCTGGACGCTGGCCGATGCACGCGCGATCGCCGCCCATGCCAGGCCGGGCGCGCGCGTGCTGCAGCTCGGTGCGGGTTTCATCGGCTGCATCATCATGGAGGCGCTGGCCAAACGCGGCGTGCAGCTCACCGTGGTGGAAATGGGCGACCGCATGGTGCCGCGCATGATGACGCCCAAGGCCGGGGGCATGATCAAGCGCTGGGTCGAGGACAAGGGCATCCGGGTCCTCACCTCGGCGGGCGTGCAGCGCATCGACCGCGGCAGCGAAGTCGGTGCCGACGCACCACTGGCGGTAACCTTGTCCACCGGCGACCGTCTGGACTGCGACCTCGTCATCGTCGCCGCGGGTGTCGCGCCCAATGTCGGCTTTCTGGAGGAAACCCCCGTGCATGTCGCCAAGGGCGTGCTCGTCGATGACCGCATGGAAACCTCGGTGCCCGGCATCTTCGCCGCCGGTGACGTGGCCGAGGCGCCGGATCTCTTCACCGGCGCGCACCTCGTCGCCGCCATCCAGCCCAACGCCGCCGACCAGGCGCGCATCGCGGCGATGAACATGGCGCGTGGTGCCACCTTCAGGGACACGAAGCTCAATGGCGTGCTGGCGATCAACGTGCTCGACACGCTGGGCCTGATCTCCTCGTCCTTCGGCCAGTGGTGGGGTGAGAAACCCGATGCCGGCGGCAGCGGTGTCGAGCTGGTCGACGAGGCGCGCTACCGCTACCTGAGCCTGCAGTTCAAGGACGACGTGCTGGTCGGCGCCACCGCCATCGGCCTGACCCAGCACGTGGGCGCGCTGCGCGGCCTGATCCACGGCCAGGTCAGGCTCGGCGACTGGAAGGACCGTCTGCTCGCCAACCCGCTGGCCTTCGTCGACGCCTACGTCGCGCGCAGCCAGCAGCCCATGGCACTGGCACGCTGAGGCGGCGCATGGAGACCCGTGTGACGATCCGCATCGCCTTCAAGCTCTTTGCCTCGCTGTCGGACTATCTGCCCGAGGGCCACCGCGGCAACCGGCTGGAACTGGACGTGGGCGAGGGCACGACCGTGGCGGACATGATCCACCGTTACCGCGTGCCCGAGCGCAGCGCCCACCTGGTGCTGATCAACGGCCACTTCGTGCCGCCGGCCGAGCGCGCGAAGCGCCGCCTGCAGGACGGCGACGAGCTCGCCATCTGGCCGCCGATCGCCGGCGGCTGAGGCATGGCCTTCATCCACGGCCCGGTGCCTGAATCTTTCGAGCGCCAGGTTACCGCCACCGCGCGCGAATTCGAACGCGACCTGCGCCAGGCCTGGCCCGCGGTGCAGAGCAGCGCGGAAACTCGGCGCCTGAGCGTGCAGGACGGGGCTCAGACGCTCGTCATCGAGCTGGAGCCGGCCGGCGTGCGTCGCCTGGGGCTGTTCAAGCTGCCGCAGTTGATCGTACGCTACCGCTTCGGGCCCGGTGAAGAAGCCGCGCGCCACGCGCTGCTGGCCCGTCTCGACCGGGCGATGCAGAAGGGTGGGGGGTGAGCCGCGAGGTCGCGATCGCCACCCGATCGATCGGTTCGAATGAGGCAATGGAGGCGCACGGGTGAGCAAGGGATACGTAGTCGGTCATATCACGGTGAAGGATGCGGACAAGTGGGCAGAGTACCGTAGCCGGGTACCCGAAACCCTCGCCCCGTGGCAGGCGGAACTCGTCTTTCGTGGCCATCAGGTGGCGGCGTTCGCGGGCGAGAGCCCGCATGCGGACGTGGTCGTCATCCGCTTCCCGAGTGTCGCGGCAGCGCACGGATGGTTCGCTTCGCCCGCCTATCAGGCGCTGATTCCGCTGCGCGAGCAGGCGGCCGAGGTGGTGCTGCTGAATTGCGAGTCCGTGTAGCGGCAGCGGGGGCGGCCCCCGCCGGGCAGGGCATCCGCCGTTCCGGTGCGGCCGGCCTTTCGGGTATGCTCCCCGCCGATGTCCGCCTTCGCCGCCACCTTCTCCGATGCCTTGTCCTTGCTCGCCACCTTCGACCACACCGTGGCCGAGATCGTGGTGCTGTCGCTGCAGGTCAGCGGCGGCGCGGTGCTGCTGGGTACGCTGATCGGGCTGCCGCTGGGCGCCTGCATCGCGGTCGGACGCTTCCCGGGCAAGAGCACGCTGTCGGTCCTCATCAACGGCATGATGGGGCTGCCTTCGGTGGTCGTCGGCGTGGTGGTCTACCTGCTGCTGTCGCGATCGGGGCCGTTCGGCAGTTTCGGGCTCTTGTACACGCCGCTGGCGATGGTCGTCGCCCAAACCTTGCTCGTCGTGCCCCTGATTGCGGCGATCACGCGCCAGGTGGTGGAGGACGTGTGGCAGCGCTACGCGGAAGAACTGCAACTGATGCGCTTCTCATGGTGGGACAGCGTCACCACGCTGCTGTACGACTGCCGCCACTCGCTGCTGGTGGCCGTGCTCGCCGGCCTGGGGCGGGCGATGAGCGAGGTCGGGGCGGTGATGATCGTCGGCGGCAACATCGACCGCGCGACGCGCGTGATGACCACCGCAATCGCGCTCGAGACCAGCAAGGGCGACCTCGCGCTGGCGATCGCGCTCGGCATCGTGCTCATCGTCATCATCCTCGTGCTCAACGCGCTGGCCTTCGTGCTGCGCCACTGGGCGATGCGGCGCTACGGCTGAGACGGACGATGGCGATCTTCCCCCTGCGCATCCGCGACCTGCGTTACCAGCCCAACGGCCGCGAGGTGCTGGCCGGTATCGATCTCGATCTGGGCGACGAGGGCATTACCCTGGTGCTGGGCCCCAACGGGGCGGGCAAGAGCGTGCTGCTGCGCACGATCTGCGGCCTGATCGAACCGGATGCCGGCAGCATGACCTGGGGCGACGAGGGCATCCGCCGGCCCGAGCAGGGCGTGATGATGGTGTTTCAGCGGCCGATGATGCTGCGCGCCTCGGTGAGGCACAACGTGGCGCTGGGCCTGAAGCCGCTCGGTGTGTCCGCGGCCGAGCGCAGGCGGCGGGCGCTGGCGATGCTCGAGCGTGTCGGTCTGGCCGACCGTGCCGAGGACAGCGCGCGCCAACTCTCCGGCGGCGAACAACAGCGCCTCGCACTGGCCCGTGCATGGCTGACGAAGCCGCGCCTGCTGCTGCTCGACGAGCCCACCGCCAGCCTCGACCCCTCGGCCAGCGGCGAGGTCGAGCGCATCATCCGCGAGATCCGTACCGACGGCACCCGCATCCTGATGGTCACCCACAACCTCGGCCAGGCCACCCGCCTGGGCGACGACATCGTCTTCATGTCCGGCGGACGGGTGCGCGAGCATACGCCGGTACAGCGCTTTTTCGCCCGGCCGCAGTCCGACGAGGCGCGGTTGTTCATCCAGGGCGAGTTGCCATGGCGGATGCGCTTTCACGGTGCATGACCGTGCCTGACGACACCTCTGAGAATCTTTAGACCATGCAGAACGCTTCCCCGCGGCGGATGCCGCTTTCCGCGCTGATGCTGTTCGTGCTGGCTGTACTGTGCGCGCTGGCCGCCGTCGTCTGCTTTGCCGGCGAGGGTGCGCGCTTGCATCCGGCGCTGGCCGACCCGATGGCCGGCCTGGCCTTCCTGGTGTCGGCCGTGGCGCTGGCCGGTGCGGGCGCTTTTCCGCTGGTGATGGTGCGGCTGGCGGCTCGGGACGATGACGTGGGCTGATCTGTCGGTATGCGGTCGGCGTAATTGCCCCGTGCGTGAAGACCTTGGCAAGAAGGGCGCTGCGGGCCTGACCTTCGCGAGCCAACGAATGTCGGCCCACGAAGGTCATGGCGGTTGGCTGGCGAGCCGTCAGAACGATATCCGCACACCAACGTTTCCGCCGTAGCTTCGCTTGCCGGAACGCGCTTCCCCATTGACGCCGATGAAGGCGTAGGTGTCGGACGACATGCGTATCGTGGCAGAGCCTCCGAGTTCGGCGAAGGCCCGACCTGCATCGGGTGCATGGATCGTGTGCCGCGAATCCGCAAGGGAGGACTGCAGGGACGGTTGGAGAGCGTCGCCGTTGTCGACGCCGACACCGAAGCCCGCCTGATACGTGTGGTCGGCCTGCAGCGGATCGCGTTCTGGCGAAGCCAGGTTGGCACCGAGGACGACGCGGGCTCCGTCGGCCGAATGGCGTGACAGGCTCAGCGCAGCTTGCGATTCACCACTCTCCCTGCCGGCTTCGCGCGTACTGTGCTGCAGCAGGATGCGAACCTTGGGCTCGAGGATGAAGCTGCCGTAATCGATCGACCGGCGGAGGGTGGCACCAGCCAAGACGTTACGACCATCCAGGTCCGAACGCAGTGAGCCGGCGACGCCAAGCGGATCGCTGCGGCGGCTCTTGTAGTCGTTGATGCCGTAGCCCAGGACACCGTCGATCGAATAGTCGCCGACGCGGTACTGTCCATAGACGAAGATCATGTTCTCCTCGACGGTGCCGCTGCCGCCTTTCGCCGAGACATCGGACTTTGCGTTGGACAGACCGACACCGACTCGTCCGATGGGCCCGGCATGAAGATCGCTACCCAAGGCGAGCATGCGGCGGTTGAGCGAGAATCCGGAGGCCATCGCGTCCGCATCCCAGGTGGCATGGTCTCCGCCGACATCCACCCACAGCGCGTTGCGTCCGGCGATCTCCTTGTTGTCGGCGGCGCTCTGGCCGCCACTGCGCAACTGGCGTCCAACCGCGCCCTGGACCCACTGGCCCGGCAGCGGGGCCGCCGCGGCAAGCGCACCATGGACTTCTCCAGCCAGTGCCGTAAACATGCCCTTAAGGCTGCCAGCGTCGAGCATGGCGAGGCGGTACGCGAGTTCGCTCTGAGTTCTCGTGGCGCTCCCGAGTTGATCGGCGTCTACAATGCGGTCGACAGCCCCGCCGGCAGAGCGTGCATTGGAGTTCGCGTTACTCAGGAACGCTGCGTACGAACTGGGGACCACCGCAAGGTCGATGCTGTTGCTGCCGAACACGTCGTAGAACGCGAGCATCCGCGTGCCCGATGCCAAGCCGTCAGGCTGGGAGAGCGGTGCAAAGCGGCCAACGATGCCGCCCTCGGCCGAGATGATCCTGAACAGATCGCCCACCCTTGGGACATAGGGGGTGTAGGTGCCGATGCCGGTGATCGCCACGAGATTCGGTGCCAGCGTTGCGCCGCCGGCGATGAACTGGTTTCCGGCGCCGGTGATCAGCAGGCGAGAATAGTTGCCCACGCCGGCACCCGTACCGAGACCGTTGATGTCTTCGAGGTAGGTGCTGCCAGGGGTCATTGTCACCGTACCTGCTACGGTCAGCGTTCCGGGCGAGTTGCCCGGGGCGAGCGTGCCATTCACCGTCATGTCGCCCACGATCGTGCCCGTTCCGCGCAACATCCCCACGCTATCGACCGTGACGTTGCTGACCAGGGTACCGTTCGTGCGCAACTCGCCTTCCTGCACGCAGGTGCCATTGCTTTGCGTCATGGACCCAGTGAGCTTGAGCGTGCCTGAGCCCGACTTCACGAAGCAGCCGCCGCCGCCCGCATCGGTGATGTTCCCCGACAAGGTGGTCGTTGTGGAGGCGTCGACATTGACGATGGTGCCGCCCGCCAGAGCGATGGTCTGCCCCGTCAGGATGTCGACGGTCGTGTTCACCGAGCCGCCGTTGATCGTGACGTTGCCCCAGCCAAGGCCCCACGCATTGGTTACCTGGACCAGGCCGTTGTTGACAATGAGGCCGCCTGTCCACCCGCTGCCAGCAGAGTGGCCGCCGGAGTTGTCGCCCGACAGCACGAGCGTGCCGGTACCTGACTTGGTCAGTTGACCACTGCCTTCGATGGAGCCGGACAGGGTCAGTGTGGTGCCGCTGTCGGCACTCAGGGTGCCATTCCCGGCGGCAGTGATCGCACGTGTCGAGGTGAAGCTGGACGTTGTTCGCAGCGTTCCGCCATTCACGACGATGCCGCTGGACGCATCGCCCAGGCTGGCATCGCTGGCAACCTTGAGCGTACCGCCGTTCAGGGTCGTTCCGCCGGTATAGGCATTGTCTCCGTAAAGCTGGAGGGTGCCGGCATTGACCACGGTGCCGCCGTCATGGGAGAGATCCCCGGACATGATGAGGGTGCCGCCGCCGTTCTTGACCAGTGCCCCGCTGCCCGTGACGTCGCCCGAGTGGGAGAAGGTCGTCGCGGCAGCGCTCTGCAACGTGGCGTTGCCGCTCAGAACCATGTCGCGGGCGCTGGAGAAGCTCGCCGTCGTTTGCAGGGTGCCTCCGTCGATACGGAGTTCACCGCTCGTATCGCCCAGGTTGGTATCGGCGGAGATGCGCACCGTGGCCCCGGCGCCGATGGTCGTGCCACCGGTGTAGGTGCTGTTGCCGCCCAGTGTGGCAATGCCGCCGGCGACGTTCAGGCTGCCGGTGCCGGAAATAGCACCATCGAAATTGCCACTGGCATTGGCCAGTGTCAGTTCATTGGCACCGAGGTTCACGTTTCCGGCGCCGACCATGTTCGCGAGCAGGGCGTCGTCGGTCTTGCCGCTGATGTCGAAGCTGCCGTTGTTCACGAGCGTGCTGCCGGTGCCCGCCTGGCCACTGCCGGCGAGCGCCAAGCCGGCGCCGGTGTTGATCACCGTGTAGCCGGTATAGGTGTTGTTGCCGCTCAGCGTCTGTGTTCCGCCATCGACGGTGATGCCGCCAGAGCCGGAAATGATGCCGGCGAAGGTGCCGCTGGCATCTGACAGCGTAAGGTCGCGGCTGCCGAGAACGACCGAGCCCGAGCCGGTCAGGGCGCGTACGGTCGCGTCGATCAGGGAGCCGGAGATGTCGAGCGTACCGTCAATGTCCAGCAGGCTTGCGCTGGCCAGGCTCGCCGAATCAAGCAGCGCGAGGGTGGCGCCTGCCGCGACATCGACGCCTCCCGTGGCCGTGACGTTGCCGCACAGGTCGAGTCGTCCGGCGCTGACCGTCGTCCCGCCACTGTGGCTCACGTCACCACAGAGCTGCAGTGTGCCGGCGCCACTCTTGTCCAACGCACCGGTGCCCCCGACGGCGCCATCGTGGGTGAGGGTCGTGCCGGTATCGGTCTGGAAGGTGCCTGTTCCAGTCAGTGTCGTCGTCCGGTTTGTCGTGAAGGCTCCGGTCGAACGCAGGGTGCCGCCATTCAGGGCAAGTGGTGCGGCGGTGTTGCCGAGATTCGCGTCGGTGGAGACGATGACGGTACCGCCATTGATCTGGGTGCCGCCGCTATAGGTATTGCTGCCACTCAAGGTCAGGGAACCGGCGCCGGTCTTCACGAGCACGCCAGTGCCGCTGATGACACCCGAGAAACTGCCGCCATTTACCGCCAGGCTGCTGCTTCCCAGGCCGACCGTACCTCCGCCGTTGAGCGCATCGATCGCTTCGTTTGCGCCAAGGTTGAATGTGCCGTTCGCCGTGACGCTGGCGCTCGAAGAAAGCCCTCCGTTCGCGTCGGTCAGCGTGGCTCCGCCGGCGATGCTGATGGCGCTGGAGGCGAGACTGCCGGACAAGGTGAGCGTGCCGGCGTCGATTGCCACCGGACCAGTGAACGTGTTCGTCCCAGCAAGGGCGAGCGTCCCGCCGCTGGTCTTGGTCAGCCCGCCCGTGCCACTGATGACCCCCGAGAAAGTGCCGTTGTTGACCGTCAGCGTGTTGCTTCCCAATCCGATCGTGCCGCTACCGTTGAGGGTGTTGATCGCCTCGTTCGCACCAAGGTTGAAGGCGCCGTCTGCCGTGACGCTGGCGCTCGAAGAAAGACCACCGTTGCTGTCGTTCATGGTCGCGCCACTGGCGATGCTGATCGTCGTCGACGCGAGCGTGCCGGAGAGCGTCAAGGTCGTGCCACCCGTGACCGTGGTTGCTCCGGAGTAAGTATTCGTTCCGCTCAGCACGGTGGTGCCGGCGCCGGTGAACGTCATCGCACCGGGCGCGCCGCTGGCATCGGAGATCGCGCCGCTGTAGGTCACCGTGAAGCCTGCGGCGTCGATCGTGCCGCCTGTCGCCTTGACGGTGAGCGGATCGCTGACCGTTCCATCGCTGGCAGCCTTCAGCGTGCCGCCGTCAAAGACCGGTTTCACCGCGTCGGCGATGAGTTGCGTCGTCGTGTAGAAACCCACCGCGGTATCGATCTCTGGAACAGGGGGCGTCCCGACGGTGACGACGGAGGAGCCATCGGCGACCGAGCCAATGCCGACGACGGAGAACATCAGCACACCGCCGGCACCAAATGCCTCGCCACTCCCGTTCGGCGCGAACGCTACCGAGGAAAAGGTGTTGCGATCGTCGATTGCGGCGACGAAGTGCCTGTTGTCCCCATCGGTGTCGGCCCGTGCCGCCGCATCCGTGATGTTGCCGATGAGGGTCGTGCTCTGCGCGCCGTCGGGATCGAACACCGCATAGATCGCCGAGCCGGCGGCCGTGCTTCCATCGGGTGTGACGTTACTCCCGGTGCAGCAGGTGCCCCAGTCATTAACCGCGATACCAACGGCGTTGATCAGGTGGGGGTTCGTCAGTGCCGCATCCGTGTAGAAGCTCAGGCGGAAACCCTCGGTGATGATCTCCTGCCAGGCGGCGGTCCCGGTACCGGAAACGCCCACGCTCCAGTTGTCAAAGCCGCCGGAGAAGCTGCTGGAGGATCCGTTGCGGGTCGCGGTGACATAGACATCGGCACCGCCCGTGGCGCTGACGACGAAGGCGCTGCCAGAAGCGACGGCCGCGAGGTCGAACGAATAGATGATGGCATCACCTGTCGCTTCTTTGACGACCCGGCTGAAGTTGGTCTGCCCGCTGGAGACAACCCCGTCAAAGAAGACGGCCGGGGTGGCCAGTGCGATTCCCGAAGCGAACGCCGTGGATGCGGCGAACGCCAGGCGCATCGCGCTTCGGCGCACGGTGCGTCCTGCAGAGATGCCTTTCGACCGGCCCCGGATGGCTTCCGATGCGACTTGCCATACCCCTTGAGCGTGATTCCAGACAACGCGGTAGATCTTGTTCATGGCAGACCTTGAACTGACGGTTATTGATGTTTGAGCGTGTAATTTTTCATTCGGACTCTGTTTCCACATAAAGGCTAAAACAACGCGAAAAAAATAAACTCACAGATGCTCTCAGGGTTGTGAGTCTTTCCGTTCTTCGGCAGGCGCCCTGTCCGAGTCTTCAACTCACCGTGAAGTTTGCACGCAGATGGTTGCGCGCTTGGCGCGGACGGGCGGCGCTGACGCCGCGCGGCGTGTCGTGCGCAGACTGCCTATGCGATATGCTTCGCCGACTTTCGTCTGCCCTTAGTCCCGATGCCGCCCTTCAGTCCCGACTACACCGTCGCCATCGTCGACGACGAGCCGATCCTTCTCGAAGAACTGGGTTTCCAGCTGCGCCGACATGGCTTCAAGGTCGCGACCTTCGCCAATGCGGGTGAGTTGTATCGCCACTTGGCAGTGAATCCGAGGGTGGTTGCGCTGCTTGATATCGGTCTTCCTGGCGAGGACGGCTTGTCGATCTGCCGCTATCTGCGCGAGCACGATAAGCGGCTGGGCATCGTCTTCGTTTCGGCTCGAGTGCGCCGGGACGAACGCATGGAGGGGCTTGGCGCCGGGGCGGATGCCTATCTGCCGAAACCGGTCGATCTAGATGAACTGGTCCTGGTGCTCAAGCGGCTTGGCGAACGCTTCGTGCCCGAGCAGTCGATCGCGTCGCGCTCCGAAGCTGGCGGCATGGTGGCTGCAGGGGGTTGGAAGTTGGATTTGTCCGCAGCGCAGGTCGTGTCGCCGCGCGCTGGGATCGAGGTCGCCCTGACGCTTCAGGAGCTGCTGATCGTGCGCGCCCTCGTGCGGGCGGAGCCCGAGGTGTGCACCACACAGGAACTGGGCAAGGTGCTCGGGATGCAGGCCGAGGATGTCGACAAGCATCGAATCGAGGTCATCGTCAGTCGCCTCCGCATCAAGATCGGCCGTCGTACCGGTGAGGCATTTCCTATTCGTGCAAGGCGGGGCATGGGCTATTACCTCGCAGTTGACGCCTGAGCTTTGCCGACGCGTTCCTTCTCCGCCGGAACGGTCTTCGACGAGGAGTCCGTCGCGATCAAGGCCCTCGGCCGCGTCCCGTAAATGCGCTATCAGGTGGCCGTGTTCGACGCGACTTTCACATGCCGGGCATGGACGGTGTCACCTTCCTCGGGGGTATGCGTGCGCTGCAGCCCGACAGCGTTCAGCTGCGGCCGCATCAGGACCCAAGGGAGTCGATGGCGACCGCAGCCTTTGGCAGGGTGATGACGAACTCGGTCCCCCTGGCCGCTGCGTCCGATACCGAGATTGCGCCGCCGTGCAGGTCGACGACCCGCTTGACCAGGTAGAGCCCGAGGCCTGCGCCAGGCTTGTCCTGTACGTCGGCGCCGCGCAGATAGCTTGCGAACAGGTTCTGGCGAACTTCCGGGGCCAGGCCTGGCCCGTTGTCGGCAACGGCAAGCATTACGTCATGCACGCTACCGACAGCTCGGGCGCCAACGACCGAGCCGGGCGGCGAATACCGCAATGCGTTGACGAGCAGGTTGCGCAGGGCAACCTCCAGCAGGTTGGCGTCGCCGCGAAGGCTGCAGTCGCCTTCGATCGTGAGCCGGATGCGGTCGCCATCCTCGAGCTGGCCCTGCAGGCCCCGCAGCAGCTCGGCGCAGTCAGCAGGCTCAGGCCTCAGCGTCAAGGTCTCGTCGTCAAGCCGGTCCTTTGCCAGAAACTGGCTCGTCAGCGCAGTGAGTCGCCGGACGCCCTGACGGATGCGCTCGACCCGGCGCAGGCGCTCGTCGTCCCCGCTGTCGAGGAGCAGCTTGAGCGACTGCGCGGCACCGTCGATGATTGCGAGTGGTGTGCGCACCTCGTGCGACAACAGGGCCACGAGGCGGCTCTGCTCCAGGCGCGCCCGGCGCTCTTCCTCCATGCGTTGTTCCGCCAGCGCCGCACGGGCCCGCTCGAGTTCGCCCACCTTGCGGTTCCATGCGATTACGGCGATCACGACGAGCGTTGCGGCGATGACGACCTTCCACACCAGTGCGTAGTCGACATCGTTCTGCACCTTGACTGCGACGTGGCGGTTCGTGATGAGTTCGCGTTCCTGTGGCGTCACCGAGCGCACCCCCTTGTCGAGAATGCCGTGCAGGATCGACTCGTCCTTCAATACCCCGATGCTCAGGGCATTGGCGTATTCGGGAATCTGGCCGGCGATCTTGAGGTTGAACAGGCCTTCTTTCTTGATCGTGTAGGCGGCGACGATCAGCGATCGCAGCGTCATGTCCGCCTGGCGGGCGGAGACGAGCTCGATCGCTTCTGCCTCATTGTGGGTCAGGACCACCTTCAGGTTCGGAAAGTCGCGCCGGATGCGCTCCTCAACCATCGTCCCTCGCGGCAAGGCGATGCGCTTGCTGTTCAGCGCATGCGCGTCAGCGATGAATGGGTGCTCCTCCCGGGTGATGAGAACGTTGGGGTCGAGGAAGATCGGGGCTGTGAAGCGCAGCCACTGCTCCCGCGAGTCGGTCCGGTTGAGGAAGCTCAGGATCTGGCAACGGCCCGCCTTCGACGCTTCGAGGCTTTCGTCCCAGGACGAAACCGGGATGAGCTGGAGCTCGAGGCCGACCCGCTGCGCAACCAGCCGCAACAGATCGGCCGCAATGCCTTCGTGCTCACCAGCCGCGTTGATGCGTTCGAAGGGCTCCCAGTCCGGGTCGACGCACATCGTGATGCGTTGGGTGAGCGCGACGTAGAGCCGTTCGCTCTCCGACAGTTCGACGCGCTTCAGTGGATCGGGAGGAACCGGTACGGTGGCCTGCAGCGCAAGGGGCGACAGGCTGGCCGCGAGCGCGAGAACCAGCCGCAGCATGTGCCGCCCGAAACCGGGGCGGCGCGTTGCCCGTGCCGCAGAGAGAAGCGGTTTCATGCCGCAGCGTCAGGCTGCGGTCCAGTGCCCCGACTTGCCGCCGAGCTTTTCCAGCAACTGGATGCCGTCCATGCGCATGCCGCGATCGACCGCCTTGCACATGTCGTAGACATTAATGTAAGTCATTGATTTCAATACAAATGCTTTGATAAAATTTGCGCTCTTGTCCATCCGGGTTGGACAGAAATTGGACAGTTCCTAAGCTCATCCACTGCTTGAGCGAGCCCATCGCTCAAGGCCGGAGCGTAGCGACCCGATGCGAGATGCGCAACGAAAAGCGGGCAGGGTAGGACTTCATTCCCATTGGGATGAGAACTTTGTCATACTCCACCATGCGCCAACTACTCGACAGTCGCATGGATACAGAAGACGAAGACCTGCCCAAGCCTACCGAGCGCAACACCAAGCGCCGGGTGCCAGAAGTCACCTTCGACGATGAAGGGTGCGCCGTTGGGTGGGCGTTCAGGGTTCCGAAGGCATTCCGTCCGGCGCTAGACATCGTTTTCTCCGAGCGGGTGAAAACCATCACCAACGCTGACGGCGAGAAGGTCAAGAGGCGCTATCAGGAATGGACGGAGGGCGCCCCTCCCGCGTTCGCGTTCCGCGAGAACGACCTTCTCGGCTCGCGAGAGATGATCGCCGGCACGAAGGAACTGAACCGTTTCCTCGCGAAGATCACTCAGGCCAGCCCTGACAAGGTCGAACAGAAGCTCATCCAGCCCGGCTCCGTTGGGTTCAAGTTCTTCGAGTGGCAACCCGGAGAGCCTGGCTCCTACGTTGAAGAAGGCTTCTACATCTGCGCGCAAGCGACATTCGTCGACTTTTTGCGCTCTGGCGTCGTGCCTGCTGACGCCAAGCAGTGATCGGAGAACGTGAGATGGCGTCGGTTACATTCCAGGTACAAGGCTCAGCATCGGAACCCTACGAAGTCGTCTTCAGCCGTGAGGGCTCGAACCTCACGGCCACCTGCACCTGTCCTGCCGGTGTGGTGGGCCAGTATTGCAAGCACCGCTTCAACATTCTTTACGGCGCGGTGGATGGCATCGTCAGCAACAACGAGAACGAGGTGGCAAAGGTCGTAGGCTGGCTACCGGGCACTAACGTTGAGGCTGCGATGAACCTACTCGCAGCGGCGGAGGCGGAAGTCGAGCGTGCGAAGAAGGCAGCGACGGCGGCAAAGAAAGCGTTGGCCCGCGTGATGCGCGACTGAGCATCGAGATGAGAACGCTGACCGTTCGGTATCGTGAGACACGCCGCAAGGTAGTGCAGGAGAAGATGACAGCGTTCGTCCCATATGGTGCCGAGCAGTTTTCCGCGCTAGCACCCGAAGACCGACACATGCATCTGATCCGGTTCGATCAGGTCGAGTCAGCCTTCGACTCGAAAACGGGCGAACTCATATCCCTGAGAGAACTCTGCGGCGCGCAGCCCCTACCTGGCGCCCCCTTTAACGTCCACAGGCCGCAGTCGCGACCAAAGGGACGGAAGAGGAGTTTGCAAGCAAAGGACGCCAAGCAGGCCCGACGCCAGGACCGTGAGGCCTTTCTCGACCGCTATGGGTACGGCGTGATTTGGAATCACTTCCGCAATGAGCTGATTTCCCTTTTTCGAGGCCGTTGCTTTGCGTGCGGTTGTTCCGGCGATCTACAGCTTGACCACCACATTCCTTTCAGTGCTGGTGGCAGGCGCGAACCGGGGAACATCGTGATGCTCTGCTACAAATGTAACGCCCAAAAGTGGGACTACGACCCGTCGGAATACTACTCCGCCAAGGAGTTGGAACTGCTCACGGGGCTTCTGGAGGAGGAAAGGAAAGTCATTGGGTTCGTCTTTTGTAACGACCGATGGCTAGACGACCCCATCGCATACTTGCATGAGATTGGAATCAACCCCCTTCTCCTCTGCGAGGTAACAACAAACCCTGATCATCAATGGACTTTGGTTGATGCGATCGCGCGGGCCGAGCACCTTCGATAAACTGAGGCGGGTGGAGTGAGGTTACAACGAGATGGCTTGGGATCAAGGTGATGGCAAAGTCTGCGGATTGATACGAGACCGCAAGACTGGAAGCGCGGTCAAAGGAGATGACTACGAGTCGTTCCAAGTCTTGGTTAGCTCGCTCCGTGCCTTTGAGGCTGTAGGGCTCTTGGAGCAGGTGAAAGTGCTAGACGAGCACCACACAGGGCACCGTTACGCTGCGGCCGCCGTCTGGAAGATCCACCCTTCGGTTTTCGCTGGCTCGATTTCCACATCCCAACGCCGATGGCTGCTGCTGCGTTTCTTCGCCGCGAAGTACGATGAAGATGACTCTCGATTCTACGTTCCCTCTCCACAAGAGTTTGCGGACCTGATGGGACCGGTCGGCCGGATCACGCAAGTATGCGATTGGCTTAAGGAACAAGGTTTTATTCGTTGGCAACCGATGTTCGGCCCAGAAGGCGGATGCGGCCAGATCCTTGATAAAGGATACGAAGCCCTTGAGGGCGGGTTGGAGTTCGTCGGTGGAACCGGAGCCGTAACTGCAAAGGGAAGTGATCAGCGCAATCTAAGCATAAATGTGGGGCAGTTGCATGTAGGGTCAGGCGACCTCGCAATCGGCCCCGGCGCGACCATTATCAAGGATGCGCAATCAGACAAGTCTGGAAAGCCGCCTCGAACTATCGAGGTAGGTCAGGGCCTTGATATTGGGGATACAGCACGTCCATCTGTGTTGCGGCGTGCACTCCGCCACCCGCTGACTATTGCTGTAGTAACTACCGTAATCACCGTAGTTGGTACAGCCATAGCTGCGCTGTTATCCGTTAAGTCCTGACTAGACTTCGAACACTTCCTCGAAGGTCGCGCTCACGCTACGGGTGGTCGGGCTAGTCGGGCTGCTGCCCCACTCGCGGCAAACCCACTTCCCAACCACCCCATGCGGCGGCACCCAGTCGAACGTCTCCAGTCCGCCACGCGCAGTCAAGAACGCTTCGATCTGGTCGGCAGTCTCGTTCGCCCGGTTCTCAAAGGTCAGCGACCACACACGCCTGATGTGCTGCGTGCCGATCTGAATCCGTCGCTCGGCGTCGCTGCCGAACTGATCAGGCGGGATTACATGCACTTCCGGCTGCACAGTCAGGGCGCTGCCGTAGGTCGGAACCCACACAAAGATAGCCATCGTTAAAGCTCCATCACTTCGAGGGTTGCCGTGACGCGCCAAACGTGTTCGTTGACGACTGCCTCGGCTTGATAGGGTTGCTTGAATCGCGCTTTGCGCATGGCTTCGCCGTCACCCATCACGACGGGCATCTGGAACCAACCTGCCCCGTCATAGATCGTTTCCCGGTAGAACGTCTGGAACGCGTCAAGCTCGGCAAGCGTCAGGGTCCAAGTCACCGACACGTCGGTCGGCACGGAGATATAGCGGCGTCGAGTTCTCGCAGGGCCGGACTCCATCTCAGTGCGCAGGACGTTGTTCATCGGCGTCAGGCTGTATTGGCGCATCGAGGGCTTCGGCAGCGTCGTGGGGAACGTCGGCGTGCTCATCGACGCGCCCCTGCTGCACGGTTCAGGCCATACACGTTTTCCATCGTGTTGCCGATCGGACTGCGCCCGCGTGCGAGATTGGAAGCCATCTTGCCTTCGATCTGCTCAACGATGATGTCCAGCGTCATATTGCCCTGCGCATCCGTACCCTTTTGCACACGTGCTTGCGTGCCGGGTGCTTCATGCACATTGACGACGACGTTATTACCGCCGCCGCCGTTCATGCTGACGCCCAGTTTTCCATCGCTGCCTCGCTTGAGCGGGAGAATGGCCTCCGGTCCTGCTTCGCCCATCAGGCCATTCTTGAAGCCGCCGCCGGATGCGAACTTGAAGAACGTCGGCGAATTGACGACGCCACCGGATGCGAAGGGCTGCAACCCGCCGTCGAACACGCCACCCTTGGCGAAGCCAAAGAGGCCCATCGTAGCCTGCACTGCTTGCAGCATCTGCGCCTGAACGATCATGCGCAGGATGTCGGCGATGAACGCCTCGGCCATCTTGCCGGCGTCAGTCTCGACGCCCATAGCGAAGTCGGTGAAGGCATCGGCCATGTTCCGGGCGGCATCGTTCATCACCGTTTCAAGGCTCAGAACGCTTTCCTGCATCTTCTCTAGCGGCGCGGTGTTGCCCAGTGCAGCATTCACAGCCTCGTTGTACTGCTCGACGCTGATCTTGCCCTTCTCGAACGCGTCAGCCAGGAACTGCATCGTGGCCCGTTGCGCCTCAAGTTGGGCAGTGGGCGTAGCTGCCAGCAGCGCGTTCAGTTTTTCTTGCTCGACGGCTGCCTTCTCGGCTTCGCTGGCAAGCCGCGATTGCGCGACGATCGCCTCTTGCATGGCCGGTGACATCTTTGCCCATTCTGGGGAGGCCATGACCGACAGCAGTTCCGACTGTGCAGCAGTGAGTTCGAACGCCCCGGTGATGGCCTTGCCCTGAATCTCGAACAGTGCCGCGATCGTCTTCAGGTACGCGCCCTGCGGATCAAGCTCGGGCGCAGTTTTGCCCTTCGGCGTCTTGGGAGGTGTCGGCAGGAGCGGTGCAGTGACCGTGACAGCGGGCAAGGTGGGTGCGTTGCCGCCTTCCATGCCCTGTTGCATCAGCCGCCAGTATTCGAGTTCCTTGCGCTTCTGCTCGATCATCTTGTCGGGCACCAGATTCCCGAACAGCGACTTCTCGTGCCACTTGCCGTTCTCGAGGGTTTCCAGTTCGGCGTTAAGGCGGGCGATATGTTCTGCCGGTGACTTCGTCGGGTCCGACAGCCCGATGCCGACCAGCGCCTCCATGAACGAAAGCCCGGCACGCCGTGCGTTCAAGAACTCCCTCGCCAGTGCATTGATCGTTGGAATCAAAGCGTTGCCCACGCTTGCTGCCAGCCCCTGCGCAAGGGTCTGCATCCGGGTGAGGTTGTCGTTCAGCTCGACCGACGCCTTGGCAAGATCGTCGCCCATGATGCCGCCGAGGGCTTCGGCCTCCTGGCGCATCGCTTCCAGCCCTGCACGCCCGTTGTTGAGCGTCGGGATCAGGCGGATACCGGACTCTTCCATCAGCTTGTTGGCGATGACCGACTTCCCAGCCCCATCTTCCATCTTGCTGAAGGCGTCGGCGATGTCGAGCAGGACGGTATCGACACTGCGCAGCCTCCCGGCGCTGTCGGTGACGCGGATGCCCAGTGCGTCGAACGCTTCAGCAGCTTCTCCACCCTTGCTGGCAGCCTCGAACATCTTGTTCGCCAGCCCCTTGAGCGCCTCGCCCATATCGTCGAACGTCGCGTCGTTGAGCCCTGCCGCATAGTTCAGGGCCGACAGACTCTCGATCGCAACGCCAGTACGTTGCGAGAGCTTCGATAGCTGGTCGGCAAGGTCAGCCGCCTGCTTGACGCTACCCAGAACGTTCAGCGCACCCCATGCAGCAGTGACGCCTGCCGCCATTCGCGTAAAGGCGACTTCGATCGCCTTGGCCCGCTCACGTGACTGTCGCTCCATCTCGCGGGTTTTCCTGTCGGCAATCCGGGCGGCCTTGTCCATGCCGGACTCGAAGCCACCCGTCTTGGCGATCAGATCGAGCGTGAGCGTGCCGAGGCTTCGACTCATTACGCCACACCCGCAAGAATGTTCATCACACTGCCCATATCAGCCACCGTTTCGTCGTGTTGCGCTCGCATGTTCGGCAGGAAGTCGCCCACTTCAGCTTCCCCACCACACAGCCGGTTGATCTGCGTGGCGATCGTGGCGAGCAGTCGATCGTTATGCCGCAGGCCACCGCTTCGCTTGGCGTAGGCGAACCATTGCTGTGCCTCGTGATAGCTCATGTTCGCTTTCGCCTCTGCAATCGTTTTCCCGCCGACGCCGCATAGCACAAGCTCGTGCCAGACGATGTCGGCGTCACTCAGTTTCCCGGTTGGACGCCGTTGACCGAGTTGAAGGCTTCGATCAGCTTTGAGGCCAGCGAAACATCCAAGCGATAGGCGTCTTCGTAGCTGATCGGCTCTTTGTTCTCGCCAAGCAGGAGCGCGGCGGCGATCATGCGGGCCGAGCGCGAACGGTCGTCTGCCGCGAACAGCGACTCCACGTCGCCGAAGCTCAGGCGCTTGACCCACACGTCGAACGTGTAGCCCTTCCACTCAACGGGCACCTTCACCGGCTCGGCGGGGATGAAGGCGCCGACGTTCTTCAGTTCAGCCAGGTTCATGATCAAGCCTTCGCCGAGATCGTCGGCATCCCCGACACCTGCACCGAGACTTGCGAGGTCACGACGCTGTTCAGGCTGAAATCGAAGGTCACGTCGGAAACGTAGCCCTCGAACGACATGAACGAACGAGTCGGTGGCAGGGTGAAAGCGCCAGCAGTAGCAGTCGGGGCGGCGGTGCCGTCGCTCCAGCCGAGCGCCCACTTGATCTGGGTGCCAGCGACATAGGCGGCATGCAAATCCTTGTGGGCGGTATTCGACGGGTCGAACTGGATGGTGAATTGCGCGCTGCCCGGCGACATCAGGCCGGGTGCGAAGGTCTTGGCGTTGTCGGACAGCGTGGTGGTTTCGATGCTGTCACGCTGCGCGGAGATGCCGCTGATGGAGACAGCATCCACAGCCACGACGGTCGTGGCGTCTTTGATCCAGTACAGCTTGGTGCCTTGGGTGAGTTTGGCCATGCTCGATTACCTCAGATGGATAGATTGAAAACGGGTGGTGTAGCGAAACAGGCCGGACTCGTCGTCCTTGCCCGTGTTGAAGAAAACGATGTAGCCGCTACCCTCGATCGCCTCGCGGATGGCTGTCGCCAGCGTCCTGATCTCAATGGCGCTCTTGGCCCATGCGTCGATCTGGTAGGTGATCTGGTCCGCCGCAGCAGGGCCGGAGAGCGCGTTGAAGGGCGTGCCGTTGATGACCTGGAACGTGGCGTAGGGAGCGGTCTGAAGCTGCGGCGCACTACCGAACTCGAAGAAGCGGACCGGGTTGTCACCGAGCACTGCCGTGCAGGCCGGGCTTTGCTTGATCAGTTGAAAGAGGTTCATGCCTTGTCCAACTCCCTGCGCAGTTCCTCGGCGATGCGATCGATGACCGCGTCGGCGTTGTTCTCAAGGGCGGGCTGCATGAAGGGCTTGGCCGCAATGTGCTGCGTGCCGAACTCGACCATCCGCCAGTAGTACGGGGTGTCGGGGTTCTGCTTCGCCCCGCCACGCACGCCCACGCGGACGAAAAGCACCCCACGCCGGAAGCTCGTTTGCAGGGCGATGTGGGTCTTCGTCCTGATGTTGTCCGCGTCAGGGCTGGTGTCTTCTGGGGCGTTGGCCTTCACCTCGTCGCGGACGATCGCCATGCCCTTCCGGGCAGCAGCGCGCAGTGCCTTCTTGGCGATCTTGGCTTCGATGTCGCGCAGGCGATCGGTCAGGGCCGCAAGTTCTCGAACGTTCAGCGTCAGCATCACGCCACCACGCAGGGAATCGTCAGCCAGTCCCGGCCCGTATAGGGGTCAGGAAGGAAGCCAGCGGGGTTATAGACGGTGCCAGTAGCGACATCGATAAGGCGCATATCCGGGGTGAGTCCGGTGCGATAGCGCATCAGAATCTTGGCCGTGATCTGGCTTTGTGTTGATTGGGCTGCGATGAACTCGCGGGCGCTCAGCGGCTCGATACTGGCAAAGACAGTGCCGATGATCTGCACCGCTTCAGTGAGTGCGCCCGTATCCGGGTCTTGCGTGGCAATCGGCCTTTCGATCCGGATGCGGTGGCGCAGGCGACCAGCGTTCAGCTTCATGCCAGTGCCTGCACCTTTTGACGCTCAAGCAGGCTGCGAACAGCCGGACTCAGTACGTCGGCACTGCTCGATTCGCGGTTCAGCCAAAGCTCGCCGAGGACAAGCATCGTGGCGGCTTGTTCAACGTCACCATTCGACTGGTTGTTGCTGCCGATATAGTCGGAAACGATGGCGCGGGCGAGCATCAACTTTTGCTCGATCTCTGCATCGTGTTCGGTGCCGTCGATGCGGAGGTGATAGCGCGCCTGATCCAGCGTGGTCATGCCGGCACCTCTTCAGTGTTCTCCGGGGCTTCCGACAGGGGGCGATCCTGCATCTGGCGATAGACCTCATCGCCGCCCTTCACCGGGGGCAGTCCCTCACGGGCGCGCACTTCGTTGATCGTGATCCAGCCGGCGTTGATCGCGCTGCTGTGCGCGGTGTAACGGCTGGCGGTATCCATGCGCAGCAAGGCGGATTCGTCGAGCTCGGTGCGCATGGTTGCGGGCAGATCGAGGCCGTCATCCAGGCACAGCTCGATGGCTTCCACGAGGTGCTGAACCGCGTCCGAGTAGTAGGACAGGCTCATCTGCTCGTTGCTGGTGTAGGGGGCAGCAGGACCGGCGCCGATCTTCCACGCCGGGATGTTGAACGCCCTGCACACGTCTTGCGCGGTGAATTGAAGCTGTTCGATCAGTTGGCTATCGACAGCGGAAACGGTCATCTGCTGGAAGCTCAGGCCGTCACCAAGGACGGCAGTCTTGCCGAAGTTGGCACCGCTGAACTTCAACTCCCAGTCCGCCTTGAGTCGATCGGCAGTCTCTTTCGAGATTGCACCGGGTGCAGTCAGGACGCCCCCAGGTTGCGCCCCGTTCTCGAAGAACTTCGAGCTATTGCGCTGGATATTGACGCCCTGCATTGCAGCGTAACCGGCAGCAGTCAGAGGACTGACACCGACGAGGGGGTGATAAGGGGTAATGCCGCGATCGTGGATGATCTCGCGGGCGGGAGCGGTTGCGCCCTCTTCAGCGATCCCGGCCAGTGTGCTTTGCCGGAGTTGATAGAACACAGCGCCATCATCGGAAACAAGCACCGTCACAGCGCGAGGATCAAGCACATGCAGGGCAATGACCTTACCGGATGCGTCGCGCTGCTTGAGCATGTACGCGTTGCCATACAGCAGCTTCGATAGCGTCCATGCACCGAAGAACTGCGCACGGTTCTGGTAGCTGTTCGGCTTGCGGAACAGCTTGGCAAGCTCGTGGTTGATCTCGGTCCAGACGCCCTTCTGCTTGGCGCTGACGCGGATAGGCAGCTTGCCGATGTCGTTGCTGATCAGGGACGCACAGGCGAAGACGGCGCTGTGTGCCAGCACAGTCTCGACCTCGATCGCCTCGTCACGCTGCCACGCACCCGGCGAGGACTCGCGGATGACCGGGAACCAGCCGCCCGCATTCGACGGAACCGGACTCGCTGACTTGGTGCGCTTGAGGAAATCGAAGAAGGCCATGTGCATCCCTTGGGTCATTGCCCCGACCGTGAGGCCGGGGCGTGGTCATCAGGCGTACTTGGCGCCGCTGATGCGATACACAGCGGTCGGACGCCGACGGGTCCAGGTGATGCCGCGAATGGCCTTGATCGCCATCGCGCCGGTCTGCCACAGCGACACCAGCGAGGCCGGGGTCGGGGTCTTGCTGTCATGGACCGGAGCGGTATCCATCTCCAGCGAGGCTTCACGCGAAGCGTCGATGGCAAGGCCACCTTCCGCGAGCAGGATTTCGTTCTGCACGGCGAGGATCAGGTCGTAGCCAGCCACCGGGGTGCCGGGAACGTTGGTGCTCAACACGACAGGCAGGCCCTCGAAGGTGCCACCAGTCACGAAATCGACACCGGGGAACTCGCGCAGGCCAGTCGTGGCGTTCATCATCATCGACAGCGACAGCGCGGTGCTCGGGTGCATGATCCACACGCCCGACGCGATCGGCTGATTCGCGGCGACGAAGGCACCGTAGGCCGCTTTCACGTCGTCACGCACCTTCGCGGCGGTCGTGCCGGAGGCCACAGCCGAGGTCGCACCGTTGGCGATCGAGGCAGGCTTCACGCCAGCGATGCCCGCATTCGCCTGGTCGATGAAAGCCACATCGACGGCTTGCACGACGGCGGCCAGCAGATCGTCACGGACGAGGATTTCGGCGGCGGGCTCGGAGCGACGCAGCAGTTCTTCGGTGAAGACCGCGATAGCGCCGAGCTTGTGCGAGCCGACTTCGAGGTCAGCAAATGCGGCGTTCGTGATCGGAGCAGCCTTGCCCTCACCGATCCAGTTCGCCGAGGTGCCGGAGGTCGCACGCGGGATGCGGATGTTCTGCGGGACGTTACGCACGCCCGACAGCTTGCCGACGATGGTCGCCGGGCGAAGCAGGTCGATGAACTCGCTGGTCATCAGTTGGTTCTCGACGAGCACCGAGAGGCCGGCGTCGGTGGTCGAACCGGCAGCGATCGCAGCCTTCAGGACAGTCTCGACGCGGTTGCCGTAGCCGGCAGCCTTGGCGATCTCGACGGCCTGCATCGGGTTGCCCTTCGCGAGCGCGAGCGACTTGGTGTAGCGGACGAAGTCGGTGCCCTTCGGGGCGTTGTCTTCGACGGTGATATGGGAGCCAGCGACGGGCTTCGCAGCCTTGGCTTGGCGGGCCTCCGCAGCCTTCAGACGATCAAGATGCTGATCGATGGCAGCGATTTCCGCCTCAGCGGCCTTGTATTGCGCGTCCTCATCTTGCGACAGGGTGGCGCCCTTGGTGATCAGCGCATCCATATCGGCCAGAACCTCGGCTCGCTTGGCTTGGAACTGCTGAATTTGCTCGGAGATGGTCATTGCGGGTTTTACCTCAGTGTTGATTGATACGGACTTGACGACTTGGATGGCGGCCTCGGTATTCGCCGGGATGGTCACGGCTGAAAGCTCCAGCCATTGCCACTTGTTGAACTTGAAGCCGGTTTCGATCGGCTCGGCCTCAAGAGCGCGGAATCCGACCGAGAAGCCACCCACGAGGCCGGACTTGATCAGTTGCCAGATTTCGGCAATCTTGGCGGTCGCGTCTTTAGCGACCTTGGCCACGATCTCTACGCCTGCCTTGGTTGCAGTCGCCTCGATGACGTGGCCAATCGGTTGATTCGGGTCGTGGTTGAAAAGCAAGGGGAGCGGCAGTTCGAAAACCGCGCCTTCGGGCATCACGATGTCGCCGTCCCGATCGGTCTTCGGAGTGGTGGCGATGCCGCGAATGATTCCATGCTCGGGATCGAAGGATTTGACGGTGAAGGCTGATAAAGCCTTGAAAAATTTCTGTTTATCCATAGGCATAATTTTCTCGCCTATGGATATGGCATTCAATAACTTACTTGTCCGCCATAGTCCTGAATTGTCCGGTCGCCGGTTACAGGAACATCATCTGGTACTCGGGCTCGCGCTCTTCTTCAGCGGCCTGGTTCGCGGCACCGAACGCCATCGTGAGCGCGACCATTCCGTCAATCCGGGCCGTCGCTTTTGACTTGTCGAGTTTGCGGTTGCCTGCCGGATCTCTGGTGACGACCGCGCCCGCCGCGCACATCGTCAGGACCGGGTGCATGCCGTGATGAATGCGGGCGTTCAGCGCCTCAGCTTCGAGCGCATCAAGGGCGGGACTCATATCCTTGAAGCCTTGTCCGTGTGGGACGAGGGGTAGGCTCAGGCCGATAGCATCGAACTCCTTCTTGAGCACTTCGATGCGCCAGCGGTCGAAGGCGATCGCCTTGACGTTCAGCCCGTCAGTGATCTCGGCGATGTCGCGGGCCACCTGTTCGTAATCGACAGTTGCGCCCGGAGTGGTGCGCAGGAAGCCTTGATCGCGCCAAATGTCGTAGGGTTGGCGATCGCGTCGAGCGCGATCCATCAGCCCGACGGCAGGCGTCCAGAAGTGCGGCTGTACCTGCCACGTGCCGGAGGCATCCTTTCCGATCAGCACGAAGGCAGTGAGGTCGGTGCGTGCCGACAGGTCGAGGCCGCCATAGACTTCGAGTCCGTCGAGATAGGCAGACGGATCGCCGCACGCCTTCCAGACGTTGAGCGACATGAACGGCGATACGGTGCTGACGCGCTGATTCAGCGTCAGGTTGCGGAACGTGTTCTCCACTGACGGCATACGCTTCGCTTCCGCTGCCTGCCGCTGTACGTCGTTCAGGCTGCGGAAAACATCGAGGGCCGGGTTCGCAGCCTTCCACGCTTTGCGGTCGTCCAGCGCACAGTCAGCCGGTGCCGCATAGACGTGGGACACGATGTGAGGGTCGCCGGAGCGCTGGGCGTCATCGAGCCAGATCGAGAAGAGGTCTGCGTCGTTCGCCGCCTGCGTGCTGATGGCGATCAGGAGCGGCGCTTCGTGGGCGCCCTGCGCCGTGGTGATGGCGTCGATGAAGTCCGAACGCGGCCCCCTCACTTGGCCCACTTCGTCCAGGATCGCCAACACCGGACTCAAGCCGTGTGCGGTCCTCCCGTCAGCCGCAAGGGCGCGATACTCGACATTCATCGGCAAACCGAACAACTGCTTGCGCGACTCGACCACGCGCACGATCTCAGCTAACGCCGGGTTCAGGGATACCATCTTCGCAGCGAGGTTGAACACGATCGCGGCCTGATCGCGAGACTGCGCTCCGGACACGATCTGGCTGTTCTGCTGCGCTTCCGGGCCGACGAGGTGTGCGAGCACCAGCGCAGCAATCAGAGCTGTCTTGCCGTTCTTGCGTGCGATGCTCAGGAACGCCTTGTGGGTGCCGCGCTTGTTGTCGTAGACGGCTTTGATGAACCGCTTCTGGAAGGCATGAAGCTTGATCGGTTTTCCGACATGCACCCCGTCGGGCACCCGGCAGAACGCTTCAATGAACCGGATGATGCGGCTCGCCCTGCTACGACTCATCCAACAGCCCTGAGCTTGGGGCGGGCGATCAGATCGTCATCGGCAGCCTCGATTGCCTGGGCGATCTCACGTGCAGCCTGATTCTTCTCGCGTTGGTGGTGCACGAGGCCAACTGTTGCGTTGGCGTGGATTTGCAGGGCACGGCAGGTCGAGATGATCCGGCTCTGAACGTCATCGATGACCAGCAGCACCGGATGCTTATCGAACTTCCTCTTGCCTGTGCCGGGAATCAGCGGCGCTTGGGTAGCCATGAGCTTCCGCAGGCGCTCAAGCTCGCCGTAGTCTTCGGCGAGATTCGCCGCCAGGAACAGGTCGGACTCGGTCCATGCCTCACGGCGCTTAGAGTTAACGATCACCGGCCAATACTTCTGGGCGCGATCGGACAACGGGAAGATGGGCTCGGGTAGCGGACGAGCAAGATCGGCTGCGGTTTCAACGGCGAACTTCGTTCCGTCTGCGCGTGGTTTGCGTGCCATTTCGTCAGGCGAAATTTACGTTAGCGGAAAATTGACAGGGGACGGGCGTTCGTCCCTGGTCGATCGTTGGCATCATTTCCCTGCCCCCCGCACCTTTGCGCTCTGCGTCAGCATCATCCGTTCCATTGCGATGCCTGTGCTTCGAGGTAAGCAGCGTGTGCTGCGTCGGCTGTTTCGAACTCAGCGGGTAGAACGTGTGTTCCGCTGCGAGTGCTGATCTTGACTCGATAGCGCCAGCCCCATGCAATGACGCCATCGGGGAGTTGTTCGGGTTCGCGACTAGATTTCATGCCGTTGGCTCCAATAGCGCGACCGCTCGCCGTGCAACTCGATGTGTGCCTTGCAGTACACGAGGTGGGCTTCTTCTGGGGCGTCGTATGTTCCGATCATTCTTGATCGACCATTAGCGAAGATGATCGCTGCGTATCGATCTCCTGCCTTCGTTCTGCTCACTCGAACTCCCGCAGGTAGACCCGAGGCTTTGGCAGGGACTGCCCGAGCGGCTCCACCAGTACGTCGGGAGCCGGATCTCTTGCGGATGAACTCGTCCCAACCGACACGACGTTCCTCTGCGTAATCCGCGAGTGCCTTGTTGATCGCGACGATCTGGTCGAGCAGGCTGATTGGGATCGTGGTCATTTCAGCCGATCCGTAAATCGGTGATCGAGCAGTCGGATGAATTCAGCACCCATGTGGCCGGCAAGGCCGCAGATCACGCCGGTAAACGGCGCTGGAACCTCCGCCCCGACACAACCGAGCCAAGCGATGAAGCCAGCAAATCCGGATGTCGCGATGTGTGCAATAGCGGCCAGCCTGGAATGCTGCTCGCCGGACTGGATTCGGCGGAAGTAGCTGACCAGGCCACCCCAGATCGCTGCGAACATTGCGAGCAAGGCGACGAGGTAATCGCCAGGTTGCATCAGGAAGCGCTCAGGCAAAATCGAACTCCGCTTCATCGTTGTTCTCGACAGGTCGATTCACGAAAAGCTGGCTCATCCGGAGCATGTGGCGTGCTGCGTGGCGAAGGGTTGCGATTCGCACCCGATCATCGAACCCCTCGTCCAACAGTTCGAGGTTCAGAAGTTCAAGTTCGCTCGCCAGGATCGCGAGGCGTGGATTGGGGATGTAGTCGACGGTGATCATGCTCGTGCATTCCAGTGGTGCGAGGGATCGAATGGAATGCCGTGAATGTCGCCACCTGCCTCGTAACCGGACTTCTCAAAGCGTTGCTTGATCGCGTCGTGGCACGTTTTGCAAACGCTTTGAAGGTTTTCCGGGTCGAAGAACAGCGATTCATCACCGCGATGAGGCTGAATGTGATCGCAGACGGTGGCGGGAACTTGACGACCAGAGCGGGCGCAGAAGACGCAAAACGGCTCACGCCTGAGTTGTTCGAGGCGGAGTCTTTTCCATGCTGCGCGGTCGTAAAGCTTAATCCGGGGTTCCATGACGCAATGATACCGAGCGTTATGGTTATTGGATTTCAGACGCTACAAAAGACGACAATACAGGCGAAAAATAGGCGCCCGAAGGCGCCTTTCAGTTTTCACACAGGAACGACCTAATTATGAACCAGTTCGCTAAGCAATATCAATTCGTTGGCCTGCACATCAATGTCGCGAAGTGCAGTATCGTGACGCTCGATCTCGATCTGACGCTCGGCTCTCAGGATGTTTTCGTATTGGCGCAGCATCGCTGCAACGAGAGCAGACTTTGCCCGGACCTGATGAGGATGAAGCCGAAGTATTGATTCGGCGATGCCGTTAGCGATGCGCAACGATCGTTCGATGACCAGATACGGGTCGGCCTGCTTCGGCTGGCTGGCTTTGATGATCTCAGCGATGCAGGGCTGGCCGGGTTTGCGGATCGCATCGAGGTCGAGGTGATCGCCGTCCTTCGCGCCCCATACGATTTTCGGACACTTCATGTTCATACCGGCACCGCCTCGTTCTGGCGGTCGAGCCATTCACGGACGGTAGCCCAGGGCCATGCGTTGCGTCCGCCGAGCTTGATCGGCTTCGGAAATTTGCCGCTCTGCATCCATACGTGCAGGGTCGTGCGATGGATTCCGAGCGCATGGCAGACTTGCTTGGCTCGTGCGAGGGCGGGAATTTGGGGGGAAACTTGGGAATCGTTCATGTGCATCACCTAAACAGCCAATGTGAAAATCTTTGGCTGTTGTGCAGGTGCAGCGGCACATTACGCTTTGGGTTGCCAGGACGACACACTGGCTGTTGCATCTTGCGAATCCGTGAAGCGCTTTCCTAGCTGCGGCAGCCTTACCACAATCTCTCAGCGATTCAGTCATTACTGACTTACCGGACGCGATACCATTGTACCGGAACGAGTACGTCATTGCAATACAAGGAACGGCTAATTCAGACATGGTGAGACAATAATATTGCCTCCCCGCTTTAGCTGTTACTTGGCACCGATCAACAGATGGCGGTCGCCGTGCGAGGTGATGCAGATATTGCCGGATGAGAGCTTGATTGCCTTGAACGCGCCAAAGTCTGCTTCATGTTCGGGCTCGTTGCCTTCGAGCAGGTCGGCGACTTCTTCGAGGGACAGGACTTGAATGTTCAGGCGATGGTTTTGAAAGATCATGCGGCGGCTCCCTGTTAGAGTTTGATAGTCCGGATCGGAGACACACTATAGCGAGCGAGCGCTAAGTTTCCGGACGCCCAACAATCTTCCCTCATCGGATCGATAGACGCGCTTAAACGCGATTAGAGCGGTTTAAATCTCTTGAGTGAGGGGTAGATATACCCAGATACGTTTGGGGCGCTTGTAGAGCTTCTGGTGAAGCCGGATAGCTATCCGGAGCGAAACGAAAAGCAGCGGAAAGCGGAATGCTGCGCGGAACGCGCAGCGGGGCGATCGGTAATCCTTCCTGTGTTGCTGCAAACCCTCGTCGTCTGGTCGAGCGGCATGACCTCCATCCCGGAGCGAGCGCGAAGCGCGAGGCGCAGGCTCTGTTCCGGAGCAGGACAAGCACATCCCGGAGTAGGACAGCTTTTTTTGGGTTTTCTCATCCAGTCCGGAACAGATCGCGCCGAAGGCGCGGCAAGGAGCCCGAAGGGCGACGCGCAGGCGCGCGAAGCGCGCAAACCCCTAGCCGGAGGTGATGAGGGTAAAACCTGCATTTCCATCATTTATATAACCTTCAACAACAACCAAAGCTTAAGGTTACGCGCGCGAGGCGCCGCAGGCGCTGAGCCGGAGCACTCCACAAGTTGATGAAGTTCGTTGCTACTCCGGGATGGGTCTTCTTGCGGAAACGACTGCGAGCGTAGCGAGCCGGGTCGTTTCCACGGGTTTTTACTTTGACTATCTTGACTCCAAAGACTAGCGCAACGGTTTTCCGGACTTTTCTAGTAACGGCGCGGGTTCTAGCTCGATCAACTGCACACGGAGCTGCACACGGAACCGCACACCGAGCTGCACACGGACCCCGATCGACTGCACCCGGCGAGGGGTGTTGAGGCCAAGAAAAACCGCTCACGATGGAGCGGTCCTTGTGCTGGATGCGAGGGGTGTGGGCGTTACGCATGCTTGTCGATCGCCTTCAGCTTCTTGGCAACGTCGGAGCGTGACATCTCCTGTCCGGTCATCGCCTTCAGCAGCAGGCTGACCTCCTGCGGACTCCGGCGATCCACTGCCAGCTTGATCAAGCTGTCACACATCGACAGTTTCGCCCATAGCGGCACGTGCCTGATCAGCTTCGCATCACCGGATTGGCGAAGCGCGCATTCGAGCTTTGCGCGGGTGGCAGCCTCTCCAGCGAGCAATCGAGTCCGACCACGCCTGATTCGCTCAGTAGCCAACTGGCAAAGATGCACCTGCTGGGTTGCTGGAATGTTCAAAACGCTGGTCGCCAAGTATTCGCCTGACCACTTGCTCGTCTTTGAGCTAACGATCGTGGCGAACTCGCGCGCCAGATTAAGGTCGAGCGTGTCGGCTGACATCATCTCCCGGAACCTGCCGTCAAGCACCGACGAGTTGAGATAAAGCCGGTGCCCTTGCGCGTGAAGGTAGATCAGGTCCGCCACGATTCTCTCGGCGCGAATCTTGCGCGCCTCATCGTTGGTGATGAGCGTCGGCACCGGCTCAAGCCCCCGAAATGCGGGCGCAATGCTCGGCATGAGTTGGTCAGCGGTGACTGATCCTTCTGCTTTGACGGGGCCAGGTGCAAGCTGTTCAATAGCCGGCGCAGGCTCGACTACCGCAGGGGCGACCACAACGCCCTCGACGACAGGCTCATGCTGCTCGACAATGGCCTCGGGAACGGCGAACGCCACAGCCACGGGCACCTTTATAATCTCCCGCTTCGGGCAATAGCGTTCGGCATGCTGCGGGTAGTAGCGCTCGATCCATTCAGGGCCGAGCACCTTGACAGCACGAACCACGACTGCGGGCGTATACAGAAGCTCCGGCCACTCGCTGATAACCCACCGGGGGCCGTGCTGTTCGGTAAAGTCTTTGAGCCTCTGAACGCGATGCGCAATGTCATCATAGGGGCTGTTCAATTCGGGATTCAGGGTGGTACAATTAAGCATCTTGAGCTTCCTTGCGGAGTTTGGGGTACATGAATCGATTCCTAGCAGGGTTGATTCGCGCTTCTTTTTTTCGGTCGATTCACTGGTGACACAGCTTCGACCCAATGTTTTGAGAGAAACCCGCCCTTCGAAGCGGGTTTTTCTTTGCCTGTCGCTTTCGCTCGGACAGGTCTGATGCGATGATAGCACGCGGCTATTGCGGCTACATATAAGGGCGCGATTATTTATAGGGGAACGCAGTGCTCACTGAAGCGCAACGGCAATACCTCAATGCCAGCAACGTCCTCGCCAACGCCGGTAGCTTCTTAGACGCCTTTTCCCAAGGCTACGCCGAGGATCTAGAATCGCTTGAGAAGGGAAAAGTGTTTCTCGATGAAGCTGCGCAGGCGCTTGGAATCTATGTCGAGTTTCTTCGAAACGCAGAGACGGAGAGACAGAAAGTTGTAACCTACGCTTTCGAAATTCTCCAGGCGGCGGGCTATACCCCTGCTCAGATCGCAGCGGCGAAGGATGCGCTGAATCAAGACCCAACGCGCAAACCCGAGAAGACGCAGACACGCCGGACTCGCTGACCGCCCAAAGGAAAAGCCCCACAACGCTTCGTGGGGCTTTTTGCTCGTGCTATTACTTCCAGCGCTGCCGGTCGTCCTGTAGCGCTTCCTATCGCGTCCTACGCGTATTGCTTGGGCTGGATCACCCGAGCTTTGTAGCGAGCGCTTCCGCGCTAGGATGGTAGTAGCGCTTCAGCATTTGCAGGCTCTTGTGTCCGGTAACGGCGGACAACTCTGCAAGGTTCGTCAACTTTTCCGCCAGTCGCGTCGTTGCTGCGTGGCGCAAGTCGTGAAAGCGGAGGCCTGTGATCCCCGCACGATTACACGCGAGAGTGAACCGCTGATGAACGGCCACCGCCGATATGGGAAACACGCGCCCATCAAGCGAGCGTGGCATGCTCCGGAGCGTGTTAATTGCCTTGCTCGACAGGGGCACGATGCGACGGGTGCCATTCTTCGTATCAGGTAGCAGTGCCGTTCGCTTGTCGAGATTGACGTTTTCCCACCGGAGCGAGAGAAGTTCGCCACGCCGCATCGCCGTCTCAAGTGCGACGACGATCAGCGGCTGCATCCAGGGGCTGCGGCGTCCGACGGGTGCAACTGCGTGGAGCAGGGCGGTTTCCTCGTCGTCAGAAAGCAGGCGATCGCGCCCTTGCGACTGCCTAGGTTTCCGGATCAGTCGAACGACGTTTTCAATGGGAAGGCCCCACTCACGCCGAGCGTGGTTCAAGATGCTGGACAGGACTGCCAGGTCGCGAATGACGGTCGCCGCGGACACTGACCTCAAGCGCTCATCGCGGTACGCCCCGACGACCGCAGGCGTCAAGTTGGCGAGCGCATGCTTCGCCAGTCGGCTTTTGAGCAGCGCGGTGAGCCGGATGGCGTCATCCTTCGCGCTCTTCTTGAGCGGGTTGACCTCTTCCAGATAGCGCCGCACCACGTCGGCGAGCGTCGTCCGTTCGGCTAGGGTGCGGTTCTGATACGTGCCTTTGTCGACCTCGACCTCAATCGACCGCGCCCACGCTTCCGCTTCGTGCCGCGTTCGGAAGCTCTTCGTCTCGGGCGGGAACCCCCGCCTGGTAACGCGAGCCTGCCAGCGCTCGCCTCGTTGTCTGATCGATGCCATCGCGTCCCTCATTTGGACAAACGATGGACAAAAGCGCGTTGGACAGAGATTTTCGGGTGGCTATAGCTGCGCTGACCGCCGTCAACGTCGGCCTGCTCACCGTTACGACCTCTGCAAAATCAGTCGCTTACCCAGTGCCCCGACTTGCCGCCGAGCTTTTCCAGCAGCTGGATGCTGTCCATGCGCATGCCGCGATCGACCGCCTTGCACATGTCGTAGATGGTGAGCAGGCCGACGTTGACGGCGGTCAGCGCCTCCATCTCGACGCCGGTGCGGCCGACGGTTTCCGCCGTGACGGTGCAGCGGATGGCGTGCTCGGCGTCGTCGAGTTCGAATTCGACGGCCACGCGGGTGAGCGGGATCGGGTGGCACAGCGGGATCAGCTCGCTGGTGCGCTTGGACGCCTGGATGGCGGCGATGCGGGCGATGCCGAGCACGTCGCCCTTCTTCGCCGAGCCCGAGCGGACCATGGCGAAGGTGTCGGGCAACATCAGGATGCGGCCGGTGGCGACAGCGACGCGGCGCGTCTCGGACTTGCCGCCGACGTCCACCATGTGGGCCTGGCCGTCGGCATCGAAATGGGTCAGCGGATTGGGGGAGGATGCGGTCATGGGGCGTCGGCGTTCGCTGGGAGGCGCTGGGGGAGGGCGGTGCCCGGCGCCCGCTACAGGCGGATACATGCGCGCGGGAACGCTTTGGAAACGGCGGGTATCATAGCACCCGATGATGCGCCGACCTCTTGCCCTGCTGCTCAGCCTTACGCTGGCCTTTCCCGTCAACGCCTACGATCTGCCCGACCTGGGCGACGTGGCGGCGTCCGAGCTTTCGCCGGCGACCGAGCGTCGCATCGGCGAGCAGATCATCAGCCAGATCCGCTGGCGCGACGCAGCCTACCTCGATGATCCCGAGATCGAGGACTACATCAACCGCATCGGCCACAAGCTGGCGGCGGTGAGCAGCAATCCGGGGCTGGATTTCGATTTCTTCGTCGTCAATGATCCGACGCTCAACGCCTTCGCGCTGCCCGGTGGCTTCATCGGCGTGCATACCGGCCTGCTGCTGGCGGCGCAGACCGAGTCCGAGTTTGCCTCGGTGCTGGGCCACGAGATCGCGCACGTCACCCAGCGCCACATCGCGCAGATCGTCGGCAAGCAGAGCCAGTCGGCGATGCTGATGCTGGCGTCGCTGCTGGTGGCGGTGCTGGCGGCGCGCAGCAATTCGGATGTCAGCCAGGCGGCGATCGCGGCCGGCCAGGCGGGAGCGATCCAGTCGCAGCTGGGCTACACCCGGGCCTTCGAGCGCGAGGCCGACCGTGCCGGGCTGGAGACGCTGGAGAACGCGGGCTTCGACGTGCGCGGCATGCCCGGCTTCTTCGAGCGCCTGCAGCGTGCGACGCGCATGTACGAGAACAATGCCCCGGCCTACCTGCGCACCCACCCGCTGACGACCGAGCGCATCGCCGACATGGAGAACCGTGCGGCATCGATGCGCTACCGCCAGGTGGTCGATTCGCCGGACTTCGGTTATGCGCGCGCAAAGCTGCGCGCCAACGCCGGCCAGCCAGCGGATGCGGTGAAGGACATGGAAAACCAGGTCGCGCAGGCACCGGGTGATGCGGCGGCAGGCTACGGGCTGGCACGCGCGCTGTTCCGCGCCGGGCGTCTGGATGAAGCGGCGAAGCGTCTCGACGCGGTGCGCGCGAAGACGCCGCCCTCGCCATGGCTGGTCACGCTGGAGGCGGAAATCCGTCTGGCGCGCAAGGACGGTGCCGGTGCCATCCGCACGCTGGAGGGCGCGGTGCGCGACTTCCCGTCGAACCGCAGCCTGGTCTATTCCCTCGCCGATGCGCGCATCCTGGGCGGCCAGCCCGGTGCGGCAGTCGAGGGTGTGCGCCGCACGCTGGACAACCGCCAGGGCGATTCGCGGCTGTGGGCCTTGCTGTCGCGGGGCTATGCGGCGCTGGGCAAGCGCACCGCGCAGCATCGCGCGCAGGCCGAGGTGTATCTGTTGCGCGGCAGCCTGCCGGCGGCGATCGAGCAGCTGGAGATCGCGCGCAAGGCGGGCGACGGGGATTTCTACGAGTTGTCGGCGGTCGATGCGCGGTTGCGCGAACTGAAGCAGCGTCTGCTGGACGAGCGCAAGGACCGTGAGGGCTGATCCCCGGCGTGGGGCGTTGGCGGCGGTTGCGGCTTTCGGCTGCGGGGGGCATCCATTAGAATGCCGGCTTTCCCCAGATACCGATAACGGAGATAGCAAGGGATGAATTTCGAGAAGGAAGTGGACGCGCGTGGCCTGAATTGCCCGCTGCCGATCCTGCGTGCGAAGAAGGCGCTGGCAGAGATGCAGGCGGGTCAGGTGCTGCGCGTCGTGGCGACCGATCCGGGTTCGGTGAAGGATTTCCAGGCGTTCGCCAAGCAGACCGGCAATGAATTGCTGAAGCAGGGCGAGACCACGGACAAGGCGTTCGAGTTCTTCCTGAAGCGGAAGTAAGACCTTCGCGCTTTCTGCGTTGGATGTGAAACGGGCTGCCACGTTAAGTCGGGCAGCCCGTTTTTGTTTTGTTTACGGCGATCTCGGGTCAATCGCAGGCGGCGACAGGGGTATTCGTTCTGCAGTCTGCGGAACTCGCCCTCCGGGCTCAGACAGTCCTCGCCTGCGCCACGAATACCCCTGCCGCCGCCTGCTTGCCTCAGCGCACGCCGAAAGCAAGCAGGCGTTGCCTTATCCGCCCAGCTTCGCCAGCTGCGGCTTCAGCTTCTCGACCGTGGCCTTGAAGCCGGCCAGGCGGTCCCGCTCTTGCTGGACCACCGCGGCCGGTGCACGGTCGACGAAGCTGGCGTTGCCGAGCTTGCCTTCGGCCTTGGTGATCTCGCCTTCGAGGCGGGCGATCTCCTTGCCCAGGCGCTCGCGCTCGGCAGCGACGTCGATTTCCACCTTCAGCATCAGGCGGGTTTCGCCGGCGACGGCGACCGGGGCGAGCTCGTCGGCGCCGATCTCGGCGACGACCTGCACGTCCGACAGCTTGGCCAGGCCGGCGAGGTAGGGCGCATACACGGCCAGCGCCGCCTTGTCGCCCGCGGCCACCAGCGGCAGGCGCTGGGCCGGGGAGATGTTCATCTCGCCGCGCAGGTTGCGGCAGGCGTAGATCATGGCCTTGAGTTCGGCGACCTTGGCCTCGGCAGCTTCGTCGATGCGGCTCAGGTCGGCCTGCGGGTAGCGCACGCGCATGATGCTGTCGCCGTCCTTGCGCCCGGCGAGCGGCGCCACGGTCTGCCACAGCTCCTCGGTGATGAAGGGGAGCAGCGGGTGGGCGAGGCGCAGCACGGTCTCGAGTACGCGCAGCAGGGTGCGGCGGGTGGCGCGCTGCTGGGCGGGCGTGCCGGTCTGGATCTGTACCTTGGCGAGTTCCAGGTACCAGTCGCAGTATTCGTCCCACACGAACTCATACACCGCACGGGCGACGAGGTCGAAGCGGTAGGCCTCGAACTGCTCGGCGACCTCGGCTTCGGTGCGCTGCAGGCGCGACACGATCCAGCGGTCGGCGAAGGAAAAGTCGAGCACCTCGGTGGAGCAGGCGACGTTGTCGCCGACGCCGCAGTCCTGCCCTTCGCAGTTCATCAGCACGAAGCGGGTGGCGTTCCACAGCTTGTTGCAGAAGTTGCGATAACCCTCGCAGCGCGCGAGGTCGAACTTGATGTCGCGGCCCGGGCTGGCGAGCGAGGCGAAGGTGAAACGCAGCGCGTCGGTGCCGAAGGCGGGGATGCCTTCGGGGAATTCCTTGCGTGTCTTCTTCTCGATGCTCTGTGCCTGCTTCGGGTTCATCAGGCCGAAGGTGCGCTTCTTGACCAGCTCGTCGAGCGAGATGCCATCGATGAGGTCGATCGGGTCGAGTACGTTGCCCTTGGACTTGCTCATCTTCTGGCCTTCCGCGTCGCGGATCAGGCCGTGCACATAGACGTGCTTGAAGGGGATCCTGCCGGTGATGTGCTTGGTCATCATCACCATGCGCGCCACCCAGAAGAAGATGATGTCGAAGCCGGTGACGAGCACGGTCGAGGGCAGGTAGAGGTCGAGCGCGTCGTTGCTCTTGCCCGGCCACTCCGGTGTCCAGTCCAGCGTCGAGAACGGCCACAGCGCGGAGGAGTACCAGGTGTCGAGCACGTCCTCTTCCTGGCGCAGCCTGCCTTCCTCGTAGCGCGCGTGCAGCGTCGACAGGCGCTCGGCCAGTTCGGGATACTGCTCGGCAGTCTGGCCCTGGCTCTGGCGCGCGGCGACCTCGGCCTGCAGCGTGCCGATCTCGGCTTCGAGGTCGGCCTTCCAGGCGGTGATGGCGGCTTCCTCGCAGGGGGCGACGTAGATGCGGCCTTCGTCGTCATACCAGGCGGGGATGCGGTGGCCCCACCACAGCTGGCGCGAGATGCACCAGTCCTGGATGTTGTTGAGCCACTGGTTGTAGGTGTTCACCCAGTTCTCGGGGTAGAACCTGATCTCGCCCGAGGCGACGACGTCGAGCGCCTTCTGCGTGATGCTCTTGCCATCCGCACCGGCCTTGGACATGGCGACGAACCACTGGTCGGTGAGCATCGGCTCGATCACGACGCCGGTGCGGTCGCCGCGCGGCACCTGCAGCTTGTGCGCCTTGATCTCCAGCATCAGGCCGAGCGTCTCGAGTTCGGCGACGACCTGGTCGCGCGCAGGGAAACGGTCGAGGCCGGCGACGCTGCCGGGCATCGGCACGCCTTCGAGCGCCTGGCCGTCGGTGGTGTAGCGCTCGGCCACGGCCGGCACGCTGCCGTCGAGCTTGAGCACCACGATCATGTCGAGCTTGTGGCGCTGGCCGACGGCGTAGTCGTTGAAGTCGTGCGCCGGCGTGACCTTGACGCAGCCGGTGCCGAACTCGCGGTCGACATAGTCGTCGGCAATGATCGGGACGTGGCGACCGGTGAGCGGCAGGGCGACGGTCTTGCCGATCAGGTGGGCGTAGCGTTCGTCTTCCGGATGCACCATCACCGCGACGTCGCCGAGCAGGGTCTCGGGGCGGGTGGTGGCGACGGTCAGCCCCTTCAGATCACCGATGGGGCCTTCGGAGAAGGGGTAGAGGATGTGGTAGAGCTTGCCGTCTTCTTCCTCGGACACCACTTCCAGGTCGGACACCGCGGTGCCGAGCTTCGGGTCCCAGTTCACCAGGCGCTTGCCGCGGTAGATGAGGCCTTCGTTGTACAGGCGCACGAAGGTCTCGGTGACGGTCTTCGACAGGCCCTCGTCCATCGTGAAGCGCTCGCGCTTCCAGTCGGGACTGGTGCCGAGGCGACGCATCTGGCGGGTGATGGTGCCGCCGGAGTACTCCTTCCACTCCCACACCTTCTCGAGGAACTTCTCGCGGCCGAGGTCGTGGCGCGAGATGCCCTGGGCGTCGAGCTGGCGTTCGACGACGATCTGCGTGGCGATGCCGGCGTGGTCGGTACCCGGCTGCCACAGCGTGTTGTCGCCGCGCATGCGGTGGTAGCGCGTGAGCGCGTCCATGATCGTCTGGTTGAAGCCGTGCCCCATGTGCAGCGTGCCGGTGACGTTGGGCGGCGGCAGCAGGATGCAGAAGGCGTTGGGGTTCGACTTGTCGAGTCCGGCGTCGAAATAGCCGCGGGATTCCCATTCCGGGTACCAGCGACGTTCGATGTCGGCGGGCTCGAAGCTCTTGGCCAGTTCCATGGTGTTCTACGCGCTTTAAGGCAAAGCGCGGATTATAGCGGATGCGCCCGCTCGCCCCGGTGTGTGCGTGGGGCGGTCGTGTGCCGGCGCCGGAACACGTTGCGGAGCGGTCAGGAGCGCTTCAGGGGCGACTGGATGTCTTCGAGCACCTCGCTGATCCGGCCCGAGAGGCTCGGCAGCAGCGTGGCGCGAAGGTGGGCCTGCAGCTCGGTGTGCAGGCGCTCGGCCAGGCGGTCGAGCTCGCGTCCCATGACCTGCGGAAACTCGTTGGCCATCCAGTTGCTGACCTCGCGTGCAATGCGGGTGTCGAGGTCGATGAGCTGTTCGGCGAACGCGTGCGAGAGTTGTTCGTGCAGCTGCTCGCGCACCCGGGCGGCAGAGATGTCCGGCACCGTTGCGCTGGCGTCGGGCAAGGGGGCGCTGGGCACGGCATGCAAGCCGGCGGCCTCCTGCGCCCCGGCCGTGGCAGCCGGTGGCAGCGGCGATGCGGGGGCGACCGGGCCGAAATCCAGCGGCATGGCGTTGATCGGCGGATGCCAGTCGTCCGCGATCTCGAGGTCTTCGACCACCTCGGTCAGGATCGGCAGGTCGTCGTCGTCGAGGTCGAGGTGCTCGAGATCGACTTCGGGCGCCGGATTCCGCCCCGCATCGTGGAGCGGGCCGCTCGGCGTGAAGTCGATCGTGCTGCGATGGCGCCTGAGCAATGCATCGGCCTGGTCGAGCAGGTCGTCCGCGCGCTCCAGGTCCTCGTCATGCGGCAGGGGCTTCCAATCCTTCATAGGGCCACCCTGCGTTCGGCGTCGAAGGCCTTGGTTTCCAGGCCGCGCTGCCGATAGGCGCTCCAGCGGGCGCGTGCAGGGACCTTCTCGGCTTCGGACTGGCCCACGATCTCGATCACGAGACGGAAGCGGTCGAAGGCGGGCGGCAGGTCCGGCGCAAGGTTGAAGAGGGTGTCGCCATGCGGCCAGTCTGCATCGGCGTCGGCGGTGCCGAGTACCACCGGGGTTTCGGCAGCGAGCGGGGAATCGAGCATCACGTGCGGGACGAACGAGAGCGGTTCGCTCGTCCATAGCAGGCGATCGAGCTGCTGGGCGCTGGTGGTGTCGGGCAGGCGCACCGCGACCTTGCGCCCCTTGCCGTGGGCACGCGCGACCAGTTCGCAGGCCAGCGCGAGCCGGTCTGGCGTGTTGTGGTAGAACTGGACGCGGGTGTCCATCGTCGTGGCGCGGCTCAGTCGGCGCGGGCGCGGCCGATGAGGAACTCGGACAGCAGCGGCACCGGTCGGCCGGTGGCGCCCTTGGCGTCGCCCGACACCCAGGCAGTGCCAGCGATGTCCAGGTGCGCCCACTTGTAGGCCTTGGTGAAGCGCGACAGGAAGCAGGCCGCGGTGATGGTGCCGGCGTAGCGACCGCCGATGTTGCCCATGTCGGCGAAGTTGCTCTTGAGCAGTTCCTGGTATTCGTCCCACAGCGGCAGCTGCCAGGCGCGATCGCCCGAGTCCGTGCCGCGCCGCAGAATCTCGGCGGCGAGTTCGTCGTCGTTGGCGAGCAGGCCGCTCGGGATCTTGCCCAGCGCAACCACGCAGGCACCCGTCAGCGTGGCGACGTCGATCACGCACTCCGGTTTGAAGCGCTCGGCGTAGGTCAGCGCGTCGCACAGGATCAGCCGGCCCTCGGCGTCGGTGTTGAGCACCTCGATGGTCTGGCCCGACATCGAGGTCACGACGTCACCAGGCTTGGTGGCACCGCCGCCGGGCATGTTCTCGGTGGTCGGGATCAGGCCGACGACGTTGAGCGGCAGGCCCATCTGCGCGATCGCCTTGAAGGTACCGAGCACGCTGGCCGCGCCGCACATGTCGTACTTCATCTCGTCCATTTCGGCGGCGGGCTTCAGCGAGATGCCGCCGGTGTCGAAGGTGATGCCCTTGCCCACCAGCACGATGGGCTTCGCCTTGGCCTTGCCACCCTTGTAGCTCATGACGATGAACTTGGGCGGCTGATGTGAGCCGCGTGCCACCGAGAGGAAGGAGCCCATGCCGAGCTTCTCCATGTCCGCGCGCTCGAGCACCTCGACGTCGAACTTGTACTGCTTGCCGAGCGCCTCGGCGGTCTCGGCCAGATGCGTAGGCGTGCAGATGTTGCCCGGCAGGTTGCCGAGGTCCTTTGCCAGTGCCATGCCGGTCGCGATGGCCTGGCCCTGGCGCACGGCGGTGTCGAGCTCGGCAGTCAGCTCGGCCTCGACCTGCAGGGCCAGCTTCCTGACGCCGCGCTCCTTCTTCTCTTTCTTGTCCTTGCCCGACTTGAGGGCGTCGAAGCGGTAGGCGCCATCGGCGAGGATGCGGGCGGCCTGCTGCAGGCGCCACGCGAGCGGGCGCTTGTCCAGCTCCACATCGGCGAGGGCGACCACCGCATCCTTCGCCGGCGTGGTGGCGAGCGCCTTGGCCGCGGCGCCGAGCGCATCGCGGTAGGCCTTGTCACCGAACTCGTCCTGCTTGCCGAGGCTGACCAGCAGCACGCGGTCTGCGGCGGTGCCGGCCAGCTCGGGCAGCAACAGCGTGGCGCCGGCCTTGTCCTCCAGGTCGCCGCGCTTGAGCAGATGGGCGATGCGGCCCTGGGCGGCTGCATCGACGGCGGCCGTGGCGGCGGGGAGAACGCCGTCGGCAAAGGCCCCAAGCACGAGGATGCCGGCCTTCGACTTCGCCGGCGAACCGGTCTTTATGGTAAATTCCATCAGCTTTTTCCTTGGAATGACGCGTCTTGCGGACTGCCGCCGATTATGGCGCCTTCGTGACGAGCCCGTCAAAAACCCTTCCCAACGCCATCAGGCTCACTTCTATCGCGCGATGATCTTCCGCCGCGCCCTTCAGCGGGAATTTACCCAAACCGCCGCAGCGGTCTTCGTTGCACTGTTCGCGATCCTGATCTCGACCGTGCTGATCCGTCTGCTCGGCCAGGCAGCCGGCGGTCGTGTGCCGCCCGAGGCCGTGCTGGCGTTGATCGGCTTCGGTGCGCTGGCCCAGCTTCCGACCGTCCTGACGCTGACGCTCTTCATCGCCGTGCTGGTGTCGCTGTCGCGCAGCTATCGGGATTCCGAGATGGTGGTGTGGTTTGCGGCGGGCGTGCCGCTGACGGCGTGGATCCGGCCGGTGCTGATGTTCGCCGTGCCACTCGTGGTGGTGGTCGGCGCCGGGGCCCTTTACCTCACGCCCTGGTCGCAGGCCAAGAGTGCCGAATACCGCGGGCGCCTCGACAGCCGCGATGATACCCATCGTGTGGCGCCGGGCGTGTTTCGCGAATCCTCCGGCGCGCGCCGGGTGTTCTTCGTCGAAGTGGGCGCCGGTGAGGATGGGCGCGTACGCAACGTCTTCGTCAGTGAGGAAACCGAGGCGGGCAAGCTCGTCGTGATCGCTTCGGCAGAAGGCTTCATGCGCACGGACGAGGAGGGGCGTCGCTTCGTCGTGCTCGAGAAGGGGCGCCGCTACGACGGACAGCCGGGAACGCCCGAGTATCGCGTCATGGAATTCGAGCGTTACGAGGTGCAGGTGGAACAGAAGCCGGCAGTGACCCAGCCCTCGCGCGTGCGGGCGCTGCCGACGGCGGTCCTGCTCGCCCAGGGCGACGCGCGCAGCATGGGTGAGCTGCTCGGACGTATTGGCGTGCCGCTCTCGGCCCTCCTGCTGGCCCTGCTTGCGATTCCGCTCTCCTTCGTCAATCCGCGCGCGGGGCGCGGGAACAACCTGCTGATCGCCCTGCTGACCTACCTGCTGTACAGCAACGCGGTGTCGGTGTTCCAGAGCTGGGTTGCGCAGGGTAAGTTCGGGTTCGCGGTGGGGCTGTTGCTGCCTCATGTGATCGTGCTGTGCTTGCTGGCCGTGCTGTTCTACAAGCGCCTGGCGGTGTCGCCGTTCTGGCGGACGAGGGCATGATGCGCATCCTGTTCCGCTATCTTGCCCGTGAGATCTATGCGGCCTCGGCGCTGGTGCTGGTCGCCTTCCTGGGGCTGTTTGCCTTCTTCGATTTCATCAACGAGCTCGAGGACGTGGGCAAGAGCGGCTATCGGCTGTTCGATGCCGCGGTGTACGTCGCGCTGACCTTGCCGGGTCGTATCTACGAGTTGTTCCCGGTCGCCGTGCTGATCGGTACGCTCTATGCGCTCGCGACACTTGCACGACACTCCGAGATTACGGTCATGCGCGCATCGGGCATGTCGAATGCGATGCTGATGCGCATGCTCGGGCTGATCGGCAGCGTGCTGGTCGTGCTCACTTTCCTGATTGGCGAGTACGTCGCGCCGCCGGCCGAGAATGCCGCCCAGCAGTGGAAGCTGACCGCGACCCAGGCCACGGTGTCGCAGCAGTTGCGCTCGGGGCTGTGGGTCAAGGATGGGGCGCTGGTGATCAATGTGCGCACGATGCTTCCGGACCGCACGATGCGTGACGCGCGGGTGTACGAGTTCGATGCCGATTACGCGCTGGTGTCGATCAGCGACGCGAAGCGCGGCGTACATGACGGTGACGGTAATTGGCGTCTGCTGGAGGTTTCGCGCACCCGCTTTCTCGACGGGCGGACCGAGGTCGAACGCCTGCCCGAGATCGGCTGGCGCTCCGAACTCTCGCCCGAGGTGCTCAGTGTGCTGATGGTCGGGCCGGAGCACATGCCGCTGGCGAAGCTGTGGACCTACATCCAGCACTTGCGCGACAACCAGCAGAGTGCAGACCGCTTCGAGATCGCGTTGTGGAAGAAGCTCATCTACCCCTTCGCGGTGCTGGTGATGATGGCGCTGGCCTTGCCGTTCGGCTTCATCCATGACCGCATGGGCGGCGCGAGCGCGCGGATCTTCCTCGGCGTGATGCTGGGTGTGGGCTTCCACTTGCTCAACGGGTTGTTCTCCAACCTCGGCATGATCAACGCCTGGCCGCCCATCCTCGCCGCGCTGACGCCGAGCCTGATCTTCCTTGCGGCAGCGGCGGGCATGCTGCACTACGTCGAACGGCGCTGAGTAGCGCGCTCTCCAGTCCCGGCCGATCCGCTGCGTTTCGTGGCGCTGCGAGACGGATGCCGGGGCCAAAGAAAAACGGGCCCGAGGGCCCGTTCTTCATTTGCGTCACCGCGGCGGCGATCAAGCCTGCTGCTGGGCAGCCTTCTTGGCGGCGGCAGCCTTGTAGTCCAGCTTTTCCTTGATACGTGCGGACTTGCCCGAACGCTGGCGCAGGTAGTACAGCTTGGCGCGACGGACGTCACCGCGGCGCTTCACTTCGATGCCGGCCACCAGCGGCGAGTAGGTCTGGAACGTACGCTCCACGCCTTCGCCCGACGAAATCTTGCGGACGATGAAGGCCGAGTTCAGACCGCGGTTGCGCTTCGCGATCACCACGCCTTCGTACGCCTGCAGACGCTCGCGGTTGCCTTCCTTGACCTTGACCTGGACGATCACGGTGTCGCCGGGGGCGAATTCCGGGATGGTCTTGCCCTGGGTCAGGCGGGCGATTTCTTCCTGTTCGAGTTGCTGAATCAGGTTCATTGCGGACACTCCATCAATGTTGTCGGCCTCTGTCATTGCATCGGCCTGGCCGCAGAGCAGGTCGCCACCTGATGCGCGCCGTTTATGAAAGGGCTGTCAGGCGATGCTGCCGCCTTCGGCCCCGGCTTGCTCCTGCCTGAATTCCTCAAGCAGTTTCAATTCGGTCTTGCTCAGTTGCCGCGCGGCCAGCAGGTCGGGCCGGCGCAACCAGGTGCGGCCGAGGGACTGCTTCAGCCGCCAGCGGCGGATCGCCGCGTGGTTGCCCGATAACAGCACGTCGGGCACCCGTTCGTCTTCATACACCTCTGGCCGCGTGTAATGCGGACAGTCCAGCAGACCGTCGGCGAAGGAGTCTTCCAGCGCCGAATCCGCCGTGTTCAATGCGCCGGGCAGTTGCCGCACGATCGCATCGAGCAGCACCATGGCCGGCAGCTCGCCGCCGGACAACACGAAGTCGCCGAGCGACACTTCTTCATCGACCGCGCGGTCGATGACGCGCTGGTCGATACCTTCGTAGCGTCCACACAACAGGACCAGGCCCGGCTGTGCGGCCAGTTCGAGCACTGCCGCCTGGTCAAGCCTGCGACCCTGCGGCGACAGGTAGATCACCCTGCCTGTCGATCCCGTCGCAGCCTGCTGCGCGGCACGTGCCGCGGCTATCGACTGCATCAGCGGCTCCGCCAGCATCACCATGCCAGGGCCGCCGCCATAGGGGCGGTCGTCCACCGTGCGGTGCGGATCGTGGGTAAAGTCGCGCGGGTTGTGGAAACCCAGTGCATACAGCCCGCGATCCATCGCCCTGCGCGTGATGCCGCTACCCGTCAGGGCTGCGAACATCTCCGGAAAGAGCGTGATCACGTCGTAGCGGCGGAGGCCGCCGGGTACTGCGATCGTCGTGTCTTTCCGTTCGGCGCCGGTTTCAGCCTGGGCCTTCACCGTCGCCCTTACCAGTCCTTGCCCCAGGCGACGCGGATGCGTCGTGCGGCAAGATCGACGTCGAGCACGTAGGCCGCGACGAAAGGGATCAGGCGCTCGGTTTCGCCCTCGCTGACCTGCAGCACATCGTGCGCGCCGGTCGAGAGCAGCCCCTTGACTGATCCCAGGGGCTCTCCGGCCTCGTTGACAACGTCGAGACCGACGAGGTCGCCCCAGTAGAACTCATCCTCGGCGGTCGTCGGCAAGGCTTCGCGCGGTGCGCCGATGTACCAGCCGTCGACGGCCTCGGCCGCGTTGCGGTCCTCCACCTCGCCAAGGGCGGCGACCAGTCCCTTGCCGTGCGCCCTGCACGTCTTGAGCGTGTAGGGTTTCCACTGCTCGGCAGGGGCGTTGTCGTCGGCGCACAGCCACCATTGGGGCATCTTGCGCCACGACGTCGGGTCATCGCCGAAGGGGTGGATCTTGAGCCAGCCCTGAACGCCAAAAGGGGCGACAATGCGCCCCAGTACGATCATTCGCAGATCCGCCGCAGCAGACCGACGCTGATCAGGCAGCCGCCTTGGCGGCCTGCTTGGCCAGACGGGCAACGGTCGGCGACAGCTGGGCGCCGTTCTGCTGCCAGTAGGCCAGACGCTCGGCGTTCACGACCAGACCCTTCTCGGCGCCGGAAGCGACCGGGTTGTAGTAGCCAACGCGCTCGATGAAGCGGCCGTCGCGACGATTACGCGAGTCGGCGGCAACGATGTTGAAGAACGGGCGCTTTTTGGCGCCACCACGGGCAAGGCGAATGACGACCATCTGTAATGTTCCTGATCGGTAGATGCGAAAAGCCGTGGATTTTAAGGGAAGTCTTCCGGCAGGGCAAGATTTATTGTCGATGGCAAGGCAGGCTGACGCACGGCGCCTCTTCATCGGTTCTTGAGTCGCTGAGAATCGGCGGGGCGCATGTCGGGGCGCCCGAGATTGACTAGAATACGACCTCCCCAAACTGATGTGCCTGTCCATGATCGAGTCTGCACCTGCCGATACTGCCGAGGGAGCCGACCGGATTCTGGAGTGGCTCGCCTGTGAACCCGCCGACGATCCCCTTGCGGATCTTGGCGTGCTGGCGGCGCTCGTTGCCTGGTTGCCCGTTGCGCGCGCGGAGGCCCGGGATGGGGACATGGTCCTGGCCTTCGTCGAGCGAGCGCTCGACATCAGTGGCCGGATCCGGGCGCGCTTGCTCGCTGCAGGGCTGCCGTTGCCGCGGATCCTGCATGTGGCTTCGACGCAGTTCTGCGGTGCGCTGCTGCAGCTGGCGGATCGGCTCGGCGAGCGGGCGGCCGCAGGTATTGAGGGCGCTGGCGAGGGAAGCGCGCCGGCAGCGCTTGCCTTGACCGCACTGCGCGAGGCGTATCTGGTCTCAGCGATGTCCGCAGCCGAGCCGCCCGCAGGGCTGTGGAAGCTTGCGCATCGCCTGTCGGCACTCAGGCCCGCGCATGGGGCGTATCGCAGCATGCTCGCAATTGCGGCGGCGCAGCCCGAACGACTGACCGCGCGGGAGCTCGTCTGGACGGCGGACTACCTCGAAGGGGAGCTTGCGGGCGTCGAGATGTCGCCCGATGCACCGCCCCAAGGCAGTTCGACCTGGTGGATCGATCCGGATGCGGACGGAGGGCCGCTGCCGTCGGCGCGCAAGCCTCCGCCGCTGGATCGGGCCGGATTGAGGTTCCTGAACCCGCGGCCGCTCGCGCGCGCGGTGGATGAGCGTATTGAACGTCTGGAAGCGTGGATGTCAGCGGCCGAGGCCGAAGGACATCTGGCGGAGGTCGATACGCTCGAAGCCGGCGGCGAGACCTTGCCGCCGGGGCTGACGCCATCGGAGATTCTCGCCTTGTTGCGGGGGATGCGCGAACACTGGGTCGCACCCCAGCTTCGTCTCGGGGTGAGGCGCGAGCAGCACTACGAGGTGCAGGTGTGTGCGGGCTTGCGTGCCATGTGGGAGCTGGGACGCGGGCGACGTGAGTCGGGCCGGGTGGTTGGCTGGCAGGTGCGCAACGAGAGCCCGGGCGGTTACGCAATCATGAACGTGTCCGGTGTGCAGGGCGAGGTCGCGCCGGGCATCGTCCTGGGGCTGCGCAAGAGTGCTACGGAGCCATGGACGGTCTGCATCGTGCGCTGGGTCAGGAGCGAGTCGCCTGAGCAGGTCGAGATCGGGTTGCAGACCATCGCGCACTCATACTACTCGGTGCAGTTGGGGTTTCGCAGCGGGTCGGTCAATGGCGTGGCGCCCGCGCTGGCCTTGCCGCCGATGGAACCTGAGCGCCGCCATCCGGCGTTCGTCGCGCCCGCGGGCACCTATGTGTCGCGGCGCTTCGTGTTCGTGCGCGATGGGCCGCCGCTGTACGTTGCCCAGGGGCGTGCGTTGGGTCTGGACATGCAGACCGCCAGCGTCGAGCTGTTCCAGTACGAGATCGACCCCTATCCGATCTGAGCGTCGGCCGGGCGATCGGCCAGCTGCAGCAGTTCTGCGAGGCTCAGGTCGCCCGCGTCGAGCGAGCGGTCGAGGCGGCGCGCGAACGCATGGGCGTGCGCCGTCGGCGCAGCCTGGCGCCAGCCATCCAGGTCGAGCGCGAAGCGGGTCACGACGTCCCGCATCCTGATCGAGTCCGGCGCCTTACGCAGCACCCAGCCTTCCTCTTCGGTACGCGCGACCCAGCCGGCCTCCTGCAGGCGCTCGAGGATGCCGTCGGTACGATGGGGTGGCAGTGCGCTGCACTCCACAAGCGCTTGCGCATCCACGCACCGTCCGTGCCGCTGCGCGCGTGCAAGCCGGCACAGGATCTCGGTTGCGGCCCAGGCTTCGTCGCCGGCAAAGGGGGCGGCGAGCCGGCGACGCTCGAGGTAGGCGGGCAAGGTGGCGGTGATCAGTGCGCCGAGCAGGATCACGGACCACGACAGGTAGAGCCACACGAGGAAGATCGGCAGCGCGGCGAAGGTGCCGAAGATCAGCGTGTAGGAGGGGAAGCGCGCGATGAACAGGCCGAAGGCGCGCTGCATCAGGAAAAACACCAGTGCTGCGACCAGGGCGCCGACGATGGCATGCGGGATTCGCACCGGATGGTTGGGCACCGCGTAGTACAGGAAGCCGAACAGTGCGCACAGCAGCAAGGGCGGCAGCAGGCGTGCGGTGAATTCGCCGATCCAGGGCAGGTGGTTCGACCAGGTCATCGAGGTGCTGATGACGTAGCCGGTGCCGATGACCGAGGCGCCGAAGAGGATCGGGCCGAGCGTCAGCACGAACCAGCCGACCGTGATGCGCGTCAGCATGCGCCGCGGACGGCGGACGCCCCAGATGTGGTTGAAGGCCTGCTCGATGGTGCCGAGCAGCATCAGCGAGGTCAGCACCAGCAGGCCGATGCCGATCAGGGTCAGGCGTCCGGCCTGCTCTGAAAACTGCAGGGCATAGGTGGCGATGATGTGGCCTGCGCGCTCAGGCAGCAGGTTCTGCAGCAGGAAGCTGCGGACCGAGTCGCCGATCTGGTCCATGCCGGGCAGGTTGCCGAAAACGGTGAGGGTGACTGTGATCAGCGGCACCAGCGCGAGCAGGGTGGTGAATGCCAGGCTGCCTGCGACCTGGGGGCCGCGGGTGGAAGCGAAGCGTTCGGCCAGCAGCAGGAAGAAATCGCGCAGGGCGTGCAGGTTCATGAGGCGACGCCGGGCAGGGGCGGTGCGGACGGTATAATTCCCGCATTCTAGCGATTACGGTCCGTCATGCAGGAAATCCTCGTCCTTTACTACAGCCATCGCGGTTCGGTTCGCGCACTGGCCGAACAGATTGCCGTCGGTATACATCAGGTGCCCGGTGCGGCGGCGCGGGTACGGACCGTGCCGCGGGTATCGACGGTGTGCGAGGCGGTGGAGGACGAGATTCCGGCCGACGGCCCGCCCTACGTCGAGGTGCGCGATCTCGAGGAGTGCGCCGGGCTGGCGCTGGGGAGTCCGACCCGCTTCGGCAACATGGCGGCGCCAATGAAGTATTTCCTCGATGGCCTGGCCGGTGCCTGGGTCAATGGCACGCTGGCGGGCAAGCCGGCGAGCGTGTTCTCGTCTTCCGCCAGTCTGCACGGCGGCCAGGAAAGCACTCTGCTGACGATGATGGTGCCGCTGCTGCACCACGGCATGCTGCTGCTCGGCATTCCCTATTCGGAGCCGGCGCTCAACGCTACGCGCAGTGGCGGCACGCCCTATGGTGCGACCCATGTCGCCGGGGCGGATGGGGCGCCCGCGCTGACCGCAGAGGAAGTCGAGCTGGCGCGCGCCCAGGGGCGTCGCCTGGCTGAAACGGCCTTGCGCCTCGCGGGAGCGCGCTGATGAGCCCGCGCCTGCTGTATTTCGTCGCCTGCGCCAGCTTGCTGGCACTGATCGGCCTGTGCGTGCTGTGGGAGGCCTGGCTGGCGCCGTTGCGGCCCGGCGGCTCGTGGATGATGCTGAAGGCGGTGCCGCTGCTGCCCGCGGTGTTCGGCGTGCTGCGCGGCAGGCGCTACACCTATCAGTGGCTCTCGATGCTGTCCCTGCTGTACCTGACTGAAGGCGTGCTGCGCGTCAGCGACCCCGGCCTGACGGCCACTCTGGCCGGCATCGAGATCCTGCTGTCGGTGCTGCTTTTCTTCAGCACCATGCTTTATGCGCGCAACACGGCGCCGTCGCGCCAGCAAAAGGTCGTGGACTAGGGGGCTGCGGAGTACGACAGCCCGGTGGTTGTCGCCCGGCGCTGGCGAACGCCCATGAACAACGCCCCGCGGCCGGTCTGGCACGCGGGGCGTTGTTGTGTGGGGCGCCCGTTCAGACTTGCGGATTCAGGCGCTGGGCGCTGCTCTGCAGCTTGTTCAGGGCGTTGAGGTAGGCCTTGGCCGAGGCGACGATGATGTCGGTGTCGGCGCCCTGGCCATCCATCACGCGCCCGTTCTTGGACAGGCGCACGGTGACCTCGCCCTGGGCGTCGGTGCCGGTGGTGATCGCGTTGACCGAATACAGCAGCAATTCGCTGCCGCTGCTCGCGACGGTCTCGATCGCCTTGAAGGCGGCGTCGACCGGACCCGAGCCTTCGGCCTGGGCGCGATGCTCGGCGCCGCCGATGACCAGCGTCAGCTCGGCACGCGGCGTTTCCCCGGTTTCGGAATGGAAGCGGCTGGAGACCAGGCGGAAGTGCTCGGTTTCCGGCGTGACCGTTTCGTCGCGCATCAGCGCGTGCAGATCCTCGTCGAAAATCTCGTGCTTCTTGTCGGCGAGTTCCTTGAAGCGCGAGAAGGCGTGGTTCAGGTGCTCCTCTCCCTCGATCTCGATGCCCAGGTCCTGCAGGCGGGCACGGAAGGCGTTGCGGCCCGAATGCTTGCCGAGCACCAGCTTGTTGGCGCCCCAGCCCACGTCCTCGGCACGCATGATCTCGTAGGTTTCGCGGTGCTTGAGCACGCCGTCCTGGTGGATGCCTGACTCGTGGGCGAAGGCGTTGGCGCCGACGATGGCCTTGTTCGGCTGCACCGGGTAGCCGGTGACCTGCGACACCAGCTTGGACGCCGGGACGATCTGGGTGGTGTCGATCCGCGTCTCGACCGGGAAGACGTCGGCGCGGGTGCGCACGGCCATCACGATCTCCTCGAGCGAGGCGTTGCCCGCCCGTTCGCCCAGGCCGTTGATGGTGCATTCGACCTGGCGGGCGCCGGCGCGCACCGCGGCGAGCGAGTTCGCGACGGCGAGGCCGAGGTCGTTGTGGCAATGCACGGACCAGACCACCTTGTCCGAATTCGGTACGCGCTCGATCAGCGTGCGCAGCGTCGCGGCGTACTGCTCCGGCACGTTGTAGCCGACGGTGTCGGGCACGTTGATGGTCTTCGCGCCGGCCTGGATCACCGCGTCGAAGATGCGCACCAGGAAGTCGATCTCCGAGCGCCCTGCGTCCTCGGCCGAGAACTCGACGTCGTCGGTGTACTCGCGCGCCCAGCCGATCGCCTTGACCGCCTGCTCGACGACCTGGTCGGGCGTCATGCGCAGCTTCTTCTCCATGTGGATCGGGCTGGTGGCGATGAAGGTGTGGATACGGCCGCGCGCGGCGGGGCGGATGGCTTCGCCCGCGCGCCGGATGTCGTTTTCGTTGGCGCGGGCGAGGCCACAGACGGCGGATTCCTTGATCGCCTCGGCGATCGAGCGGACCGCGTCGAAGTCGCCGGGTGAGGCTGCGGGGAAACCCGCTTCGATGACGTCGACCCGCATGCGCTCGAGCTGGCGGGCGATGCGCAGCTTCTCCTCGCGCGTCATCGAGGCGCCGGGGCTCTGTTCGCCGTCGCGCAGGGTGGTATCGAAGATGATCAGGGCGTCTTTCATGGTCAGCTCCTCGGCGGGGGCTCGGCATCGTCGCCGGCTGCGGGCGGTGCCGTGTTGTCGGGTTGCGGGGCGGTGCCCGTCTCGTTCCGGTCGTGCTTGCGTTTCCAGCGCAGCAGCCACATCACGTAGCCGGAGGCGGCGTAAATCAGGAACAGGCCGAACAGGATGCCCGGCGGATAGCTGGAGACCAGCGCGAAGACCAGCACCAGCGCGATGACGACGATGAAGGGCACGCTCTTGCGCAGGTTGATGCTCTTGCCGCTCCAGAACAACACGTTGCTGACCATGGATACGCCGGCGAAGATCGTCAGCGCGCAGGCGTAGCCGCGCAGCTCGTTACCGCTGAAGCCGTTGTCGATGCCGACCCACACCATGCCCGCGATCAGCGCGGCGGCAGCGGGGCTGGGGAGGCCCTGGAAATAGCGCTTGTCGACCACGTCGATGTTGGTGTTGAAGCGCGCCAGCCGCAAAGCCGCGCCGGCGCAGTAGATGAAGGCCGCGATCCAGCCGAGCTTGCCGAGATCCTGCAGCGCCCATTCGTACATGACCAGCGCAGGGGCGGCGCCGAAGGAAACCATGTCGGACAGCGAGTCGTACTCGGCGCCGAATTCGCTCTGGGTGTGGGTGAGACGGGCGATCCGTCCATCGAGTCCGTCGAGCACCATGGCGACGAAGATCGCGACCGCGGCGACCTCGAAGCGCTGGTTCATGGCCTGCACGATGGCGTAGAAGCCGGCGAACAGCGCCGCCGTGGTGAACAGGTTCGGCAGGATGTAGATGCCGCGGCGTCGCTTTTCCAGCGGCAGCAGGGGCGTACGGTCGGGGTGGGCCACTGTGTCTCGTTCTTCTACTCAGGAGCTTCGATTCTAGCGCATGCGGCGTGCTATCCGGATTTCCGGATGTTGCCTGCCACAATGGAAAAGGGCCGGGGCCGCGTTGCGCGGCACCGGCCCCTGTGCGTCACGGGGACGCAGCGAAGATCAGTTCTTCGACTTGTCGACCAGGGCCTTGGCCTTGATCCACGGCATCATCTCGCGCAGCTGGGCGCCGACCTGTTCGATCGGGTGGGCGGCGTTCAGACGGCGGCGGGCGGTCATGCTCGGGTAGTTGGTCTTGCCTTCCTGGATGAACATCTTGGCGTACTCACCGGTCTGGATGCGCTTGAGGGCGTTGCGCATGGCCTTGCGGGATTCCTCGTTGATGACTTCCGGGCCGGTCACGTACTCGCCGTATTCGGCGTTGTTCGAGATCGAGTAGTTCATCGTCGCGATGCCGCCTTCGTACATCAGGTCGACGATCAGCTTGAGCTCGTGCAGGCACTCGAAGTAGGCCATTTCCGGCGCGTAGCCGGCTTCGGTCAGGGTCTCGAAGCCCATCTTCACCAGCTCCACGGCGCCGCCGCACAGCACGGCCTGTTCGCCGAACAGGTCGGTCTCGGTCTCTTCGCGGAAGTTGGTCTCGATCACGCCGCCCTTGGTGCCGCCGTTGGCAGCAGCGTAGGACAGGGCGATGTCACGCGCCTTGCCGGACTTGTCCTGGTACACCGCGATCAGCGACGGCACGCCGCCCCCGCGCAGGTACTCGGAACGCACGGTGTGGCCGGGGCCCTTCGGGGCGACCATGATCACGTCCAGGTCTTCGCGCGGCACGACCTGGTTGTAATGCACGTTGAAGCCGTGCGCGAAGGCCAGCACGCCGCCCTTCTTGATGTTCGGCTCGACTTCTTCCTTGTAGACCTGCGGGATGTTCTCGTCCGGCAGCAGGATCATGACGACGTCGGCGCCCTTGACGGCCTTGGCGATCTCTTCGACCTTGAGGCCGGCAGCCTTCGCCTTGTCCCAGGACGAGCCGTCCTTGCGCAGGCCGACGGTGACCTTGACGCCGGAGTCGGACAGGTTCTGGGCGTGGGCATGGCCCTGCGAGCCGTAGCCGACGATGGTGACCTTCTTGCCCTTGATGAGGGAGAGGTCGGCGTCCTTGTCGTAATAAACCTTCATGTCTTTCCTTTTCGCTTTCTGGGTCGGGATGTGGAACGGGTGTTGCTGCCGGCGCGCGCGCGGATGCCCCGCCCGCCGGACGGAAAACGCGCTTACAGCTTCAGTACGCGGTCGCCGCGGCCGATGCCGCACACGCCCGAACGCACGGTCTCGAGGATCAGCGCAGGGTCGATGGCGCCGATGAAGGCATCGAGCTTGCTCTGGTTGCCCGTCAGCTCGACGACGTAGGACGCGTCGGTGACGTCGATGATGCGGGCGCGGAAGATGTCGGCGGTGCGCTTGATCTCCTCGCGGTCCTTGCCGGTGGCGCGGATCTTCACCAGCATCAGCTCGCGCTCGATGTGTGCCGCCTCGGAAATGTCGACGACCTTGACCACCTCAATCAGCTTGTTTAGCTGCTTGGTGATCTGCTCGATGATGTCGTCCGAGCCGGTGGTGACGATGGTCATCCGCGACATCGAGGCGTCTTCGGTCGGGGCCACGGTGAGCGACTCGATGTTGTAGCCGCGCGCCGAGAACAGTCCCGAGACGCGCGACAGGGCGCCGGATTCGTTTTCGATCAGGAGGGAAATGACGTGACGCATGATGGATTCGGTCCGGAGTTCGGGAGGAGGGCGATTACAGGTCTTCGGCAGACAGGATCATCTCGGTGAGACCCTTGCCGCCCTGCACCATCGGATAGACGTTCTCCGTCTGGTCGATCTGGAAGTCCAGGAACACGAGATCGTTCTTGTGCGTGGTGAAGGCCTCGCGGAGCGCGCCCTCGACATCGCCCGGCCTGTCCACCCGGATGCCGACATGGCCATAGGATTCGGCCAGCTTGGCGAAGTCGGGCAGCGAATCCATGTAGGACTCGGAGTAGCGCTGGCCGTGGAACAGCTGCTGCCACTGGCGCACCATGCCCAGGTAGCGGTTGTTCAGGTTGCAGATCTTGATCGGCAGGCGGAACTGCTTGCACGTCGACAGTTCCTGGATGTTCATCTGGATCGAGGCTTCGCCGGTGATGCAGGCGACCTGCATGTCCGGGTTGGCGAGCTTGGCGCCCATGGCGTAGGGCATGCCCACGCCCATCGTGCCCAGACCGCCGGAGTTGAGCCAGCGGCGCGGCTTGTCGAAGCGGTAGTACTGCGCGGCCCACATCTGGTGCTGGCCGACGTCGGAGGTGACGATGGCCTCGCCACCGGTCACTTCCCACAGCTTCTGCACCACGAACTGCGGCTTGATGATCTCGTCCGAATTCTTGTACGCCATGCAGTTGCGGCCGCGCCACTCTTCGACCTGCTTCCACCACGCGGCCACGGCCTCGGGGTTGGGGCGGGCTTCGCCGGACTCGAGCTGGCGGATCATCTCTTCCAGCACTTCCTTCACGTCGCCGACGATGGGGACGTCGACCTTGACGCGCTTCGAGATCGACGACGGGTCGATGTCGATGTGGATGATCTTGCGCGGCTCTTCGGCGAAATGCGAGGGCAGGCCGATGACGCGGTCGTCGAAACGGGCGCCGACGGCCAGCAGCACGTCGGAGTAGTGCATCGACATGTTGGCTTCGTAGGTGCCGTGCATGCCGGGCATGCCGAGGAACTGGCGGTCGCTGGCCGGGTAGCCGCCCAGGCCCATCAGCGTGTTGGTGATCGGGAAGCCGAGCAGGCGGGTGAGCTTGGTGAGCTGTTCGGCCGCATTGGCCAGCACGACGCCGCCGCCGGTGTAGATCATCGGGCGCTTGGCTTCGAGCAGCAGCTGGACGGCCTTCTTGATCTGGCCCGAGTGACCCTTGACCACCGGGTTGTACGAGCGCATCGAGATCTCCTTCGGATACTCGAACTCGCACTTGTGCATCGACACGTCCTTGGGAATGTCGACCAGCACCGGGCCCGGGCGGCCCGTCTTCGCCAGGTAGAAGGCCTTCTTGATCGTCGTGGCGATGTCGCGCACGTCCTTGACCAGGAAGTTGTGCTTCACACAGGGGCGGGTGATGCCGACGGTGTCGACTTCCTGGAAGGCGTCCTGGCCGATGGCGGCGGTGGGCACCTGACCGGAAATGATCACCATCGGGATCGAGTCGCAGAATGCGGTGGCGATGCCGGTGACGGCATTGGTGGCGCCGGGGCCGGACGTCACCAGTGCGACGCCGACCTTCTCGGTGCTGCGCGCGTAACCGTCGGCAGCATGCACGGCCGCCTGTTCGTGGCGCACCAGGACATGACGAACGGCCTCCTGCTGGAACAGAGCGTCATAGATGTACAGCACGGCGCCGCCTGGATAGCCGAAGACATACTCGACCTTTTCTTCCTGCAGGCACCTGATTACAATTTCGGCTCCGGTAAGCACCATCGCAAGCTCGCTCGACAAGTCGTTTGAAGAAACGCGAAACGTTACCGGCCACATCGGGTTTGGTCAAGGCTGATGCGGCTTGTGGCGAATTCGGTGCCGCCTTGAGAATGGCAGCTTACGTCGCGGTCGGCATCCTTTTTGCATCTGCCGGATCGTGCAGCCACGTGGTTTGAACGAGTTCCGGCCGGTGAGGCGCAGCGTGTCGGGCCCGGTGGCCTCGATCGGGGGTTGCGTCGATCGCCCGGTCGTCCTTCCTTTTCCATTTCTCCTGCCTCGAAGTCGGTCCGCCATTTGCGGGGGAGGGCTTTGCAGGTGCAACACGTTCGGATCCCTTCATGAAGCGCAACTCCCCGAAAGCAGCGGCGGTCGCCGCCCCGGCCGACCCTGTGGCGCCGCGCGGCGAACGTACGCCCGTCGAGCTTGCCGGGCTCAGGCGGCGCCTGGCGAGCATGTTGTACGAATCGATGCTGCTGCTGGGCGTGCTGGCGCTGACCTTCCTCGTCCCCTACCTGATGCTGGGCGTCGGCTTCGAGATCGCACCGCCGGGCTGGTTCGCCTGGCTCCACATCTTCGCCGTACTCGGCGCCTATTTCGTCTGGTACTGGCGCCGCCATGGCCAGACGCTTGCCATGCAGACCTGGTGGCTCAAGCTGGTCGATGCGCAGGAGGGGTGCCATCCCACAGCGGCACGCTGCTGGCTGCGCTACGCACTGTGCTGGCCCTCCGTGCTGCTGTTCGGCATCGGTCTGCTGTGGGCCCTGGTCGATCGCGACCGACAGTTCCTGCACGACCGCCTGAGCGGCACCTGCATCGTGCTGCTGCCGCCTGCCACCAAGGCCTGAGCAGCGCAGCCGCTTCGGCGGAGACGCGAAAGCGGCCGTGCAGGGGAACTTTTGTCATGGCGGGGCGGTAGCATCAGGGAGTACAACCACTGAAGCGGCGTGGTGGGGCGGTCGCCGCGACCGTCGTGCGCGTCCTCCATACCATGACGAATGCGTCTTCCCGCCCCCCCGCCGATGGTCGTTGCCGCCATCACGCCCTCAGTGCGCAGGACTGCCTGGCGGACCTCGATGTCCGCCGCCATGAAGGCCTGGCCGCCGACGAGGTCGCCTCGCGTCTCGTCCGCCACGGCCCCAACGCCCTCCCGACGCCACCACGCACCGGGCCGCTCAAGCGCTTCCTGCTGCAGTTTCATAACGTCCTGATCTACGTGCTGCTGGCAGCCGGCGTGATCACCTTGCTGCTCGGCCATCATGTCGATTCGGGCGTGATCTTCGGCGTGGTGGTGATCAACGCCGTCATCGGCTTCCTGCAGGAGGGCAAGGCCGAGCGCGCGCTGGACGCCATCCGCGACATGCTGTCGCCGCGGGCGCAGGTGCTGCGCGACGGCCGCCGGCAGGAGATCGAGGCGGTCGGACTGGTGCCGGGCGACATCGTCTTTCTCGCTTCCGGCGACAAGGTGCCCGCCGACCTGCGCCTGCTCGACGTGCGCAGCCTGCGCATCGAGGAGGCGGTGCTGACCGGCGAGTCGCTGGCGGTGGAAAAGTCGGCGGACGCCGTGGCCGACGACGCGAGCCTCGGCGACCGGCGCTCGATGGCTTATTCCGGGACGCTCGTCACGTATGGCCAGGGCAGCGGAGTGGTGGTGGCGACCGGGGCCGAGACCGAGATCGGTCGCATCAGCGCAATGCTGACGGCCGTCGAATCGATGACCACGCCGCTGCTGCGCCAGATGGCCGGCTTCAGTGCGCTGCTGACCTGGGTCATCCTTGCCGTGGCGGTCGCGGCCTTCGCCTTCGGCACGCTGGTGCGCGGGTATGCGCCGGGCGACATGTTCCTTGCTGCGGTCGGCTTGGCCGTGGCAGCGATTCCCGAAGGCTTGCCGGCGATCATGACCATCACGCTCGCCATTGGCGTGCAGCGCATGGCGCGGCGACGCGCCATCATCCGCCGGCTGCCCGCGGTGGAGGCGCTCGGCTCGGTCACCGTGATCTGTTCGGACAAGACCGGCACGCTCACCCGCAACGAGATGACGGTGCAGCGCGTGATCACCGCCGATGGCCGGCTGGATGTCAGCGGCGCCGGCTACGCTCCGCGGGGCGGCTTCGAGCGCGAGGGGCACGAGCTGTCGCCCGACCGGGCGCCGCTGCTGACCGAGATCGGGCGTGTGGCCCTGCTGTGCAACGACGCGGAGCTGACGCTGGAGCACCAGGACTGGCGCGTGGTAGGCGATCCGACCGAGGGCGCGTTGGTGACGCTTGCCCTCAAGGCCGGCATCGATCCGCGCCTGCAGCGGGATGAGCTGCCGCGCGACGACGTGATTCCGTTCGAGTCCGAGCACCGCTTCATGGCCACGCTGCACCACGACCATGCGGGCGACGCGCACATCCTGCTCAAGGGCGCGCCGGAGCGCGTGCTGGAGTTGTGCTCGACCTGTCTTGGCCTGGACGGCGTGCCACAGCCCTTCGATGCCGAGGCCTGGCAGCAGGCGATGGACGAAGCCGCGGGCGAAGGCATGCGGCTGCTGGCGGTGGCCGAGCGGCGCGAATCCGGTCGCAACGCGAGCCTGGGTTTCGACGACGTCGAGTGCGGCAATTTCGTGATGCTGGCGGTGCTCGGCATCACGGATCCGCCGCGCGACGAGGCCGTCAAGGCGGTTGCCAGCTGCCTTGCCGCCGGCATCCACGTCAAGATGATCACCGGCGACCACGCCGCAACCGCAAAGGCGATCGGCCAGCAGCTTGGCCTGGCGCGCGAAGTGCGCGCCCTCTCCGGCGCCGAGATCGAGGCGCTCGACGATGAGGCGCTCGCGCAGATCGTCATGGACACCGAGATCTTTGCCCGCGCCAGCCCCGAGCACAAGCTGCGCCTGGTGCAGGCCCTGCAGGCGCGTGGGGAGGTGGTGGCGATGACGGGCGACGGTGTCAACGATGCGCCGGCGCTCAAGCGTGCCGACGTCGGCGTGGCGATGGGCCACAAGGGGACGGAGGCCGCCAAGGAAGCCGCCGAGATGGTGCTCGCGGACGACAACTTCGCCTCCGTCGCCGCAGCGGTCGAGGAGGGGCGCACGGTCTACGACAACCTCAAGAAGGCGGTGGCCTACATCCTGCCGACCAACGTCGGCCAGGCCGGCATCGTGTTCTTCGCTGTGCTGCTGGGACTGACGATGCCGATCACGCCGGCGCAGATCCTGTGGGTCAACATGATCACCGCGGTCACGCTGGCGCTGGCGCTGGCGTTCGAGGACGCCGAGCCCGACATCATGCGGCGGCGGCCGCGCGATCCGCGCGAGCCGCTGCTCACGGGCTTCCTGATCTGGCGCATCGTCTTCGTCGGCCTGCTGCTGGTGGCCGGGGGCATGGGCATGTTCCTGTGGGAGCTGGAACAGGGCGCCAGCATCGAGGTGGCGCGCACCGCAGCGGTCAATGCGGTGCTGATCGGCGAGGTGTTCTATCTCTTCAACATGCGCAGTCTCACCGGTCCGGTGCTGAATCTGGACGGTTTCCTCGGCAATCGCTACGTGCTGTGGGCCATCGGTCTGCTGCTCGCGTGCCAGGCGCTGTTCACCTACCTGCCGGCGATGCAGGCCCTGTTCGGCACCGCGGGCCTGCCGCTGGCAGCCTGGTTGCGCATCCTCGGCTTCGGCGTGGCGCTGCTGCTGCTGGTCGAGGCCGAGAAGGCCATCGTTCGTCGTAAGATGGGGAGGAGAACGAACGGGGGCGCCTGATGCAGGAACTGATGGCCCATGGGCCTTATGCCGAGTTCGCGTTGCTGTTGCTGATTTCGGCGGTGGCCGGTGCCATTGCGGTTCGGCTGCGCCAGCCGGTGCTGATCGCCTACATCGTGGTCGGCATCCTGGTCGGGCCCGCGGTGTTCGGGATCGTCAAGGCGCACGACCAGATCGCGCTGCTGGCCGAGATCGGCGTCACGGTGCTGCTGTTCGTCGTCGGGCTGAAGCTCGACCTGCACCACATCCGCCACATCGGCCCGGTTGCGCTTGCGACCGGGCTCGGGCAGCTGGCGTTCACCATCGTCTTCGGCTTCGTTCTCATCCTGCTGATGGGCAAGGACGTGATGGAGGCGATCTACGTCGCGGTGGCGCTGACCTTTTCCAGCACCATCATCGTCGTCAAGCTGCTGTCGGACAAGCACGAGCTCGATTCGCTGCACGGCCGCATCGCGGTCGGCTTCCTCATCGTGCAGGACGTGGCCGTGGTGCTGGCGATGATGGCCATGAGCGCGCTGCGCGGGGCAGGCGAGGCCGCGGTGGTCGAGGTGGCGGGCTCGCTGCTGCTGCGGCTTGCGGGGGCCGCCGCGCTGATGTTCGTGCTGATGCGTTTCGTCCTGCCGCGCCTGGTCGAGGCGATGGCGCGTTCCCAGGAGTCGCTGCTGATCTTCGCCATCGCCTGGGGGACCGGGCTGGCGGCCGTGGGCGAGTGGGCCGGCTTCAGCAAGGAGGCGGGCGCCTTCATGGCCGGTTTCTCGCTGGCCTCGACTGCCTACCGCGAGGCGATGAATGCGCGCCTCACCGGCATTCGCGACTTCATGCTGCTGTTCTTCTTCGTCGACCTTGGCGCCGAACTCGACTTTTCCACCTTGGGGGGCGAGCTCTGGCCTGCGGTCGTGCTGTCCCTGTTCGTGCTGATCGGCAATCCGCTGATCGTGATGGCGATCATGGGCTACATGGGGTATCGCAAGCGCACGGGCTTCCTCGCTGGTCTGACGGTGGCGCAGATCAGCGAGTTCTCCATCGTGTTCGTCGCCATGGGCATCACCCTGGGCCATGTCGGAATCGAGGCGCTGGGTCTTACCACCCTGGTTGGCCTGGTGACGATCATGATGTCGACCTACATGATCCTGTTCTCGCACGTGCTCTACGGCAAGCTTGCACCCTGGCTCGGCGTCTTCGAGCGCAAGCGCCCGTTTCGCGAACTGGCGGTGGAGCGCCTGGGGCGGCCCGCGGGCGATCCCGACATCATCGTGTTCGGCATGGGGCGTTACGGCTCCCGCCTGATGCGGCAGCTGCGCCAGGCCGGTATCGAGGTGCTCGGTGTCGATTTCGACCCGGAGACCGTGCGCGAGCTGCGCAAGCTGCGACAGCCCGTGCGCTATGGCGATGGCGAAGATCCCGGTTTCCTCGAGTCGCTCCCGTTGCAGCAGGTGCGCTGGGTGATCACGACCTTCCCCCAGTGGGAGTCGAATCGCGCCTTTCTCAACGCGCTGAAGGAGGCCGGCTTCCGCGGACGCGTCGCGGGGGTGGTGCGTGACGAGGTCCATGGTCGCGCACTCGATGCAGCGGGCGTCAACCGCGTGCTGAACCCGTTCAACGACGCTGCGGACTACGCCGCGCGCAGCTTTGCTGCCGAGATCGCCTTCGAGGATGCGCACCGTGCGGCGTCGTCCGCCGTGCCGCAAGACACCCAACCCCCGCAATCCTAGGAGCCCGTGCCATGCGTGAACTGCGCACCATCCTTGCCACCACCGACCTGTCCGCCCTGGCCCGCCACGCGGTCGCACGCGCCGCGCTGATGGCGGCCGAGTCGGGCGCCCGACTGTGCCTGCAGCACGTCGTGTCGGTGAGTGCTTTCGATGCATTTCGTCATCTGCTCGATGCGCAGTCTGCGAGCCTGGAGCAAAGGCTGCTGGCGGAAGTGCGGGATGAGGTCGAGACCCTGGCAGGCGAGATCGGCCAGCGCTATGGCGCCAAGCCCGACGTGCAGCTCGGCGTCGGGTCGGTGCGCGGCGAGATCGGCAGTCACGCCGACGCCATTGACGCCGATCTGGTCGTGATGGGCGCGCGCGGCGCCGGTTTCGTGCGCGAACTGCTGGTCGGATCGACCACCGAGCGGGTGCTGCGTACCAGCAGTCGCCCGCTGCTGGTGGTCAAGCAGGTGCCGCACGAGACCTACCGCCGCGTGCTGCTGCCGGTCGATTTCTCGCCCCGCTCGGTCGAGGCCCTGGCGCTTGCACATGCCGTTGCGCCACAGGCCGAGTACGTGCTGCTGCACGCCTTCGAGGTGCCGTTCGAGGGCAAGCTGCGCTACGCCGGGGTCGAGGAAAGCGAACTCGCCAACCTGCGCGTCCATGCAAGGCGCGATGCAACCGCAAAGATGAACGATCTTGTCGCGCTGACGGGCGTGGACGCGCATCGCGTGCGGCGCCTCGTGCTCCACGGCGAGGCGACCTCGCAGATCCTGAACCAGGAACAGGAGCAGGACTGCGACCTGATCGTGATCGGCAAGCGCGGGGTCGGGCTGCTCGAGGAACTCCTGCTCGGCAGTGTCACCCAACATGTCCTCGCCCAGTCCACGGCCGACGTGCTGGTCATCGACGGCAGCGCGGGCTGAGCGTCACGCTCGATCCCCTGCGGCTTTCACGCTGTGCGTCATCGGGCGTGCAGCGTACACTCATGCCTTTCCGCGCCCGTGCGCGGAGCCGGAGAAACAATGAAAACAGAACACGCCCCAAGCATCCAGCGCGCCGACTACCAGCCGCTGGCCTGGAAGGTCGAGACCGTCGATCTGCATTTCCGTCTCGAGCCCGAGTCCACCGTCGTGACCAACCGCATGCTGTGCGTGCGCAACCGTGAAGCCGAGGCCGGCCCGATCCGGCTGTGGGGCGAGGATCTCGAACGGCTGTCGCTGACCGTCGACGGGCAGGCGCCGCAGGCCGTGCGCGAGCAGGGTGCGCTGCTCGAGATCGAGGCCGACGGCGAGCGCGTCGTCGTCGAGGTTCAGACCCGCATCAACCCGAAGGCCAACACCACGCTGTCGGGCCTCTACCTGTCGAACGGCGGCTTCTTCACCCAGTGCGAGGCCGAGGGCTTCCGCCGCATCACCTGCTTTCCCGACCGTCCGGACGTGATGGCACGCTTCACCGTCACGCTCGAGGCGGACCGCAAGACCTGCCCGGTGCTGCTGTCCAACGGCAACCTGGTCGAGCAGGGCGAACTACCGGGTGGCCGCCATTACGCGAAGTGGGAAGACCCGTTCCCGAAGCCGTCCTACCTGTTCGCGCTGGTCGCTGCAGACCTCGTCGCGTACGAGCGCACGGTGGAGACGATGTCAGGTCGCGAGGTGCTGCTGCAGGTGTGGGTGGAAGCAGGCAATCTCGACCGCGTCGAGCACGCGATGGACTCGCTCGTCCATTCGATGCGCTGGGACGAGGAGACCTTCGGCCTCGAGCTCGACCTCGACCGCTTCATGATCGTCGCCGTGGCCGACTTCAACATGGGGGCGATGGAGAACAAGGGGCTGAACATCTTCAACACCAAGTTCATCCTCGCCAAGCCCGACACCGCTACCGACGTCGATTACGAGAACGTCGAGAGCGTGGTGGCGCACGAGTATTTCCACAACTGGACCGGCAACCGCGTCACCTGCCGCGACTGGTTCCAGCTCACGCTGAAGGAAGGACTCACGGTCTTCCGTGACCAGCAGTTCTCGGCGGACATGCTGGCGCGTGCGGCGGGTGCCGAGGGCGCGGCTTCCGCGTGCGCGGTCAAGCGCATCGACGATGTGCGTGTGCTGCGCGCTGCACAGTTCCCCGAGGATGCAGGGCCGATGGCGCACCCGATCCGCCCGGACAGCTACCAGGAGATCAACAACTTCTACACCGCCACGGTGTATGAGAAGGGCGCGGAAGTCATCCGCATGCTGCACACCCTGCTGGGGCCCGAGGGGTTCCGCAACGGCATGGATCTCTACTTCAGCTACTTCGACGGCCAGGCTGTGACCTGCGACGATTTCGTCGAGGTGATGTCCGAGGCCAACAACGGCTTCGACCTCGACCAGTTCATGCACTGGTACAGCCAGGCCGGTACGCCACGGGTGAAGGCCAGCGGGCAGTGGAATGCCGCCGATGGCAGCTACACGCTGACGCTGGCCCAGAGCACGCCGGCGACACCCGGCGAGCACGCCAAGCTGCCGCTGGTGATCCCGGTGGCGGCCGGCCTCATCGGACCGGACGGGCGCGACTGCCCGCTGCAGCTCGAGGGCGAATCCCAGCCGGGCCCCACGACGCGCGTGCTCAAGCTCACCGAGGCGTCGCAGAGCTTCCGCTTCGTCGGCCTGACCGCCGAGCCCGTGCCCTCATTGCTGCGCGGCTTCTCGGCGCCGGTGATCCTCGAACTCGACGAGGACGATGCGCGCCTCGCCTTCCGCATGGCGCACGATGCCGATCCCTGCAATCGCTGGGACGCCGCGCAGCGCTACGCCGAGCGCGTGGCGCTGGCGATGGCCGCCGACCCGTCGGCTGGCGTGCCGGCCGCCTTCCTCGACGCCTTCCGCGCGCTGCTCGGCAACGCCGCGCTGGACCCGGCCTTCCGCGCGCAGGCGCTGGCGCTGCCCGGCGAGGCCTATCTGCTCGAGCGCATGAAGCCGGCCGATCCGCTGGCGCTGCGGGCGGCGCTCGTGCGGCTGATGCGCACGCTGGGGACGTCGCTCGCGGCCGAATGGCTCTCGACCTGCGAGGCGATGCAGGTGCCCGGCCCGTACCGCTACCACCCGGGCGATGCCGGTCGCCGCGCGCTCGCCAACCTGGCGCTGCGCTATCTGGCGGCGGCGGGCAATGCCGAAGGGCTGGCGCTCGCCCAGCGTCGCTTCGAGGGGGCGACCAACATGACCGAGCGTTTCGGTGCGCTCGCGGCGCTGGTGCAGAGCACGCACCCTGCGCGCGAGGCGGTGCTGGCCGCCTTCCACGCGCGCTACCGCGACGATGCGCTGGTGCTCGACAAGTGGTTCGCGCTGCAGGCCGGCGCCTGGCGCTGGGACGCCGCCGCCGCGCCCACGCTGGCGCGGGTGAAGGCGCTGATGGCGGATGCGGCCTTCAGCCTGTCGAACCCCAACAAGGTCTATGCGCTGCTGGGCACCTATTTCCGTGCCAACCCCGGCGAATTCCATGCCGCCGACGGCAGCGGGCACGTCTTCTGGGCCGATCAGGTGATCGCGCTCAACGCGAAGAACCCGCAGGTCGCAGCGCGCATGGCGCGCGCGCTGGAAAACTGGCGCCATTTCGTGCCGGCGTTGCAGGCGAGCATCCGCTCGCAACTCGAGCGCGTGCTGGCCAGTCCGGACCTGTCGCCCGACGTTGCAGAGGTCGTCGGCAAGGCGCTGGACTGAGCGCCTGTCGCAAAACGGGGCACTGCAATGCAGAACGCCGGGCTTTCGACCCGGCGTTCTGCATTGCGCGAAGGGGGCGCCTCACTCGGCCGCCAGGTCGCCGGCAATATAGCTTTCGAGCTGCTTGATGGTGGCCTGCTGCTGGCTGACGATGGACTTCACCATGTCGCCGATCGTCACGATGCCCACGATCCTGCCGTGCTCGACGACCGGCACGTGCCGGAAGCGGTTGTCGGTCATGATGTGCATGACTTCGTCCACGGTGTGCGCCGGCGTGACGGTGCAGGGATTGGGGGTCATCAGGTCGCCCACGCGCACATCGCGCGACAGCAGGCCCTTCAGGACCACTTTGCGCGCGTAGTCGCGTTCGGTGAAGATACCCAGCAGTCGGTCACCATCGGTGACGATCACCGAGCCAATATCGAACTGCGCCATCAGCGACAGCGCATCGAACACCGAATCGGTAGGACGCACGGCGTGGAATGCGCTGCCTTTCTGCTCAAGAACCTGCTTGACGCTCGTCGTCATCGTTCTTCTCCCTCCTTGGTTTGTGCGCGACAGAGCTGTCTGCCGACATGCGGCAAGCAGCCCGGTTTGCATAGAGTGGTACGAAGCGCGGTCGAGTGCAAGCAGGGACGAACCCTGATGGCTGCGAGGGCTCAGATTTCGATGTTGTCGATCAGCCGGGTGCGGCCAAGACGTGCGGCGGCGAGCACGACCAGCGGGTCGTCCATGTGCACCGGCGGCTGCAGGTCGGCACGACGCCGCACCGCGACGTAGTCGGGCGCCCAGCCGGCCGCGGCAAGTTCGTCCATGGCGTCGGTCTCGAGCTTGAGCAGGTCGTGGTCGCCGGACCGCACCGCGTCGCAAATGCGGCACAGCAGGCGGTAGAGCAGCGGCGCACGGGCGCGCTCGTCGGCGCTCAGGTAACCATTGCGCGAAGACAGCGCCAGGCCGTCGTCGGCGCGTACGGTCTCTCCCGGCAGCACTTCGACCGGCAGCGCCATCTCGCGCACCATGTTCGACAGCACCATCAGCTGCTGGTAGTCCTTCTTGCCGAACAGTGCGATGTCCGGCTGCACGATGTTGAGCAGCTTCAGCACGACGGTGGCGACGCCGCGGAAATGGCCGGGCCGGAACTCGCCCTCGAGGATGGAGACCTGGGCCGGCGCCGGATCGATGTGGTAGCGCTGCGGCTGCGGATACATCTCCGCCTCGTCGGGCGCGAACACGTGGGTCACGCCCGCGGCCTCGAGTTTCTCGCAGTCGGCTGCGAGCGTGCGCGGGTAGCGCTCGAAGTCCTCGCCGACGCCGAACTGCAGGCGATTGACGAAGATGCTGGCCATCACGCAGTCGGCCTTCTCGCCGGCCTGGCGCATCAGCGTGATGTGGCCTTCGTGCAGGTTGCCCATGGTGGGGACGAGGGCGACCTTGCCGGCAGTGGCGCGGGCGGCGCGCAGGCTTTCGATGGTGTGATGGATCTGCATGCGGAAACCGTTGTTCGGGTCGTGGACGTCGCGCGCGACGCTCAGTAACAGTGTTCGGGGGCGGGGAAGCTGCCGTCGCGCACCGCGGCTGCGTAGCGCGCCACGGCGTCCTCGATGCTGCTGGCGCCATCCATGAAGTTGCGCACGAAGCGCGCCGTCTTCCCGGGAAAGATGCCGAGCATGTCGTGGAGCACCAGCACCTGGCCGTCACAGCCGGCGCCTGCGCCGATGCCGATGGTGGCCATCGTCGTGAGGCTGGCGGTGATCTCGCCGGCGAGGGCGGCGGGCACCATCTCCATGACCATGAGTGCGGCGCCGGCCTGTTCCAGCGCCAGGGCGTCGGCCTTCAGGCGCGCTGCGCCTTCGTCGCTGCGGCCCTGCACGCGATAGCCGCCGAGCTGATGCACCGACTGCGGCGTCAGGCCGATGTGGGCGCAGACGGGTACGCCGCGCTCGACCAGGAAGCGCACGGTCTCGGCCATGAACTCGCCGCCCTCGATCTTGACCATCTGGGCACCGGCGGCCATCAGGCGCGCGGCGTTGCGCATGGCCTGCTCCCGGCTCTCGTGGTAGGTGCCGAAGGGCATGTCGGTGAGCACCAGCGGACGCGCACCGGCGCGCGCCACGCATTCGGTGTGGTAGGCCATGTGCTCGAGCGTGACGGGCAGCGTGGATTTCTGCCCCTGCAGCACGTTGCCGAGCGAGTCGCCGATCAGCACGACGTCGACGCCGGCGCGGCCGAGCAGTGCGGCGAAGCTGGCATCGTAGCCAGTGAGCATGACGATCTTGCGGCCTTCGGCGCGCATCTTGCCCAACTCGAACAGGGTAACGGGCTTCTGATCCTGGAGGTAACTCATAGATCGCTCCTGATGGGAGGCCGGAGTTTTCACCAATTTGGTGCAACGCACAAGTCGATTGCGACCGAATGTGGGAAAGGGTTTACCCGGCGTAACCGAAGAATTCGCGGTAGCCGCGCATGTCGCGCAGGCGGGTGAGCAGCATCTCGAAGTCCTCGTCGCTGTCGACCGGATTGAGTTGGCCGGCATCGACGATGAACAGCGGCGCCGCGTCGTACTGGTAGAAATAACGCGTGTAGCGGTCGGCGACCTGCTGCAGATAGGCCTCGGTGATGCGCCGTTCGGCATCGAGGCCGCGCTTGCGGATGCGCTCCATCAAGGTGTCGGGGCGCGCCTGCAGGTAGATGACGAGGTCGGGCTTGAGTGCATCGGGCGGGCGCACGCTGTCGGAGATCCGCTGGTACAGCGCCAGTTCGTCCTCGCTGAGGTTCTGCTCCGCGAACAGGCGGTCCTTGTCGAGAATGAAGTCCGACACGACCCGGCGCTCGTCGGATATCGGGCCCAGGGCGGCGAGCTGATCGATGCGCTGGAACAGGAAGGACAGCTGCGTTGCCATCGCCCAGCGTTCGGGATGCTGGTAGAAGCGCGACAGGAAGGGATTGAACTCGCCTTGCTCGAACAGGGTTTCGGACTGCAGGTGCGCTGCCAGACGCCTGGCCAGTGATGTCTTGCCGGCGCCGATCGGACCTTCGACGACGATGTAGTGTGCTTTTTCGAGCATGTGCGTGACCGGTCCTCGATCCGCCCTAGCTGCGGAAGATGAAGTAGACCGCGCCAAGCATACACAAGGCGGCCCAGAGATAGTCAAGCTTGATCGGCTGCTTCATGTACAGCACGACGAAGGGGATGAACACCAGCAAGGTGATCACTTCCTGCATGATCTTGAGCTGCGCGAGGCTCAGCGCCGTGGCGCCGATGCGGTTGGCCGGGACCTGCAGCAGGTATTCGAACAGCGCGATGCCCCAGCTCACCAGCGCGGCCACGTACCAGGCCTTGCCCTGCATGTTCTTCAGGTGGCCATACCACGCGAAGGTCATGAACACGTTGGAAGCGGTCAGCAGCAGCGCCGTCTGCAGCCAGACGGGGCTGGCGCTGACGGCCGTGGTGGCGGACTGGAGCCAGGCGGGCATGATCGGTTAACGCAGGAATGGAAGAGGTGGGCGATGGCGCTAGCTGCGTGCGATCTGCTGCGCGGCGACGCCGGGCAGCAGGTCCGCGGCCCGGCCGCGTCCGGGAATGATCACGTCGGGCGCGATCTCCGCCAGCGGCACGAGCGTGAAGGCGCGCAGGTGCATGCGCGGATGCGGGACCTGCAGGCCCTCCTCGTCGAGGACGGCATCGCCATACAGCAGCAGGTCGAGGTCCATCGTGCGCGGTGCCATGTGGAAGTCGCGCGTTCGTCCGCCCTCATGCTCGATCGCCAGCAGCGCCTCGAGCAGCGGGCGGGCGGGCAGGGCGGTGGAGAGCTCGATCACGGCGTTGATGTAGTCGGGCTGGCCTTCGACCCCCACGGGGGCCGTACGGTACAGCGAAGACTGGGCGACGACATCGGAGTCGGGCAGTTCGCCGAGGCGCCGCAGTGCGAGGGCGAAGGCCGCGGCCGGATCGCCGAGGTTGGCGCCGAAGGCGACGAAGGCGCGTGTGCGGACACTCATGCGTCGCGGCCTGGTCAGGCGCTTTCGCTGCCCGGCATGGTCTCGCCAGCCGGCGCGGCATTTGCGGCGCCCGCGGGCTTGCGGCGCTTGCGACGGCGCTTCTTGGCGGCGGCGGGGGCGCTCTCGGCGGGCGCATGGCGGATCAGTGCCTCGCGCTCGTCGTGGCCGGCGTGGGCGAAGCGGTCCCACCAGTCGACGATCTCCATCGGGATTTCGCCCGCTTGTGCGCGCAGGCGCAGGAAGTCCCAGCCTGCGCGGTAGCGCGGCTGCTCGATGAGGCGATAGGGCGTCTTGCCTGCGCGCTTGTCGAAGCGCGGCTGCAGCGCCCAGATGTCCTTGATGTCGCCGACGATGCGGCGGGTGATGGCGAGCTTGCCGGCCTGGGCGTCCAGCACCTCGTCCATGGCCTCGAACAGCGCCGGCTGGGCATGCTCGCCGGCCGCCTTGCGGCGTTCCCAGGCGGTCAGCACCTCGTGCCACAGCAGGGTGGCGAAGAGAAAGCCGGGCGACACCGATTTGTCCTGGCGGACCCGCTCGTCGGTGTTCTCGAGCGACAACCAGACGAAGCGTTCGCCCATCGGTTGCTCGAGAATCACATCGAGCAGGGGCAGCAGGCCGTGGTGCAGGCCCTCTTCGCGCAACTGCTTCAGGCACTTCACCGCATAGCCCGAGAACAGCAGCTTGAGCATCTCGTCGAACAGCCGCGCCGCGGGCACGTTCTCCAGCAGCACGCCCATCTCGCGAATCGGGTTGCGCGCCGCGGGGTCGATCGTCAGTCCGAGCTTGGCTCCGAGGCGTACCGCGCGCAGCATGCGCACCGGATCCTCGCGATAGCGGGTGCGCGGATCGCCGATCATGCGCAGCGTCTTGTGCTGGATGTCGGCCACGCCGTGGTGGTAATCGACGATGGTTTCGGTCGAGGGGTCGTAATACAGCGCATTGACCGTGAAATCGCGCCGGGTGGCATCCTCTTCCTGGTTGCCGTAAACGTTGTCGCGCAGCACGCGGCCATGCTCGTCGGTGTCGGCCGACTCGGCATCCTGGCCGGCGCGGAAGGTGGACACCTCGATCGTCTCGGGGCCGCTCATCACATGCACGATCTTGAAGCGGCGGCCGATGATGCGCGAGCGGCGGAAGGCGGCGCGAACCTCTTCGGGCGTGGCGCTGGTGGCGACGTCGTAGTCCTTGGGCGGATGGCCGATCAGCAGGTCGCGTACCGCACCCCCGACCACGAAGGCCTTGTAGCCCTTCTCCTGCAGTACCGAGCAGACCTTGCGCGCTGCAGGAGAGAGTTGTTCGCGCCGGATGCCGTGGCGGGCGACGGGGATCAGGGCAGGTTCGTGGCGTTCGTTTTGCGGGCGCTTGAAAACCTTGCGCAGCAGCTTGCGGATCATCGGAAAAGGTGTCGTTCTTGCATAAGCGGGCAATGATAACCGATCGGCCATGACGGACGCCGCCCGGGATTCAGCGCAGCGAGATCACCGGCCACGCATGCTGGCGGGCGTGTTCGCGCAGCGTGTCATCGGGGTCGACCGCGACCGGGTCGGAGACGCGGCCCATCAGCGGCAGGTCGTTGTGGGAGTCGCTGTAGAACCAGCTGCGCTCGAAGCTGCCCATGTGCAGGCCGAGCGACTCCAGCCAGGTCTCGACGCGTTCGATCTTGCCGGCCTTGAAGGCAGGCATGCCGCGCGGCTTGCCGGTGAAGGCGCCGCCTTCCTGCGCCGGAATGGTGGCGACCAGGTGCGGGATGCCGAGTTCGCGCACGATGGGGCCGGTGACGAAGGCGTTGGTCGCGGTCACGACGGCCACCAGCGCGTCGTCTTCGAGGTGCTGGCGGACCAGGGCGCGGGCCTTGTCGGTGATCATCGGGCGTACCGACAGGTCCATGAACTCGCGGTGCCAGGCGTCGAGCTGAGCACGCGGGTGGCGTGCCAGCGGCGCGAGCTGGAAGTCGAGGAAGGCGAAGATGTCGAGCGTGCCGGCCTTGTAGTGCTCGTAGAACTCGATGTTCTTCGCTTCCTGCACCTCGCGGTCGAGCACGCCCTTGCCGATCAGGAACTGCGCCCAGGCGAAGTCCGAATCGCCGGCGAGAAGGGTGTTGTCGAGGTCGAACAGAACGAGATTCAAGGCAGAACTCCAGGATTCAGATTTCGAGGCCCTGCTGCATCATCTCGCGCAGCAGGGGGAGGGTGATGGGACGTTTGCGTTCGAGCGAGGCGGCGTCGAGCGCATCCAGCACCGCCAGCAGGCTGGACAGCTCACGCCGGCCGTGGCGCAACAGGAAATCGACCACCTCGTCGGCGAGGCGCAGGCCGCGGCGCTCGGCCAGCGTGGCGAGAATGGTGGCGCGCGAGTCGTCGTCGAGCGGCTGCACTTCGTAGATCAGGCACTGGCCGATGCGGGTACGCAGGTCCTCGCGCAGCCGCAGGCCCAGCGGGGCGACGGGGCCGGTCAGCAGCAGCGACTGCCCGTTGCCGCGGCTGCGGTTGAAGGCGTTGAACAGGCCGATCTGGGCGTCGGGCGAGAGCTGGTCGATGTCGTCGACCGCGACCAGCGCGTCGGCCGTCTCGGGCAGACCGTCCTCGACGTCCTCGGCCGCAAGCAGGTGCGTGGGACGGCCGTGCTCGCGCGCCATCGCCACCGTGGCGCGCAGCAGGTGGCTGCGACCGCTGCCCGGGGCGCCCCAGACGTAGAGATGGCGGGCCGGCAGCTGGCCCGCGGTGGCCAGCGAGGCCTGCAGCGACAGCATCGCCACCAGTTCGGCGTTGGCGCCGGCGACGAAGTTCTCGAGCGTGGGCGGGGCGTCGGGGCGGATGTCGAGGACGAGCTGCTTCATCGTTCTTCCTGATCCTGCGCAACGGCCTCTGGTGCTTGCGTGCCCAGATAGACCGGGCTCGCGAACCAGGCGTCGCGCACCTCGCGCAGGCCCACCAGCAGCGCCGCGCTGACCGGTAGCGCCACCAGCACGCCGACGAAGCCGAACAGCTGGCCGAAGGCCATCAGCGCGAAGATCACGGCCAGCGGATGCAGGCCGATGCGCTCGCCCACTAGGTAGGGGGTCAGCGCGAAGCTCTCGACCAGCTGGCCCAGGCCATACACCGCCGCCACGCCGATCAGCAGCGGCCACCCTTCGGCCTGCAGCAGTGCGGCCAGGATGGCCAGGATCATCCCGCCGCCGAAGCCGACGTAGGGGATGAACACGAGCAGGCCGGTCAGCACGCCCACCGGCAGCCAGAAATTGAGCCCTGCGAGCCACAGCCCCACGCTGTAGAACACCGCGAGCAGCAGCATCACCGACAGTTGTCCGCGCAGGAACTCGGACATCACCGAATCGATGTCGTTGATGATGCGCATCGTGCGTTCGAGCCAGGGGCGCGGCACGATGCGCTGCAGCTCGGCGAGGAGGCGCGGCCACTCCTGCAGCAGGTAGAACATCACCAGCGGAATCAGGAACACGTTGGCGACGAAGGCCAGCAAGGCCATGCCGCCGGTCTTGAGGTGGCCGAGCACGATCGGCACCAGGTCCTGCGCATTGCTCCAGTTATCGGCGATCAGCTGGCGGAACTGCGCGGCGTCCAGCTGCAGCTCGATGCCCAGTCGCGTCTGCAGCAGCGGGGCGACCTGGGCGTTGAACATCTCGACCAGGTCGGGCAGGCGGCGCACCAGCAGCACGCCCTCGCGATACACCATCGGGACGAGGATCAGGGCCAGTGCCACCAGCAGCAGGCCGAGGCAGAAGATCACCACCAGCACCGCCAGGGCGCGCGGTACACGGCGCGCCACCATCCAGTTGACCGCGGGGTCGCAGATGTAGGCGAACACCGCGCCGATGACGAAGGGCGCCAGGATGGGGCCCAGCAGCCAGAACAGCCCGATCAGCGCGATGCCTGCCGCGGTCCAGGCAAAGGTTTGCAGACGATGGGCGCGGGGAGGGTTCATTTCAAGTAAAATCGCGGACTTGGCGCGGGAGCATGCCACCCGCGAAACCCGTAAATGTAGCCACTTGGCGTTGCGGCCTCAAGCCGAGTCTGCCGCCACGCGGCATCCGGCCAGCTTGCAGGCCTGCTTTCTTCCAGCCTTCTTCCTGTCTTACTCCGAGTCCAGAGGAACGATCTTGAGCGCACCCACCTCCTCCAACCAAGCCTCCCTTTCCTACCGCGACGCCGGTGTGGACATCGAAGCCGGCGACGCGCTGGTCGACCGCATCAAGCCCTTCGCCAAGCGCACCATGCGTCCCGAGGTGCTGGGCGGCATCGGTGGTTTCGGCGCGCTGTTCGAACTGTCGAAGAAGTACAAGGAGCCGGTGCTGGTGTCGGGTACCGACGGCGTCGGCACCAAGCTCAAGCTCGCCTTCCAGCTCAACAAGCACGACACCGTCGGCCAGGACCTGGTGGCGATGAGCGTCAACGACATCCTGGTGCAGGGCGCCGAACCGCTGTTCTTCCTCGACTACTTCGCCTGCGGCAAGCTCGAGGTCGACACGGCCGCCGACGTGGTCAAGGGCATCGCTCAGGGCTGCGAGCTGGCCGGCTGCGCGCTGATCGGCGGCGAGACCGCCGAGATGCCGGGCATGTACCCGGCGGGCGAATACGACCTTGCCGGCTTCGCTGTCGGTGCGGTGGAAAAGGCCGACATCATCGACGGCAGCAAGATCGTGCCGGGCGACGTGGTGCTTGGCCTGGCCTCGAGCGGCGCGCACTCCAACGGCTACTCGCTGATCCGCAAGATCATCGAGGTCGCCAAGCCCGATCTCGACGCCGATTTCCATGGTCGCAAGATGCGCGATGTGGTGATGGAGCCGACCCGCATCTACGTCAAGCCGCTGCTGGCGCTGATGCAGGCGAAGCCGGGCGTGGTGAAAGGCATGGCCCACATCACCGGCGGCGGCATCACCGAGAACGTGCCGCGCATCCTGCGCGACGAACTGACCGCCCGCATCGACGCCGCGAGCTGGACGCTGCCGCCGCTGTTCCAGTGGCTGCAGAAGGAAGGCAACGTCGACATGCAGGAGATGTACCGCGTGTTCAACTGCGGCATCGGCATGGCGGTGGTGGTGGCTGCGGCCGACGCCGATGCGGCCGAGGCAGCGCTGAAGGCGGCGGGCGAGACTGTCCATCGCATCGGTCGCATCGATGCGCGCAAGGACGGCGAGGCGCAGACCATCGTCGGCTGAGGTCGCCGGTTCGCCGGGGCTGCGCGCAGCCGACCTTGTCCCGAAACCCGGCCGCGCGCCGGGTTTTGCGTTAACGGAGCCCGCATCATGCTCTTCCGCCTTGCTGCCGACGCCGTCCTGCTGCTGCACCTGGGCTTCATCGTCTTCGTGTTGCTCGGCGGCCTGCTCGCGCTGCGCTGGCGTCGGGCGCCGCTGCTGCATCTGCCTGCGGCGGCGTGGGGCGTGTATATCGAGCTCAGCGGCGGCCTCTGCCCCCTCACCCCGCTGGAGAACCGCCTGCGGGCGCTGGCCGGGCAGGCGGGCTTCGAAGGCGGGTTCATCGAGCACTACCTGCTGCCCCTGATCTATCCGGCCGGTCTCACGCGTGACACGCAGTTCGTGCTGGCCGGCGTGGTGGTGATCGTGAATCTGCTGGCCTACGGTTTCGTGCTCCGGCGCAGATGCATGCGGCGCTGAGGGGACGGCCGTACGCAGCCCCCGCCGCGCACGAGGAGGGATAAACTGGCTCCGAGGCGCAGAGCGAATGACGAGGCTCTGCCGTTCGCACGCCGCGCCCGACTGCTGCAGGGGGGCTAGGATGGCCGTCAATGCAATTCCCGTCGATCAGCGGGTCATCGACATCGATTCCCGGCGCTTTGCTTCCATCGAGAAGGCGCTGGTCGAACTGATCACCAACAGCGACGACAGCTACGCCCGGCTCGAAGGCGCCGGCGTGCCGGTGTCGGGCAAGATCCAGATCCATTACGAGCGCCACCGGCGCGGCGCACTGGTCATGGTGGGCGACGAGGCTGAAGGCATGCGTTTCGCCCTGGCCTGCGCCATCCTCAGCTACGGTGGCGCACACAGTCCGCTGGCGCGGGGGCTGGGTGGCGGGCGCGGCTTCTTCGGCCGTGGTCTCAAGCAGGCCGTCTTCGGGCTGGGCTCGGGCTGGATCGAGACGATCCGCGACGGACGCCTGTCGCGCATCGAGCTCTTCCGCGGCGAGCAGGGCGAGTACCTGTACGACGACGGCGGACAGGACCGGATCGCGACCGAGCGCGACCGTGCGCGGCTGGCCATCGCCGACCATGGCACGCGTGTCGCGATCGTCATCGACGGCACCCAGGTCAGCATCGCGCAGTTCGCCGCGCTGGTGCAGGCGCTGGCCGACAACATCTACCTGCGCGACATCCTGCGGCGGCGGCAGGTCGAGCTGGTGCACCTGCAGGACGGGGTGGAGATCGAGCGCAGCGGCCCGCTGTGCTTCGGGGAGCCGCCGGCGATCGTGCTGCTCGGGCCGGAGCTGCAAGGGCAGTTCCAGCACGAGCGGCGGACGTATACTTTCGCGCTGACCCTCAAGCGTGCGCTGGATGCGGATCTGACCCCGCGCGGTGACGAGCGCACCAACGGCCTGCTGGTACTGGCCGGCACCGCGGTGCTGGACTGCCAGTTGTTCGACTACGAGAACCAGGTGGGTACGGAGTACCTGTTCGGCACCGTCCGCTGTCCCGCGCTGGCGGACATGCTCGGGCAGGGCGTCGCCGTCATCAGCGATGAGCGCGCAGGCCTGAACCTCAAGGCGCCCTTCGTGGCAGCCTTCGCCCGGGCGGTCAGCCGGATGATCGCGCCCTGCGTGCTGGCCGAGCAGGAAAAGCTAAACCACATCGAGCGGGCGACGACCTCCGGGCGCACCGCCCACATGATCGATCACCTGTTGCAGCGCATGAACCGCGCCGCGATCCACGATTTCGGCATCGTGCCGTCTCCGCCGCTTGAAGGCGGCGCGCACGCGCCGGTGCCGGAGGACGAGCACGCGCCGCTGCGCTTCAGCACCCCGTTCTACTATCGGCGGCCCGAGCACCTCTTCCATGTCCGCCTGCTGGTCGACGCGGCGCAGTTCGATGCCGACGCCCGGCTCGAGCTGGAACTGACCCACAGCGCGGGCTTGAAGCTCGACCCGGTGCGAAGCGACATTCCGCTCGCCGATCTGTGCGGGGCGCCCGTCGTCGAATGGACTGCGACCGGTGCCGCGCCCGGCGACCGCGGCGAGATCCTCGCCCGGGTCGGCAGCTACCTGGCGTGGTGCGAGATCGTCATCGCCGAGCATGCCTCCACCCACAGCCATCATCCACGGCCGCATGTCGGTCACGCCCGCCCGCCGCGCGATCACGGCGAAGCCCTGTTCGCCGGCTACGCCTTCCGCTACCTCGGGAAGGACGCCGATCGCGCGGTGTACAGCCCCGAGGAGCGCATCATCCTGATCAATACCGCCGCGCCCACCGTGCAGCTTTATGTCGACGGGCGCGGCAGCTTCCGCGATTCGGCCCGGCTGCTGCTGGCCGAGCTGTTCATGGATGTCATCTCGGATGAGCTGGCGCGGCGCAGGCTCGCGAAGGCGGGGCAGGCGACCGACGTCGAAGCCTTCCACGCCGCCAAGCGCGAGATCATCCGGCGTTACGGCAGCGACATTCACCTGTCGTTCATGGGGGGCTGAGTGTCGGGCAGCCATCCGTCCCGGAGACGCCATGCGCTGTGGCTGAGCGGGGCGCTCGTCGTGATTCTGGCCGCCATCGTGGCCTGGATCGTTGCGCCGCTGTCTCCTGGCGTGTTGGTGCTGCAGTTCGCGTGGACGCCCCGCACGTTCGGCGAGATCGTGCACCTGTGGCCGCCGGAGGATCTGGCCCGTTATCGCGCGCATCTGTGGGTCGATGGGGCCTTGCTGCTTGCCTATGGCGTCTTAGGCTACCTGCTTGGAACGCAAACCCGCCTGTTTGCGCCTTTGTCGCTTCGATTGCGTCGTCTCGCGCCGTTCGTGCTACCGCTGGCCGCTGCCTTCGATGCGGTGGAGAACGTGCTGCAGGCGTGGCTCACCGCGATGCCGCGCTTCGACGTGGCGCCGGTGTATCTCGCCAGCGCCGCGTGCTCGGCCCTGAAATGGGGGCTGCTGTTCGTGTTCGGCGCGCTGCTCCTGTGGGCGCTCGCGCGGGGCGACGAAGAGGATGCGCCGGACTGCGGTTGAGCCGCTTCAGGCGCCCAGCTTGAGCAGCCGCTCGACGATCTGGCGCATGCGCTGCCAGTGGGAGCCTTCCCAGAACACGCGTTGACAGCGATCGCAGGTGGAGAAACGCGTGTGCCGCTCGCGCACGCCAGGCGGCAGGCGGTGTGCGACGGCGTCGCGGTCGACCGGACGCAGCGGGGCATTGCATTCCAGGCACAGCGAGAAGGGTCGTGCGCTGCGGGCGAGGTCCAGTCGGCTGAAGATCTCCGCAGCCTGCTGCTCCGGCTTCAGGGCGTGGACGAAACAGCCGTGCGTGAGGGTGCGCCGCTTGAGCAACTCGCGGTCACGGGTGAGTGCGATGCGGCCCTCGCGTTCCGCGATGGCGACGATTTCGGGGTCGTCGTAGCCGTTGTCGTACAGGGTGTCGAAACCGGTGAGCCGCAGCAGGTGGGCGAGGCCGCCGAGGTGGGCGTCGGCGATGAAGCGCGTCTGGCGCAGCGGCTGCGGTCGTACGCGGAGCAGTGGCGTGATGTCGAAGGTCTCGAAGCGCGGATAGACCGAGACGCGGTCGCCGTCGCGCAACAGGCGATCGAAGCCGACGGATTCGCCGTTGACCAGGACCAGTTCGACTTCGGTGTGCGGAACCCCGAGCGCCTCGATCATGTGCTTGACGGTGGCGGCCCGTGCGCAGCGGGTCTCGAACTCGCAACGGCGATGCTCGGGCGCGAGGAAGTCGTTGAGCTCCTCGTAGAAGCGGAATGCGGCGGTGACCGGAGGCGTGGCGGCCGCGGGCGGCGTGTTCGGCATCGACCTGATCGGCTTGGTGGATGGCAACGGAGAAAGCATAGCGCTTCCCGAGGGCGGTGGGGCGCGGGGCGGCCGCCTTGCTGCTACGCTACGCAGTCTTCATTTTCAGGGGTGCATTCATGCGCTGGACACTCGCACAGCGTGCGCAGCTTTTCGGCCTCGCCGAGGGCGGGGCGCTGACACCCGAACAGTTCGGACAGGCAGCGGCGCAGGCGCGGATTCACCCCGAGGCGCGGGAGTGGCAACAGACCTTCGACCGCCTGCTCGCCTTCGGCGGGGCGCTGCTGCTGGGTGCCGCGCTGGTCTTCTTCTTCGCCTACAACTGGGATGTGCTGCACCGCTTCGCCAAGTTCGGTCTGGCGGCGACCGCGCTGCTGGCGTGCGCGCTGGTCGCCCTGTGGGCGAGGCCGCGCGAGGTCACATTCCGCGCCGCGCTGTTCGGTGCCTGCATCGCGACCGGGGCACTGCTGGCCCTCATCGGTCAGGCCTACCAGACCGGCGCGGACGTGTGGGAGCTGTTCGCGGCGTGGGCGGCGCTGATGCTGCCCTTCGCGCTCCTGTCGCGCTCGTCGGCCTGCTGGGCGCTGTGGCTGGTCGTCGTCAACGCGGCCATGCTGCGTGCGCTGCCGCAGTCGGCCGTCTGGGGCTACATCGACAGCCTGTTCCATCTGCGTTCGCTGCTGGCGCTGGCGGGGCTCAACCTGCTCGTGCTGCTGCTGTTCGAGGGCTTCGGCCGCGTGCTGCTGGGCGAGTCGCGGCGCTGGATGCCGCGACTGGCCGCGGTCGGGATCGTCGCGCCGCTGTGCGTGGCGGCGGTCGCCGGCTGGTTCGAGGCGGGCTTCCGTCCGGGCCTGGCCGTGTTCGCGGTGGCGGCGATCGCCGGGGCGATCGTGTATCGGGCGTTGCGGCAGGACATCGCGATCCTCGCGCTGCTGAGCTACGCCACGATTGCGGTGCTGACGGCCGGGCTGGCCGAACTGCTCGATGGCCGCAGCTTCTTGGCGCTGAACGGACTGGGACTCTTCGTCATCTTCACGTCGGGGGCGGCAGGATGGTGGCTGATGCGCCTTCATCGCGCGGGCCGGGGCGAGGAGGGCGTGGCATGAGGGCGGCCGAAGCGGAACTCGGGGAGCTGCTGCGCGACCGCGGCATCGTTGACGCGGCGGGCCACGCAGCACTGCTGGCCACACGGCCCGGGCCGTGGTGGCTGATGCTGCTGCAGGGGGTGGCGGCGTGGTTCGCGTCGCTGCTCATCATGTCGGCCGTCTCGCTGCCGCTGGCCGGATTCGGCACCACGGCGCTGGTGCGCGGCGTGGCCGGCGTCGTGCTGTGCGCGACGGCGATCTGGCTGTTCCGGTTCGACCGCCTGTTCACCAACCAGATGGCGCTGGCGTTCTCGCTTGCAGGGCAGGGGCTGCTGGTGTGGGCCCTGGGGGATCGCTGGGACCTGGTGCTCGACCACGATCGGCAGCTGGCGGGCGTCGGGCTGCTGGTGACGGGGGCGATGCTGTTGCCGCGCGCGAGCCGCCTGCACCGGGTGGTCTGCGGTCTGATCCTGATCTTCGATGCCGGCGTGCTGATCGGCTCCGGCCCGGGCGCGGAGGTCCTGGGCGTGGTGCTGGCGGCGGGCGTGGCGTGGTCGTGCGTGACGCGGTCGCGTTGGGCGACGCATCCGCGCGGCGGGCTGCTGGGTGCGCTGACGCTGGCGGCCGGCGTGGCGGCGCTGGCCCTGCCGGCCATCCTGAGGCTGGCGCGGGGCGATGCCTGGGCGGCGGCCGTCGTCGGCCATGCGGGCTTTGCCGGCGGCATGGCCTGGCTGGCGCCGGGTGCCGGGCTGGTGCTGGTCGCCCTGGGCGCGTATCTGTTGCGGGGCGCGTCACAGCGCGGGCGCGTGACGGGCGTGGTGGTGGCGCTGTTGTGGGGGCTGGTGTTCCATGCCGTGCCGGGGCTGATCGTGGCCGCGACCGTCTTCCTTGCCGCATTCCAGGCCAGCCAGCGCACGCTTGCCGCGTTCGCGCTGCTGGCGGCGGTGCTGTACGTGGGCGAGTTCTACTACCTGCTGGATGTCAGCCTGCTGCACAAGTCGGGCCTGCTGGCGCTGGGCGGTGCGGTCCTGCTGGCCGTGCGCGGCGGATTGCGTCGCTTGAATCCAGGAGACGAGTCATGAAGTCGGCGAGCTACGTTCGTGCGGCCATCCTCGCGGCGCTCGCGCTGGTGCTGGGGGTGGCGTTGAAGGCAATCCACGACAGGGAACAGACGCTGACGCACGGGCAGGTCGTGCTGCTGCAGCTCGCGCCGGTCGATCCGCGCTCGCTGATGCAGGGCGACTACATGGCGCTGCGCTTTGCGATCGACAATGAGTTGCCTGCGCGGGACGGGACACGACCGTCGCCGCCGGCGCGCTATGCGGTGCTGGCGCTCGACGCGCAGGATCGCGCCCGACTGACGGGCGTGTCCGACACGCCGCCCGCCGGAGAGGCCGTGGCGATGCGCATCCGGCAGCGGGACGGGCGCCCGACGATCGGACCGAATGCCTTCTTCTTCCAGGAGGGCACGGCAGACCGCTACGAGGCGGCGCGCTGGGGCGAGTTCCGTGTCGCGCCCGATGGCAGTGCGCTGCTGACGCATCTGCGCGACGCCGAATTGAACCGGCTGGGCGAGCAGCTGCGCTGAGAAGGCGTGAATAAATTGCCGACGCTCGCGGCGAGCGCAATGCGAAGAGCGCGTAGGCCGAGGACCGCTTTGTCGGCGTAAGCCGCCGACGGGCCGAAGCTACCGGCGGTGCGGCCGTTTGATCAGATGGGAGCCGGCGGTGCTGCGTGGCGCAGAGCCTTTTTGGGCGGCGCCGTCGGCGTTGTTTAGTGGGCTGCTGCGGCCTCCAGGGCCGCCACCCGCATCAGGTTATGGGCAAGCGCATGCCAGAGCAGGATGGCGCGTGCCTTGACGGTGCCGCAGACATTGAACCGGTGCAGCCCGCGACGGCGCAACTGGGCATTGGCACATTCGACGCTGGCCGCGCGCGCCTTGTAGATTTCGGCAGCGTCCGCGGTGCCCATGCGGGCCCGCCACCGGGCGACGGCCGCGCTGTCACCGTCCTTGGGCAGGTGCGGGTCGATGGTTGGGTTGCGGCTGGCGGGCACCGGCACGTAGGGCTCGGTGCCCGCGGCGCTGAGCGCCGTGATGTGCTCGAGCTTGGCGAAGCCGCCGTCGGCCAGCCACTGGGCGGGCGTGCGGCCATAGCGGTTGCGCAGTTGGGTGTGCATCGGCGCCATCTGCTGCATGTCGGTACCGGCATTGGTCAGCTCGAGCGCGGCGATGATCTGGGTATCGGCATCGACGGCGAGTTGCGCATTGAAGGCGGGGCGAAAGCCGCCGTCGGCCATCTTCATCACCCGCGCCTGGCTGTCGGTGGTGCTCACGCGCGGCGCGCTGCCCGGCGGCTCGTCGTCGGGCGGCGGTGCGGCCTTGCGTTTGTCAGTCCGTCCCTTCTTCGTCTGGACCTTGTCGAGCTCGTCCAGGGTCGCCAATGCCCGGGCCAGGCGCTGCTCGCGCTCGCGCGCGGCCCGTTCCCGGGCGGCCTGCTGGCGGCGGCTGCTCGCCGCCGGATCGTCATGCAGTTCCTGCTTGAGCCGCTCGACCTGCGCACGCGCCTCTGCCAGCAGGCGGGCGAGCCGGTCGCGGCGGCGGAAGCTGGCCGCTTTGGCATGGGCGCGCACCCGCATGCCGTCCTGGGCGACGCGGTTGAGCTGAACCAACCCCCGATCGAGTAAGGCCGCTACGCTGCGCGTGAGCTGTGCGTCGAGCCAGGCGGCGTGCTCGGTGCGAAAGTCGGCCAGACTGTGATAATTGACCCCGACGCCCCCGCACAGCCAGCGGTAGGCATCGTCGCGCTCGCACAGCCGGTTCAGTTCGCGCGCCGAACCCACACCATCGATCGTCGCGTACAGCCACAGCCCCACCAGGATTGCCGGATCGATCGCCGCCCGGCCCGCGCGGCCTTCCACGGCCTTGATGCGCGCATACAGCGGCGCCAGGTCGAGCGATTGCACGAAGGCCCACACGGTGCGCGCGGCATGCCCGGGGGCAAGCAATGCATCCAGGTCGCAGGCGCGCAACTCGATCTGGTTGCGCTGCGCCGTCTGCACGCGCGGGCGTCCCTGGGGCGCATCGGCAGGTGCCGCCGCGCCTTCAGCCGGGACCGGCAAGTCGTCAAACAACGCAGCGCTACGCTGCCCCTCGGTCGGCGAATTCGGCTCGGGCTTCATGGCCTGAACGATATCCGATCTCAGCCGAGATTGATTCACACGTTCTGAGAGGAAGGGCGCTGAAATCCCTCGCACCGAATCCGATTATCGCCGCTTGATGAACTCGCGGCCCGCATGCGCTGTCAGCCCTCAGCGCCGTCCCGCCACCCTGTGTGACAATCGCGGGGTTTCCCTTTCGTAGCCCAAACGGATCGCCATGTCCTCTCGTCGTCCCCTTGTTGTCGCCCTGTGTGTCGTTGGCCTTGCCGGTCTGGCGGCGTTTGCCTGGTATGCCAACCAGCCTGGTAGCCGCAATGGGGTGTCCCAGTCGGCAGGTGCGCCGCAGCAGGCGGGCGCGGGCGGTGGCCAGAATGCCCCGGTTCCGGTGGAGGTGGCGCTCGTGGCCGCGCGCGCGATGGCGGACGATGTGACGGCGGTGGGCTCCTTGGTGTCCAACGAGTCGGTGGTGCTGCGACCCGAGGTGGCGGGGCGAATCTCGCGTATCGCATTCCGCGACGGCGATGCGGTGAAGCGCGGCGAAGTCCTGGTGGAGCTGGATGCCGCCGTACAGCGCGCCGAGCTGCAGCAGGCGCGCGCCAACCTGACGCTGGCCGAAGCCAATTTCCGCCGCACGGAGGACCTGTTCGCGCGCAAGTTCGTCAGCCAGAGCAGTCGCGACAACGCCCGCGCCGAACTGGAGCTGGCGCGGGCCGGCGTGGCGCTGGCGCAGGCGCGGCTGGAGCGCACGCAGATCCGCGCGCCCTTTGCCGGTGTGGTCGGCATCCGCAGCGTGAGTCCGGGCGACTACGTCAAGGACGGCGATGCGCTGATCAACCTGGAGGACATCGCCACGCTGAAGGTCGATTTCCGCCTGCCCGAGCTGTACCTCGACCGTGTGAAGCCGGGGCAGTCGCTCGAACTGGCCAGCGACGTGCTGCCGGGGGAGACCTTCGCCGCGCGTGTCGATGCGATCGACCCGCTGGTGGATGCACAGGGCCGCGCGGTGCGCCTGCGCGCCAGCCTGCCCAATCCCGACGGCCGCTTGCGGCCGGGTGTGTTCGCCCGCGTGCGCCTGATCCTAGCCGAGCGGCCCGAGGTGCTGGTGGTGCCCGAGGCGGCGCTGGTGCCCGCGCCGGGCAACGTGCAGTTTGTTTACCGCGTGGCGGACGGCAAGGCGGAGCGGGTGAATGTGACGACCGGCGTGCGGCGCGAGGCGGTGGTCGAGATCGCCAGCGGGCTTGCCGCGGGCGAACAGGTGGTGACGGCCGGCCAGCTCAAGCTGCGCGACGGGGCGCCGGTGAAGGTGCTGCAGGCACTGCAGAACACCGCGGCGGCGCGCTGAGCGCCGGGTCACGGGTCACAGGAAGCCGCGAAGATGGTCATCTCCGAAATCTGCATCAAGCGCCCGGTGTTCGCCACCGTGCTGTCACTGCTCGTGCTGCTGGTGGGGCTGATGTCCTACTCGCGGCTGACGGTGCGCGAGTATCCCAACATCGACGAGCCGGTGGTGACCGTCGATACCACCTACACCGGCGCCAGCGCCGAGATCATCGAGTCGCAGGTGACGAAGCCGCTGGAGGATTCGCTGGCTGGCATCGAGGGCGTGGACGTGCTGTCCTCGATCAGCCGCTCCGAGCGCAGCCAGATCACCATCCGCTTCCGGGTCGAGCGCGACGCCGACAGTGCCGCGGCCGACGTGCGCGATCGGGTGTCGCGCGTGCGGCGCCGGCTGCCGGATGACGTGGACGAACCGGTGATCGCCAAGGTCGAGGCCGACGCCAACCCGATCATCTGGGTCGCCTTCTCGTCCGACCGCCATTCGCCACTGGAGATGAGCGATTTCGCCAGCCGCATCATCAAGCCCAGGCTGCAGACCCTGCCAGGCGCGGCCGATGCGCGGGTGTTCGGCGAGCGTCGCTATTCGATGCGGATCTGGCTCGACCGCGACCGCTTGGCGGCTTTCGGCCTTACCGTGCAGGAGATCGAGAACGCGATCCGCGGACAGAACGTCGAGCTGCCCGCTGGCCGCATCGAAAGCAGTCAGCGCGAATTCGCGGTGGTGGCACGCACCGATCTGGCCCAGGTGGACGAATTCGAGGCCGTGGTGGTGCGCCAGCCGGCCAACGCCGCCGACTATCCGGTGCGCATCCGCGACATCGGCCGCGTCGAGGTGGCGCCCGAGAACGAGCGCACGTCGGTGCGCTTCATGGGCAGGCCCTCCATCTCGATCGGTCTCATCAAGCAGGCAACCGCGAACCCGCTGGACCTCAAGCGCGGGCTCGACGAGATGTTGCCGCGGCTCGAGAGCGAGTTGCCCGAGGGCATGTCGATGACCATCGCCAACGACTCCACGGTGTTCATCGAGCGCTCCATCGACGCGGTGTTCGCCACGATCTGGGAGGCGGTGCTGCTGGTGGCGGGCGTGTGCCTGTTCTTCCTGCGCAACTGGCGGGCGATGCTGGTGCCGCTGGTGACGATCCCGGTGTCGCTGGTGGGCGCGTTCACGCTGATGTTCGCGTTCGGCTTCTCGATCAACACGCTGACGCTGCTGGCGCTGGTGCTGGCGATCGGCCTGGTGGTGGATGACGCGATCGTGGTGCTGGAGAACATCTACCGCCACATCGAGGAGGGCATGGAGCCGGTGGCCGCGGCCTTCAAGGGGGCGAAGGAGATCGGCTTTGCGGTGGTGGCGATGACGATCACGCTGGCTGCGGTGTATGCGCCGGTGGCCTTCATGACCGGACGCACCGGCAAGCTGTTTACCGAGTTCGCGCTGACGCTGGCCGGCGCGGTGATCGTGTCCGGCTTCGTGGCGCTGACGCTGTCGCCGATGATGTGCTCGAAGCTGCTGCGCCACGAGCCCAGGCACGGCCCGATCTACAACGGCATCGAGCGCTTCCTGGACTGGATGACCGAGGGCTACCGCGGCGTGCTGGCCGCATCGCTCAAGGCACGCTGGCTGGTGATGCTGGTGTTCGCGCTCGTAGCCGGGTCGTCGGTGCTGCTGATGGGGCAGTTGAAGACCGAACTTGCGCCGCAGGAGGACCGCGGCCGCGTGATCGGCATCTTCAGCGGCCCGGAAGGGGCAACCATCGACTACATGGGGCGCTATGCGCGCGAGATCGAGGAAGTCTATGCCAGCCTGCCCGAGGTGGACCGGTATCTGGTCATCGCCGGCAACCCGACGGTGTCGCAGGGGATCTCCTTCGTCGGCTTCACCGATTGGGCAGAGCGCGAGCGCGGCGCGGCGCAGATCGCGGGCGAGCTCGGGCCGAAGCTGAGGGCGATTCCGGGCGTCAACGCCTTCCCGGTGATGCCGGCCGCCTTCGGTCAGAGTCCGCGCTCGCGGCCATTGAGCTTCGTGGTGTCGACCTCGGAGTCCTACGACGAACTGGCGCGCTACACCGAGATGATCCTCGAGGAAATGCGCAACAACCCGGGCTTCATCTCGCCCGACACCGACCTCAAGCTGACCCTGCCGGAACTCTCCGTCGAGGTCGATCGCGACCGCGCGGCCGACCTCGGCGTGCCGGTCGATGTCATCGGCCGCACGCTCGAGACCATGCTCGGCGGCCGCCAGGTCACGCGCTACAAGCAGGACGCCGAGCAGTACGACGTGATCGTGCAGGTCGCCGCCGCCAGCCGGGCCGATCCGCGCGACATCCGCGACATTTTCGTGCGCGCCCGCAACGGCGAGATGGTGCCGCTGGCCAACGTGGTGAAGGTGAGCGAGGCGGTGGCGCCGCGCGAGCTGAACCACTTCGGCCAGCGCCGCTCCGTGACCATCTCGGCCAACCTCGCGCCCAACTTCGCGCTGGGCGAAGCCCTGCAGTGGATGGACCAGACCGCGGCGCGCATCCTGCCCCCAGGCTACGCGACCGACTACGACGGCCAGTCGCGCGAGTTCCGTACCAGCTCGGCAAGCCTGGTGCTGGTGTTCGTGCTGGCGCTGGCCTTCATCTACCTGGTGCTGGCAGCGCAGTTCGAGAGCTTCCGCGACCCCTTCATCATCATGCTGACGGTGCCGCTGTCGATGACCGGCGCGCTCGGTGCCCTGTGGCTGACCGGTGGCACCCTCAACGTCTACAGCCAGATCGGCCTGGTGACGCTGGTCGGCCTGATCACCAAGCACGGCATCCTGATCGTGGAGTTCGCCAACCAGCTGCGCGAGCAGGGGCGCGAGCTGCTGGAGGCGGTGATCGAGGCTTCGGTGCTGCGCCTGCGGCCGATCCTGATGACGACCGGCGCCATGGTGCTGGGCTCGGTGCCGCTGGCGCTGGCCACCGGCGCGGGCGCCGAGAGCCGGCAGCAGATCGGCTGGGTGATCGTGGGCGGCCTGCTGCTCGGGACCTTCTTCACGCTGTTCGTGGTGCCGACGGTGTATTCGTTGCTGGCCCGCCGGGAGCGCGAGGCGGTCGAGCCGGCGGTGAAGGCGGAGGGCGCGAGCGCCTGAACGCGCCGGCCCCCGATTCAGCCGAACAGGTAGGGGAAGAGCTTGCGCTTCTCATCCCCGGTCAGCGCCTCCATGCGCTTGATGTTGCGCTCGGGGATGCCCTCGACGTCCGGGTAGTGTTCGATCGCCTGTTCGAGGCTCTCCTCGCGGATGATGTGCAGCAGCGGCCACGGTGAGCGGTTGGTCAGGTTGCCCGGCTCGTCGGCCTCGGTGTCGGCGAACTGGTACTGCGGATGGAAGCTGGCGACCTGCAGCTCGCCTTCCCAGCCGAACTGCTCCACCCACAGGTCGACCGCGTCGAGGAAGTCGTTGTAGTCCTCGAAGTTCTCGAGCATGTCGGGGATCGCCAGCAGGGTCGTTTCCAGCTCATCGACCGGCGTGTCGGACAGCCGCTCGAGTTCGGCCTGCAGGTCGTTGAGCAGCGTTTCCTCGTCGGTCGCATGGCTGATGGCGATGCGCACCCGCTTCTCGCGCCGCGGCTTGGCGGCGAAGGGACAGAGGTTGAGGCCGATGACGACTTCGTCCAGCCACTGGTTGATGTCGTCGATGATCTGCTGGTCCATGTGCGTGATTCCTTGCGGTGATGTGTAGAGGGGCGGGCGCCTATCGGCCCAGCACGCTGAGCGCTGCGCGACCGACCGCGTCGGCGAGATCGGGGCGCAGGCAGTCGAGTTCGACGAAGCCCGGCCAGGTCTCGCGGAACTGCCGTTGCCAGGTGAGCTGGCGCTTGGCGAGCTGGCGCGTGGCGGCAATGCCCTTGAAGCGCAGTTCGTCGTAGCCGATGTCGCCGTCGAGGTATTCCCAGGCCTGACGGTAGCCGACACAGCGCATTGGGGGCATGTCCGGTGTCAGGTGGTAGTTGCGGCGCAACTGGCGGACTTCGTCGATGAAGCCGGCGTGCAGCATGGCGTCGAAGCGTTCGGCGATACGCGCATGCAGTACGCCGCGATCGGCGGGCGCAATCGCGATCGGCAGCAGGCGGCAGGGCAGTGCGTCGTCTTCCTTGCGGGCGTAGCTCTCGGCCAGGGGCCGGCCGGTGAGGCGCACGATTTCGAGCGCGCGCTGGATGCGCTGGGCGTCGGCGGGCTCGAGCCGTGCGGCGGCGTCGGGGTCGAGCCGGGCGAGTTCGGCGTGCAGCGCCGGCCAGCCGCGCGCGGCGGCGTCCTCGTCGATGGCGCGACGCAACTCGGCGTCGGCGGGCGGCAGGTCCGACAACCCGTCGCGCAGCGCCTTGAAGTACAGCATGGTGCCGCCGGCCAGCAGCGGAATGTGGCCGCGGGCGGTGATCTCGGCCATCAGGCGTGATGCATCGGCACGAAAGCGTGCCGCCGAGTAGGCCTCTTCCGGCGACACGATGTCGATCAGGTGGTGCGGGCAGCTCGCCCGTTCCTCGGCGCTCGGTTTGGCCGTGCCGATGTCCATGTCGCGATACACGAGCGCGGAGTCGACGCTGATGATCTCGATCGGCAGCGCCCGGGCAAGTGCCAGCGCGCACGCGGTCTTGCCGCTGGCGGTGGGGCCCATCAGCAGCAGGGCGGGAGGCAGGGAGGGCAGGGTGTCGGTCACGGCTCGGGTGTTCATTGCAGGCGCCGCGGATTATCCGCTTTCCAGTGCAGAAAGGGGCGGGGGCGGGCAGGCGGATCTGCCACAGAAGTCTATGCGGATATGCAAAATGGATTACCATGCGCGCTCTGTTGCCACCGCACACGCCCTGAATGAAGCGCCTTCAACGCTTTCCCGCGCGTCGCCGCATGTTGCGCGCCATCCTGTGCGCAGGGCTCCTGTCCCTGCGTCGCGGCATCGCCAGCGAGGATGTTCCGCCCGCTGCGATGCTCGCCGGTCGCTGGCGCGAAGGGCTCGATCCGGCCGCTTACTGGGTCAGTGAGAAGCTCGACGGCGTGCGCGCCTGCTGGGACGGGCAGCGCCTGCGTTTTCGCAGCGGTCGGCCGATTCCGGCGCCGGGCTGGTTCATCGCGGCCCTGCCTGACGTACCGCTCGATGGCGAGCTGTGGCTGGGGCGCGGACGCTTCGAGGCCGTGTCGGGGCTCGTGCGGCGCGAGGCGGTGGACGAGACGGGCTGGCGTTCGGTGCGCTACATGGTGTTCGATACCCCGGGCGCCGCGGGGAGCTTCGACGAACGCCTGACACGCCTGCGCGGCATCGTCGAGCGCGCCGGGCTGCCGTGGCTGCAGGTCGTGCCGCAGTTCCGCGTGGTCGATGCCGCCGCGCTCGCGGCAACGCTCGACGCGGTCCTTGCGGCAGGTGGCGAAGGGCTGATGCTGCACCGTGCCGATGCGCCCTGGGAGAACGGTCGCAGCGAGGCCTTGCTCAAGCTGACACCCTTCCTCGATGCAGAAGCCCGCGTCGTCGGGCATCTGCCCGGGCGCGGCAAGTACGCAGGCATGGTGGGCGCGCTCGAGGTGGAGACGCCGGACGGCCGGCGCTTTCGTATCGGCTCCGGCCTGAGCGATGCGGACCGGCGTGCTCCGCCCCCGTTCGGCAGTGAGGTGACCTATCGCTACCGCGAACTCACCGGCGGCGGATTGCCACGCTTTCCGGTGTTCGTGCGAATCCGCAAGGTGCCGTGAGCCGTCCATCCGACGCATGAGCACTGTCGGGCGTGCAGCAAACCAGGGTGCGTATGGTCGTCAAGCTTGTCCGCTGCCATGATGTTTGTCCGCATACATGGCGCGGTCGGCGTTCTTCAGCAGGCCCTCGGCGTCGTCGCCGTCCTCGGGGAACAGGGCTGCGCCTACCGCGCCGCCGCTCGTCACCGGACTTTGGGGACTGCCGATCGATTCCAGGGGCGCGCGCAGGCTTTGCTCGATATGGCCGCGTACGGTCATCAGGTCGCTGCGATCGTCCACCGGGTCGAGGAGGATGACGAACTCGTCCCCGGCGTAGCGGGCGACGAGATCGTTTTCACGCACCTGGCCCGATAGGCGCCGGCCGATCTCCTGCAAGGCGCGGTCGCCCGCGTCGTGGCCGTAGGTGTCGTTGATTGCCTTGAAGCCGTTGAGGTCGATAAACAGCACGCCCAGGCCGTGTTTGCGGCGATCCGTGCGTGCGGCCTCGAGGCGGCGGCGCAACTGGTCCATGAATGCCTCGCGGTTGGCAAGTCCGGTCAGGCGGTCGGTGCGCAGCCGGTTCTGCATGGTCTCGAAGCTGCGGGCCAGTGCGCCGATCTCGTCGCGACGCTCGATGCCGACCGGTGCGTCGAGTTCGCCGTCGCCCACGCGCCGGGCGGCCTCGGACAGGCGGCGCAGGTCGTCCGACACCCAGCTCAGGATGCTGAGCCCGATGAAGATCGCGAACAGCACGGCCAGCGTCGCAAGGACGATGGTGCGGCTGACGTTCTCGCGCACGCCGCCGAGGAAGTCGCTGGCGGGCATCGCGACCACCATGACCCAGTCGAGCCCGGCCTCGTCGCGGATGCGGTCGAACGCCGCGTGCACGAGGCTGCCGTCGGCCGCATGGAAGTCGAAGACCCGCGGCAGATCCTTGTCGTCGCGGGCGGCGATGCGCCCCTGCACGGTGTCGTAGGCGGCCTTTAGCAGGGCATGGTCGCTGCGGCCGGCGTTGAGGCGACCGCTGCTGCCGTCGGGCAGGGTGACGACGTTGCGGCTGGCCGACGAGGCGATGAGGTTGCCGTCCGGTTCGATGATGAAGGCGACGCCATTCGGGGACACCTTCAGGCGTCCGACGAAGTCGTTGAGGGCCTTCAGCGAGACGTCGGTGGCGACGACGCCATCGAAGGTGCCTGCGGCCGTGTGGACCTGGCGCGCGCGCGTGGCCACGAGCTGGCGGGTGCCGAAGTCGATGTAGACCGAGGTCCAGGTGTGGCCGTTGTTGCGCTTGCCGTCGGCGTACCAGGGGCGCGTGCGCGGGTCGAACAGATTGGCCTCGCGACGCTGGAACTGCAGCGGGCCGTCGATGCCGGTGAAGGTGTAGATCGCCCGGTGCTCGTCCGGTCGCAGCTTCATGCGCAACTCGACCTCGTCGGCGGTGTGCCTGAACAGTCCGAGACCCTGGCCGGCCTCGTTGCCGAAATAGACGTAGTTGTTCGGGTCGGTGTGCAGCGTGGTGGCGACCCAGAACCGGCTGCGGATCTCATGGAAGTCGGATTCGAGGGACGGGGGGGCCGGCACGCCGGTCGGGAAGGCCGTTTCGAGGACGGCGCTCGAGCCGACGATGTGGCGGTCGACCGCCTGCGCGATGCGCCCGACGGTCTCCAGCAGCAGGTGTGAGGATACCGTCGCGACGGCCTGGCTGCCCGCCGAGTAGGACAGCATGCCGATGGCGATCGCCAGGCCGATGACGAGCACCACGTAGGGAACGATCAGGACAAGTCGTAGGGAAAAGGGCTTGAAGAGGCGGATCGGCATGGCGGCTGGCGCGGCAGTGCCCCGAAAAAGCGGGCGATTGGCTCGAACGCTCGATTCTGGGCACTACGCAGGCATTGCGCAACCCGTTTCGCATGTAGGCAGGGAATGCATCGCAGGCCGGGCTGCACGGGTATCATTGCGCCCTCGCGCCGATGGGGCGCGATTTCGAATGTTGCAGGAAACCCCTGACGTGAAGATCTTTTCTCCGCTGTACGAGCGCGCAATGCGCTGGTCGCGCCATCCGCGCGCGCCCTGGTTTCTGGGCGGGATGAGTTTCGCCGAGTCCTCGTTCTTTCCGATTCCACCCGATGTGATGCTGGCGCCGATGAGCCTGGCGAATCCGCGACGGGCGTGGTGGTTCGCGCTGTTGACGACGCTGACCTCGGTGGCGGGCGGCCTGTTCGGCTACCTGATCGGCTATTTCGCCTTCGACGCGATCGAGCCCTGGCTGCGTGGCTCGAACTACTGGGGCGCCTACGAACAGGCGGTGGCGTGGTTCGACGCCTGGGGCTTCTGGGCGATCTTCATCGCCGGCTTCTCGCCGATCCCCTACAAGGTGTTCACGATTGCGGCCGGTGTGGCGTCGATGGCGCTGCTGCCGTTCACCCTCGCGTCCTTCGTCGGGCGCGGCGCGCGCTTCTTTCTCGTCGCCGGCCTGATGGCCTGGGGCGGCGCGCGCATGGAGGGCATGCTGCGCATCTACGTGGACCGCCTCGGCTGGGCAACGGTGGGGCTGGTTGTGCTCGGGGCCTTGATCTACAAGCTCTGACCCGGGCTGCGCGGCGAGATCACTGGCCGCGCATGAAGAAGCGGTCGAGGTCGGCCATCGTGAGCTGCGTCCAGGTCGGGCGGCCGTGGTTGCACTGGTCGGCGCGCTCGGTGGCTTCCATGTCGCGCAGCAGCGCGTTCATTTCGGGAAGGGTCAGCTGACGGTTGGCGCGCACGGCGCCATGGCAGGCCATGGTGGCGAGCAGTTCGTTGCGGCGCGCGGTGACCACGTCGGACGCCGGGAATTCGCGCAGTTCCTCGAGCAGCTTGCGCATCAGCTCGGCCACCGGCGCGCTGGCAAGCAGGGCCGGCACGCTGCGCACCGCCAGTTCCTCCGGCCCCGCCGCGCTCACGTCGAAGCCCATGCCGGCGAGCACGTCGGCACATTCTTCTGCGGCCGCCATGTCCTTGGGGCCGACGGAAAACACCGCGGGGATCAGCAGGCGCTGCACCGCAGGCCGGCCGTCGAGCACGGTCTTGAGCTTCTCGTACAGGATGCGCTCGTGCGCGGCGTGCATGTCCACCAGCACGAGACCCGCACGGTTCTGCGCCAGGATGTAGACGCCGTGCAGTTGCGCAAGGGCGAAGCCGAGCGGCGGTGCCCCGTCGCCATCGGGTAGCGGCCGGGCAGCGGCCATCGGGGGGGCGGCGCCGGTGAGCGGAGCCTGCGCGCCGGCGGCAAAGTCCAGGTAGGCGCGGCTGGCCGAGTCCATGGCGAGCTGGCCCTGCTGCGGGGGCATGCCAGCCCAGGTGCGCGTGCCGGGAGGGGTGGGCGACATCGCGTTCGGGTGCCCGCCGGCAAGGGGGTAGCGGGCGGTGTTGGCGGCGATGCCGAAGCCCGCGCCTGCCGCGGGTTGGGCGGCGGCGGGTTCGGCCTCGATGCGCCCGGCGCCCGATTCGGCCAGCACGCGCTTGAGGGCGTGATAGACGAACTGGTGCACGGCGCGCGACTCGCGGAAGCGCACCTCGATCTTGGCCGGATGCACGTTCACATCCACGCCGGCCGGATCGAGCTCGAGGAACAGCACGTAGGCCGGATGGCGGCTGCCATGCAGGATGTCGGCGTAGGCCTCGCGCACCGCATGGGTCAGCAGCTTGTCGCGCACGAAGCGGCCATTGACGAAGAAGAACTGCGCATCCCGGCTGGCGCGCGAGTAGGCCGGCAGCGAGGCGAAGCCGGTCAGGCGCAGCACGCCGCCCTCGGCCGAGACCTCGCGCGCATGCTGCAGGAAGTCGTCGCCCATCAGGGCCGCGACCCGCGCCGCCGGGCTGCCTGGCGGCAGGCGGTGGATGACGCGGCCGTTGTGCGAGAGCTGCAGGCCGATGTCGGGGCGGGCCAGCGCCACGCGGCGGAACATGTCGTCGCAGTGGGCGTACTCCGTGCCTTCGGTCTTGAGGAACTTGCGCCGCGCCGGGGTGTTGTAGTACAGGTCGGCGACGTCGACCACCGTGCCCTGGTCCAGTGCCGCCGGTGCCAGGCTGCGGTCGCTGCCGTCGATGCGCCAGGCGTGGCTGGCGCCGGCGGCGCGGCTGGTGATCGAGGTGCGCGCGACCGCCGCGATGGCGGCCAGCGCCTCGCCGCGGAAACCCATCGTGCCGACGTGCTCGAGGTCGTCGAGCGTGGCGATCTTGCTCGTCGCGTGGCGTTCGAGCGCCAGCGCGAGGTCGTCGCGCTCGATGCCGCAGCCGTCGTCCGCGACGCGGATGCGGCGCACGCCGCCTTGCTCCAGTTGCACCTCGATGGCGCGCGAACCGGCGTCAACCGCGTTCTCCAGCACTTCCTTGAGTACCGAGGCCGGACGCTCGACGACCTCGCCGGCGGCGATCTGGTTGACCAGCAGGTCGGACAGGCGATGAATGACGGACATGGGCGGCAGGCAGCGGTCGGGAAGGGCGCGATTATACGTTGCGGGCCTGCTGCGTTTGCGGCGGGGGCCTTCCGGTATGATGCGGGCACAGCACCCGCCGGGATGATGCGCATGGGTAAGACTTCACTCGCGTCGAAGGTCGATCGCCACGCCCTGGCGTGGCGGTGCGCAGGGCTGGTCGTGGCAACCAGCGTGGCGCTGACCGGCTGCTCCGCCCCCGGCACGGCGCCGAATGCGACGCGCGAGCGGGGTTTCGATCCGCGGCAGCTGATCAAGACGGACATCAACCGTGTGGCCGAGACGCACCAGCAGCACATCTTCGCCAGCCTGCGCCGCCTGGCCGACAAGCTCTACAAGCGCAATCCGCGTGAATGGCGCAAGGCCGGCGCGCCGAGTGCCGAAGCGGCGATCTCGCGCATCTTCGACGAGCAGCACCGCTGGCGTTTCGAATCGCTCGGCAACCGGCGCGATCTCGACGCGCTGCACGTCGCCCTGCACCCCGAATTCCGCGGCGACCGTGTCCAGGCCCTGATCGTCGGGCTGGGGAGCATGGTCCAGTCGGCCTTCGGCGATCGCGAAGTTTTTTACCTTCTGGATGATCTCGAGCCTCAGCACCTCTACAATGCGGCCCGCAACGTCGAGATCGCAGCCTGGAAGCTGGCGTCGGCCCGTGATGGGCAGGGACAGCCGCTGTTGCTGTCGAACGAACTCGGCGAATCGTCCAACCTCAGCTTCGAGCGGGAGTTCGGCCGCATCGTCGGCCTGCTCGATGCGCTGTCCGACGTGGTCGAGGACGAGACCGAACGCACGGTGACGCGCGTTGTCCAGAACCTGACCACCGCGGTTTTTCTGCCCGTGTACTGAATGTGCCCGGGCGTTTCAGTCGAATTTTCCAGATGAAGTCCATCGTCATTCTCGTTTCCGGCCGCGGCAGCAACATGCAGGCCATTGTCGACGCCGCCATTCCCGGTGCGCGCATCGCCGCGGTGATCAGCAACCGTCCCGACGCCAGCGGGCTGGCGTTTGCCGCCGAGCGCGGCATCGAGACCGCCGTGGTCGATCACAAGGCCTATGCCGATCGTGCCACCTTCGACCAGGCGCTGGCCGGATGCATCGACGGCTACCGGCCCGACCTGGTCGTGCTCGCCGGCTTCATGCGTGTGCTGACCGACGATTTCGTGCGGCGCTACGAAGGCCGCCTGATCAACATCCACCCCTCGCTGCTGCCGTCCTTTCCCGGCCTGCACACCCACCGCCGCGCGCTGGAGGCTGGCGTGCGCGTGCATGGCGCGACCGTGCATTTCGTGACGGCGACGCTCGACTGCGGCCCGATCATCGTCCAGGCGGTGGTGCCGGTGTTGCCCGGCGACGATGAGGCGCGCCTGGCGGCGCGCGTGCTGGCGCAGGAACACCGCATCTATCCGCAGGCCGTGCGCTGGTTCGTCGATGGTCGCTTGAGTGTGGACGGGCAGGGGCGTGTTCACCTTGCGGGCGAAGGCGACCACGCCGTGGGCTTTACCGTGCCTGCGCTGGATTGAGGAGCGGGCGCGGTGATCGACCGTTACGGCCTGGCCGCGCTTGGCATTTCGCTGGTGGCGCATGTCGCGCTGCTGGGCGGGGCCGAGCTGAGCGTGTCGCCGACGGTCGAGCCCGAGTTGCCCGAGCCATTCATGCAGGCGCGCCTGATCGTGCCCCCTCCACCTCCGGTTGTGCCGCCGGTGGCGCTTGCCGAGGCGCCCGCGCCCAGCGTGCCGCCGCCCGTGGCGCCGAAGCCCGAACCCAGGCCCGCGCCCAAGCCGGCGAGCCGTCCGGCGCCTGCGACCAGGGTGCAGTCCGAATCCGTGCAGGTGGCGCTGGCCGCGCCCGCGGTCGAGGCAGCGCCCACGAGGGCCGATCTGCCCACGCCGGCCGAGCTGGTGCCGCCCGTGCCGCAACTCGATCCCTTGGCCGGTGCGGCCTTCGACGTGGCGGATGCGGACGGCTGGCCGCGCGAGGGGCGCATCGTCTATCGGGTGATGATGGGCGACAAGGGCTTCGAGGTCGGGCAGGCGACCCATCAGTGGTCGCACGATACCCGGCGCTACGACATGCGTGTCGAGCTGAAGACCACCGGCGTGGCGGCGCTGATGCGCAGCTTCCATTACACGCAGCGCAGCGAAGGCGAGGTGGGCGACCGCGGCCTGCGCCCCCTGCGCTTCACCGTGGAACAACGCGGCCGTGCATCGGAGGTGGTGGATTTCGACTGGGCCGTCGGCCAGGCGACCATCCGCCGAGGCAACCGGGAGCCGCGCACGGCGCGCATCCTGCCGGGCGACCAGGATGTGCTGAGCCTGTGGCATCAGGTCGGCATCGTCGGCGCCGGCGGCCTGCCGGCGACGCTGACGGTGCTGACCAACAAGAGCGCCAAGCCGGCCTTGCTCGAGGTGGTGGGGCCGGAAGGGCTGCGCCTGCCCATCGGCCGGCTCGATACGCTGCGGCTGCGCGCACAGGCCGAGGATGGCAGCCTGACCATCGACATCTGGCTGGCCAGCCGCTACGGCATGCTGCCGGTGCGCATCCGCATCGCGGATGATGAGGGCGAGGTGCTCGACCAGCAGGCCATCCAGTTGCGTCTGACGCCAGCGGGCGAGCCGACGAAGAACGCCGAAGGCGACGAGGTGGGCGGCGTTGCGCTCACCGAACAGATCGAATTGAAGGAAGAGGTCGAGCCGATGGCCGATCTCTACAGGAATTGACACCGATATGAAAAAGACCGAGAAGACCGAAAAGACCCCCGAAGGCGCTGTCTCGCGCGCCCTGTTCATCCAGGCCACCCAGGCGCTCGGCACCGTGCTCGCCTTCGAGTTTCCAGCCGATGCAGTGCTGTCGCGGCATTTCCGCGACAACCGCGAACTGGGCCATCGTGACCGCGGCTTCATCGCCGAAACGGTCTACGCGGTGCTGCGCCGGCTGCGCTGGCTGCGCCGTCTCGCGGGCGACAAGGCGACGCCGCGCGAGCTGCTGCTGGCCTGGTTCGCCCGCGGCGAAGGCTGGCCGATGCGCAACTTCGAGGGGCTGGCCTCGGCGACCGAGCGCGAGTGGATCGAGAAACTCAAGGCCGTGAGCCTGGGCGAGGCGACGCTGGCCGAGCGCGCCGACCTGCCCGACTGGCTGGCCGAGCGCCTGCTGCGCAGCTTCGACGAGGAAGGCGTGCTGGCGCTGGCGCAGGGGCTCAACCGGCCTGCGCCGCTCGACCTGCGCGCCAACGTGCTCAAGATCGACCGCGACACGCTGCTTGCGCGCCTGCGCGAGGATCGCATCGGGGCCGAGCCGGGCGCGCTGTCACCGCAGGCGGTGCGCCTGGCGGGCAAGCCGGCGCTGCAGAAGCATCCGCTCTTCCTCGACGGCAGTTTCGAAGTGCAGGACGAAGGCAGCCAGCTGCTCGGCCTGCTGGTCCAGCCCAAGCGCGGCGAACTGGTGGTGGATTTCTGCGCCGGCGCTGGCGGCAAGACGCTGCAGCTGGGCGCGATGATGCGCTCGACGGGCCGCCTGTACGCCTTCGACGTGTCGGAGAAGCGCCTGGCCAAGCTCAAGCCGCGCATGGCACGCGCCGGCCTGTCGAACGTGCATCCGGTGCTGATCGCGCACGAGAACGACGCGAAGGTGAAGCGCCTCGCCGGCAAGGCTGACCGCGTGTTGGTCGATGCGCCGTGCACCGGCCTGGGCACACTGCGCCGCAACCCGGACCTGAAGTGGCGCCAGTCGCCCGCAGCGGTCGATGAAATGGTCGCCAAGCAGGGCGCGATCCTCGCTGCCGCGGCGCGCCTCGTGCGTCCCGGCGGTCGCCTCGTGTATGCGACCTGCAGTCTGCTCGCGGAGGAGAACGATGCGGTGGTCGATGCCTTCCTCGCCGCCCATCCGGCGTTCCGCCCGGTGTCGGCGCAGGAGGTGCTGGACAAGCAGGGTGTGACGCTCGCGACCGGCGAGCGCCTGCGCCTGCTGCCCCATGTCCATGATACGGACGGTTTCTTCGCGGCGGTGATGGAGCGGGTTGCCGGTGCCTGATCGCTGCAGCCGGGGCAGGCTGCGGCGGATTGCGTTGATGGCCGCGCTGTGCGCGTCGCTGCCGGCGGCCTGGCCCCTCGAGGCCTCGCAACGCTTCGCCGGCCGGGGGCAGGTCGAGGTCGCCTTCACGCCGCGCGACGATGTCGAGTCGCTGCTCGTCGGCGTGATCGGCCAGGCACGGCGCAGCCTGCACGTGCAGGCCTATGCCTTCACCAACCGCCGCATCGCCGATGCGATGGTCAAGGCGCATCGGCGCGGCGTCGACGTGCAGGTGCTGGCGGACGAGCGCATGAACCGGCGCGAGAAGGGCAATGCCTTGCCGCGCCTGCTGGCGGCGGGCGTGCCGGTGGCGCTGGAGACCAAGTACAACGCGGCCCACAACAAGGTGCTGATCGTCGATGCGGACGGACCGGGCTGCGCCGTGGTCACGGGTTCGTTCAACTTCACCTGGTCGGCACAGAACCGGAACTCGGAGAACGTGCTGATCCTGCGCGACCATTGCGAGGTTGCACGCGCGTATCGCGAGAACTGGCTGCAGCACCGTCGCGATGCAGTCGCGGTGAGCGCATTGCCGCTCAGGCGGTGAGTTGGCCGCTGCGGAACGCGCGGCGCCCGGGCAGGTCTGAGTTCGACTGCCGCAAACCGTCTCGCCAGGCGACGACTGGACCTTGCGGCATCGCCAGCCGGCACAAGGGAAATCCCTCGGCCTGGCGTTCCGCGCTTCACGTAGAATCGCTGAGCTCACTGTTTTTCAAGGATATTCATCCGCATGTATACCGGGTTGTTCGATCTTCCCTGGTGGGGCTACGTCGTCGTGGCCCTGGTCCTGACCCACATCACCATCGCCTCGGTGACGATCTTCCTGCATCGGCATCAGGCACATCGGGCACTGGAACTGCATCCCATCCCGAGTCACTTCTTCCGCTTCTGGCTGTGGCTGACCACCGGCATGGTCACCAAGGAGTGGGCGGCCATCCACCGCAAGCACCACGCCAAGTGCGAAACGCCCGAGGATCCGCACAGCCCGCAGACGCGCGGCATCCGCAAGGTGCTGTGGGAAGGCGCCGAGCTCTACCGCGCCGAGGCGAAGAACCAGGAGACGCTGCAGCGCTACGGCCATGGCACGCCGGACGACTGGCTTGAGCGCAATGTCTATCGACGCTCGGTGCTGGGTGTGTCGATCATGCTCATCATCGACCTGATCGCCTTCGGTGCGGTGGGCCTGACGATCTGGGCGGTGCAGATGGTGTGGATCCCGTTCTGGGCGGCCGGCGTCATCAATGGCATCGGGCACTACTGGGGTTATCGCAACTACGACTGCGTGGACGCGTCGCGCAACGTCTCGCCGTGGGGCATCCTCATCGGCGGCGAGGAACTGCACAACAATCATCACAGCTTCGCCACCTCGGCCAAGCTGTCGTCCAAGTGGTACGAGTTCGATATCGGCTGGATGTACATCCGCATCCTCGAGCTGCTGGGGCTGGCGAAGGCGAAGAAGGTGATTCCGACGCCGCGCTTCGGCGAGGCCAAGCACGTGCCCGACTTCGACACCCTGCAGGCGATCGTCACCCACCGCTACGACGTGATGACGCGCTACATGCGCTCGCTGAAGCGCGTCTGCGCCGACGAGATCGAGCGCCTGAAGTCCACACACGGCGTGCGCTTCGATGCCCGTGCGCTGAAGCGCTGGGTGCTCTCTGGCGAGGACCGTGGTCTGGCCGAGGAGCAGCGGCAGCAGTTGCAGGTGGTGCTCAAGGAGAGCGCAGCGCTGAGCACCGTGATGACCATGCGCGAGGAGCTGGCGGCGATCTGGGCGCGTTCGAACGCGACGCGCGAGCAATTGCTGGCCCAGTTGCACGACTGGATCGCACGTGCAGAGCAGAGCGGCATCCAGCAGTTGCAGGAGTTCTCTCAGCGCCTGCGCCGCTACGCCGTCTGACGCGGCCGTCGCAGGCGTCGGGGCCTGTTCCGGGTCACGGCGCGAGGTAGCGCGAGAACAGTGTCGCCATGGGCTTCGCTGCACTCGACAGCGGCACGCCACGCAGCCGCAGCAGGCCGAAGCTCATCGGCGGCGGCAGGGGGGGTGACGTTGATGCGCTCGATGCCGTGACCGACGAGGCGGTCCTCGAACAGCTTGGCTGGACCGATCCCGATGCAGTCGGTGCGCTGCATCAGTTCGAGCATCAGCATTGTCGAGGCGCAGCGGATCATGTTCCGGGGTGGGGCGAGTCCCTGCAGCTTCACCCAGGCGAGCAGGGCATGCCCGAGGCTGCCCGGACTCAGGTTGATCACCCATTTCGCGTCGCTCAGCTCGGCCCAGGTCCTTGCAGCGGCCAGCGGGTGGCCGACGCGCCCGGCGAGTACGGCTTCGGCGGGGCCCAGCGGTTCAAAGGCGATCTCGTAGGGCAGGTCCGCAGGGTCGGCGACGGCAATCGCAAAATCGAGCCTGCCCTCGATCAGATCGGGCAACACCTGGGTCAGCAGCCCTTCGGTGAGATGCACCTCGGTGTCGGGCCGCAAGCGCTCGTATTCGCGCAGTACCCGGGGCAGCACCAGCGCCCCGACCATGGGCGTGACGGCAATGACCACCCGTGACCCGGGGCCGCCATGCAGCTGGCGCACTTCCTCCACCGCCTTGTCCAGGATCGACAGGGCCAGCCGGGCGCGGCTGAGCAGCACCGAACCGGCGGCGGTGAATTCGATGCCCTTGTAGCTGCGGGTCAGGAGCGGTGCGCCGACATCTTCCTCAAGCTCGCGCAAGGCCTTGGTGAGGGCGCTCTGGCTCAGGTTCATCTCCCGCGCGGCAGCACGGATCGAGCTGGATTCCGCCACATGTACCAGTGCTCGAAGTTGATGGTCTTTCATGGGGCCGCCCCGTGTCCGTGTTGGCATCTTGCTGGCGCAACGTATCGCCTTCCGGGCGCGGTTTCAACTGATTCGCACGTCCGTCTGGGGTGATTCCGGATGGTCGTCACCACGGAAAACGCAATGCCTTATTTTCTGTAGGGGAATCTCTAGGATGAGGGCGTAGACATTGTTCAACCCGCTTCCTTCAGGAGATTGCCATGACAGCTATTGCGGGTACGGCCTCCAGTACCACCTACCAGGGTACTGACAAATTACTTTACGGCATCATTCTGGGCGTCATCGCCTTCTGGCTCTTTGCCCAGACCACCCTCAACATTGCGCCGGACATGTAGCGCGACCTGGGTCTGGATGCCAGCATGATGAACATCGCGGTCGCCATCACCGCCCTGTTCTCCGGCATCTTCATCGTGGTCATGGGCGGCCTGGCCGACCGCGTCGGCCGGCTGAAGATCGTCCGCATCGGCTTCTACCTCAATATCGTCGGCTCGCTGCTGATCGCCATTGCGCCCGAGGGCAGTCTGGCGACCGCCTTCCTGCTGGTCGGGCGTGCGCTGCAGGGCGTCTCCGCCGCATGCATCATGCCGGCCAGTCTCGCCCTGGTGAAGGCGTACTGGGATGGCCCCGCACGCCAGCGCGCAGTGAGCCTCTGGTCGATCGGCTCGTGGGGTGGTTCGGGCGTCTGTTCGCTGTTCGGCGGCCTGGTCACGCAGAATTTCGGCTGGCGCTACATCTTCTTCGCCTCGATCGTCGTGTCCGTGATCGGTCTGCTGATGCTCAAGGGTACGCCGGAGAGCAAGGCCGAAACCCGGGGCAGCTACAAGTTCGACCTGGCGGGCGTGCTGACCTTCATGATCGCCATGGTGGCCCTGCAGATCCTCGTCACCCAGGGTAACAAGATGGGCTGGACCAGCCCGATGAGCCTGGGCCTGATCGCCGCCGTGATCGTCTTTGGTGCGATGTTCTTCCGCATCGAGAGCTCGATCGGCCAGCCCTTCGTCGATTTCAAGCTGTTCCGCAACCCGACCTACACCGGCGCCACCATTTCCAACTTCCTGCTCAACGGCGTCGCCGGCACCCTGCTGGTTTCGCTGCAACTGGTACAGCTCGGCGGCGACATGAGCGCCCAGCAAGCCGGCACGCTCACGCTCGGCTATGCGATTGCGATCATCGCCTTCATCCGCGTCGGCGAGAAGCTGCTGCAGCGTTTCGGTGTCCGCCGGCCGATGATCTGGGGCTGCCTCATCACCGGTCTCGCGATCGTGCTGCTGTCCCCGGCCAATCTGCTGGTCGGCGACTACAAGATCATGGCCATGATCGGCTACGCCCTGTTCGGTGTGGGCCTGGCCTTTTACGCCACCCCTTCCACCGACGCCGCCCTGTCGAGCCTTCCGGCCGATCAGTCGGGCTCGGGTTCCGGGATCTACAAGATGGCCTCGTCGCTCGGTGCGGCCTTCGGCGTGGCGATCTCTGCCGCGATCTTCACCGCGCTCAGCGCCAATCCCGAGAGCGTTGCCTGGCTCGAAGGCGTGACCACCTTCCAGGGCCGTCAGGACAACCTGGCGGTGCGCGAGGCCGCAATCATCGCCCTGATGTTCAACGTCTTCATGGTGGTGGTGGCGATCCTGTCGATCATGCTCACCGTTCCGAAGGCCCGCGCCAAGAAAGCCTGACGCGGCAACCGCAGCACACCACACACCGCTCTGTGCGCCCCGTGTTCGCGACGGTGCCGCGCGCAGAGCCAACCCGGGCCGATCGCCCAAGCCCGTGACGCCCGGGTATCACCTTGCAGGATTTCAGATCTCGATCAGGAGTCATCATGAGCATGCTTTTGAATGCACTGACCGCCGACCAGGAACAGATGAAGGCCTGGCGGCACCACATGCACCAACACCCCGAAGTGGCGTTCGAGGAACACAACACCGCCCGCTACATTGCCGACCTGCTGCGCGGCTGGGGCTATGAAGTGACCGAGAACATCGGCAAGACCGGGCTGGTTGCGCGGATGAGCTGCGGCGACGGCAAGAAGTCCATCGGTCTGCGGGCCGACACCGACGCGCTGGCCGTGCAGGAAATGATCGAAGGCGGCCACAAGAGCACCATCCCGGGCAAGTCCCACACCTGCGGTCACGACGGCCACAGCGCGATGCTGCTCGGCGCGGCGCATTACCTCGCGCACACGCGCGCTTTCAATGGCACGGTCAATCTGATCTTCCAGCCGGCCGAGGAGATCATGGGCGGCGCCGTGGCCATGATCAAGGACGGTCTGTTCGAGCGTTTCCCGATGGATGCGGTGTTCGGCATGCACAACATGCCGACGCTGGAGCGCGGCAAGCTCTATTTCACCGCCGGGCAGGTGATGGCCGCGGTGGACAACTGGGAGATCGTCCTCACCGGCAAGGGGAGTCACGGCTCGATGCCGGAGAAGAGCATCGACCCGGTGGTGGCGGGGGCTTCCCTGGTCATGGCGCTGCAGACGATCGTGTCGCGCAACGTTGGCGCCAAGGACTCCGCGGTGGTGACGGTCGGCGCCTTCCTGGCGGGCGACGCGGGCAACGTGATTCCCCAGACCGCCACCTTGCGTCTGAGCATCCGCAGCAGCGCGCCGGAAACGCGAAAGCTGGTGCTCGACAAGGTGCGGGCGATTACCGCTGCGCAGGCCGCATCGTTCGGCGTCGGTCACGAAATCGTCGAAGGCCCTCCGGGCGCGGTGCTTGTCAATGATCCCGTGCAGACCGCCGAATGTGCCGATGTCGCGCGCGCCCTGCTGGGCGACGACCAGGTGGTGATGCCCGGCCCCACGTTCATGGGCAGCGAGGACTTCGCGTACTATGCGCAGCACAAGCCGGGTAGCTACTGCTTCATCGGCAACGGCGACACGCCGATGGTGCATCACCCGATGTACGATTTCGATGATCGCAACCTGCCTGTCGGGGCGGCATACTGGGTGGCGCTGGTGCAGCACTACCTTAAGTAAGCTCGGCGGGGACAGGATTGGCACGCTTCGCGGTGCGGAGCGTGTTTTTTGTTTTTTCTGGCGGCGGCCTTGGGGGCTGCCATTTGCTTTTCGGTTGCCGCGCGGCCCTCAGGTGCGGCGGCATACTCGGTTTTCCGGTTCTGAATAGATGAAGTTCGAAACGATTCTGTTGGTGATCGAAGTCGGCGGCACGATCGCGTTCGCCATGTCCGGGCTCCTCGAGGCGATCAGGAAGCGGATGGACATCGTCGGCGTGTTTTCGGTCGCCTTTGTCAGCGCGTTCGGCGGCGGTACGGTGCGGGACGTCCTGCTCGATCGCCGGCCCTTGTTCTGGATCCAGAATCAGGAGTATGTGTGGATCGTGCTGGCGCTGGCGCTGACCGCACCCCTGTGGCTGAGGACCGTTCGCCATCGCATCACCGAGAATGCGATGGAGTTCGCTGACGCCTGCGGTCTCGGTCTGTTCGCCATTTCGGGCGCCACGATTGCATCGGCGGCGGGGACGCCCCCACTCGTGTCCGTACTCATGGGCGCGATCACCGCGGTGTTTGGTGGGGTCTCGCGCGACGTGCTGTGCAATGAGATTCCCAAGGTCTATCAGGACCACCGGCCCTACACACTGTGCGCCGTCGTCGGCTGCGTCGTGCTGCTCGGGCTGCACGCACTGGGTGCGGCGCCGCATGTGTCGATGATCGCCGGCATCTGCACTGCCACGGGTTCGCGCCTGCTGGCGGTCGTGTTCGGCTGGAAGCTGCCGGCATGGCCTTCGCTGCGGGATTGAAGCCGCGATACGGGCGCCTGATCGCGCCCCGCGGCGGTGTTCAGGCCCGAACGGCGTCGGCCCAGCAGTTCGGCGTCTCGTACAGACGCACGCGCTCCAGGCGCAGATGATTGCCGTAGGTGTCGCGATAGGCCGGGTCAAGGATGCGGAAGGCCTCGGCGGCGAGGTTCTCGGCGGTGGGCACGACGTCGAGGACCACCGTCTTGTGATCGGGGATCGCCGACAGCAGGCTCATGATCTGGGTGTCGCCGCGATACACGAGAAAGGCATGATCCCAGCGCTCGACCACGCATTCGTTGGCGATGCGCTTGACGTCGGCAAAGTCCATCACCATGCCATTGACCGGCAGGCCGTCGGCCTTGATGATCTCGCCCGACAGCGTCACCTCGATGGCGTAGCGGTGCCCGTGCAGGTGGCGGCACTGGCTGGCGTGATCGGGGATCCGGTGTCCGGCATCGAATTCGAGACGGCGGGTGATGCGCATGGCTGACCTCTGGAAAAGGGCGCGGATTATAGCATCGCACGTGTGCTCCGGCCTTTCCGTATATTCCGCAAGTGATTGAGCAGACGATGATTTCCCCTTCTTCCTCCAAGACCCCTCCGCGCAGCCTGAGCGTCCGCAACCACGATCGCGACCTTGCCGGGCTGACCTATGTCTATCCGGTGCTGTCGCGGCGTGCAGGCGGCGTGTCGGTCGGCATCAACCTCAATCCGAACAATGCCTGCAACTGGCATTGCGCCTACTGCCAGGTGCCCGGGCTCGTTCGGGGCAAGGCGCCCGAAATCGACCTCGTTCGTCTGGAGGACGAGTTGCGCGGCTTCCTGGCGGATCTGGTCCATGGAGACTGGATGCAGCGTTTCGTGCCGGAAGAAGCGCGCGTGATCAGGGACGTCGCGTTCTCCGGCAACGGCGAACCGACCAGCGCCGCGGTCTTCCCGGAGGCGGTCGGGTTGGTGGTGCGCCTGTGCGCCGAGTTCGGGCTGGCCGAGACCGTTCCCGTGCGCTTGATCACCAACGGCAGCCTGTTGGCACAGGCGCGGGTGCAGGCGGGCATAAGGCGGCTCGGCGAGGCGGGCGGGGAAGTGTGGTTCAAGGTGGACGCGGGAACGCCGGAGGCGATGGCGCGCATCAACGGCGTGCAACTCGAGCCCGATTCGGTAGCGCGCAACCTGGCGCGCTGTGCGGCGCTCTGTGCCACCTGGGTGCAGACCTGCATGTTCCGCTGGGACGGGGCCGTGCCGTCGGAGGCAGAGATCGACGCCTACTTGGGGCTGCTGGAGCAGGCCGGCGTGTCGAAGCTGCAGGGGGTGCTGCTCTACGGCATCGCGCGGCAGTCGATGCAGCCCGAGGCCGCGCATCTGTCGCCACTGACAACGGACGAGCTGCAGGCCATTGCCAGCCGGATCGAAAAAAAAGGGCTGACGGTTCGCGTCAGCCCCTGATTGCCGGACGGCATCGCGCTCAGCGGTCCTTTTTCTTTGCGCGCGCTTCCTTCTTGAGGGTCTTGTAGAGCTCGGGGTTGGTCGTCTTCAGGTACTCGGCGACGTCGACGTCATCACGCTTGACCTTGTTGATGTCGATCTGCTCGATGTGTACCAGACGCAGCAGGGCCTGGACCGGGCGGGGGATGTTGCGACCGCTCTCGTAGCGGGAGCCGCCGCTCTGGGTGACGCCGATCTTCGACCAGAACTGGGACTGGTTCAGGCCAAGCTTGCGGCGGATTTCGCGAACGTCAAAGCTGTCAGTGGCTTTCATCTGTTGTTCCTCGGTTGAGTGTGGAGCGCATGAATTTTGCATGACTCCGAATCGATTTTATATGCGGGCTTCTACGACTAAAGTTATAGCCTACGAAAAGTATAAATCACTATTCGCTCCACATACAATGGCAAATTTCGCATTTTTGCGTTAGAAGTTGTATGAGACGCATTTGTTGGGTTCGGCGTGAAAGGCGGGGCTAACACTCCGCCTTCATCAGAATCTCGAGCCTTATCCACACGGCGTTGGATACGACAATGGCACTGATAGTTCAGTACCGTGGCGGCGGGGCGGAAGGGGGGGCGATCGCAAGGCCAAGTGCGTCCCGCAAGGCTGTCGAGCTGCACTGTGCAGGAGGGGCCGCGACTGCGAAGTCGTGGTTGCCGGTGGCGCCCCAGGCTTGCCTGAGCGCGGCGGCCACGCCTTCGACGAATAGGTGGAAACGGTCGCTCTGGGCTCGATCACCGGAGTCTGATAAAGCCAGTGAATACTGTTTGACCGGACTGCGCGAACTCGCTATCATCGCGCCTTCCTGATGGAGACGTGGCCGAGAGGTCGAAGGCACTCCCCTGCTAAGGGAGCATACCGTCAAAAACGGTATCGAGGGTTCGAATCCCTCCGTCTCCGCCAGTAACACCGCAAGCCCTTGAATCCGCTTGAAATAAGGGATTCAGCAACATCAGGGTTTTGCGATGGTGTTACAAAGTGGTGTACACCGTACCAGCAGCTATCTCAATTCTTGGAGAAGCTGTATGTCGTACGTAACCGCCCATCATGGCACTCTCTGGTTCCAGATTCGAGTGCCCGCCCGTCTTGAAAGACTCCATGGCAAGGTTGTCCGAGTCAATCTTCAGACGCGTGACCCTGCGCTTGCCAGAGTTCTTTCGCTGCGCTTGGCGAGCGAGTGGCTGAGTCGGTTCCAGGAAGCCGATGCACTCGCAGCCGTTCCGGCCTATGCGCCGACCGGCGATCTGTCTCCAGATTTCGACGCTGTCCCGAAAGCGGAGGATGTGCTTCCTCACGTGGCGCAGGTGGCTCAACAGCCCATTGTCGTCGCTGAGGTTCCGCCCAAAAAATCGAGTCCGACGAAGCAACTCACCGACAAGGCGCTTTTCGACGCCTGGGCCCGCATCGACGTGACTCGAGCCAGTTCGACGATCGGGGACATGAAGTCGGCCATCAAGGAGTTCCGGTCGCGTTGTCGCAAGCCTTGGGCCTCGCTCGAGCGACAGGACATTGCCGACTTCCGCGACCACTTGCTCAGCAAGCGTCTTGCCAGGGGCACGGTCGCCAAGCGGATCGGCCTCATCTCGACGTTGCTGCAAGTTGGATATGATGCCGGCCTCCTCAAGCAGAACGTGGCAAGGGGGCTCAAGGTCCCGCGCGCGGAAGTGCCGACCCTCGAACGTCGGGCGTTCACCGCGCAGGAGTTGGAGAGGATCTTCACGTCTCCGGTGTACGCCGAAGATTTTCGGCCTGTGGCCGGTTGTGGTCCTGCGTGCGTCTGGATGCCGATGCTTGCCCTCGTCACTGGCGCCCGACTCGAGGAAATCGCACAACTGCTCACACACGACATCATCGAGGATCCTGAGTACGGACTGCTGATGCGCATCACGGACGAAGGGGAGACGCAGCGGCTCAAGACGATCGGCTCCCGCCGCATCGTCCCTCTGCACCCCGAGATCTTGCGGGCCGGTTTCCCGGATTATGTCGATCTGGTGCGTGAGTCGGGGCACAAGTGGCTCTTTCCTGAACTGCTCCCCGACCACGACGGTCGGCGAGGCGGGAATTTTTGCAAGTGGTTTCAGCGCTATCTCCGCGGACGGCGGGGAGTCGGCCTCACTGACCCCAGAGTTGTGTTTCACAGCTTTCGGCATACGTTCAAGACGCTGTGCCGCGCAGCGGGGATCAGCGAAGAAGTGCATGACGCCTTGACAGGGCATGTGTCGTCGAGTGTCAGCAGGCGTTATGGCGACATGCCGATCGGCCCGCTTGTCCAAGCGATCCACGCGATCAAACTGCCCGTTGCGCTCCCGCGCATCGACGTCTGAAGGGGACGATCATGACTGACAACATGAACCCGCCCCTAGCGTCGATCATCGCCTGGATCGAAGAGATCCGCCGCGTAGAGTGTGCTTCGTTTGTTGATGTTGCATTGCGCTTGCCTGAAGTCTGGTCGGTGATTCGCGCACAGGGCTTGGCGCGCAGAACGATTGCACAGGCTTGCGGTTGGCCACTGCGGCTCAGCCGGGATGCGATCCAGACCCAATCAGCAAACAGTCTCGGCGTTACCTTGCTGAATTTCGGCGCCGACTGTGCGATCGGCTTGTGGCAATACGCGCCACGCACGTGCCATCTCATGCACGTCGAAGGCAAGTTTCACGACGCTTGCGCATTAGTGCATGCAAGCGTCGCTGAGGCGACTGAGGATGAGGCCAGCGCGCTCGAAGACACCGAACTGCATAGTCGCGGCTCCCTCGAAGCGGGGCTAAGGCTCGATTTTGAAGGCGTCAAGCGCACGCTCGACGCTCGAGGAGAAGCGCATCTCAGGAGCCTGCTCCCGATGATGCCTGAAGAAGGCTGCGCTACCACCGGGGGTTGGGTGCTTGACCTTCCGTCACTGATCGTCGCACGCGTGCTCGAGCATTCGCGGATTGCGTTTGAAGTGCCTGACTCCGTTCGCGATCCAAGAGCGCGTGCAGCATACCCCGGTGGCTTTCATCTGACACGCGCCAGTGTCGTGCTCGGATTCGGAGATCCACGCCACTCACAGTACGAAGTGGCGTCGACGGCGACGCCTCGCGTCGTACTCGTCGACGAGCAACTGCTTGACTCTCCCGGTTGGCTGGTCGCATTTCTGCACCATGTGGTCGAGTCGTTAGCCGAGGTCGGTGTGAGCGCAGCTGACAGTCTTGGCTCGCTCAGTTTATCGGCGTTCATTCAGCTCTCGCCGCCCGAGGCAGCCAAAAAGCGCTCCTGACGATCGGTGATGTCAGCTCGCTGCGCGGCATTTGCCACGTGCTTTCGCAGCGAGCGCTTCAAGTACGGGGACGGCTTCCATGAAGTCCTCGATTGTCATCAAGGCCTCGGGATCGTAATGCCTCTCATGAATATCCACATCAGTATGGCCCAGTATCGCGCGGCGCACGCGAGGATCGACCCCTTCGGCGCGCAAAGTCCTCGCGACCGTGTTGCGAATGCTCTCCAGAACAATCCTCTTGTCATCGTGGAGCGACCGAATCACGCGGTTCAAACGCTTGCTCTCAGGTCCGCCAAAGCATCCGAAGCCATCCGCTTGTGCATCCCCGAACAGGAACTCGCTCGGAGCGGCAGTATGGGTCCGAAGCGACAGCCATCGCTCAAGCTCGGGTGTCTGTGTGGTGCTAAGGGGCACAGTCCGGTAAGACGTGACTGTCTTGAGCACAGCATCTGCGTGGCCACCGATTTTGAGATGCCAGAGGCCGTCGTGCTGGATCACGTCGCCGACACGCATCTGCATCATCTCGCCCAGTCGCGCGCCTGTGAGCATCATAAGATCGACGAGCATCGTGTCGTCATCCGTGGTGACTTCATCGGCGACGATGGCCTCCCGCACCTTATGAAGCTGCGCTGCAGTCAGCGGCAGGCGCTTGGCGCGATCGATCCGCGTACGCGGCAGTATCGAGCGACAGCACGCGGCCGCGTCAGCCGAAACAGGCGCTACGAGAGTAATGACCGTTGTCAGTTTCGCGACGATCGTACTCGATCCGTTTCCGCGCTCCTGCCACAGTGCCATCAATGCCTTGACCTGACTTTCGTTCAGAGCCTCGACTGGAGCTTCACCGATAACGATTGCGAGATCTTCGATGATCGATGCGTACTTGGCGACTGTTTTCGGGCGAGTCTCTTTGCCGACCAGTTTGAGCCGGTCTTGCCACGCGCTTATCAAGGACGCTGCAGGAGTGCCAAAGAAACGCGTCAACGGCAGAAGGTCACTGGGTTTCGGACAAAGCGCATCAAGACCGCATTCGCCGTTCAGCGCCGAAAGCCACGCGCTTGCCAGCGTTACCGTGTCGGCATTGATCAGATCTGCGAACGCCTCGAAGTCACACTCCTTGCGTGTGAGCAATACGCCGTAGTTCGCGGCGATGTCTTCAAGCGCCTGCTTCGCATCGTCCAGCGCGCCTCGGGCCAGCCGTCGTCGCGAGTTTTTCAACCAATCCTGCGCCTCCGCCACGGCGACGTCCCAAGCATCGTCAGCCCCCTGCCGGAGTGCCGAGAGCTTTTGCTGCAGCCCACGAAGCGTGATCGAACGGCGCGTTGCGACGGCTCTGCGGAACAACGCGTCATCGAGCGTCAGTGTGACCTTGGCGTTGCCGATGGCCTGAAATGGCCGAGTTCGCTGCTGCCGGGTCGATTCGAACTTTCCGGTCCAGTGAGCACTGAGCTCTTGAGCTTTCGCGACTGCGGCGGCGCCCTCGATGCGACCGAGGGCGGCTTTGATGTGCGTTCTGCCACCAAACGCTGTTGTTAGGTCCAGCGGAACGCGGATCTGGAAGATGTAGCGTTTTCGACTCTTATCGTAGGTCAGATTCTTGGTGCGGCTCATGCTGGAGGCACTGCGCAACAGGTCCGTCCCAGCAGATCGGCCCTGTTGAGTCGTTTATGAGCTGCTGGTGAAGAGTGTAAGCACCGCCTACCCGTTCACTTTTATCTGCCTGTGACAAATATCACGGAAGCAATCAATGAAAAAACAAACACCCATGCGTAACGCGGCCCTGCAACCGCTGCCGCCCGCGATTGACTACCTCTTGGATGCCCTTGTCGCTCGACTGCTCATCGATGCGCCAGATACAGAGACGAGCAGATCGAACGCACCCGGCCGGCAAAGTGCAGACGGTGGCTATACGGGACGTGACTCAAGGGTGGGGCAGCATCACGCCGCCAGGGTCATCGCAAGCGGCAAGGAATGCCCTGCGACGCCCGACGATAGGAGAGAGAACGCATGAAAATGAAGGCAGCGGTCGGCGTATATGCCCGATATTCGGATGACTCGCAGAGTCCGATGTCCGTTGAGGATCAGATGCGCCGCGCACTAGACTACTTGAGCCGGATCGGCATTGAGGCGACAAAGGTGGAGCGCTTCATTGACGAGGATGTGTCTGCTTACAAGACGCGTGAAGCCTACGCACGACCCGCTTTCAACGCGATGATGGCTGCTTGGGATGCAGGCGCGTTCGATATTGTGGTGGCGGACGAATTCTCGCGCCTGGGGCGCAATCCGCGTCAGCAACTGGAGATTCTCGAACGCCTTGATAGTACGCAAGTGCGATTAATCTGTGCTGATGGCATCGACTCCGCCAACTCAGGTTCGCGCATGGCGCTTGGGATCAAAGGGGTTATGGCGCAGGAGGAGAGTCGCAGTACGAGTTATCGAGTGAAGCGCGGGATGCTTGGTCAACTGATTCGCGGATACATGATGGCCGCTCCTGCGTTCGGCTATCGCGCAGAGCGACACTATGAGTCCGGACGCGCGGTCGGCACGTCCTGGCACATCGTGCCTGAGGAAGCGAAGATCGTGCAGCGCATGTACGAGATGCGGCGGGATGGCGCAGCGTTCGACAAAATCGCGCGCTGGCTGAATGAGACGGCTGTGCCAACTGCAAGGGGCGGTCGGTTGTGGCGTTCTGCTGGGGTGCAGCGCATGCTTTCGAACGCTGTGTATCGCGGGGAGGTCGCGTGGACGGAGGAGTCGCTGGACCCTGCGTCTGTTCATGGGAAAAGCACCAAGGAGCACTTTTTTGAGCGCCCGCACTTGCGTATTGTCACCGACGAACTTTGGCATTGTGGGCAATCGGGCAAGGTCAGCCGCTCGGGCTATGGGGGTGGCCGCCAAGCGTACTCGGGCATTTTGAAGTGCGGCCACTGCGGCAACTTGCTGTCGAGCACGGCGAAAGGCAAGGCGTTTACGTGTGGCAGCTGCAATTCCAACCGCCTTGTGGGCGACCCTCAGGTCTTGGCTGTGCCGACAATCTCGGTTGCGGGGTTGAACGCAGTGCTCTCGTTTGCGCTGGAGCGGGTTTTGAATGATGAGCGTATCGAAGCGCTGCGGGCACGGCTGCGGGAGCGTCTGGCGCAGGGCGCGGATGGCGAGCTTGCGGAATTGCGTAAGACGCGGGATCGGCTTGTGAAAGTTGGTCAGCATTTGCTGAGGTTGATTTATCAGCGCGAGCAGCCGGACCCCTTGCTTGATGAAGAGTACGCCAAGAACTCCAAGAGCGTGGCGGACACGGAACGGCAGATCAAGGCACTCGAAGCAACAAAAGTCAGTGTGGCGCGGCGGGACATTGCGGCACAACTCGATGTCGATCCGCGTGCGCTCACGGAAAAGCTGCTCGATGGCAAGTTGCCGCCTGAGCACCTGCGCGCGGCGCTCGCCAAGCTGTTTCCGAGGTTTGTCTTTCTCGGCAGGGAGTCCCGTTACATCGCGCGTTTCGAGATCGAGTTTGCGCCCGGTGCTGCGGTGGCTTGGTTGTCGGACTCCGCTCCGATTCTTGACGAGCGCGCGGTGATTCGCGTGAGGCTCATTGGTAGTGCGCGTCGCCCGGTCGTGTGGAATGTCATTGAGGAGTCCGTTGAGGTCGGGGAGTTGGCCACCACTTCGGAGTTGGCTGAAACCGCACACGTGATGGACGAGGATTGCGCGATACCCGCGTAAACGGCGTCTGCCCCAGAGTCAAGCCGTTGGGAGACGGCATTTTTCAACGCCGCTCTCCAAGAACGGATTTTGCGCTTTCTGGGACCACCATGAGCTAAAAATGTTTTTGTTATATTTTGACAAAAAATATATAGATCAAAGGGTTAATTAAATTTTCGTTTCAAGATGTGACGCCCCTCATTGAAGAGTTTCTGCAGGCCACCATGGACTTCGCGCAAGCCCTCCGGGGCATTCCGCACAGCGCACGCGACGACATGACCCAGGTCGAGTTGGTTTGCCCGTCATCGGGTGAACTCACCCGATGACGGGCAAACCAAGCACCACTCGAAGGAGTGAAGTTTCGGGACTCTGCTAACCAAGCGCTGGTATCAAAGACGGGGCAGGTCAGAAGGGGCTCAGGAACTCCGACGTTGTCCTGAAACTGCGTTCAGCGGCAACGACGTGAAGCGCATCCCGAAGCAGGACTACACGGCCGAGTTCAAGGAGCAGGCCGTCAAGCGAGCTGACGAGGTCGGCAGCATCGGCCGTGTGGCCGAAGAACTGGGGTTGGTTGAGCAGACGCTGCGCAACTGGGTCAAAGCGGCGAAGGCGGGCAAGCTCAATCCAGCCGGCGCCAAGCAGATCACTGCCGAGCAGATGGAGCTGTCCCGGTTGCGCGCTCAGGTCGCGCGGCTCGAGATGGAACTGGAGATCACAAAAAAAGCGGCGGCATATTTCGCGAAGGATCTGCTGTGAAATATGCCTGGATCGAGACGCAACGCAGATCCTTTCCGTTGCCTGTGCTATGCGACGCCTTATCGGTGAGCCAGAGCGGCTTTCGGGCTTGGCGGAGAGGGGGCATACCGGACCGCAAGCGACTCACCGATGCGCAGGCCCTGGTGCTGATCCGGACGGTTCATCAGGAGGTCCGGCAGGCATACGGGGCACGACGCATCCACGCTGAGTTGCGTGGGCGTGGCTACCGGATCGGCTTGCCGCGCATCGAGCGATTGATGCGCGAGAACGGCATCCGGGCACGGCACAAGCGGCGCTACAAGGCGACGACCGACTCCAGGCATCACCTACCGGTGGCAGAGAATGTGCTCGAGCGCCAGTTCGCGCCTGAGGTCCCCAATCGCGTCTGGACGGGCGACATCACCTACATCGCCACCGCCGAGGGCTGGCTGTATCTGGCGGTCGTGATCGACCTATTCAACCGTGAAGTGATTGGCTGGTCGATCAAACCACGAATGACGACAGACTTGGTGCTCGATGCGCTGTCGATGGCATGGTTTCGCCGGCGGCCCGGACCGGGCGTGTTATTTCACTCCGATAGGGGTAGTCAGTACGCCAGCCAGGCTTACCAGGCCCGCCTGGCTGCCTACGGCATGCGCGGTTCGATGTCGCGCAAGGGTAACTGCTGGGACAACGCACCGACTGAGAGCTTCTTCAACAGCCTCAAGAATGAGCGAGTGCATGGCGTGAGCTACGCGACCCGAAACGAGGCCACGAGCGATCTGTTCCAATACATCGCCGTGTTCTACAACCGGAGCCGCCGCCACTCCAGCTTGGGATATCTGTCGCCGACCACGTTCTTGCAGAACTGGATCGAACGGCAGGATCACCAAGAAATGGCAACATGAGGACGGCAAGTTGGAAGGCGGAAAACGTAGGGCAGCTCAGTCGAAAACGTGGCAATAAAGTTGAAAACGCCCGGGCATCTCGTCCGGGCGTTTTTGTTGTGCGCCCAGCATGGGCGCACTCCTGCGGGTGCAAGTCCCGCCGTAAGTTGATCACAGCGAACGAAGTGAAGCGCAACTGCGTGAGGGCGACCGAGCGTGGGAAGGAAGCGTGGAGCATAAGCTGCGAGCCGATGGACAAGAATCGGATAGAAGGCGCTGCCGAGCAGGGCGAGCGGGCAAGAAGCCGCGAAGCTCTCGTGATCAAGGCGAAGCGGCGTAAATCCGGCGGTTGTGCAGCGAAGGAGTGCGTTCTTACCTGGGGAGATCTCGCCTTGTGCCTGAAAGGGCGACGGCGCTGAGCCGGAGCGAGAAGTCAGCAGAGGCCGTAGTAGTCGCTGGTTTGGGGCGAAGGGCCGAACGAGTAGGAGGGCCGAAGGCCGTGTCGCTCGGACGTGCAATACATCAGAAGCCTGGGAAACTGGGGCGCAACGCGAGAGGGCGAGGTGAAGCCGAGCCTGAAGCGGTGCGTGATGAAGCACGGACGGCGCGGCATGCAACTGGAAGCCCAGGGCGAGATGACCTGCTTGCGCAGGCGCTCGCGAAAGCGAACATGGAGGCGGCGTGGAAACGCGTCAAATCCAATCGCGGTAGTGCTGGAGCGGATGGGTTGTCGATTGCCGAGACGGCGGAGTACCTGAGAGCGCACTGGCCCCGGATTCGGGAATCCTTGCTCGATGGCAGCTACCGGCCTGTGCCGGTGCGCCGCGTCCAGATCCCGAAGCCCGATGGTGGGGTGCGCGAACTGGGGATTCCGACGGTGACGGATCGGCTGATCCAGCAAGCCCTGCTGCAAGTCCTGCAGCCCAGGATTGATCCGACGTTCTCTGAACACAGTTACGGCTTTCGTCCGGGACGCCGTGCGCACGACGCGGTGCTCGATGCACAGCGCTACGTGCAAGACGGTTACCGGGTGGTGGTCGATGTGGATCTGGAGAAGTTCTTCGACCGGGTCAACCACGACATCCTGATGGAACGGTTGGCGAGGCGAATCGAGGACAAGGCCGTGCTGCGGCTGATCCGTCGTTACCTCGTGGCCGGGATCATGGATGGCGGCGTGGTCATGGAGCGATACGAGGGGACGCCGCAAGGCGGACCGCTATCGCCGCTCTTGGCCAATGTGCTGCTCGACGAGGTGGATCGGGAACTGGAGCGAAGGGGTCACCGCTTCGTGCGCTACGCCGATGACTGCAACGTATATGTGCGCAGTCGCCGGGCGGGCGAACGGGTGCTGGCGGGCCTGACGAAGCTCTATGATCGACTCCACCTGAAGGTCAACGACGCCAAGACGGCCGTCGCGCCGGCCTCGCGCCGCAAGTTTCTGGGCTATGCCTTCTGGTACGGCTCAGGCGGACAGGTCAAGTGCAGGGTGGCCGACAAGGCGCTCAAGACCTTCAAGCAACGCATTCGGCAACTCACACGTCGCTCGGGTGGGCGCAACCTGTCCGAGATTGCCGAACGACTGCGGGCCTACATGCCGGGCTGGAAGGCGTACTTCCAGCTTGCGCAGACACCCAAGGTGTTCCGCGAACTCGACGAGTGGATCAGGCACCGGCTACGTGTGGTGCAGCTCAAGCAATGGCGTCGGGGCACAACGATGTATCGGGAGTTGAAAGCGATGGGCGCTTCGGAGACGGACGCCCGCAAGGTGGCGGCGAACAGTCGGTGCTGGTGGCATAACAGCCGCATGCGATTGAACCGCGCGCTGCCTATCGCCTACTTCGACCGTCTCGGTGTGCCTCGGCTCTCATAACCTCAACGACTCGAACCGCCCGGTGCGGACCCGCATGCCGGGTTGTGTGGGAGGGGAACGGTCAGGAAACTTGGCCGCCCCTATCCCGATTGCGTGGATTTGTAGGTCTCCGACCACCGATTTGCGCATGGATCGCCGAGCGGGGAGCCTTCGGCTGTGTGCGACATCGGTGAGTGGCTGGTGATCGGCCTCAGCTGCCGGTGGCTCGATGGCGCAGTCAGGCAGCAATGTGCTGGTCACCTGCCGTTCGAGCGTCAGGCGAGGGCGAACGGCAGCTTCCCCATTCTGCCAACTGGAAGTACCGACCCGTAAGAGACATTCGTGGCCTCGCTGGCCCTGCGGCGGTTTTCTGAGCGAAGCCGTCGCAAAGAGTCGTGGCTGGCTGCGAGCCGCTCGACCTTTGCTGCTATTCGACTGGCACAGTCAATCAGACAGCAATAATCTAGAAGCTTGGCGTCCAGCGTAGCATTTTCGTTTGTAGGGCAGAATCGGTTTCTGCTAATTGATCGGAGGAGGAATAACATCCTCGTCTGAGTATCCGCGGTCGCGCGCTTCGTAGATTAAGGATTCAATTGCTGATGTAATTGCTTTGTTCTCATCCTCGCGAGCAACCATTGCCCAAGATTCAAATGCCTTCGGGAGATTGTTGAGAAATTTATATGCATAAGCTAAGTCTTCCCATGTCCAAGGCTCATTGAATGCGAGTCCTCCGATACCGCCATCGATGTGCCAGCAATCATCAAGCTCAAACGTTCCTGATGTCCGTAAAGCAGTCTCGATGATCCCGATGATCACCTCTTTTGGCTTACCCAGAGCTTGATTTATTGCAGCGACTGCCACCCATACCTCGTTTATTGCAAAAGCTTGTGCTGCGCGTTCAGCAAGGTAAGTATCTGCTGCACCGAAGTCACTCGCATTCCAAAGCGCCCAGCCCATTTCCTCGAAAGAAAATTCGCTCGACTCGTCTGGCTTGAATTCTGCCGCATGATCCCAAGCGTATAATGCCTCGTAGTGCTCTTTTTGGTAGTGGAGTTCTTGCGCGACTTCTGTCCAGTAGCTTTGTTTTGCGGGCGCTGTAAGGGAAAGAAGGTCAACTATCGGCGTGCTATCGCCCGAAAGCTGTCTTCGATACAGTGCGTTCCTTACGTCTGTTACGGCATCGCGTTTATCCTCGTCATAAGAGCGATTTGTCCCTAAAGGTCCGTAGTCTCCTTCTAGGTCCTGTTCACATATAACGATATGAAATCACCGCACAAACGATTCGCACGAATGCCATGTAGCTGCATGCGAGCTTGTCGTAGCGTGTGGCGATCCGACGGTAATGCTTGATACGGTTGAAGAAGCGCTCGATCAGATTTCGCGCGCGGTACGCGCAGCGGTCGTAGTGCCTGGGGGTAATGCGGTTGGATCGAGGCGGGATGACTGCTTGGGCACCGGATGCTTCGATACTCATGACCAAGGCGTTGGCATCGTATCCTTTGTCGGCAACCAAGCTGGCGCACGGCATATCGGCAATCAAATCGTGCGCACACTCGATGTCGGCGACCTGTCCTGCGCTCAGAATCATGCGCAGCGGTTTGCCCAAGGCATCGACGGCAAAGTGCAGCTTGGTCGTCAGGCCTCCACGCGAGCGCCCCAGCGCCTGCGGTCCTACTTTTTTTGGGCGCCTGAGGCGTGCTGGTGGGCGCGAACGATGGTCGAATCGATGAACACCCGCCCCAGATCGCGCTCGCCGGCCAGTGCGAGGGCGACCCGATTCCAGACGCCTGCATCGCGCCAACGCGCAAAGCGTACATACGTCGAATGCCAGTTGCCGAACTCGGGCGGAAGGTCGCGCCACGGACTGCCTGTGCGTGCCAACCAAAGGACCGCCTCAACGAACAGCCGGTTGTCTTTGGCCGAACGCCCTCTATCGCCGGGCTTGCCGGGTAGAAGCCCTTCGATTGTCTGCCACTGTTCATCTGTCAGCACCATCCGAAGCATCCCGATCTCCGCCCAAAGATCAGGATGTAAACACAAATCATCAAATGTGAACAGCCCCTAGGTTTTCGGTTAGGTTGCCTGAAACTTCTGAGGGCAGGTCTTCGCAGTCGTCAATGTCCATTTCGCATATCTAGAAAGTAGCAGTGTCACTAAGCATAACTCGAGCGCTTGGCGGCCTGTAGGAAGAAGGGCGGTCGTACAACTGAGCAGGCTCTCGGTGAATTTATACGAAAGAGATATTGAGCCGTCGAGCATGATGGTAATAGGTGTGCTTCACTCAAGCGAGTCGCTAGTCGTCTCTGTAGTTGACATAACTCGTCCGTCAACACCTTGTAAGAGCACTCAGTCGGATAATAGGCCCATGACATGCTGTAGAGCTTGAGAAACATGAGCAAGCATGACTAGGCAGCGGAGTTGTGGGAGTCTGATTGGTGCTCAACTGTTCGAATTGGTGCCAATTTACCCGTCACGGTCAAGCAGCAGCGAGAGAAGGAAGAGTAGGTCATGAACAAGGGCGAACGCACACGCGCGCAACTCATGGCGGAGCATCTCAAGGCAGATCAGGCTCGGTTGATCGAGAAGGGGGTACTGCCTCCGAACATCGTGCGGCAAACGGTGAAGTCGGCGGACAAGGAAACGCCGGAGCAGCGCGAGCAGCGACGTGCGGCGATCGAGAAACTGCGGTCATTTTTGGACTGAGAGGGGCGATATGGGAGGCAGGAGCAAGGTTGGCGGGCGGACCACTGGGCGAGTTCTACCGCTCACCCCATCCAAAAACGCTGTTCTCACGCAGTTTCCTGAAACAGCGCGACGGTTGGGGGCGTATCTCGATCTGTCGGACGCTGAACGCGCTGCGCTCAAGCTCATCGAAGATCAGTGTCGGCGGGAGCTGGAGAAGATGAAGCAGGCCGACTTGCAGATTCGCGAACGAGTGAAGTTGTGGGATGCCTGTTATGCACGCAAGTGCACCGAGCGGATCGAGCTTGCGCACAAAAAATCCGGTTTCACTGACTGGATGCCACGCGCACCGGGCAGTGCGTTCAAGCCGAAGTGAATATCGATATAGCCTAGATAAATGGGAGGAGAGGAAATGGCACAGCACGGCGACTACAAGGAAATCATCGTCGAGTCGTACAAGGCGACGAGTACTAGCGGATTGCATGGCGATGTACATATTCGGCCTGCACCAAATCAGTTCTACTCGCAGGCACTAAAGGTCGAATGTGCGAAGCGCCTGAGCCGAGACTACCCCGTGGGTACGCGTTTCAAAATTCGCGTCAAGCTCACGGACAGGGAGGGGGAAGGAGAGTACTTGTACAGCTACTTCGGATGGCCTGTTGAAGTTTTGAAGTGACTCGTTGGGAAGAATAAACCCTTCTGTCTGATCTTCGGACGCCACCCCCAGCAGCGACGCTACTTCAGCCCCGTCTTTCTTTCCGCATTCTGGAAAAAAAGGATAGGGAACTGACCGAATGGCTGCAGCCCAAGTGGAGCTGCCGTTCGAGCGGCAGCTCTTCCTGCAGGCCGAACGGCGGGTCGTGGCCGGACTGAGACTTTCGGCCCCTCCTGCGCGGGAACGCTGCGAACCAACTGCGACCGTCTCGACCCGACCCGATGCCGCCATCGGAGCCAGCCGAAAACAGTCGGTGAAAATTCTGTCTCTTTTAATTCCGAGCGGGTGAATGGGCTCCAAAGACGGTGAGTATGGCCGGGTCAAGGGCGGGCCGAGCCCGGCAAAGCGAACCCTCGATGCTGAGAGCATCATCCCTACGCTTGATGGCCTGCGCCAGGAAAAGCCCAGCGCCGCCTGCCCCCGAGCTCGTCCGGCCGCGAGTACCGCCCCGTTTTGGGGCTGAGTTAGGGGGGACACTCTCACCCGCCATGACGAAACCTACCCTCTAAGCATGCATGGACCACTCGCTTTTTCAAACGAACCATTCTCTGGGCCGGTTAATATTTTCCGACCCGAAGACCTGCTGAAAAATTCTCGAATGTATTACGTTCTTTTTCGAAGCCCATCTGCGCAGCGTCAGGTGACGTTGCGCCCGTGAGGCACGTAATTGTATAAACTCTTCCAGGACGTGAATGCGAAAAAAGCTCTCCACGAAAATGCAGAACAGCATTCAAACTCGGACTGAATGAATGGTAGGTGTAGTTGACCAAATGACCGAGATACGCTCCACGGCGGGTTTGCTGGACGTTCAATACCTTCGCATCAATGCCTAAAGTTCGTAGGCGATCCTCAAAAAATGAAGCGGGCAACTGTCGTAGATTCTCTTGCTGGTCTACCCCTTTTTGACTGGCGCCTGTTGTGCTTGGTGAATGCAGAACGACAACGTTACAGTTGCCAATATATCCGTTACCCTTGAACCCATACATGAATCGTACTTCCGGAGAGGGGCGTTCCTGTGGAAGCCATTCGCTCGGCCTGGTGACCGAGATGCCGTACTGGGCGTCGTCATTGACAATTTCGCCCGTTGGCTTGAACTTGCTCCAGTCAACCGCATCCTCATTTTCTTGCCACCCGCCCCCCGCGTTTGCTGGCTTGTTGTTTGTGTTGGTGACCCTTGGGTATTGCTGATGGCACAGCATTACACGCTGCCTGACCCCCGCGTCTGTCGGCACTTCACTAGCCTCAGTTAGACATTCCACTCTCGCTTCATCTACTGATTTTTCGCACCCAGACAATAATGTTAGGGCAACGACAAATATGCCGATGCTTGCTTTCATCAGAATCTCCAACAGCTAGATTTAAAACCTTATTAAGGGTTTCTGTGAACCTGTTTTTGGCTTAAGCATGAAAATAACCTAGTCATAACGTAAACTCATATTCGCCGTTTTGTCCATTGGCATGTACGTTAGCTGCGATCAACCTGCAAAGATTCTCAGGCTTTCAACAATACAAGCCAGCCCCGATGAATACCCCTCATAGTGGCTTTATTTCGAAAAATGACGCCGCCTTGCAATACTACCTCTCGTGGCATCGGATTGCCAAGGCGAGATAAGGGTAATAGGCATCGACCGGGATGTGTTCTTCCTGTATCACCTAACAAAAACGAAAACAAACACTGACGCAGCGGCCGCGATCTTAAGATCGCGTCTCACAGATTGAGAATGTAGATTTCGTCCCGAATTGCCTACGCATAGCGTGAGAATTCAGCGGAGGTAAATGCGCAGCTGTTTGTTGATCTGCTCCGGTGCCGGGTTAGGACTTACTCCCATAGGTCGTTAAGCGCCAAGTGTTCGGAACCGGATGAAGTGATTCGCACAATAACAGGACCGTGCTCGACGAGAAGCGTGTCAAAGCCAGGTTTTTTTCCCCATTGATCATGGAGCAGAGGTTGAAGGCATGCAACAGCAGTGCTGAGATTGATATTTGGGAGAGGCAGATTGTCGTAGATAGCCAGCCAGTTTTGACAATACTTGGCAAAGTCGGCGCGTTCGAGTTTGGTGAGCTTCGAATCAACGACACTCCGAATGAATAGAGCCCACTCCTGTTCTGGTCGATTACCCGCCCAACCCATCGAACTCAGATTGCTCTGTTGCAGCAAATTGCGCATGTCGTTGACGGTCATTGCTGGCGCACCCCAGCGAAAATGAGCTGGTTCAAGAAAAAGCTCGGGAAACTCTCGCTCGGCGAGCGCGCAATAGGCTGCGTATTGTTGCGAGATGGCCTCGGTTATCTCTACTCCGATCTGTCGGCCGTTGGACTGAATGAGGCTATCTGGTCGATCACGATGCATCACCGATAGCGGAAATTCGAGCAGGTTATATTTCGTGAGCGTGGATAGGAGCCGTGAAATTGTCCATGTCTCAGCATGGTCCGTCGTTCGCCCATCAGTCCGAGCCGGAACGGAAATGTCGATCCTTCGAAGCGTGGCGAGCAAATCATCGGGGTTCAAAGCGGCGTGAATGTGGACAGGCATATCTGTGAGTTCGAAATCTGCTTTCTGGCGACAGTTCTGCCGCATGACGTAGAAGTGGGAAATAACATGTTCTGCAAGTTACGGTTTAGAAGCAGAAACCTACGCGCAAGCCAACATAACGGGACACGGAAAGCAGCAGCGGTCGGCATAGCGCGGCGATACGATCCATTTGGCATGTAGGCGCAGAGCATACAGCCTCGACTGGATGGCCGCTATCTGGTGCGGGTGGTGAGTGGCTGCTTCTGGCCGATAGTACCCTCTCAGCATCATCACCGTAAGCAGCCGCCCGCCGGCAAAAGGCGCTTGGCGGGCAGCCGCGCCGGGTTCAGATCTCAGTCTGCTCAGAGATCTCCAAGGCATCATCGACCTCGATGCCCAAGTACCGCACCGTCGACTCGAGCTTGGAGTGACCCAGTAGGAGTTGAACGGCCCTCAGGTTCTTCGTGCGCTTGTAGATCAATGTCGCCTTCGTGCGTCGCATCGAGTGCGTACCGTAGGCGGACGGATCGAGGCCGGCGGCCACCACCCAGTGCTCGACGATCCTCGCGTACTGACGGGTAGAGACATGCGGTGAGTCGTGCAGGCGGCTCGGAAAGAGGAAGTCTTCCGACCTCAAGGCGGCCTTTGCGATCCAGGCAGCCACGGCCGTGCGCGTCGGCTCGGTCAGTTCGAACTGCACAGGCCGATGCGTTTTCCGCTGCACGACCATGGCGCGTGAGAGCACCTGGTTTCCATGCGTCACGTCGCGCACCCGCAGGCTGACGAGGTCACACCCTCGGAGCTTGCTGTCGATCGCGAGGTTGAACATGGCGAGGTCGCGCACTTCGTGCGCGTTCTGCAGATGAATACGGATGGCCCAGATGTCTTTGGGTTTGAGCGGCGCCTTCTGGCCCACCAACTTCCCCTTGTTCCAGGCTTCCCGATGCGGGTGTTCACGGGTTTCCATGACAGGCTCCTTGCTGTTGATCGGAGTCTGATTCTTGAGCCCGTGGCGTGCGGCGGCTATCGGGGAAGATGCCCACAGCGTACTATCGGCCAGGAGCCGCCGGTCACCGCCCGATCCGGATAGCGGCCATCTAGGCGACGCGGTATGCTCTCAGCCTATGTTCCACATCGGTCGCATCACCCCACTATGACGTCGGCTGCTGCTTTTCTAGCGATGCGGCGATGTCATGACTGGCTGCCGCATAACCGTCCAAGGCAAAGTCGGAAAAGTCGCTTATCAGAACGGCCGTGCCGCTGAGACAATTGATCGGTAGAAAATAAAACGGAGGCAAAAAGGTAAGGGTGTGGCCAAGAATGCGTTAAATATGAGGTTTAAAATGACTACAGTAAGAATTGAGATCCCAGGAATTCCACACGGTCATGGACTTTCCTTCAAGAAGGGGGTCGCTGATGGTTTGCTCGACTGCCGAGACAATGAGGCAGCCACACACGAAACCCACTCAGCGAGCTACCAGCGCGGCGTTATGGTTGGTGCTGAACTGAAGCGCGAGATCGCCAAGCTCGTTAACCAATAACGATTAACGTTAGATCGTGGCTCGCTTCGGGATCACGATCTAACGTTAATCGTTGGGCGCCACGGTTCACAGTTGTCCGTCAGCCCGATTGGATCCACAAGGAGTCATCAATGAGTCTCAAGGCCGTGGCTATGGTGTGCGGGCTAGCTGTATTTTCATTTTCTTTCGCGGACGATTCGTTTGAATCGATCGCTGGGTTCCGCTTGGGTCAAGACTGCACAGGGTCGAAATTCACGAAAAAGCAATCCGAGGCACGAAACCCCGATGATCCAGTTGACGCGATTGACGTTTTAAGAAACCAGCACCAATCTAAAACTACCGGAGGTCATACAATCTATGTCTCTTGTAGCATTATCGACAATAAGATTGACCGTATCTATTTAACGTCGACAGACTCAGATGCTATTTTAAAAATCAAATCCTCGTTGCAAGAAAAGATGGGGCGAGCTCCAGATGGTAAGGACAGCATATACTCTAAGCCTCAGCGGCTCCTTGGACTAGCAATGGATGGCCACAAAATGGAGTTCGAACATTGGAATTTATCAGGAAATCGTAAGGCGACGGCATACACGCAAATTACTCAACCATATGGCTCAAATTCAATATCTGATCTCAAGTGGAAAGGTGGAATCGAACTTTCTTATTCAAACGCCAGCGATGCAGAGTGGAAACACCTTAAACAGCTAGGCATGATGTCTTCGAAACAGAGGGAGAAATTGGATGAGGAAGTTCAAAAAGAAAATATAAAGGGTCTTCTTGAGTGAAATCTTTTCGATTACGCGATATTGCCAATCTTTTCTTGCTTTTGCTTTCCTGAGGCTGCTTGGCTGCAAAGCGGCTAAGCAGCCATGTGTTTTTAACGTTGGGTGTCAAAGGGGAGCCCCGTTCCGATGACTGACGAACAGATTGCGGCGATTGGCGAATTTTTCACCGCCACAGATCGTCTTAAAAAGCTTGAAATCATTCGGTCGGACCGCTATCTCGGAGACATCGCAGAGTTTATTGCAAAGGCTCAACTTGGCATGGCAATGACCTCAAGCCTACGAGAACCTGGGCACGATGGTTACATCGACGGGAAAAAGGTTCAAGTCAAATTCAATGGCGGAAAAAGTATTACGATAGACGTCGGTGATCCGACAGCCTACGACGATTTGATTGTGATTCTCGGCCCCAACAGCGTAATGCGTGTGGCTGACTTATCCGAGCCATATGTGGTGTATCGCATTCCTAGTGAAGTAGTAAAGCGGAAGCGTCCGCATCGGGATGGAAAGCTTCGCTTAGCTAAAGGCGATCTTCTTGTCCAGTATCGTATTCAGATCTCAGCATAGAGTCCTACTTGACAGTCCACACGAACGCTGCGCGATAAAGCCGCCCGGCGAAGATGCCGTCTAGTTTGAACGACAGCTTTCCCAAGAGCCCAAAGGCAGGATTGGGTCGGTACTTCCAGTTGGCAGAATGGGGAAGCCGCCGTTCACCGTCGCCTGACGCTCGAACGGCAGATGAACAGCACATTGCTGCCTGACTGCGCCATCAACACACCGGCAGCTGAGGCCGATGAGCACTCATTCGGTTGTCGTTGGTGCAACTGCTCTTCTCAGAAAACAGCCGTTGGGTACCGAGAACATGAACGTCTCTTCGGGGTTGGGTCGAGAGACGCGCGCTTGGTCCGGCGCCGCCTGGTGACCCACGAAGATCGATGGTCCTGATAGAGCTAGGTTCGAACGGCGCTTACCCTCAGAGCATGGGGTTATGATGGGCGCAGAAGCCCTAACCCGCACGTTTTTCCCTTAAATTCCTCCGACTACGTTCGATGCCGGCGATGTATTGCTGGCTTTTGCATCAGCACGCCAGCCTCCAAGGCTTGAGATCAAGGACAGGGGATCACTGAGGGGCGGCCGTCGTAATGCATCGAGCGAGCAACACCACGGCTTGCGCCTGCCGATGCGTGCCTGTTTTCGAGAGGATGCGCTTGAGATGCGTGCGCACCGTTCCAAGGCCTATGCCCATCTGCATCGCGATGACTTCCAGTGACTGTCCTCGTCCCAGAGCGCCAGCGACGGCCGCTTCCGTGCGCGTGAACCCAAACAGCTCACGCAGTCTGGCCACTTCGAGTGGCGCTTCAGGGTCTCGGACGAAAATCAGCACTGCTGGGCGCTGCTCACCAAAGGCGACGCTTGCAGGTCGCAAGGGAACAACTTCCAGCGCCAACGGCAGCTGCTGAGGTCGGGGGATGAGTAGGTCAGACCCTGGCGTGCCTAAGCCGCCGCGCGCGGTTTCCAACGCAGCGCGGATCAGGGCTGTCAGCTTGCCCTGCAGGGCTGGATGGTGAAATGAAAGCCGTCCGCCGATCACAGCAAGGTGCTTCGGGTTTTGACGCAGCAAGGTGTCGGCAAGTGGGCTTGCCTGAAGGATGTGGCCGTCAGCATCCACCACGAGGACTCCGCTATCGAGCCGGTCGAGTGCCTGCAAGGCCACTGAATGCTGATGGGATAGTCCCGCAAATCGCTGACCGAGCCTAAGCGCACGTTGAAGGTGCGGCAACACCAAGGCCGCCTGCCGGCGCTCTAGGTCTGAGTAGCTTCCGGCATCTCGCGGCCGATGAATCCCCAGGACGCCGACTACACCGGGCGCTGTTGGAAAGACGGCTCCCAGCATGTGGTGGATACCCAGATGAGACAGCCACTCTTGATAGAAACCACTGCGAGCCTGCTCTTCGGATGTCACCAATTCCTCGTCAGTGATGATGCGCGACATCCCGTAGGCCACAGAGCGCTCCACCCAAAGATCACGTCTGTGCCAGTCATCAGCCCATGCCTGGTCGCGTTCGGACACCACGAGGTTACTGGTGCACTCCAGCAGGCTTACCTGGCCACCGCCTCCATGCAGCTTGAGCACTGTGCTGGTCGAACCCAAGGCCTGCGCGATTTGCGATGCGGTCCCCGGCCAAAGGGCAGGGTCCATCGCGGCATCGTAGAGACGCGCAACGAGCGCTGAAAGGCGGGATTCACGGAACATGGGGAATTGCCTGATTCCTACCCTATTTGGGAGACGAGTTCCTATTCATAACGTATCACAATTCTCAGGACGACTTTCCAATAGGAGCTACGCATGAAAAGCGTTCTGTTCGGTCGCTCCATCTTATGGGCGTTTGCGCTCGCATGGGCTGCACCAGTGTTGGCGCAGACTGTCACACCCTTGGCCAAGATGGACATTGCAGGCGTGCGTATCGGCATGACCGAGGCTGAGGTGGTCAAGGCCGTTCAGGCCTTCGATTCCAGCGCGGAAATGACCAGTAGGTCGGTCGCCTACTTTCCGTATTTCGACGGGATCAATGACCTGCAGACTCCGGAGTTCCTGGATCAAATCAGCTTTCGGACGGCGGATGCGGGTATCGGTGTGTGGTTCGCTTCGCCGCCATCCGAGCCACGTGTATTTGCCGTCATGCGTCGAGGCAGTCCGGCTCAGCCCCCAAGCAGCGAACAGATGCTTTCCGCGCTGACGGCCAAGCACGGTCAGTTCAACGTCCGCTCGGCGCCCCGAGCGGGAGGTGGTGTTGTTGTGCATTGGGATGAGGAGGGCAGGGCGCAGTGCATCGTGTCGAAGGAGCGCAACGGCCAGAGGGGCCCATCATCGAACGCCATGGGAACCTTGGTTCCGCCGAATGCGGTCAAGGTACTTGAGCAGTATGCTCGGCAGGATGTCTTTCGCGATGCCCTTGGCGCGTCGCGGGACGCTTCAAAGTGCGGTACCGTCCTTCGCTACGAGTGGGGGAGTGAGCCTGTCCGCAGTTTCGAGGCTTGGCTGGTCGATCAGGGGGGCATGGTCACTGCGAACCGTAAATCGATTCAGTGGGTGGAGCAGTTGAAGGCGGAAGCTGTTCAGAAGCTACAGAGTCGAGGAATGGCCCCCAAGCTCTGACAGCAAGAAGCTCCCAATGCTGACTCGGTTCGCGAAGTACGGATTCGCTCACGGGGAGAAAGGAAAGTGCGTCGCCCCAGACGAGTTGGAGGCTCCTACTCCGGGCCCGGAGTAGGAGCCTGAAAGCATTCGTGACGAGGCCATGTTCGATCCTGGCTGCCGCGTGAGTTCGGGCGATCTCCCCGAACGTGGCCAGAATCGTTGCGGCGACCAATAGGTGAGACCCTTGCCGTTGCTGAGCTTCGCCGCTGCAGGCTGCCTTGATGGCCTTCTTCGAGTAGCCTTCGCCTTCGGCGTTCTCATTCTGAATTTGCTCGCGCGGGAAGGAATGGATACCCATGCATCGAGTCGTTGCAGTCCTCTATGGCGTTGCAGGTCTCTGGTTTCTGCTGCTGGCCAGTCCTCGATCTCTCGGAGAAGCCGCCGTCAAGTACGCGTTTGCCGCGATCTTGCTGTTCTTTGCATACAGGCGTTTCCGCGCCTCCTCGACAAACGCGGCCGAGTATGTCAGACGCGAAGAGGGGACATGGCTGCAGTTACTAACGTTCCCGTAAGTAGTGTCATGTGAGCGATAATATGCCCCATGAAATGCAAACGACCTTCCGACGGCCGTGCCCTCGATCATCACACCTTGCAGGTGATGCGGCAGCAGGCTGTCAAAGCAGTGCGTGAGGGGCAGACAGTGCAAAGCGTCGCGGCGGCGTATGGCGTGAATGAGCGCAGCGTTTTCCGGTGGCTCGCCGACTTTGCCAATGGCGGGCAGAACGCATTGCTGGCCAAGCCGATTCCGGGGCGCCCCAGCAAACTCAGCACCGTGCGCAGGCCGAGTACGGTGATCGCCTCGGAGACCGAGCGGACCTGCCTGCCTCGTCCGTAGAACGACGAGTTGGCCAAGCGCAAGGTCTTGGCAGCCAGCGCCTGGTCGCGGGAGATCTTGGCGGCGTACTGCGAGGTGCCGAGTTCCTCATGGCCCAGCGACGTGATCAGATCGAGCACGACCGAAGGCAGCGGGGGCAGATCGCGCAGCGCAGCAATCAACTCGTCGCGGGCGATGTGGTGACAGGCCGTGGTCATCTTGGCGCCTCCTGCCGATAGCGCTGCACGATGTGCATCTGCGGATGCACCCGCCCGTCGCGCAGGCTGTGACGGAACAGGTGTGTCAGCGCCACCGGCGGCGCATCGTGAGTTGTGGGGGCGGTCATGTCGACGCTCCGGCTTGCGGCAGCAACACCATCAGGCGGCCGCGCGCCTTGCCGCTCAACAGCTGGCTCATCGCCCACCAGCGCCGCCTCGCCAGCATCACCGGCATGGAGGCACCTTGCAGCAGGTGCTGGAAGGTTTGCGGCAGCAGCTCGGTCGCAGGTCGGCCCAGCAGGTCGCCCTCAAGTCCGAGCAAGGCCTGGGCTGGCGCGTTAGCGAATACCAGCAGGCCTTCGTCGTCGACGCCGAACACAGGCACCGGCACGGCATCCAGCAGTTCCTGCGCCGCCTCGCGGCTGCCGACCTCGCGCTCGTTCTTCTCGCGCTCGTTCTTCTCGCGCTGCGCACTCAGCAGCGTCTGCAGCCGCTGGTTCAAGTCAGCCAGTTCCCGGTTGGCAGCCTACACCTCCCGGTCGAGGCGGCGGTTCTGGTCGGCCATCTCCTTCAACGCGAAGGCCTCGCGCAAGTGCGTCCGCAGCTGTTCGTCGTCCCAGGGTTTGGCGAGAAACTTGTAGATCGCCCCCTCGTTGATCGCGTCGGTGATCGACTGCAGCCCGGTGTAGCCCGACAGCACCATCCGGATCGTTTCCGGGTACAGCTGCCTGGCCCGGCGCAGCAGCTCGACGCCGGTCATGCTCGGCATGCGCAGGTCGGACAGGATCACGTCGACCTCGTGCCGTGCCATCAGCTGCAGCGCCTGCTCGGCGCTGGTGGCACTCAGCACGCGCCAGCCTTCGGCGCGCAGCAGCCGGCGCAGCGCGGCGACGATGTTCTCCTCGTCGTCGACGAGCAGCAGGGTGCGCTCGCGCGACCGCCGCCCCAGCAGCGCCGGATCGATCTGCCGGCCTTCTCGCAGCATCGTTTCGACCGCTGCCGCCGGCAGTGCGGCACTGAACCAGTAGCCCTGCATCTGGTCGCACTGGTTCGCGGCTAGCAGGGCCGCCTGGCCTTCGCTTTCGACGCCTTCGGCGAGTACCTTCATCTGCAGCTGGTGCGCCATCGTGATGATGGCGCGCGTGATCGACACATCTTCTGCCGGGGCAGTGGCGTCGGGCACCAGCGAGCGGTCGATCTTGACCACGTCCACCGGCAGCCGGCGCAGGTAACTCAGGCTCGAGTAGCCGGTGCCGAAGTCGTCGAGCGAGATCTCGACGCCGAGCGCTCGCAGCGCTCGCAGGTGTTGCACCGCCTGATCGAAGTTGGTGATCAGCATGCTCTCGGTGACCTCGACACCGAACAGTCGCGGGTTCAGGCCGCTCGCGGCGAGCTGGCCTTCGATGCGCCGCGCCAGGTCCGGCTGCAGCAGCTGGCGCGCCGACAGGTTGACCGCCATGCGCAGCGGCAGCAGCCCGGCACGCTGCCAGGCCGCTGCCTGCTCGACGGCGCGACGCAGCACCCAGTCGCCGATGGCGACGATCAGGCCGGTCTCCTCGGCGATCGGGATGAAGCGATCCGGCCCGATGCGGCCCAGCGTCGGGTGTTGCCAGCGCAACAAGGCCTCGACACCGACGATGCGGCCATGCACCAGGTCGACCTGGGGCTGGTAGTGCAGTTCGAGCTGCTCGTCGCGCAGCGCCTGCCGCAGCGCTGTCTCCAGCGCCAGCCGTGCAGGGTCTTCATCGTCCGGTGCGCCGGCATAGACGCAGATCTGGTTGCGGCCCAGCAGCCTGGCCTGGTGCAGGGCGGCGTTGGCGCGGCGCACCAGGGTGTCGGCGTTGTCCCCATCGGCGGGCGCCGTGGTGATGCCGATGCTGCAGGTGAGATGGATCTCGTTTCCCTCGATCGCCATCGGCCGGGCGATGCCGTCGAGCAGCGCCTGCGCCGTGTGCATCGGCGGCACCGACGAGGTCGGCAGCACGACCACGAACTCGTCGCCGCCGCTACGCGCCACCAGGTCGATGGTGCGCACGGTGGCGGTGATACGCTGTGCCACTTCGCGCAGCACGGCATCGCCGATGTGGGTGCCGAGACCGTCGTTGATACGCTTGAACCGGTCGAGCTCCAACACCAGTACCACGGTCTGGGCGCCCGTCTGCAAGGTTGCGCCCAGGCGCTCGAACAGCAGCTGGCGGTTCGGCAGCCCTGTCAGCTCGTCGAACTGCAGCAGTTGCCGGATGCGGCGCTCGGCGGCGCGGCGTTCGCGCAGGTCTTCGATGCAGACATGGGAGAAGGACGTGTCGCCGCTTGTCACCAGGCTGACGGAGACATCGACCGGAATCTCATGGCCGTCGTGGTGGTGGACGCTGGACTCGAAACGCAAGGAGCCGCGTTCACACAACTCGTGCCAGCGCTGCGGCCACTGCGTCTCGTCGATCTGGGTGTCGATGTCGGGCACACGTAGCCGAAGCAGTTGCTCGCGCTCCAGGCCCAGCAGCCGGCAGGCGGCGGCGTTGACATCGCGAACGGCGCCGTCCGGCCCAACCTGGAGCAAGGCGTCGTTGGCCTGTTCGACGGCATGGCGGGTCAGCAGCAACTGGCTCTGCACCTTGTCTCGCGCGCTCACGTCGCACGCAGAAGCGATCAGCCAGGCCACACGCTCGTCGGGACCGAAGAGCGGCAGCAACGAGAAGTCCATCGCCAGCGTGTCGCCGCTGCGGGTGGCGATGCGCACGTCGAAGCGCGAGGCCTCACCCCGCGCTCCACTGACTAGCGCCTGTCGCAACCGTAGCTGCGACAACTCGGAGCTCTGCCACCAAGGGGTGGCTTCGAAGCGCTGACCGAGCACCTGCGCCGGCGTGCTGCCGATGGCCCGCAGCGCGGCCTGGTTGGCGTAGCGCAGCGTGCCGTCGGCATCGAGCAGGCCGGCAAAGACCGAGGGACCCAATCGGTCCAGCACCTCGTGCAGAGAGCGTTCGGAGGCGGGTGGCACGCGGTGGGCGCTCACCAGCGTCAGCGCGGCATCGTGATGCGGCATACGCAGATAAGGGTGGGTTGAACATGCCCTCAGTCTGCCTAGCGGCCTGCGCCGGTGGTGTGAGCAGTTGGAAACGCCGACGACCGGATCAGATCAACGAATGCGAAGGTGTATCGACGCGCGGTGCGTCATCGACCAGCCGTGCCAGCGTGCGCATGGCGCGCTCGAGCGCCTCGTCCCAATGCTGGCCGCAGGTCAGCCGGATGTGGTGCTGGAACTCGGCGCGCGCCGAGAACATCGGCCCCGGGGCCAGGCTGATGCGTTGTGCCAGCGCGGCACGGTGCAGGGCCATCGCGTCCACCCCGACGGGCAACTCGACCCACACGAAGTAGCCGCCGGCCGGCCGTACCACCCGTGTGCCGTCAGGAAATAGCCTGTTGACGGCGTCGAACAGGCTGTTGCGCTGCGCCTGCAGCGACGCACGCAGGCTGCGCAGATGGCGGTCGTAACCGCCTTCCTGCAGGTACTCGGCCAGCGCCGCCTGCACCGGGATCGAGCCGGACAGGCTCGTCAACAGCTTCAGCCGTTCGACCTCGCGCGCCAGCCGGCCGGGCGCCGCCCAGCCGACGCGGTAGCCCGGAGCCAGGCACTTCGAGAACGACGAACAGTGCATCACCAGACCGCGGCGGTCGTAGGCCTTGGCCGGCAGCGGCGCCACGTTGCCTTCGTAGAGCTCCGCACAGACGTCGTCTTCGATCAGCGGCAGGTCGTGGCGGGCGAGCAGTTCGACGAGGTCGCGCTTCTTCGTTTCGGGCATCAGGCTGCCGAGCGGGTTCTGGAAGGTCGTCGTCAGCCAGCAGGCCTGCGGGCGGTAGAGCTCGATCACTTGCGCCAGGCGTCCGAGATCGATGCCCTCGCGCACATGGGTTGGCACTTCGATGGCACGCAGGCCCAGGCGCTGCAGCGCCTGCAGCGCCATGTAGAAGGTCGGCGACTCGACCACCACTGCATCACCCGGCCGTGTCACCGCGTTGAGGCACAGATTCAGCGCCTCCATCGCACCGTGGGTCAGCACGATCTCGTCGGTAGCCACAGTCATGCCCTGAAGCAGATAGCGCTTGGCGATCTCGCGCTTGAGCCGCAGGTTGCCCGGCGGCAGATCATCGACCATGCTCCAGGGTTCGAGCCGCCTTGTGCTCGAGACCAGCGCGCGACGCAGTCGATCGAGAGGGAACAAGACGGGACTCGGGAACGCGGAACCGAAGGGCACGATGTCGCGTGCGCGTGCGGCGCCAAGGATCGCGTAGACCAGGTCGTTGACCTCGACGGGCTGCGATCCGGACTGGGGCTCCGACGTTTCCGGCTCGGCGAGCAGCACGCCGCCCGCGCGTGCGGCAACGAAGTAGCCCGACCGTGGCGCGGCGCGCACGAGGCCCCGAGATTCGAGCAGGTAGTAGGCTTTGAACACCGTGCTGGGGCTCACGCCCCGACTGGCGCAAGCTTGGCGCACGGAAGGCAAGCGATCCCCCGCGCGCAGCACGCCGGCAGCGATCTGCTGCTCAAGCTCGCGAGCGAGCAATTCGAACCTTGTTGAGGCGGCTGTGGGGCGATCACGCATGGTGTCTATACTGCGCCTCGGTTGACTGCTGGCTGAGTGGGGTGCGTTATTGCAGTCTAGGGCTTGTGCAGCGCGATGCAAGCATTGGGACCGGGCCGCGTGGACCCGGGACGGCCTGCTGAAGGGCGGGGGCTACGCCTGCTTCGGGACTGCGGCACGTTGTCGAAGGGCGGCAACCGCATCCCCGACACTGGCAGCGATGAGTCGCTCGGTCGCATCTAAACGCGCGGCGCACGTTTTCCGTCCGGACACTTCTGAGATGCCTGGTACATGCCCGTCGCCAGAGTGACGACCAAGTTGCACTTTGCCGTGGATGCCTTGGGCAAACCGCTGCGCATGATTCTGAGCGCAGGACAGGTCGCCGACATCGAGTGTGCGCACGATTTGATTGCCGATATGCCGTGCGCCAGCTTGGTTGCCGACAAAGGATACGATGCCAACGCCTTGGTCATGAGTATCGAAGCATCCGGTGCCCAAGCAGTCATCCCGCCTCGATCCAACCGCATTGCCCCCAGGCATTACGACCGCTGTGCGTACCGCGCGCGAAATCTGATCGAGCGCTTCTTCAACCGTATCAAGCATTACCGTCGGATCGCCACACGCTACGACAAGCTCGCATGCAGCTACATGGCATTCGTGCGGATCGTTTGTGCGGTGATCTCATATCGATATATGTGAACAGAACCTAGACAGACGCTCGGCCTTCACGCCGAAGCGATGACGCTTGTGCAGCGCCAGCTCATGCGTGAGCCGCTCGATCTTGGTCTGGCGCCACACGAGTTCGCGCTCCTGCTTGATGAGCAGGCGACGCAAGGCGTCGGCATCCAGTTGATCGAGGTCGGCGGGCAGCGGCATGGATCGATCATGTCCGATGCACGCCTCCGCCACCATCGGGGCATCCGCCGATAGCGCGTGTTCAGAGTGTTCGGATCACACCGCCGTCCCCCAGCCGTTGCCACGGCAGCCCGAGCACCAGCGCGTCGAACTGCGTCCGGGTGAGTGCGACACCGCCCTGGCCCTCGGTCCAGTGAAAGCGGCCCTGGTTCAGGCGCCGGCACGCGAGCCACACCCCGAAGCCGTCGTGGACCAGCACCTTCAAGCGCGTGCCGCGCCGGTTGCTGAAGAGGTAGGCGTGATGCGGCTGCGCTTGGCCGAACACGCGCACCACCTGCGCGAGCCCGGCAATCAAATAGCCAAATTACTGAGCGTAGCGAACGTACTCATGGCTGAAATACGACCGCACACGATCCGGCATCGCAGCGATGCGTTCCATGCACGTACGCGCCTTCTCAAGAAGTGCGGCGGCGGTCTTGGCAATCGGCCCGGAGCGTATCGTCGTTTTCAGATCCCGGTTCAGATACTCGTCGGGGTTGAGTTCCGGCGCATACGGCGGCAGGTAAAACAGCTCGATCTTCTCGGTGTTTTCGGCAACCCACTCGCGGACACGGTTGGCGCGGTGCACGCGCAAGTTGTCGACGATCAGGAACACTTTACGCTGCGCATCCTGAATCAGGCCCTTCAAGAACACGATGAAGCGGTCCGCATCAATGGCGCCCTCGAAGAACGAGAAGCGCACCAAGCCCTGGTTGGTGATCGCCGAGATCATCGATGTCGATCCATGGCGACCGGCCGGCAGTCGAAGCTCAGGCGTCAGCCCCGCCATCGAGTAGCCGCGCACCCAGTGCGAGTCCTGGCGAATGGCGGTCTCGTCACCCCAGTAGATCTCGGCATCCTCAGTCTTGGCGCGCGCAACGATCTTCGGATACTCGTCCTCAAGCCACGCCTTGAGCCGGGCCGGATCCTGCTCAAGCGCACGCTTGACCGGCCGCTGCGGCGTGAAACCCCACCGCCGAAGGTACTCACCGACGGTGCGAATGGGCATGTCGATGCCAAAGAGCTGCTTGATGGCGAGCATCACTGCGCGACGATTCCACAGCGCAAACTCAAGCTGAAGCTGGGCGGGATTCGAGCCGATGATCTTCAAGCGCAGCTGCTCCTCTTGAACCAGCGTCAGAGTTCGTCCCGAGCCATGGCGCCGACCACGTTGCCCGCCCTTGATGACGGCGTCGAGGTCGTCGGCCTGCGCGCGGCGTGCCCATTTCAAAACGGTCCCAACATGAACCCCACACACTTCAGCAATGTGCGTCCATGTGTAGCCTTGCTTGCGCAGTACAAATGCTTGGCGACGAATGTGTTCCAGGGCTTCGGGCGGAAGCTTGCGGGCATCGATCCTTTCCATGCCCGAATTATATCAAAATCTATTTGATTGCCGGGTTAATAGCCTGTCGAGCGCAATGCGCATCGTCAATATTGAATTAAATGCGCATGCGTAGTATGCTTAATCCTATACTGTAGGAAAGGAGCCTATCATGCGACATCCCGCCTCATATGCCAATGCAGCCAAGAAAGCTACGAATGTTTCGTTGGCGGAACCGCTTTTGGCGGAAGCCAAGGAGCTGCGTATCAACGTCTCTCAGGCCGCTGAAGCCGGTGTTGCACAAGCCGTTGCTGCAAAGCGTGCTGAACAGTGGGTAGCCGAGAATGCGAAAGCGTTCGACTGCTGGAATGCGTACGTTGAAAAGAACGGCTTGCCTTTGGCAAAGTACAGGAGTTTTTAATGGCGCAATACACCGTCTATCGGAACATTGACGGAGCGGGGTATCTGCTTGATGTCCAATCAGACATCATCAGCCACTTTTCGACTCGCGTAGTTGTTCCGCTAGTTGCTCAGGATGAAATTCCTGACTATGCCAAGACATTGAACCCCGTCTTTGAAATTGAAGGCGAACTGGTAGTTATGGCTACCCAAGGTCTTGCGGCTGTTCCAGGCCAAATCTTAAAGCGGCCTGTTGCGTCGCTTGTGGACAAAAGAACTGAAATAGTTCAAGCCTTAGACATCTTGTTTCAAGGCATTTAACCACTTTAACCCCCGTGCAGTTCTGCTACCGGGGTTTTTTCATGTCTACGGGATAGCGGGTCAAAAGCGCTAAAATTCGCTCCTTTCGCCTGCCGCCATGCCAGTCAATATCCTGAACCTTCCCGGCCTTGATGTCGTCGATTTCCGGGAGACTGCGACTGAGTATCATGTCCGCGCCAAAGCGAAGGCGGTATCCCGCCAGTGCCCGTCATGTGGCCCGGCAGGCAAGGTCGTCATCCATGAGCACAAGACGACAGACTTGGTGCTCGATGCGCTGTCGATGGCATGGTTTCGCCGGCGGCCCGGACCGGGCGTGTTATTTCACTCCGATAGGGGTAGTCAGTACGCCAGCCAGGCTTACCAGGCCCGTCTGGCTGCCTACGGCATGCGCGGTTCGATGTCGCGCAAGGGTAACTGCTGGGACAACGCACCGACTGAGAGCTTCTTCAACAGCCTCAAGAATGAGCGAGTGCATGGCGTGAGCTACGCGACCCGAAACGAGGCCACGAGCGATCTGTTCCAATACATCGCCGTGTTCTACAACCGGAGCCGCCGCCACTCCAGCTTGGGATATCTGTCGCCGACCACGTTCTTGCAGAACTGGATCGAACGGCAGGATCAGCAAGAAATGGCAGCATGAGGACGGCAAGTTGGAAGGCGGAAAACGTAGGGCAGCTCAGTGCTACAAGCGGCGAAATATTGCCTATAAAAGCGGATAAACTTGGACTAGAGGCGTAAAGCTGCCTGTTATTGCGCTCCTGCTATACGTTTGAGTGACTTCGTCAAAAAAAAGGGTTCTTCGCGCGATCTGGGGGTAGTAGTGGTTGACGGTTCTGAGGTTGGTAGATTGGCAGTCGCCAAACAAACCGATCCCCTTCCTCTTCCCCGTCATGTGCGATGCTATGTTGGGCGTGGTCTTCTGGGAAGGCCGCCTCGTCGATTCATGCCAGGAGCGAGCCGACGGTTCGCTGCTTCTCACCCTCTCTGAAGACCCCTCACACCGCCCGCGATGTGGGCGCTGCGGTAGCGACGGTGTTCTGCTCCACGAGCGCCGGCGACGCCGGGTGCGCGATCGAGACTGGTTCGATCGACGCGTCTGGCTGGATGTGCCGATTCGCCGCCTCGACTGTTACCAGTGTGGCGCACGGGCGGCCGAGCGCCTGAGCTGGCTCGACACGGGTGAGCGCATCACACACCGATTACGCGCCTGGATCGAGGCGCTGGTGCAGATCCTGCCGATCGCCCACGTCGCCCAACTCACGGGCTTGCACTGGCACACCATCAAGCGCATCGACCATCGGCGTCTGCAGACCCGGTATGGCGCTTTCGATGCGCAGGGCGTGCGTCGGTTGGTGATGGACGAGTTCGCGCTGCACAAGGGGCACCGCTACGCGACGGTGATCATGGATGCTGAACGTATGCGCGTGTTGTGGGTCGGCGAAGGCAACAGCCGCGAGGCGATCCGGCCCTTCTTCGAATTGCTGGGCAAAGAGGGCTGTCAGCACATCGAGGCGGTCGCAATGGACATGAACACCGCCTTCGATCTGGAGGTGCGCGCCCATTGCCCGAACGCCGAAGTCGTCTATGACTTGTTCCATGTCGTCGCCCGCTTTGGTCGGGAGGTCGTCGACCGGGTGCGCGTCGATCAGGCCAATGCCTTGCGCAGTGCGCCCGCACAACGTCAGGTCATCAAGCGCTCGCGCTGGTTGCTGCTGCGCAACCGCGACAACCTGGGCAACGAGCAGGCGGTCAAGCTCGAGGAACTGCTGGCGGCCAACGCACCGCTGGCTACCGTCTATCTGCTGAAGACCGCCATCAAGGAAATCTGGTTTGCGCCATCGGTCAGAGACGGCGCCCGAAGATGGAAAGACTGGTACCGCTTGGCGATCGAAAGCGGCATCGCGCCGGCGATCGCCTTTGCAAAGCGACTCCGAAAGTACCGGCGTGGCATCCTCGCCTCAGCCATCTTTCCCTTGAACACCAGCATTCTCGAGGGCGTCAACAACCGCATTAAGGTCATCAAGCGTATGGCCTACGGGTTCCGGGATTCAGCCTATTTCTTCCTGAAGATCAAGGCCGCCTTCCCCGGAAAGGCGCGATGAACCAAAAAAAGCCGGAGGGGAGCGCATTCGGCTGTGCCTTGGGGGGCAGTGAGAGGATGCTCCGGTTGCTGTGTTACGGATTTCGGGGACCCATAGCGATGAACCACATGACGCCACAGGAGATGGAGACCGACTTGGGCGAGAAACTCAAGACCCTCCGCCTCTATCGCAACCTGGACCAAAAAACACTGGCGGAGCGCGCGGGTGTGAGTGTTCGCGCGTTACGTAATCTGGAGGCCGGGCAGGGCTCGACACTCAAGACGCTCTTGCGCGTGCTTCGGGCTCTGGGACGGCAAGAATGGCTACAAACGATTGCACCGGTGCCCAGCATCAATCCACTGGCGCTCACCCGAGATGCGCAGCCTCGCCTGCGTGCGTCTCGCACGGCGAGGGTTCGTGGCGCGGGATGAACTTTTGCGACTCTGGACGCCAGCGGGCTGATTGGCCCCGCGCAGTCTGCGTCCAGTCGAAGCGTGGTGTTCCCTTCCGAAAGGACGGATTCCCCTTGTACAAGGTGCGTTCGTTCCGTTGATGCGAATTAAAACCATCACGACGGCCCTTGCGCTTGCTGGAGATCATTGGCATCATCGCCAGCACTGCTGGTTCTGGTGTTACAGGATGGTGTTACAAGGCATTGAGTAGATGTCTTCAAGGCATTGAATTGAAAGAGTAATTTCATTCAATCTAACGTCTCCCTCCGTCTCCGCCAGCCTTATAAATCAGTCGGTTAGAAGCTAATCGCATTAAGTGGTCTAGCCGATCTGAAGTCTGAGAAGCCCATCACTACCCTGCTCACGTCGGGTGTTGGTGGGCTTTTTCATGGGTGCTGGCAAGGCGTCTCGAAACAGAACCTGGCAGCTCCAGTCGTGATCAGTGGTTCGGGTAATTCGTGCACCGGGCTTGCGATCTTGCCAGAGGTCCGGGAACGACGAGGTAAGCACTCGTGTACCGGGTCAGCGGGAGGCAGCTGCCATTCGCGGGGCAGCTTGCATGGCGGATCAAGGCGCGCAGAGGGCTCGTTCTTCGAGCAAGGGGCGGAGTGCCTCCTCGTGTCCCAAGGGAACACAGTCTGTGCGCCGACCGTTGCCAATCTGCCGCTGTCGATGGGGCGGCGAGCCTGCTCAGGCAGGCTCATCCCAACCACGGGCTTGCCCTTAGGCTGCGCTTGTCGACTTGCGGCCCATGATTGTTTCCGACGAATGCAGCGCCCTGGCGACCTTTAGCAGCAGGAGCATTGCGCATGCCGCCGTGACGCAGCTGACCAGCAGGGCATAGCGGAGTGTGTCGGTGCCAAAATGCGGTAGCAGGATGTCACTGATGAGCCCCGTCAGAAGCGGCCCGATCCCCAGGCCCAGCAAGGTGCTGAGCAAGGTCTGAAGCGCGAAGGCAACGGCTCGGTTGCGCGAAACGGTCAAGGTGGTGAGGAGGGCAAACGAGGGGCCGAGCCACCATACCGATGCGAAGCCGTTCAGCGCACACCAGATCATGGCCTCGGGCACGGGGACGCCGAGAATGGTCGTCAGGAGGTCAGTGGGCCAGAACAGGTAGGTGATCAGGGAGAGCACGCCAATCAGGTGCCCGATGAGAGGAATGCGGATACGCCATTGCGGCCCACGGCCGCCTGCGCGGTCCGCCAGCCAGCCAGCGAACATCGCACCCAGGCCGGCACTGATGCCGCCGACGAGGCCAGTCAGCAGCCCGGCATGTTGCAGCGCGATGCCGTGCGAACGCACCAGAAAGGTCGCGTTCCACATGCCGAAAGAGGTCCCGCCCAGGGTTGCGGTCGCACTGGCGAGAATGAGGTAACGCACCGGCCGGTCAGCCCACAGTCCTTTGACTGTGGAGCGCATGTCCGACGCGGCCGTGTGTGTGACCGGGGCGTCCCATCGCCCGCGCACGGGCTCGCGTCCGAGAAAGGCCAGCAAGATCCCGATCAGCATTGCCGGAAGGCCGACCACGATGAAGCTCGTGCGCCAGCCATAGGCGTCGACCAGCCACGCGCCCAGACTGAGCGCGACGATTGCGGCAAAGGTCGGTGCGGTGGTGAACACGCTGATGGCGAATGCGCGCCGCTGAGGAGGGTAGAGGTCTGCGATCAACGACAGCGCCGCGGGCGCTGAAGGCGCTTCTGCGGCGGCAACGGCCATGCGGGCGAGAACGAGCAGGAGAAAGCTGCCGGTCAGCCCGCACAGGATGGTTGCAATGCCCCACAGGATGCAGGATGCCGAAAGCAGGAGGACGCGCGGCACACGGTCGGCGAGTCGCCCGGCTGGCAGCCCGAGCACTGCGAAGACGGCTGCGAAGGCGAGGCCCGAGATCAGCCCCATCGAGGTGTCGCTGGCGCCGAACTCGTGCTTGATCGGCTCGATCATCACCGCGATGATCTGTCGGCCGACAAAGTTGTCGGCATACATCATTGCCAGCAGGAGCAGCAGGCCATGGCTCCTCCACGGCGACACGGTGGCAGGCGTGTCCATGGCCTTGGTCGTCATGCCCTGGCGTGTGCCGCCTGTCTCGCCCGCGCCAGATTCAGCGCCGTATCCTCGATCATGTCCTCCTGCCCGCCGACCATGCCGCGCCGGCCCATCTCGACCAGGATCTCGCGCGCGGGCACGCCGTACTTCTTCTCGGCGCGCTTGGCAAACAGCAGGAAGGAGCCATACACGCCGGCATAGCCCAGCGTGAGCGCATCGCGGTCGATGCGGATCGGGAAGTCCATGATCGGCACCACCAGGTCCTCGGCCACGTCCTGAATCCTGAACACATCCACCCCGGTCTCGATCCCCATCAGGTCGCACACCGCGATGAAGACTTCCATCGGGGTGTTGCCCGCGCCGGCACCCAGCCCGGCGGCCGCCGCGTCGATGCGGGTGGCGCCCACTTCGAGCGCGGCCAGGCTGTTGGCCACGCCCATGGCGAGGTTGTGGTGGCCGTGGAAGCCCAGTTCCGTTTCCGGCTTGAGCGCATCGCGCACCGCGGCCAGACGGGATTTGACCGTGTCGGGCAGCAGGTGCCCGGCCGAGTCGGTGACGTAGATGCAGTTGGCGCCGTAGCTCTCCATGAGCTTGGCCTGCTTGACCAGCCCTTCGGGGCTGTTCATATGCGCCATCATCAGGAAGCCGACGGTGTCCATGCCAAGCTTGCGGGCCATGCCGATGTGTTGCTCGGAGACATCCGCCTCGGTGCAGTGGGTGGCCACCCGGATCGTGGAGACGCCGATCTCGTGCGCCATCTTCAGGTGATCGACCGTGCCGATGCCCGGCAGCAGCAGCGCCGAGACCTTGGCCTGCTTCATCAGCGGGATCACCGCGCCGAGGTATTCCTCGTCGCTGTGGGCGGGGAAGCCGTAGTTCACCGAGCTGCCGCCGAGGCCGTCGCCGTGGGTGACCTCGATCAGCGGGATGCCCGCTTCGTCCAGGCCGATGGCGATCGTCTTCATCTGCTCGAGCGTCATCAGGTGACGCTTGGGGTGCATGCCGTCGCGCAGGGTCATGTCGTGGACGGTGACTTTCTTGTTGCGAAGTTCCATGTTCATCTCCTTCGTCAGGCCGTCATCACGGCGCGGTTGGATTCCAGTTTCAGGCGCCCGGCGAGGATCTCCTCGGCGAACATCTCGGCGGTGCGCGCACCGGCCGCGGTCATGATGTCGAGGTTGCCGGCGTACTTGGGCAGATAGTCGCCCAGGCCTTCGACTTCGAGGAAGACCGAGACGCGGTTGCCGTCGAACACCGGGCCATTCACGAGGCGGTAGCCGGGCACGTACTTCTGCACTTCGCGAATCATGGCGTGGATGGATTCGGTGATCGCGGCCTGGTCGGGCTCGGTCTCGGTCAGGCAGTGCACCGTGTCGCGCATGATCAGGGGCGGTTCGGCCGGGTTCAGGATGATGATGGCCTTGCCCTTCTTGGCGCCGCCCACCTTCTCGACCGCACCGGCGGTGGTGCGGGTGAACTCGTCGATGTTCTTGCGCGTGCCCGGACCGGCCGATTTGCTCGACACGGTGGCGACGATTTCGCCGTAGGCCACCGGCTGCACGCGCGACACCGCCGCGACCATCGGGATCGTGGCCTGGCCGCCGCAGGTGACCATGTTGACGTTCATTTCACCCTTGCCCACGTGCTCGGCCAGATTGACCGGCGGCACGCAGAACGGGCCGATCGCGGCCGGGGTGAGGTCGATCATCAGCACACCGAGTTCGTTCAACTTGCGGCTGTTCTCGGCATGGACGTAGGCGCTGGTGGCGTCGAAGGCGATCTGCACGCCGTCGGCCAGCACATGCGGCAGCAGGCCGTCGACGCCCTCGGCGGTGGTCTTGAGGCCCATCTCGCGCGCACGCGCCAGACCCTCGGAGGTGGCGTCGATGCCCACCATCCACACCGGCTCCAGCACCGGGCTACGCTTCAACTTGTACAGCAGGTCGGTGCCGATGTTGCCCGGACCGATCAGGGCGCATTTGATCTTCTTGCTCATGGATTAAGCTCTCCGAGTGGGGGCCTGACCGGCCGTCCCGATGCAGCAAAACGATGGATGCAGGCCACGCGGCGGCACGTGGAAGAGGGAGGGTGTGCCGCCGCGCACCTGCAAGCCGCGAAAGTCAGGAGAACGCGACCGAACAGCGGCCGAGTCCCTCGATTTCCATCTCGAAACGGTCACCTGCGCGAGCGGGGATCAGCGGCGCCAGCGAACCGGACAGGATCAGCTCGCCGGCACGGAAGGGAATGCCGAAGCGGCCGAGGGTGTTCGCGAGCCAGGCCACGGCTTCGGCCGGATGGCCCTGAACGGCCGACCCCAGGCCTTCGCCGGCCGGTTCGCCGTTGCGCATCATGCACATGCGGACCGCCGCCAGGTCGAGGCCGGCCGGGTCGGTGTGCCGATCGCCGATGACGAACACGCCGCAGGAGGCATTGTCGGCGACCGTGTCCTGAATCCTGATCTTCCAGTCGTCGATGCGGGAGTCGACGATCTCGAAGCAGGGCGCGACCCAGGCCGTCGCCGCCAGCACGTCTTCGCGGGTCACGCCCGGGCCGCGCAGGTCGGCCTTCAGCATGAAGGCGATCTCGCCCTCGGCGCGCGGCTGGATCAGGCCGGCTTTCGCGATCGGGATCGTGGCGCCGTCGGGGTAGTGCATGGCATCCGTCAGGAAACCGAAATCGGGCTGGTGCACGTTCAGCATGTCCTGCACCGGCTTGCTGGTGACGCCGATCTTCTTGCCGACCACCTTCTCGCCATCGGCTTCGCGCCGCGACAGCATGTGCAGCGAGATGTGGTAGGCATCGTCGACGTCGATGTCGGGATGGCGGTCGGTCAGCGGCGCCAGCGTCCGGCGCTGGCGAAGCGCGTCATAGAGTTCATCGCCGAGCTGGCGGATCAGGGTGTTGTCCATGCTTGCGTCCGTGAATGAAGGAGGGCCGTGTGTCCGGGGCGGGCTCAGCCCGGCCAGACGCTCGACTCGGCGCCGCCGTCGACCTCGATGATCTTGCCGGTGACCCAGGCGGAGGCCGGGGTCGCGAGGTAGAGCGCGGCGGCCGCGATGTCCTGGACTTCGCCCAGCCGCTTCAGTGGCGTGTTCTTGATCATGCCCTCGCGCATGTTGGCGGGCAGGGCACGGTCGAGCGCGGCGGTCATGATCGGTCCCGGCGCGATCGCATTGACGCGCACGTCGGGGGCGAAGTCCTGCGCCAGCAGGCGGGTGAGCTGGCTCAGCCCGGCCTTGGCGGTGCCGTAGGCGCTGAAATAGGGTTGTGCGTAGCGAGCGGCGCCCGAGGTGATGTTGACCACGTTGCCGCCGCCAGCCGCGCGCATGTGCGGCACGCACAGGCGGGTCAGCTCGTAGGCCGAGCTGACGTTGAAGCGGAACACCCCCTCGAACTTCTCCGCCGACATCTTCAGCGGGTCGTTGGGCCCCGAACCACCGGCGTTGTTCACCAGATGGGTGATACGACCGAATTCGTTCATTGCGGCCTCGACCACGCTGGCCAGTTGCGGCAGGTCGGTGACGTCGCATTGAACAGCCAGGGCACGGCGGCCGAGGGCGCGGACCTCGTTCGCAACCGCCTCGACGTCGGCCAGCGTGCGTGCAGCACACACGACGTCGGCGCCGGCTTCGGCGTAGCTCAGGGCGATGGCACGGCCGATGCCGCGGCCTCCGCCGGTGACGATGGCGACCTGGTTGTCGAGGCGGAAACGGTCGATGAGAGGCATGGGATGTCCTTTTCGATTAAGCGTTCGGGGTGTCGTCAGCGGGCGCTCAGCGTGGCGACCAGAGGTCGGGCATGCCCGGGTCGCTGCTGGCGATCAGGCGCTTGAGCAGCAGTTTCAGGGCCATCGCGTCGCCTGCGCCGAGCTTGGCCGCGATGTCTTCCTCGACGGCCTTTGCCAGCGCGATCTGGCGCAGCGAGGCCTCGCGGCCGTCGGCCGTCAGGACGTAACGCTCTTCGCCGTCGTGGGTTTCGAGCGCGACCAGGCGCTGCGATTCCAGCGAAGCCATCGACTCGTCCGTGGCCAGCATGCCGGTGTATGCAATGAAGGCGTTCAGTTCGTTCAGCGTCAGGCGGTCGCGGATCGACAGCACCGACAGGACGAAGAACGAGCGCTCGTCCAGGGCCTGTGTGTTCAGCAACTGGCGCAGGGCGAACAGCATCTGGTAGTGCGCGCGCCCCAGCAGGTAGCCGAGCAGGTCCTCGGTGTAGCTGCACTCGGGCGGCGGCGTCGCCCCGAGGCGGACTTCCTCGCGTGGCTTGCGCGCGGCCAGCGCGTACTGGCCGCTCTGGAAGACGAGCGGCGGCAGATCGCTGTGGTCGTAGGCGAGCACCTCGCCGACGAAGATGACGTGATCGCCGCCGTCGTAGCTGAAGGCAGTGCGGCACTGGAAGCGTGCCGTGCAGTCCTTCAGCAGCGGTGCCTTACTGATGCCGTCGTCCAGCTCGAGTCCCGCGAACTTGTCTTCCCCCTGGCGGGCGAAGCGGCCCGAAAGCGGCTCCTGGTCGGCCGACAGCACGTGCACGTTCCAGTGCTTCGCGCTCGAGAAGGCCTGCAGGCTGCGGGCATTCTTCGCCAGACTCCAAAGGACCAGGGGCGGATTGAGGGAGACGGAGTTGAAGCTGTTGGCGGTGATGCCGATCGCTTCGCCATCCGGGGTGCGGGTCGTGATGATGGTGACCCCGGTGGTGAAGGTGCCGAGCGCGGCGCGGAATGCCTGGGGGTCGAAACCCTTGTGCGTCGTCATGTCGTGTCTCGCAAGACGGGAGAGAAGATGGCGCCGAGTATGGAATTCGCCCCTGACAGGGTCATCGTCCCAACGGACTAGCGTTTTTTGCCGGCGCGGCCTGGGGCGATCGTCCGATCGGACTACGCGGCTTCGGGGTTCGCGGGTTAAGTTCGCAGCGTGCGCAACTGCGTCAAATCCCGCCTCTCAACCCGGAGCGATTGCCGTGACGAAAGAGATCATCACTACCGCCGCAGGCCTGGTCGGCCTGCTCCAGCAACAACGCAGCGCGTTCGATGCCGCTGGCGCCGTCAGTGCCGCGGAGCGCAAGCGCCGCATCCAGACGGCGATCGACCTGCTGGTGAAGTACCACAAGCCCCTGGTCGAGGCCATGGACGCGGACTTCGGCGGCCGTCCCAAGGGCTATTCGCTGATGAACGATGTGCTCGGTTCGCTGACCTCGCTGAAGTATGCCCGCGATCATTTCGAGCCCTGGATGGCGAGCGAACCGCGCACGCCGTTCCCGCCCTATGACCAACTGGGCGCCCAGGCCTGGGTGATGTACCAGCCCAAGGGCACGGTGGGCATCATCGGCACCTGGAACGCGCCGCTGTTCACCCTGTTCAGTCCGCTCGCCAGTGTGCTCGCTGCCGGCAACCGCGCCATCCTCAAGCCTTCCGAGGTGGTGCCGCGCACGGCCCAGGTCGTGGCCGAGGCGGTCGTCGACATGTTCGATCCGCTCGAGGTCGGCGTCGTCACCGGCGGCCCTGACGTGGGCGAGATCTTCACCGCTCAGCCCTTCGATCACATCGTGTTCACCGGCAGCACCCAGGTCGGCAAGGCGGTCATGCGCAACGCCGCCCAGAACCTCGTGCCGGTGACGCTGGAGCTGGGCGGCAAGTCGCCGACCATCGTTGCCCGAAGCGCCGATCTCCCGACCGCGGCCTTCCGCATCGCCGCCGCGAAGGCGAGCAACGGCGGGCAGCTGTGCGTAAATCCGGACGTCGTCTATGTGGCCCGCGAGCAGCTCGAGGATTTCGTCGCCGCGCTCAAGCGCAGCTTCGGCGAACTGTTCCCGAGTGTGGCGGGGAACCCGGACATGGTCGCGGTGGTGAACGAGCGCCACGTGGCCCGGGTCGACGCCTATGTCAGCGATGCGGCCCGTGCCGGCGCCCGGGTGGACTGCGCGCCGGCGCCGCTGGCGGCCGATGCGGCTGGGCGCCGCCGCCCGCTCGCCATCGTCATCGATCCGCCGTCGAGCGCGATGATCATGCAGGAAGAGATCTTCGGTCCCGCGGTCGTCGTGAAGCCTTACGACGCGATCGACGCGGTCATCGCCGACATCAACAGCCGTCCGCGTCCGCTGGCGCTGTACTACTTCGGCGAGGACGAGGGCGAGCAGAAGCGCGTGCTCGAGCACACGCTGTCGGGTGGCGTCACGATCAACGAGGCGATGTTCCACGCCGCGATGGAAGACGCGCCCTTCGGCGGCGTGGGCGCCTCCGGCATGGGGCACTACCACGGTCGCGAGGGCTTTCTCGAATTCAGCCATGCGCGCACGGTGTTCAAGGCGCCGGCCTACGATCCGCGCCGCGAGTGGGGTCTGCTGCCGCCGTACTCCGATCAGTTCCTGGCGATGATGGAGGCGCAGGTGACCCGCTGAGTGCGGGTGAGTTCTCCGGCGTTTGCTCAAAGAACGTGGTGGGGTGGGCATCTCCCGGGGGCGTATCCGCTTGGGTGTTTCCATGGTGGCAAAGGCCGACACGAGCCTCCAAGGGCTGCGCGCTTGCTCCGGCAGGCGCGCGCTCGCCGAGATGGGGCGTCACTGGGCCGCCTCGGTTTACGACCTCGTGTGGGCGGCAAAGTCGATTCGTCATATGAATTGATCACATATCGAGTATTTAAAATGTGTAGAGAAATCGGCTGCGACAGCATCGCGTCGAACACTTTTGGTTACACTGCGTGGGCTGTACCCGACATGGGCAATCGGCTGCACCTGTAAGGGTCAGGCGGCGGAGCGCAGGTGTCGGTGCCACCCATCCGAACAACCATTGCATTTCGCCTGTCGTGTCTGCAATCCATTTCATATCGGGTCTGCCTCGCTCCGGCTCCACTCTGCTCGCTGCGCTCCTGCGCCAGAATCCCCGTGTTCACGCCGGCATGAGCGGGCCCGTGGGTGGCATGCTCAGTGTCCTGCAACAAGAAATGAGCGCGCGCAACGAGTACGCGGTATTCCTCAGCGACGCTCAGCGCGAGCGCATCCTGCGCGGCGTTTTCGAGCACTACTACGGCCCGGAATACGAGGCCGCAGTGATCTTCGACACCAACCGCGTGTGGTGCGCGCGCATGTCGCTGCTGCGCACGCTGTTTCCGCAGGGCAAGGTGATCGCCTGCGTGCGCGACCTGCCCTGGATCATCGACAGCGTCGAGCGCCTGATCCAGCGCAACGCCTTGTCACCGTCGTCGATCTTCAACTACCAGACCAGCGGCACCGTGTATTCCCGGGCGGAAGGCATCGCCAACGGTGAGGGCTTGGTGGGCTACGCGTACAACGCGCTGAAGGAAGCCTTCTTCGGTGATTACGCGGCCAACCTGATGCTGGTCCAGTACGACACCCTGGTGGCGAAGCCGCAGCTTGTCCTCGATGCGATCTACGACTTCATCGGCGAACCTGCCTTCCGCCACGATTTCGATAACGTCCGCTTCGAGGCTGACGAGTTCGACGCCCGCACTGGCACGCCGGGGCTGCATGCGGTGCGGCAGCGCGTGGTGGCCACACCGCGGACCAGTGTGCTGCCACCGGATATCTTCCAGCGTTTCCAGAACGACGCTTTCTGGCGTAATCCGGCACTGAACACCCGCAAGGTGCGGATCGTATGACGCGTTGCGGTGATGTCCTGGTGAGTGGGGTGGTGCGATCATCCTTGGTGGAGGCGCCCTCTACCGCCGATCTCGCGTTCTGGCGGGCATTGCGCGAACGCGCCTTGCCGCTGAGGCCAAGTCAGTACGACCTGACCTCCCGCTGCAATCTGCGCTGCGAAGGCTGTCTCTACTTTTCCGGTAACGATTACCTCGGCCATGTCGATGCCGACGAGGGGGGCGGGGTCGAGCGCTTCTTCGCCGCAGAGGCGGCGCGGGGCGTGCGCTACGGCTATTTCAGCGGGGCCGAACCGTCGTTGGTGCAGCACAAGCTGGTGATTGCCGCCCGCCATCTGCCCTATGGCGTGGTCTTCACCAACGGGATCCAGCGGATTTCCGCCGAAGTGCCGTACCGCATTCATGTGTCGGTGTGGGGAGGGGCGGCCACGGACAAGGCGCTGCGCGGTGCCGACGTCCAGCAGAAGCAGGTGCGCAACTACCGCGGCGACCCGCGCGCGGTCTTCGTGATGACGCTCAATGCGCGCAACATCGACGAGATCGGCGAGGTCGCGGCGATGTGTGCGGACAACGACCTCGCGCTGACCTTCAACCACTACAGCCCCACCGCCCGCTACAGCCGCTTCATACAGGGCGAAGGCCCGGGTGACCGCTACCACGCGATCAGCTCCGCGGCCGACAACCTGGTGCTGCAGCCGGTGCATCTCGCCCGCGCACACGACGCGATCGCGCGGCTGATGGACGACGCCACCTGCAAGGTCGTCTACAGCCATGAATACAACGCGCTCATCCACGACCCGGCCGGCCTGTACCCGGAACTGTTGCCCGGTTCCGACGTGGCGGCCGATTGCGCCGTGCGGCTGACCAACGCGCTACGCCACTACAACACCGATTTCAGCGCCAGCAGCGAAAAGTGCTGCACGCCCAACGTCGATTGCCGTTCATGCCGGCTCTACGCCCAGAGCTATGCCACCGTGTTGGCGCGCGCGACCCGTTCGCTGCGCCGGCCGCAGGAGCTGGCGCGGGCGATCCGCATGTGGCGGGTGTGGTGCGCGCTCTTCCTCAACGACGACGGTCTCGCCGCCGTCGCTTCTGCCCCATGACCGGAGCTCCGTCCCACATGCCTTTCAGCGATTCCGCCCGCAGGCTGCGCACGTTTCGCGGTTACTCCATCGTCTGGCTGTTCGGCGGCGGGAACACGGCCGAAACGCGTGCCGCGCTCGCCCGCTTCTGGGCCGACCACGGCGCCATCGGAACCCCGTTCGCCGCCTGGCGGCGCACCTTCGAGGTGGGCGCGGTGGCGCTCGACGTGCACGGCGAAATTGCCGGCGTGTCGTCGTTCTACCCGGACATCCTGCCCGCCGACGGCCGGCCCTACTGGTTCTACCGCACCTTCGTGCGGCCCGACAGCCGCATCGTGGGCCTGGCGCTGCAGTTGTTCGACTGCACCTTTGCGACCCTGGCCGCTGATTACGGCGGGGAGCCGGGCTCGCCGGAAGGCGTGGTCGCGACCATGGAAAACCCGAAGCTCGACACGCCTGCCGGGCTGCGCGTGATCCGCCAGAGCGGCCTGGCCCTGCTCGGCACCGATGCCCACGGCCGCAGCGTGTGGCGCCGCCGTTTCGACGATGCCTGAGCGCCCGCACGCCTGAATTCCCCAAAGCAGATTAAGCCCTGCCTACAAGCCGGGCAGCACACAACAGCGACGCAACAAGAAAACCAAAGGAGTTTAAGTTGAACAAGCTTGCCTACCGCCTCGTCCGCAATCGCCGTTCCGGCATCCTTCAGGCCGTGCCCGAATCGGCGCACGTCTGCGCCGGCGGCTCGCCCGCATCGCGCCCGGTGTTCGCCGGTATCGCCCGACCGGCCGCCAGTCCGCTGCTGAAGCCGGTGTGCCGGGCACTGTCGCTGGGCCTGCTGGCGCTGGTCGCCCAGGCGGCCACGGCGGCGACCTACACTGTGGTGAACGATAACGACAGCGGCGCCGGTTCGCTGCGCCAGGCGATCACCGATGCCAACGCCGATGCGGGCAGCACGATCGAATTGAGCGGCTCGCTCGACCTGACACCGTCCAGCCCGCTGCCCACCCTTACCGGGACCACGACGATCACCAACGCTGGCACGGCCGTGGTTGCCGGGCAGTCGATCAGTGCAGGCAGCAGCAACCTGACGCTGTCGGGCGCCGGTAGTTGGGCACTGGGCAACGGCGCTGCCGGCGCGGCGGGATCAGACGGTGGATCGGGTGGAATAGGGGGCGCGGGGGGGGCGGGCGTTACTGGCATTACAGGCACCGGCTTCACCCTGACCAACGCCACGAACGTGACTGGCGGGCGTGGCGGCGACGGCGGTCGAGGCGGTAATGCCACCAGCTCAAAGTACGGCGGATATGGTGGTGACGGCGGAGCGGGTGCTGCTGCGGTGGCCGGGGCGGGTTTCACCTTGATCAATAGTGGAAGTCTGGCCGGCGGCAATGGCGGCGCCGGTGGTGTCGCCGGTATCGGTACCTGGGGGCCGGGCTATTATTCGGGTGCGGCGGGGGCGGGTGGTGCCGGGGTCATTTCCACCGGCAATTCGACCATTACCAACAGCGGCGTCATCAGCGGCGGGCTGCACGGGAATGGCGTAACGCGGGCCAATGCGGTGTCGCTTTCGGGCGGCGGCAACGAACTGGTGATCCTGTCCGGCGGCACCTTCACCGGCAACGTCGTCAGCACCAGTGGCAGCACCAACGGCGGCGACACGCTCACGCTGGGCGGGGGCACCAACGGCAGCTTCGACGCCTCCAAGATCGGCAATTCCGCACAGTTCAAAGGCTTCCAGAATTTCACCAAGACCGGGACCAGCACCTGGGCCTTGGTCAATACCACTACCGCGGCGACGCCGTGGATCGTCAAACAGGGCACGCTCAGCATCGCCGCCGACAGCGCGCTCGGTGCGGCCGGGAGCGCGCTCACCCTGGACGGGGGCACGCTGCTGACGACCGCGGACCTCACCAGTTCCCGTGCGATCTCGGTGGGCGCCAGCGGTGGCTCCATCGACAACGGGGGGCACTCCGACGTCTTCTCCGGCGCTTTCACCGGTAGCGGCCATCTGACGTTCAGCGGCGCCGGCACGACCGTTGTCACCGGTACCAGCCATAGCGGTGCCACCACCATCGACAGCGCCACCACGCTGCAGATCGGCAACGGCGGCACCAGCGGCGCACTGGGCAGCGGTGCGGTGACCAACAACGGCACGCTCGCCTTCAATCGTTCGGACGCCATCACCGTTGCCAACGCCATTGGCGGCAGCGGTGCGGTGGTCGCCACTGGAACCGGCGTGGTGACGCTGACCGGTGCCAACACCTATGGCGGTGGTACCACCATCGACAGCGGCGCGGCGCTGCAGGTCGGCAACGGCGGCACCAGCGGTGCACTGGGTGGTGGCGTGGTGAGCAACAACGGCACGCTCACCTTCAATCGCTCGGATGTCATCACCGTTGCCAATGCGATCAGCGGCAGCGGCAGCGTGATGGTCGCTGGTGGGACGGTGATGATGACGGCAAACAATACCTACACCGGCGCTACTAACGTAAATGGTGGCGCTTTGAACCTGGCGGATGGTGCCGGTCTGGCCGGTGCGGTTGCAGTATTGTCGGGGGGCAGCCTCGGCGTGGGTTCCGTCGCTATCGGTGGCAATCTCAGCAATGCCGGCACCTTGTCCGTTGCGGCCGGCAAGACGCTGATGGTGGGCGGTAACCTTTCCTCCACCGATACCCTGAGCGTCGCAGTGGGCAGCATGAGTAGCTACGGCAAGATAGACGCTGCAGGCACAGCCATACTCGGTGGTCGTCTCACCGTCGATGCAGCGTCGGCGGTCGGTCTCACCAATGGCACGCTCTCCTCGGTGATACACGCCGACGGTGGAGTAAGCGGCAGCTTCAGCTCGGTGTCGGACAACAGTGTGCTCTTCGATTTTGGGGTGAGCTATGGCGCCAACGATGTGAGCCTGATCGTGACCACGGTCGGTGGCGGCGGAGATACCGGTGGTGGAGATACCGGCGGTGGAGATACCGGTGGCGGAGGCGGAGCCACGATCGTCGGTAGCGTGAACGCGTTCGGTAATTCACCCGCGCTGGGCGCCGCTCACGTGCTTGACAACGTGCTGGCCACCAACCCGACAGGCCCATTGGCCCTGTTGTTCGTGCCGCTGACGACCCAGCAGGACGTTGCGGTTGCGGCTAGCCAGACGTTGCCGCTGCTCAGTGGTGGGACCACCAAGGCGGCGCAAAACGTCATGGGGGATATCGGCCGGGTGCTGCAGTCGCGCATCGACAGCCGGCGCGGCCTCTCTTCCGGCGACGAATTTCTCGGCGACGAGCACCTCTGGCTCAAGCCCTTCGGCTCCTGGGCAGACCAGAAGGACCGCCGCGAGGTAACGGGCTACGAGGCTCGGACCTATGGCGTGGCGCTGGGGGTCGATGGCGAACTGTCGTCGGCGCTGCGCGTCGGCGCAGCCTTTGCGTACGCCAAGGGCGACGTTGACGGCAATTCGAGCGCTACGCCGCAAAGTGCCGAGATCGACGTTTTCCAGCTCACCGGTTACGGCAGCTACAGCCTCGACGAGCGCACGGAGATCGACTTCTTGGCCGGTATTGGCCGCAACCGCAACGAGGGGCGTCGCAAGATCACCTTTGCCGCGCGTGTGGCCGAGGCCGATTTCACCAGCGACACCGCCTACCTCGGCCTCGGCATCGGACGTCGTTACGCGCTCGGCGCCCAAACCAGCCTGACGCCGTCGGTCCGCGTCGATTACAGCTGGATCAAGGACGACGCCTACACCGAAAAGGGTGCAGGGGTGCTGAACCTCGATGTGGACAGCCGTAGTACCGAGGCGCTGGTGATCAGCGTGGATGGCAAGCTCGAGCATCGCCTCAGCGAGCGTGCGTCCTTGCTCGCCAACCTGGGCGTCGGCTATGACACGATCAACGAACGGGCAACTGTCACCGCCGCGTTCGTCGGTGCGCCGGGAGCGGCCTTCGTCACCCGTGGCCTCGAGCTTGAGCCGTGGCTCGTGCGTGGCGGCCTTGGCGCCGTGTTCAGGACCGGAGGGGTCGAGATCACAGGTCGCTACGATGCCGAGTACCGCGAGAGCTTCATCAACCAGACCGCGTCGGTGAAGGCACGCTGGACGTTCTGATCCTTCATGCTCGTGCAACAGGGAGCCGGGGCTTGCCCCGGCTCCCTGTTTTTCCGGCCTGGGGACGAGGGGGGCAAATGAGATTGATCGCGTCGATCTGTTGCTTGCTGCTTGCCGCCTGCGCAGCGATCCCGTCGCCGGCTGCGCGACGCGACCATGCAGATGCGCTGGCCGCGGCGAAAGGCTGGGTGGCGGCTGTGTTGCCTGCAGGCGATTTCGATCTGGTCGCTTATCTACCTCCACTACCCGTTGCCGCCGATGAGTTGACGGTCTACCTAGAAGGCGACGGTCTGGCCTGGATCTCAAGCTCGCAGCTTTCCGACGATCCGAGCCCGCGCGATCCCCTTGCCTTGCGGCTGGCGCTGTCCCAGCCGGATGGCGCGGCGGCCTATCTTGCGCGCCCCTGCCAGTACGGCGCTCCTGCAATAAGGGGCTGCGCCAGTCGCTACTGGGCCGAAGCCCGTTTCGCGCCTGAAGTGGTTGCGGCGACCAGTGCCGCGATTGATGCGCTGAAAACACGCTTCCGCGCGAGGCGGCTGGTCCTGGTCGGCTATTCCGGCGGCGGCGGGCTGGCGGCGCTGGTGGCGGCACGACGCGATGATGTCAATGAACTGGTAACAGTGGCTGGGAATCTCGACCACGCGGCGTGGGCGATGCTGCATCGGTTGGAGCCGCTGGCGGCCTCGCTCAATCCTGCCGATGGAGTGGGCCGACTGGTCGACGTACCCCAACTCCACCTGGTCGGCGAGGACGACCGCAACATTACCCCAGCGCTGGTTAACGCCTTTGCCGATCGATTCCCCGCCGCCGTGCGACCTCGTGTGGATGTGGTGCCGGGGTTCGATCATCGCTGCTGTTGGGCGACGCATTGGCCTGCGCTTTGGCTGAGGCGCGCGGATTAGCCCGGGCGTTCGGAGCAGCCTTGTTCTTCGCCCGTCGCCAGAGCAAGTGACCGGTCGAGGCCACCAGCGGGCGATCGACGCTGTTGCTTGCTCTGGCGGCCTCTCAGGGCATCAAGGGGCACGGTTCCCTGGTTCCCGGCCTGGGAGTAGGGTAGAGCGCTCGGGTAATGCGCGGGTGCATCGGCGAGCGGCCCGGATCCCTCAGGTGTCCTGGCGGGTGGCGACGGCCAGTCCGGCCTGGCGGCCGAAGAAGGTCGAATCGCCCAGCGACATGCCCGAACTGTAGCCTTCGCCCCAGCGTGGCAGGCCGCAGGCGCTGCGGCCGGCCGCGAAGAGCCCGGCGATCGGCTGGCCGTCGGCGTCGAGCACTTCGCCGCTCGGCCGGGTGTGCAGGCCGCCCATGGTGAAGGCGTGGGCCTTCAGGTCGCCGACGCAGTAGCTGAGTGCCGCGAAAGGGGCCGTGGTGAGCGGGCGCAGCCAGTTCGATGCCTTGTGGAACAGCGGGTCCTGGCCTTCGGCGGCATGGCGGTTGAACTCGGTCACGGTGCGCACCAGGCTGCCGGCGGGCAGGTCCAGCTCGCGTTCCACTTCCTCCCAGGTCTCGCCGACCGCGGCGACTTCGATGTCGGGCTGGATCACCGGGCGACCGAAGATCTCGTTGTCCACCAGCAGCCAGGCCTTGCCCTCCGGCTGGCGCAGCACGTAATGGCCGACCCGGCCGTGGTAGGCGTCCTCGTTGATGAAGCGTTCGCCGCGCTTGTTGACGAAAATGCCCTTGACCAGCGATTCGGGCGGGAAGAAGGGGATGGTGGCGAAGAACTGGTCCATGTGGATGGTGGCGCCGCCCACGCTCATGCCCATGCGGATGCCCGAGCCGTCATCGTTGCCGCCGGACACCACCTCGCTGCAGGCGAGCGCGGCCGGCGCGAAGCGCTCGACCATCTCGCGGTTAACGATGAAACCGCCCGCGCACAGGATCACGCCCTTGCGCGTTCGCACGTACCGTGTCTCGCCTTCGATGCGCACCACCACGCCGACCACCGCGCGCGCGCGGTCTACGATCAGGCACAGGGCGCGACTGCTGCAGTGGACCACTGCGCCCAGGGCCTCGGCCCGCGCGCACAGCTTTTCCATCAGGATCTTGCCGCCGCCCCAGCCCTTGAACTGCGCGGTATGGCCCCGTGGTGCCGGCTTCGCCTTCGCGCTGAACGGCCAGGCGGCCTCGCTGCCCGACCACAGCAGGGTGTCGTCGGTGGTCGGTTCGATCCACTTGCCCGGCAGGTAGGTGCCCTTGAACGGCACGCCCTGCGCCTCGAGCCAGTCGAAGTGGGCCGCGGCGCCCTCGGCATAGACGCGTACGCGCTCGGCGTCGGCGCCGGGGCCGCCGGCCATCATCAGGTAGGTGTAGAGATCCTCGGTGCTGTCCTCGAAACCGTGGGCCTTCTGCACCCGGGTGCCGCCGCTGCCGCCGACATAGACCTCGCCGCCCGACCACGAGGCGCTGCCGCCGGGCGCGGCCGCGACCTCGAACACATGCACGTCGGCGCCGGCCGCGCGCGCTTCGATGGCGGCACAGCTACCGGCGGCGCCGAAGCCGATCACTGCCACGTCGGTCTCGATGTCCCACTGCGGCACGTCCTCGACGGGGCAGGGGTGTCCGGGGCTGTAGGTGGGGGTGGCGTGGGAGGAGGGGGCTGTGTTCATGCTCATGTGGGCTTCCTTGTCGTGTGTGTCTGCGTGCACGATGATCCCGGCAAGGCTGCGGCGGTGCATCCTCCGATTGAACGATTCTTTCCTGCGGGCGGCTGACGTTCGTCGTCTAGTCCGCATTGACGATGATCCCCGCCCGCCATGCCGCCACCATCGCTCACATTCCAACAAGATCAGGGGTGGAGCGTGAGCGTGCAAGATCAGTCTCGGACGGAGTGGGACGTCATCGTCGTCGGCTCGGGAGCAGGTGCGATGACCTCGGCCGTGGTCGCTGCCGATCAGGGCCTTTCGGTCCTCGTCGTCGAGAAGAGCGAAAAGTTCGGCGGTACCTCGGCGATCTCCGGGGGCGGCATCTGGATCCCCAACAACCACTACTTTGCGGCCAAGGGCGGCAAGGACAGCTACGACAAGGCGCTGCAGTACATCCTCGCCGCCGGCGGCGGCAAGGCCGACGAGACCAAGGTGCGCGCCTATCTCGACCATGCGCCCGAGATGATCAAGTACCTGGAGGAAAAATCCCGGGTGCGCTACGCGGTGGCCGAGAAGTACCCCGATTACTACCAGCACCTGCCGGGCGCGCTGCCCGGCGGGCGCTCGCTCGACCCCGAGCTGTTCGACACCAGCACGCTCGGCGACGAGCTGGAGAACCTGCGCCGGCCTTCGCCCTCGACGCTGCTGATGGGGCGCATCGCGTGGACCGCGCGCGACGCCCACGTCGCCATGGCACGCGAGCGCGGCTGGCGGCTGAAGGTGCTCGGCCTGATGCTGCGCTACAAGTTCGACTTCAAGTGGCGCAAGAAGAGCAAGTTCGACCGCCGCGCCGGCCTCGGCAGCTCGCTGGTGTGCGCGCTGCGCGCCTCGCTGCTGGACCGCAAGGTGCCGTTGTGGCTGAAGACGGATTTCCGCGAGCTGGTGCTCGATGGCGACCGGGTCATCGGTGTCCGTGTGGTGCGCGAAGGTCGCGCGCTGACGCTGACGGCGCGCCGTGGCGTGATCCTCGGCGCCGGCGGCTTCGAGCAGAACCAGGCGCTGCGCGAGAAGTACCTGCCGCAGCCGACGAAGACCGCCTGGAGCGCCACGCCGCCGGGCAACAACACCGGCGCCGCGCTGGAGGCGGGCATGGCTGCCGGCGCCGCCACCGACCTGCTCGAATGGGCATGGTGGGCGCCGACCATTGCCGTGGTCGGCGAGGACAAGCCGCGCGGCGTGTTTGCCGAGCGGGCCTTCCCCGGCGCGATCGTGGTCAACAGCCTGGGTAAGCGCTTCTGCAACGAAGCTCAGGGCTATCTCGAGTTCGGCGACGCGATGTACAAGGACCGCGACGCCACCGGCGGCAAGAACGTGCCGGCGTGGTGCATCTTCGATGCCCACTTCCGCTTCAACTATGCGATGGGCCCGCTGATGCCGGCGCAGATCATGCCCGACAGCCGCCTGCGCAAGGAGTGGCTCGGCAGCGTGTACTGGAAGGCCGACACGCTCGATGAGCTGGCACGCCAGATCGACGTCGACCCGGCCGGACTGCGCGAGACCGTGGCGAAGATGAACGCCTATGCCAGTAGCGGCAAGGACGCCGATTTCGGCCGCGGCGACAGCGTGTTCGACCGCTACTACGGCGACGTCAACGTCAAGCCCAACCCCTGCCTCGCGCCGGTCCAGAAAGGGCCGTTCTACGCGATGCGCATGGATGCGGGCGACATCGGCACCAAGGGCGGTCTGCTCACCGATGCGCAGGCCCGCGTGGTGCGCGCCGACGGCACGCCGATCGAGGGGCTCTACGCCATCGGCAACACCTCGGCCTCGGTGATGGGCACCGCCTATCCCGGCGCCGGCGCCACCATCGGGCCGGCGATGACCTTCGGCTACATCGCGGCACACCACATCGCAGCCAACGCTTGACCGTAATTCAGGAGACATTGCACATGGCAGGACGAATCGAAGGCAAGGTGGCGCTCGTCACCGGGGGTGCGAGCGGCGTCGGGCGCGCGACGGTGGAATGCTTCGTCCGCGAGGGCGCACAGGTCGTGTTCACCGACCTCAACGTCGATGCGGGCGAATCGCTGGCCGCCGGTCTTGACGGCAAGGCCGTCTTCATCCGCCAGGACGCCGCCTCGGCCGCCGACTGGGACGCAGTGATGGCGACGGTGCGCGAGCGCTTTGGCCGCCTCGACATCCTGGTGAACAACGCCGGCATCCTGGTCAAGGGCTCGATCGAGGACGCCACGCTGGACGACTGGCAGCGCCTCATGCGGATCAACGCCGACAGCGTCTTCCTCGGCTGCAAGGCCGGCGTGGCGCTGATGAAGGAGGGCGGTGGCGGCTCGATCATCAACATGTCCTCGATCGCCGGCATCGCCGCCAAGGAAGACTACGCCGCCTACGGCGCCTCCAAGGCCGCCATCGCCGGGCTCACGCGCGCAGTCGCCGCACACTGCCGCAAGGCCAAGTACCGCATCCGCTGCAACTCCATCCACCCCGACGGCATCATGACGCCGATGACCGCGGGCTCGTACCCCAAGGGCATCGACCCGACGCGCTTCACCATCGACGCCGACCCGATGAACCGCGCCTGTCTGCCCGAGGACGTGGCCGCCGCGATCCTGTTCCTGGCCGACGACGCCTCGCGCGCGGTCAACGGCATCGAGCTGCGCGTCGACAGCGGCCAGTTTGTCATGAGCATCTGAGCGGCCGCATTATCACCGGAAACATCATGACCGCACATTTCGTACCGCCGTTTGCGCGCACGCTGCCGGCACTCGTCCTCGAAGCCGCGCAACGCCATGGCGAGCGCACCTTCATCGAGGACGGCGACACCCGCATCGACTACGCCAGCCTGCCCGCGCGCGTGTTCGCCGTCAGCCGCGCGCTGATCGCCCACGGCATCGCACCGGGCGACCGGGTCGCGATCTGGGCGCCCAACGGCGCCGAATGGATCATCGCCGCACTCGGCATCCACTGCGCGGGTGCGGCGATGGTGCCGATCAACACCCGCATGAAGGGCGCCGAGGCCGCGGACATCATCGGGCGCAGCCGCGCCCGCATCCTCTTCGTGATCGACCGCTTCCTCGACATCGACTACCCGGCGATGCTTTCCGACTGTCGCCCCGAGACGCTGGAGCGGGTGGTGGCGATCGGCCAGGCCGGCGCCCATGCCGACACCGACTGGGCAGGCTTCCTCGCCGGCGGGGCGGGCGTGAGCGAGGCGCAGGCGCGCGTGCGCGCGCAGGCGGTGCAGCCCGACGACATGTCGGACCTGATGTTCACCTCCGGCACCACCGGTCGCCCCAAGGGGGTCGTCAGCGCCCACCGCCAGATCATCCAGGCCTTCAGCGAATACGTGCAGATCGCCGGCATCCGCGCCGGTGACCGCTACCTGATCGTCAATCCCTTCTTCCACACCTTCGGCTACAAGGCCGGCTGGGTCACTTGCCTGATCGCCGGCGCCACCGTGCTGCCGCACCCCGTGTTCGATGCCGAAGCGGTGTTCCGCCGCATCGAGGCCGACCGCATCAGCGTGCTGCCCGGACCGCCCACGCTCTACCTGTCGATGCTCGCGCATCCGAAGCTGGCGCAGACCGACCTGTCCAGCCTGCGCGTCGCCGTGACCGGCGCCTCCACCATTCCGCCGGTGCTGATCGAGCGCATGCGCCGCGAACTCGGCTTTGAGGTCGTGCTGACGGCCTACGGCCTCACCGAATGCGGCGGGCTCGCCACCATCTGCGCGGCCGACGACGACGCCGAAACCGTGGCGCTGACCAGCGGCCACGCCATCCCGGGCACCGAAGTGCGCATCGTCGATGCCGACAATCGTCCCTTGTCCGCGGGCGAGGCCGGAGAGATCTGCCTGCGCGGCTTCCACGTCATGCAGGGTTACTTCGAGGACGCCAAGGCCACAGCCGAGACCATCGACGCCGAAGGCTGGCTGCACACCGGCGACGTCGGCACGCTGGATGAGCGCGGCTACCTGCGCATCACCGACCGCCTCAAGGACATGTTCATCGTCGGCGGCTTCAACTGCTACCCGGCCGAGATCGAAGCCGCGCTCACCACCCATCCGGCGATCGCACAGGTGGCGGTCATCGGTGTGCCCGACGAGCGCATGGGCGAGGTCGGCTGCGCCTGCGTGGTGCTGCGGCCCGGCGAGACGCTGGACGAGGCCGGGCTCATCGCCTGGTCGCGCGAGCGCATGGCCAACTACAAGGTGCCGCGCTTCGTGCGCTTCTTCGACGCGCTGCCGGTCAATGCGTCGAACAAGGTCGCCAAGAACGAACTGCGGACCAAGGTGCGTGTTCCTGCGTGAGCGTGCGCCGTCACCGGCCCATGCCGCCCAATCCAGCGAGGCATCCATGAACGAGACAAGCAAGCTGTTCGCCCCCTTCAAGCTGGGGCCCGTCACCCTGCGCAACCGCTTCATCCGTGCCGGCGCCAACGAGGGCATGGTGTGGCAGGGGGCGCCGACCAAGGCCCTGGTCAAGCATCACCGCGACATGGCCGCCGGCGGCGTCGGCCTCACCACCGTCGCCTACGGCGCGGTCGCCAAGGTCGGCCGTACCCTGCCCAACCAGGTGTGGATGCGCCCCGAGATCCTGCCTGATCTCCGGGCACTGGCCGACGCGGTCCATGCGGAAGGCGGGGCGATCTCCTACCAGCTCACCCACGGCGGCTCCTTCGTCACCTCGATCAAGGTCGACGGGCCGACGATGAGCGCCTCGGGCGGCCTCAACAAGGCCGGACTGATGCGCGGCAACCTTTTCCAGCGCGAGATGACCCGCGCCGACATGGATCTCGTCGTCCAGCAGTTCGTCGACGCGGCCGAGCTGTGCCGCCAGGCCGGCTTCGACGCGGTCGAGATCCACATGGGGCACGGCTACCTGCTCAACCAGTTCATCTCGCCGCTCTCGAACAAGCGCAAGGACGCGTACGGTGGCAGCGCCGAGAATCGCGCACGCTTCCCGGTCGAGGTGCTGCGCCGGGTGAAGGAAAAGGTCGGCCAACAGATGGCGGTGCTGGCCAAGATCAACGTCGCCGACGGCGTGCCGGGCGGGGCGACGGTCGAGGATGCCATCGTCACCGCGCGCCTGCTGCAGCAGGCCGGCGCCGATCTGCTGGTGCTGTCCGGCGGGCGCAACATCGAATCGGGCTGGTTCATGTTCGGCAGCAACTTCAACATGGACGAGATGAAGAAGGTGCTCAAGGGCAGCTGGATGACCGGGCTGATGATGAAGCTGTCGCAGTTCGGCACGCCGAAGGTGAGCTTCCGCGAGATGTACTTCCTCGAGTACTCGCGCAGGATCCGGGCCGCGGTCGATGTGCCGCTGGGCTACCTGGGCGGCGCGCGTTCGCTGGACAACGCCAACCAGGCCATGGCCGAGGGTTTCGACGCGGTCGTGATGGCACGGCCGCTGATCCACGACCCGCAGCTGGTCAACAAATTCCAGCGTGGCGAGGCCCGCGCATCGGGTTGCATCAACTGCAACCGCTGCGTGCCCTACATCTATCACCCGGCCGGGACCATGTGCGTGCTGAACGCACCGAACGATCCGGCGCTGAACCGGGTGCGTGCGGCGGGCTGACGAGGGCACGACAACGTGACGAAACTCAGCATTGCACAGCGCCTGTGGATCTGGGCCGCGGTCGCGGGCTTCCTGTTCTTCGCGGCAGTGGCCTTCGGCTGGTACGGACTTCACCAGGCCAAGGAGTCCCTGCGCGAGGTTCACGAGATCAACATCGCCACCCTGGGGCGGCTGGAGGCGATCCAGTTGCGGCTGCTGTCGAACCGCCGGCTGATCCCGCTCGCCTTCCAGCTCGACCCCGAGGGCGGTCTGGCCTCGGCGCACGAGCGCCCGCTGCCCTATTACCTCGAGCAGATCGACCGCAACACGCGCGAGATCGAGACCTTGCTGCAGGCGCAGCGCGAGCGGCTGCGCGACCCCGAGGAAGAGGCCTTGTTCACCGCCTTCGAGGGGCACTACCGGGAGTGGCTGGCGCAGGTCGACGAGGTGCTGGCGTCGCTGCGCACCGGCCACTTCCGCCTGACCTACATGAGCGCCTTCGTCCAGGGCGGCGAACCGGCGGGCGATGCCACGGGCGAGGCCCTGGCCGCGCTCCATGCCCACCAGACCGACGTCACCGCCCGCATGTACGAGGCCGCGCAGGAGCGCTACCACGCCACCATAAGCGCCTATCTGGCGCTCTCGGTCATCGGCACGCTGTGCGGGGTCTTCATCGCGGTGAGTACGCTCCGGCGCCTGCGCACCGCCTTCGGCGTGGCGTCGCGTGTCGCCCGCTCGATCGCGGATGGCGACCTCTCGGTGAGCGTGCCCGCGCTGGGTTCGGACGAGTTCGGCGTGCTGCTCGGCGAGATCGGGCACATGCGCGACCGGCTCCACGGCCTGGTCGACGACCTGCGCCGCGAGGTGAAGCAACTGGGCGTGGAGGCGCGCCAGATGTCGGGCATCGCCGGGACGGCCTCGCAGCACGCGCTGTCGCAGGAAGAGGCGCTCAACCGCATGTCCGAGGCGGCCAATGCCCTGGTCCATTCGATCGACCAGGTGGAAACGCATGCCAGCCTGTCGCTGCAGACCACCGAGCGCTCCTCGGCCCGCGCCGAGGACAGCCGGCAGTTCATCCGCAGCATGGCCCGGGAGATGCATCGCGTGGCCGAGGTGGTTGACACCACCGCCGTCCAGGTCCAGGAACTCGAGCAGCTGTCGCAACGCATCAGCGGCGTGGTCAATGTCATCCGTGAGGTGGCGGAGCAGACCAACCTGCTGGCGCTCAACGCCGCCATCGAGGCCGCGCGTGCGGGCGAACAGGGGCGCGGTTTCGCCGTCGTCGCCGACGAGGTGCGCAAACTGGCCGAACGCACGGCGGCGTCGACGCAGGAGATCATCGTCACCATCAGCGATATCCAGGATCGCACCCGCGGCGTTTCCGCCGGCATGAAGCAGGTCGTCGAGCGGGTGGCTGCGGGGCAGGGCTTGTCGCGCGACGCCGAGGTGTCGGTCGAGAGCATCCGCGAAGGCACTCATGCGGTGTTCGAGGCCGTGGGCAGCATCGGCGAGCTGATCAAGGCGCAGGCCGAGTCCACGCGCGAGATCGTGCGCCGCATCGAGAGTGTTTCCAGCGGCACGGGCGACCTCTCGGCAAGCGCCACCCGCAGCGCCGAGTCGGCCGCCGGGCTCGATGCGCTGGCGCGCACGCTGGACGATCTGTCGGGACGCTTCCGCCTGGCCTGAGGCGGTTCGGTGCGCGCCGGTCGGCGTGCCCACAAGACAACGCCCCATCGGTTCCGTCCGGGACCGATGGGGCGTTTTGCATGACCGGGCGGGGCCCGGCCAGAGAAGGGGCGATTGAGGAGGTAGCGACTCAGGCGGTGATGCCGCCGCCGTTCAGCGGCACGATCTGGCCGGTGACCCATTCCGCCTCGCGCGAGGCGAGGTAGGCGACGCCGGCGCCGACATCGGCGGGCGAACCTGCGCGCGGGATGATGCAGTTCTTGCGCGCGAGCTCCTCCGAGCCTTCCCAGTTGTTCATCGTGCCCAGCGACAGCGCGTTCACATTCACGCCCTTGCGCCCGACCTCGGCCGCGAGCTGACGCACGAAGCCGACCACGCCGGCCTTCGAGGCCGCATAGGCAGCGATGCCCATCGGCACGGCCGCGCGCCAGGACTCGGAGGTGATGGCCACGATGCGGCCCCATTTCTTCTCGATCATGCCCGGCAGCACCGCGTGGCAGCCGTTCATCAGACCGTACATGTTGAGCTTGACGAAGCGCTCCCAGTCCTCGGGCCGGGACTCGAGGAACTTGCCGTAGCCCATGCCGGTGGTCGGCACGCCGGCGTTGGACACATAGATGTCCACGATGCCGGCCTGCTCGCGCACCGCGGCCACCATCTTCTGCACCGCATCGTAGTCGGTGACGTCGGCGGGCGCGGCCAGGGCCTTCAGCCCGGCGGCGCGCAGTTCGGCAGCGGCGGCTTCGGCGCGCTCGGGGAAGAAGTCGTTGACTGCGACGGTTGCACCCTGGCGGGCCAGGGTCTCGGCCACGCCGCGGCCCATGCCGCGGCCGGCGCCGGTCACGATGGCCACGCAGCCATCCAGTCTGAAGAGCGAGTCGGACATTTCGATTCCTGTTGATGGGTCGATGTGGATTGGAGGGGTCAGCGACCTTCGAACTTCGGCGGCCGCTTGTCGATGAAGGCCTGCATGCCTTCCTTCTGGTCGCGCGAGGCGAACAGCAGCGCGTTGGCGCGGCGCTCCATCGCCAGCGCGGTTTCGAGCGGGGCATCCATGCCCAGCAGGATGCATTCCTTGATCTGTTCGGCGGCCAGTGGGGGCATCGCCGCGATGGTGCGCGCCAGCTCGATCGCGGTCGGAATCACCTGGTCGTCGGGCACCAGGTCGCTGATCAGGCCGGCGGTCCACGCCTCGTGCGCGGTGATCGGCTTGCCGGTCAGCGCCATGCGCATCGCCTTCGCCTTGCCGACTGCGCGCACCAGGCGCTGCGTGCCGCCGATGCCCGGCATGATGCCGATGCGGATCTCGGGCTGGCAGAAGCGGGCGCCCTCGCCGGCGACGATGATGTCGGCCAGCATCGCCAGTTCGCAGCCGCCGCCGTAGGCGTAGCCGCACACCGCGGCGATCACCGGCTTGGGGCAATGCTGGATCGGGCCCCACACGCGCTCGGTGTGGCGCTGGGTGATCTCGATCGGGCCGACGCCGGCCATGCTGGTGATGTCGCCGCCCGCCGCGAACACCTTGTCGCCACCGGTCAGCACGATGCAGCGCACCGTGTCGTCCGCCGCCAGCTCGGTGAAGCGCTGCGACAGCAGGGCCTGCAGTTCGAGCGACAGCGCGTTGGTGGCCTGCGGCCGGTTCAGGCGCAGCAGGGCGACGCCGCCGTCGAGGCGTTCGAGCAGCAGGGGCGAGGCCGGATCGGACGGCGGTGTCAGGTCTGTGGTCATGGCGTCTCCAGGAGCGCCCCGCGCGCGACGGCCGGGGAAGGGGATGGGACGAATGTTCCGCCCTCGACGCAAGCCGCTCATCGTCCGTTCAGACGACGATCGGGGCGAAGCGCGCCCCTAGACTCGCAGGCATCGAACGAACCCTCGTGGAGACAGGTGCATGAATACTCAGGCTTCCCCATCGGCGGCGCTGGATTACCGCGGCAAGGTCGTGCTCGTGACCGGCGGCACCAAGGGCATCGGCGCCGGCATCGCGCGGGGCTTCCTCGCCGCGGGGGCGACGGTGGTCGTCTGCGGCCGCAATGCGCCGGAGGTACTGCCCGAGGCCGGCGGCAAGGCGGCTGACTTCATCCCTGCCGACGTGCGCGACATCGAATCGCCGCAGGCCCTGTTTGCCGCCATCCGCGAGCGCTTCGGCCGCCTCGACGTGCTGGTCAACAACGCCGGCGGGGCGCCCTTCGCGCTTGCCGACAAGGCCTCGCCGCGCTTTCACGAAGGCATCATCCGCCTCAACCTCATCGCTCCGCTCAACGTCGCCCAGCAAGCCAATGCGCTGATGCAGGAACAGGACGGCGGCGGCGTCATCATCTTCATCGGCAGCGTTGCCGCGTCGCGTCCCTCGCCGGGCACCGCCGCCTATGGTGCGGCCAAGGCCGGTGTGCTGTCGCTTGCGTCCTCGCTGGCGGTGGAGTGGGCGCCCAAGGTACGTGTGTTGACCATCAGCCCGGGGCTGGTGCAGACCGAGCAGGCGCACCTGCACTATGGCGACGAGGCCGGCATCGCCGCGGTGGGTGCCACCATCCCCGCCGGCCGCATGGCGACGCCGGACGACATCGCCAACGCCTGTCTGTACGCCGGCTCGCCGATGGCCGCCTACTTCGCCGGCACCAACCTGCTGCTGCATGGCGGCGGCGAGCGGCCGGCCTTCCTCGCCGCGGCCAATACCGGCGATCAGCACTGACGAGGCCGCGCCCGAGTCAGAAGCGCGGCCCCGCCTCGGCCCTCAGTGCGGGGCGCGCTGCTCCACGGCCGCCGGCTGGTCGCGCTCGGCGTATCGCCGCGCCATCACGGCGCACACCATCAACTGGATCTGGTGGAACACCATCAGCGGCAGGATGGCGAGGCCCGCCGCCCCGCCGCTGAAGATGATCTGCGCCATCGGCACGCCGGTCGCCATGCTCTTCTTCGAGCCGCAGAACACGATCGTGATCTCGTCCTCGACATTGAAGCCGAACGTGCGCGCGAGCCAGGTGGTGGCGACCAGCACCAGCGCGAGCAGCACCACGCAGCACACCACCAACTGCGCCAGCGCCGAGGCCGGCACCACGCGCCAGATCCCGTCGAGCACCGCCGCGCCGAAGGCCGTATACACCACCAGCAGGATCGACCCCTGGTCCACCAGGCGCAGCCAGCGCTGCTGCTGCATCACCCAGTCGGCGATCCACGGGCGCAGGGCATGGCCGGCCGCGAAGGGCAGCAGCAACTGCACGCCGATCTTCAGCACGGCTTCCCCGAGCGGCACGCCCGCCCCGGTGCTGCCCAGCACCAGGCCCGCCAGCAGCGGCGTCAGCACGATGCCGACCAGACTCGATGCCGACGCCGCGCAGACGGCCGCCGGAATGTTGCCGCGCGCGATCGAGGTGAAGGCGATGGCCGATTGCACCGTGCCCGGCAGCAGGCACAGGTAGAGCATGCCGAGCCAGAGCCCGTCGCCCAGCAGCGGACGCAGCACCGGCCCGAGCGCAAGGCCGAGCAGGGGAAACATCGCGAAGGTGCACACGAACACCAGCAGGTGCAGGCGCCAGTGCATCGCTCCGTCGATGATGGCCCGGCGCGAAAGCCGCGCGCCATGCAGGAAGAACAGCAGCGCGATCCCCGCATGGGTCAGCCAGTCGAAGAACACGGCGAACGCGCCCTGCGCGGGCAGAAAGGTGGCCAGCACCACGACGGCGGTGAGCAGGAGCGTGAAGCGGTCGAAAAGCAGAAGCAGAAGGTTCATGGCGGTCCGGGCATGTGCGGAGAAAGGGGAGAGGGTGAGGTGGAACCGGGCTGGAAACAGGCCCCGGAAAGGCGCGCTGGCCGCGACGGTAGCGCGCTTGAGACGAAGCCTAACGAAGGGCGATACTTCCAGCTAACGCCAACCGGCACTTCGATATCGCTGACAAGACATGCTACCGACGCCTTCCGAAGAACTCGCCGGGCTCGCCGCCCTGCCGCGATCGATATTCGGCCACGCCGAGTCGGTGGCCAATCGCGCGCTCGGCTATCGCCACGCCCATCCCTGGGTCCAGTTTGCGTATGCGGTGGCCGGCGTGCTCGACGTGCGCACCGATGCGGGGCGATTCATCGCGCCCCCGCAGCGCGCGGTGTGGATTCCCGCGGGCGTGGCGCATCAGGTCCGCTGCTCGGCCGACACCGAGATCCGCAGCCTCTACATCGAGCCCGCCGCCTTGCCCGCCGCGCAGGGCGGTTGCCGCGTACTTGCCGTGAGCCCGCTGCTGCGCGAGCTGATCCGCGCCTTCGGCGCCCTGCCGGCCGAGTACGACGAGCACGGGCCAGGCGGCCGGCTCGCCGCCGTCCTGCTCGATCAGGTGGCCGCAGCGCCCACGCTGGGCCTGATGCTGCCGCTGCCGCAGGAGCCCCGCCTACGACGGATCTGCGAAGCGCTCGAGGCCGAACCGGATTCACGCGAAGGCCTGGTTGCCTGGAGCGCACGCCTGGGATGCACGGAACGCACGCTGGCACGGCTCTTCCGCCAGCACACCGGCTTGAACTTCCGCCTCTGGCGCCAGCGCCTGCGCCTGATCAGCGCCTTGCCCCTGCTCGAAGCCGGCGAGCGCGTCACCGACGTCGCTATTGCCTGCGGGTACGACTCGGTGTCGGCGTTTATCGCGAGCTTCAGGGAGCATTTCGGGGCGACGCCGGGGGAGTTTGCGGGGGAGCGGGGGGATGGGTGAGTGATGACTGAACAAGGGTAGGGTCAGCAGAGACCAAGGTCCTCGGTCACGGGGTTACTTCAAGCGGCATACGCGGGTCGCCTCGACTTCGCCCTCGCAGAACCCTAAAATGGCGGCTCTCCCGAAAGAACCGTCATGGCCGTGTCCATGAAAGGCTTTCATTCTCGCTGCCAAAGTGGTGAAGATGACCAAGCCTTTCATTTCTCTGTGTCCCGAGATCACTCGGGCCGACGCGCTCACTCTCATGGACTGGCTGGAGGACGAATGCGTCACCCGCTACCTGAGCGATTCCCGCCATGTTTCCCGCTTTATCGAAGACGTCATCGGACGTGTTCAGCTGCCTGTCCTGACCCATCTGTTCAATCAAGGCGGCCGGTTCTTCATGGCCTACGATCGGCATGATGTGCCTGTGGGTTTTGTACGTCTCGTCAAAACCGGGCGGGACTGTGAAATGGTCCTGGTCATCGGCAACCGCGACAACTGGGGGCGCAAGCTTGGCGCCAGTGCCATCCGCGAAGGGATGAAACTCGCGTTCTTCGAAATGCGGGCCGACAAGCTCATCGCCAAGATCCACATGGAAAACACACGGTCGCTGAAGGCTTTCGAACACTGTGGCTTCGTGCTGGAAAGCCAGACGCCTACCCTGAAGTCGTTCGCCATGAGCGCCGAGCGTTATCTCCGGCTCCTGCGAGAAGGCGCCTCTAATCACGCCGCTGACATCCACATCACCGAATTCGACAAGGAACGGCTCACGAGTCTGCTCGTATTCGAGCATCCCTCGGCAGTTTTCGAACTCGAGCACGAGATCGAGCGGGCCATCGTCGTCGAGCCGCGTCAAGTGCCGCAGAATGTCGTCACGATGAACTCAAGGACTTTGCTGCAGCTGGACGACGAGGAAATGGAAGTGGCGCTGGTCTACCCGGAGGACGCGGATGACAGCGCCGGGAAATTGTCGGTTTGCTCCGACATTGGTACCGCGATCCTGGGCTACAAGGTGGGCGATGCCTTCGACTTGCGCATGACGAACCGGACCCGCCATATTCAGATTAGGAAAGTGCTTTATCAGCCAGAGGCCGCAGGCCATTTCCACCTGTAGGCTCTCACGCTGTGTCACGGTGGCCGATTTCACTACGAGTCAGCAGTCACAGTGATTCGCCAGGCGAATATGTAGAGAGCCCGTTTGGGGGGATTATGAACAGTTGGCCACCTGCGACCGTCTTGAGCCGACCCGTTGCCGCCGTTGAGCTTGCAAAAAACTTGTCATCCAACGTAGAGGTGGCCAGCGACCGAAGGGAGCGAGGTCGACCACCAGGTTAGAGGGCTTTGTATGCACTTGCGACCTCGGCATTTATCTTTGCAGCAAGCTCCTGCGCTTCGCGCATGAGGGACTGCACACGCTCAAGATTTTCTTGGTGCTGCGCCCAAACATCCTGCCCAACGATGGCTGCAAAGTCTATTTTTGTGGGAGCCTTTGATTCCTCGTAAGCCTCAAGTCGTTTGACTCGTTCTTGGATGTCCTTGATGCCACGCGCTGTTGGAGACAGTTTTGCGGTGCTGAGCATCCAAGTTTTCCATTCCTTGTTGCCCTTTGATTGATTGCACTTTCCACAAGATGGAACGAGATTGTGGATTTCAGAGATGTACCCGGTTGGCTTCTTGTCTTTCACGAGTGGGCGAAGGTGATCCCATTCCGAAGCAACGCCGCCACAGTATGCGCACTGAAATGTTTCCGGAGTCATTCCAAGTATTTCCAAGGCGCGTTTTATCTCTTCCTCGCCGGGAGGCACAACCGGAATTATTGAATTAATGAAAGCGTTCGTGATGCTGGAAGAGCGCCCCGTAATCTTTATAGGGGTTGGCATTCTGAAAAGCGTCAAGTATTTCATTGGTGTTGCGCTCTAGCTTTTTGTGGTTTCAGTTCTGCTGCGTAATATCCGAATGCCTGATAGCTTCATTGAAGATCAAAAACCGCAATCTCGGGCCGTGCAAAAAACCGCAGCGGCAGAACTGATGTGCCAAGCCCCCGCGACACATACAGCGGACACACCGCCGTCTCGTATCGCCCTGCCACGAACGGCACACTGCCAGGCGGCAACGGGCCAAACGCCCAGCCAAACAGCGTGATTTGACCGCCGTGGGTGTGGCCTGACAAACACAAGTCGAAGGCTCTGTTGGGCAGCCCTACACCGGCCGATTTCGCCGCAAAGAAACCGGGGGAATGCTGGACCAGGATCGTTAGTCCCGCAGCATCTTCCTCCGGGCCCCGAATGGCGAGATCGAGGCGCGGCGTCCCCGCCGTTGCGTCATCAAGGCCGAACAGTCGAACTTGGCGGCCTTCAACCGGAAATTGCACCCCTGCATTCACCAGCAACGTGACGTTGTGGTCACGATAGAGCTTGTGCAATTGCTCAAGCGGGACATCGCCCCAGTACTCCCAGTTTCCCAGTACCGCGACAGCGTGCGGCACGTCGACTTGCGACAGGAGTGCGCGTAGGACTGGCAGATCGCCAGGCTCATCGACCACATCACCGGCCAAGATGAGGATGTCTGGGCGGACCACACGCAATTGTTCGATAACGGCACGCTCTCGGTAGCCCACCCCGTCGAGGTGAAGATCAGAGAGCACGGCGATGCGAATCGGTGTGACGCGTCGCCGGCAAATACTGCCGACACGGTCAGCATCTCTCAGGCTGCACGCGATCTCTATGCGAGTGTCGAGAACCAGGCCAAGCCTGCAGTTTCCGCGGTCAACAACGTCAAGACCGCATTCGACACCACGAAAGGCAGGATGGATCTCGACATCGAGTCCTACTTCGCGCCACAGGGCAGTGATGGCGTGGATCTGGATGCCGTGCCGCTACTGCTTCCGAGCCAGAAGAACATCGAAGCCCTGTCGAACTACCTTTCGGCGCAGATGCCGGGTTTCCTGGCCGACAAGGGCATCCCGACGCCACCAGCGAGCATGACATACGACAGCATGGGGCAGATCGAACTGCCGGCTGATTACCCCTATGCGGCGGAGTTCAAACAGGCGCTGAAAGACAATCCGGCGATGGAACGGGCCTTACGCACGACTTCAGCGCTGACGTCGCATGTAGTTGAGATGAACAAGTCCATTCCCTTCCAACGCGAATACGCGGCGGCCACATCGCAGACCCAGATCGACGCTGTTGTCGCGAAGTACCACTACCTATTCTCCGCAAATCGTCACTACGACAGCATCGCGCTCAACTTCACGACCGACGGTATCCTGAGTATCACCCACGACGGAAAGCCGCTTTCCGGCGCCTGAGTCTCTGGTCCGGCGGCGCGCGCCGCGACGTCGCTTGACCGGGCATTTCCCAAGCACCCCCCCTCAACCCACCCGTGCCTGCGCTTCCCCCGTTACCGCCGCCGCGCGCGTGCGCGCCAGACGCAGGCTCAGGACCAGCGCCAGCCCGATGAGGCCGAGCAGCATGTAGCCCACGTTGGTGAGGGCGGTGTTCAGGCCGGCGATGTTGGCTTCGGCGAGCACGGCGTCGGCCGACAGCCCAGCCTCGCCCAGGCGGGTGGCGACTTCGGCGGGCAGTTCGCGTGCGCGGCTGCTGGCGGCGCGGGCGAGGGCCTCCACCGAGGTCGACGGGAGATCGAGCGCTGCGATCTGGCGCAGGATCGCGTCCTGCGTGGCGTAGGCCAGGCTGGCGCCGAACACCGCGAGCGACAGCGACGAGCCGGTGGGGCTGCCGAGGTCGCGGAACATGCTGAAGAGGCCGCTGCCCGCGCCCATGTCCTTGGCGGGCACCGCGCCCAGCGCCAGCTTCATGATCGCCGGGGTGTTGCAGCCGATCGACAGGCCCATGATGCAGGCCACGGCGATCACCATCCACAGCGGCGTGGTGACGTCGATGTTGAGGAAGAGCAGGGTGCCGCCCAGGCTGGCGAGCATGGCGATGATGACCAGCACGCGCGGTTCGATGCGGTCGACCAGCTTGCCCGCGATCGGCGAGCTGATGAGCCCGCTGCCGTAGAGGAAGAGGGTGACGAAGCCGAACTGCGCTGCCGTGCCTCCCGGGCGGCTGTTGATGAAGAAGGCCAGCGAATAGACAACGCCGCTGGAGAAGATCATGTGCAGCCAGTAGATCGCCGAGGGCGTGGCGAAGGTGCCGCGCGCCAGGATGCCGAGGTCGATCACCGGGTTGGCCATACGCTTGCTGTGCCGCCACAGCACGATCAGCGCGCTGATGCCGACGACCACGATGGCCCAGGTGATGGGCGATTCCTTGCCGAAGTTGGTCGCCCAGGTGGGCAGCGACAGCAGCGAGGCGATGACGGCGAACAGCAGCATCGCGCCGGTGTAGTCGAAGGCGGCTTGGTTTTTGGCCGGGGCGATCTCGGGCACCAGCATGCGCACCGGCACGAGGCCGATCAGCGTGAGCGCGCCGCTGATCCAGTACACGCTGGGCCAGCCCAGGCGATCGATCAGCAGGCCGCCGAGCAGGCCGCCCGAGGCGGCGCCGAAGGTCATCGTGAAGGCGAGGATGCCCAGCGCCAGGCCGCGCTTGTTGTCGGGAAAGAGGTGGGTGGCGTAGGCGAACACGCCCGGCAGGATGCATGCCGCGCCCAGGCCCTGGACGAAGCGGGCGCCGAGGAAGAACCAGAAGTTGGGCGCCCAGGCGGCGGCGAACTCCGACGCAGCGAACACCAGCATGCCGATCGTGATGACCCGTTTGCGCCCGTGCTGGTCGCCCAGGCGGCCCATGATCGGGGCGAACACGGTCAGCGCCAGCGAATACAGGATCAGGATCAGCGCCGACATGTTCACCGGAATGCCGAAATGCCGGGTCACGCTCGGTAGCGCGGGTGCCTGGAAGGCGGCGGCCTCGATGGTGATGAAGGTGCCGAACAACAGGGCGGCATACACGGCCCAGGCCGTGCGCGTGTCGGTGCGTGAATCCATTGGCTGTCTCCGGATGCAGCGCATGCGGGCGCGCGCCGCCTTTTTGTGTCGGCGGATGTTCATGCCCGAGGGGTGGGGGCACATCGTCCGATGGGACTAAATCGGGCTCGTAAAACCGCGCCGAATGTCGAGGTTCGGCCGCCTTGTCCATCGTCCGTTCAGACGAAGTGCCGTGGTCGGTCCTGCTCTTAGACTCGCTGCAAGCGCTGCGAAAAGGGTGTGCCGCCAATATGGTGGTGCCGCTCGCAGCAGGGTCCAGCAGGGGCGGCAGCTTGAAGACGGCGCCTCACACAACCGCAGGAGACGAACTTGGCTGAACAGGAATGGATGTCCGAAGTGCGTGCCAAGGTGGGTCGCGAGTACGGTCGCGTCTACGCCTGGGACGAGGTCAACGCGCCGATGATCCGGCAGTGGTGCGAGGTGATGGGCGTCGACAACCCGCTCTACACCGACGCGGATTATGCCGCGACCACGGAGTTCGGTGGCATCGTGGCGCCGCCGGCGATGCTGCAGGCCTGGTGTCTCGAAGGCCTGCACATGAACAACTACGCGCCGGGATCGACCGACGAGAACCCTTACGAAGTGCTCAAGACCATGGAGGCGCATGGCTTGCCTTCGGTGGTGGCGGTGAATTCCGACCTCCACTTCGAGCGCTACGTGAAGCTGGGCGAGAAGCTCTACTACACCACCCGCCTGGATGCGATCGGCGAGGAGAAGACCACCGCGCTCGGCACGGGCTACTTCGTCACGCTGATCATGAGCTTCTTCTCGCAGAAGCCCGAGGGTGACGAGAAGGTCGGCCAGCTGCTGTTCCGCGTGTTCAAGTTCCGTCCCGCCAACGTGCCCAAGCCGGTGGAGAAGGGTGCGGCACCCGCGGTGCCCAAGTTCAAGCGTCCCAAGCCGGGCGTCAGCGACGACACCCGCTTCTTCTGGGAAGGCGCCGAAGCCGGCAAGCTGCTGATCCAGCGCTGCACCTGCTGCAGCACGCTGCGCCATCCGCCGGCGCCGGTGTGCATCAAGTGCCATTCCTTCGACTGGGACACGGTCGAGGCATCGGGCAAGGGCAGCATCTATTCCTTCGTCGTCATGCACTACCCCGAGGTGCCGCCGTTCGAGCATCCCAACCCGATCGGCCTCATCGAACTCGACGAGGGCGTGCGCCTGATCGCTGGCCTGGTGGGCGTCAAGCGTGACGAGATCCAGATCGGTCAGCGCGTGCAGGTCGAGTTCCAGTCCTTCGACGACGGCGAACTGACCCTGCCGATGTTCCGGCCGGTTGCGGCCTGAGGAGACGAACATGGATTTCCAACTGACTGACGATCAGCGCGCCATCGCCGACATGGCGGGCAGCCTGTTCGGCGACCTGTGCACCGACGACCGCCTGCGCGCCTTCGACACCGCGGGCGAGCCCTTCATGGCCGACCTGTGGAAGCAGTGCGTCGAGACCGGCCTGCATGCGCTGGCGATTCCGGAAGACGCGGGCGGTAGCGGCCTGGGCATGACCGAGCTGATGCTGGTGCTCGAAGCCCAGGGGCGCGGCCTCGGCCATGTGCCGCTGTGGCGCCACCAGCTTGGCGCTGCCACGCTGGCGCGCTTCGGTGGTGACAGCGGCGCCGGGATCGCTGCCGCCGCAGCCGAAGGCAAGCTGCTGATCACGCTGTCGCTCGATGCCGCGGCATCGGCCCATGGCGTTGCGCTCAAGGCGCGCCGCGACGGCGACGGCTGGGTGCTCGACGGCAAGGTGGCCGCCGTGGCGCTGGGTGCCGAGGTGTGCCGCGCCTTGCTGCTGGCCGACACTGACGACGGCCCCCGGCTGGTGTCGGTGGATCTGCGCGCCGCCGGCATCGACAAGGTCGCGGGTGTGTTCACCCACCGCGAGGCGGTGGCCGACCTGGGCTTCAAGGCCCACCGCCTGCCTGCGGACGCAGTGCTGCCCGAGGCGGCGCTGTCCTGGCTGGAGCAGCGCGCCATCGCCGCGCTGGCCGCGCTGCAACTGGGCGTGAGCACCGAGCAGGTGCGCCGCACGGTTGCGTACATCAACGACCGTCGCCAGTTCGACCGCGCCATCGCCACCTTCCAGGCGGTGCAGATGAGCATGGCCGACGCCCACATCGCGATCGAGGCGCTGCGCTCCGCGCTGTGGCAGCTCGTGTATCGCCTGGACGCCGGCCTGCCGTCGCCGTCCGAGGCGCTGGCGGTCAAGTACCTCGCCAACGAATGCGGCCACCTCGTAGGCCACAAGGCTCAGCACGTGCATGGCGGCATCGGCGTCGATCTGACCTATCCGATCCACCGCTACCTCTACTGGAGCCGCGCGATCGGCATCACCCTGGGCGGCAGCGCCGCCACGCTCGAACGACTCGGCGACTGGCTCGCCAACAACGACAAGCTGGGATGGAAATATGACCTCGAAGAACAGCAAGCGCTTTGACGACGTGCGCCCCGGCGAGGCGCTGCCGGAGCTGGCGATCCCGATCACGACGACGCTGATCGCCTCGGCGGCGATCGCCACCCGCGACTACTTCCCCGGCCACCACGACATGGAAGCCGCACAGCAGCTCGGCTCGCCGCACGTGTTCATGAACATCCTCACCACCAGCGGCCTCTCCCAGCGCTTCGTCGAAGGCTGGGCCGGTCCGGCGGCGCGCTTCAAGGATCTCAAGATCAAGCTCGGCGCGCCCAACTACCCGGGCGACACCATGACCTTCAGCGGCGAGGTCGTCCGCACCGACGCGGCCAGCCGCGAGGTGGAAGTCGCGCTCAAGGGCAAGAACTCGATGGGCAGCCACGTGACCGGCACGGCCACGCTGGTGCTGCCCTGACATGCGGAGAACCGAACTCATGACGGATATGTCCCTTTCCGGCCGCGCTGCCATCGTTGGCCTGGGCGCGACCGAATTCTCCAAGAACTCCGGCCGCACCGAGCTGCGCCTGGCGATGGAATCCACCCTGGCCGCGCTGGCCGACGCCGGCATCGACCCGTCCGAGGTCGAAGGCTTCTCGTCCTACACCATGGACAAGGTGCCCGACTACGAGATCGCGCGCCTGCTCGGCTGCAAGAACGTCAAGTTCTTCTCCCAGATCCCGCACGGCGGCGGCGCCGCTTGCGCTCCGGTGGTGCACGCGGCGATGGCGGTGGCCACCGGGCTGGCCAAGGTGGTGGTGGTGTTCCGCGCCATGAACGAGCGTTCGTGGTATCGCTTCGGCACCGGCACCTATGGCTTTGGCGACACGCCGATTTTCGAGAACGTAAACTACGGCTGGTACATGCCCTACGGCTTTCACACTCCGGCGGCCTGGGTGGGCATGTTCGCCCAGCGTTACATGCACGAATACGGCGCCACCAGCGAGGACTTCGGCCGCGTGTCGGTCGCCGTGCGCGACTTCGCCGCCACCAACCCGGCGGCCTTCTTCTACGGCAAGCCGATCACGCTGGCAGAGCACCAGGCCTCGAAGTGGATCGCCGAACCGCTGCGCCTGCTCGACTGCTGCCAGGAGTCCGACGGCGCGGTGGCGATGGTCATCACCTCGGCCGAGCGCGCCCGCGACCTCAAGCAGAAGCCGGTCATCATCAAGGCCGGCTCGCAGGGCATCACCGAAGGTCAGCAGAGCATGACCTCCTACTACCGCGACGACATCACCGGCCTGCCGGAGATGGGCGTGGTGGCGAAGGAGCTCTACGCCCAGTCCGGCCTCGGCCCCGACGCCTTCCAGACCGCGGTGATCTACGACCACTTCACCCCCTTCGTACTGCCGCAGCTGGAAGAGTTCGGCTTCTGCAAGCGCGGCGAGGCCAAGGACTTCATCCGTGCCGGCGAGCACGCCCGCGGCGGCAAGCTGCCGATCAACACCCACGGTGGCCAGCTGGGCGAGGCCTACATCCACGGCATGAACGGCGTCGCCGAGGCGGTGCGCCAGGTGCGCGGCACGGCCGCCAACCAGGTGGCCGATGTCGAAAACGTGCTGGTCACCGCCGGCACCGGCGTGCCGACCAGCGGCCTCATCCTCGGCGTCGCCTGAGCGAAGGAGAACGAACGATGTTCGTCGATCTGACCCCGGAACAACACGCGCTGCGCCTGAAGGTGCGCGACTACTTCCAGACCCTGATGACCCCCGAGCTGCGCAGCGAGCTGCGCGGCAAGGAAGGCGGCGAGCTGTACCGCAACACCATCCGCAAGATGGGCGCGGACGGTTGGCTGGCGGTGGGCTGGCCCAAGGAACACGGCGGCCAGGGCTATGCCGCCACCGAGCAGCTGATCTTCTTCGAGGAAGCCAACATCGCCGGTGCGCCGCTGCCCTTCGTCACCATCAGCACGGTCGGCCCGGCGCTGATGGAGGCGGGCACCGAGCTGCAGAAGAAGAAGTTCCTGCCCGGCATCGCCGCCGGCGAGATCATGTTCGCCATCGGCTATTCCGAGCCGGAGGCGGGCTCCGACCTCGCCACGCTCAAGACCAGTGCGCGGCTTGAAGGCGACCACTTCGTGGTTAACGGCAACAAGCTGTGGACCTCGGGCGCCGAGGCCGCCGACTTCGTCTGGCTCGCCGCGCGCACCGATCCCAACCTGCCGCGCCACAAGGGCGTGTCCATCCTGATCCTGGACACCCGGGCGGAAGGCTTCTCGCACACCGTCATCCCCACCTGCAGCAACCCCACTGCCGCCACCTACTACGACAACGTGAAGGTGCCGAAGGAGATGCTGGTGGGCGAGCTCAACGGTGGCTGGAAGCTCATCACCGCCCAGCTCAACCACGAGCGCCTGGGCCTAGGCTCCTGGTCGGACAAGGTCGTCGCGCTGTATCGCCGCGTGCTGCTGTGGGCCAAGGCCCAGGACGAGAACGGCCGCCGCGCGGTCGATGCCGCCTGGGTGCGCAGCCTGCTGGCCGAGTGCTACGCGAAGATCGAGGCCATGCGGCTGATCAACTTCCGCATCGCCGCCGACCTCGAGCGCGGCCACATGGACGTGGCGCTGGCGTCGGCGACCAAGGTGTACGGTTCGGAGTCCGCGGTCGATATCCTGCGCAAGCTGTCCGAGATCGTCGGCGCCAGCGGCCTGGTGTGCGAAGGGTCGGCGGCCGCGGCCCTGCTCGGCGAGCTGGAATACGAGGTGCGCGCCTCGGTCACGCTGACCTTCGGCGGCGGTACCAACGAGATCCAGCGCGAACTGGTGGCACAGTTCGGCCTTGGCATGCCGCGTTCGCGCTGAACCACGACAGGAACAGGAAATGAGCACCCTCGAAGATTTCCGCCGCGAGACCCGCGCCTGGCTCGAGGCCAACTGCCCGGCCTCGATGCGCACCGGGATGCCTGATGGCGAGCTGGTGTGGGGCGGGCGCACGGTCGAGTTCAAGACCGAGGACCAGCGCCTGTGGTTCGAGCGCATGCGCGACAAGGGCTGGTTCTGCCCCGACTGGCCGGCCGAGTACGGCGGCGGCGGGCTGACACCGGAGCAGAACGCGGTGCTCGAGTCCGAGCTGCGCCGCCTGCGCTGCCGCCCGCCGCAGATCAACCTCGGCATCTGGATGCTGGGCCCGGTGATCCTCGAGTTCGGCAGCGAAGAGCAGAAGCGCGAGCTGCTGCCGCCGATGGCGCGCGGCGAGATCCGCTGGTGTCAGGGCTTCTCCGAGCCCAACGCCGGTTCCGACCTCGCCAGCCTCAAGACCAGCGCCGTCGATGCCGGGGATCACTTCGTGGTCAATGGCACCAAGATCTGGACCTCCTACGGCGACAAGTCCGACTGGATGTACATGCTGGTGCGCACCAACCCCGACGTGCCCAAGCAGCAGGGCATCAGCCTGCTCGTGGTGGACATGAGCTCGCCGGGCATCGAGGCGCGGCCGATCGACCTCATCAGCGGCAAGTCGTCGTTCTGCCAGGTCTTCTTCGACAACGTGAAGGTGCCCAAGCGCCAGCTGATCGGCCCGCTCAATGGCGGCTGGACCCTGGCCAAGGCGCTGCTGCAGCACGAGCGCAGGGCGATGTCGAAGTTCGGCGAGTTCAGCCTGCCGACCCACTTCGACCTGCTGTCGATCGCCGGCACGTACCTGCCGGCGCAGGCGGCGTCCTCGCCGGCCGACGTCGCGCTGCGCCAGCGCGCCTACGCGATGGCGATGGACGAAATGGCCTACAGCCTCACCGCTCAGCGCATGGGTGAGGAGGCGCGCGCGCGCAGGAACGTGTCCGGGCTGATGTCGATCATGAAGCTGGTGCACTCCGAGCAGGAGAAGGACAAGTTCGAGGTGCTGGTCGACGTGCTCGGCCACCGCGCGCTGGGCTGGGAAGGCGACGCCTTCGAGCCGCAGGAGCTGGCGCTCACCAAGGCGTGGCTGGGCAGCTTCGCGCAGACCATCGCCGGCGGCTCGTCCGAGGTGCAGTTGAACGTGATCGCCAAGCGGGTGCTGGAGTTGCCCGAGGGCAACAGCGGCAAGCAGGGCAAGTGAGGAGCAGCCTGTCATGAGTCTGGTTTATTCCGAAGAGCAGCAACTGCTGGCCGATACCGCCGCCGAGTTCCTGATGGCGAAGAGCCCGGTCACCGCCCAGCGCAAGCTGCGCGATGAGGGGGCGGCCGAGGGTTTCGACGCCGCGCTGTGGCGCGAGATGGTCGACATGGGCTGGAGCGCGATTCCCTTCCCCGAAGCGCTCGGTGGCCTTGAGTTCGGCTGCAAGGGCCTGGGCGCGGTGTTCGAGCAGATCGGCCGCAACCTGTCGGCCTCGCCGCTGCTGTCGAGCGTCGTGCTCGGCGGCGCGGTGATCGAGCTCGCTGGCTCCGAAGCGCAGCAGGCGGCGTGGATGGCGGCGCTGATCGGCGGCGACAAGCGCGTCGCGCTGGCGGTGGACGAAACGCCGCGCCACGACCCCGCCGCGGTCGCGCTGCGCGCCACGCGTGCGGGTGACGGCTACGTGCTCACCGGCACCAAGGCCTTCGTCGCCGACGGCTTGGGCGCGGATGCCTTCATCGTCGCCGCGCGCACCGGCGGCCAGCCGGGCGAGCAGGGCGGCATCAGCCTGTTCATCGTCGCCGCGGACGCGGCCGGCGTGCAGGTGTCGCCGATGAAGACGCTCGATTCGCGCAACCACGCCACGCTGGTGCTGAACGAGGTGCGCGTCGGCGCCGCGGCGCGGCTGGGCGCGGAGGGCGAGGGCTTCGCCGCGCTCGACGCGGCGCTCGATCGCGGCCGCGTGTGCCTGGCGGCCGAGCTGCTGGGCGCCACGCAAAGCCTGTTCGACACCACCATCGAGTACCTGAAGACGCGCGTGCAGTTCGACGTGCCGATCGGCAGCTTCCAGGCCCTGCAGCACCGCGCCGCGTGGTGCTACGCGCACCTGCAGCTCGCACGCAGCACGGTGATGGCCGGCCTGGCGGCGATGGACGACCCGACGCTCGATGCCGCGACGCGCGCGCGCATGGCCAGCCTCGCCAAGTGGAAGGCCGGTGACGCCGCCCACCGCATCAGCCGCGAGGCGGTGCAGCTGCACGGCGGTATGGGCGTCACCGACGAGCTCGACGTCGGCCTCTACCTCAAGCGCATCCGCGTCGCGCAGGCCAGCCTCGGCGATGGCGATTTCCACGTGCAGCGCTACGGCGACCTGAGCACGGCGGAGGCCTGAGCGATGACGGCGACGGGCAACGGCGTTCTCGCGGGTAAGGTTGCCGTCGTCACGGGCGCCGGCCAGGGCATCGGTCGCGGCGTGGCCCTGCAGCTGGCGCAGCAGGGCGCCCGGGTGGTGGTGTCCGACATCAACGCGGAAACCGCCGCCGAGACCGTCGCCATCGCGCAGTCGCGTGGCGCCGAGGCGGTGGCGATCGGCTGCGACATCGCCGACAGCGCGAGCGTGGAGGCGCTGGTGGATGCGGTGGCCGAGCGCTTCGGCGCGCTCCACATCCTCATCAACAACGCCTACCTGGGCAACCTGCCGGGGCCGCTCGAGACCAAGGCAGCGGGCGATTTCGCGCGCGCGCTGCAGGGCAGCTTCTATGCGCCGCTGGCCGCGATGCAGCGCGCCTTCCCGCACATGAAGGCGCAGCGCTGGGGCCGCATCATCAACATGTGCTCGCTCAATGGCGTCAATGCGCACATGTACACGGCCGACTACAACGTCAGCAAGGAAGCGCTGCGCTGTCTCACCCGCAGCGCGGCGCGCGAATGGGCGGCGCACGGCATCACCGTCAATGCGGTCTGCCCGGGCGCGCGCACCCCGGCCTACGAGCGTTTCGCCGCCGCGTCGCCGGAGAATGCCGCGCAGCTGCTCAGGCAGAACCCGATGGGCCGCATGGGGGAACCCGAACAGGACATCGGCAGCATCATCGCCTTCATCTGCAGCGATGCCGGCGGCTACATGACCGGCAACACGGTGTTCCTCGACGGCGGCTCGCACATCAACGGCGTGTCCTGGCAGCCCTCGGCCGGCTGAGGCGACGAAGCGCGATGCGCTGCCTTCCGCCGGTCCGGACACGCGACGAGTTGATCGCCCGCCACGGCGAGGCCTTCAAGTGGCTTGCGCTGACCGTGGTCGGGCTGGGCACCATCGCCGCCGTGCTGGCGACCACCAGCTTCAACGTGGCCGTTCCGGCCCTCGGGGCCTATTACGGGCTGGGCCAGCACCAGGTGCAGTGGGCGATCACCGGCTTCATGGCCGCGCTCACCGTCGCCATGCTGCCCACGCCGTGGCTGCTTGACCGGATCGGTTTCCGGCGGCTCTTCCTCGGCGCCAACCTCTTGCTGGGCGTCAGCAGTGTCGCCGGGGCGCTGGGCGACAGCTTCAGCTTTGTCGTCGCCATGCGCACCGTGCAAGGTGTGGCGGCGGGACTGCTGCAACCGCTGCCGATGCTCGCGGTGATGCGCCTGTTTTCACCCGGCAGCCAGGGGCGGGCGCATGGGCTGCTGGGCTTCGGCATCGTGCTGGCGCCGGCAGTCGCGCCCGCGCTGGCGGGCGTCCTGCTCGACCGGTTCGGCTGGCCGTCGATCTTCCTGATGAGCCTGCCGTTCTGCGTCATCGCCGGCATCCTCGGCCTGTACCTGCTGCCGCGCCACGAAGCCGCGCGGCGCCAGCCCTTCGACTGGCAGGGCGTGGGCATCCTGTGCGCGGCCTCGCTGCTGGCGATCGACTTCATCGCCAGCCTGCGCGGGTCCGGCCTGTTCGCACCCCGGACCTCGCTCGTGCTGGTCCTCTCGATGGTGTGCGTGGTGGCCTTCGTGCGCCATGCCCGGCGCGCGGCTGCGCCCATCGTGTCGCTGGACATCTTCGCCGAGCGCAGCTTCGCGATGGCAGGGTTGGTGACCGTGGTGTACGGCTTCGGCCTGTATGCATCGACGTATCTGATTCCCGTCTTCCTGCAGAGTGCGCTCGGCTACGACGCCACGCATGCCGGGCTGGCCCTGCTGCCATCGGGCATGCTGCTCGCCGTCGTCATTCCGCTGGCCGGCGTGCTGACCGACCGCTATTCGCCGCGCTGGATCACGGTGTGGGGGCTGGTGTTGTTCGGGGTGTCCTTCGTGCTGTTCGCGTGGCGAGGGGGAGAGATCAGCTACGCTGAAGTGATCGGCTTCAGCCTGGTCGGTCGGCTCGGGCTCGGGCTGACGGTGCCGGCGCTGATGGTGGCCACCATGGCGCATGTCGTCCCCGCGCGTCTGGGGCAGGCGTCGATGGTCAGCAACTACACCCGGCAACTGGGGGGTGTGCTCGGCGTCGCGGTCGTCGCGGTGTTCGTGGAATGGCGCACGACCGTGCATGGCGCGCTTGCCGATGGCGTCTTCGTGGCCTACGTCGAGGCCTTCCTGCTGTTGGCGCTGAGCTTTGCCCTGGCCGTTGCGTTTGCCGTGCGGATGCGACCGCGGACAGCTTCCATGGAGTGATGTGATGACCTGCTACGCGTTTGCCGGCCTGCGGCCGGTGGTGTCGCCGGATGCGTTCGTGCATCCGGATGCGGTGCTGATCGGCGATGTGATCGTCGGCGCAGGCTGCTACGTTGCCCCGCTGGCCTGCCTGCGCGGCGATTTCGGACGCATCGTTCTGGAGCCGGGTTCGAACGTGCAGGACACCTGCGTGATGCACGGCTTCCCCGGCTCCGACACGGTGGTCGAGGAAGACGGGCACGTGGGGCACGGCGCGGTCCTGCACGGCTGCCGCATCGGTCGGAATGCGCTGATCGGCATGAATGCGGTGATCATGGACGGCGCGCTCATCGGCGAGTCCAGCATCGTTGCCGCCTGCGCATTCGTGAAGAGCGGCATGCAGGTGCCGCCGCAGAGTCTGGTGGCGGGCCTGCCGGCTCGCGTCATCCGGCCGCTGGGGGCCGACGAGGTCGACTGGAAGCGGAACGGCACGAGCTGCTATCAGACCCTGGCCCGTGTCAGCCTGGCCACGCTCGAAGCGTGTGAGCCGCTGACTGCCGTCGAGGCCGGCCGGAAACGGATCGAGCTCTTCTCGGCGGTAACGCTGCAGGCGATGCGTCGCGAAGGCGAATCCTGAGGCAGGTGCTCCGCTTTACTGTGCCGTGACGCCGCGCTGACGGCCTTGCCCCCGAAAAACCGCTCGGGCATCCGTGGCGCTCGCCCAGCGCGCCACGGATGCCCTTTGGTACTTAGCGGTCTTGCCCGACCAGCGCACGCACCGCCGCTTCCACGTCATTGCGACGGTAGGCGAGGGACATGTCGGGCTCGTAGCGGGCGTAGTTGCCGCGTCCGGTGTAGATGGCGACGTCGGGCAGGAGCGGGTGCTCCTGGTCCAGCTCGGGGACCGGCTGCGGATTGCCGACGGCCTCGAAGAACAGGCTGAAGTACTTGGCGAAGCTCAGGTTCTCGTCGCCGACCAGATAGGCCTTGCCCGGCGTGCCCTTGACCAGCGCCTGGTGCAGCGCTTCGGACAGCGAGCGCACCGACATGAAGTTGGTGCCGCCTTTCGGACCGAATACCGGCAGGTCGGGCATCTGCCCCTTCGCATAGGCGACGTAGGCGTCGAACATCGGGTTCGGCAAGCCCGGCACGTGGCCGACCATGAAGGGTGCGTTCACCGACACGACTTCGAATGTGGCCGAGTTCAGGGCGCGTACGCCGATATCCGACAGGTGGCGGGAGCGGACGTAGGGAACCGTCTCGATCAGCTCGGGTGCCATTTGCGGATAGAAGCTGCCCAGCAGGACTGCGCGGCGCATGCCCGCGTCGCGCGCGGCAGCGAAGAAGCGCGGGATGGCGAGGGTATTGCGCGTGTGCCATTGCTCGTCCAGCGACTGCCCGAGATCGACGTGGCGAATGTCCTGCCCCGCGCAGAAGAGCAGCGCATCGAAGCCTTTCAGCACCGATGGGTCGATGGCCTGCGTGTAGTCGATGCTGACAAAGGGCAGTGCCGCCAGCAGCGGCGCCTTGGGCGCCGTCCGCGAGGCGATGGTGACGTCGAATCCCTGTGCCTTGAGGTACAACGCTGCGTGCCCGCCGAGAAGGCCGGTGCCGCCGACGACCAGAGTCTTCATGATGGTCTGTCTCCTTAGAAATTGAATCCGTTGGTTTCGATGACTGGCGCGATCGTCCAGCCGCCTTGAGGCGTGCGGTACCAGCCGCTGGCCGCGAGGGCGCCGCCGTCCACGTGCAGCGTCGTGCCGCTGACCCAGCTCGCCATGTCGCTGGCGAGATAGATCACCGCGTCGGCAATTTCCTCGGCCTTGCCATAGCGCCCCAGCGGCACCCAGTCGCTGACGCGTTCGGCGTATTCGGCCTTGATGAACTGTGACAGGGGCAGCTGGGCGGTTTCGGTGGCTTCGGGCGCGACCTGGTTGACGCGGATGGCGTGGCGGCCCAGCTCGACGGCAAGGCTCCTGGTGAAACCGGCCAGCGCGGTCTTGAAGGTCGAATACACCGCCAGGTTGGGCACGCCACGGAAGCCTTCGATGGTCGACAGATTGACGATGCTTGCGGTGGGGCTGCGGTGACGCTTGAGCAGAGGCAGGGCGCTGCGCGTCACCTCGAATACGTGGCGCAGGTTCGCGCCGTACAGCCGGTCGATATCCTCGTCCGAATAGTCTTCGAAGGGCTTTGCGAGCTGGAGCGAATCGCCGACGTTGTTGACCAGCACGTCGAGCGCACCGTCTGTCGCAGCCAGTTCGGCGAACACGCGCCTGACGTCGTCCGCCCGCGTCACGTCGCCGCGGAAGACCTTGTGTCCGTCGCCCTGGCTGACGAGCCAGGCTTCGACGTCGGCAGCGCGTGCTGCGTCCGACTCGATCACCCGTACTTTCGCCTTCAGCCTGGCGAACTTCTCGACGGTGGCTCGCCCGATACCCGCGCCGCCACCGGTCACCAAGATTGTCCTCTTATCGAAATCGAGCATGCCTTACGACCCCCTTCAGTAGTTTCGAGCGGCCATCCGCCGACCTCTGCCGAGTGTCGGCCTGGCCGTGGTGGATGACATCCTTTAGGGGGACTACCGCCTTATCGTCCATCCGGACGATGAGGCGCTGCGGGGGCTTGTGGATATTCCTTCCATGACTCTAAAAGCCGGATCGCATGATGGAGCCCGAGGTGCTGCAGTGAGCGCTCATGACCCGTCCGGGGTCTTTCTTGCTGCGGGCATGGACACTGCGCACCACGATCACATCGTGGGCCTCATCTACGCAGCGATCATGGACAGCCAGAAATGGGTCGATGCATTGCAGGAGATGCGAAGCCTGTTTGCAGCGAACTTCCTGACCCTGATCCTGCGCGAGGCCTCGATCGAGGACCCGGGTCTCATCGTCTGGGTCGGCGATAGTGAAAACGGCGGAAACGCCCGTTTCGAGCCCGCGCGCAGCGACGTCACGCCGTTCGTGAATCTGGCGACGGATCAGATCTACGTCGTGGATGATCTGATGGAGTTGTCGGAGTGGCGTCGCTCGGCCTATCTCCAGCATTGGTGCACGCAGTACGACGTCTTCCACGTCATGTCGGTGGATATCTCGATCGCGGGGGCCGGGCGCATGCCGCTGCGGATCACGCGTCCCGAATCGGCGCCCGCGTTCACCCCGCAGGATCGGGCGCGCTGTCAGGCGCTGCTACCGCACCTGCGACGCGCGCTGCAGATGCACAACCTGCTGCATCGCAAGGAATCGCTCGGCGGGGCGTTCTCGAGCGCGATGGGGCGCCTGTCGGTCGGGACGATCGTCCTCGACGAGCGCGGCCGGGTATTCGACCAGAACCTGACGGCACAGGAGATTCTTTCCAGCGGCGACGGACTGAAACTGGCCGGTGGCGGACTCGAGGCCTTTTACCCGAGCGACAATCGGGCGCTGCAGAGCCTGATACGCGGTGCCTTCGCAAGGCATGCGTCGTCCCAGCCGGCTGTGGTCGAGGCGCTGTCGATATCGCGGCCGTCGGGGCAGCCCGCCCTGGGGGTCGTCGTGGAGGTGCTGCCGGCTGGCGAGTGGGCGGGCGTGCGTGGCCGGCCGGTCGCGGTGCTGTATGTTCGTGATCCCGCCGGGCGCACGCTGGCCGATGCGGAGGCGATCCGGCAGCTTTTCAACCTCACCCCGACCGAGACCTCCGTCGCCTTGAAGCTCGCCGATGGCGCATCGCTCGAGGAAACCGCCGAGGCCCTGGGCATCCGCCGCAACACCGCGCGCGCCCACCTGCGCGCGATCTTCTCCAAGACCGGGGTACGGCGTCAGACCGAGCTCGTGCGCATCATGCTGAACAGCGTCGCGCCGCTGCGGGGCGGCGCGGACGTCTGAGACGGTGGCGGCCGATCACCGGCCGCCGGTCCGCAGGATGATCAGCGCGTCGCGCTGAACGCGCGTATCGCCCGTATCGCCTCGGCTGCCGCGGCATCGTGTGCCGGATCGTTCGGCACGGTCAGCGTCACGCGGTCCACCAGACCGCCGAAACGGGCGTTCATGGCGGATGGCAGTTCGTCATAGCGACCGCTCACCAGGAAGGTGTCCAGCAGCTCGTCGGTAAAGACGTCCGGCATGTCCTTCCACCGGCCCTCGCGGGTGAGCGCGAGCAGTTGTTCGCCGATGTGCTGCCAGCCGAACAGCTCCAGGCTTGCCCAGTACGCCGGTGTCGAGAACAGGAAGGCCAGCATGTCGCGGAAGCGTTCGCGTTCGCTGGCGACCGTGGCGTCGTCCGGCCCGGTGGCGACGAACTGGCTCGCGCTGATGAAGGGCCTGGCGCGTCCGGGGTCGCGCTTTTCGGTGCCGACGGCGATCTGCGGCAGGATCACTTCCTTTAGGTAACGCACCGAGGTGTTGGTCGGATGGGTGTGGATGCCATCCGCGCTCTGGCCGACCAGTTCGAGCATCTTCGGGCCGACCGCACCGAGCATCAGCGGCACGTCGGGCGCGTCGATCGGCCCCGGGTTGAAGAAGGGCTGCAGGCGGGTGAACTTGTAGTGCTCACCGATGTACTCGAGCCGTTCGCCGGTGCGGAAGGCGTGGAAGATGGCACGCAGCGCGCCCACGTATTCGCGCATGCCGGCGGCCGGCGGCAGCCAGCGCGCCGAGTAGCGATCCTCGATGTTCTGCTTGATCTGCGTGCCCATGCCGAGCTCGAAGCGGCCGCCCGACATTTTCTGCAGGTCCCAGGCGGCCAGCGCGACGTTCATAGGGCTGCGCGGGAAGACGATCAGCACCGAGGTGCCGACCTTGAGTTTCGAGGTCGCGGATAGCGCCTGACAGGCGAGCAGCAGGCCATCGTGGATCGCGTCGGAGACGAAGAGGCCGTCGTAGCCCATGGCTTCGACGCGGCGGGCAAAGGCGCCCATGTCGGCCAGGTTCAGGTTTTCAGGGGTGGAGGCGAAGATCTCGAACATGGGGGGAGTCCTGGGCAAGGTTCAAAGCTTGAAATCGGGCAGCGGGCCGGCGCCATCGAGGCGCATCACGGGCAGGCCGAGCTCGCGCAGCAGCGGCAGGCTCAGGGCGACCCGGCCCGACAGCGCAGCCTGCGAACGGGAACACAGGGCCAGGGCCGCTTCGGCCATGGCTTCCACCGGCTCCATGTGGGCGAGGTCGTCGATCGAGCCGCTGACGAGCGCGCCTTCGCTGGCTACGGCCTCGACCGGGGCCAGGGTGTTCACCGCGATGTTGTCGGCGGCAAGCTCCATCGCCATGCCGGTGCTCAGGCGTTCGAGCGCGGCCTTGGTCGAGCCGTAGAGCGTGGGCGAGTGGGTGGTGTGGAAGCGGTAGGCACGGTCCTTCGGGGCGTAGGGTGCCGGGCCGGGGCGGGTGCTGGTCGCGCTCGACAGGTTGAGGATCCAGCCGCCGCCGCGCGCCTTCATCGCCGGGATGGCGAGTTGCGCGAGGTGGTGCGGCGCGAACAGGTTGACCGCATAGGCCAGCTGGACGCGCTCCACCGACTGCGCGTAACCCGCGCCGAAACGCGCCCAGGCGGCGTTGTTGACCAGGATGTCGATGCCGCCGTAATGACGTAGCGTTTCGGCGACGATGCGCTCGCGATCGGTGGCGCTGGCCAGGTCGGCCTGCACGCACAGGCAGTCGCCGCCGGCCGCGCGGATGTGCGCTGCGGTCTCGTCGAGCGAGCCGGGCAGCTTGCCGCCGGGTTCGCCAGTGCGCGCGACGAGCACGACCCGCGCGCCCTCCGCCGCAAAGCGTTGTGCGATCGCCGCGCCGATTCCGCGGCTGGCACCGGTGACGATCGCTACCTTGTCCTTCAGGGTGTGGGTCATGCGGGGCTCCTTGTCAGTGCTGGCGGTAGCGGCGTTGCACGTGTTCCTGCCGGATCGCAATCTGCTTCCGGCGCTCCTCGGGCGAGATCAGGCGGGTGTCGGCCGGCAGGTGCTGGTGGATTTCGGCCAGCGGCACCTTCTTCGCCGTGGCCCAGGGCAGGTTGTCCATGGGCTTGACCGGGTAGGCCCAGCGTATCGCCATGTAGCCCTCGGGGTGGCCGGTGGCGTCGAGCCAGTTGGCGATGCCCGGATCGCGATGGGAGACCACCAGGCGGAAGACGTTGTCGGCATCGCGGTGCGCCTGCAGGCCGCCGAGGCTGCTCTGGTAGTTGGCGAAGTCCAGCGATTCGCCCCACATGTTGCCCAGGCTGAAGCCGATGTACACCGGCTCCACCGGCTGGTGCATCTCGACCACCAGCGCCTCGTCGGGTGCCAGCTCGAAGATGCCGCCGCAATACACGTTGGTGGCCATGCCGCCCGCGGTGGCGAGCGAGGCGGCGTTCGGCTTGTTGAAGTCGTTGCGCGGCATGAAGCACTGGCCGTCGCCGTTCATGTCGCCGTAGCACTCGCACACGACCGCGTAGAACTCGTTCCAGAAGTGCACCTGGTTGCGGGTGAAGCGGCCGATGTCGGCGATCTGCCTGGCGGCGACCTCGGGCGTGTAGGCCGGCATCGGCTTGCCGAGCAGGTCGTTGCGGTAGATGAAGAGCTCGAGCAGGTCCTCGTTCTCCCAGTCGGAGAACAGCTCGCGCAGCATCACCAGCTGGCTCACGTATTCGCGCGTGACGCTGCTGCCGTCCTTCTGCTTGCGGGTGCGGCTGGCGCGGGTGAGCATGAAGTTGCCCTCGTAGCCGGGCGGCTTCTCGGGCGCGAGCAGGATCTCGAAGCTGCCATCTGCCTCCACCTTCAGCTCGGTGCAGTCCAGCTCGGCGCAGTTGATGCGCGAGCCGGGCGTCATCTCCTTGAGGCTGCCGCTTTCGCCCGAGTAGCCGCTGGGCGTCTCGAAGATCACGTAGTGCGGGGCCTTGCGCACCCCGGCCGGCGCCTTGCCGCCGCGCCAGGCGCTGGTGTCGGCGGCGCGACCGCGGATGGTGTAGCTGTAGTTGCCGTCGATCGGCGCCATCAGGTAGAGGGCGTCGCAGTTGTCGATGGTCGAGCGGTTGAGCGGCTGGATGGCGCGCACGAAGTAGGGGAACTCCGGCGTCGGTCCGAGGCAGCGCGAGATCGAGCCGTAGAGGAAGCCGAGCACGTAGCGGTAGCCTTCGGCGAGGTTGCGCGGCGTGGCGGGTGGGGGCCACAGCTTGGGGTCGTCGATCGCATCGCGGGCGTCCTGCAGCTGCGCGATCATGTCGTCCCAGGCCTGGCGCAACTGGACGGCGGCATCGCGGGTCTCCGGGTCGCGCGCCTCGACGTGGGCCTTGACGATGTCGAACACGGCGTCGTGCCGGGGATTGGGCTCATGCATGGGCCAGCTCCTTCTTGTCTTGCGCGGATGCGCTCTGCGGGTTGGGGGGGACGTCCTCGTCCCAGTTGAACTTCTCGAACAGGGGCGCCAGTCGCTCCCGGATCTCGCCGTCGTCGAGGCCGAATTCGGCCAGGCTGTAGCGGTGTTCGGTTTCGTGCTTGCGGGTTCGGGCGGCCTCGGCCTCCAGGAAGCGGGCAAAGTCGGGGCTGATGTCGAGCCCGAGGTCGCGATAGACGTCCTCGATCGTGCCCTTCGGATCGGTGGTCAGGCGCCGGTAGTCGATGACCGCGTGCGGGGTCTCGGGGTGGCGCTCGAGGACCTCGAGCGGATGGAGGTAGGACTCGTAGGAGAGCCCGGTCATCACCTGGTTGGATTCGCGGATGCGGTCCTGCGACAGGTTGCCCTGCAGCTTCCAGCCCACGTTGAGGAGCTTGAGCAGGCTGGGGATGGTCTCGTGCGGGTTGCGGTAGAGGATCACGAAGCGCGCATCGGGAAAGGCTTCGATCAGGGACGCGACGCGGCCGCAATAGGTGGGGTTCTTGCTCAGGTGGATGCGGTCGCTGCCGTTCAGGTAGAGCTGGCGGCGCACGCATTCCTTGTAGAACTTCATCATCCGGCGCCGGCTCGCGGCCGGGCGCTGGTCGATGTGGAAGAAGTCGAGCTCGCTCATATACGGGAGCTTGGTCAGCCAGAAGCCCGACGCGCAGGAGTTGAAGTACAGCAGGTCGTCTTCCTCGGGGATCGTCAGGCCCATCTTGTGGATGTGCTGCATGGGGCCGAACTTGCGCTTCTCCCAGGCCTGCAGCCTGCGCTCGAGCGCGCGGCCGAGCAGGTGGGCGTCGATCCATGCGGCCAGGCGCACGAGCTTCTTCTGCAGCAGCGAGGGCAGCAGCAGCTCGTAGTACTTGAAGGTGGAGAAACGCGCGTCGGCGTCCATCAGCCGGTGGGCGAGCGTGGTGCCGCTGCGCGCGTGGCCGATGATGAAGACCGGGGTCTTCACCTTGGTGCGCCACAGGCCGGGAAACAGGATGCCGTCGAGGAAGAAGCACACCGCGGTCACCGTTGCGCGCAGCGGTACGTGAAGCAGCAGCAGCTTGTACAGGCCGCGGCGCTGGCGTGTGTTCTGCTCCTGGCCGACGAGGCGCAGCAGCTTGAACCAGACGGTGAAGTCGAAGTAGTAGAACAAGAGAGTCTCCTTAGTCGTTCTGGATGCCTTCGCCGGGCATCTTCCTGAGATAACGGACGAGCATGACGTGCAGCTCGTCGATGAATTCCTGCGTCAGGATCAGCTCGGGGTTGCGGTCGAGGGTGGCGTGGATCGTGCCTTCGAGCGCGTTGGCGACCATGCGCGCGGCGAGCGTGAAGTCCTGCACCCGCAGGGTGTCGCGGTGGCGCTCGAGGGCGGACGGCAGCCACTCGGCCGTGGTGGGCTTGTTCGGGTAACGCTTGCGCGAGTAGGCCTCGAAGTCGTACTTCCAGTGGATCTCGAGGTAGAAGTCGCGCAGCTGCAGGTACAGGCGCCGATGGCGCGCGACCTGTTCCGCGACGAAGAACTCGAGCGTGGCGTCGAGGGAGTTCTCGGCGAGCGCGATCGCCTGGCGGTCGAGGCGCCGGATGTCGTCGAGTTCCGAGGTCAGCAGCTCGTTGCAGATGTCCGCCGCAATCGCATGCTTGTCGGCGTAGTACTGGTAGAGGCTGCCGATGCTGATCCCGGCCACTTCGGCGATGCGGTTGGTGGTCAGGCGCGCATGACCTTCCTCCTTCAGGATGCGCAGCGCAGCCTCACGGATCGCCCGCAGGGTTGCGGTCGCCCGGGACTGGGTGGGGCTGCGGCGAAGCGGTGAATGGTGGGAGGCCATGGGCGTTCCTTTGCGTGACGCGGTCAATTGGAGCAAGCCGTCCCCGGCCTGGCTACTCGCATTCGATGCCGTTGCGCGAGCCGGAGGTGAAAAATAAAGCACGTTGAAACAAGGGCTTGTAAATCGAACTCGGGGTGTTGTCGCGGAAACCGAGCTTTGCTCGGTTTTTGTGGCGTTACACCGCGTCGCTCGTGCCCCAGGCGGCGAAGTGAGGATTGGCAAAATCCGCCTTGCCGTATCCCAGGACGCCGCCATCGAGGGTGCGGACGATGCCGCCCGCGGCGCGCAGCACGGCATCGCCGGCGGCGATATCCCATTCCATGGTGCGGCCGAGGCGCGGATAGACATCGGCTTCGCCGGCTGCGACCAGGCACAGCTTGAGCGATGAGCCGGCGTTGGTCTGGCTGGCGACCTTGCGCCCGGCGAGGAAGGCGGCCAGCGCGTCGGCGTCGCCGTGCGAGCGACTGGCCACCACGGTCAGGCCTTCGGCGGGCGGCGTGCGGCAGGCGATCGTGCGGCGCACGCCCTTGTCCTCGACCAGGGCGCCGAGTGTCGCGCCACCGGCGAACAGGCGGTCGAGCGCAGGGGCGAAGACGACGCCGAGTACCGGTTCGCCGCGCTCGATGAGCGCGATGTTGACGGTGAACTCGCCATTGCGGCTGATGAACTCCTTGGTGCCGTCGAGCGGATCGACCAGCCAGAAGCGCTCGCCCACCGCGGGAATGCGCCCGGCCGCGGCCTCCTCCTCGGAGACGATCGGGATGTCCGGGGTGAGGCGGGCGAGTGCAGGCAGGATCAGGGCTTCGGCGCGCTCGTCGGCTTCGGTCACCGGCGAGGCGTCGGACTTGCCACGCACCTCGAAGTCGGTGGCATAGATCTTCATGATCTCGTCGCCGGCGGCGCGGGCGACGGGGAGCAGGGCGTCGAGCAGGGCGCTCGGGTCGGATGGCTGGGGCATGGTGGTTCCTGTTCGTGTATGGTGGGCAGCGGGCCCGTGCGGGCCCGCTGCTTTCAGTCGGCGATGACGCCGCGCAGGCGCAGCGTGGCGATGACCGCGTCGGCGGCCGCGTCGAGCGAGAGCTGGGGCGTGGCGAGCCGCAGTTCGGGGCTCTCCGGCGCCTCGTAAGGCGAATCTATGCCGGTGAAGTTCTTCAGTTCGCCGCGGCGCGCCTTCTTGTAGAGGCCCTTCACGTCACGCTGCTCGGCGACCTCGAGCGGCGTGTCGACGAAGATCTCGATGAACTCGTCGTCGCCCATCAGGCTGCGCGCCATGCGCCGCTCCGACTTGAACGGCGAGATGAAGGCGGTCAGCACGATCAGGCCGGCGTCCACCATCAGTTTCGCGACCTCGGCCACGCGGCGGATGTTCTCCACCCGGTCGGCGTCGGTGAAGCCCAGGTCCTTGTTCAGGCCGTGGCGCACGTTGTCGCCGTCGAGCAGGTAGGTGTGGTGGCCCAGCGCGTGCAGCTTCTTCTCGACCAGGTTGGCGATCGAGGACTTGCCCGCGCCCGACAGGCCGGTGAACCAGAGCACGCAGCTCTTCTGGTGCTTCTGGGCCGAGCGCGCCGCCTTGTCGACATCGACGTGCTGCAGGTGGATGTTGTGTGCGCGGCGCAGCGCGAAGTGCAGCAGGCCCGCGCCGACCGTGTTGTTCGACAGGCGGTCGATCAGGATGAAGCCGCCGGTGTCGCGGTTGGCCTGGTAGGCATCGAAGGCGATCGGCCGGTCGAGCGACAGATTGCACACGCCGATCGCGTTCAGCTCCAGCGTCTTGGCCGCCACATGCTCGAGCGTGTTCACGTTCACCTGGTACTTGATGTCGGTGATCGTGGCCGTGACCGTCTTGGCGCCGATCTTGAGCAGGTAGGGCCGGCCCGCGAGCAGCGGCTCGTCGTGCATCCACACGATCGTGGTCTCGAACTGGTCGGCCACCTCGGCCGGCGCCTCCACGGTCGAGATCAGGTCGCCGCGCGAGATGTCGATCTCGTCGGCCAGCGTGAGCGTGATCGACTGCCCGGCCACCGCCTGCGCAAGGTCGCCGCCGTGGGTGACGATGCGCGCCACCGTGCTCTCGCGCCCCGAGGGCTGCACGCGGATGCGATCGCCCGGGCGGATCACGCCGCTCGCCACCTGGCCGGCGAAGCCGCGGAAATCCAGGTTCGGGCGGTTGACCCACTGCACCGGCAGGCGGAAGGGGGCGCGCTGCATGCGCGCGTCGTCGACCTCCACCGTCTCCAGGTAGCCCATCAGCGTCGTGCCGTGGTACCAGGGCATGGTGCTGCTCGGGGTGGTGATGTTGTCGCCCCTGAAGGCCGACAGCGGGATGAAGGTGACGTTGTCGAGCCCGATCTGCGCCGCGAAGGCGGAGTAGTCCTCGACGATGTCGCGGAAGACCTTCTCCGCGTAATCGACCAGGTCCATCTTGTTGATCGCCACCACGATGTGGCGGATGCCCAGCAGCGACACCAGGTAGCTGTGGCGCCGGGTCTGGGTCAGGATGCCCTTGCGCGCATCGACCATCAGGATGGCCACATCCGCCGTCGACGCGCCGGTGACCATGTTGCGGGTGTACTGCTCGTGGCCCGGTGTGTCGGCGACGATGAACTTGCGCTTGTCGGTCGAGAAGAAGCGGTAGGCCACGTCGATCGTGATGCCCTGCTCGCGCTCGGCGGCCAGGCCATCGACCAGCAGCGCGAAGTCGATCTGGTCGCCCTGGGTGCCGAACTTCTTCGAGTCGGCCTCGACCGCGGCGAGCTGGTCCTCGAACAGCATCTTCGATTCATAGAGCAGGCGCCCGATCAGCGTGCTCTTGCCATCATCCACGCTGCCGCAGGTGATGAAGCGCAGCAGGCTCTTGTGTTCATGCGCCTTCAGGTATTGCTCGATGTCGGTGGCGATGAGGTCGGAAACGTGTGCCATGTCAGAAGTACCCCTCTTGCTTTTTCTTTTCCATGGAAGCGGCGGAATCGTGGTCGATCACCCGACCCTGGCGTTCGGAGGTGCGGGTAAGGAGCATCTCCTGGATGATCGCCGGCAGCGTGTCGGCCTCGGACTCCACCGCACCGGTCAGCGGGTAGCAGCCCAGGGTGCGAAAGCGCACCTTCTTCATCATCGGCACCTCGCCGGGCTTCAGGGGCATGCGGTGGTCGTCGACCATGATCAGCGTGCCGTCGCGCTCGACCACCGGACGTTCGGCCGCGTAATACAGCGGCACGATGGGGATGTTCTCGAGGTAGATGTACTGCCAGATGTCGAGCTCGGTCCAGTTCGACAGCGGAAACACCCGGATCGACTCGCCCTTGTGCTTTCTGGCGTTGTAGAGCTTCCACAACTCGGGGCGCTGGTTCTTCGGGTCCCAGCGGTGCTGCGCGGTGCGGAAGGAGAACACGCGCTCCTTGGCGCGCGACTTCTCCTCGTCGCGGCGCGCCCCGCCGAAGGCGACGTCGAAGCCGTACTGGTCGAGCGCCTGCTTGAGGCCCTCGGTCTTCATGATGTCGGTGTGGATCGCCGAGCCGTGGGTGAAGGGGTTGATGTCCTTCTCCACGCCTTCGGGGTTGATGTGCACCAGCAGGTCCATGCCGGTCTGCTGCGCCATGCGGTCGCGGAAGCGGTACATCTCCTGGAACTTCCAGCGCGTATCGACGTGCAGCAGCGGAAAGGGCGGCACGGCCGGGTAGAAGGCCTTCATCGCCAGGTGCAGCATGACCGCGCTGTCCTTGCCGATGGAGTACAGCATCACTGGCTTGTCGGCCTCGGCGACGACCTCGCGCAGGATGTGGATGCTTTCGGCTTCGAGCCGTTGCAGGTGGGTGAGTGTCATGGATTCTCCAGCTTTGTTGCGGGAACTAGGGACGTAGAGGGCCGGCCGCGCCGCCGGGGCGGCGCGGTTCGGTACTGCGTGGAGCGTGGGCGTTCAGGCGAGTGCGTGCAGCCTGTGCACCCGTTGGGGTCGATGTGGGGGGCCGGCTTCACCACGCGTGCCGGCCGCCGTCGTGCAGACGTCTGTCGCTGCTGCGGCCCTGGCGCGGCCGATCGTGGGCGGCACCGCTTCGTAGAGCGTCGTACGTTGTCGCAGCGGGCGTGCGCAGCGCGCAGCGATCGCACGCAGGTCGGCGGTTTCCATCACCTGGCCGTTGGCGCCGCCCGCTGCGCGCGTGATCGATTCGTACATCAGCGTGCCGCCGAGGTCGTTCGCCCCGGCCTGCAGGCAGAGCGCCGCGCCTTCGGCGCCCATCTTCACCCACGAGGTCTGGATGTTCGGGATCAGCGGATGCAGGACCAGGCGGGCGACCGCATGCATCAGCACCGCTTCGCGCAGCGTCGGGCCCGAGCGTGCGCGACCCTTGTGCCACAGCGGCGACTCCATATGCACGAAGGGCAGCGGCACGAACTCGGTGAAGCCGCCCGTCTTCGCCTGCAGGCGGCGGATGGCGAGCAGGTGACGCGCCCAGTGCCGCGGCGTATCGACATGGCCGAACATGATGGTCGCGGTGCTGCGGATGCCGACCGCGTGCGCGGCCTCCATCACCTTGAGCCATTGCGCGGTGTCGAGCTTGTCCGGGCAGATGATGGCGCGCACCTCGTCGTCGAGGATCTCCGCTGCCGTGCCCGGCAGCGTGCGCAGGCCGGCGTCGCGCAGGCGGCGCAGGTAGTCGTGCAGCGACAGGCCCAGGGTGGCGGCGCCGTGGCGGATCTCCAGTGGCGAGAAGGCATGGATGTGCATGTCGGGCGTGGCGCGCTTGACCGCTGCCAGCAACTCGAGGTAGGTGTCGCCGGTGTAGTGCGGGTGGATGCCGCCCTGCATGCACACCTCGGTGGCGCCGCGGGCCCAGGCTTCGAGCGCACGGGCGGCCACCTGCTCGGCGTTGAGCCGGTAGGCCGGGCCGCGCAGCGTGGAGGCGGCGTGGCTCTTGGCAAAGGCGCAGAAGCCGCAGCGGTGCTGGCAGATGTTGGTGTAGTTGATGTTGCAGTTGCGCACGTGGGTGACCGCCTCGCCCACGGTGTCGCGGCGCAGGTGGTCGGCCGCCGCCATCACCGCGTGCAGGTCCGCGCCCTGCGCATCGAACAGGCGCACGATCTCGTCCTCGGCCAGTTCGCGGCCCGTCAGGGCCTTGTCGAGCAGTGCGCGGATGGCCTGCGATGGCGCTGCACCGTCCGGTTGGGAGGCGAAGGCGCGCAGCGCGGCGGGCGAGGGGGCCTGACCGGTGCCGGCGATCCAGTCGTCGACGCGCGCGAAGCCGTTTGCGTCGGCTCGACGCAGCAGGGCGGTGCCCATTGCCGCATCGGTCCATCGCGCAGCCTCGCGCACGAAGGACGGGATCAGCGGCAGGCGTGGGCGCAGGTGGCGGCCGTGTGCGGCCGTCTCGGCGGCGAGCGCGTCGATCTGCGGCCAGGCTGCCTCGGGATTGACGTGATCGAGCGTGACCGGCGAGATGCCACCCCAGTCGTTGACGCCGGCGCGCAGCAGCGGGCCCAGTTCGCCGGGTCTCAGGTTGGGCGGCGCCTGGATGGACATCCCGGCGCCGAAAATCAGGCGCGCCATCGCGATCGTCCAGGTGTGGTCATCCAGCGCGGGCTCTTCCGCCTGTGCCATCACCGTGCCGGGCTTGGCGCGGAAGTTCTGCACGATGATCTCCTGCAGGTGGCCGTGGGCCGCGTGCACCTCGCGCAGCGCGAGCAGGGAGTCGACGCGTTCGCGGCGCGTTTCGCCGATGCCGATGAGGATGCCGGTCGTCATCGGCACCGCCTGTTCGCCGGCCAGGCGCAGGGTCTCGAGGCGGGCGCCCGGGTGTTTGTCCACGCACTTCCAGTGCGGGCCGCCGCGTTCGCACAGGCGGGTGGAGGAGGACTCGAGCATGATGCCCATCGACGCCGACAGCGGGCGCAGCAGGGCGATCTCCTCGGTGCTCATGGTGCCGGGGTTCACATGCGGCAGCAGGCCGGTCTCGCGATGCACCAGCGCAGCCATCTCCGCCAGGTATTCGATGGTCGAGCCGTGGCCGAGCGCGGCGAGGGCGTCGCGCGCCGCCTGGTAGCGCGATTCCGGGCGTTCGCCGAGGGTGAACAAGGCCTCGTGGCAACCTGCCGCCGCGCCGGCGCGGGCGATGGCCAGCACTTCGTCCGCGCTCAGGTAGGCGTTCGGCACCGACTTCGGCGTGGTGGCGAAGGTGCAGTAGCCGCAGGTGTTGCGGCACAGCCGGGTGAGCGGGATGAAGACCTTGCGCGAGTAGCCCACGCTGGCGCCGTGCCCGGCCAGCGTCAGGGCCCCGGCGGTGTGCAGCAGGTCGGCGTGCGACGCGTGTTCGGCCAGCAGATGGATGTCTTCGGGCGACAGCGTGTGTCCTGCCCGCGCGCGGGCGAGTAGGCTCAGAGCGAAGTCGTGCATGGCGAGGTTGTGCATGGCGTCAGGCTCCAGCGGGAGGGCTTGAGGGAAACGCCCGCTGCCGGCAGCAGGCAGGCGAGATCGGCGGGCGTGTCGATGTCGATGGCGAGGCCATTCAAGGCGGGCAGGGCCGGCGTGATGCGACGGATGCGCGCTTCCGCCAGGTGCTGCGACAGGCTGTTCGTGCCGAAGCGGAAAGGGAAGTCCAGCCGATCCGCGACGAACAGCGCGTTGGTGCCGGTGCCGTGGCGGTCGGACGCCAGCGCCAGCCCCTGTCGCCGTCCGGCGCGGACGAAGCGGTCGATCTCGCTCGCCCGCACCAGCGGCAGGTCGGCGTGGATGACCAGCAGCGAAGTCGCACCGTGGTCGAGCAGGCTGTCGGCGGCGGCGGTCAGCGCCGGGTTGAGGCCCGCGCCCGGGTCGGGCAGGGCGAGCACGCCCAAAGGAACCCGCTCGGGCTCGCTGCTGACGACCGCGATGTGGTCGATCTCCTGCGCATCGGACAAGGCCGACAACACGGTGTCGAGCATCGTCTGCACCAGCCCGGCGCGGGCGGCATCGTCGAGCAGACCGGCCAGCCGCGTCTTGCCGAAGCGGCGCGCCTTGAGCGGAACCACGGCCCAGCAGCTCATGGCCGCACTCCCGGCGATCTGGTCGCAGCGGCACCCATTACACGCTGCGAGGCGGGCGTGGCGTTACGGGCGGCGAGAGGGTTGAGGTGTCGTGTCTGCATGGTCTTCGTGCTGTCCTTGGCAAAATTGAAACACCTCAGATACGACGACGGCTACTCGCTTTGGGGTGCTGAAGGTTGGCCGAGTAAGGATAAAAAAAGCAATAAAAACAAGGGTCTGAGGATGTTGTTCGGATGCTGTTCGGCTGAATGTGAAAAAGCTCGGTTTTTGGGGCGAGCGCTGGCGTCGATGGGGTGCAACGCGATTCGCTCAGGATCGGTGGGACAGGGTGGCGGTGAAGGCCAGTGTCTCGTGTGCCACGCGGACACGATCGGCCGGTGTCAGCATCAGCGTGTCGGTGACATGCACCGGCAGCGCGAGCTGTTCGCGCAGATGGGCATCGCGTGCATCCAGCACGAAGCCGTCGAGCAGGTCGCCGTAGTGGCGGACGATCTCGTCCGCGCTCACCGGCACGCCCAGCTCGGTCATGATCTTCGCGGTCGGCCCCTTCACCGCGGCGCCGCCGACCAGCGGCGAGACCGCGACGATTGGTACGCCACGCGCGCGCAGCAGCGTGCGCAGGCCGGGCACCGCGAGGATGGGGGCGATGCTCAGGTAGGGGTTGGATGGGCAGATCACGATGGCGCCCAGCGTCTCGTCGGCGAGCGCCCGCTCCAGCGCGGCGCAGGGCCGGGTGTCGGGCGCGAACACGAATTCGATCGCACGCGTGACCGGGCGGCATTGCTGGCGGACGAAGTAGTCCTGGAAGTCGAACACGCCTTCGTCGGTCCGCACGCGGGTGCGCAACGGCTGGTCGGACATCGGCACGATGTCGGCCTCGATGCCGAGGCGGTGCGCGAAGTCGGCGACGATGGCCGACAGCGGCTCGCCGGCTGCGAGGCGGCGGGTGCGCTCGACGTGGGTGGCGAGATCGCCGTCGCCGAGGCGGAACCAGATCTCGCCGCCCAGGCGGGCGAGCGCGTCCATGAAGGTCCAGGTCTCATTGCGCCGGCCCCAGCCGGTTTCCGGGTTGGCGAGGTCGGCCAGCGTATACAGCGCGGTGTCGATGTCGGGCGAGATGTGCAGGCCCAGGTGGGTGAAGTCGTCGCCGGTATTGACCGCGACGGTGAGCCGGCCGCGGCCCGCCGCGTGCAGCAGTCCGTCGGCCAGCTTGGCACCACCGACGCCGCCGCTCAGGGCGAGGATGCTGGGCGCGCTCACTGGAACAGGTCCGTGTCGATCGGGCGCACCAGCGCCCGGCAATCGGTCTCGGGCGCGGCCGGGATGAAGCCGCTGGCGATCACCACCGGCATGCCCTCGTCGCCTTCGCCCATCACCACCGCGGCACCGGCGGCCACCGCGTCGGCAAACGCGGTCTGGGTGATCTGCAGCCTGCGGCCGTGGCGGTCGGTGTCGCCGCGGCGGTCGATCAGTGCCGGAATGCCGGCCGAGCCCAGCGCCACATTCACCACGCCGTTGCGCCACGGGCGGCCGAAGCTGTCGCTGACGATCACGCCGACCTGCTGCCCCGTGGCGAGGTACAAGGCCTCGCGCAGCCCGGCGGCCGAGGCGTCAGGGTCCAGCGGTAGCAGCAGGGCGCGCTCGCGGCCAGCCTCTTCCGGCACGTTGGACAGGTCGATGCCGGCGTTGGCCATCACGTAGCCCAGGCGATGGCGCACGATCAGCACGCCCGGTACCGCGCGCAGCACGCGGGTGGATTCGGACAGCGTCAGCTCGACCAGCCGCGCATCCTTGCCGGTGATGCGGGCCAGTTCCTGCGCCTTGACGGACGGGACGACCTCGTCCAGCCAGGCGAAGCGGCCTTCCGACTTCGACACGATCTTCTGCGCCACCACGACGATGCTGTCGCTGCCCAGCTCGCTTCTGTTCTCCGCCAGCGCCGCCACGATCAGCGGCGCCAGCGCGTCTCCGGGCCGGATCTCCGGGATGCCGGCAAGCGCTTCGAAACACAGCCGGCGTCCCATGGCGGTCGGCTCAGGCGTCGGCGTTCATGTCGAGTTCGCCGGTGATGCACAGGCCGGCGCCATCGACACGATAGGTCTTGTTGAGAAAGATCAGCACCGAGGTCATTGCCTCGGCCGCTGCCGAGTTTGGCAGGGCACCGCCGTGCAGACCGCGCAGGCCGGCGGCATCGGCCAGCGCCATGACCTGGCTGCGGTCGGCCTTGTCATCGCCGAAGACCAGCACGTCGCAGGCGATGTCCTCGTCGGTCGCCAGCTTGTGGGCGGCCACGTTGTGAAAGGCCGAGACCACGCGCACCGCCTCGCCCAGCACCTGCTGCGCGCGCAGCGCCGCGCAGCCTTCGGCCGGCAACTGCACGCGCATCACCTTGGGCGGCATCAGCGGCACGGTGGTATCCACCACCAGCTTGCCGGCCGCAGCCGCGCGGATTTCCTCCAGCGTGGCGACCTGCGACGCAAAGGGCACGCTGACCACGATCAGATCGGCACGGGCGGCGATGTCGGCGTTGAGGCCCGAATCGACGCTGGCGCCGGTCTCCGCCGCCAGCGCGGCGGCCGCTTCGCGGGCCTTGTCCGCATCGCGCGAGCCGATCGCCACGCGCAGCCCCGCCTTCGCCCAGCGGCGTGCGAGCGCCGCGCCCAGCTTGCCGGTACCGCCGATGACGCCAATTGTGTTTGTGTTGTCGATGACCATCCGTATGTCTCCGTGGGGTGAGCGCGATACCCGAAGACTTGCGGGTATGCGTGGTGCTGCCCACGCTACGAGAGTCGATGGCGGAAGGGCATCGTCCGATCGGACGACGCTCTTCTGGCGCAAGCTTCCCGGCGGGCTGTCGGCCCGGCCTGTCGGTCACGACGGACCTCGGCCGGAGATCAACGGCAGCACGGCTAAGGTGTTTGCCGATGGCAGGGAAGGCTCACTGGGCAAGATCCTTCGCACTGGTCACGAACACCGGCGCAAATCCTCCTCCGGGCGTCCGGAAATTCGTCGTCTGTCCCTTGTACAGCCGCGCAGCGACCAGACGGATGGAGCCGGCATACGCATAGGCGCGGACATCAAGCTTCAGATCGCTGCTCTGCCCATCGATCGCAACCCGCCGTTCCGAGGGGAGGGCAAGGTTCTGCGCCACGTAGCCGCCGGCGAGAATCTCCTGCCAGACACGCTGCGTGAGCTTGTCGCCTCGGTAGGTCGCGCGACTGCCGAAACCGGCGAAGGGTTTGAAGAACAGGCCGCGTCGTGCCGCCCATAATGCTTCCGTCTTCTCAGGGGTGACTTCGAGCGTGCGGGGCACCCCCGTGACGAGGCGGTCGATGACGGGCTTGGGAACGCCGAGTTCGGCAAGGCGTGCGGCATCGCTCAGGATGCAGAGGTTGCGCTTGTCCGCATACAGCGCGTGGGCGTGTGGATGCGGGGTCAGCACGATCGCACCGGCTTCGTGGGCCGCCCGCAAGGGCGCCAGCGCCGGTGCCTGCAGGTAGAAATCGGTCAGGCGGTTGTAGACCAGGTCGAGCGGCGCGCCGGCATGCATCAGACGTCCCGATTCGAATGACAGTTCGGCGGGGTCGCAGATGACGGCGTCGATGCCGGCACGGCGGAACAGGTGGCGAAACAGCAGGAACTCGGGATGCAGATACTGCGTCGCGGGGTGTTCGTCCACGATGGCCATGCGGGCGGGCCTGCCGCTTCGCCCCTGCAGCGACCATTCGGCGAAGAAGTCGTCCAGCCAGCGCTGGTCGAGCGTCTCGAGTTCTGCGGTAGGCCGAAGGAAAGGCTGGATCTGCTCGCAGCAGGCTCTCTGCGCGCGTGCCAGGGCGCTGTTGAGCAGGGCGCCGCCAGCGTTGGTGTTGATCTCGATGAGCTGGGGGCCGGCGTCACCCAGATGGAAGTCGAAGCCCATGAACACCGACTGCGGCCCGGGGGTGACGCGGGCAATCGGCGGTGCGCGGTCGAGCGCCATGGCCTGGTAGGCAGGCAGTGCGACGACCGACTCGACCGCTGCGACGATGTGCTCCATGGCCTGTAGGGTTTCGGGCGCAATGAACACGGCGGTCGCGGAGAACAGGTGCGGCCGGCTGTGGCCGATTTCGGCGGCGAGTCCGAGCAGGCTCGGCTCGGCCTCGAGCTGCCGGCGCAAGCGCTCAGGGTCCAGGCTGCGGCAGTCGCACCCCCGGTTGATCGCCTCGGCGATGTCGTGCGCGCCGACTTGCCGGGTGAAGCTGAAATCGCCTGAGTCCATGTCCATGCTCACTGCGCGGCTTCAAGACGCAAATACGCCTGGCTCACGTTCCCCCGATGCAACTCTTCGTAGTTGGCGAGGCGGGCGAATTGTGGTGCATCGCCGAGTTGGGCGACGGCCGCGTCGACACCCACCATGTCTTCGGCCAAGGGCTTGACGCCATTGACGATGAAGGCGAGGTAATCGCCGGTGTCGGCCTGCGCCCGGGCTAGATCGCTCACCGAACCATGACCGGGAACGATGCGGTCTGGACCGAGCGCCATGAGCGCCTCGAATGCACTCAGCCATGTCTCGGCATTGCTCTGCGGCAGGATGCCGAGCAATCGATCGACGTAGACGTGATCGCCCGCGAAAAGAATGCGCTCCTCGGGCAACCAGACGACCACATCGCCCGGAAAGTGGGCATCGGCGAAGTAATGAACCTCGATCTGCCGGCCGCCAAGATTCAGCGTTGTATGTGCGCCTTCGAGGAGGCGGTTTGCGGTGACCGGTTCCGTATCGTCGAGCCGTTCCTTGAGCACCGGACGCAGGCTGTCGAGTTGTGCGTGCGCATTGCGTTGCTGCGTTGCGGCGGTGAGCGTATGGGCGATGACTTCGGCGCCCCGATTGCGGAAGTAGTCATTCCCCAACCAGCGATGATCCTGAGCGCCGGTGTTGATGACCCATCGCACCGGCTTGGCAGTGAGGCGAGAGGCCTCGGCTTCGAGCAGGCGAGCGCCCTGCTGCGACGCGCCACTGTCGATCAGCACAGCGCCTTCGGCGGTATCGATGATCCCGAAGTTGGCATTCAAGCCGTGATTCTGGTAGCTGCGTGCGCCGGAGGGGCCGAGCAGTGCATGGACTCCGCCTGAAAGCTCGTGGTGCGCAAGCGTGAAGCCTTGATCGGCAAACGCGGTCGATGCGAAGCTGAACACAATCGCAAGGCTGAGGAAGTGTCGGGCGAGGGTGTGGACGTGAGGGCTCATTGCTTTGCAGGGGCGGCGTGGCGTGCTGGTGGCCGAAATCGGGTATGACACGGCGTCATGGTGCCAGCACAGGCTGCAGTGAGTCATCGGTTTTGTCGCCCCGGTGGCGGCGCTCGGCGCTTTGGCATGTAACATCGCTGGGCCGGCGTCAGCCACCGCTTTCATGAACAAGGTCATCCATGAGCGACATCACGATCTATCACAACCCGCGCTGCGGCACTTCGCGCAACACCTTGGCGATGATTCGCAACAGTGGCCAAGAGCCCGAGGTCATCGAGTATCTCAAGACCCCGCCCGGCCGCGATCTGCTGCTCGCGCTGATCGCGGCCGCCGGCCTGGGGGTGCGCGGCATCATGCGCGCCAAGGAGGCGCTATTCACTGAACTTGGCCTCGCCGATCCGGCGAAGACCGATGAAGAACTGGTTGACGCGATGATGGCCCACCCCATCCTGATCAACCGCCCGATCGTCGTCACCCCGCTCGGCACGCGCCTGTGCCGTCCGTCTGAGGTCGTTCTCGACATCCTGCCGCAGCCTCAACGTGGTGCCTTCACCAAGGAAGATGGCGAGCGGGTGGTCGATGCGGGGGGGCGCCGTGTCTGAGTCCGCACAAGTTCTGCAAACCACCGACCTGCCCAACGTCGATCCGGTGCTATTCCGCGTGCCCGATCCAGCGCAGTTACGCGCCGCGCAGCCGTCCAGCCATCCGCCACGCATTGCGCTGCTCTACGGCTCGCTGCGCGTGCGCTCCTTCAGCCGCCTGTTGGCCGAGGAGGCCGCCCGACTGCTGCGCGCGATGGGTGCCGAGGCGCGCATCTTCAACCCCAGCGGTCTGCCGTTGCCCGACGATGCGCCCGACACACACCCCAAGGTGGTCGAACTGCGCGAACTCACCCAATGGGCCGAGGGCATGGTGTGGTGCTCGCCCGAGCGCCACGGCGCGATGACCGGCATCATTAAGGCGCAGATCGACTGGATTCCGCTGTCGGTCGGCGCCGTGCGTCCGACCCAGGGCAAGACGCTGGCGGTGATGCAGGTGTGCGGTGGTTCGCAGTCGTTCAATGCGGTCAACCAGATGCGGGTGCTCGGACGCTGGATGCGCATGCTGACCATTCCCAACCAGTCCTCGGTCGCCAAGGCCTTCCTCGAGTTCGACGACCACGACCGCATGAAGCCCTCGGCCTACTACGATCGCGTGGTGGACGTGATGGAGGAACTGGTGAAGTTCACGCTGCTGACGCGCGACATCGCGCCCTACCTGGTCGATCGCTACAGCGAGCGCAAGGAGAGCGCGGCCGAGCTGTCGGCGCGGGTGAATCAGGCGTCGATCTGAGTTCGACTGCCCAGCCACGGCTTTCCTTTCCGAACGTTAACCACTGCCCCAAAAGAGCGCTCCAAGGTGACGGTCCCCTGCCTGCTCGACGCCTGGTCGGCGCATGAATCCGAACTGCTGCGCTACCTGCGCCACCACGTCCGCCCGGCGTCCGAAGCCGAGGATGTACTGCACGATCTCTTCCTCAAGGCTTTGCGCCAGGGCGAGCGCTTCTGTGCGGTGAACAACCCCCGCGCCTGGCTGTTCGAGGTAGCGCGTAACGCGGTTGTCGATCATGCCCGGCGCACGCGCAGCAGCGAGCCGCTCCCCGAGGGTCTCGCCGAGCGCGGGGCCGAACCGGCGGCGATGGGTGCGCAGGCGATGAACGTGCTTCCCGAGCCTGGCCTCGCGCCGGTCGATCTGCTGTCGGCCTGCTTGCCGCGGGTGCTGACCGAGCTTGCTGCGGACGATCGCGAGGCGCTCGAGCTGTGCGACATCGGCGGGATGAGCCAGAAGGCCTTCGCCGCACTCAAGGGTCTGTCACTGCCCGGCGCAAAGTCGCGCGTTCAGCGCGCACGCCAGCGACTGCGGGCACAGTTGCTGTGCGCCTGCCAGGTGCAGCTCGACGAGCGCGGCAAGGTGTGCTGCTTCGTGCCGCGGCCGCCGCCCGGCTGAATTCTGCACAGGCGCGGGTTCATTCGGGCGCGATCGCGGTGGGTTGCATCCTTTTCGGCGTGCGTGCGTCTTCATTGATGAAGCTGCTTGTCGACTGTCGATCTGGGCGCTAGTTTTCGGTTGCAGGCGCGGTCGGTCTCGCACCGGGCAGCACCATTTTCTTGCGGGAGTTCGCGTCATGGACACCATGCTTTCCTCGGTTCTCCCAGTCTTCTACGGCGGGCTGGGCAATCTGGCCGCTTACCTTGCGGCCCATGTGCTGCTGTGCCTGCTGCCCGCGTTCTTCATCGCCGGGGCGATGTCGGCGCTGATTCCCAAGGAGACCGTCACCCGTTTCCTCGGTCGCAACTCCAGCAAGGCAGTGTCGTATCCCGCTGCCGCAGCCGCCGGGTCCCTGCTGGCGGTGTGCTCGTGCACCATCGTTCCGCTCTTCGCCGGTATCTACAAGAAGGGCGCCGGCCTGGGCCCGGCGATCACCTTCCTGTTCTTCGCGCCGGCGGCCAACATCCTGGCGCTGGTCTACACCGGCGGCATCATCGGCCCCGATCTTGCCGCCGCGCGCTTTCTGCTGTCGCTGACCTTCGGCATCGGCATCGGCCTGATCATGGCCTTGATCTTTCGCAGCGACGACGCCGCGCATGACCGTGCCACCGACACCGCCTTCGGTGCGCAGGGCGCCGGGATGGGGCGGATGGCGCTGGTCTTCCTGTTCGTCTGGGTGGCGCTGTTGCTGGCGGGAACGCTGAAGCTCGACGTGCTGACCGGGACGTATCTCGACGTCAGGCTGCCGCTCGCCGACGCGCAGGGCTGGCAGGCCGTGCTCGACCGCCTGGTGCCCTACGACGCCGCAAGAGGCGAGGAGGGCGTGTCGCTGCAGGGCGTGGTGCTGATCGGGCTGCTCGGCGCGATCGGCTTCGCCGCCTGGCGCGGGCTGGAAAACATCGCCGACGGTGCCAATGCATGGACCTGGATCAGCCTCGCACTGATCGCGGCGACCTTGCTGGTGGCCGCGCTGGCGGTGCAGCCGGTGGAAGGCGGGCTCCGCGTCGGCCTCACCGGCAAGTTCTTCGGCGTTGCCGCCGCGCTCGCGGTGCTGAGCTACATCGTCCGTCACCGACTGAACGAGGACGAGCTGCGCGACTGGCTATGGGAGTCCTGGCGCTTCGTGAAGCAGATCTTTCCGCTGCTGGTCGTGGGCGTGTTCATCGTCGGCATGATCCGCGTGCTGATCCGTCCCGAATGGATCCAGATGCTGGCGGGTACCAACTCGCTTACCGGCAACCTGGCGGGCGTGGTGTTCGGCGTGTTCATGTACTTCCCGACCCTGGTCGAGGTGCCGATCGCCAAGATGTTCCTCGAACTCGGCATGCATCGCGGCCCGCTGCTAGCCTACCTGATGTCCGACCCCGAGCTGTCGCTGCAGAGCATCCTGATCATCTCGGCGATCATCGGTCGCAGGAAGACCTTCACCTATGTCGGCCTGGTGGCACTCTTCAGTGCTGCCGCCGGGCTCATCTACGGGGCCTGGATCGACGGCGTTTCGCTGCTCATGCTCGCGCTCTACCTCGCGGGTTTCATCGCGCTGCTGGCGGTGCTGCTGTCGGTCGCAAGCCGCAACGCGTCCTCACTGAAAGGAATCTGATCATGCTCGAAATCAAGGTGCTCGGTCCCGGCTGCGCCAACTGCCGCAAGCTGGAAGAGCTCGTCCGTGACGCGCTCGCGACCACCGGCCTTCAGGCCGAAGTCGTCAAGGTCACCGACATGAACGAGATCCTCGCCTACGACGTGCTCAAGACCCCGGGGCTGGTGATTGGCGGCAAGCTGGTGTCGTCGGGGCGGATTCCGACGACGGCAACGATTGCGGAGTGGATCCGGGCGGCCTGAGGACGCCCGATTCAAGCAGAACGGGCGTCGCGCGTGCCAAGGGCCGCGTCATCCGACCATCGAAGCGGCCCTAGCCGATCTCGGCCAGAAACCGTACGCGCGCGCGCTCCAGCTCCAGCCGTCCCGCATCGTCCGCATGCCGCAGCGCCGTGCCGTGATAGGCCTCGAACGCCGCCTTGACCCTGGCCGCGTCGAGCAGCGGGGCTGGCTCTTGTTCTGCCGCGGCCGCCCAGGCTTCTCCGGGAATGGGCTGGAGCGTTGCGTGCTTGGGGATGAAGTCCACGCCGCCGCTGTCCGCGGCCGCGGTCATCGGGCCGACCTTGGTGTAGTTGCGGCCTTTCCATTGGAAGCGGGTGCCGGTCGGGAGCTTGTCGATCTTCATCGGTCTGTGCGGGAGAGTCGGGGCCGACAGTTTATTTGAAGACGGCGGCGGGCTGCGGGCTCAGCGGCGGCTTCCGGTCCTGACGGGAACGCGCAGGTGCCGGCTGAGGTCGCCGGTGAAGTCGAGCTGGCGGTAGTCGCGTTCGACGAAGCACCATTCGCCGTCGATGCGGGCGAAGCGGTCGTGATAGCGGCCGCTGGCGATGACCTGCAGCGGGAGGTCGTCTGTGGCCTGCATCACGGTGAAGCAGGAGCGGACCCGCGCGGTACCGGCTGCCTCGTCGATGTCGAGGATGGGGTTGGTGACGAGGTGGCGGGTGCGCGGCGTGCCGCAGGGGTGGATCACCAGGATCTTGCGCCACAGGGCGAGCAGGCCATCGGCGTCGAGCGGACCGGCGGCCCCGGTTTCGATGCGGGCGTGGCGGAAGAGGGCGGCAGCGTCCTCAAGGCGGCCTTCGTCGATGGCTTCGGCGTAGCGGTAGAGCAGGTTGCAGATTTCGGTGGCGGAGGTGCTCATCGTGCGCTCCGTTGATGCGCCTGCCGTGTGCGCGGCGGGCGGAGAGAAAAAAGCCGGGTGGCGGCATGAGCGCCGCACACCCGGCCGAGGGACGACGGGATGTTCCGGTCAGGCCGACAGGCCGGCGAGCATGCCGGACTTGACGGCGCCTTCGATGTAGCCGATCTGCGCGCCGTCGCCGACCGAGCTGACCGGCACGCCGGCAGCTTCCAGCGTGCGTGCCAGCGTGTCGTCGGGCCGCGCGCCGACCGCGAGCACCACCGATTCGGCCGGCAGCGTGTGGCTTTGGCCCTCGGCGTCGGTGTACTTCACGGCCTTCTTGTCGATCGACTCGATCCGGACCCGGGTGTGCAGCTCGACGCCATGCTGGCGCAGGGTATCGAGCACGCGCCAGCGGCGCACGATGGACAGCTCGCGACCCAGGCTCGGGCCTTCTTCGAGCACCACGACTTCGCGTCCGCGGTCGACCAGGAACTCGGCCAGTTCGATACCCACCAGGCCGCCGCCGATGATGGCGACCTTCTTGCCCAGCGGCATCCACACGCGCGAAAGGTTCTGGATGGCGTCGGTGCTGTCGGTGACGCCGACCAGGCTGCCGGCCTTCATCAGCGTGCGCTGGGTGAAGGACAGCTTGCGCTTGGCGATCTCTTCGGCGCGGTCGTCGGTCATCAGGCGGCGCAGTTCGTCGCCCGACCACACGTGGTCCAGCTCGGCGCCAGGGATGGGCGGTGCGTTGCGCTCGGCGCCGGTGGCGACGATCACGGCCGTGGCGCCGATCTGCCCGATCAGCTCGGGCGTGGCCACGGTGTTGAGGCGCACGTCGATCTGCAGTTTCCTCATCTGCGTGGTCAGGTAGTCGAGCAGGCCGCCGTTCTCGGCGTAGGCCAGCGCGGCGAAGAACAGGGTGCCGCCCAGCCTGCCGCTGCGCTCCACCAGCGTCACCTTGTGACCGCGCAAGGCGGCTGCGCGGGCTGCCTCCATGCCGGCAGGCCCGCCGCCGACGACCAGCACATGGCCCGGCTTCTCAGCAGGGACCAGCCGGATCTCGGACTCGTGGCCGGTCATCGGGTTGACGGCGCATTTGACGCGCTGGTTGACGAAGATCTGGCTGACGCAGGCGTAGCAGTAGATACAGGGTCGGATGTCTTCGGGGCGGTTCTCGATGAGCTTGTTCGGCAGTTCGGGGTCGGCCAGCATCTTGCGCGCCATGGCGACGAAGTCGCACTGGCCGGCGGCGATGGCGTTGTCCGCGACCTCGGGCTCGAGGCGGCCGACGGCGATCACCGGAATCTTCACTGCTTCCTTGATCTCGGCGGCCCACAGCAGGAAGCCGGCCTTCTGCTGCACCAGCGGGGCCTCGGTGAAGGCGACGCCGGTGCTGGTGTTGGCATAGGCCGATACGCTGACGGCGTCGCAGCCGGCGGCTTCGGCCATGCCGGCGAAGACCTTGGCTTCTTCCAGCGTGATGCCGCCGTCCATGCGCAGCTCGTAGGCGTCCAGGCGCAGCCACACCGGGTAGTCGGCACCGACACGCTGGCGCACGGCGGCAATGACTTCGCGCAGGAAGCGGCCGCGGTTCTCGATCGAGCCGCCGTATTCGTCGTTGCGCTTGTTGAAGTAGCCGGACAGGAAGCCCGCAATGATGTAGGTGTGCGCGGCGTGGATCTCGACACCGTCGAAGCCCGCGCGCCGGGCGCGATCGGCGGCGGCGGCGAACCATTCGATCATTTGCGCGATGTCGGCCTTGTCCATCACGCGGATCTTCACGCCGGCCTTCTCGCGGCCCTTGGACGAGCTGATGAAGGCGCCGAGCTCTTCCTGTGTCAGCGCGGCGAACATGTCGGTCTTGACCGCCGGCGGCATGGACGGCACCCACAGTTCACGGCCCTCGGCGAGGTCGCGCACCGAGGTCTTGCCGGCGTGCTGCAATTGCGCGGCGATCTTGGCGCCGTGCTTGTGCACCCGATCGACGATGCCCTTCAGCCCGGGAATGAACTTGTCGTCCGAGATGCCCACCTGGTAGGGCTCGGCCGTACCGTGCGGGTAGGCGATGGAGACGACGCCCATCGTAAGCAGGCCGGCGCCGCCCGCCGCGCGGGCCTCGTAATAGGCCTGAATGCGTTCGCCGCAGGTGCCGTCCGCCTCGGCGAAGTTGGAACCCATCGGCGCCATGACGATGCGGTTGCGCACCTCCATGGTGCCGATGCGGCCGGGTTGCAGCAGGTTGTCGAAAGCGCCCATGGCGTGCTTACCCCTTGGTCAGGAAATCAATGCAGCTGCGGTTGAACAGATCGCGGTGTTCCACCTGGACCCAGTGGCCGCACTGGTTGAGCAGGATCATGCGCGCGTTCGGGGCGTTCTCGATCACCTTCAGCGCCCCGGTGTGCGGGTTGAACTTGTCGTCGGTGCCCCAGAAACCGAAGATCGGCGCCTTGATCTCGTGCAGGCGGGTCGTCATGTTCGGCACCATCATCGTCGAGAACAGGTTGGCCGGTTGCGACGGTGCGATGGCGGCGCGTTCGTTGATGATGGTGTCGTCGAGCAGCGACGGATCGAACACCTGCAGGCTCATGACGTGGCGCATTTCCGCCGGACCCATCGGCCCCTTGGCAAAGGTCTCGACCATGCGCACGATGCCTTCCATCCTGAAGTAGGTCTCGCGCTCCTCGACCCCGCCGGGTGCCATCAGGATCAGGCGCTCGACGGTATCGGGGTGGGCCAGCGCCTGCCCGATCGAGATCGCGCCACCCAGGGAGTTGCCGAGCAGGGTGCATTTCGTGACGCCGATCTTGCCAAGGAAGGCGTTCAGGTTGGCGACGAAGAAGTCGAGGTTGTACTGGGCGTCGGCGGGCTTGTCCGAGCGGCCGAAACCGGGCAGGTCGAGCACGATGTTGCGGAAACCCGCCTCGACGAAGGCCGGGTAGTTCCCCTTGAAGTTGCTGTAGCCGCTCGCGCCGGGGCCGCTGCCGTGCAGCCAGACCACCACCGGCCCGTGGCCGACATCGAGGTAGTGCAGGCGCAGGCCGTTGTCGAGTTCGGCGAACTGGTCGAGCGGGATGGGCAGATCGGGTGAGGTCATGCGTTTGTCTCCTGAGGCATCGTTGTGTGTTCAGGCACCGACGGCTGCGGTGCGCGACTTTGCGGGCGTCTGGCCCAGCTTGCGGCGATAGGCTGGAATCGCGGCCAGCAGGCAGAGCGCGGTCAGCACATACAGCCCGACGGTGCTGGCCAGCGCGTAGCGCAGTGCTTCCTTGCCGATGCTGGCAGCGAAGAAGTCGCTGAGGCTGCCGACCACGATCGGACCGAGGCCGACGCCGAACAGGGTCATGCCCATGACGAAGATCGCCGTGGCTTGCGCGAGACGGCCCGGCGGGAAGAGGTGGCTGATGGCGCCGAAGCAGGGGACCGCCCACCATGTCGCGGCGAAGCTGAAGGCAAGGTAGAAGTAGAAGGCCTCGGGAATCGGGATGCTACCCAGGTGGAAGGCGATCCCTGCCGGCCACAGATAGAAGCACAAGCCGAGCGGCACGCTGACGAGGCAGGCGAGAAGCGGCACGCCAAGCTGCCAGCCCGGGTCGCGTGCCACCAGACGGTCGGTGAGGCTGCCGCACATCAGCGTGCCGACGGTGGCGCTGAGCCCGCCCCCGAGTCCGATCAGCAGGCCCGCGTGCTGCATGCTGAGATCGTGCGAGCGGATCATGAAGCTGGGGTTCCAGGTGCCGATTGCATACCCCATGATCGCCGCCAGCGTGCCGGCCAGGGTGATCAGCAGGAATGCCGGCGTTGCCAGCAACTCGCGTAGCGTGCTGCGCCAGTCTTCCTTTGCGGCGCCAGCGCTGGCCGCGGGCACGGGGGCCGGGGCGGCCGGGCTGCGCACAGTCAGCCACAGCAGCAGGCCGAGCAACACGCCCGGTGCGCCGATGACCAGGAAGGCGGTTCGCCAGCCATAGGTCTGCGCGATCCAGCCACCGAGCCCCAGACCGAGTACCGCGCCCAGACTCGGCCCCATCAGGAATACCGACAGCGCGCGCGAGCGTTTCTCGGGTGGATAGAGGTCGGACACCATCGCCACCGACGGCGCCGTGCCGCCGGCTTCGCCAACCGCAACGCCGATGCGGAACAGCAACAGCATGGCAAAGCTGGTCGCGACGCCGCACAGCATGGTCATGCCGCTCCAAGCAATGCACGCCAGGGCGATCACGGGCTTGCGGCCGATGCGGTCGGCGAGGCGCCCGAAAGGCAGGCCGAACGCGGTGTAGAAGATCGCAAATGCCACCCCCGACAGCAGGCCGATCTGGGTATCGGAGATGCCGAACTCGATCTTGATCGGCTCGATCAGGATCGAGATGACGAGGCGGTCGATGTAATTGAAGACGTAGATGATCGCCAGCACGGCCAACGCGTAGTGCGTATGCCAGGTGGTTTTATGTGAGCTGCCTTGGGTTGCGTTCACGACCTGCCTCCAGGAGAACTTCCGGAATGCAGGCGGAAAGGGGCCGCCTGCGATCGGCGCTTATCGTCCGTTTGAACAGGGGGCCGGGCATCGTCCGTTCAGACGACAACCGGGGAACGGTCCACGGCAGAGTCGCATTAGTCTTAGTGGACGATGTCCGGTCCTTGCAAGCCGAGAAAACTGCCGCCCATAGCGCCGGGTATCCGCAATGCGTGCGGCCCGGGAACGTACAGGCACAAGGAGGCGGACAGATGGGTTTTGCGGACAAGGTGGTCTTCGTGACCGGGGCCGGCCAGGGCATGGGGCGGGCGATCGTGCGGCATTTCGGCGACGCGGGTGCGTGCGTCGTCGCCGCGGACATCAATGCCGATGCCGCAGCCGCCGCCGTGGCGGGGTATGGCGCGAAGGGCCTTGCGCTGGCGTGCAACGTGTCGGACCCGGCCTCGGTCAAGTCGGCCTTTGATACGGTGGCCGAGCGTTTCGGTCGTCTCGACGTGCTCATCAACAGCGCCGGCATCGGCTCGGTTGATGCATTTCTCGACACGCCCGACGACAACTGGATGCGCGTGATCGGCGTCAACCTTACCGGCACCTTCCTGTGCTGCCGTGAGGGTGCCCGCCTGATGCAGAAGGGCGGCGCCAAGGGCGCCATCATCAATGTGTCGAGCACCGCCGCAATGTCGGGCGAAGGCCCCAGTCACTATTGCGCGTCGAAGGCCGGCGTCATGGGGCTGACGCGAAGCATCGCGCGTGAGCTGGCCGCGAGCGGCATCCGCGTGAACACCATCGTGCCCGGACCGACCAACACGCCGATGATGGCGGGCATCCCTGACGAGTGGATGCAGTCGATGATCAAGGCGATCCCGCTCGGCCGCATGTGCGAGCCGGAGGAGATCGCGCGCGTCGCTGCATTCCTCGCGAGCGAAGACGCCGGTTTCATCACCGGACAGAACATCGCCGTCAACGGCGGCATGGCCTTCATCTGAGCGGGGCTGGCATGACGACCTCCCCGCCGCAGGCCGACCTGCTCGCACGCATCGACCGCCTCGAGTCACTTGACGCCATCCGCCAACTGGTGGGCAAGTATTCGCTGTCGCTCGACATGCGCGACCTCGATGCGCATGTGAACCTCTTTGCGCCGGACATCCGCGTTGGCCGCGAGAAGGTCGGCCGCGCCCACCTCAAGGCCTGGGTGGACGACACCTTGCGCAACCAGTTCTCGGGCACGTCCCACCACCTGGGGCAGCACATCATCGAGTTCACCGACCCGGATCATGCCGTCGGCGTCGTGTATTCGAAGAACGAGCACGAGACCGGGCCTGAGTGGGTCGTGATGCAGATGCTGTATTGGGACGATTACGAGCGCATCGACGGATGCTGGTATTTCCGGCGCCGCCTGCCTTGCTACTGGTATGCCGCGGACCTGAACAAGCCGCCGATCGGCGACCGGAAGATGCGCTGGCCGGGGCGCGAACCCTATCAGGGGACGTTCCACGATCTGTTCCCGTCGTGGAAGGCGTTCTGGGCCGAGCGGCCGGACAAGGAGCGCCTGCCGGAAGTCGCCGAGCCGGCGCCGATGGACAGCTTTCTGGCAACGATGCGCCGAGGCGCGCCCGACCCGCGTATCCGCGTCCGCTGATTGCGCCTGCCCGATAACGATACCAATACATTCACAAATACCAAGGAGATGGACTGTGTCTGAATCCGATTTCATGACGAGGCAGGACGTACGATCGCGGAAGGTGGTGTCGCGCGACGAAACCCAGGCCAAGCTGGATGTCCGTTCGGTCGCTGCGAGCCGGATCAAGCCGGCCGATCGTTACACGCTCGCCGACCGCATCGAGGAAAAGGCGGCCAGCCAGGGGGCACGCACGTTGCTGGTGTATGGCAACGAGCACCTCAGCTATGCCGAGGTCGATGCGCGCGCGAACCAGGTCGCCCATGCCCTGCATGCCCGCGGCTTGCGATGCGGCGACGTCTGTGCGCTGGCCATGGAGAACCGGCTCGAGTTCTTCGTCTACTGGTTCGGTTTGGCCAAGTTGGGCGTGGTCACGGCGGTCATCAACACGCAGGTCACCGGACGTCCGTTGATCCATGCGCTCGAGTCGACCCGGGCGCGGGCCGTCATCGTGGGCGAGGAGTGCCTGGCAAACTTTGCGGTCACGGAAGGCCGTCCCGACCAGCCGCTGTACCTCGTCGCTGACGCCGAGAAGCCCGCGGAGGCCGATCATCGCACGTTCGTCTCGGCCGACATCACGTCGGAAGTGGCGGCGGCGTCCCGGGCGACGTTCCCGCGCCAGGGACGTGCCGAGGTGCGTGCCGAGGAGACGATGCTGCTGATCTTCACCTCCGGCACGACGGGATTGCCCAAGGCTGCGCGATACAGCCACATGCGCTGGATGTCCTCGGGCGACGTCATGGAGGTGACGCTCGGGGTGACGCCCGACGACGTCTTCTATTGCTGCCTGCCGCTCTACCATGGGGCGGCGGCGACCTCGGTGACTTCGACCGCCCTGAAGGCGGGCGCCAGCATCGTGGTGCGGCGCAAGTTCAGCACCCGGGAATTCTGGTCCGACGTACGGCGTAACGGCATTACCATCGTTCAGTACATCGGCGAGATCTGCCGCTACCTGCTCAATGCGCCGCCGCAGCCGAACGATCGTGAGCACAGCCTGCGCTGCATGCTGGGCGCGGGCCTGACGATGGAGAGCTGGACGCGGTGGATCGAGCGTTTCGGTGAGGTGGACATCTACGAGGGCTGGGGCTCGACCGAGGCCAATACCGCGGTGATCAACGTCGACAACGTTCCGGGATCGGTGGGACGTGTGCCCTACTGGGAGAAGTCGAACTTCCGCCTGGTGCGCTACGACGTCGAGACCGAAAGCCATCCGCGCGACGAGAACGGGCGTTACATCCTGTGCAAGCCGGGCGAGGTCGGCGAAGGCCTTGGCTACATCGTCAATCACCCCGACATCGGTGCCGGGCGCTTCGAGGGCTATACCTCGCCCGAGGCGACCGAGAAGAAGATCCTGCGCAACGTGTTCGCCGAGGGTGATGCGTTCTGGAGCTCGGGCGATCTGTTGCGCTATGACGAGGACGGCTACTTCTACTTCGTCGACCGCATCGGCGACACCTTCCGCTGGAAGAGCGAGAACGTGTCGACCGCCGAGGTGGCCGAGGCGCTGGCGGACTACCCTGGCATGGAACTGCTCAACATCTACGGCGTGAAGGTGCCGAATCACGAAGGCCGTGCCGGCATGGCCGCCATCGTGATGCAGCCCGGACACGCGTTCGACCCCAAGGCGTTCTACGAGCTGACCGAGCAGCGCATCCCGCGCTACGCGGCGCCGCAGTTCGTGAGGGTGTCGGCTGCTGCCGACCTGACGACCACCTACAAGCTGCGCAAGGTTGACCTGCAGCGGCAGGGGTACGATCCGCGTGCGTTCGATGACCCGCTTTTCGTGCGCGACGAGAAGGCCGGCACCTATCGACCCTATTCTGAAGAGGTCTTGCGGGATGCGGGTTTCCCGCCGTTCGCCTGAGCGTCGGTGCGACGCGATGACAAGAGGGGCGCCGAGAGGCGCCTTTTTTTCGATCTAGTCCATTCGGACGATGTTGACCTTGCTTCATCGGTCTAGTCTGGACATCGTGCAGGAGGAGACACTTGGGCGGCAGTCGCAAGCAGAGCGGCGTCGTATCGGGTTCCTGCCAAACCGGGGTGCAGCCTGCACCGGCCGGTCGGGAAACGGAGGAGAGACACATGTTCACCAAGCTTTTCGTAATCAGCCTGGCAGTGGTTGGTATGGCTGCGCTGTCTGTCCTGCTTGACCGGGGGCACGCGCGCGTCGTCGACTCGCTGGTCCAGATGCCGAGTTGTGGCGGTAACGAGCCGCAGTGCCAGGGCATGAGCTCGACCACGAAGGCGTCGGCCAACCAGTTTTTCGCCATGCTCGCAATGCATTGAGCCTTGCCTGCCGCGACGGCTGTCTTGACGACAGCCGGATCGACGAAATGTCTTCAGCCCCGCGCCTGTGTCAGCAGGCGCGGGGCTTTTCCGTTCGGCCTCAGCGCGATGCGGCGCCGGCGCGCATGGCATGCGCCATGCGGATCACGTAGGCACGGATTGCATCGGCCTGCGCCGGCTGCAGCGTCTTGCCGAAGTCCGGCATGCCACGCGCTGACAGCACGCCGTCGATGAGCGGGCGGCGGAACAGGGCGGCGTCGGTGAGGTAGGGCGAGTGGCGCAGGTCGGGCATGCCGCCGCCGGCCATCGCCCCTGCGCCATGGCACTGCATGCAGTATCGGGCATAGAGCGCGCCGCCCTGCTGGATCTGGCCCTCGGTGCCCTCGTCGGCAGGCGGGGTGAGGTCCGGCCGGCTTTCGGGCGTGGGCATTGCCGCCCGCCCGTCCAGTTTCCAGACGAACAGACCGCCCGGTACCGGTGCGCCGGTGCGCGGCAACAGGGAACTCGAGGTGAGATGGATGGAGCTTCCGAAGCCGGCGGCTGCGGCGACGTACTGTTCGCCATCGAGCACGTAGCTGATCGGCCCGCCGAGAATGTCGAGCCAGGTATCCGACTGCCACAGACGACGTCCATCCCGCGCGTCGAAGGCGGCAAGTCCCTCGCCGCCGACGCCCTGAAACACCAGACCGCCGGCAGTGGCGAGTACGCCGCCGTTCCACGAGCTATTGTGTTGCGTGCGCCATGCGGCGGTACGACGTACCGGGTCCCAGGCCAGCAGGTGCCCCCGCATCGATGCCTTGGCCTGCGCGAGCAGGGACGGGTCGGGCGGCATCGGCGGGTTCAGGACGCCGGTGTTCCAGCGGTCGGGCTCGAAGCGGAAGTCCGGCTCCTTCATCATGAAGCCTGTGTTCTCCTGCGCCGGGATGTAGACCAGGCCGGTGTTTGGGCTCCAGGCCATGGGCTGCCAGTTGTGGCCGCCAAGCTGCGAAGGCTGCACCATGAAGGGCTGGCCGGCGGGGTAACGCGCGCCCTCGGTTTCGACCGGACGGCCGCTGGCGGGGTCGACGTGGCTGGCCCAGTTGACGGGGACGTATTTTTCCGCGGAGAGCAGTTCGCCCGTCGTCCGGTCCAGTACGTAGAAGAAGCCGTTCTTCGGTGCCTGCATCAGCACCTTGCGCGCACGACCGTCGATCTCGAGCTCGGCCAGGATCATGTGCTGGGTGGCGGTGTAGTCCCAGCTGTCGCCCGGCGTGGTCTGGTAGTGCCAGACGTACTCGCCGGTGGTGCGGCGGATCGCGACGATCGAGGACAGGAACAGGTTGTCACCACCGCCGGGACTGCGGACATCGCGGTCGTGCGGCGAGCCGTTGCCGACGCCGACGTAAAGGAGGTCCAGTTCCGGATCCCAGGCCATCGAGTCCCAGACGGTGCCGCCACCACCGTAGCGCGACCATTCGCCGCGCCAGGTCGGCAGTGCGATGTCCTGCAGCGGGCGGTCGGAGATGGCGCCGTCGGGGCCGTCGGCCGGATTGCCCGGCACGGTATAGAAGCGCCAGCGCAGTTCGCCGGTCTGTGCGTCGTAGGCAGAAACGAAACCGCGCACGCCGTATTCGGCGCCGCCGTTGCCGATGATGACCAGGCCGCGCGCCACGCGCGGAGCGCCGGTGATGGTGTAGGGCGCGTCGATGGCGAAGGTCCGCATCGACCACAGCAGGCGGCCGCTTTGCGCATCCAGAGCCTGCAGTCTGCCGTCGATGGTGGCCACGAAGACGCGCCCGTCTTCGACCGCCACGCCGCGATTGACCACGTCGCAGCATGCGTGCATGCCCTTGCCGGCCGGCACCTCGGGATCGTGCTGCCATCTGAGCTGGCCGTTGCGCGCGTCGACGGCATACACCACGCCCCACGGGCCGCTGACGTATAGCGTGCCGTCCACCATGATGGGGGTGGCCTCGACGCCACGCGGCCGGTCGAAGCGGAAGTGCCAGGCCAGTCCCAGCCGTCCGACGTTGTCCGCGCTGATCGCGGACAGGGGGCTGAAGCGGGTCTCGGCGGCGTCCAGTCCATGTCGGGGCCACTCGCCCCCCGTTTCGGGTCGGGACGCGGGGGCGGGCGACGCGGCGAAGGCGGGCGCCTGTGCGACGAGGACGCTGCCTGCCGCCAGCAGGGCGAGCAGCGGCTTGAGGGTGAAGCGACGCATACGGGGACTCCTCGAGTGTTGCGGTGAATGGTGGGCAAGGGATGACTCGCGCATGATCGGGGCGCGGGTCGGTTGCCGAATCGTCCGTCCGGAGGGGTCCTCCGCTTCGCCTAGTCGATTTGAACGATTGCGCCCCCCGGACGCTGTGGCATCGTTGTGCCCAACACAGGGCCGGACAGTGCCCGCACAAGCGAGGTAAGGGAGCATGGGTCTCAAAGGAAACGCAGCAATCGTCGGCGCCGCGCAGTACAGGCCGGAGAAGTACGCGACCGCACCGCGGATGTTCCATCTCGAGCAGGTGGCCGACCTGGCCGGTCGCGCGCTGGCCGATGCCGGCCTGAAGGCCGCGGATATCGACGGGCTGGTGGTCCATGGCCCGCAGTTCCACGAGGCGCAGGTCTTCGTGCCGGCGATGGCGGCCGAATACCTCGGCCTGTCGCTCAACTTCGCCGAAGTCGTCGACCTGGGCGGGTGCTCGTCGGTGGCGGCGGTGTGGCGTGCGGCGATGGCGGTCGAGCTGGGCCTGTGCCAGGCCGTGCTGTGCGTGATCCCTGCGCGCATGGCCCCCTTCGGGCCCGATGAAGATCCGAGCTGGATGGCCCGTGCGATGCGCTTCGGGGGTCACAGCACCGCCTTCGGCGCACCCGAGGCCGAGTTCGACCTGCCCTATGGCCACATGGGCCAGAACACCGGTTACGCGATGATCGCCCAGCGCTACGCGGCCAAGTACGGCTATGACCCGGTCGCGATGGCCAAGATCGCGGTCGATCAGCGCACCAACGCACTCGCCAATCCGGACGCCAGCTTCTTCGGCAAGCCGCTCAGCATCGAGGACGTGCTCGCCAGCAAGATGGTGGCCGAGCCGCTGCGCGTGCTCGAGATCGTGATGCCGGTGGCCGGCGGCGCGGCGGTGATCGTGGCCTCGAAGGAAGTGGCGGCGCGGGCGAGGAACCGTGGCGCCTGCATCACCGGCTTTGGCGAGCACCTGTACTTCAAGTCGCCGACCTACGCGACCGAGATGACCGACACGCCGATCGGCCCCGCGGCCGAGCGTGCCTTCGCGATGGCGGGCGTCAAGCGCAGCGACATCCACGCCGCGCAGATCTACGACTGCTACACCATCACCGTGCTGCTGACCCTGGAAGACGCGGGCTTCGCGCCGAAGGGCGAGGGCATGCGCTGGGTGCGCGAGCACGACCTGACCTACAAGGGCAATTTCCCGATGAACACCCATGGCGGGCAGCTCAGCTTCGGGCAGAGCGGCACCGCGGGCGGCATGTCGCAGGTCATCGAGGCCTTCCACCAGATCGCCGGCCGTGCGGGCGATCGTCAGCTCAAGCGTTGCGACACCGTGTTCGTTTCCGGCACCGGTGGCGTGATGAGCGAGCAGGGCGCACTGATTCTCCAGGGAGCATGACGAGCATGTCGACCAACAAACCGCTGCCGACGCCGACCGAGATCTCGGCGCCGTTCTGGAACGGCCTCAAGGAAGGTCGCCTCACGATCCCGCAGTGCACCTCCTGCGGCCATTGGATCTTCTTTCCGCGTCGCCATTGCGACAAGTGCTGGTCGCAGGATCTGACATGGAAGACGGTCAAGGGCACGGGTACGCTCTACACCTACACCCTGACCCGCATTCCGACGCTGCCTGACTTTGCCGACGAGATGCCGCAGAAGATGGCGGTGGTCGAACTGGACGAAGGCGTGCGCATCAACACCACGCTTGTCGGGGTGGACGAAGCCGAGATCCAGGTGGGCATGCGGGTGAAGCCGGTGTTCGATACCGTGAAGTCCGACGGTACGGCCCTGCTGCGCTTCACCGCCGCCGACAAGGACATGGCCGAGCGCATCGACAGCACGCCCGCGGCGCTGGCCGCTGCCGCAGAGGCTGCTGCTGCAGCGCCGGTGGCCGACAAGCGTCAGGTGCGCTTCGACGACGAGGCGGCGATGAAGTCGCTGGTCAGCGAGACCTATTCGGCGTGGAGCAATCAGATCGTCGTCGATCAGGCGCTGATCGACGAGTTCGCCAAGCTGTCGGGTGACGATTACTGGATTCACACCGATCCCGAGCGCGCGCGCAAGCAGAGCCCCTTCGGCGGCACCATCGCCCACGGCGCGCTGGTGCAGGTGCTGCAGTCGCGCCTGCGCATCCCGCTCGACTACGAAGTGGTCGGCTTCAACAACATGGTCAATTACGGCTCCGATCGCCTGCGCTTCCCGGCCCCGGTGCCGGCAGGTTCGCGCATCCATGCGCGCACCCGGGTCAAGGCGGTGGAGAAGCTGCCCAAGGGCATGCAGCTGACGATGGAGATCGTCACCCATGTCGTCGGCAGCGAGCGGCCCTCGGTCATCAACGACCTGGTGATCCTGTACATGTAAGGGCCGGCCCCGGCCGGCCTGCGCTTAATCGTTGTTCTTGTAGTGCGTTGTCGTAGTGACTGTAGTTCGTTGCATGGTTTTCCCTCCTCTTTTGGAAGGCCGCCTCCCGCAAGGGTTGGCGGCCGTTTTTTTTCATGAGGGGGCGGAGGTGCGGCCCGGTCACGCCGCGATCGGCTTCACGCCATGAACAGGTAGTCCGCAGGGTTCGGCTGTGCGGTGCAGTCGACAAATTCCTCGTAGCTCCAGGGCCAGCTCGCAGGAACGCCGGTGGCGTCCAGATACCAGCTCGCGCAGCCGGAGGCGAAGATCGTGCGGCGCGCTGCGGCGATGCGTCGGCGGTCATAGTCGCGCAAGGTCTCCGCACGCAGTTCGACGAGCGCGCACTCGCCGCGCGCGAGCGGCGCGAGCAGTTGTTCGATGTAGGCCCACTGGCGCTCGGCGATGTCGATCAGCGAGAAGTTGCCTACGGGCCCGGTGGGGCCATTGATCATGAAGAAGTTGGGGAAGTCGGGCAGGGCGATGCCGAGGTAGGCGGAAGGGCTGGGCGACCATTGGGCGTCCAGGTCTGCACCGTCGCGTCCGCTGACCTTGATTGGCCGGACGAAGCGGTCGGCCTGGAAGCCGGTGGCGAGCACGAGGACGTCGGCTGGCTTGAGGCTGCCGTCCTTCATCCGCACGCCCTCGGGCTCGATGCATTCGATACGGCCGACGACGGCCTCGACGTCGGGATGCTGGATCTTTTCGTAGTAGTCGGACGAGTAGATCAGCCGTTTGCATGCCGCGCGGTAGTTCGGCCGCAAGGCTTCGCGCAACGCAGGGTCGCGTACGCTGCGCTCGAGGTTGTCGCGGACGATGGCCTCGATCTCGAGCATTTCGGGTGAGTCCGCGTCAATGATGGCGCGGGTGAAGCGCCGCACCAGTCCGGTGTAGTGATCGCCGTAGCGGATCTCGTCGATCAGCCCGGGGTCGGCGCGGAAGGCCGCGCGCTGCGCGTCGGTATAGGGCTGGTTGGGCATCGGCATGATCCATTGCGGCGTGCGCTGGATGTGATACAGCCGCGCGGCGCGACCGGCGAGGGCGGAGGTGATCTGCACGCCGGTCGAGCCGCTGCCGATGACCGCGATGCGACGGCCGTCGAGGGCGACGCCATGGTCCCAGCGCGCGGAGTGGAAGCACTCCCCGGCGAAATCGTCCAGGCCCGGCAGCACGGGTGTGTTCGGGTGATGGAGCACACCGGTCGCTGCGATCACGACGTCGAAGTCGTCCTGCCGGCCCGCGCTGTCGGTGATCGTCCACCGGCGCCCTTCGTCGTCGAAGCGGCAGGACTCGATGGCGCAGCCGAAGCGGATCAGCGGCGCGATGCCGTAGCGGCGGACGAGGGCCTCGAAGTAGCGCTGGATCTCCGGCCCCGGCGCCAGGTAGCTGCTCCAGTCCGGGTTGGGGGCGAAGGAGTAGGTATAGGCGTGCGCCGGCACGTCGCAGGTGAGGCCGGGATAGGTGTTCTCTCGCCAGGTGCCGCCGATGCGGTCGGCCTTCTCGAACACGACGACCTCATGTTCGGCGGATGCCTTCAGGCGGATGGCGGCGAGAATGCCCGCCATGCCGGCGCCGATGACGGCGATGCGGAGTCGGCGCGGGACGCCGGGCGCGGGGGTTTGGGCGGAGGTGGACATGGATGATCCTTCCCGGGGGAGTAGGGGCGAGAGGGGGGCGAGTGGTCAGAGGGTTCAGCGCGTCAGCGCGTCGCGAAGCTGCGCCGCCCCGAAGGCGAGGGCCTCGTCCGCGGCGTCGAGCTGGCCAATCAGGCTGGCGAAGCCGTGGAACTGGCCCGGCCAGCGCCGCAGCGTGACCGGCACGCCAGCGGCGACCAGCGCAAGCGCGTAGGCCTCCCCTTCGTCGCGCAGCGGGTCGACGCCGGCGGTGATCACCGTGGCGGGGGGCATCGCCGCGAGGTCCGCGGCACGCAGCGGCGAGGCGCGCGGATCGCGCCCGTGGTCGGCGTTCTGCAGGTACTGACGCCAGAACCAGCGCATGAGCCCGCTGTCGAGAATCGGGGCGTTCGCATGCTCGCGGTGCGATGCCGTGTCGCAGGCGCTGTCGGTAACCGGGTAGAGCAGCAGCTGGTGCGCGAGGCGCATCCCGGCGCTGCGTACCAGCCTCGCGCTGACGGTGGCGAGCGTGCCGCCCGCGCTGTCTCCGGCGACGGCGATGCGTGCCGGGTCGCCGCCCAGTGCGGCGGCGTTGCGATGGACTGCGTGTAGCGCTGCCACGGCGTCGTCGACGGCGGCCGGGAACGGATGCTCCGGTGCCAGCCGGTAGTCGATGGACACCACGATCGCTGCGGTGCGCGCGGCGAGGCCGCTGCACAGGCCGTCATGGGTGTCGAGACCGCAGCTGACGAAGCCGCCGCCATGGAAGAAGACCACGAGTGGCCGGGGCGCGTCGCCGCCGGGCTGGTAAACCCGCGCCGCAATCGGGCCCGCGGGGCCGTCAAGTGCAATGTGTTCGGTACGGATGCCGGCGTCGAGCGCAGGGGCCAAGGCCGCAAACGCGGTCAGGCCCGCGCGGTAGTCGGCGGCGTTGAGGGTGTCGAGGTCGGGGCGAGGGAGGCGGGCGAACTGGTCGGCAATGGCCTGGGCTTGGGGGTCTAGCAGCACGGCGGGTCCTCGGTCCTGGTTTGCGGGAGTCAGGTGCAAACCTTATTCGGGGGCCGCGCCGGCGGTCATCGTGCAAACTGGTTAAACGGCCTGCCCGCCCGGCCGGTTCGGCCTGTCGCGGGACAGCCCATGCAGGATCTCGAGAACCTGCGCCCGTAATCGTTCAGGGTGCTTCGCGCCTGCATTCGCCGTCAGGTATTCGCCGAAGATCCCCCATCCCAGGATGAGGCAGGAAATGGCAACGGCCGTCGCGGCTCGCCTGTCTTCGTCGGTGCAGTCATCGGCTTCCAGCAACTGCTCCAGCCGTCGGAAGGCATGTCCGGGCGCGATGGATTCAGGCTCGACCCCGCCGAGCAAGGCGCTTGCAACGAGTTTCGAGTTCTCGGCCATCTTCGGGTGTTCCCAGAGCCTGTCGATCGCCGCATGGATGTTCTCCGCGTCGCGCAGAAAATCGGCGCCGACCTCGGATTGCCGCCGAAGCACTGCGATGAGCACGTCCTGTCGCGTGCCGAAGTGACGATGCACCAGGCCGTGATTGACGTTTGCCTCTCTGGCGATCTCGCGCAAGGCCACATCCGTGCTGCCGCGCTCGCCCATGAGTCTGATGGCCGCGTCGAGAATGGATTCGCGCACTGCCGCGGCGCCCGCAGGCTTGTCCCTTGCGGCCGTGCGGGGTGAGTCTGACCCTGAGGTGTCCAAAGCCGGCTCCTTCGAATTTGGCTTGACGCACGTCTGCGTGCTCTATAAAAGTGTGCTGTAGTCAGTGACTACAGCTGGTGGCCACACCACGCTGCGATGCCCGGGAAGGTGTTTCCCAACGACCTTCCCGGGCGGGGTGAAAGGATAGAGAAAAATCCAGGGAGACATTCAATTGACGACGGAACACCATGAATGGGGTCCGATTCTTCGGGACCTGCAGCAGCGCCGCGATGCGGCCGAGGCCATGGGCGGCGAAGAGAAGGTCCTGCGCCATCGAGGGACCGGCAAGCTGGATGCGCGCCAGCGCCTGCTGAAGCTGTTCGATGTCGGCACCTTCACGGAGCTGGGGGCATTTGTTGGAGGCATGGCGACCGAAGGCGGCGCGCCTGTCCCGGCCGATGCGCTGGTGGCCGGTTTCGGAAAGATCGATGGCCGGCCCGTGCTGGCGGGGGCCGAGGACTTCACCGTGCTGGGCGGCTCCATCGGCGATGGTGCCGCAGACAAGCGCTATCGGCTCACCCAGCTTGCGGCGCAGGAGCGTGTGCCCCTGGTCTTCATGCTCGAAGGCGTAGGGCATCGCCTGACCAACACCCATGCGGGCCGCCGCCCCAATGACCTGCAGGGTCTCGCCGAACTCTCCGGCCAGGTCCCGATCGTCTGCCTGGTCATGGGGGCCGCCGCCGGGCATGGCGCGCTGACCGCGCCCATGTCGGATTTCGTCGTCATGACCGAAGCCGCGTCCCTGTTTGCGGCGGGGCCTCCGCTGGTCAAGGCCGCCACGGGCGAGGTGGTGACCAAGGAGCAGCTTGGCGGCCCCCAGGTGCATGTGCTCGTCTCCGGCGTTGCGCACAATCTCGTGGCGGACGATGAGGCGGCGATCGGTCTTGCGCGCCGTTACCTGTCGTATTTCCCGGCGAATGCGTGGGAGCGGCCGCCCCGGATAGCCATCGGCGACACTGGCGAGCGCCGGCTGGACGGGATTCTCGATCTGATCAGCCCCAATTCGCGCAAGCCGTATCGGATGCGGGCTGTGCTCGAACTGCTGGTCGATGAGGGCAGCATGCTCGAGGTGCAGCCGAAGTTCGGTGCCTCGGTGGTGGTGGCGCTCGCCCGACTCGGGGGCCGGAGCGTGGGGATCGTCGCCAATGACCCCAGCGTGATGGCCGGGACCATCGACGCTGACGGCGCCGACAAGGCCACTCACTTCATGGACGTCGCCGGTGCCTTCCACTTGCCCATGATCTTCCTCGCCGACAACCCCGGCGTGATGAGCGGGACGCGGGCCGAACAGTCGGGCGCACTGCGCCACGCCGCCCGCATGTTCGTCGCACAGCACCGCCTCCAGGTTCCGAAGCTCCACGTCACCTTGCGGAAGGCGTTCGGCTTCGGCTCCTCGGTCATGGCCATGAATCCGTTCGATGGGCAGACGCTCAGCCTTGCATTTCCCGCGGTGACGCTGGGGTCCCTGCCGGTGGCCGGCGGTGCGGATTCGGCCAAGCTGGACGCGGCGACCCGCGCAAGGATCGAGGCGGAGCAGGTGGGCGGCGCCTACCGGCTCGCAGACCGCATGGCCTATGACGATGTGATCGATCCGCGCGACCTGCGCAATGCGCTCCTGCGTGGTCTCGAACTCAGCGAGGGCCGTTTCACCGCGGCGCCGGCACCGAGCTGCGTGGCGGGCATAAGGCCATAGCGTGTGCACAGGGCTGCGGCGCATCTCGGCATCATCCATTCTGGTGATGAGCCGCCCGGCGCGGCGTGACAGAGTCTGCGGATATAAGAACGAGCAGGTCGCTCAGGTCGCGGCCCTCACCCAAGGGCGACACAGAGAACGATGACAAGCAATGCAGCCGATCCGGCCTCGCGCGGGCCGTCCGGGTTGCGGGTGCCCTTGCGGGCGCTCGAGCCGGGTGATCGCAACACGCTCTTCCGCTGCAGCGGGCTGGATTTCGACGAGTACGACAGCCTGGTCGCGATGGCTTATGGCGGCACGCAGGACGACGTGCCGTGGGTGCAACTGCTGGAGACGCTGAGCACGCGTCTCGGGGCGAACTACGTCACCCTGATCCTGCGCTCGCAGGGGGCAAGCCAGCCTCTGCAGGTCGTTTTCGCCGGCGAGGCGCGGCCGGCGATCGTGCAGCCCTACGAGGCGGAGCTGGCTGCGGTCGACCCTTTCGTCAACCTGCCGCGCGACCGCATGGTGATGCTCGATGAACTCATCGACGAAGCGGCCTGGCAGGCAGGCGTCTATTACCGCAGCTTCCACGAGCCGCTGAACCTGCGTTACCACATGGGGGCGGACATCGGCATGGAGTCCGAGCCGAGCTGCCGCCTGCGCGTGTCCCGCCCGCCCTGGGCCGAGCGCTTCGGCGAGCGCGAGCGTGCGATCTGCAACCTGCTGCTGCCCCACCTGCATGCGGCGGTGCAGCTGCGCGCCAGCCTGGACATCGCCGAGGTCGAACGCCACTGCTACGTGGGCATGCTCGACCGCCTGTCGGTCGGTGTCGTGCTGCTCGATCGCAATGGGCGCATCCTGCGGCTGAACCAGGCGGCGTCCGAGATCCTGGGCCGCCGCGACGGGCTGAGCGTGGTCGGCGGCAGCCTGTCCGCCGCGCTCAATGGCGAGAGCCGCGCATTGCGCCGCTTGATCGAGCAGGCGGTCGTTGCGGGCGTGCGCCACGAACCCGGAGTCGTCGACGGCATGTCGGTCAGCCGGCCCTCTGGCGGGGCGCAGCTCGGGGTCGCCGTGCGTGCGGTGCCGCCGACCGAATGGTCCGAGCCTTCGAGCCGGCCAGCCGCCATGGTCATCATCCGCGACCCGGACGCGCGCCTGCTCGCGTCCGACGAACAGCTCAAGCGCCTGTATGGCCTCACCAATGCCGAGGCGGGCCTGGCCATCGAGCTGATGTCGGGACGCACGGTCGACGAGGCGGCGCAGAACCTCGGCGTCAGTCGCAACACGGCGCGCTGCCAGGTTCGCGCCATCTTCGCCAAGACGGGCGTCACGCGCCAGGCCGAACTGCTGCGCGTACTGCTCAGCGGCGTCGCGCCGCTGGCCTGAGTCCGGCGATCCCTTTTTCAAGCCGGACCCGTCGGGCCGGATCACTGCAGCATCCCTATCAGGAGGAGATGTCGTCCATGAAGCGTTTTGAAAACAGGGTGGTTCTGGTCACCGGCGCCGCACGCGGACAGGGTGAGGTCGAGGCAAGGCTGTTTCATGCCGAAGGTGCCCGGGTGGTCATCGCTGACGTGCTCGACGCGGAGGCGGCACGGCTGGCGGACCAGCTCGGCCCGAATGCGCTGGCTGTCCATCTCGACGTGTCTGATCCGCAGCAGTGGTCGGCGGCGGTCGACGCGACGCTCGCCCGCTTCGGGCGCCTCGACGTGCTGGTGAACAACGCCGGCATCCTGCGCTGGGGGCGCATCGAGGACATGAGCCTCGAGGACTACACGCAGGTGATTCAGGTCAACCAGACCGGCTGCTGGCTGGGCATGAAGGCGGTGCTGCCGGCGCTGAAGGCGGCCGGTGGCGGCGCGATCGTCAATATCAGCTCCGCCGCGGGCATCATGGCCATCGGCGGGGCGAGCGCCTACACCGCGAGCAAGTTCGCGGTGCGCGGCATGAGCAAGTGCGCCGCCCTCGAATTCGGGCGCTACGGCATCCGCGTCAATTCGGTGCATCCGGGCGGCATCGACACGCCGATGGTGCAGACCCCCGACCGCGAGCTCAACAACGCCTACCAGCATCAGCCGATCGCGCGCATCGGCACGCCGCAGGAAGTCGCCCGCCTGGTCGCCTTCCTCGCCTCCGACGAGGCGTCCTACTGCACCGGCGGCGAGTTCACCATCGACGGCGGCATGCTGGCCGGCTTCAACGCCACGTTCTGACCCCGCAGCGGCCGTCGCCGGGCGTCCGTTTTCGTAGTCTCAACGGACGATGATGGCGCGGCCGCCTCTTCGCACAATGTCCCCACGTATCCGACCAATCCTTGGGGGCAGCAATGATCGACATTCGCGGTTTGGCCTATTTCGTCGCCCAGATCGACGACCTTGCCGAATGGAAGCATTACGCCGAGAACGTGCTCGGCATGATGACCTCGACCGCGCCCGGCGGCGGTCTCTACATCAAGATGGACGAGCGTCCCTTCCGCATCCTGGTGGTGAAGGGCGCCGAGCGCCGCTATGTCGCGTCCGGCTGGGAGCTGGCGGGCGAGGGCGCCTTCAAGGCGGCGCTGGCTGAACTCGACGCCAAGGGCGTGGGCTACGAGCTGGCCGATGCCGCCACCGTCGCCCAGCGCGGCATGCAGGCCGTCGCGGTCGTGACCGACCCTTCGGGTAACCGCCACGAGCTGTGCTGGGGCCACCTGTCGGACTGCCAGCCCTTCAATTCGCCGCAGGGCGTGCCGCGTTTCCTCACTGGCGAGATGGGCCTGGGGCACACCGTGATGCCGGCCCCCAACTTCGATGCCACCGCGGCCTTCTTCCGCGACGTGCTGGGTTTCGGGCTGTCGGACATCTTCAACTTCCGTCCGGATCCCGCTGCGCCGCCGGTGCGCATCCACTTCCTGCACTGCAACAACGCCCGCCACCACAGCCTGGCGATCGCCGAGTATCCGGTGCCGAGCGGTTGCGTGCATGTGATGGTCGAGGTCGACTCGATGACCGAAGTGGGGCGCGCGCACGACCGCCGCATCGCCCACAAGGTGCCGCTGTCGGCCACCCTGGGTCAGCACCTCAACGACCGCATGATCTCCTTCTACATGAAGACGCCTTCGGGCTTCGATCTCGAGTATGGCTACGGTGGCCTGCAGTGCGACTGGGATCGCCACAGCGCCTTCGAATTCACCCGCGTCAGCATCTGGGGTCACGACTTCGGCGTGGGTCAGCAGGAACAGGCCGCCTGAACGCGGCCGGCAACAGGAAAGCATCCATGAACAAACTGATGACGACGGCCGAGGTCGTCGCCCAATTGCGCGATGGCATGACCATCGGCTTCGGTGGCTGGGGTCCGCGGCGCAAGCCGATGGCGATCGTGCGCGAGATCCTGCGTTCGGACGTCAAGGATCTCACCGTGGTGTCTTACGGCGGCCCGGACGTGGGCATGCTGTGCGCTGCCGGCAAGGTGAAGAAGCTGATCTTCGGCTTTGCCACGCTGGACGCCATTCCGCTCGAACCCTGGTATCGCAAGGTGCGTGAGGCCGGTGGCCTCGAGCTGATGGAGCTCGACGAGGGTATGTGGCAGTGGGGCCTGCGTGCCGCCGGCATGCGCGTGCCCTTCCTGCCGACGCGCTGCGGTCTGGCGACCGACGTCACCCGTCTCAATCCCGAGCTCAAGACCATCCAGTCGCCCTATGCCGACGGCGAGGTGCTGCTGGCGATGCCGGCACTCAAGCTCGATGTGGCGCTGGTGCACGTCAACGTTGCCGACCAGCTCGGCAACACCCTGATCCAGGGCGGCGATCCGTATTTCGACCACCTGGTCGCACGGGCGGCGGATGCCTGCTACGTCTCGGCCGAGCGTGTCGAGGAGCGGCTGTCGCTGACCGCCGAGCAGGCTCGCCTCAACACCTTCGAGCGCTACCTGGTGAAGGGTGTGGTGCATGCGCCTTGTGGCGCCCATCCGACCACGTGCGCGCCGGAGTACGGCTGGGACATGGCGCACTTCAAGCGCTACGTCGCCAGCGCCGCGGAAGACGGGGGCTGGCAGGCCTACATGGACGAATTCGTCACGCCGGGCGAGGCGGCCTACCAGGACAAGAACGGTGGTATCGAGCGCATGGGCAAGCTGCCCCTGCCGGTGTTTTGAGGAGCGCGAGCGGCATGAGCAACAACACTGAATTCACCCTTGCCGAGCTGATGATCGTCGCGGCCTCGGAAGCGTGGCGCGGCGACGGCGAGGTGCTGGCCTCCGGCATCGGCGTGATTCCGCGCCTGGGTGCCAGCCTCGCCAAGCTCACCTACGCGCCCGAACTGTTGATGACGGACAGCGAGTGCTTCCTGGTCGAGGAGCCGGTCCCGCTCGGGCCGCGCGGCGACTACGTGCCGAAGTACTCCGGCTGCATGTCGTTCGAGCGCGTGTTCGAGTGCGTGTGGGGTGGTCGTCGTCACGCCATGATCGGTCCGACCCAGATCGACCGCTTCGGCCAGACCAACCTGTCGGTGGTGGGCGACTACAGGAAGCCCAAGGCCGCCATCCTCGGCGTGCGCGGCCTGCCCGGCAACAGCATCAACCACATCAACTCCTTCTTCGTGCCCGGCCACAGCAAGCGGGTGTTCGTCGAAGGCGAGGTCGACATGGTGTCCGGCGTGGGTTTTAACCCCGCGCGCTGGGAGCCCGGCATGCGCCAGGACTTCATGGACATCCGCCGCATCGTCACCGACCTGTGCGTGATGGACTTCGAGGGGCCGGACCACGCCATCCGCGTGCGTTCGCTGCACCCGGGCGTGTCCTTCGACGAGGTCCAGGAGAAGACCGGCTTCCCGCTGCTGAAGGCGCCGGATCTGGGCGAAACCCCGCATCCGACCGCCGAGCAGCTCGCGATCATCCGTCGCCTCGATCCCCACGACCTGCGCGGTGCGCAGATCAAGGGCAACCCGCCGGGCATCCGCGCCACCGCCTGAACCCGGCAAGGAAAACGCACATGAGCGCCCCCGACCAGAACTTCGTCACCCGCCCCGACAACGCGGTGTACGAGACCGACAGCCCGGTGCATTACGCCGTGGCTGACGGCATCGCTACGGTGACGATGAGCCGTACCGAGTTCAACAATGCGCAGAACTCGCAGATGACCTACGCGCTGGACGCCGCCTTCCGCCGTGCGGTGGATGACGACGCGGTCAAGGTCATCGTGCTGCGCGGCGACGGCAAGCACTTCTCCGCCGGCCACGACATCGGTACGCCGGGGCGCGACATCAACAAGTCGTTCGACCGCGTGCATCTGTGGTGGGACCACACCAACAAGCCCGGCGGCGAGTACCTCTACGTGCGCGAGCAGGAGGTGTACCTGAACATGTGCCGGCGCTGGCGCGAGCTGCCCAAGCCGACCATCGCGATGGTGCAGGGCGCCTGCGTCGCCGGCGGGCTGATGCTGGCCTGGGTGTGCGACCTGATCGTCGCCAGCGACGACGCCTTCTTCCAGGACCCGGTGGTGCGCATGGGCATTCCCGGCGTGGAGTACTTCGCGCATCCGTACGAGCTCAACCCGCGCATCGCCAAGGAGTTCCTGATGACCGGCGACCGCATGGGTGCCGAGCGCGCGTACCAGATGGGCATGGTCAACCGCGTGGTGGCGCGCGAACAGCTCGAGGCCGAGACCTACGCGCTCGCCGCCCGCATCGCCAAGCAGCCGCGCATGGGCCTGGCGCTGACCAAGCAGGCGGTCAACCACGTCGAGGACCTGCAGGGCAAGCGCACGGCGATGGATGCGGTGTTCGCCTGGCACCACTTCGCCCACACGCACAACGAACTGCTGTCGGGCGACAAGCTCGGCGGCTATGACGCCAAAGCCATGGCCAGCGCCAACAAGCAGGCCGCTCGCGAGAACAAGGCATGAGCCAGACCCCCGACCAGCACGATTTCTCGGCGCTGCTGCGCACACCGCTCACCGAGCGCCTCGGCTGCCGTTACCCGATCATCCAGACGGCGATGGGCTGGGTGGCCGATGCGAACCTGGTGATCGCCACGACCAAGGCCGGCGGCTTCGGCTTCCTCGCCGGGGCCACCATCGACGCCGACAAGATCGAAGGCGAGATCAAGAAGGTGATCGCCGCCACCGGCGGCAGCAACTTCGGCCTCAACTTCCACATGTTCCAGGAGAACGCGGCGCAGTGCGTCGACCTGGCGATCCAGTACAAGCTGCGTGCGGTGAGCTACGGCCGCGGGCCGGACAAGAAGACCATCGCCCGCTTCAAGGAAGCCGGCGTGCTGTGCATTCCCACCGTGGGCGCGTTGAAGCACGCGATCAAGGCGGTCGAACTGGGCGCCGACATGATCACCATCCAGGGCGGCGAGGGCGGCGGCCACACCGGCGGCGTGCCTACGACCATCCTGCTGCCGCAGGTGCTGGCGGCGGTGAAGGTACCGGTGATCGCGGCTGGCGGCTATTCCACCGGGCGCGGCTTGGCCGCGGCGCTGGCCGCCGGTGCGGCCGGCATCGCGATGGGCACGCGCTTCCTGATGACCACCGATTCGCCGACGCCGCCGGCCACGCTCGACCGCTACGTCAAGGTCGACGACCCGCAGAAGGTTCGGGTGACGCTGGCGGTCGACGGCATGCGCCACCGCATGATCGAGAACCCCTTCATCAACAGGCTCGAGGCTGCGAGCCCGCTGGGCCGCCTGATGATCGCGCTCAGGAGCGCCTGGCAGTGGAAGCAGCAGACCGGCATGAGCTTCGGCCACATGCTCGGCGTGTTCCGCCAGGCGGTGAAGGAAGACCCGGGCGCGGTGTCGCAGACGGTGATGTCGGCCAACCAGCCGGTGCTGCTGCAGCGCTCGATGGTCGAGGGCTACCCCGACGAGGGCATCCTGCCCAGCGGCCAGGTGGCGGCGGCGATCGGCAAGCTTGAAAGCTGCGAAGAGGTCATCCACGGCATTGCGGCGGAAGCCGAGGCCTGCCTCGCCGCGCTGTATTCACGCCTGGGCGATGCGGCCTGCACCGAACCCTGCAAAGAGACCGCGGCGGTCGCCTGAGCGCACTGCCCGAACCACACAAACGACAAGATCCCACGGAGCCCCATAACGTGAGCCAGGCATTCCAGACAACGATCGACAACGGCATCGCCGAACTGGTCATCAACAAGCCCCCGGTCAACGCGCTCGACAGCAGCGAGTGGTACGCGCTGGCGCACCGCATCGACGAACTCGGCCACGACCCCGAGGTACGCGTGATCGTGATCCGCGCCGAAGGGCGCGGCTTCTGCGCCGGCGTGGACATCAAGGAACTCGACGCCCACCCCGAGCGCATCGTCGCCGTCAACGGCGGCAACTACGCGACCTTCAAGGCGGTGCATCGCAACCCAGTGCCGGTCATCGTCGCGGTGCACGGCTTCGTGCTCGGCGGCGGCATCGGCATCACTGGTGCGGCCGACATCGTCCTCGCCGCCGATTGCGCCACCTTCGCGCTGCCCGAGGTCGATCGCGGTGCGATGGGCGGCGGCGCCCACCTGCAGCGCCTGTTCCCGGTGCAGAAGGTGCGCTACCTGTTCTTCACCGGCGAGAAGATCGGCGCCAGAGAAGCCGAGCGCTACGGCTTCATCGAGCGCATCGTGCCCAAGGCCGAACTGCGCGAGGCTGCGTTCGAGATCGCCCGCAAGATTGCCGCCAAGAGCCCGGCCATGATCCGCATCGCCAAGGAGGCGCTGAACGGCATCGAGGACGGCAACCTGGAAGACAAGTACCGCTGGGAGCAGGGCTTCACGCTGCAGGCCTACACCAGCCCGGATTCGGCGGAAACTCGCCGCGCCTTTGTCGAGAAACGCGAAGCCAAGTTCTGAGAGGACCCCATGGATCTCGCCTATACCCCCCGGCAGAAAGCCTTCCGCCAGGAAGTGCGCGACTGGCTCGCGGCCAACCTGCCGCGCGAGCCACTGGCCAGCTACGACACCCGCGAGGGCTTCGAGCAGCACCGCGAATGGGAGCGCAAGCTGTTCGACGCGCGCCTGTCGATGGTGATCTGGCCCGAAGCCCTGGGCGGCCGTGGCTGCGACCTCATCGAATGGCTGATCTTCGAGGAGGAGTACTACGGCGCCGGCGCCCCGATGCGGGTGAACCAGAACGGCCAGCTCCTGCTCGGCCCCACGCTGATCGAGTTCGGCACCGAGGAACAGAAGGCGCGTTTCCTGCCGCGCATGGCCTCCAGCGAGGACATGTGGGCGCAGGGCTGGTCCGAGCCCAACGCCGGCTCCGACATGGCGGCGATCACCAGCAAGGCCATCCTGTCCGCCGACGGCACGCATTACGTGGTCAATGGCCAGAAGACCTGGTCGACGCGGGCGAGCTTTGCCGACCTGCTGTTCGGCCTGTTCCGCAGCGATCCGGCTTCCAGCCGCCATCACGGCCTGTCCTACCTGGCGGTGCCGCTCGATGCCGAGGGCGTGACCATCCGCCCGATCCAGGCGCTCAACGGCAAGCAGGCCTTCGCCGAGATCTTCTTCGACGACGTCAAGGTGCCGGTGGAAAACCGGATCGGCGACGAAGGCCAGGGCTGGCACGTGGCGATGGCCACCGCCGGTTTCGAGCGCGGCCTGCTGCTGCGCTCGCCGGCGCGCTTCCAGTACACCGCACGCCGCCTGGTCGAGCTGTACAAGGCGAACCGCGCGGTCGCCGACCGCGATCCCAGCATCCGCGACGCGGTCATCGAGGCCTGGACCGGCACCGAGGCCTACGCGCTCGCCGCCTATCACACCGTTGGCCGTCTGGCGAAAGGCGCCCGCATCGGCGCCGAAGCCAGCACCAACAAGATCTACTGGTCGGAGCTGGACCTGAAGATGCACGAAACCGCGATGCGCATCCTCGGCCCGCTTGCCGAACTGACCGGCGACGCGCCGGCGGCGGTCGAGGCCGCGCGCTGGCTGGACGGCTTCCTGTTCGCGCAGGCCGGACCGATCTACGCCGGTACCAACGAGATCCAGCGCAACATCATCGCCGAGCGCATGCTCGGCCTGCCGAAGTAAGAGGGGCCGGCCATGGACTTCACCTTTACCGACGACCAGCTCACCTTCCGCGAGGCGGTGAGCCGCTTCCTGATGACCGAAGCCGCGCCCGAGATGCTGCGCGAGATCTGGGAAACCGACACCGGGCGCTCGCCCGAGCTGCGCAAGAACATCGCCGAGCAGGGCCTCACCGCGCTGTCGGTACCCGAGGACTGCGGCGGCCTGGGCATGGACGATGTCGCCTGGGCGCTGATGACCCAGGAACTGGGCTACTACGCCATCCCGGATTCGCTTGCGGACGCGGCCTACGTGGCTGCCGGACTCATCACGGCGCTGCCGGCCGGCACCGCGGCGCGCGAGGACTGGCTTGCCCGCATCGCCGAGGGCAGCATCCGCATCGCCGTCGGCCATCCGGTCAATCCGCTGGTGGCCGATGCCAATCCGGCTGACCTGCTGCTGCTCGCCCACGGCGACGAGGTGCATGCGGTGCCGCGCGGCCAGGTCGAGATCGAGCCCAATCCCAGCATCGATCTGTCGCGCCGCCTGGCCGGCGTGCGCTGGACGCCATCGGCCGCCACGCGGCTTGCCGGCAGCGATGACGGCCGCAGGCTGTGGGCCCAGACGCTCAACCGTGGCGCGTTGTCCACGGCCGGTCAGCTGCTTGGCCTGGCGCAGCGCATGCTCGACCTGTCGGTCGACTACGTCGCCCAGCGCAAGCAGTTCGGCAAGCCGATCGGCAGTTTCCAGGCCGTCAAGCATCATCTCGCCGACGTGGCGACCCAGATCGAGTTTGCCAAGCCGGTGTTGTACCGCGCCGCCTATGCGCTGGCGAAGGGCGAGGCCGGAGCCGACGCCCGCGTCTCGCACGCCAAGCTCGCCTGCGGCGAGGCCGCCTGGCTGGCCGCGCGCCACGGCATCCAGGTGCATGGCGCGATGGGCTACACCTGGGAAGTCGATCTGCAGATGTTCATGAAGCGCGCCTGGGCGCTGGATGCCGCCTGGGGTGACCGCGGCTACCACAAGGCCCGCGTCGCCGACGCGATCCTGGCCGACGGCGCCGCGCTCGGCCCCGGCCACACTTTCGAGGAATGAAGATGGCTGAAGCCTATATCGTCGATGCCCTGCGCAGCCCCACCGGCAAGCGCAAGGGCGGTCTGTCCCACGTGCATGCGATCGACCTCGGCGCGCATGTCCTCAAGGCGCTCGTCGAGCGCAACGCCATTCCCGCCGACGAATACGATGACGTGATCTTCGGCTGCGTCGACACCATCGGCTCGCAGGCGGGCGACATCGCACGTACCGCGTGGCTGGCCGCCGGCCTGCCGCTGAACGTGCCCGGCACTACGGTGGATCGCCAGTGCGGCTCCTCGCAGCAGGCGGTGCACTTCGCCGCGCAGGCGGTGATGAGCGGCACGCAGGACGTGGTCGCGGTCGGCGGCGTGCAGACGATGACGCAGATCCCGATCTCGTCCGCCATGCTCGCCGGCCAGCCGCTCGGCTTTCCCGACCCGTTCTCGGGCAGCAAGGGCTGGAAGGCGCGCTTCGGCGACCAGCCGGTGAACCAGTTTTATTCCGCGCAGCGCATCGCCGACCACTGGAATCTCAGCCGCCGCGACATGGAGGTCTATGCGCTCGAGAGCCACCGCCGGGCGCTCGCCGCCATCGCCGAGGGCCGCTTCGAGCGTGAGATCGTCGGCCTCGAAGGCGTGACGAAGGACGAGACGCCGCGTGTCAGCACGCTCGAGAAGATGGCCGAGCTGGAGCCGGTCGGCCCCGAGTACCCGTCGATCACCGCGGCGGTGTCGAGCCAGACCTGCGACGCTTCGGCCGCGCTGCTGGTGGTGTCCGAAGCCGCGCTCAAGCGCTACAACCTGACGCCGCGCGCGCGCATCCATCACCTGTCGGTGATGGGCGACGACCCGATCTGGCACCTCACCGCGCCGATTCCCGCCACCCGCGCCGCGCTCAATAAGACCGGCATGCGCATGAGCGACATCGATGTGGTCGAGATCAACGAGGCCTTCGCCTCGGTGGTCATGGCCTGGCAGAAGGAGCTGGACTACGACCCTGCGCGCATGAACCCCAACGGCGGCGCGATCGCGCTCGGCCATCCGCTCGGTGCCACCGGCGCGCGCCTGATGACCACGCTGCTGCACGAACTCGAGCGCAGCGGCGGCCGTTTCGGCCTGCAGACCATGTGCGAAGGCGGTGGCCAGGCCAACGTCACCATCATTGAAAAGCTGTAAGAGAAGGGATCGACATGGGAATTTGTGAAGGACGCACCGTCATCATCACCGGCGCCGGCGGCGGCCTGGGCCGCGCCTATGCGCTCGCCTTCGCGGCCGAGGGTGCCAACGTGGTGGTCAACGACATCCGCAAGGAAGCGGCCGACGCCGTCGTGGCCGAGATCGCCGCGGCGGGCGGCAAGGCGATCGCCAACGCCGACGACATCACCCGCATCGAGACCGCGCAGCAGATCGTCGACGCCGCCGTGGCGGCCTTCGGCGAGGTGCACGTGGTCGTGAACAACGCCGGCATCCTGCGCGACCGCATGTTCATCAGCCTGTCGGAGGACGACTGGGACCAGGTCATGCGGGTGCACCTGAAGGGCCACTTCTGCCTCGCCAACATCCTCGGCAAGCGCTGGCGCGACCAGGCCAAGGCCGGCAAAAGGATCGCCGCGCGCATCATCAACACCAGCTCCGGCGCCGGCCTGCAGGGCTCGGTCGGGCAGTCGAACTATTCCGCGGCCAAGGGCGGTATTGCCGCGCTGACCCTGGTCCAGGCCGCCGAGCTGGCGCGCTACGGTGTCACCGCCAACGCGCTGGCTCCGGCCGCGCGCACCTCGATGACCGAGAGCGCGATGCCCGACGTGGTCAAGGCGCCCGAGACCGGCTTCGACGCCTGGGCGGCCGAGAACGTGGCCCCGCTGGTGGTGTGGCTGGGCAGCGAGCTGTCCTCGCACGTCACCGGTCAGGTGTTCGAGAGCCAGGGCGGGCGCATCTCGGTGTGCGACGGCTGGCGCACCGGCCCGCAGAAGGACAAGGGCGCGCGCCTGACGCCGCTGGAAGCCGGCGCCAACGTCGATGAGCTGATGAAGCAGGCCGTGCCTGCGCAGAAGGTCTGGGGGACTTGAGATGAGCGAGCGGGCGGTGGCGCAGGGGCGTCGTGATTTCCTGAAGACGGGTGCGGCGCTCGGCGGCGCGGCGGCAGTGGGGCTGGGTGGGGCGATGCCGGGTACTGCTGCGGCTGCGGCCGCCACGGCCCTGCCGCTGCCCGACTACGAGCAGTGGGACGCGACCGAGATCGCGCTGCGCATCCACCGCGGCGACGTCAAGCCGAGCGAGGTGCTCGAGGCGGCGATCGCCCGTGCCGAGGCCTATGCGGCGATCAATGCCGTCACCGTGCCGCACTTCGACATGGCGCGCGAGGCGGCGCGCGCGCTCGACGGCGCCGCTCAGGCCGAGCGCGAGGCGCGTCCGGTACTGTCCGGCGTGCCGTTCGCGCTGAAGGACCTCGGCATCGCGCTCAAGGGCACGGTGACCACCAACGGCTGCGCCTTCTTCAAGGACGCCGTCGCCGATCACGACTCCACCCTGGTGCAGCGCTACCAGGCGGCGGGCCTCAACATCTTCGCCAAGCTCGCCTCGCCCGAGTTCGGCCAGACCGGCACCACCGAGTCGCGCCTGTTTGGTGCTACCCGCAACCCGTGGGATCTCGAACGCAGTTCCGGCGGTTCGTCGGGCGGCGCCTCGGCGGCGGTGGCTGCCGGCGTGCTGCCGGTGGCGCATGCCAGCGATGGCGGCGGCTCGATCCGCATTCCGGCTTCGCACTGCGGCCTGTTCGGTCTCAAGCCGAGCCGCGGATTGATCCCGATGGGGCCGAAGTCGCTCGAAGGCTGGCTCGGCCTGTCGGCGCACAACGTGATCAGCCGCAGCGTGCGCGACACCGCGCTGCTGATGCAGCTCAGCCAGGGCGCGGAGGCGGGTGCGCGCACCTTGCCGCCGACCAGCGACCTGCTCGCGGCGCTGGAGCAGGCGCCGCGCGGGCTGAAGATCGGCCTGTTCCAGACCAACCTGTTCGGCGCCGGCGTGCATGCGGAATGCCTGGAAGCGTCCAGCAAGGCCGCCACGCTGTGCGCCGGTCTGGGCCACCACGTCGAGCCGATCGACCTGTCGGCCCTGCCTTTCCTGGAGATGGCGGGCAGCATGGGCGTCGTCACCGCCAGCGGCATGCTCTACACCGTGCGCGAGCGTGAGAAGGCGATCGGCCGCGAGGCGCGCGAGGACGAATTCGAGCCGATCGACTGGCAAAGCCTGCAGAAGGCCAAGTCCTACACTGCCGAGCAGATCCTCAAGGCGCGCAGCGTGTTCGATCGCGGCGGCCGCGTGCTGGACGAACTGTTCGCGCGCTACGACCTCATCCTGTCGCCGACCACCGCGGCCTTGCCGCCGAAGCTGGGGGCGCTCTCGCTCGACCAGCCCTTCGAGGCGTTTGCACGCAATGCGGTTCAGGCCTCGGCGTTTACCTCGATGTTCAACATGACCGGCCTGCCGGCGATGTCGGTGCCGCTGCACTGGAGCGCGGAAGGATTGCCGATCGGCGTGCAGTTCGCCGCGCCCTACGGCGGCGAGGCGCGCCTGATCGCGCTGGCCGCGCAACTGGAGAAGGCCGCGCCGTGGGCGGATCGCCGGCCGCCGCGGCTGGGCTGATCGACGAGGGCATCGCAGATGAGCTATGCACTCACAGGGCTGGAAGGCAAGGTCGCCGTCGTCACCGGTGCGGGGCGGATGCGCAGCATCGGTCGCTCGATTGCGGTCGAGCTCGCCCGGGCCGGCTGCGACGTCGTCATCACCGGCAGCGGTCGCTCGCCGGACGCATTCCCGGCGGACGAGAAGCAGGCCGGTTGGCGCGACATCGAGTCCGTCGCGGAGGAAATCCGCGCCCTGGGCCGGCGCGCGTTGCCGGTGGTCAGCAACGTCGCTGACCCGGACGCCGTCGCGGCGCTGGCCGACACGGTGGTGCGCGAGTTCGGCCGGGTGGATTTCGTCATCAATAACGCCGGCGCCGCGCGCGCGGGTGACCGCGTCCCGGTGGTCGATGTCGATCCGGCCGCCTGGCGCAAGGTCATCGACGTCAACCTGAACGGCAGCTTCTACATGAGCCAGGTGTTCGGCCGCCAGCTGATCGCGCAGGGCGAGGGCGGCACCATCATCAACATCTCGTCCGTGGGCGGCAAACTGATGGCGCCCAACACGGCCGCCTACGCCGCCAGCAAGGCGGGGCTGCATGCCTTGACCGCGGCGATGGCGGGCGAGGTGGGGCGATACGGCATCCGCGTCAATGCGATCTGTCCGGGCATCGTCTCCACGTCGCGGCTGGACGATCTCTCGTCCGAGCAGTGGGACGCCATCATCAACACCTATGTGCCCTTGAAACGCGCGGGCGCCCCTGCAGAGATCGGCAGCATGGTGGTCTATCTCTGCAGCACGCAGGGTGCGTGGATCAGCGGCCAGCTCTACAGCGTGGATGGCGGGCAGGTCGCCGGGCGATAGCGGGCTGGCACCGGGGCGCCGCATGCCCCGATCTCGTTCCGATGGAGAATCGATGAATACATCCGCCTCTCAGGGCGTCGCCCTCGTTACCGGCGCCAGCCGCGGTGTGGGCCGGGGCGTGGCCGAAGCGCTCGGCGCGGCCGGCATGACGGTCTACCTGACCGGACGCAGCACCACCGAAGGCGCCTCCCGCATCGGCGACACGCCGCTGCACGGCACCATCCACGACGCCGCCGCTGCGGTTACCGCCGCGGGCGGGCAGGGCATCGCGGTGCCATGCGACCATGCCGACGACGCGCAGGTGAAGGCGCTGTTCGCGCGCATCGCGAACGAGCACGGCCGGCTCGACATCCTGGTCAACAACGCGCTCTGCATCGACGACAGCCTGATCGAGCCCGGCCCGTTCTGGACCAAACCGCTCGCCCAGGCCGACATGTTCGGCGTCGGCCTGCGCTCGAACTACGTCGCCGCCTGGCATGCGGCACCGCTGCTGATCGCCGCCGGGCGGGGGCTCGTCGCCTTCACGTCCTCGTACGGCGCCGGCTGCTACATGCACGGTCCCGCCTATGGTGCGCAGAAGGCCGGCTGCGACAAGATGGCGGCCGACATGGCGGTGGATTTCGAAGGCAGCGGCGTGGCGGCGGTCTCGCTCTGGCTGGGCGTGCAGCGCACCGAACGCACCGAGATCGCCGCCCGCCTGCGTGGCGATGCCTATGGCGACTTCATGGCGCGCAGCGAGAGCCCGCAGTTCGTCGGGCGGGTCATCCATGCGCTGTGGCGCGACCCCGGACTTTCCGAGCTGTCCGGCCGCACGCAGATCGTCGCCGAACTCGCGCAGCGTTACGGCGTGCGCGACGAGGACGGCCGCGAGCCGCCGACCTGGCGCAACATCCTCGGCGCGCCGTGCGCCTTCCATCCGGCGCGAGTGAGCTGAGGAGCGTGCGATGACGCTTGAACAACGCATCGCGCGGCTCGAGGCGCTGGAAGCCATCCGCCAGCTCAAGCACCGCTACCTCAACGCCTGCGACCTCAAGGAAGTCGAGACGATCCGCGACTGTTTCGCCACCGGCCTGATCGTCGTCGACTACGAGGCCGTCGGCCGCTTCGAGGACCGCGACAGCTTCGTCGCCCTCTACCAGTCGCTCGCCTGCCACCCGCGCGTGCGCGACAGCCACCACGGTGCCAATCCCGAGATCGAGCTGCTTTCAGACGACCACGCGCGCGGTCGCTGGTCGCTGGCCTACTTCAACCTCGACGCCGAATCCGGTGCGACCCGCCGGCTGGGCGTGATGTACGACGACGAGTACCGCCGCATCGACGGCGCCTGGAGGATCGTGGCGACGCGGTCGCGGATACTCTCATCCGTTCTGGGCCGCGATGAAGCGAGTTCGCGGCCCGCGTAGCGCGTCAGGCGCGGTGGCGCCGGTTCAGGCGGGAATCCGCAACACGTGCAGCAGGTTCGTGCTGCCGCTGTGTCCGAAGGGAATCCCGGCGATCACGACAACGACGTCGCCGGGATTGGCGAACGCCTGACGGACCGCCGCGGCCCCGGCATGTTCGACCATCTCGGCGACATCGTGGACTTCCTCGAACGGAACCGGATGGACGCCCCAGACAAGCGAGAGCCGGCGCGCGGTACCCACATGCGGCGTCAGTGCAAGGATGGGCGCCTTCGGGCGCTCCCGGCTGGCGCGCAGGCAGGAGAACCCCGAGGTCGTGTAGGTCACGGTCGCGGCCGGCTCGAGCAGGTCCGCCACGCGCCGCAGCGCGCAGCAGATGGCGTCCGGCGTGTTGGCGGCGGCGGGGCTGTGGCTTGCCTCGAGCCCCTCCCGGTAAGCCGGATCCTTTTCGACCTCGCAGATGATGCGGTGCATGATGCTGACCGCTTCGACCGGATACTGGCCCGAGGCCGACTCGGCCGAGAGCATTACGGCGTCGGCACCATCGTAGACGGCCGTGGCGACATCGGAGGCTTCGGCACGGGTGGGGACGGGCGCGCTGATCATCGATTCGAGCATCTGCGTGGCGACGACCACCGGCCGGCCGGCTGCACGCGCCGCCCGCACGATGCGCCGCTGCAGCACGGGTACCTGCTGCGGCGGCAGCTCGACGCCAAGGTCGCCGCGCGCCACCATGATGCCGTCGGCGAGGGCCACGATGGGCTCGAGCTGGTCGATCGCGGCGGGTTTTTCGAGCTTGGCCATGATCCAGGCACGGTCGCCCACGAGTTCGCGTGTCTCGCGGATGTCCTCCGGGCGTTGGACGAAGGACAGGGCGACCCAGTCGACGCCCAGCGACAGCCCGAACGCGAGGTCGGCACGGTCCTTGGCGGTGAGCGGCGAAATGGGGAGCACCACCCCCGGCACGTTGACGCCCTTGCGATCGGACAGGACGCCGCCCACGATCACCACGGTCTCGGCAAAGTCCGGGCCGAAGGACTCCACCCGCAGGCGCAGCTTGCCGTCGTCGAGCAGCAGTTCGGTGCCGCGTTCCAGGGCGGCGAAAATCTCGGGATGCGGCAGGCTGACACGCGTCTCGTTGCCGTCTTCGGGCGACAGGTCGAGGCGGAAGGACGTGCCCGCCTTCAACGTGACCTTGCCGTCGGCAAAGCGGCCGACACGCAGCTTCGGGCCCTGGAGATCCATCAGCACGCCGATCGGGCGTTCGAGTTCCTGCTCGACCCGGCGGATCAGCTGAAGGCGCTCGGCGTGGTCCGCGTGCGAGCCATGGCTGAAGTTCAGGCGAAAGACGTCGGCGCCGGCCTCGGCCAAGGCGCGGATGCTCTCGAGGGAGGAACTGGCAGGACCCAGGGTGGCGAGGATCCGGGCACGTCGTTCGCGTTTCATGTGGCCTCCTTGACTGTGGTGAGGGCAGCGATCCCGGCACGTGCGACCTGGGCGTCCTCGCCCGAGCGGACACCGGATACCCCCACGGCCCCGATCACCGTGCCCTCGACGATGATGGGCTCGCCGCCTTCGAGCGGCACGACCGGCATCTTCAGCGCAGCGAAGCGACCGTTGTTGACCATGTCCTCGTAGGTGCGGCTGGGCTTGCCGCTCAGCACGCAGGTGCGTGCCTTCTCCGGCACCACCAAGGCACTCATCGGCGGCGCGTCGTCCAGGCGCTGCAGCCAGAGCGGATGCCCGCCGGCATCGCACACGGCGATGCTGACGGCCCAGTTGTTGCTGCGCGCTTCGGATTCCGCCGCGGCCGCGATGCGCTTCACGTCGTCCAGCGTCAGCAGTTTCGTGCTTCTCATGGGGTGTCTCCTCCTTGGTTCTGATGAATCGGCAGTCACGTAATCAGGATGGCGCGGAAGTCATTCACGTTGGTCAGGGTCGGCCCGGTGACGAGCGAGTCGCCGAGCGCCTCGAAAAAGCCATGGCCATCGTTGTCGTCCAGTCTGTCACGCGGGCGAATGCCCTTTGCCCAGGCCCGCGACAGCGTGTCGGGGGCGACGAAGGCGCCGGCGATCTCCTCTAGACCGTCCACGCCGTCGGTGTCGCCGGCGACGGCATGGACGCCGGGGGTGCCGTCGAGCGCGAGCGCCAGCGAGAGCAGGAACTCGACGTTGCGTCCGCCGCGGCCCGCGCCGCGCACGGTCACGGTGGTCTCGCCGCCCGAGAGCAGTACGCACGGCGGGGGTACGGGCTGCCGCTGGTGTCGGGTCTGGAGCGCGATGCCGGCCATCACCTTGCCCACCTCGCGCGCTTCGCCTTCGATGCTGTCGCCGAGCAGGACGGGCGTCACGCCTTCGAGCGCGGCGACCTTGGCGGCGGCCTTGAGCGCCATCTGGGGTGTCGCGATCAGGTGGGTGACGACGCGGGCGAGCCGGTCATCGCCGGGCTTGACGGTCTCGCCCGCGCCGCTTTCCAGCAGCCGCCACGCGCCGGGCGGAAGTTCGATGCCGTAGCGGCGGACGATATCGAGCGCGTCCGCACAGGTGGTCGGATCGGCCACGGTGGGGCCGGATGCGATATCGACCGGATCGTCGCCGGGAACATCCGAGATCAGGAGATTGACCACCCGCGCCGGGTGGCAGGCGGCGGCCAGACGCCCGCCCTTGATGCCGGAGAGGTGGCGGCGGACGCAATTCATCTCCGAGATCGTGGCGCCGGACCGAAGCAGTGCGCGGTTGATCGCCTGCTTGTCGGCGAGCTCGATGCCTTCTCCCGGAAGGGGCAGCAGGGCGGAGCCGCCACCGGAGATCAGGCAGATCACGAGATCGTCCTCGGTCAGGCCACGCACCTGTTCAAGCATGCGCCGGGCGGCACCGAGGCCGGCGGCGTCGGGAACCGGGTGGGACGCCTCGACGATCTCGATGCGTTCGCAGGGCACGGCGTAGCCGTAGCGGGTGACGACGAGACCGGAGAGCGGGCCGGTCCAGGCCCGCTCGAGTGCCTGCGCCATGGCGGCGGAGGCCTTGCCGGCGCCGATCACCAGCGTGCGGCCCTTGGGGGGCGCCGGAAGAAACCGGGGGATGCAGTGTGCGGGCTGGGCTGCCTGGACGGCCGCGTTGAACATGGCGGCGAGCAGTTCGCGCGGTGAGGTGTTCATGCTGGATCCTGTGCTTTGAGCCTAATGACTGCGGTGCGTCGACGTCGCTGACGCACGTGGGCGGTGCCGCGCGCTGCGTCAGCGCGCGCCGAGGTCGGAGAAGCGATTCGCTTGCGCGCCCTTCCAGAGTACGGTCCGGCCCATTTCGTAGAGCTGGTCGACGCCCTCGACCACGGTGAGGAAGTGATTCCCCGCGAGTTGCCCCATCTTGCTGGCGAAGCAGCTGCTGCCATATGCGAAGAGGATTTCTGTCTCGGAAAATCCGCCCGGGTAGAGGAGGATGTCGCCGCGCGAGGGGTGGCTGGTGTGGTTCTCGAAGCCCAGCCCGGTGTCGAACTCGCCGAGCGGCACCCACACCGCCTCGCCGCTCCAGCGCGAGTGGATCACCTGGTTGGAGAAGGGCAGCAGTTCCAGAAAGGCGGCGCAGGTCTTCGGCGCGGCGCTTTCCTCCATACGGGCGACGAAGCGGAACGAACCGACATCGATGGCGAGGTGACGCATCGGAATCTCCTTGAGTAGGTGGGCGGCACGCCGGGGAGCGCGTGCCGCCCGGGGGGACGCCGGTCGGTGCCGGCGTCTCATACCCCATGGGTGGCAGGGGCGGGCGTGCCGCTCGTGCAGCCGGGACGCCCGCCGGTGCAAGGCCGCTTACTGGCCGATCTCGTAGTTGGCCATCTTCTCCAGCGCCCGCACCATTGCCGAGTGGTCCCACTTGGCACCGCCATGCGCGGCGCAGGCATTGAAGAGCTCTTGCGCCGTGGCCGTGTTCGGCAGCGACACGCCGAGCTGGCGTGCGGTGGTGAGCGCCAGGTTCAGGTCCTTCTGGTGCAGTTCGATGCGGAACCCCGGATCGAAGCTGCGCTTGACCATGCGTTCGCCGTGCACCTCGAGGATGCGCGAGTTGGCGAAGCCGCCCATCAGCGCCTGGCGGACCTTTGCCGGGTCCGCGCCGGCCTTGGCCGCGAGCAGCAGGGCCTCGCCCACGGCCTCGATGTTGAGGGCGACGATGATCTGGTTGGCGACCTTGGTGATCTGGCCGTCGCCGTTGCCGCCGACCAGGGTGATGTTCTTGCCCATCAGCTCGAAGATCGGCTTGACCCTGTCGAAGGCTGCCTCGCTGCCGCCCACCATGATGGTGAGGCTGGCCGCCTTGGCGCCGACCTCGCCACCGGAGACGGGGGCATCCAGGTATTCGCAGCCGAGCGCGTTGATGCGGCGGGCGAACTCCTTGGTGGCCACCGGCGAGATCGAGCTCATGTCGACCACGATCTTGCCCTTCGACAGGCCGGCCGCGACACCCTCGGGGTTGAACAGGGCGTCTTCGACGTGCGGCGTGTCGGGCACCATGGTGATGATGATGTCGGCGTTGCGCGCGACCTCCGCGCCGTTGGCGCAGGGTTTTGCGCCGGCCTCGAGCAGGGCCTTCGGCGTGTCGCCGCGGGTGTAGGTGTGGACCGCGTGGCCGGCTGCGAGCAGATGTCCCGCCATGGGGGTGCCCATGATGCCGAGGCCGATGAATCCGATGCTTGTCATTGTCGTTTCTCCTGTTGTCGAAGCTGTCGCTGTGCGGCTCAACCCGCGAGCGCCGTGACCCAGCCCAGCCCCTCGCGGGTGCCGGCGGCCGGCTTGTACTCGCAGCCGATCCAGCCGTCGTAGCCCAGCTGGTCGATGTGGCGGAACAGCCAGGCGTAGTTGATTTCTCCGGTGCCGGGTTCGTTACGCCCGGGGTTGTCGGCGATCTGCATGTGGGCGATCCTGGGCAGGTGCCTGGCGATGGTGTTGGCGAGTTCGCCTTCCATCCGCTGCATGTGATAGATGTCGTGCTGCAGGTAGAGATTGCCGGAGCCGACCGTGTCGATCAGCGCGATCGCCTGCGCCGTGCGATTGAGGTAGAAGCTCGGAATGTCGAAGGTGTTGATCGGCTCGATCAGCAGGCGGATGCCGGCGGCTTCGAGCTTGTCGGCCGCGAAGCGCAGGTTGCCGACGAAAGTCTCGTGAAGCGTGTCGGGGGCGACGCCAGCGGGGGCGATGCCGGCCAGGCAGTTAACCTGCTTGCAGCCGAGCGCGGTCGCGTACTCGATCGCGCGGCCGACGCCGTCCTGGAACTCGCCAACGCGATCCGGGTGGCAGGCAATGCCCCGTTCGCCGGCTTCCCAGTTGCCGGCCGGCAGGTTGTGCAGCACCTGGACCAGGCCATGCTTGTCGAGGCGCTCGGCGAGTTCGTGCTTGTCGAACGCGTAGGGGAAGAGAAACTCCACGCCCTTGAAGCCGGCTTCCGCCGCTGCCTGGAAGCGGTCGATGAAGGGCACTTCGTTGAACAACATCGTCAGGTTGGCGTTGAACTTCGGCATTTCTTCGTCTCCGGTAATCGGTTGCAGCCGGGCGCGGAACGGACCGCCCCCGGCAAAGGGGCTCAATCGAGGAGGGCGATGGCAGTCGGGGCGTCGGCGCCCTTTTCGGCGAGGTCCTCGAACTCGTTGATCGCGTTGATCTCCGTGCCCATCGAGATGTTGGTCACACGTTCGAGGATGATCTCGACCACCACCGGCACGCGGAATTCCTCCATCCACTGCTTCGCCTGGGCAAAGGCCGGCTGGATCTCCTCCGGCGTGCGCACGCGGATCGCCTTGCAGCCCAGGCCCTCGACCACGCTGACGTGATCGACGCCATAGCCCTCGGTTTCCGGTGCGTTGATGTTGTCGAACGCGAGCTGCACACAATAGTCCATGTCGAAGCCGCGCTGTGCCTGGCGGATCAGGCCGAGATAGGCGTTGTTCACCAGCACATGGACGTAAGGCAGCTTGAACTGTGCGCCGACCGCCAGTTCCTCGATCATGAACTGGAAGTCGTAGTCGCCCGAGATCGCCACCACCTTGCGCTGCGGATCGGCTGCGCAGACGCCCAGCGCGGCCGGCACGGTCCAGCCCAGCGGGCCGGCCTGGCCGCAGTTGATCCAGTGGCGCGCCTTGTACACATGCAGGAACTGTGCGGCAGCAATCTGCGACAGGCCGATGGTGCTGACGTAGCAGGTGTCCTTGCCGAAGGCGCGGTTCATTTCCTCATACACACGCTGCGGCTTCATCGGCGCGTTGTCGAAGTGCGTCTTGCGCTGCATCGTGCGCTTGCGCTGCTGGCATTCGGCGACCCATGCGCTGCGATCACGCAACTGCCCGGCGGCCTTCATCTCGCGCGCCACCTCGATGAGGCGGTCGAGCGCGGCGCCGGCGTCCGACACGATGCCGAAGTCGGGGCCGAACACGCGGCCGATCTGGGTCGGTTCGATGTCGATGTGCACGAACTTGCGCCCCTGCGTATAGACCTCGATCGAGCCGGTGTGGCGGTTGGCCCAGCGGTTGCCGATGCCGAACACGAAGTCGGCGGCGAGCAGGGTGGCATTGCCGTAGCGGTGTGAGGTCTGCAGGCCCACCATGCCGGCCATCAGCGGATGGTCGTCGGGGATCGTGCCCCAGCCCATCAGGGTCGGAATCACCGGCACGCCGGTGAGCTCGGCGAATTCCTGCAGCCGGGCTTCGGCGTTGGCGTTGATCACGCCGCCGCCGGACACGATCAGCGGACGCTCGGCGGCGTTCAGCATCGCCATCGCCTTCTCGGCCTGGGCGCGGGTGGCGGCGGGCTTGTAGGCCGGCAGCGGCTCGTAGGTGTCGAGGTCGAACTCGATCTCGGCCATCTGCACGTCGAAGGGCAGGTCGATCAGCACCGGGCCGGGGCGGCCGGAGCGCATGACGTGGAAGGCCTGCTGGAACACGCGCGGCACCAGCGCCGGCTCGCGCACGGTCACCGCCCACTTGGTGACGGGCTTGGCGATCGACTCGATGTCGACGGCCTGGAAGTCCTCCTTGTACAGACGGGCGCGCGGTGCCTGGCCGGTGATGCACAGGATGGGGATGGAGTCGGCCGAGGCCGAGTACAGCCCGGTGATCATGTCCGTGCCGGCGGGGCCGGACGTGCCGATGCACACGCCGATGTTGCCCGGATTGGCGCGGGTGTAGCCTTCGGCCATGTGCGAGGCGCCTTCGACGTGGCGGGCGAGGATGTGATTGAAGCCGCCGTTCTTCTTCATCGCCGAGTACAGCGGGTTGATCGCGGCGCCGGGAATGCCGAACACGGTGCTCACACCTTCCTTGCGCATCACCGCGGCTGCGGCATCGACTGCTCTCATGAGGGCCATCTGTCTCTCCATTGCCATTTTTGGTTGGGGGATGGCGAAAGCTTAGGGAGTCGCTAGCCATTCTTGAATCCCACTATTCGTCGCTTCTATCGATACAAATAGTATTGAATGCCCGAGCGACCGGGAGACGGACAGGCCCGCCGCCTGGTTCTGGATGATGTCCGGTATAAGCGATCTCAAATGGTGCCGGCCGTGTAAGCGCGTAAAATTTCGTCCATTTATTGGCCAAGACGTGCGGTGGAGCGGCGTGCTCGTAGGCGGACGTGCTTGCCGTCGATCAGGAGGGTGAGGATATGGTGACGCTCGATCAGGACGATATTCGATATCTGCGTAGAGCTATCGAGCTGTCGCGCGCAGCCAAGGCCAAGGGCAACGGGGCCTACGGCGCCGTGCTTGTGGGTGCTGACGGGGCGGTGCTGGCCGAAGCCGAGAACGATCAGGCCAGCGGTCATGACGTGACTGGTCACGCCGAGATGAACCTGCTGCGGATTGCCGGCGGTCGCTTCGATGACAGGACCCTGGCAGGGGCCACCGTCTACGCGAGCGCCGAACCGTGCGCCATGTGCGCAGGCGCCGTATTCTGGAGCGGTGTTCGGCGACTGGTGTATGCGCTCAGCAGCGAACGCAACTATGGCGCGCTGCCACGCACCGAGAACGAGCTGCATCTGGGCTGCCGTGAGGTGCTGGCGCGCGGCCGGCGGGGCGTGGTGGTGGATGGACCGGCGCTCGAGGACGAGGCCGAGCAAGTGTTCCGCGACTGAGCGGACCTTGGCGGGCCGCCGCCGAGGCTGGACCCGCCCTTGCGTCGGCGCCGCAGCCGATCGTCGGCAGCACGCCGGCTCGCACCCATGGGAGGGCAGGGCATGGATCGGTATACGGAAATACGCAGCTTCGTCCTCGTGGCCGAGAAGGGCAGCTTTGCGGCGGCCGCACTGATCGAGGGGGTGACACCGGTCGTTCTGGGGCGCCGCCTGGATGGGCTCGAAGCCCGGCTCGGCGTGAAGCTCATGCACCGTTCGACGCGCGGGCTGCGCCTGACAGACCTGGGCGAGCAGTTTCTCGACCAGTCGCGTCAGCTGCTAAGGGATTTCGACGAAATCGAGCGCGGCATCAGCTCGGGTCGTAACGCAGTGCGCGGCCACCTGGTGGTATCGGCCCCTGCGGCCTTTGGCAGGCGTCATGTTGCGCCGCACGCGACCGCGTTCAAGGCGCTGCACCCCGATCTGCGGATGTCGTTCAACTTTACCGACAGCGTGGTCGACCTCGTGCGCGAAGGTTACGACATGGCGATACGCATCGGCGAAGTGACCGATCCCAACTACGTCGCGGTGCGGCTCTTCGCGAACCGCCGCGTGGTGTGCGGGACGCCGGCCTATTTTGAGCGCCATGGTGTTCCGCGGCAGCCGGAGGAGCTCGCTCGTCACAATTGCCTGGCCTTCAACCTGGCTGGCGGCCAGCAGCGTGGCTGGACCTTCCTGCGCGATGGCCGTCTGTTTGCGGTACGCGTCGAGGGCGATCTCGCCTGCAATGATGGCGAGCTGCTCTACGGATGGGTCAGACAAGGGCTGGGCGTCGGCTGGCGTTCGACCTGGGAGATCCAGGCCGAGCTGAAGCGGGGCGAGCTGGTCACCGTCCTCGACGAGTTTGCCGTGCCGAGCTACGACATCCAGGCCGTGTATCCGCAGCAGCGCCATCTGCCGGCGAAGGTGCGCCACTTCATCGACTATCTCAAGACGGCCTACAACCAGCCCGGTTACTGGGCGGGCGGGATCTAGGCAGCGCTCGCGCAGGCCGGCGAGCGGAGGTCACAGCGCTTCCGTTCCTTGCCAAGCAGGAGACCGAGGTCGAGGAATCCGGGTACATCGAACTTCAGCGTCGGATTCACGACCAGCAAGCGCTCGCCCGCCGTTCAGGCCCTGAGCAGAGCCTCGAACACAGACTCGAGATCGAACTGCTCCTCGTCGTCATCGAGTCGCAAGGTTGGCTCGAGGTGCTTCAGGGGCTCCCGTTGCTCGGCGCACTCCTGCATCTCGGCCTGATGAGCCGCAAGGCGCCGGTCGTTGCGGCGCAGCCGATGTGAGTCGGGCGCCGGTGGGTAGGCCGCGTGGCGGGCGAGATCCGCTGCCCGTTGCCGCCGAGCCGATAAGCGCTATCAGCGAGACCTTATGTCAGCACGCCTCTTGCTGTGCATAATGCACCTCGCACCGTGAATCGCCGCCGTCTCTCCGGCGGCAGCCCTTCGACCGCGGCCCCCACCTGGGGCGCCGCGGCGTTTTCTTTTTGGAGGTCCGATGTCCGCATCCGGTACGCCCCGTCTCGCTCTCTTTGCCCTCGGCCTGTTGTCGCTGATCTGGGGCTACAACTGGGTCGTCATGAAGCAGGTGATCCAGTACGTGGATCCCTTTGACTTTTCCGCCATTCGTGCCGCACTCGGCGCAGCGACCTTGTTCCTCGTGCTCGTCCTGTTGCGCCGGCCGATGCGAGTGGGGGCGGTTCGCCAGGTGGTGCTGCTCGGCTTGCTGCAGACGGCCGCCTTTACCGCCTTGATCCAATGGGCGCTGGTGGCCGGTGGTGCGGGCAAGACGGCCGTCCTGGTCTATACGATGCCGTTCTGGGTCATCCCGATGGCGTGGTGGGCACTGGGCGAGCGGGTGCGCGGTCTCCAGTGGGCGTCGATCGCGATCGCCGGGGGCGGTCTGGTGCTCGTGCTCCAGCCCTGGGCGATGGGGGGCAGCGGCTTCAGCAATCTCCTCGCGGTGGTGGCGGGCATCACCTGGGCCGCTTCGGCCGTGCTTGCCAAGCGCATGCGCCAGAACCACGCCTTCGATCTTCTGGCGCTGACGGCCTGGCAGATGCTGTTCGGCGCGCTTGCGCTGTGCGTGGTCGCGTTGCTGCATCCGTCGCGGCCGATCGATCCGACGCCGTACTTCTTCGGCGCCCTGTTTTTCAACGCGGTGTTCGCCACCGGGCTGGCGTGGCTGTTGTGGCTGTACGTGCTGCAGCGGCTGTCGGCGGGCATGGCCGGGCTGTCGGCGCTGGGCATTCCGCTCATCGGCGCGCTCGCGGGCTGGATCGAACTCGGCGAGCTGCCGAATACGGTCGAGCTGGCCGGCATGGCATTGATCGTCGGCGCGCTGGCGATGATGAGCATGTGGCAACTGTTGCAGACCCGCCGCCTCGGCGGATGAGGGCGTCGAGGGGGTGAGATGACCTTCGTGCGTGCGCATATGCGCTGGATCGCCGGGGCACTGATCCTCTGCCTGATCTCTTCCGCCTGGCTGGTGCATGCGGAGTTGCAGCGCGCAAGGCGTGAGTTCGAGACCCAGGCCGGCATCGTCCACCGGGTGTTGAGCCTGCGCGCAGTCGAGCACGAAGCCATTCTGGCCACGCTGGCCCTGCTCGACACGCCGGCCACGGCAGAGGCCGCGCATCGCCTGCCGGCCATCTACCCGCGGATCGTCACCGTCCTTCGCACCGAGCGGACGCAGACGTGGGCGCACGGAACGCTCGGGATGGAGCTCTCGCGGGCCGAGGCGTCGTCGCGCAGTGCGGGACGCGCCTGGGGGCTCGTGTCGGGGATGGAACAGGGGCGTCTGTGGCTGGTGCTCGCGGGCGAGGCCGCGAGCCACGCACTCGAGATCGATCTGGCCGGCTTGGTCACCGATGCCGAATGGCCCTTCGCCATCGATGCCCCCGTGCGGATCGATCTCATGCACGGCGGGCATCGTTGGCGCATCCATTCGGGCGCCGACGAGGCCGGGGGATGGCGTTTCGGTTTCAACCGTCCACTCGACGTCCGCAGTCAGCCCTTCGATGTCGTGGCGGAGCGCAGTGTCGGGTGGGACGAATTGCCGTGGGCGCAGATGCTGGCGAGCAGCGCCGTGCTCATCGGACTGATGGCGGGGGCGGCGGCGCTGGCTCAGCAACGCATTGCCCGTCGCCGCGCCGAGGAGCTGCTGCGTCTGGGGCAGGTGGGGCGGCTCAACGCCATGGGGGAGCTCGCCGCCGGCATGGCGCATGAACTCAACCAGCCGCTTACCGCGATCCTCGCCAATACGGGTGCGGCAGTTCGTCTGTTGCGTGACGAGCCGCCCGACACCGAGACCGCACGCACCGCGATGGAAGCGGCCGCAGGCCAGGCCCGGCGTGCCGCCGACGTGCTTGGCCGTTTGCGGCGCAGCGTCGAACGTCCGGGCGGCGCCGAGCGGGTGCAGGTCGTCGACCTGCGCGCGGCGGCCGAGGCCGTCCTGCATCTGCTCGAGCCGCGCTTGCGCGAGGCCGGCGTGCGCGTCGGGCTCGAGGGAGCGGGCGACTTCCGGGTCCAGGCCGACCCCATCGCGCTCGAGCAGATCGTCCACAATCTGCTGACCAATGCCTTGCAGGCCCTGCTGCGGGTGCCCGCGACGGAGCGACGGCTGACATTGCGCCTCGCGAACGACGGTGCCCGCGCCAGCCTGACCGTGACCGACAGCGGTCCCGGCATTCCTGCCGCACAGCGTCCGCGGGTGTTCGCGCCCTTCTACACGACGCGTGCGGAAGGGCTCGGATTGGGGTTGAGTCTGTGCGAGACCCTGGCGGCGTCCATGGATGGGCAGCTCGAGTTGCTTGAAGCTTCCGGGCGTGGTGCGGCGTTCCGCCTCAGCCTGCCGCGTGTTTCGGGACAGGGAATGCGCGCTTGATTTCCCGGAGTCAGAATTCCGCCATGCATGACACGATCCCGCTCTCTCCGCTGATCCATGTCGTCGATGACGACGAGGCCGTGCGCAGCAGCCTCGCCTTGTTGATCGGGACCGTCGGCCTTCGCGCACAGACCTGGCCGACGCCCGAGGGCTTTCTCGCCGGCTTCGATCCCGAGGGCGTGGGGGCGGTGGTGCTCGACGTGCGCATGCCGGGCATCAGTGGCCTCGCCGTGCTCGAGACCCTGATTGCGCGCGGGGTGGACATGCCGGTCATCATGCTTACCGGCCACGGTACGGTGGATCTGTGCCGGCGCGCCTTCAAGTCGGGCGCAGCGGAGTTCCTCGAGAAGCCGGTCGACGATGACATCCTGATCGACACGCTGCAGCAGGCGCTGCGCCGGCATGTCGCCTCCCGCGCGCGCGTCACCGCAGACCGCGCCGCGCGCCAGCGCTATGCGCAGCTGTCTGGGCGCGAGCGGGAGGTTCTCGGCCTGATCGTCGAAGGGCTGACCAACAAGGAGATCGGCCGCGCGCTGGCGCTGTCGCCGCGTACGGTGGAGACGCATCGTGCCAATCTGTTCGCGAAGCTCGAAGCGGCGTCGCTCGCGCAACTGATCCGCCACTACGCATGCCTGGTGGAGGCGGGCGGTCCGTAGTTGTACGGAGGCCGGGCGCGCTGCGGCGGGTAGCCGGCCGGATGGGCAGGGGGCGGCGGGCTCCCTAGACTGCTTCCATGGATCGGAGAGGCCGATCCTCACTGGAGAATGCCATGAACAAGCTGTCCATCCTTGCCGCCACCTTCGTCCTGACCACCGCCGGCGCTGCCCAGGCCCAGGTCCTCAGCCAGCGTACCTTGGGGCTTGAGCTTGCCAACCGTCTCGCCGCCGATGCGGTCCAGGCTTGCGCGGAAAAGGGGTATGCCGTCAGTGCCACCGTGGTCGACCGCGCGGGGATCGTGCGGGCGGTGCAGCGAGCCGACAACGCCGGTCCGCACACGCTGGCGGCCAGCCAGCAGAAGGCCTTCACGTCCGCATCGGCACGCAACGCCACCCAGGCGATGATGGAGGCGGCGCAGAAGAACCCGGGCGCCGCCAACCTCACCGACATCCCCGGCTTCCTCCTGCTCGGCGGCGGCGTGCCGGTCCGGGTCGGCGACGAGGTGATCGGTGCGATCGGTATTGGCGGTGCGCCCGGCGGCCATCTCGACGAGCAGTGCGCATTGGCGGCCGTCGCAGCGTCGGCTGAGCTGCTCAAGTAAGGCCAGAGCGGCCTGCAGGCGTCAGGCGGATTCGAGCGCCAAGAATCCGTCCGATCCTGCAGGCCGGCCGATCGACCCGGGGCGCGAGGCCCCGGGCGATGATGCGCCTAGTGCGCCATCGCCGGCTCGATCGCGTCGCTGCCAGGGGTGCGGCGACCCCCGTTGAGGAACAGGTTGAGCGTGATCGCCGTGATCGCGGACAGCAGGATCCCGCTATGCAGCAGGGGCTCCAGGGCATGCGGCATCTGCTGGAAGAACCGCGGTGCCACCATCGGGATCATCCCGGCGCCTACCGAAAGCGCGACGATGTAGAGGTTGAAGCGGTTGTTGCGCAGATCGGCCGCGAGCAGGATCTTGATGCCGGTCGCGGCGACCATGCCGAACATCACCAGGCCCGCGCCGCCAAGTACGTACTGCGGCACGGAAGCGATGATCAGCGCCATTTTCGGAAACAGGCCGAAGGCCATCAGGATTGCGCCGCCGGCCACGCACACCCAGCGGCTCTTGACGCCTGTGACGCCTACGAGGCCCACGTTCTGCGAGAAGCTGGTGTGCGGGAAGGTGTTGAGGAAGCCGCCGATGAGGGTGCCGAGGCCGTCCGTGCGCAGCCCGCGGGTGAGGTCGTCACGGCTGAGTTGGCGGCCGGTGAGCTCGCCGAGCGCAAGGAACATGCCGAGCGACTCGACCATCACCACCACCATCACCAGGCACATGGTGGCGATCGAGATCGGATCGAAGATCGGCATGCCGAAGTGCAGCGGCGTCACCACGGCCACCCAGGGCACATCGCTCAGGCCGTCGAAGCTGACCTTGCCCAGCGCGATCGCGATCGCGAAGCCCACGCCCATGCCGAGCAGCACCGCGACGTTGGAAAGGAAGCCGCGGCCGTAGCGGGTGATCGCGAGCACCACGACCAGCACGATGGCGGCGATGGCGAGATATTCGGGCGAGCCGTAGGCAGGGTTGTCCACCATCAGTCCGGTCGTCGCGTTCCGGATACTGGGCTGGCCGCCGGCCGACCAGTTGATCGCCACCGGTATCAGCGAGATGCCGATCACCGCGATGATCGAACCCGTCACCACCGGCGGGAACAGCGGTAGCGCGCGCGATACCAGCGGCGCGAACAGGATGCCGAACAGCCCCGCGGCGATGCCCGAGCCGAGGATGGCGTTGATGCCGAGCTCGGGGTTGGTGGCCATGGCCACCATCGGCCCGACGGCAGCGAAGGTCACGCCCATCATGACCGGCAGGCGGATGCCGAAGCGGCCGACGCCGAGCGCCTGGATGATGGTGACCAGGCCACAGCACAGCAGGTCGGCGTTGATCAGGAAGGCGATCTGGTCCTTGGGCAGCCCGAGGGCGCCGCCGACGATCAGCGGGACCGCGATTGCGCCCGCGTACATCACCAGCACGTGCTGCAGGGCGAGGGTGAACAGGCGTCCGCCAGGCGGGCACTGGTCTACAGGGTCGAGCTCGATCGGGCTGCTTGTGCGGGTTTGATCGGACATCGTGGTGTCTCCTTGTCGTTATGAGCCGATGAGTCCAGTCTAAGATTGCGCAGCAATATAAAAAGCCTTATCGGCTTATAGAAGAAATCAGCCAATCCGTATGGGCAGCGTTTCCGCCGCCTGTGCGTGGCTCTCAAGCGCGCTCGGACCAGAGCACGCCGCCCGTCGCCCAGTGCTCGCGCTTGACCTCGACCAGGATGATGTCGACAGCGCCGGCCTCGCAGTCGAGGACGCGACAGGTTTCGCGCGTCAGCGCCTCGACGAGTTCGCGTTTTTTCTCCGGACTGCGGCCTTCGAAGAGTTCGATATGGAAGGTGGGCATGCTTTGCTCCAGATAATGGGTGTTGAGGTGGCGTCTTGCGGGATGCGGCAGGACGGATTCAGCGCGCGAAATCGGGTTCGCTGCGCATCAGGCCGCGCAGCAGCGCGGGCCATTCGAGGGCGCCTTCGGGCTCGGGGTCGGCGGTGAGCTGGGCGTGGGTCCGGGCGAGCACGCCCTCGGGCGGCATCGTCACCGGGCCGGCCGCCATCGCGGCGAGCTGGATGCGGCAGGCCTTCTCCAGCGTGTCCATCAGCACGAAGGCCTCGGCCACGGTGCGACCGCAGGTCAGCGTGCCGTGGTTTTTCAGGATCATCGCGCGGTGCGTACCGAGTTCGGCGACCAGCCGCACCTGCTCCTCGGGGCCGAAGGCGAGCCCCTGGTAGTCGTGATAGCCGATGTCGCGCCAGAAGCGCATCGCGTGCTGCGACAGCGGCAGCAAGCCGTCCTGCAGGGCCGAGACCGCGATGCCGGCGTCGGTGTGGAGATGGATCACGCAATGCGCGTCCGGTCGCGCGCGATGCACTGCGCCATGGATGGCGAAGCCGCTCGGATTGGCGATGCGGTCGCTGCCGTCGATGACGCGGCCCTCGACGTCGATGGTGAGCAGGCTCGAGGCGGTGATCTCGTTGAAGGTCTGGCCGAAGGCGTTGATCAGGAAGGCGTCGTCGCGGCCGGGCAGGCGAAGCGAGAGGTGGGTGTAGATGAGATCGCTCCAGCCGCGGCGTGCGGCCAGGCGGTAGGCGGCGGCGAGATCGACGCGCGCGCGCCATTCCTCGGCGCCGAGGGTGTCAGGGCGCGCGGCGTAGGGGTCGAGGGGCAGCATGGTCGAGGCCGTCGTGGGTCACGTCGTCATCGTACCGCCGCTGCGCCTCAGCTGCGCAGGGCGGGGATCAGCCCCGGTGTGTCGAGCTGCACCTCGTCGCAGTTGTGCCCGGGCCCGCTGCGATCGATGACGATGAAGTCGGAGACGGTCTCGAGGGCGAGCAGGGGGTGGTGCCAGACGCCGGTGGCGTAGTTGACGCCCTGGTCGCCGCGGGCGAGGAAGACCTTGAGGTCTTGTGCCGCGGGCGGATTGCCGGCGGGGGCGACGACGACGAGGTAGGGCTTGCCCGACATGGGGATGAAGGCCTGGGAGGCCTTGGGGTGGCGCTCCATCATCTGCACGGTGAAGGGCAGGGTGCGGGGCTGGCCGCGGAAGATGGAGACGATGACGCGGCCATCGGGTCCGGGCTCGATGCGGGCGAGATCGTGGTAGCGCTCGGTGTTGCCGGCGTTGATGGTGAAGTGCTGGACGGCGTCGCTGGCCTCGATGAGCTCGCCGAAAGGGGCGAAGGCCTCGCGGGTGAGGGGCTGGATCTCGAGGGTGAGGGCGGGTTGCGCGGTCATGGTGTGCTCTCGTGTGGGGAAGGGGGGCGACACGCAAGTCTCAGTCACCCGGGCGCTGCGGTGCGCCCGGGTGCTGCCGGTCTTACTTGGCCTCGAGTTTGCCCCACAGGCGCAGGCGCGAGACGCCGCCGTCGGGGAAGATGTTGAAGCGCACGTGGGTGATGGGCCCGAGCGTGGCGAGCTGCTCGGTGAAGGTGTGGATGGCGTGCATCTCGAGCTTCTGCTCGGGCAGCAGGGTCTGCCAGAACATCGACTGGGTGGTGATCGAGCGGTCGGTGCCGCCGGTCACGTAGGCGGCCTGGATCGAGCAGCGGTCGGGGTAGTTGCCCTTGAAGTAGGCGGTATCGACTTCGATCTTCTCGACCGTGCCGGGGGCGCCCAGTTCGAGCACGCACCAGTCGTTGCCGGGCTCGCGGCGGCGGCGGGTCTCCCAGCCGTCGCCCATGTTCAGGCCGCGTCCGGGCAGCAGCAGGGCGGCGGCGGACGAGCCGAAGCTGGCGTCGTTCCACGACACGGCGCGGCCGCCGTTCTCCATGGCCACCAGATCGACGAGTTCGCCCGAGGCGGCCTTGGCGGCCAGGGTGCCGACCGGGCGTCCATAGACGCGCAGGCGGGCGATGCCGCCGTCCGGGTACATGTTCACGCGCAGGTGGGTCCAGGCCGCGGTGCTGGCGCACTCGAGGAGGTGGTGGCTGTTGGGGCCCATGGGGGTGGCGGGGAGGATCTCGGTCCAGGTCGCGGCCTGGAGCGCGGCCACGTCATCGGTCTCGGCCACGCAGGCCTCGATGGAGACGGCCGGGGGGTAGTTGCCGGTGAAGTGGGAGGTGTCGACGTCGAAGCCGCGGATCACGCCCTTGACGCCGAGCTTGACGAGCGCCCAGTCGTGGCCGGCGACGCGCTTGCGTCGGGACTCCCAGCCGTCCATCCACTTGCCGTTGGTGTCGAACTTGCCAGGGACGAACTGGGCGGGTTCGGGGTTGAGCATGCGGGCGACTTCGGCGAAGAAGTCGTCGGAGGCGGCAAGCGCCTTTGCGCCCAGGCGCGGGTTGGCGAGGTCGACCGAGCGCAGTGCCCAGTCGGGCAGTTCGGCGGGCGGGGCGAAGACGGGGGCGCCGGGAGTGTGGCTGGCCATGGGGGTTCTCCTTTGGGGTCGGGTGGCCGGCGCCGGGTATGACCGGCCGGCCTGCGTTGAAGGCTTATGAAGGATTGTAGGGGTGGTGTTCGATCCAGTGCCGCGCGACATCGACGCGGCGGCACACCCACACGCGGTCGTGCTTCTCGATGTGATCGAGGAAGCGCTGCAGCGCACGGAAGCGCCCCGGGCGGCCGAGCAGGCGGCAGTGCATGCCGATCGACATCATCGCCGGACGCTCCTCGCCCTCGGCGTACATCACGTCGAAGGCATCGCGCAGGTACTCGAAGAACTCGTCGCCGTGCGAGAAGCCCTGCGGCAGCGCGAAGCGCATGTCGTTGGTGTCGAGCGTGTAGGGCACGACCAGATGCGACACCGTCTCGCCGTCGGTCTTCTGCACCGCGGTCCAGAACGGCAGATCGTCGCCGTAGTAGTCCGAGTCGTACAGGAAGCCGCCGTAGTCGGCGACCAGCCGCCGGGTGTTGGGCGAGTCGCGCCCGGTGTACCAGCCCAGCGCGCGCTCGCCGGTGAGGCGCTCGATGATCTCCATGCCGATCCGCATGTGCTCGCGCTCGATCTCCTCGGGCACGTTCTGGTAGTGGATCCAGCGCCAGCCGTGGCAGGCGATCTCGTGGCCGAGCTCGCGGAAGGCGGCGGTCAGCTCGGGGTGGCGCTCGAGCGCCATTGACACGCCGAAGATGGTCATCGGCAGGCCGCGGCGTTCGAACTCGCGTAGGAAGCGCCACACGCCCACGCGCGAGCCGTACTCGTAGATGCCTTCCATCGACAGATGGCGCTCGGGGTAGCTGGCGGCGTTGAACAGTTCGGACAGGAACTGCTCGCTGCCGGCATCGCCGTGCAGCACGCAGTTCTCGCCGCCTTCCTCGTAGTTGAGGACGAACTGCACCGCGATGCGGGCGCGGCCGGGCCAGTTGGCCTGCGGCGGGGTCCTGCCGTAGCCGATCAGGTCGCGGGGGTAGGCTTTGCTCAGAGTCATGATGTCGCTCCGTGAGGTCGGGTCGGACGGTGGATCACGCGGTTTCGACGAACATCGCGTCGAGCCGGAAGCGGGCGATCTTGCCGATCTCGTTCAGGCAGGTGCGGAACTCGGTGTCGCGATCATTGGCCAGGCGGGCCTCGACGCGGTCCATGATCTGGTGGCGGGTGAGCCCCTTGACCGCGACCACGAAGGGAAAGCCGAAGCGGGCACGATAGTCCTTGTTGAGCTGGCGCAGCCGCTCCAGCTCTTGCTTGCTGCACTGGTCGAGCCCGGCGCCGCGTTGCTCGCCGGTGGAGGCGGTGGTCAGTGTGCCTTCCTCGGCTTCCTTTCCGGCCAGTTCCGGGTGGGCGCAGATGAGGCCGAGCTGCTCGCTGGGGGCGGCGGTGTCCACCGTCAGGCACATCGCGGCGTGCAGCGCGTCGATGCTGTTGAAGGGGCCGGCGCTCCAGGCGCGCTCGGCGATCCATGGCGAATGTTCGAAGATGCCTTCGAGGCGGGCGACGAAGGCGTCCTGCGGCAGCTTCGAGAGCGCGGCAAGGGCGGCGGTCGTGCCGTCCGGAACGGTGACGGGCGTGGCGCCGGTGCGTGCGGTGGCAGTCTGGGTGCTCATGGTGTCTCTTCCTGTCCTGTTCTTTGTGCTGAGTCCTGTGTCGGCGTCTTCAGTCCGCGGTGCGGGCGCCCTGGGCGAACCAGATCGCGATCTTCGCGCGCTCCTCCTCGGTGATGCCGGTGAGGTTGCCGAGCGGCATGTAGCCGCTCGCCACGGTCTGTGCGCTCATCACCGCGTTGGCGGCGATCTGCTCGGGGGTCTGCAGCATCACGCCCTTGGGCGGCTGGGCGAAGCCCTCGTGGGTGGGCTTCTCGGCATGGCAGGTGACGCAGCGCTGGGCCATGATCGACTGGACGGTGGAGAAGCTGACCTTGTCGCCGCTGGCATCGACCTGCTTGGGTGCCATCAGCACCATCATCAGCGCGATCAGCGCCACGCCGGCCGCCGGTAGCCACCACTTGACCTGGCCGCGGTGGCGCAGCACGAAGAACTGGCGGATCAGCACACCCGCCACCATCAGCACGCCGAGCACCAGCCAGCCGTTGGCATTGGCGTAGGTCATCGGGTAGTGGTTGCTGATCATGATGAACAGCACCGGCAGCGTGAAGTAGGTGTTGTGCACCGAGCGCTGCTTGCCGACGATGCCGGGCATCGTGTGGACCGGCTCGCCGCGGCGGATCTGCTCGACCATCTTCTTCTGGCCGGGAATGATGTGGAAGAACACGTTCGCCGCCATCATCGTGCCGAGCATGGCGCCGACGTGGATGTAGGCGCCGCGGGCTGAGAACACCTGGTGCAGCACGTAGTTCGCCACCATCACGAACACGAACACGATCGCCGCCAGCAGACCGTCCTTGCCGACCATGTTGCGGCACAGGACGTCGTAGAACACCCAGCCCACGACCAGGAAGGCGATCGAGATGCCGACGGCGGCGGCCGGCGACAGCGCCATCACATTGCTGTCGATCAGGTAGCTCGAGGCACCGATCCAGTACACGATCGCGAGCATGCCCATGCCTGACAGCCAGGTGGTGTAGGCCTCCCACTTCGACCAGTGCAGATCCTGGGTGAGCGGCTCGCCCTTGGGGCCGGTGAGGTATTTCTGGCTGTGGTAGAAGCCGCCGCCGTGCACTGCCCACAACTCGCCGAACACGCCGCGCTTGGCGTCCTCCGGCTTCTTGGGCGGCTTCAGCGAGTTGTCGAGCATCACGAAGTAGAAGGACGCGCCGATCCAGGCGATGCCTGCGATCAGGTGCAGCCAGCGGACGAGCAGGTTGGCCCAGTCGAGCAGATAGGCTTCCATGATCTGTTCTCTTTGTCGGTGTCGGGGGGAAGCGGCGGGCTCAGCTGCCGCGGTAGGTGGAGTAGCTCCACGGCGACACCAGCAGGGGCACGTGGTAGTGCTGGTCTACATTGGCGATGCCGAAGCGCAGCGCGACTTCGTCGACGAAGAGCGGCTCGGGCAGGTTCAGGCCCATGGCGCGGAAGTAGTCGCCGGCGGCGAAGACGATCTCGTACTTGCCGGCTTCGAGCGCGGCGCCCTCGAGCAGCGGCTTGTCGCAGCGGCCGTCGTGGTTGGTGACGGTGTGCGCGATCTCGCGGCGCTCACCGTCGAGGCGATAGACCGTGACCGCGATGCCCACGCCGGGCTTGCCGTTGGCGGTGTCGAGTACGTGAGTGGTGAGGCGTCCCATGCTGCGGTCTCCTGATCTTGTTAGGCTATGCGGGGAGCGTGTGAAGCGCAGTGTAAGCCGCTACCGTGTTAACGGATCGCATATGTTCTTATAAGTGATATATGCTCTCGCGTATCTTTTGTTGCCGTATCGCTTCGTGCCGGCGCAAGCGTCCAGAACGATAGAAGCGTGGAGACCCATCATGACCCTGCGGCGCAGCGACGACCCGCTCGATACCTATCTGTTGCGCATTTTCGTGCTGCTGATCACCGAACGCAGCGTATCGCGCACGGCCTTGCGCATGAACCAGTCGCAGCCGGCCGTCAGCGCGGCCTTGAAGCGCTTGCGCGAGATCCTCGGCGATCCGCTGCTGGTACGGGAGAAGGGCGGCATGGTGCCGACCGAGCGTGCGCTGGCGCTGATGTCGCATGCGAAGGGGGCGCTGGCCGAGATCGACCGCATGGTGGACGGGCCGGAGTCGTTCGAGCCGCACACCACGCGCCACGAGTTCCGTGTCGGTGCGCCCGACTATCTCGCGCCGGTGTTCGTCGCCGGCGTGGCCGAGCGCTTCCGCCGCGAGGCGCCGCAGGCACGCCTGACCCTGCATGCGCTGGGGCCGAACTTCGACTTCGAGCGTTCGCTCGCGGAAGGGGATCTGGACGTGGTGATCGGCAACTGGCCCGAGCCGCCGCACCGCATGCACCTGTCGATGCTGCTCGAGGACGAGATCGTGTGCCTGGTGGCGGCCAGCCATCCGTGTGCGCGGAAGGGGATGACGACCGAGGACTACATGCGTGCCGCCCACGTGGTGCCGATGCCTTACTCGATCAGCCAGCGCGGCGTCATCGACGGCGTGCTGGCCTCGATGCGCATCAACCGGGAGGAGCGCGTGGTAGTGCAGTCCTTCACGGCCGCGCCCTACCTGCTGCAGGGCACCGACCTGGTGTTCACCACGACACGGCACTTCGCACAGTTCTATGCCAACCTGCTGCCCCTGGCGATCATCCCGTCACCGATCGTCTTTCCGGCGATGCGCTTCTACCAGCTTTGGCACGAACGCAATCACCATTCGCCCAGCCATCGCTGGCTTCGTCGCCTGCTGTCCGACTCGGGGCGGCAAATCGTCCCGGTCGCCGCCTGAGCCGGGCCGACTGCCGGTTGACGCTCAACGATCGATCGGAACCAGAATCACGGGCACGTCGGCCTTCATCGTGACCTTGTGCGCCACCGAGCCGAGCAGCAGCTCGCCGATGGTGCTGTGGCCGCGCGAGCCCATGACGATCACGTCGGCGAGAACGTGCTTGGCGACGTCCAGGATGCGGCGGGAGGCATCTCCCTCGAGCGCGCGCACGCTGGCGAGCACACTTTTCACATCCAGATCCGGGTTGGCTTCGGCAAACACTTCGATGCGATGACGCAGCAGGGCCTCGGCCTTCTTGTGGCCAGCCAGCTTGATTTCATCCATCTTTTCTTCGCTGATGAACTCCTCGTACGGCAGGCTGGACGACGGCAGGGTGACCGTGACGGCATGCAGTCGCGCATTGAACTTCATTGCCAGTCCGACCGCGTGACGGAATACGGCCGGCGAACGCGGCGTCAGGTCCGAGGCGTAAAGAATCGAGCGGATCTCGTAGCTCATGAGTGTCTCCCGAAAGGTGTGGCACGGCTCTTGGTGTAAGGGCGCCGGAACGGGTCACGGGACCACGGGGATAAGGTTTTGGCGCCACCGTGCGGAGTCTATTGGAATTGCGCCACACGCCTCCGGTGCGTCCTTGATAGCGCTTATACGAGAAAGCTGATGAATCGGCCGTGGGGGAGCAATTCATGCGGGCGCTGGGCGTCGCGCTCGATGGCGTGCCGTTTCCGCCCCATGCGTTCTCGATGGTCGGTGTGCAATCCCTCGCCAGTCCGGACATTCTGGTGGAGATCTCGGCTGTCGCAGTGGTCGATGCCTGATCCGTCCTCGGCGCGCTTGCCATCAGGCGCGCCGCGAAATCCCGTCGGGCACCGTCCGTTTTGACGATGCTGCCCGCCGGCGCCCCCCCTATAAATGACGGCATCTCCACCCTTCGAGGTTCACGCCGTGAAAGAAGCGCCTTCCTACGTTCCCGGTCACCAGTTGCTGGCCGGCAAGTCCGTCCTGATCACCGCCGCTGCGGGTGCCGGCATCGGCTTTGCCGCCGCGCGCAAGTGCGCCGAGGAGGGCTGCCGCGCGCTGATGATCTCCGACATTCATCCGCGCCGCCTGGAAGAGGCGGTCGCCAAGCTCAAGGCCGACACCGGGCTGCAGAACGTCTGGGGTCAGCTGTGCAACGTCACCAATGAAGAGGAAGTGCAGGCCCTGGTCGCTGCGGCCGAGGACAAGCTCGGCGGCGTCGACGTGCTGATCAACAACGCCGGTCTGGGCGGCGAGAAGCGCGTCACCGAGATGACCGACGACGAATGGAGCCGGGTGCTCGACATCACCCTCACCGGCACCTTCCGCATGACGCGCGCGATGCTGCCGCACATGGAGACGCGTGGTCGCGGCGCGATTGTGAACAACGCCTCGGTGCTGGGCTGGCGTGCGCAGAAGGGCCAGGCCCACTACGCCGCGGCCAAGGCCGGCGTGATGGCGCTGACGCGCTGCTCTGCGGTGGAGGCGGCCGAGCACGGCGTGCGCATCAACGCGGTGTCGCCGTCGATCGCGCTGCACGAGTTCCTGAAGAAGGCGTCGAGCGAGGAGCTGCTCGCCCAGCTCGCCAGCCGCGAGGCCTTCGGCCGTGCCGCTGAGGTGTGGGAGGTGGCCAACGTGATGGTCTTCCTCGCCAGCGACTATGCGTCGTACATGACCGGCGAAGTGCTGTCGGTCAGTTCGCAGCACGCTTGAGGGGCGTGGCCATGACCATGGTTTTCTCCAGCGCCGAGCAGCTGGTTGCAGCCGAAGGCCAGGACCTGGGCACGACCGACTGGATCGAGATTCGCCAGGACCGCATCGACCAGTTTGCCGATGCCACCGACGACCACCAGTGGATCCACGTCGACCCCGAGCGCGCCAAGGACGGGCCGTTTGGCGCCTGCATCGCGCACGGCTACCTGACGCTGGCGCTCGCCAACCTGTTCCTGCCGCAGCTGATCCGCGCCGACAACCTGAAGATGGGCGTGAACGTCGGCTGCGACCGCGTGCGCTTTCCGGCGCCGGTCAAGGTCGGTTCGCGCATCCGCGGCCGCGGCGAGATCCTCAAGGTCGAGCGCATCAAGGACGCAGTGCAATCCACCGTGCGCGTGACCATCGAGATCGAGGGCAGCGAGCGCCCGGGCTGCGTGGTCGACACCATCAGCCGCTACACCTTCAACGACTGAGCGCAGCGCGCCCGTCATTTCCGTCCCGACATCCGAACTGCCAGAGAGAACATCGCCATGACCGAAGCCGTCATCGTTTCCACCGCGCGCACCGCGCTCACCAAGTCCTTCCGCGGGTCCTTCAACGACACCGAGGCGCCGGTGCTGGGCGGCCATGTGGTGCGCGCCGTCGTCGAGCGTGCCGGCATCGAGCCGGCAGCGGTCGAGGACGTGATCATGGGCGCCGCCGTGCAGCAGGGCACCCAGGCCTACAACATCGGCCGCCTGTGCGCCTACACCGGCGGCCTGCCGGACACGGTGCCGGGCATGGCGCTCGACCGCATGTGCGCGTCGGGCCTGATGACGATCGGCGTCGCCGCCAAGAACATCCTGGCCGGCGAGATGAAGATCGCGGTGGCGGGCGGCGTCGAGTCGCTGTCGCTGACCCAGACCAAGCACAAGAACACCTACCGCGCGCAGTCCGAAGCGGTGAAGGCGATCGTGCCCGCGGCCTACATCCCGATGCTGGAAACGGCCGAGATCGTGTCGGCGCGCTACGGCATTTCGCGCGCCGCGCAGGACGAGTTCTCGCTGCAGAGCCAGCAACGTACCGCCGCCGCGCAGGCCGCCGGCCTGTTCGACGCCGAGATCGTGCCGCTGGCGGCGCGGAAGCTGGTGTTCGACAAGGAAGGCAAGCCGGTCGGCCACGAGGACGTGATCGCCACGCGCGACGAGTGCAACCGCGCCTCGACCACGCTGGCGGATCTCGCCAAGCTGAATCCGGTGGTGAAGGATGGCCAGTGGGTGAAGCAGGGCGAGTTCGTCACCGCCGGCAATGCCTCGCAGCTGTCCGATGGCGCCTCGGCCGCGCTGGTGATGAGCCGGGACGAGGCCGAGCGCCGCGGCATCGCGCCGCTGGGCGTATATCGCGGCATCGCGGTGGCCGGCTGCGCACCGGACGAGATGGGCATCGGCCCGGTGTTCGCCATTCCCAAGCTGCTCGAGCGCTTCAACCTCAAGGTCGGCGACATCGGCCTGTGGGAGATCAACGAGGCCTTTGCCTGCCAGGTGCTCTACAGCCGCGACAAGCTCGGCATCCCCAACGACCGCCTGAACGTGAACGGCGGCGCGATCGCCATCGGCCACCCCTTCGGCATGTCGGGCGCGCGCATGGTGGGCCACGCGCTGATCGAGGGCCGTCGCCGTGGCGTGCGCTACGTGGTGGTGTCGATGTGCATCGGCGGCGGCATGGGCGCGGCGGGCCTGTTCGAGGTGCTGTGATGAAGCTGTCCGACGAACAGCGTGCGCTGCAGGAAACGGCGGCCGACTTTCTCGCCGCCCATACCAATGCGCGCAAGGAAACGGATGCCGACGCCGAGCTGTGGTCGCGCATCGTCGAACTCGGCTGGGCGGCGGTGCAGGTGCCGGAAGACCTCGACGGCCTCGGTCTGGGGCCGGTCGAGCTGGTGCTGCTGATGGAGGAGATGGGCCGGCGCCTCGCGCGCACGCCCTTCCTGGCCAACGTGGTGCTGGCGCAGACCGCGCTGCTGCAGGCCGCCAGCGCGGAGGCGCAGCAGCGCGCGCTGACGGCGCTGGCCTATGGCGAGCGCACTGCCACGCTGATCCTCGGTCCGGGCCTGGACGCCGAGCCGGCGTCGCTGACCGTCAAGGCGCGTCGCGACGGCGACGGCTGGGTTCTGGCCGGCGAGGCCGCGCAGGTGCTCGACGACGGGCTGCTGACCCACGCCTACGTGGCGGCGCGCATCGAGGAGGCGCCGGGCGTTGCGCTGTTCGAGCTGGCGGTGGACGCCGCCGGGCTGTCGCGCACGCCGCTCGAGGTGTGGGACCTCACCCGGCCGCAGGCGCGCTGGTGCTTCGATGAAGTCCGGCTGACGGCCGATGCGCGCGTCGATGATCCGGCGCGGGTGCTGGCCGGCCTGGCGCGCACCCGCGTGCTGGCGGCGCTGCAACTGGCGGCGGAGCAGGTCGGCGGTGCGGCGCAGTGCCTGCAACTGGCCGTCGATTACACCAAGGAGCGGGTGCAGTTCGGCAAGCCGGTGGCGAGCTTCCAGGCGGTCAAGCATCGCGTCGCCGAGATGATGGTGCGCATGGAAACCGCGCGTTCCACCGTGCTCGGCGTTGCGTCGCGGGTGGCGCAGGGCGCGCAGGGGAGCGGACTCGACGATGCCGCGCTGGCGGCGGAGATCGCCGCCGCGCGCGTGCAGGCCAGCGAGGCCTACCGCTACTGCGCGCAGGAAGCCATCCAGCTCCACGGCGGGGTGGGCTTCACCTGGGAATACGACCCGCAGATGCACTTCAAGCGCGCGCAGTGGGCGAGCCAGTGGTTCGGCCCCACCCGCGACTGGCGCGAGGCGCTCGCCGCCCATCTGCTCGACGCCGCCTGACAGGACCGACAAGGACCGATGAGCATGAACGAACAGGAGTTTCGCCAGGAGGTCGCCGACTGGATGGCGACCCATCTGGTCGGCCGCTTCGCCTGCCTGAAGCACCGCGGCGGCCCCGGCGACGAGGAAGCCTTCCCGGCGCTGCGCAAGGAATGGGAGCAGGAACTGGCCGCCGGGGGCTGGGTTGGCCTGGGCTGGCCCAAGGCGCACGGCGGGCGCGACCTGCCGCTGGCGCTGCAGCTCGCCTTCCACGAGGAATACGTGCGCGCCGGCGGTCCGGGCCGCATCGGCCATATCGGCGAGACGCTGATGGCGCCGACCCTGATCGCGCTCGGCACGCCCGAGCAGCAGCGCCGCTTCCTGCCGGGCATCCGTGAGGGGCGTGAATACTGGGCGCAGGGCTACTCCGAGCCGGGTGCCGGTTCCGACCTCGCCGCCATCACCACGCGCTGCTGGCCGGGCGAGGACGGCCGCTGGCGGCTGCAGGGGCAGAAGGTGTGGACCTCGCTCGCGCACGAATCCGAATGGATCTTCGTCGTCGCGCGCAGCACGCCGGGTTCGGTGGGGCGCGAGGGGCTGTCCTTCCTGCTGGTGCCGCTCGACCAGCCCGGCATCGAGATCCACCCCATCCGCCAGATGACCGGCGAGGCCGAGTTCAACTCGGTGTTCTTCGATGGCGCGGTGACCGAGGCCGACTGCATCGTCGGCAAGCCGGGTGAGGGCTGGAAGGTGGCGATGGCGCTGCTCGGCTTCGAGCGCGGCGTTTCGACCCTCGGCCAGCAGATGCACTTCATCCACGAGCTGCAGCTGGTGATCGACGTCGCCCGCGCCAACGGCGCGGCGCGCGACCCGGCGATCCGCCAGCGCATCGCCGACGCCTGGGTGGGTCTGCAGGGCCTGCGCTACAACGGCCTGCGCATGCTGGAAGAAGACACCGGCTCGACCAAGGTCCGGCCCGAAGCGCTGATCTACAAGTACGCGTGGTCGAACTGGCACCGCGAGCTCGGCCAGCTGGCGATGGACGTGATCGGCGTGGCGGGCGACGTGCGCTCGGACGACGACGCGGTGCGCCGCCTGCAGCAGGTGTTCTTCTTCTCGCGCGCCGACACCATCTACGCCGGCACCAACGAGATCCAGCTCAACATCATCGCCGAGCGCGGGCTGGGCATGCCGCGCGGCTGAGCGGCGGGCCCGGCGGCCAGCGAGCGGGTACTACATGGAGGTGACGGGATGCCCATTCCCGAGATATTTCGTGGCCGGCTGACGCTGCCGCTGATCGGTTCGCCGATGTTCCTTGCCAGCGGCCAGGAGCTGGTGCTGGCGCAGTGCAAGGCGGGTGTCGCCGGGAGCTTCCCGACGCTCAATGCGCGCACGCCCGAGTTGCTCGACCAGTGGCTGGCGCGCATCGCGGCCGAACTTGCGCAGTGGGACATCGCGCACCCGGACCGTCGGTCCGCACCGTTCGGTGCCAACCTGATCCTGCACAAGTCCAACCCGCGGCGCGAGCCGGACCTCGAGTGCGTGGTCAGGCACCGCGTGCCCTTCGTGATCACCTCGGTGGGCCGGCCGGATGCGGTGGTCGAGCGGGTACATGACTATGGCGGGCTGGTGTTCCATGACGTGATCAGTGTCGACCACGCGCGCAAGGCAGCGGCCAGTGGCGTCGATGGGCTGATCCTGGTGTGCGCCGGGGCTGGGGGACATGGCGGCGATCTTTCGCCCTTCGCGCTGGTCGCCGAGGTGCGCGCGTTCTGGGACGGTCCGCTGGTGCTCGCCGGCGCCCTGTCCAGCGGGCGCGCGCTGCGGGCGGCCGAGGTCATGGGCGCCGACCTGGGCTACATGGGCACGCGCTTCATCGCCACCCGCGAGGCGGCGGCCGACGCCGGCCACAAGGACATGATCGTGCGCGACGGCGCGGCAGACATCGTCTACACCCCGGTGTTCAGCGGCATCTGGGCCAATTACCTGAAGAACAGCGTGCGCGCGGCGGGAATCGACCCCGACGCGCTCAAGGGCCGCCAGGACGGCGGCAAGGACGACCTTTTTGCCAGTCTCGACAGCAAGCCCAAGGCGTGGAAGGACGTGTGGTCGGCCGGACAGGGGATCGGCAGCATCCATGACGTGCCCGCCGTGGCCGAACTGGTGGCGCGCATGAAGCGTGAATACACGGAGGCAGCCGTGCAACCGGCCACCTTTGCCGAAGCGGCCCGGATATCGACAGGGTCGTCGGCAGGAGCGTTGGCATGAGCGTGCAATGGAAGATGATCTACCTCGCCCGGCGCAACCCCGCGCTGGCGCCCGAGGATTTCCCCCAGGCCTGGCGCGAGCACTCCGCGCTCGGCCGCGAGTGCCGCAACGTGCAGGACAAGGTCAAGGCGGTGCGCCAGTGCTCGCGGGTGCTCGACCGCCCGGGCGTGCCGAACGGCGTCAGCGTCGACTACGACGGCGTCAACCTGCTGTCGCTGCGTGACCGCGAGGCCGCCGACGACATCTGGAACGACGAGGAGACCCTGCGCATCATGCGGCCCGACGAGCCGCGGGTGTTCTCGACCTACGTGCGCGACTTCACCCTGGTCGCAAGTGAGCAGGTGCTGGTCGATGGCGCGGAGACCGGTGTGTGTCTCGTGCTGTTCCTGCGCGCGCTGCCGGGGCAGCGCGTGCGTTCGCTTGATCTCGCCAGCGCCCCTGCCGCGCCGTGGTCGGCCGCGACGCGCCTGGTCTGGAACGAGGTGGCGGGCGGGCGACCGCCTGGCTACGAGTACGACGCGATCGTCGAGGCCTGGTACGAATCGGTCGATGCCGTGGCCGCCGCGTTCGCCGGCCCGCCGGTGTGGCACTGGCTGCCGCCGGCCCTGGCAGACGCTGTCGACACCGCCGGATCAGTGTGCATGTTCACCCGGATCACCCACCGGCGGCCCTGAACGGCAGCTCCGCCGGTGGGTGGCCGCGGACCGCGCGGCACGGGCATCACTGTTTCCCGGGCGGGTCCAGGTAGCGCAGGATGTGCGAGGCGACCGCTTCGGGCTGCTCCGGCAGCAGGGCGTGGCCGGCGTTGGCGATCACATGGCGGGTCGCCCGCGCGCCGAGCTGTGCCGCAAGCTTCTCCGAGTCTGCGGGCGCGGCGGCCGTGTCGTCAGCCGGCTGCAGGATCAGCATCGGGGCCGAGCCACCATGGCTCCAGCTCGAATAGGCCTGCGCGGTGGTCGCGCGCGTCTGGTGCAGTGCCGCGAGCGGATACCAGCCGGTGACCCAGGCCGCGGGCACGGTTTCGCCCGCGAAGAAGGCGAGCGCGATCGCCGCTTCCCGCGCCGCGCCGTCGAAACCGAACACGGCCTTGCGGATCGCCGCGTTGATCTCGGGCGGTGGCGGCTTGCCGCCCCCCGCGGCGAGCAGGACGAGCTTGCGCACTCTTTCCGGATGCTTGACGGCGAACACCCGGGCCACCCGGTTTCCGTAAGCGTGGCCGATCACCGCGTGCGCGGTGGCGACGCCCTCGGCGTCGAGCACGGCGGCGACGTCGGCGGCGTAGTCAGCCAGGCTCACGTCCAGGGTGCCGAACGCCGAACCCTCGATGCCCCGTGGCTGAACGGCCAGGCTGCGATAGCCGGCATCCGCCAGCGCCTGGGCCAGGCGGTTGAAGTCGGCCGCCGAGCGGGCGAAGCTGGGCAACAGCACCACTGCCTCGCCTTGACCAAGGCGGTGGTAGACCAGGGCGCCGCCCGGGCCGGTGGTCACGACCCGCTCGCCGGCGGCGGGCTCCGCCGGGCGGTCCCGGAGAATCACCCCCAGACCTGCAAGCAGCAGCATCAGGATGACGAGGGTGAAGATCGCGCTACGTTTCAGGACAAGCTTGGTATTCATCATGCGAGCGCCTGGGATTCCATTTTCTAGGTTGGTGGATGGCGACGGGCCCGGTCTTGCGCGGGCTGCCCGTGCCGTGGGTGGCGTCATCTGCGTGACGCCGGGTGGGGAAGCTTTGCGTCGCCCTGCATGCGGGGATTGAGCTCGGGGAGTGCGGCGTCCAGATCCTGCGTCTTCGGTAAGGCCGCACGCGCGCGCTGCACCGCGTGCCACAGCGCCGGTCCGTTCCAGTGCGCCGGGCGTTGTGGCGCCTGCGGGCCGTGCAGATGGCGCACCAGCGCCTCCATGGCCTCGGCGCAGGCAGTGTCGGCGCGAATGCGCCTTCGCAAGGCTGGATCCAGGGTCTGCAACCAGACGCGCAACGCGGCGGCGGCCTGCGCCGGCCGGCTTTGCAGGCAGGCACGACGCAGGCGCCAGCGTGCCGTCGTCTCGCTGGCGTGCAAACGCTGGAGCGGACGGCGGATCGCCGCGGCGAGCGCGCTGCGGTGTCGCCAGGCCAATGGGGCGAGCGCGAGCGCGAGTGCGCCCGTCGGTATCCAGCGCCAGGCCTGCGCGGTGACGGCCCGATGCGAGTCGTCCGGCACCTCGGCCTCCAGCCCGCTGCCGGGTTCGGCGAACGGGTCCGCGGGCATCGATGCCGCCGAGACCTTCACCGTCCGGCCGGGCAGCTGGCTGATGCGCACCTTGCGCTGGTCGAGATCCCACCAGGCCAGCTCGACGGCAGGCAGATGCAGCTCGCCGGGCGCCTTCAGCACGTACGTCGCGACGTGCTCCTGGACGGTCCGGGCGGAGTCCGCTTCCGCGGTGCGGGTGGGCGCGCTGTGGCGCTGCAACTCGGTGCCCTCGACACTCGCCAGCGCTGGCACGGTCGGCGGCAGCGGGGAAGGGGCGTCGGTGACGAGCGTGATCCGGCGCAGCAGCATGTCGCCGACCTGCCAGCCCTGGTCCGGGTCGGGCGCGGGCTCCCACTGCTGCTGCAGCGCGAGCGCGCGCGCGGCAACGAAGGGCTTCAGCCCCTCGGCGCCCTTCGGCACGCGCACGGCCAGGCGGAGCGGCGCCGGCGACGACGCGCGCAAGGGTCGGCCATCGCCGCGTCCGGGCAGGATCTCGAGCGCTGCGGGCGGTGCGAGGACGAGCTCGCCGGGTTGCAGTGGATGGACGCGGTAACGGCGGATCAGCCCGGTCCACCGCCGGCCGTCGATGTCATCGAACCCCGCTTCGGGCGAACCGCCGATCTCCTCGACGATGGCAGACTCGGTCGCCAGCGTGGCGGGGAAATCGACCGGGGCCTGGAACCAGGTGCTGACCCAGACCTCCAGCCGAATGATGATCGGCTCGCCGAGCTCGAATGCCGCGTCATCGTTCCGCCCCGCCGTATCGACGGCCCAGCGCAGGCGCGCCTCGGGGGCGGCGCGGTCGCCGGCGAAGCTGCGCCCCGGGACTGCGGCGGCCGCCGCGAGCAGTGCGGTCATGCGCAGCAACTGGCGGCGCCGGGCGTCGGGTCGGATCGGGCGCATATTCATCGGTTTGCAGATCCTGGGTGCTTGGCGGCAGACGGCTGCGCCTGCAGGGCGAACTTGCGTCGCAGGAAGGCGGCCGGGCTGGTGTCGAGGCGGCGCAGCCAGGCGTCGGCCGCCTCGGCCTCGGCAGGTGGCTGGGTGTTGCGCTCGCCGTCCTCGCCCTGCTCGTCGCCCTCGCCGGGGGCGGTGGCGGGTTCGCCCTCGTCTGCGACCGTGCGCGCGGACAGCAGGTTGCGCACGCGCGCACGGTCGGCGAGCGCCTCGGGCCAGCCCGGCACACGGATCAGGGCCTGGTCATACGCGGCCAGCGCTTCGGCGTAGCGGCCGAGGCGGGCGAGCGCCTGCGCCTGGTTGAACCAGGCCGCCCCCGAGTCCGCCTGCGCGAAGGCGTCGGCCGCAGCCTGCCAGCGCCCGGCGCGGGCTGCGGCGATGCCGCGCCAGAGCGGGTCGTCGAAGAGGTCCGCGGCGCGCGCCGGGTCGCCGCGTTCCAGCCACAGGCGGCCCTGCTGGTCGCGGGTGAGCCAGAGGTCGACGAAGCGCTGTGACAGGCGATTCGTCCAGCCCGCATCGTCATCGCCGGCCTGGGCGGGCGAGGGCATCGAAAGCAGTGACAGGACGACCATGCTGGCGAGCACCGGGCCGCAGAAGGCGCGCCAGGGGACGACCCAGCCACGGCGGAAGGACATCAACAGCGCCAGCAGGCCGGGCCAGACCCAGTCCGCGCCGCGATCACGCCAGCGCGTGTCGGCCGCTGCGGCCGAGGCCTCGGCCTGCTGGCGGGTGATGAGCGCCTGGATACGTTCCAGGTCGCCTTCGTCCGCAGTCACGCTCACCAGGTTTGCGCCGCTGCGCGCGCGCAGGCTGCGCAATTCGGTGACTTCGAGGCGGGCGTGGCGCAGCGTTCCGCTCGCCTCGGGAGTGGCACGCGTCTCCGGGTTCCGGATCGGGCCGCCGCGCTCGGTGCCGATCGCCCACACGATCAGGCGGTGGCGGGAGGTGGCAGTCTCGCGCTCGGCACCGGTCTGTTCCGCCTGCGGCCAGGCGGTGGTCAGGAACAGCACGGTGCCGGGCAACCCGGTCCGCGCCAGCCAGGCATGCGCGAGCGCCAGGGCAGCGGCGGGACGCGCGCCGTCGGCGGGCATCAGTGTGGTGGACAGGACGTCGACGTAGGACGCGAGGAGCTGGCGGTCGTCGGTGGGAGGCAACACCAGGTGGGCGCTGCCGGCATACACGATCAGGCCGGTGGGTGCGTCACCGCGGCGCGCCAGCAGGGCGTGCAGCTTCGAGCGCGCCCAGGCCAGCCGGCTGGGCGGCAGGTCGGTCGCATCCATTGCGCTCGACAGGTCGACCACCACCATGAGCGCGGCCTGTTCGCGCGCGAGTGGAGGAGGCTCGCGTTCCCAGGCCGGGCCTGCGAGCGCGATGCTGAAGCAGGCCACCGCCACAGCGAGCGTGTCGGCGGGCTGCACCCCGCGTCGGGGGCCGCCATGCACGAGCAGGTGCGGAAGCAGCTGCGGATCGATGACTTCGCGCAGCGCACGCATCTCGTTGCGACGGCGTCCAAGGACGACCAGCAAGAGCGCCAGGATCAGCCCGCCGAGCGCCCACGGACGCAGCCAGTGCGCGGGCAGGAGGGCGTCGAACCATTCACTCATCGCGGCTGGACCCGTGTCGGACCACGGCGTGCGCTGCCCGCCCGCCGCGCAGCGCGGCAGCGGCCTGGTGGACGATGATCAGCGCCAGCGCCGTTGCCACGAACCAGTGAAAGAGCGGGCGCCGCGGGCGCTCGGCTGCGAGCGCCTGGTCGCGCCCTTCGAGGGCGTCCAGTTCGCGGTAGATGTCAGCCAGGCCGTCGCGGTCGTCGGCGCTGAATGCGCGCCCGCCGGTGATGGCGGCCCAGGCTCGCAGTGCCTCGAGATCCGGCTGCTCGCCGGCCGCTGCGCTGGCGGTGCCGATGGCGACGGTGTGGATGCGTACGCCGCGCCGGGCGGCGATCTCTGCCGCCTTGGCCGGCGGGATGCGGCTGCCGGTGTCGACCCCGTCGGTCAGCAGCACCAGGGTGCGCTGCGGCGCCGCCGACTGCTCGAAGACCTTGATGGCCATGCCAATCGCGTCGCCGATCATCGTGCGTGAGCCGGCCATGCCGATCTGCGCTTCGGCCAGCAGCGCGCTCACCGCCCCGTGGTCGCGGGTGAAGGGCGCCTGCACATGGGCCTGCTCGGCGAAGACCAGCAGGCCGATACGGTCGTGCGCCCGCCGCGCGAGAAACTCGTCGAGCACGCCGCGCACGACGCTCAGGCGGTCCACCGGACGGCCATCGGCATCCTTGAAATCGGTGGCCTGCATGGAAGGCGACAGGTCGATGGCCAGCAGCCAGTCGCGTGCGGACTGCACGCGCGGGACCGGCGGCTCCAGCCAATGGGGCTGCATCACCGCGAGCACGCCGGCGCTCCACGCCAGGCCGAGCATCAGCCAGCCCCATGCGCCGTGCGCGCGGACGATGGCGCCGGCACGCGGGCGCTCCCCGCTGCCGGCGACCGCGAGCGCGAAGAAGGGCACGCGCAGCGCGGTACGCCGCTCGCGGTGCGGTGGGAGGGCGACCCACAACAGGGCGAGCGGCCACAGCAGGGCCGCCCAGGGATGTGCCCAGTCGACGTTGGCCAGCCAGTGCGCCCCCGGCCACGCGCTCATCTGCGCCTCCCCGGGCCGCCTGCGTCGTGCTCGACGCGATGCGTGCGGATCCAGCGCTCCACCAGGTCCAGGCTCGGCTCGAGCCGTTCCCAGGGCAGGGTTTCGGCGGGGCGATAGGCCCAATCGCCCAGTCCCTGGCCCCAGCCCACGCCACTCGAGAACGGCTGGGCGGGGTCGCCCAGGCTGCGGTCCAGCCAGGCATGCCAGTCCGCGCCGTGCAGGGCGGCGACCTCGGCGCGCGGCGCATGGGCGAGGGCCAGCCGGCGCACCAGCGCAGGGATCGCCCGGGCTGCCGCGAGCCGAAGGGCGGGGTCCCGCATGGATGCGCGCAGACGCTGAAGCTCCGCAAGGGCCGCGCGTCGGTGCCGGCCGGCCCGCCAGCGCCGGAAGGTTCGCCATGCAAGCACGGCCAATGCCGTCAGCGCGACGGCGGCAAGCACCATCCAGCCCGGCGCCTGGGGCGACCAGGCCGGAGCGGGCGGGACCTGCAGCGGGTGAAGCTGGTCGAGCACCGCCTGGGCGTTGATCGTGGGCGGCATGTCCGCCGCCTCGTGGGGCAGCAGGCGCGGCGCGTCGAGGGTCTGCATCGATCGTTCAGCCGCCACGCGGACGCGGCGCACGTGGGGCCGGGCTGGCCATGCCGCGTGCCAGCTGCAGCAGCGCCGGTTCGCTGGTGCTGAGCGGGAAGACGACGCAGCCGATCTCCCTGCGCAGCGCGAGCAGGCCTTCCATGCGCGCATGCGCGATCTCGGCCAGGCGGCTGCGCACGAGCTCGTCGGTGTGATCGATCGGAAGCTGGAGGCTGCCGTCGGTGACGACCAGGCGGGCCGGGCGCGTGGTGCCGGGATCGTCGCGGATCGGCAGCAGAACCAGGTCGTTGTGACGGGCGAGTGCGATGAGCTGCTCGCGGCTGTGCGCGCCCATGCCATCGAAGTCGGACAGCACGACGATGACGGCATCGCGCGGCGCCCGGGCGAGCAGTTGCGTCAGGGCGGCATCGAACTGCGCAGGGCGAGCCGGACAGGCGGTGTCGGCGCGCAGCCGGTGATTGCGGGCAACCAGGCGGTCGAGCAGGCGCAGCAGCGAACGCCGACCGCGACCCGGCGTGATGGCGTCGATGCCGTCGTCGCCGAACACGAGCCCGCCGACGCGGTCACCCGAAGCGAGCGCACGCCAGCCCCAGACGGCTGCGGCTTCGCCCGCCACCACCGAGCGCAGCGCGCCGCGCCGGGCGAAGAACATCGAGATGCGCTGGTCCACCACCAGCCAGGTGGGGTGTTCCCGCTCCTCGCCATACACCCTGAGCTGGGTCTTGCCGGTGCGGACGCTTGCTCGCCAGTCGATGCTGCGGGTGTCGTCGCCCGGCAGGTACTGGCGCAGCTCGATGAAGTCCAGGCCGCGGCCGCGCACGCGGGCGCGATGGCGGCCGGCCAGCTGGCTGTGGACCGGCGCGCCGCGCGCGGGCCAGCGCAGCCGGCGGACGGGATGTTCCAGCGCCAGCAGATCGCCCAGCCCGAGGTAGACGCCGGGCGTCGGCACTGCGCCGGGCGTCGGCGCCGCGCGCGCGGCGGACGCGGTGGTGCGGCGCGACCATGGCCACCGGCCGCCGGGCAGCAGGCGCTGGAGCGGCGTCATGGCGCGGCAACCAGCGCTGCAATGCGATCGATGATCGCGTCGGCCTCCACCCCCGCGGCCAGGGCTTCGTGGCTGAGTACCAGCCGGTGCCGGAGGCAGGGGTGGAGCACCGCGAGCACGTCGTCGGGGCCGACGAAGTCGCGCCCGCGCAGCCAGGCATGAGCGCGTGCGCAGCGGTCGAGCGCGATCGTGCCGCGCGGACTGGCGCCTGCCTCGATCCAGCGCGCCACCTCCGGGCTGAGGCGCTCGGGCGTACGCGTGGCCTGGATCAGATCGACCAGATAGGTGTCGATGGCGGTCGACACATGTACGGCATGGACCGCCCGCCGGGCGTCGGCCAGCCACGCCACGGGCGTGTGTTCGGGCTGCGTCCGCGCGGCGTCGGGCTCGCGAAGGAAGGCTGTGATGGGTTCAGCGGGCGGTTCAGCGAGGCCGCCGGAAGCCGTGTCGGGGTGGCTCTGCGCCACGGCGAGCCGCCGGCCTTCTTCCTCGCGTACCAGGTGCAGGATGTCGCGTTCGGCATCGAAATCCGGATAGCCGACCCGGGTCTTCATCAGGAAGCGGTCCGTCTGCGCCTCGGGCAGGGGATAGGTGCCCTCGTGCTCGATCGGATTCTGCGTCGCCATCACGAGGAAGGGCCAGGGCAGGGGATGGGTCTTCCCGGCGACGGTCACCTGACGTTCCTCCATCGCCTCCAGCAGCGCGGACTGCACCTTCGCCGGCGCACGATTGATCTCATCGGCCAGCACCAGCGGGGCGAACACCGGGCCCGCCTCGAAGACGAAGCGCCCCTGGCCCGGCTCGGTCTGGTGATAGACCTCGGCACCGATGAGGTCCGATGGCAGCAGGTCGGGGGTGAACTGGATGCGCGACAGGCGTAGGCTGAGAGCCTGCCCGAGCGCCTTGATCGCGCGCGTCTTGGCCAGCCCGGGCAAGCCCTCGAGCAACAGGTGACCGTCGGCGAGCAGGGCGATCAGCAGCGCGTCGATCAGCGCCGGCTGACCGACGATCGCCTGGTCGAGCTGCCCGCGCAGGCGTGCGAAGGCAGCGTGCGCGGTCTCGCTCATTGGCCTCCCATCCGCAGGGAGCCTCCCTTCTGCCGCGGCGGACAGGCCTGGAAACTGGCCATGTGGGCGCCGACGGCGTCCGCGACCTGGCCGCCGAAACCGATGCCCATCTTCATGGCGAGATCGTTGCTCTTCTGTCCGCCATGTCGCTCGTACGGGTCCATGCGCAGGTTGAACACCAGCGAGCTCGGCTTGTGGCTGTCGAAGAAGCCCTCGCGCGTCTGGTAGTGGCTCTTCCACGCGCCGATGCGGATCGCCGTGTACTTGCTCTCGTCGTAGTAGTGGACCACGTTGCGCGCCGAGGGGGCATTGCCCGTCCAGTGCGCCAGATTGTCGACACCGTCGATGCAGACGCCGTCACGCTCCTTGAGCTTGGCCGCGACCTTGTCGTGGCCGGCGGCGCGGGCCAGCGTGGTGAACATGTCCTCATGGGTCTGGATGCCGTTCGAGACCTTGCCGGCAGGGATCTTCGCCGGCCAGCGCACCAGCATCGGCACGCGTACGCCGCCTTCCCAGGTGGTGGCCTTCTCGCCGCGGAAAGGCGTTGCGCCGGCGTCGGGCCACCAGGCGACCATCGCGCCGTTGTCGGTGGTGTAGACCACGATCGTGTTGTCGGCGATCTTCAGCTTGTCGAGCAGGTCGAGCAGCTGGCCGACGTGGCCGTCATGCTCGATGAGCCCGCTGCCGTAGATGTCGAACTCGCTGGAGAGGTCGCTGGCGAGGTGACGCGACTCGGGCTTCAGGTGCGTGTAGATGTGCATCCGGGTGGTGTTCAGCCAGGCGAAGAAGGGCTCGCCCGCCTGCGTGGATTGGGTGATGAAGCGCTTGGTGCGCTCCAGGAACTCTTCGTCCACGGTTTCCATGCGCTCGGTGGTGAGCGGGCCGGTGTCGCGGACCTTCTGCTTGCCGACCTTGCCGAAACGAGGGTCGACGGTCGCGTCGTCCTCCTTGGTCGCCACGCTGTCGATCACGCCGCGCGGCCGGTAGCGGGCGTTGAAGCCGGGGTCCTTGCGCCACATGCGCAGTTCCGGCTCTTCCTCGGCATTGAGGTGGTAAAGGTTGCCGTAGAACTCGTCGAATCCGTGCACCGTGGGCAGGTGCTCGTTGCGGTCGCCGAGGTGGTTCTTGCCGAACTGCCCGGTGCGATAGCCCAGCTCCTTGAGCAGTTCGGCCAGCGTCGGATCGCGCGCGTCGAGCCCGACCGGCGAGCCGGGCATGCCGACCGTGGTCAGGCCGGTGCGGATCGGCAGTTGGCCGGTGATGAAGGCCGCGCGCCCGGCGGTCGAACTCGGGTGGGCGTAATGATCGGTGAACAGGATGCCTTCGCGTCCGATGCGGTCGATGTTGGGGGTGGGCACCATCATCCCGTGGCTGTAGAGGCCGACGTTCGAGTAGCCGATGTCGTCGCCCATGATCACGAGGATGTTCGGCCGCTTGGGCGCTTGCGATTGTGCCTGCGCCTGCGCGCTGCCGAAGCCGGCGATGGCGGCGGCGAGGGCCAGGTGTTGCCAGCGACGTTGGGGATATTTCATGAGGTCTCCTCTCTCGGGTTGGGGTCGTGGGGGCTTACCGGCCGAGGCGTCGCCGGATGGCGGGCATGTCCCTGCGGACCTGTTCATAGAAGTGGGCGAGGCCTTCGCACAGGTAGTTGAGGCCGGTCTCGCCGTCGGGCGCACGCAGCAGCCGGTTCTTCGGGCATTCGCCCCAGCACAGCTGCAGGTGCGGGCAGCGCCGGCAGTGGCCGGGCAGGCTGTCGTGCTTGGCGACGCCGAACCGGACCTGCTTGTCGGCGAAGGCGAGGTCGCCCTGGTGGGCCTCGCGGATGTTGCCGAGACGGTATTCCGGATAGACGAAGTGGTCGCAGGCATAGAGCTCGCCGTCGTGCTCCAGCGCCATGGCCTTGCCGCACACCGGCGCGCTGGTGCACATCTGCGCGGGCAGGCCGAGCGACTGCGCCACGGCGGTCTCGAACACGTTGATGTGCAGGCGGCCGAAGTCCTGCGCCAGCCATTCCGCCCACACCGCACACAGGAAGTCGCCATAGTCGCGGGCATCGACCGACCACTCGGTGACGATGGACAGCGGGTGATCGGGCCGCGTGCGCGGGGTGCCGAGCAGCGGCATGTCGGCCGGCCTGGCGAGGCCGGGGGCGCGCAGCTTGAAGTCGCGCGTCTCGACGCAGGGCGTGAACTGGATGCGGAAGCTGCCCGGGATCGCGCGCAGGTTGCGATAGACCTCGAGCGGTGCCCGTGCCACGTCGCGATTGACCACGCACAGCAGGGAGAAGGGCACCTCGGCCGCCGCCAGCCGGTTGGCCGCGGCGATGACGCGGTCGTAGGTCGGCTCGCCGCCCTTGGTCGGGCGGTAGCGGTCGTGCAGCTCGCGGGTGCCGTCCACGCTGAGGCCGACGACGAAGCCGTGCGCCTTCAGGAAGGTGACCCATTCGTCGTCGAGCAGCAGGCCGTTGGTCTGCAGGTCGTTCTCGATGCGCTGGCCGGGCTTGCGATGGCGTGCCTGCAGTTCGACCACGCGGCGGAAGAAGTCCAGCCCCATCACCGTGGGCTCGCCGCCCTGCCAGGAGAACACCACCTCGTCGCCGGTCTGGGCCTCGATGTACTGGCGGATGTGGGTTTCCAGCAGCCCCTCGTCCATGCGCGCGTTGCGGCCGTGCTGCAGCAGGTCGGTCTTGTGCAGGTAGAAACAGTACGGACAGTCGAGGTTGCACAGCGCGCCGGCCGGCTTGACCATCACGTGGTAACGGTAGTGCCGCCCCGGCGGCAGGGGCGGCAGGTTGCAGCGCGGGGCAGCGCTTTCGGCGGGCGTGCTCATGCGGGCAGGCCAAGCTCGGGCCAGGCGCCGGACACGTAGGTCTGGCAGTTGCCCCAGCCGGTGGCGCCCGTGCCGCTGTCGACGACCTCGATCATGCAGTCGCGGAACTGGTTGAGGATGGCGACCGCTTCGGGCTGCGAACAGTCGGCGAAGTGCTCGCCCTCGACGTGCAGCGGACCGCGGTAGCTCCCATGGTTCTTGCCGTCGAGCCGGTGGTAGCCGCCGCCGCCAAGGTGGAAGCCGGTATCGCCCAGCGGGCGGGCGCGCAGTTCGCGCGTGCTGCCGTCGGCCATGCGCAGATGAAAGACGCCTCCGAGCAGACGGCGGTTGCGCGGGTCGAACCGCAGCGCGGGCTCGATCGCCGCGACCGGCACCCGGCGCCCGTCGGCGTATTCGAAGTGGCCCTGCACCTGCTTCTGTTCGAAGCCGGGCGCCGCGTAGTGCAGGTAGTACTGGTGATAGGCGTAGGTGCTGCCGTCGGCTGCCTGGAAATAGAGCGGGTTCCAGATCGCGAGCACGCGTATGTGCGCGGAATCCACCGGCTCGGGCGCGAGGTCGGTGAGTGGCTGGCCGACCGCCGGGCGGATGCCCCAGGAGTGGTCGCGGGTCATGATCCAGGTGTCGGGCGTCACTTCGGTGCGCCGGCCCTCGAGCTCGACCCAGCCGCGGGCGTGGCCGGTCTGGTGGTAGCGGATCTGGTCCGCGGTACGGCGGTAGCCGGTGAGGCCACGACGGTCCTCGCGCGCCTCGACGAAGCAGGGCACGATGCCTTCGAGCTCGAGGTCGAAGGCGATCGGCTGCACGTCGGTCGCGTCCAGCCGCACGCGGATGCGCCTGAGCGGCTCGATGACCTCATAGTGCAGCGGGCCGACGCCGATGCTGTCGGGCGCGTGGGACAGTTCGCGGCTGGCCTGCACCGCCCACTGCGCGACCCCGCGCGAGACGCCGCCGTAAGCATCGACCACGTTGCGGTTCACATACTTGCCGAAGCCGAAGCCCACCTGCAGCGAGCCGTCGCGTGCAGCCGCCATGCCGCACACCTTCTCTGTCCAGGCGGGGTCGGTGTGGGCGACGCTGGCGAAGGTGTCGACGATCTGATGCGTGAAGCCCTCGTCGGCCGCCAGTAGCGGCCCGATGCTGCCTCCGTTCATGGGGTGTCTCCCGTGTTGGCGGCCGGCCGCCGTTGCGCCGCCGCCGGTTGAGTGTTCACAGTCGCTGCAATGCGCCGGGCGTGAAGCCGGCCTCGTAGGCGGCGATGGCTTCGGCGTCGAGCGGGCGGTAGGCCTGGTCGTGCGCGGGCTTCCACCACACCGGGTCTGCCGTGTGCCAGCGCTCCATACGCAGCTGCCGGCGCAGGACCTTGGAGGTGGCGGTCATCGGCATGCTCGGCGAGACGCGGATGAAGCTCGGCATCCACTTGGTCCCGAAGTCGGGCTGTCGGGCGAGGAAGTCCTCGAATGCGGCGGGGTCGAAAACAGCCTCTTCGCGCAGCTCGATTGCGGCCATCACGCGGTCGCCGACGGCGGGATCCGGCACCGCATAGATGCCTGCAAGCACCACGTCGGGGTGGCGGATGAGGACTTCCTCGATCTGTGCCGAGGCGATGTTCTCGCCGTCCACGCGCAACCAGTCGTCGTCGCGCCCGGCGAACCAGAAGTAGCCCTGCTCGTCACGGTAGGCGAGGTCACCGCTCCAGAAGATGCCGTTGCGCACCCGCTTGTGGCTGGCGTCCGGGTTGTTCCAGTAGCCCTCGAAGCCTGCTGCGCCACGGGTGTTGACGAGTTCGCCGATGGCCTCGTTGGGGTTGAGCAGCTGACCCTCGGGGCCGAAGCGCGCGCGTGGGCATTCGGCGCCGGTGGCCGGGTCGAAGACCGCGACGCCGTCCTGGTTGGGCAGGCCCAGGCAGCCGCGCGGCATCCCGGGGCGGCGCGAGATCGAGATCCCGCCTTCGGTCGAGCCATAGCCATCGATCACGGTGCAGCCGAAGCGCCGTGCGAAGCGTTCGACGTCGTCGATCGCCCCTTCGTTGCCGAGCACGACCCGCAGCGGGTTGTTGGCGTCGTCGGGCCTCTCGGGCGCGGTGAGCAGGTAGGCGAGCGGCTTGCCCACATAGTTGAAGTGGGTCACCCCGTAGCGGCGTACGTCGGGCAGGAAGGCCGACACCGAGAACTTGCGGATCACGGTCGCCGAGCCGGCGCTGAGTGCGGGCAGCCAGCCGGTGTTGATCGCGGCGGCGTGGAACCAGGGCATGGTCACGTAGCTGACCGTGTCCGGCCCGTGCCCGCAGTGCTGCGCGACGGTTCGCGTCAGCGTCGCGATGCGGTCGTGCGAGCAGATGCAGGCCTTCGGCGCGCCACTCGAGCCGGAGGTGAAGATCAGCATGAAGATGTCTTCGGGGCGGACCTGCACCGTGGGCAGCGCCGCGCCCGTATGGGCGGCGAGGGCGGCACGACCGGCCGTGCTGTCGACGTTGAGGATGCGCTCGATGCCGCAGTCCAGCGCCAGGCCGGCGAGCGCGGGCAGCCAGGCGTCCTGCGTGATGAGCAGCTGGCAGTCGGTATGGTTGATGTCGCGCGCGAGGTCTGCGCCGCGGCGGGTCGCATTGATCCCGACCATGGTCGCGCCGGCGAGTGCGCAGGCGCCGATCCAGAACGGGAACTCGGGCACGTTGTCGAGCAGGATGCCGACGTGGAAGGGGCCTTCGCGCCGATTGCTGAGCAGCCAGGCCGCGCGCTGGGCGCACAGGGCGACGAACTCGCGATACGACCAGCGCTCGTCGCCGTACAGCAGTCCGATGTTGTCGTCGTTGGCGCGTGCGCGCACGAACTCGGCAATGGTGTTCATCGCGCCAGCCTCAGGCCAGAACGCCGCCGTCGACCTGCAGGATGATGCCCGTGCTGTAGCTCGATGCATCGCTCGCCAGGTAGAGCGCGGTGGCCGCGACTTCCTCCGGGTAGCCGACGCGTTTGAGCGGGTTGATCTTCATCATGTCGGCATAGCGCTGCGGATCGTTCAGCGTGTGGTCGCCCATCGCCGTCTTGATCACCCCGCAGGAGATCGCGTTCACCCGCACGCCCTGGGGCCCGAGTTCGCGGGCGAAGCAGCGGGTCATGGCGTTGAGCGCGGCCTTCGAGATGCAGTAGGCGGCGATCTCGGGCTGGGCCATCAGCGCCGAGGTCGTGCTGATGTTGACCACGCTGCCGCCGCCGCGCGCGGCCATGCGGCGGCCGATCTCGGCAGTGAGGAAGAATGGGCCCTTCAGATTGACGTCCATCACCTTGTCCCACAGCGCCTCGGTGGTGTCGACCATGGATTCGACGTGGGGCGGGCTGATCCCGGCGTTGTTGACCAGCACGTCGATGGCCAGGCCTTCGGTGTCCAGGCGGGCGACCAGGGCGCGGATCTCGTCGAGCTTGCCGACATGGGCGGCGATCGCATGCGCCTTGCCGCCTCGCGTGCGCAACTGGGCGGCGACGGCATCGAGCTGATCCTGCTTGCGCGACACGATGACCACTTCGGCGCCCGCCTCGATGAAGCGCTCGGCAATGGCCAGCCCGATACCGCGCGAGCCGCCGGTGATGAGGGCGCGCCGGCCCGCGAGGGGCATCGCGAGGGTGGGCGTTCCGAGTGCTTCCATGTTGTGCCTCCACCTTTGTTAGAGTTGAACCGTTCGTGCATCGAACGTGTGGCGGAAAGTATAGGAAGCGTCCCGGCGCGTCTGGAATTCGCATTGCCGGGCAGCTGAGACGGCATGCAAGTCGCTGAACGAAATAGGAAAATTATGTGAACGCGTGCCGACGACGGGTTCACCTCGCATTCTCATGAGCAGCAAGAAGCCCTTTCCCAACGATGTTTTCGCTTCGGGCCGCCTGCCCGCGCCCCGCAAATTGCCGACGCAGTCGCGCTCGCGCTCGCTGGTGACCGCGCTGGTGGAGGCCTGCATTCACATTCTCGAGCGCGAAGGCGTGGAAGCCTTGACGGTCAACCGCCTGTCCGAGGTATCAGGCGTGGCCGTGGGTTCGATCTACCAGTATTTCCCCAACAAGGAAGCAGTGGTGAGCGTGGTCTTCAACCACATCCTCGACGAGGAGGTGTCGGTCCACGTTCCGGCACTGCGCGAACGGGTGACCGGCATGCCTCTGGCCGGTGCGCTGCGCGAGATCCTCGAGAACATGGTGCGGGTCGAACTGCGCCTGTATCGCCTGCACCGCGATTTCCACCTGCGCTATCACCCTGATCTGCAGGTGGGCATGCGCCTCGGGCCTTATGAGAGTTCGCGCGATTACATCGATCAGGCCTGGGGGCCTTTCGTCGCGCTCTATGTGCCGGAGATGACGCCGGCGCGACGCGACATGAGTGCCTACATGTTGTGCATGGGGCTGCGCTCTATGATTCGCGTCACCCTCGAGGACGACCCGGGGCGCGTCGAGTCGCCGGTCTTCACCGATTGCCTGTTGGCGATGGCGCTGGGCGTCCTCGATCAGCACCTTCCGCCCCGCGCTTGAGCGCCCGAAGCGGGTGAAACGCGAAAGGGCTACCCTCTGGTTCCGGTGGTTATTCTTTTTTTCTATTAAAAACAAGGGTCTGTAGGCAGTCTCTGGCGTTCGCCAATGCGAATCGCGGCCGTCTTTGGTGCTCCCTATACTGGTTTCCACTCTGCGTGACCGACCGACGGCCTGCGCAGGGACAGAAGACAGAAAAGAGGAGACCTCCGCATGAACCGAGAGTCCGCCGCGATCGTCGCGGCGCTGGGCGCCTGGCTGAGCGCACGCTGGCCGCAGAAGCAAGACATCGAGTTGGTGGATGTCCGCCCGCCGATCCAGGGTTTTTCGAACGAAACCTGGCTGCTCGACCTGCTCTGGGAGGAAGGCGGCACACGCGAGCGCATTCCGCTGGTGTTGCGCCTGCAGCCGGCAGATACCGCGCTGTTCCCGCGCTACGACCTCTCGATCCAGTACCGCTGCATGAACCAGCTGTCCGGCACCGACGTACCGGTGCCCCGTCTGCTCGGCGAGGCGGGTGTGCTCTCGGACGAAGCCAGCCCGCTTGGGCGGCCCTTCTATCTGATGGAGCGCATGCCCGGCCGCGCCCCGACCGAGAACCCGCCCTACCACCTCGACGGCTGGCTGCATGCGCTGCCTATCGAACGGCGTCGCGCGGTGTGGTTGAACGGCGTCGAGATGATGGCGCGCGTCAATCGGCTCGACGGGGCAGCGCTCGGTCTCGATTTCCTCGATACCCCCACGCCGGGCGAATCGCCGCTCGATCGCCAGCTGCGCAGCCTGCGCGACTTCCTCGCCTGGGCCGAGTCGCTCGCCGAGCCGTACCCGCTGCTGCGTGCCGCGCTCGCGTGGCTCGAGGCGAACCGGCCACAGGGTGAGCAGGTAGGGCCGTGCTGGGGTGATGCCAAGCTCGGCAACTGCCTGTTCGACGAGGAGGACGATCGTTGCACCGGTGTCCTCGACTGGGAGTCGGCGCACCTGGGCAACCCGGTGGACGACCTCGCCTGGTGGATCATGCTCGATCGCTCGCTGTGCGACGGCTACGGCTACCCGCGACTCGAGGGCTTGCCTTCGCGCGACGAGACCATCGCCCACTGGGAACGCCACAGCGGCCTGAAGGCGGACAACCTTGCCTACTACGAATTGTTCTGCGCCTTCAAGTTCGCCCTCATCATGGCGCGCATCGGCTGCCTGTTCATGGACCGCGGCTTCGTTGCGCGCGAGCAGCGAATGGACCTGAACAACGGTGGCAGCAGCATCCTGCGCATTCTCGCTGCGGAGCAGGGGCTGCCGTTTGTGCAAGGAGGCGAAGCATGCTGACTGCCGCCGACGATTACCCGGTCCATCAGTTGCCCGAGCCGGTGGCCTTCGCCGGCAGCGACCGCAACTTCTACGACCGCTACTACTTCCAGGGCTATGACGCCGCGAGCGAGGTGTTCTTCGGTGCGGCGCTCGGTGTCTATCCCCACCTGAACATCATCGACGCGGCCTTCATGGTCCAGCGCGACGGCGTTCAGCACAGCGTCTTTGCATCCCGCCATCTCGATTACGAGCGCATGGATACCCGGGTGGGGCCGATTGCAGTCGAGGTGCTCGAGCCGCTCAAGCGCCTGCGCGTGGCGGTGGACGATGCAGCCCACAACGTCAAGGCCGTGCTCGAATTCACCGGGCGCGCCGCGCCGGTCGAGGAGCCGCGCTTCACCCATCGCGCGGGGTCGCTCACGGTGCTGGACCTGACGCGCATGACCCAGGGCGGCACCTGGCAGGGCGAGATCGCACTCGGCGACGAGCGTCTTGCGGTGCATGGCTGGCGCGGCGCGCGTGACCGCTCCTGGGGCGTGCGCCCGCTGGGGCCGCGCGACACGCGCCCCCATGCCCCGGCAGGCGAGCCGCAGTGGTACTGGCTGTGGGCGCCGTTGCATTTCGACGACTGCATGCTCTTCTTCCACACCAACGACGATGCCCAGGGGCAGGGCTGGAACCGCGCGGCGGTGCTGGTGCCGCTCGACGGTGGCGCGCCGCAGAAGCTGGAGTCGGTCAGGCATCAGGCCGCGTACCGGCCGGGTACGCGCCAGCTTGCCGGGCTGCGTATCAGCGCGACTCTGCCCGCGGGTGAAGAAATCGTGGTCGAGCTGAACTGCGGCGAGGTCGTCTACAAACAGGGCGAGGGCTACAACCACCCTGTGTGGGGGCACGGCATGTATCACGGCGTCTTTGAGACCGCGTTCCAGAACCTGGATACCCGAGTGCTCGACCCCAACGATTTCGCCCAGGTGCATCTGCACGCACTGTGCAGTGCTGAACTGCGCCGACCCGGCCAGGCGCCCTGTCGCGGACAGGGTGTCGTGGAGCAGATGATCGTCGGCGCGCATGCGCCGAGCGGGTTCAAGGGGCTGCTCGACGTCGCTGCGTGAGACGTTCAGCCCGATCTGATGTGAAGAGGATTGAATAACGATGAGCAAGGTTCTGACCCGAATCGACGGCCATGTGCTGACCGTCACCATCAACCGGCCCGAGGCGATGAACGCGCTCGACCCGGAAACTCAGGCGCTGATGTCCGAGGCCTTCGATGCCTTCGCGGCCGATGACGAACTCTGGATCGCCGTCGTGCGTGGCGCGGGCGGCCGGGCCTTCTCGGCCGGTGGCGACATCCGTGCCATGCGCACCGCGCTCGAAGGCGGCGCCCCCTACACGATTCCCGCCACCGGCTATGGCGGCCTCACCAGCCGCTTCGACCTCGACAAGCCGGTCATCGCGGCGGTCGAGGGCATCGCCATGGGCGGTGGCTTCGAGGTGGCGATGGCCTGCGACCTGGTGCTCGCCACCCGCAGCTCGAGCTTTGCGCTGCCAGAGCCGCGCATCGGCGCTGTCGCCTACGCCGGCGGCATGCACCGCCTGCCGCGCCAGATCGGCATGAAGCGGGCGATGGAGCTGCTGCTGACGGCGCGCAGCATCGATGCCGAGCAGGCGGCGGAGTGGGGGCTGGTGAACGAGGTGGTGGACGACGGCGCGATGGATTTCGCCATCGCGCACTGGTGCGCGCTGCTGTGCGCCAACGCGCCGCTGGCGCTGCGCGCGACCAAGGCCGCGGTGCGCGACGGTCTGGCGCTGTCGCTCGACGAGGCGATCCGCCGCCAGGATGCGGGCGGCTATCCGGCCATCGAGGCGATGCGGGGCAGCCGCGACGTGGTCGAGGGCATCATGGCCTTCAACCAGAAGCGCGCACCGGTGTGGGAAGGGCGCTGACGCGTCGGACCCCCAGCACGCCCCCCTGCGGCGGCGCATCAGGCCGATCCCTCTGCATCAACCCGGATGAACCTTTCCATGCAACAGACTGATATCGATCTCGCGGCGGCCTTCGCCGACATCGTCGCGCGTCGCGCGTCGACCCGTGCCTTTCTCGCCGAGCCGCTGCCGCGCGCCGACATCGAGCGCGCCCTCGCGCTCGCCTGCCGGGCGCCGTCGAACTGCAACACGCAGCCGTGGACAATCGTCGTGGCGTCCGGCGCCACCCGCGACCGGCTGGCGGCCGCCATCTCGGCCGACATGATGCGCGGCCACATGGCGCCGGACCTGCCCTACGACGGCCGCTATGCCGGCATCTACCGCGAGCGCCAGGTCGCCGCCGCCGAGGCCCTCTACGGAGCGGCCGGCATCGGGCGCGAGGACAAGGCCGGTCGGCAGGCGCAGTTCATGCGCAACTACGCCTTCTTCGGCGCGCCGCACGTCGCCTTCTTCTTCCTGCCCCCGGGCTTCGGCGTCCGCGAGGCCGCCGACCTGGGCATGTGTGCGCAGACCTTCATGCTGGCGCTGACCAGCATGGGCCATGCGAGCTGCCCGCAGACCGCGCTCAGCTTCCACCCCGAGCGGGTGCGCGCCGAGTTCGACATCGCGCCCGGCGCCCAGCTCCTGTTCGGGGTGTCCTTCGGTCGCCCCGACCCGGCCGCGCCGGTCAATGACGCCCGCGTCGGGCGCGACGTGGCCGCCTGCACGCTGATCCGGGAGGATTGAGATGGACAGCTTCGACTACATCGTGGTGGGGGCGGGTAGCGCCGGCTGCGCGGTGGCTGCGCGCCTCTCCGAGGACCCCGGCTGCCGCGTGCTGCTGCTCGAGGCCGGCGGGCGCGATGACAAGCTGCTGATCGACATGCCGGCCGGCTGGGGCAAGACGCAGGATCCGGCCAGCCCCTTCAACTGGGCCTTCGAGACCGAGGCGGAGCCCGGTCTCGGCGGCCGCAGCGTGCCCTTGCCGCGCGGCAAGGTGCTGGGTGGCAGCTCGGCGATCAACGGCCTCATCTACATCCGCGGCCAGCACGAGGACTACGACGACTGGGTCATGGCCGGGGCGCCCGGCTGGGGCTGGGCCGACCTCGCGCCGTACTTCCGCCGCATGGAGCGCAACCTGGGCATCGCCGACGAGCACCACGGTAAGGACGGCCCGATTGCGGTGTCCGACCTGGTCGACCCGACGCCGCTCGCCGAGGTCATGATCCGCGCGGCCGAGCAGGCGGGCGTTCCCCGCACCCGCGATTTCAACGGTGCGCGCCAGGAAGGCGTCGGGCCGTACCAGGCGACGATCGCCCACGCGCGCCGCTGCTCGGCGGCACGTGGCTACCTGCATCCCGCGCGCAAGCGCAAGAACCTCGCGGTGCACACGGGGGCGTTGGTCGCCGGCGTGGTGATCGAGGGCGGGCGCGCGACCGGGGTGCGCTACCAGCTCGGCGGGCAGGAGAAGCTGGCTGCGGCGCGCGCCGAGGTGATCCTGTGCGCCGGCGCCATCGGCTCGCCGCAGATCCTGATGCTGTCGGGGATCGGCCCGGGCGCGGAGCTCGCGCGCCACGGCATTCCGGTGCGCGTTGATGCGCCCGCGGTGGGCGCAGACCTGCAGGATCATCTGGTGGTGCCGCTGATGTGGCGGCTGCGCGACGGCCAGCCGTCGATGAACCCCCGCCTGGGCGGGGCGCGCGTGCTGCTCGAAGTGATGAACTATCTCATGCGCAAGCGCGGCGCGATGACCATGCCGGCGGCCGAGGTCGGCATCTTCCTGCGCAGCCGCGCGGATCTCCTGCGCCCGGACCTTCAGTTCCACCTGCTGCCGCTCTCGGGCGATCTCGACGGCGAGCACAAGAAGCTGCACGGCTTTCCCGGCTACACGCTGGCGCCCAACGTCTGCCGGCCGACTTCGCGTGGCGTTGTCAGCCTCGCCTCGGCCGATCCTGCCGCGAGGCCGCGCCTGCGCATGAACTACCTGAGCACCGAGCATGACGTCGAGGTCACGCTGGCCGGCATGGCGTGGGCGCGGCGCATCGCCGCCGCCCCTGCGCTCGCGGCGATCACCGCGGGCGAGGTGTATCCCGGTGCGGCCGCGACCACGCGCGAGCAGTTGCTGGACTATGCCCGCCGTGCAGGTAGCACCGGACATCATCCGGTGGGCACCTGTCGCATGGGCAGCGACGCCGCCGCGGTCGTCGATACCACGCTGGCGGTCCGCGGCGTGACAGGCCTGCGCGTGGCCGATGCCTCGGTGATGCCGCGGCTGATCTCGGGCAACACCAACGCCACGTCGATCGTGATCGGCGAGCGTGCGGCCGAGTTCGCGCGTGCTGCGCGGCGCTGATGTCGAACGCCAGCTTGGGATTGAGGAGCGAGATGAAGATGAACGGTGACGAAGTGGCGCGCCTGCAGACGCCCGACGAGGCGGCGCTGTGCGCCTGCCTCGAGGCGATGAAGGCCGCTCAGACGCGTGACGGCCTGCCGGATGCGGCCCTGCGCACCGATCGCCTCACGCGGCTGATGGTTCTGCTGCGCGAACGGGCGGACGATTTCTGCGCTGCGCTCGACGCGGATTTTGGCGGGCGGCCGCGCGAGACCTCGCTGATGAGCGACGTGATGGCGACCTTCAACACGGTCAAGTACGCACGCGGGCGGATCCGACGCTGGATGAAGCCCGACCGGCGCGACGGCGTCGTCCCTTTCAACCTGTTCGGGGCCCGGGTCGAGGTGCAGCGCATGCCCAAGGGGGTGGTGGGCATCCTGGGGCCGTGGAACGTGCCGTTGTTCACCACCCTGGCGCCGCTGGCCTTTGCGCTCGCTGCCGGCAACCGCGCGATGCTGAAACCGTCGGAGTTCGTGCCACGCACCTCGGCCCTGTTGCAGGCGGCGGTCCAGGACCTGTTCGCGGCGGACGAGGTCGCCGTGTTCACCGGCGATGCGGCGGTGGCGGGGGCATTCAGTGCCTTGCCCTTCGATCACCTGGTGTTTACCGGCAGCACGACGACCGGTATCCGGGTGATGCGGGCCGCGGCCGAGAACCTGGTGCCCGTCACGCTGGAACTGGGCGGCAAGTCGCCGGTGGTGGTCGGCCGGAGCGCGGATGTGCGCCTCGCCGCGGAGCGCATCTTGAGCGCGAAGGTGATGAATAGCGGCCAGGTCTGCGTCAGCCCGGACACGGTGCATGTCGCGGACGAGCTCGTCGAGCCCTTCATTGCGGCGTGCGAGGCGGTTCATCGACGCCTGTTCCCCCCGGTCGCCGGCGATGCCGCGCTGACCTCGGTGATCGACGCGCGCCACTTTGCCCGCATCCGCGGCTACCTGGACGAGGTCCGCTCGGCAGGCGGGCGGATCGTCGACTGCGGCGGGGGCCTGGCCGGCAGCGGGCGCAAGCTGCCGCTGCACCTGGTGGTCGATCCCCCAGCCGGCGCGCGGATTGCGCAGGAGGAGATCTTCGGCCCGGTGCTGCAGGTCGAGCGCTACGCGGACATCGCTGCGGTCATCGATCGCATCAACGCCGGGCCGCGTCCGCTCGCGCTTTACTACTTCGGTGCTGACCGTGCAGAGGAACGTCGGGTGCTGGCGCACACCCTGTCCGGTGGCGTAGCGATCAATGACGTGATGCTGCAGGTCGCCGCGCACGACGCGCCCTTCGGCGGCGTGGGCGCCTCGGGCATGGGGGTGTATCACGGGCGAGAGGGATTCAACGAATTCTGTCATCCGCGCACGGTGTACCGCAGCGGCTGGTGGGATCCGCGCAAGGCCCTCGGCTTGTTGCCGCCGTATTCGAAGAAGCTCTATGGGCGCCTGTCGAAGACGCTGAAGGTGTGACGCATCGCGGCCCCGTCCAGACGGGGCCGCGTCGTTTCAGACGAGCGTGACAAGTGCGAAGGGCAGCCCGGCCAGCCCGGTCCAGCCCATGCGACCCCAGAACGCGAGTGCGGGAGACTGGTGGTTCCAGAGGCCGAGCGCGCCGAAGGCGCCCATGGCGCCGGCGCCGTCGATCCAGAAACCGGCCAGTCCCGCCAGGCCGAGCAGGCCGAGCATGCGGATGGCCGCCCCGGCGCGCGTGGGAAGGACCGGGCGACGGATGCCGGCGAGGCCGGCGAGACCGATGAGGCCGATCAGCCCGACCCAGGGCGCGACACTTGCAATGACCATGTGGAGATTCCCTGTGTGCGAAAGATGGAAAAACGGCCTGTCGGAATGACAGGCCGTCCTTGTGGTGCGTGCGGCGGATCAGGCCTCCACGGGCGTTTCGGTGTAGGGCGCGATGCCCTTGGGCACGTAGTAGCCCTCGCACTGCTCGAGGTATTCGTTCTTCTTCGCGCGCGGGTTGTAGAACTGCTTGTACCAGATGCGCGCCTTCATGAACGGGCCGTCGCTGGGAATGAAGAGGCCGTTCAGGCAGGCCGCCTTGTGCGACCACACTTCGAAGTCCTGCGCGAAGGCGGTGAGCGCCATCTCCTGATAATGGCGCGCGGCCACCATGTCCGTATGGGTCGCGACCTTGCTGCCGCTCGGCGACTTGACCAGCAGCGCGTGCCAGACCTTGATTGAACCGTCATCGACCGGGGTGTTGCAGATCATCATCACCGCGTCGTACAGGCCGGTGAGGTGAGAGATCAGCACGCCCGGGCCGTGGTAGATGGTGATGGTGTGCAGCACGGGGCTGACACCGTCCTCACCGACCAGCGTGCGGTGCGGCCCGCACTGGCGCTGGATGGCGTTGTGGCCCTTGAATTCGTTTTCGTACTTGAGCACGGTCGAGCCGTGAATCGGGCTCAGGTGACCGTAGTCGCAGATGTTGTCGATGACTTCCTGCGGGTGCTGGTTGAGGATGCCCAGGTGGTCGAATTTCCAGTGCACCCAGGCCGGGTCGTTCCACTCCTTGAGGCTGGGGTGATCCCATTCCGGTTCGCCGCCTTCGGGGTCGTGCCACACCCAGATCGCCCCCAGGCTTTCGACCACCGGCCAGGACTTGACCTTGGCCGCGGCGGGGATCTGGCCCTCGTGATAAGGGATGTGGTCGCACTTGCCGTCCGCGCCAAAGCGCCAGCCGTGATACGGGCAGCGGATGCCGTCGCCTTCGATGTTGGTGCCGCCGCCGTCGAGCACGACGTACGAGGTCTTGTTGGGTGCGGCGAGGTGCGTCTTCATGTGCGGACAGTAGGCGTCGAGCAGCACGACCTTGCCGCTCTCGCGACCGCGGTAGAGCGCGAAGTCCTGGCCGAAGAAGCGCACCGCGAGCGGCTTGTGGGTGTCGAGTTCGGACGCCTCGGCAATCATGAACCAGCCGCGCGGGAAGGTGTATTCACCAAGGCGATAGTCTTTCGTTGTGGCCATGCGGGCCTCCTCTTCGTTGTGATCCAGTCTGCATTCCGCCGGGCCTGCGCCAACCGTAGGCCCGAAGTACCTAGCATTGACGATTCTGTCGAGGCTCCAGGGGCTGCACATCCTCTGTTTGGACGATGGAGCCCGGATGCTCGGGGAGCGGGTGGGGCAGGGCGGCGGATATCGTCCTTTTGGACGTGTCGATGTCCAGCGCCCCCGCCTAATGTGAGGCTAGGACAACAATGACAATGACGGAGACACCATGGTCGATATCGTGCAATCCCCTGCAGAAGCGGCCGCCAGCGGCAAGGAACGTATCGCGTTTCCGTTCGCGCCGCCGCGGCCCGACGGCGAACTGGTCGAGCTGGCACAGGGCATTTTCTGGGCGCGCATGCCGATGCCGATGCAGCTCGATCACATCAACGTCTATCTGCTGCGCGACGGCGACGGCTGGTTCATCGTCGATACCGGGCTCAACCTGCCGGCCTCTCGCACGCTGTGGGAATCGATCGTCGAGCGGCATTTCGAGGGCCTGCCGCTCAAGGGCGTGATCTGCACGCATTTCCACTACGATCATGCGGGCTTGTCGGCGTGGCTGACCGAGCGTTTCGAGGCGCCGCTGTACATGACGCATGGCGAGTACTTCACCATGCGTACGCTCGCAGGGCCACCCCCCGAGCCCTTGCCGGATTCCCTGCTCAAGTTCTACCTGCGTGCCGGCATGCCGCGCGAGCGGGTCGAGGAGATGTTCGCCAAACTGCGCCGCGATCCCTTCATGCCGCCTCAGCCGCGGGCGTTCAACCGGCTGCGCGAAGCTCAGGTGCTGACGATCGGCGGTCGTGACTGGCGGGTGGTGATCGGCGAAGGTCACTCGCCCGAGCATGCCTGCCTGTATTGCGATTCCGACCGCCTGCTGATCGCCGGCGACCAGTTGCTGCCGCGCATCACCTCGAACGTGCTGGTCTCCGACATCGAGCCCGAGGCGAATCCGCTCAAGCTCTGGCTCGATTCGCTCGACCGCCTCGCCACGCTCGCACCCGACACTCTGGTGCTGCCCTCGCACGAGCGGGTGTTCCGTGGCCTGCTGCCGCGGGTTGCGGAACTGCACGCCCATCACGCCCAGCAGTTCGAGATCGTGCGCGCCCATCTGCGCGAAGCCGGCAGCGTCACGGCATTCGAGACCAAGTCCAAACTATTCCCGCGCGTGCTCAGCGCCGTCGAAGACATGATGGCGCTCGGCGAAACCATCGCCCACCTGTCCTTCCTGCGCTATGCGGGCGAGCTTCGCCGTGTGCTGGACGATGACGGGCTTTACCGTTTCAGCCTTGCAAACTGATCTTCAGGAGTAATCGATGTCCCCGCTTTCCGAACTCGCCCACAAGGTTCGTGCCCAACTGACGGCGCCCGGTGCGCCTTTCGAGACGGAGGAGGCCGAGGTCGATGGCCGCAGCTTGCGTGTCTATCGCAATGCCTTTCCGACGCTGCCTGCCTTGATTTCGAGTGCGAGGGCGCATGGCGCCAAGCCCTTCATCCGTTACCAGGGCGAGACCTGGACCTATGACCGTTTCTTCGCCGAGGTCGATGCCATTGCCGCACAGCTGCGCGCATGGGGACTGAAGCCGGGCGAGCGTGTCGCCATCGCGATGCGCAACCGGCCGGAGTGGGCGGTGGTGTTTGCCGCGGCAGCGTTGATCGGTGCGGTGCCGGCGCCGCTGAACAGCTTCGGCCTGGGCGAGGAACTGCACGCGGCACTCGAGGACGTCGAGCCACAGGTCTTTGCCTGCGACGCCGAGCGACTGGCGCGCATCGATGCAGATACCCGGGTTGCGGGTTGCCGCATCCTCTGCGTGGGTGAGGGCGCGTTGCCGGCCGGCGTCGCCGATTATCGCGCGCTGGCCAGTCAGGGGGCAGAACCCGCGCAGGCGCCCGCGCTCGGGCCCGATGATCCGGCGCTGATCCTGTTCACCTCGGGCGCCACCAGTCGTGCGAAGGGGGTGCTGTCCTCGCAGCGTGCGGTGTGTCAGGCCCTGTTCAACATCGATTTCATCGGCGCGCTGTCGGGCATGACCTCGCCCGAGGCGGTCGCGGCGCTGATGGCGAAGGGCTTGCCGCCGACCACCCTGACGGCCGTGCCGCTGTTCCACGTCAGCGGCCTGCACGCGCAGTTGCTGAGCTCGCTGCGCAATGGACGGCAACTGGTGTTCGTGACGCGCTGGGACCCGGCGCAAGCGATGGATGTGATCCGTGAGGAGCGGATCACCCAGTTCAATGGTGCGCCGTCGATGGTCATGCAGCTGCTGGCACAACCGGGGTTTGACGACCCGGCGCAGACCGGCACGCTCGCAGGTCTGGGGTTTGGCGGTGCGGGCTTGCCGCAGCGGCTCATCGACGAGGTGATGCAGCGCCGGCCGAACTCGCTGTCGGGCATCGGCTTCGGCCTGACCGAAACAAATGGCGTGGGTGCCGCTGCCTCCGGGGCGCTGTTCGCCTACAAGCCGCGCAGCTCGGGCATGACCTCGCCGATCGTCGAGGTCCGCATTGCGGACATCGATGGCCAGCCGCTGGCGCCTTGCCAGTCGGGGGAGATCTGGCTGCGTGGCGTTACCGTGATGCAGGGCTACTGGCGCAACCCGGACGCCACCGCTGCAGCGATGCAGGATGGCTGGTTCCGTACCGGCGACGTCGGCTATCTGGACGAGGAGGGTTTCCTGTTCGTCGTCGACCGCATCAAGGACGTCATCAATCGCTGCGGCGAGAAGATCGCCGCGGCCGAGGTCGAATCGTGCCTGCTGCAACAGCCGGACGTGCTCGAGGCCGCAGTGTTCGCGGTGCCCGACGAAGAGATGGGCGAAGCAGTGGCTGCCGTGGTGTCGGTGCGCGAGGGGAGCGGGCTGGATGCCGAGGCCTTGCGTGCGCACGTCGGTGCACATCTGGCGGCCTACAAGGTTCCGGCCATCGTGCAGGTGCGGGCCGATGCCTTGCCGCGCAATCCGGCGGGCAAGCTGCTCAAGTCCCAGTTGCGCAGCGCTTTCATCGCAGCCTCGCAGGCTTGAGACAGTTCAGCCGGATACGTCGACTTAGTCCCATCGGACGATGTGACAGGTGATCCGAAAACAGAACAATGCAAACGGGTGCAGAGGCCGCGGTAGGGAGAGATGGACGCGCTGCATCCGGTTCGCTGGATCAATCGGGACACACAAAACGCCCACCAGGAAGGAGACTTAAATGATGAAAACCCGTGTTTGGGTGCCGGTCATGACCACGATTGCATTGTCGATGGCAGCCGGTAGTGCAATGGCCAAGGTGACTGAAGCCGAAGCCGCAAAGCTTGGCAAGGAACTTACCTGCGTTGGCGCCGAGGCCGGCCCGAACGCGGACGGCAGCATCCCGGCCTTCTCCGGGAAATGGCTGGGCAAGCCGCCGCACGTCGAGTACACGCTCCACTCCGGCCAGCATCCGGTCGATGTCTATCCGGAAGACAAGCCGTTGTTCGAGATTACTGCTGCGAACATGGACAAGTACGCGGACAAGCTGAGCGACGGCCAGAAGGCCCTGTTCAAGCGCTTCCCCGAGTCCTTCCGCATGCCGGTGTACCAGAGTCGTCGTGATTTCCGCTACCCGGACGTGATCTGCGAGCTGGCGAAGAAGAATGCGCTCGAGGCGGAGTTGATCGATGGCGGCCTCGGCTACACGGGCTACAAGGGGCCGGTTGGCTTCCCGATCCCGAAGGCGCCGATGGAAGTCCTGGCCAACATGAACTTCCCCTACCGTGCCTTCACCGAGCATATCGTGCGCGACATCGCCGACGTGGGGTCGGACGGCAACATCACTTGGGGCCGCCAGGTCAACAAGAACCTCAACGTTGTTACCCAGCCCACTGAGCTTGGCAAGCCGATGGAAGGTCTGATGGCCTACTCGATTTCCGGCACCTTGCTCCCTGAGCGCGACCGCGGCAGCTACACCGCGTCGCAGGAACCGGTGAACTTCGCCAAGGCCAAGCGTCTGGCGTGGCAGTACGACCCGGGCACCCGTCGCGTGCGCCAACTGCCGACCTACGGCTTCGACTCCCCGATGGGTGGTACCGGCGGCAAGATGACCATCGACCAGGACCGCCTGATGAACGGCGACCCCAGCCGCTACGAGTGGACGCTGCACGGCAAGAAGGAGATGTACATCCCGGCCAACGCGTACCGACTGCACTCGAAGGACGTGAAGTACGCTGACCTGCTGACCAAGGGCCACGCCAACCCCAAGTTCATGCGCTATGAACTTCGCCGGGTGTGGGTGCTCGAGGGCAAGCTCAAGGAAGGCTATCGCCACGCCTTCGGTAAGCGCGTGATGTTCATTGACGAGGACAACTGGCAAGCATCGGTGGGTGACTACTACGACACCCGCGGCGAGCTGTGGCAGCACGCCTTCATCAACCACTATTACGCTTTCGATCTGAACGCATGGCAGGCCGGCACCGCCTTCTATCACGACCTGAACTCGGGCGCTTACGTTGGCTTCAACCTGGTCCAGGAGCGCGACAAGGCATGGGTACTCAATGCCGGCGACCTGACCCCCGACATGTACACCCCCGCCGCGCTGCGTGCGATGGGCCAGTGAGCGAATCAAGCGAACCATAGGGAGCATGCAGCATGAAACTGCACAAGAAGATGAAGCCGGTCGCGCTCGCGGTGATCGGTATGGGAATGGTCGCACCGGTGATGGCCTTCGAACCGATCGAGTTCGAGAACGGGGCGGTGCTCGAATCGCGGCTGACCACGACCTACACGTTGTCGACGCGTCTCGAGGATCAGGATCGACTTCTGGCAAACAACGCTGGCGGCAATGACGGCAACAACAACTTCGACAAGGGTTCCCTGACGTCGAACCGCGTCAGCCTGCTGCTCGACACGCATCTCAAGAAGGGGAACTCGGGCTTCATCCTGTCTGCCAGTACCTTCTACGATGACGTCTATCACGGCTCGAACGACAACGACGGCACGTCCTTCCCGAACAAGATCGGGGGGGCGGCGAATCGCTTCACCAGCGATGCGAAGCGCTATCACGGCGGCTACAGCCGTCTCCTCGACGTCTATGGCTACACCTCGTTCAATGTGGGCGAGGAAGGTCGCGCGACGGTTCGTCTGGGCAAGCATGTGGTGTCGTGGGGCGAGACCCTGTTCATCCCCGGTATCTCGGCTGCTCAGGGGCCTGCGGACGGCACCAAGGCTGGCATCCCGGGTACCGAGGTGAAGGATCAGTTGCTGCCCGAGGACCAGATTTCGGCCCTGTACGAGGTCAATGAAAGGCTGTCGCTGATGGCGCATGCGCAGTATGGCTGGCACAAGACGTTGGTGAATGCGCCGGGCTCGTTCATGAGCACGTCGGACGTGGTCGGCCCCGGGGCGGTGTGTCTGACCGCGGGACCGACGTGTGGTGTTCCGCGGGGTGATGACGAGAAGCCCGGCAAGATTGGCCAGTGGGGGGTCGGTGCCAAGTATCGCGTTACCGATGAAACCGAGGTCGGTCTGATCTATCTGAATTATCACGACCGCGCACCGATGGTGGATGTCGACTACGTGCTTTCGGATGGCGATGGCTTCGGCTTCAATCATCGCTATTTCGAAGACATCAAGATGCTGGGCGCGACGTTCAGCACCAGCTTCGGCATTGCGACCCTTGGTGGTGAAATCTCGTATCGGAAGGATGCGCCCGCGCTGGTTAACACCCGTATGGGTGGGAGCGTGATCCCGACCGCGACCACCGCCGATGTGCTCCAGACGAACATCAATACCTTCATCAACCTCGGTCGTACCTTCCTGGCGCCGCAGGCAAACTTCCTCGCGGAGATCGCCTACACCGACGTCCGTAACCCGGACGCACGCCGTATTCCTGGCGCGACTGGAGATCGCTCCAGTACCTTCGCCCCGGGATTCGGTGTTGTGCCAGTGCCAACGCTCGAGTCGGACTCGCTGAACTTCGGCAGCTACGGCCTCGCCTTCGCCTCGACGCTCAGCCTGACCTATCCGGGCATCATCGAGAACTGGGAACTGGGTGTGCCGATCAGCTACTCGCGTCAGCTCAAGGGCCGCACGCTGCAGGGCAACCTGGGCATGGGTGAGGGCGATCACCGCCTGAGCATCGGAGCGACGATGACCTATCGCCGCAACCTGCAGATCGGCCTGACCTACCTGGGCTACTTCGGCGATGCCAGCCTCGATCCGGTCGAGAACCGTCAGCTGACCGACCGCGATCAGCTTTCGATGGTGGTGAAGTACACCTTCTGATCAGCAGCAGTCGTCCTCAATGCCCGCCGGTGCGTCATGCCCGGCGGGCATTTTCGTTGACGCGGCCCGGAGGACCGATCCGACAGCCGCATCGCGTTCCGTGCGCAAAAACGGTCCGTGGGGACCTCAGGCCGAACGCCATGGCGGATTGCCGAAGACGTCCGCTTCCTGAGCTGGATGCCTGAGTATCAAAAATTTTTCTGGTTCCCATCTAGTGAGAATAGGAAGCCGTACAGTCTTTATTCTGCTGATATCGTTTTCATAACATTCTCACTGTGAGCTAACGATGGCAGAGACCAGCCTGTCCGGAATCGATCGCACGCTGCAGATCCTGCAACAGATCGCGACGTCGGAGACCCCGCTGAACGCGCGCGAAATCAGCCAGGCTCTGGCGATTCCGTTGTCCAGCGTATACCGCCATCTGGTCAGCCTGCAGCGCTGGGGACTGATCGGCGAAGCCGGAGGCGACGGGCGCCACAGTGCAGGACCGCTGAGCCTGCAGCTCGCCTTGCGCTATCAGAACGACGCCGGCCTCTCGACGCTCGCGCGCCCCCTTCTGATGCGGCTCGCCAAGCAAAGCAGGGAAACGGTGGCGCTCATGGTGGCGACGCATTTCCAGGCGATCTGCATCGACCTGATCGAGAGCCAGCAGGCCTTGCGCTGTGCGTTTGCGCCGGGCAAGGGCCAGCCGCTGGTTCGTGGCGCCTCCGCCAAGGCGTTGCTGGCGTTCATGCCCGCATCGCAACGCCAGGATGCGCTGGAGCGGAACCTCGCCACATCGGCCGAGCGCAACAGGCTCGAAGCGGAGCTGAGCGCAATTCGCACCGCAGGCTATGCCGAGAGCGATGGCGAGATCGATGCAGGCGTCTGGGGCGTCAGCGCGCCGCTGTTTGGCCGCCCGAGCCATCTCCATGGCGTCGTTACGGTGATGGCGCCATCGGCACGCGGTCGTGCCCGGCGTGACGAGATCCTTGCGATGACGATCGAGACGGCGCGCCGCATCAGCCTTCACCTGGCAGATGACGCGGCGAGCTGAACCGCAGCCGCTCCCCCTGCCTGTTCCGACTGCGCGAGCACCGATGCCCGCTCGCGCCCTATCCTGCTGAGAGGACCCTGATGTCTATCCATTCAAATGCCGTCGACCCGAACATCTGGACCGGTCGCAGCGATGCCGAGGGCGCGCTTGCCCGACGCTGGCACCAGATGATTGCACCGTGGTTGCCCGGTGCAGCGCGCGGTGTCGCCTTGCTCGGCTTTTCCTGTGACGAGGGGGTGCGCCGGAATCAGGGCCGGATCGGTGCGGCCGAAGCGCCGTCCGCATTGCGACGCGCCCTTGCCAATCTGCCCTGGCACCTCGATCGCCCCCTCTACGAGGCCGGCGACATCACGTGCAGTGATGGCGATCTGGAAGGCGCGCAGCGGCGACTCGGCGAAGCGGTGAGCGCGCTGCTCGCCGACGGGCAACTGCCGGTCGTGCTCGGCGGCGGTCACGAGGTCGCGTACGGCAGCTTCCTCGGTCTGGCGAATCAGGTGTCGGCAACATGCAAGGCAGACGCGGTACCGGTCCTGGGGATTCTCAACTTCGACGCCCATTTCGATCTCCGGGCATCGGATCAGGCCACCTCGGGTACGCCATTTGCGCAGGCCGCCACGCTATGCCAGGCGCGCGGCTGGCCCTTCCGCTACGCCTGCATGGGGGTGGCGCAAACGTCGAACACGGCAGCGCTGTACGCGCGTGCGAAGCATCTCGGGGTCGACTTCCTCGAGGACGACGTGCTCGTGCCCTGGCGCCTCGCGGAGGCGTTGAGCTGGCTCGACGCATTCCTGAATGGCATCGACCAGCTCTACCTGACCATCGACCTCGATGTACTGCCGGCCGCACAGGCGCCGGGTGTCAGCGCGCCGGCTGCACGCGGCGTGGAGCTTTCCATGCTCGAGACACTGATCGACCACGCCCGGCGGAGCGGCAAGCTGGTGCTTGCCGACATCGCCGAATACAACCCCCGGTTCGATCAGGACAACCACACCGCGTGTGCTGCAGCGCGCCTGGTACACCGCTTGATCCGGCCGATCGCATGACCCGGATTCAGGGCAACAGGAGAAAGACCACATGTACGAATTGAAGCTCGACCTGATCAGCACGACCGCCCTGGCGGTGGTGCTGCTGCTCGCAGGCCACCAGATCAAGCACCGCGTGAGGTTCTTCGAGACCTACTGCATTCCTGCACCGGTGATCGGTGGTTTCGCGATGTCGCTCATCGTGTTGATCCTGCGTGAAGCCGGGCTTGCGACGCTGCGTTTCGACACCACGCTGCAGGGCCCCTTCATGATCGCCTTCTTCACCACGGTGGGCATCGGCGGCAGCCTGGCATTGCTGCGAACCGGCGGCGCCGCGCTGCTGATCTATCTGGTGCTGTGCTGGTTCCTGGCGCTTTTCCAGAACAGCTTCGGCGCCGCCGCCGCCGCGGCCTTCGGCCTGCACCCGATTCTGGGCGTCATGGCCGGCGGTGTCTCGCTGGAGGGCGGCCACGGTGCTGCTGCGGCCTTCGGTCCCGTCGCGGAGTCGCTCGGCGTGACCGGAGCGACCTCGGTGGCGCTGGCTTCGGCGACCTTTGGCCTGATCGCCGGGGGCGTGCTGGGAGGCCCGGTCGCGAACTGGCTGATCGCACGTCACAAGCTCGACATCGTGGCCAACAAGCTCGATACGCGTTTGCCTTCGGCGCACGATCACGAAGCCGACGTCAAGCTGCACAGCCATTCGCTCATCGTGACGATGGGCCTGGTGCTGGTGTTGATGGTGCTCGGAATGTGGCTGTCATCCGCCTTCGAGAAGTCGAGCGGTTTCGTGCTGCCTGCCTACGTCGGGGCGATGTTCGCGGCGATCATCTTCCGCAACATCAACGACTACACGCGCACCATCCGGCTCAACCGGGCTGCGATCGACACGATCTCCGACATCTCGCTCGGGATCTTCCTGACGATGGCGATGATGAGCCTGAAGGTCTGGGAACTCTACGACCTCGCGCTGCCGCTCATCGGCGTTCTCGCGCTGCAGGTGCTGGCGCTGCTGCTACTGACCGTGTTCGTGGCTTTCCGCGTGCTCGGCCGCGATTACGATGCGGCGGTGATGTGTGCCGGCCTGCTCGGTCACGGCCTCGGCGCCACCCCGAACGCAGTGGCGAACATGGGCGCCATCTGCGATCGATATGGCGTGGTCTCGTACAAGGCGTTCATGATCATTCCGCTGTGCGGAGCGGTGCTCATCGACATCGTGGCGATTCCATTCCACACGTGGATCATCAACTACCTGGGCTGAGGGTGAAGCGGGGGTGGGGGACGCCGCACAAGTGCGCGGCCCCACCCCGAGAAGAAACGAATCATGAAACATCTTTCCCGGCGCGATTACCGCGCTCGTCCGTGGAAGAACGGTGGTGGCGTCACGCATGAAGTTGCGGTGTGGCCGGAGGGCGCCGGAATGGATGATTTCGCCTGGCGCGTCAGCCTGGCCGAACTCCAGGGTCCCGGACCGTTCTCGATCTATCCCGGTGTCAGCCGCAGCCTGTTGTTGCTCGAAGGCAACCCGGTCCGGCTCGAGATCGATGGCGTGACGACCTGGCTCGACCGTCAGCACCCGCCCCTGGATTTCTGCGGCACGGCAAACGTGTTCGCTCACCCGGACGGCCGAGCGCTCGATGTCGGAATCATGAGCCGCATCGGGCGCTGCCGGCACAGCTGTCGGGTCGTGCAACTAGCGGGCAAGGCGGCGCTGACGCGTAGCGCGCATACCGAAGTCTTGATGCTGGTCGAAGGCGGGCCGCTACGGATCGCAAGCAGCACTGGCGTCGTGGCGCTCGATCGGCTCGAGTCCTTGTGGCTGGAGGCGCAGGACGACACGGTCTTGCACCTTGAGGCCGCCCACCCTGCGCGCTTGCTCATTTCAGCGTTCGAGACCTCGTGTTGAGTCGCGGCGCAATGGAACGCGCAGGAAAGTCCCGTTTACAGTAAGGACGCCCGGCAGGCGGATGCGGTGCCCGCCGGGGAGCGCGGCGTCAGGCGGTGGCTGTGCTGTCCAGGGCGCGCTGGGCCACCTCCTTGGCCCAGACGTAGTTCGCCTTGCCCGCAGCCGAGCGGAACACCTCGGCGACGGTCACGACCTCCTTCGGGACCTTGTAGCCCGCCAGGTGCGCGTGGCACAGCGCCTTCAGGGCATCGACGTCGAGCGACATTCCGGGGCGTACCGACAACACCGCCGTCACCTTCTGCCCCCAGCGCGGGTCGGGCAGGCCGACGACCACGGCGTCGAGGATCTGGGGGCTCATGCGCAGGACTTCCTCCACCTCTTCCGGGAAGACCTTCTCGCCCCCGGTGTTGATGCAGTTGTTGCCGCGCCCGAAGATCACGATCGAGCCGTCGTCGGCGAGCTTGGCGGCATCGCCGGTGATTGCATAGCGCGTGCCGTCGATGGTCACGAAGGTCTCGGCGGTCTTCACCGGGTCGCGGTAGTAGCCGAGCGGCAGGTAGCCGCTGCGGGCGAGGATGCCGGATTCGCCCGGTGCGGCGATGCGCTGGCTGTCGACCACCACCTTGAGGTCGGGCCGGGCAGCGATCTTGATCATGCCGCCTTCGACCGGCTTGGCGCCCATGCCGAGCTGCCCGCCTTCTGACGAGCCGATGCCGTCGCTGAAGTACACGTTGGGGGGCAGGAAGGGCTTGAGGGCCTCCTTGATGTGGGCCGACATCACCGCGCCGCCGTTGCCGAACAGGAACAGCGCGGAGAGGTCCCAGCGTCCCGGGTGGGCCTTGAGCGCATCGAGGATGGGGAGCGCCATCGCGTCGCCGACGAGCGTGATGCCGTTGAGCTTCTCGGTCGCGGCGATGTCGAGCACGTGCTCGGCGTCGAAGTGGTGCTGGTCGTTGAGCACCACGGTGTGGCCGGCGAACAGCGACACCATGGTCGCCCAGTGGGCGGCGCCGTGCATCAGCGGTGCCACCGGCATGAAGCGCATCGGGTGACCCTTGCGGATGCGATCGGCGAGTTCCGCGGGGGCCTTGACCGGGCCGTCGGCCGGTGCGTAGAAGCCACCGCCGCCCAGGCAGCCGAAGAAGAGATCCTTGTGCGGCCACATCACGCCCTTTGGCTTGCCCGTGGTGCCGCCGGTGTAGAGCAGCGAGAGGTCGTCGTCGCTGCAGCGGATGTCCTGCAGGGCGCGGGTGTCGTCGAGCAGGGCGTTTTCGAAGGCCGTGGCGCCAGCGAGTGCGGGGGTGCCGGCGCCGGTGCGGACCTTCACCTTCAGCCCCGGGGCCGCGTCGAGCACCTCCGCCACCGCCGGCTCGAGCTCGGCGCTGTAGAACAGGGCCTTGAGGCCGGTGTTGTCGTAGATGTAGCGCAGCTCGTCGGCGACGTAGCGGTAGTTGATGTTGGCCGGCACGGCGCGCACGCGGCAGGCGGCGAGGAAGGCCTCGAGGTATTCCGGCGAGTTGTACATCTGCAGGCCGACGACGTCGCCCTGGCCGATGCCCTGGGCGTGCAGCCAGGCGGCGAGGTGGTCGATGCGCTCGGCCATCTGGCGGTAGGTGCGGCGGGTGTTGCCGATGACCAGCGCGTCGCGCTCGGGAACGGTCTCGGCGGTGATCGCGAACAGGTCTGCGAGGCTGAAGGTGCGTGGGTTCATGATGTCTCCGTCGTGTGGTTGTCGTGTGTTCGTCCCGGTCGGCGGCGGTGCGCCCGGGACGGCTGCGGCATGTTCAGATCGCACCGGCGGTCTTGAGCGCAGCGATGGCCTCATCGCCGTGGCCGAGCTCGCGCAGCACCGCCTCGTTGTGTTCGCCGGCCGCGGGTGCCGGCCGGTCGAGGCTGAAAGCGTAGTCGCTCATCTTCACCGGGAAGGCGAAGTAGGGCGCACTGCCGCCATCGGGGAGCGGGGTGTCCACCGTCATGCCGCGCGCGCGGGTCAGCGGGTGGGCAAGCACCTCGTCGATGCGCAGTACCGGGCTCACGCAGGCATCCACGCCAGCCAGCGCCGCGGTCCATTCCGCCAGGCTGCGTGCCTTGATGATCTCCGCGACCTGGGCCTTGACCGCGGCGCCGGCCTTGCCTGCCGCCCAGCCGCTCTTGCTCAGCTCGGGGCAACCGGCGGCCGTGCAGAAGGCCTGCCAGAACTTGGGCTCCAGCGCTCCGACCGCCAGATGGCGGCCATCCGCGGTCTCGTAGGTGCCGTAGCAGGGCAGTCCGCCCGACAAGGTGTCGTGGCCGGCCGGCACCGGCTGCTTCCAGCTGTGCAGGCTGGCGAGCGGCTGGACGTTGAGCGCCATGGCGCAGTCGGTCATCGACACGTCGATGAAGCGCCCCTGGCCGCTGCGTTGCGCATCGAACAGCGCGGCCAGGATCGCCATTGCCGCCGATAGCGCGCCGCCGGCCAGATCGGCGATCGGGAAGTTGCCCGGATGCGGCTTGCCACCCGGCGCCGCGCTCTGTTCGAGGATGCCGGCGTAGCTCTGGTAGTTGATGTCGTGGCCGCCGAGTTCAGCAAGCGGGCCGTCCTGGCCGTAGCCGCTGATCGCGCAATACACCAGCTTCGGGTTGATCGCCTTGAGGTCGTCAAAACCGATGCCGAGCCGGCTCATCACGCCGGGACGGAAACCCTCGACCACGATGTCGGCGTCCTTCGCCAGCGCAAGGATGAGCTCGCGCGCACCGTTCGCGCGCAGGTTGATCGCCAGCGAGCGCTTGTTGCGGTTCACCGCCAGGAAGAAGTGCGAGATCGGTGTGCGTGCCGGGCCGCGCCCGGCCTCGCCGCCTGGGGGTTCGATCTTGATCACGTCGGCGCCCATGTCGGCCAGGTGCAGGGTGCACATCGGCCCGGGCAGGAGCTGGGTGAAGTCGAGCACTTTCACGCCGCTCAGGGGTTTGCTTGCCATTGTCCTGTCTCCTCCTCGTGGCGCTTCAGCCGTGTTCCAGTTCGCGGAACGGGACCTTGCGGTCGGTGCGGATCTCGCCGGGCAGGCCGAGCACGCGTTCGGCGATCACGTTCTTCAGGATCTCGTCGGTGCCGCCGGCGATCCGTGCGCCGGGCGCGCCCAGCCACAGCCGCTGCATGTAGCGCCAGTCTCCGCCCAGCGCCTCATAGCCGATGAGACCTTCGGGGCCGGCCAGTTCGAGGGCGAAGGCCGCGATGTCCTGCATCGCCTTGGCGGCCACCAGCTTGGTGATCGACATCTCGGGGCCGGGCGCCTTGCCTTTGGAGATCGCGGTCAGGCCGCGGGCGATGACGAGCTCGACCCCCTTCTGCTGCAGATAGGCGTCGGCAATGCGGGCACGGACGCGATCGTCCTCGATTGCCGGGCGCGCGTCCCACGCACACTTCCGTGCCAGCGCAATGAGGTGCGCGTGCAGGTCGGTGGGCAGGTTGCCGCCCACCGACAGGCGCTCCTGCATCAGCGTGCTGAGCATCACCTTCCAGCCGCCGCACTCGGGGCCGAGGCGGTAGGCGTCGGGGATGCGCACGTCGGTGAAGAAGACCTCGTTGAACTCCGAGTCGCCCGACATCTGGTGGATGGGGCGGACCTCGACGCCGGGGGCCTTCATGTCGACGATGAACATCGTCAGGCCTTCCTGCTTGGGCTTGTCCCAGTCGGTACGGGTGAGCAGGATGCCGTAGTCGCAGAAGTGCGCGCCCGAGGTCCACACCTTCTGGCCATTGACGACCCACTCGTCGCCCTCGCGCACCGCGCGCGTGCGCACGCCGCCGGTGTCCGACCCGGCGCCCGGCTCCGAAAAGAGCTGGCACCAGATCTCCTCGCCGGCCAGGCCGGGGCGCAGGAAGCGCGCCTTGAGCTCGGGCGCTGCCCAGGTCATCACCGTGGGCAGGCCCATGCCGATGCTGATCTCGAAGATCATGCCCGGCACGACGAAGGCGGCTTCTTCCTGCTGGTAGATCACCTGTTGCATCGCGGTGCCGCCACGACCGCCAGCCGCCTTCGGCCAGGTGATCGCGGCATAGCCGGCTGCGGCCTTCTTGGCTTGCCAGGCCTTGGCGGCGGCGAGCCGCGCGGCCTCGTCCAGGCCTTCACCGAAGACCTCGTCGGGGCGGCTGCGTTTCTGGCCGTTGGCTTCCAGCCAGGCGCGTACTTCGGCGCGGAAGGCGGCTTCTTCGGGGGTGTCTCTGAAGTCCATGTGGGCGTGTTCCGCTTACGCGGCCTCCTTGATGAGTTCGTCCGCCAGGCGTGCGCGCCAGGCGTGTTCGCTGCCGATGAGCTGCCCGAGATGGCGGGCGCGGCGGTAGTGGAGGTGGCAGTCCATCTCCCAGGTGAAGCCGATGCCGCCGTGCAGCTCGATGCCTTCCTCGGCGGCGACCACGTAGGCGCGGGTGGCGGACACGCGCGCGGCGGCGGCGGCCTTGGGCAGTTCGGGCGCATCGGAGGACAGCGCCCAGGCGCCGTAGTAGGCGTGCACCCGGGCCAGCTCGATCGCGGTGTAGATCTCGGCCATCTTGTGCTTGAGGGCCTGGAAGCTGCCGATCTGGCGGCCGAAGGCCTTGCGTTCGAGCGAGTAGTCGCGCGTCGCCTCCAGGATGCGGGCGGCACCGCCCACCTGCTCGAAGGCGAGCAGCACGGCGGCGCCGTCGAGCACGCGGGCAGCCACGGTGGCAGCCTCGGCGGCCGGCAGGCGCTCGGCAGGCGTGTGATCGAAGTGGAGCGCGGTGAGCGGGCGGGTGGGGTCGAGCGTGGGCACGGGCGTGCGGCTCACGCCGGCGCCGGCGAGGTCGACCAGCACCAGCTCGTCGGCCACCCGCAGCACCGCCAGCCCGGCGATGCCGCCGTCGACCAGCGCCGGGCTGGTGCCGGTGAGGGTCGCGCCCTCGAAGGCGAGCGGAGCAGGGGCGCGATAGCGCTCGCGGCTGCCCAGCGCGGCGGTTGCGACCAGCTCGCCACCGGCGATCTTCGGCAGCCAGTGCTGCTTCTGCGCCTCGCTGCCGGCGCGCAGGATGGCCTCGGCCGCCAGGTAGAAGCTGGACGAGAGGGGGACCGCGACGAGGTGGCGGCCAGCTTCTTCGGCAACCAGGCACAGTTCCAGGTAGCCCAGTCCGGCACCGCCGTACTGTTCCGGGATGGCGGCGGCGGCCGCACCCATCTCGATCAGGTTGCGCCAGACGGCTTCGGAATGGCTCGCCCGACCCTCGAGAACCTCGCGCACCGCCTGCGAGGTGCTGGTGTCGGCAAGCATGGTGCGCACTGCGTCCTGCAGCAGGCGCTGATCGTCGGAAAAATCGAAGTTCACGCTTTACTCCTTGGCAAGCCGCCGCCGGCTCCCTGGAGAGGCGGCGGCGGATGCGGGTTTCGTGGGGGGGGCGGTCAGCGCACGGCGGCCGGCGGGGTGACCCGGTTCGTGCCGTAGAAGCGCTGCCCGCGGGCCGCCATGTCGCGCAGCAGCTGCGGTGCGGCGTACTGCTCGCCGTAGCGCGCGGCCAGGCGGTCGCACTCGGCCACCACCTTGTCGAGCCCGATCGTGTCCATCATCGAGAACGGGCCGCCGAGGTAGGCCGGGAAGCCGACGCCGAGGATGGAGCCCACGTCGCCGTCGGCGGGGTCGATCACCACGCCCTCGGCCATCGCCTTGGCGGCATCGACGAGCTGGGCGTAGAGCATGCGCGCCTTCACCTCCTCGACGCTGGGCTGCTCGGCGAGCGGCGGGAACAGTTCGGCGAGGCCGGACCACAGCTTCTTGCTGCCGTCCGCGGCGTACTCGAAGAAACCCTTGCCGTTCTTGCGGCCGTGGCGGCCGAGTTCGCCGACGAGCTTTTCCACCAGCTTGAAGGTAGGTGTCGGCTTGAAGGCCTCGCCCTCGTCCTTCTTGCGCTGCTGGCTGGCGTGGTAGGCGGTGTCGAGGCCGATCTCGTCGGAGACGGTGAGCGGCCCGACCGGGATGCCGGCCATCTTCGCAGCGTTCTCGATCAGCGCCGGATTCACGCCTTCGGTGACCATGGCCAGGCTCTCGTTGATGTAGGCGCCGATGAAGCGGCTGGTGAAGAAGCCCGGACCATCGTTGACCACGATCGGCGTCTTCTTCATCGCCTGCACCAGGTCGAGCGCGCGCGCCAGCGTCTCGGGCGAGGTCTTGCGGCCGCGGATGATCTCGACCAGCGGCATGCGCTCGACCGGCGAGAAGAAGTGCATGCCGATGAAGTTCTCGGGGTGGGCACCGGCTTCGGCGAGCTCGCTGATCGGCAGCGCCGAGGTGTTGGAGGCGATCACTGCATGCGCCGGCAGCACCGCGTCGAGCTTGCGTGTGATCTCGGCCTTGATGCCGCGGTCCTCGAAAACCGCCTCCACCACCAGCTCGACGTCGGCCAGGCCGGCGTACTCGGTGGTGGGGTGGATGCGGGCGAGGATGGCATCGGCCTTGTCCTGCGTCATGCGGCCCTTGGCGATGTCCTTTTCCAGGCGCTTGACGGAATAGGCCTTGCCCTTGTCGGCGGCGGCCTGGTCGCGGTCGATGAGCACCGTCTCGATGCCGAGCTTGGCGCAGTGGTAGGCGATGCCCGCGCCCATCAGGCCGGCACCGACCACGCCGATCTTGCGGAAGGTCGTCTTCGGCACGCCCTCGGGGCGGTGCATCAGCTTGTCCGCCTTGCCCTTGTTGATGAACAAGGTGCGGATCATGTTGCGCGATACGGGGTCGAGCTGGAGCAGGGTGAAGTACTTGGCCTCGACCGCCAGCGCCTTGTCCATCGGCAGCTGGGGGCCTTCGTACAGGCAGGACAGGATGGCCTTGGGGGCGGGCAGGTTGTGGAAGGTCTTGGCCTGCAGCATGGCGTTGCTGACCACCAGCATCTGCGCCACGGCCGGCGAGGAGGGGCCGGCCCCGCCGGGCATCTTGTAGCCCTTCTTGTCCCAGGGCTGTACCGGGTCGCCTTGCTCGACGAGCCAGCGCTTCGCCTCGGCGAGCAGTTCGGCGGCAGGGACGATCTTGTGAATCAGGCCCATCTTCAGCGCCTTCTCGGCCGACAGCGCCTGGCCTTCCATCACCACCGGCATCGCCGCCTGGATGCCGATGAGGCGCGGCACGCGCTGGGTACCGCCGCCGCCGGGCAGCAGGCCAACCTGCACTTCCGGCAGGCCGAGCTGGATGCCCCGGGCGTCCGACACCACGCGGTAATGGCAGGCGAGCGCGATCTCGGTGCCGCCGCCCAGTGCGGTGCCGTTGATCGCGCAGGCAACCGGCTTGCCGCAGGTCTCCATGCGGCGCAGCAGCTTCGACAGCGAGGCGTTCATCTCGAGGCGCCGGGCGAGGGGCACATCGTCGGCCCGGTCCAGGCTGGCTTCCATCTCCTTGAGGTCGGCACCGGCGGCGAACACCGCCTTGCCCGAGGTGAAGATGGCGCCCTTGATGGCGTCGTCGGTGGCGAGGCGCTCGATCGCGGCCTCGATCTCGGCCATGAACTTCATGTCCATGGTGTTCATCGCGCTGTCGGTGCGATCGAAGAGCAGGGTGGCGATGCCGTCGGCGTCCACCGTGATGTGGATGACTTCAGTCATGTCGGTCGATTCCTTGATGTGGTCCGGTGGCGCTCAGACGAGCTCGATGATGGTGGCGGTGCCCATGCCGGCGGCCTCGCACAGCGTGACCAGGCCGGTGCCGACCTGGCGGCGCTCCATCTCGTCGAGCAGGGTGCCGAGGATCATGGCGCCGGTGGCGCCCAGCGGGTGGCCCATGGCGATGGCGCCGCCATTGACGTTGATGCGGTCGTGGGGGACCTTGAGGCGCTCCATCAGGCACAGCACGACCGAGGAGAAGGCCTCGTTCAGCTCCCACAGGCCGATGTCGGAGGCGGTCATGCCGGCCTTGTTCAGTGCCTTCTGCGCGGCGTAGCTCGGGGCATCGAGCATCAGCGTGGGCTCGGAGCCGACGGTGGCGACCGAGCGGATGCGCGCACGCGGCTTGAGGCCGGCGCGGGCGCCCGCTTCGGCATTGCCCACCAGCACGGCGGCGGCGCCATCGACGATGCCCGAGCTGTTGCCGGCGTGGTGCATGTGGGCGATGGCTTCGAGCTGCGGGTACTTGAGCAGCGCGACGCCGTCGAAGCCGTACTGGGTGCCCATCTCGAGGAAGGAGGGTTTGAGCGCGGCGAGCGATTCCAGCGTGGTCTCGGGGCGGATCGCCTCGTCCTTCGCCAGCACCGGCAGGCCGAGCACGTCCTTGACCGCCACCACCGAGCGGTCGAACCAGCCATTGGCCCAGGCCTGGGCGGCACGGCGCTGGCTCTCCACCGCATAGGCGTCGCACTGTTCGCGGGTGAAGCCATGCAGGGTGGCGAGCAGGTCGGCGCTTACGCCCTGCATGGTGAAGACCATCTTGAACGCGACCTGCGGGTCGAGCGCCATGGCGCCGCCGTCGCTGCCCATCGGCACGCGCGACATGCTCTCCACGCCGCCGCCGATCGCCATGTCGACCTGGCCCGAGCCCACCTTGGCGGCGGCGAAGTTCACCGCTTCCAGGCCCGAGCCGCAGTAGCGGTTGAGCTGCATGCCGGGCACGCCGTGGTCGAATCCGGCCACCAGCGCGGCGACGCGGGCGATGTTTCCGCCCTGTTCGCCGACCGGCACCACGCAGCCGAGGAGCACGTCCTCGATCAGCCGGCTGTCGAGCTGGTTGCGGTCGCGCACGGCCTGCAGCACCTGTGCGGCGAGCTGGACCGGGGTGATTTCGGCGAGCGCGCCATCGGCCTTGCCCTTGCCGCGCGGGGTGCGCACGTGGTCGTAGATGAAGACGTCGGTCATGACTATCCCTTTTGTTTCGGTTCAGGTGTCGGGGACTCGCGCCGTACCCCGATGCGCTGCCAGATCCGTCCGAGGCGGGCGACAGGCATGGGCGACGTGCGAACGAGTTGTCGATGCAATCCTATGGCAAGGGCCGGTCCTGCCTTAAAATCCGAGCACGAACTCGAACGGTGCATTCGATTTGATCACAAGTGATTGTTTAAAAAGTGGATTGATGCGATGCAAAAAACCGAACAAAAGAAGGGCCAGCGGGGCCCCGCGCTCAGGCATGTGCCAGTGCAGGCGCGCGCGAGTTTCACCCTCGAGGCAATCATCGATGCGGCGAGCGAGATCCTGAAGTCGCAGGGCGTCGATGCGGTGACGACGCGCAAGGTTGCGGCGCGGGCGGGGGTGTCGGTGGGGGCGGTGTATCAGTACTTCCCCGACAAGGAGGCGATCCTGATGCAGATCAGCAAGCGGATCATGGACGAAGAGTCGATCGAGGCTTCGCCGGAGCTGTTCCGCCTCAATCGCCAGTCCCTCGACGAGCTGCTGCAGGGCCTGTTCCAGCGCACCGTGCGCACCGAGATGCGCCTGCTCGGGCTGGGCAAGGACTTTTACCGGCGTTACGCCCGCCAGATGCAGTTCGGCCGTGCCCAGGGGCTCGGGCGCGGCGAGGTCAGCTCGGAGCAGCTCGTGACGAACATGGAGCACCTGCTGCGGATGCATGCCGGGGAGGTTGGCGAGCCGGACGGCGAGCTGGCGGCGTTCATGCTGGTGCGCGGCATGCGCATGCTGCTTGCAACCCTGGTCGAGGAGCGCCCCGAACTGCTCGGGTCGCCTTCGCTGGTGCCGATGCTGGTGCGCATCTCGCGCGCGATGACCGATACCAGGCCTGAGGAGGGTGCGGGGCAGGACGGCGGGCCTGCCGCCAGCCCCTGATGCTCCAGCGCCCGTGCCGGATGGCGTCCCGCGCGCTGGCGCCTGTTCACGCTCCGGTGAGTGCGCGTCCCAACTGGTACTTCCCCTCAATGGTGGTGCGGTTGATGACGCGGCGCACGCCGGGCTTGGTACCCGTCGCACAGTGCATCGCCCGCCAGTTGTCCCAGAGCACCATGTCTCCCTGACGCCACTGGTGGTAGTAGAGGAACTCCGGTTTCTTGGTGTGGGCCACCAGCCGTTCCAGCAGTTCGATTGCTTCGTCATTGGAGATGCCGAAGCGTTGCGGCGTGATGACGCGATCCAGGAATTGCTCGACGATGTTCAGGACCTTGCGGCCACTGACTGGATGGGTGAGCACCGCGGGGTACACCGCGTCCGGGAAGTCGGGGAACTTCATGTCCGAAGGTTTCCGTGGGCTGAACGGGCCCGGCTCGTAGCCCTCGAGGTCCACGAAGCGCATGTGACGGCGCTGCATGCTGAAGCTGTAGGCAACCTCGAGCTTGGCAAGCAGGGCCTTCGTGTCCTCGTCCAGCGCATCGTAGGCTTTGGCCAGGTCGCCGAATCCCGTCAGGCCGTCTTCCTTGGCAACCTCGACGGCCGTCAGCACGGCTCCGTGATTCGGACAGCCGGTGTAATGCAGATCGATATGCCAGTCGAGACGGCCGACGATCGTCTCTCCCTTGTAGCTCGCGGTGACGTACTTGTCCTTGTCGCTGTTGTTGATGAGCTCGAACAGCTCGGGGTGCTTTTCCGAACGCGTCGCCTTGAGCGGATGCAGGGCCAGCGTGCCAAAGATGCGGCTGAACCGGATCTGGCTGTCGGGCGTGATGTCCTGGTCACGAAACAGCAGGATGCCGTGTTCGTACCACAGGGACTTGAGTTCTTCCTGGAGTTCGGGGCTGAAAGGCTCATTGATGTCGAAGCCGGAAACTTCGACGCCAACGTTCGCGAGGGGTCTCGTAGTCAGTGCCATGGTGTCACCTGTGCGGGGTTCGTGGGCTGTCATTCCAGGATGGACGGGTCGTCGCGCAGCTCGCGGCGGGCCATGGCTTCCCAACAGAACGGGAAACCGTTTGCATCGGTGATGCTCAGCCGTTCGACAACCTCGTCAGGCAGGGCGGGCGCACCGCCGGCCAGCTTGACCTCATAGGCGCGCTTGCAGCGCCACTCGAGCGTGATGACCCTGAGATGCGCCTGCCTCAGATCCTTGCCCACGACCAATGCGCCGTGGTTTGCGAGCAGCGCCCATTTCGCATTGCCCAGTGCCACGGCGGCCGACCGGCTCAGGTCGTTCTTCTCGAACGTGCCCTCGTATTCGTTGTACAGCGGCAGATCCACGCCGCAGTAGGCGCCAGCCTGGTCATGCACCGGGGGGACCTGCTGCAGGTTCGCCCATATGCCGCTCCAGTGCGCATGGTTGTGGATGACCACGTTGATCTCGGGGCGCAACTTGTGGAGCTGCAGGTGCAGGCCGATGGCCGGCGTGATGTTCCACTGGCTGTCGAGCACCTTGCCGTCTTCGTCGATCGTCACGATGTCGCTGGCGCGCAGCTCGTCCCAGGCGAGCTCCCAGGGATTCGTGAGCACGGAGCCGTCGGGCTGACGCACCGTGATGTGTCCGGCGATGTGTTCGTTCCAGCCCTCGCGACTGAGCATGCGACACATCAGCGTAACCTGTGCCTTCGGGCTCAAGGGAGGAAGCAGTGGGCGCTCGCCCGGGTTGACTGCGAATTTCTCGAATAACTGGCGGTTGATGCCATCGGTTTTCAGCATGCGGACTCTCCTTGTTGGGCTTTGCAGCCGCGTTCAATGTTAAGGAGGCCGTGTCTGACGGGTTTGGCCAAAGCGGACGAGAAACTGTCCGAAGCGGCCATGATGGAGTGACGTGGCTATACTTTCGCCAGGCTGCGAATGGCACCAGACCTGTCGAGCGGGGGGCGGCCGGTACGACTGCGCAGTAACGTGGGCGATGGTGATGCAGTCGCTGCATGGCCGTTATGGACAGGTATTGGCCCGCTGTGTCCTGTTGCCCGGACGGGACTCGCCACATGATCCTCGTTCCCGTGCCCACCGCGGCCACTCAAGAGTTCATGATCATGCGACTAGCGTTGAATTTCGATGCACCGGGTATCGTCCAGTTGCTGCAGGAGAATGCTCCGGAGCTGGATATCGTTCATTCCAGCGCACCGCCTGCAGCCTTGCAGGAGGTCGAGGTTCTGCTCACCCCGGCCGCAGGCGCCTCGAATTTGTCCGGGCTGCTCTCGGCATGTCCCCGCCTCAAGTGGATCCACATCCTGGGTACGGGCGTCGATGATTTTCCGCTCGAGCTCGTGGGTGATCAGCGCGTCACCTGTTCGCGTGGGGCGACGGCCTCACCCATTGCCGAATGGGTGATGGCGATGATCCTGTGCTTTGAAAAGAAGCTGCCCGACAGCTGGATCGCTGAGCCGCCGCAGAGCTGGTATGTGGCGAACCTGGGCGGTCTCGAGGGCAAGACGCTGGGGCTGCTCGGGTTTGGCGCCATCGGACAGGCTATTGCACGTCGTGCGCTGGCGTTCGACATGCGCGTCCTCGCCAAGGTGCGCCAGCATCGCGAAAGCCCGCTGGATGGGGTGGAGTTCATCGAAAGCCTCGAACATCTCCTTCCACAGGTCGATCATCTCGTGCTTGCGCTGCCTGCCACGGCGGAGAGCAGGGGCCTGATCGGCAAGGCTCAGCTGCTTCAGACCAAGCCTGGCGTTCATCTGGTCAACGTGGCGAGAGCGGCCCTCCTTGACCAGGCGGCGCTGCGGCCACTCCTCGACAGCGGGCACGTTGCCGCCGCATCGCTCGATGTGGTCGAGCCCGAGCCATTGCCCGCTGGCCACTGGCTGTACGGGCATCCGCGCGTGCGCCTGAGTCCGCACATTTCATGGAGCTCGGTCGGCATCGTGAGCCGGATGCTGGGGGTCTTCCTCAGGAACGTCAGGGCCTATCGGCAGGGCATGCCCCTGGAGGGCCTCGTGAATCGCAGCGCCGGGTATTAGGCCTGTTCGCACGGGAGGCGGTCATGATATCGATGAGTTATCTGGCATGGATCTGCGAGTTCATGAAGTCCTACGGGGTCGGCAGGCAGCGACTTCTGCTCGGCACGGGTCTCGAGGACAGTGATCCGGCCGATCTCGCCGGCGAAATGACCGAGGCGCAGCATCTGCTGCTCATTCGCAATGCCATGCAGCTCAGCGGCGACCCCGGCCTCGGATTGGCGATGGGCTTCAATCGCCATATCTCCACCTTGCAGAGCTACGGGTTCGCCATCATGTGCTGCGAGACCTACGGCGAGGCAATCCGGGTTGGCTGTGAATACCAGGGAATGCTCGGTCGCTTCAGCGGGCGCTTCGTCCAGCTGTCCATGCGCCAGGAAGGCGGTGAGGCGGTCATGGACATCGAGATTCGGCCCGGCTTGGGCGAGATGACGATCTTTGCCGTCGAAGAGATGTTGGGGAGTATCGTCGCGAGCACCCGCTGGGTGACGGGCAGGGCGCTTCCGCTTCGAGAGATCCGCTGCGCCTATCCGCTACCGGCGTACCAGGAGGCCTACGCGAAGTATTTCTCCTGCCCGGTCCGCTTCAATGCGCCACACACTCAGGTGCGTTTTGACGCTGCGTTCCTGCATACGCGCCTCCCCATGGCCAATGCCAGCGCCGCGCGTGTTCACCTCGAGCATTGCAAGCGGCGGGCAGGCGAGGCCGACAGCATCCAGGATGGTCTGGTCGCCAGGGTCCGCACCCAGATCGTGGGCGCAGTGGTGACAGGTCTTGGCCTGGAGGAATGTGCGAACAGCCTGGCGATCAGTCCGAGGACCTTGCGGCGCAAACTGCAACAGCGGGGGCTCACGTATCAGGCGCTGGTGAATGAGGTGCGCCTGGGGCTCGCCTGCAGCTATCTCGAGAAGACGGATCTGCCCGTGGAAGTGATTGCGGAGCGCGTCGGGTTCAAGGAGCCGACGAGCTTCTCCCGCGCCTTCAGACGCAGTTTTGACTGTTCGCCGCGCAGCTTCAGGCAGAACAGGTAAGCCGGGCAGAGGTGGACATGAAAAGGGCGCCGACGGCATCGTCGGCGCCCTTTCCTGCGTGCGGGGACAGGCTCAGGAACGCTGGGGCTGAACGGCCGCCGCGGGTTTGGCGTTGCGCATCATGCCCGTGTGCGGGGCACTCCCGCCCTGCGCCGCGCGCTTCTGCGCGTCAGCCGGCTTTTCCCGTCCGACGCCCAGCCAGCACGCCAGCGCCGGCAGCAGGAAGATGGCGCCGAGCACGTTCACCAGGAACATGAAGGCGAGCAGGATACCCATGTCGGCCTGGAACTTCAGCGCCGAGAACGCCCAGGTGCCGACGCCGATGGACATCGTCACCGCGGTGAACACCGCTGCGGTGCCGCGCTGGCGCATCGCCTCGTAGAAGGCTTCGCGCAGGCCGTAGCCGTGCTCGGCCATCTCGTGCTGCATGCGCTCGTAGATGTAGATGCCGTAGTCGACACCCACGCCCACGCCCAGCGCGATGACCGGCAGCGTCGCCACCTTGAGGCCGATGCCGAGCAGTGCCATCAGTGCGTTGCACATGATCGTCACCAGCATCAGCGGCACGATCACGCAGATCACCGCACGCCAGGAGCGGAAGGTGAGCCAGCACAGCAGCGAGATCGACGCGAAGATCGAGGCCAGCATCTGCACCTCGGCCTTCTCGACCGCCTCGTTGGTGGCGATGGCGACGCCCGCGTTGCCGCCCGCCAGGCGGAAGGTGGCGTTGGCGGTCTTGTCCTCGGCGATGAACTTCTGCACTTCATCTACCACGTGCTTGAGCGTCGGGCCCTGGTGGTCGGTCAGGTAGATGGCGATGTGGATCGTCTTGCAGCCGTGCGAGTTGAGGCCGTTCTCCGGGTTGGCGGCACGGCCGCCGGTGCGCAGGGCAGCTTCGCTGCGCTGCAGGGCCGCCCAGCGCGGATTGGCCTCGTTGTTGCCGGCGGCGTACAGCTTGGCCATGCCCGCGACCGAGCTGACCGACTGCACGCCATCGACGCCGCGCATGCGGAAGTCGAAGCGCTCCACCGCATTCATCACCTCCCAGTTCAGGCAGGCCTCGTCCAGGTTGCGGGTCTCGACATACACCGACAGCACGTCCATGCCGATGGAGTAGTTACTGATGATCCGGTCGTTGTCCTTGTTGTAACGCGAGTCGGCGCGCAGTTCGGGGACGCCGCTGCCGATGTCGCCGGTCTGGAGCTGGCGCGAGTAGTAGGTGGCGGCGGCCAGCAGGACGAGCATCACGGCGAAGGTGACGAGCGCCGGGCGGGGCTCGGACAGGGCCGATACCTTCCACCAGGTCGGGTGCTTGCTCTTGTTCTCCACCGGCTGATCCAGCGCCATGCGCTCGAGGTGCAGGTGCGAGAGGATGATGGGCATGAACATCTTGTTGGTCATGATCATCAGCGCGACGCCCAGGCAGGCGGTGAGGCCCAGTTCGTGCACGATCGGGATGTCGATCACCATGATGACCAGGAAGCCCAGCGCGTTGGCGAGCAGCGCCATGATGCCCGGGATGGCGAGCTTGCGGAACGCGCCTTCCGCGGCCTCCATCGCGGTCTCGCCGGAGAGCACGTCCTGCTTCCAGGCGTTGGTCATCTGCACCGCATGCGACACGCCGATCGAGAAAATCAGGAAGGGCACCAGGACGGACATCGGGTCGATGCCGTAGCCGATCAGCGGCAGGATGCCCAGCAGCCAGATCACCGGCAGCAGGGCCACGGCGATGGCCAGCACGGTGAGCTTCAGCGAGCGCGAGTACAGCCACAGCAGCAGCGAGGTGATGACGAAGGCGACGACGAAGAACATCACCACGGTGAACAGGCCTTCCATGACGTCGCCCATCACCTTGGCGAAGCCGACGATCTGGATGTCGATGTTGTCCTTGGCGAACTCGGCGCGGATGGCTTCGAGCCGGCTCGCGACTTCGGCGTAATCCAGCTTCTCGCCGGTCTCGGGGCTGACTTCGAGCAGGTCGGCCTGGACCAGTGCGGACTTCAGGTCATTCGCCACCAGGCGGCCGACCACGCCCGACTTCCCGACGTTCTCGCGGACCTGGTTGAGGCCCTCCTTGGTGGTCTCGAAGCGGGCGGGAATCACGACGTCGCCGTTGAAGCCTTCCTCGGTCACCTCGATGTAGCGCACGTTGGGGGTGAAGATCGAGCGCACGCTGGCGCGATTGACGCCGGGCGTGAAGAAGACCTCGTCGTTCACCTTGCGCAGCACGGGCAGGAACTCGGCGTTATAGATGTCGCCTTCGCCCTTCCATTCGACGCTGACGAGGATGCGGTTGGCGCCCGAGAACGTGCCGGAATGCTCGAGGAACGCCGCCATGTACTCGTGCTTGAGCGGGATCAGCTTGTTGAAGCCGGGGTCGAGGCGGGTGTTCAGCGCGGAATAGCCCAGGCCGAGCGTGAGCAGGAGGAAGAACAGGCCAAGCGGCTTGCGCCACTTGATCAGCATGCGGGCCATGACGGCGACGAGGGCGTCCGTCCGGGTGATGGTGTGGGCGGCGTTCATCAGGCAGCTCCGTCGTTCGGGGTCGGGGTGGCGGAAGCGGGGGGGCGGACCTGCAGGCCGCCGTCGCTGGACAGCAGCCAGCGGCCATCGGTGGCGACGACGACGTCGGTGAGGCTGGCACGGCCCTCGCGGCGCACGATGTCCAGTTTCGTTCCGCCATCCTTGCTCGACAGCACGATGCCGCCCTGGCCGACGAGCAACAGTTCGCCGTCCGGCAGCACGGCATGGCCGTAGATGGAGATCGGTGCGGGAACCTGGGCCTGTTGCCAGGATGCACCCCCGTCGGCACTGAAGAAGACGTTGCCGCGCATGCCGTAGGTCACCCAACGCTTGCCGCCGAGGTGGGCGGCACCGTAGAGCGAGCCGTTGTAGAACGGCTCGATGAGCTGCCAGTTCTGGCCGCCGTCGGAGGAGGACAGCGCGGTGCCGGCTTCGCCGACGATCATCCATTGCTGGCCATCGGCGGACGACGCAATGTCGTTCAGGTGCCAGTCGGTGAGCTCGGGCAGGCTGTCGGCCTGCCAGGTCCGGCCGTCGTCGGTCGAGCGCAGCACGCGCCCGAAGGCGCCCACCGCGAGCCAGTCGCCGGAGGGCAGCTGGCGGGCGGACATCATGGGCTCGCCATTGTCGGTGTCGAAATGCGCCTCCTGCCAGGTGAGCCCGCCGTCCTCGGTGCGCAGGATCCAGCCCTCGTGGCCGAGCGCCAGGCCGCGGGTGGCATCGGCAAAGATGATGCGGGTGATCAGCGCCTGGCGGTCCTGGGAGATGGTGGCCTTCTGCCAGTGCTGGCCTTCGTCGGACGACACCAGGATCGCGCCGAGTTCACCGGCCATGACGATGCCGGCCTTGCTGCGCTCGATGGTGGTGAGCTGCATTCGATCAACGGGAATGCGCGTCTCCTGCAGCGGCGGCACTTGCCTGGGTGAAAACGAATAGATGCTGGCCGCTGTGACAATCAATGCCATGGCCATGCCTACGGGGGCGAGCATGGGGCGTCTCCTTTGTTATTCCGGATGCCGTCCGCCAGGGTGGGCGGCAGGGTGCGATCATTATTGGCGCATGGCGTCCGCGGGCATCGTCCAAAAGGGTTACGGTCCGGCCCGTTCCGGCAATGCGGAGCAGGCCGGGGCCGCGCCGCCCCGATTCCCGGCACACGCCTGTATTCGAAGGGAAAGAGTCTTTATCGGTCAGCCATTTACGTTAGTCCGTTCAGACGATGATGGCCGGTGGGGCGGTGTGGAACATTTCGTCCATCGCAGTAGGGGTATCACCCGAAAAACGCCTTGGTTGGCGATCATGGAGGACATGGAGATGGGCGCGATGGACAAGGATCAGGTTCTCGGCATTCTGGCCGAAGATTACATGACGCCGGAGGCGGTCGAGCTGGTGGCGCGGGCCAAGGCGATGGCTCCGCGGCTGGCCGAGCGTGCTCGCGAAGCCGAGGCGGCGGGGATGGTGCCGGTCGAGACCGTGCAGGAGATGAAGGAGGCGGGGCTGTTCCGCGTGCTTCAGCCCAAGCGCTTCGGTGGCTATGAGCTGGACCCGCGCGTGTTCTACCGTGTGCAGATGGCGCTGGCCGAAGGCTGCATGTCGACGGCCTGGATCTACGGCGTGATCGGGGTGCATAACTGGCAGCTGCCGCTGTTCCCCGAGCAGGCGCAGCAGGACGTGTGGGCGAAGGATACGGGGGTGCTGATCGCCTCGACCTACATGCCCACCGGCAAGGCCGAGGCTGTCGAGGGCGGCTACCGCTTCTCCGGGCGCTGGGGCTTCTCGAGCGGCGTCGAGCACTGCGAGTGGATCTTCCTTGGCGGCCTGCTGCCGAAGAAGGACGGTTCCGGTGCGCTCGAGCACGCCACCTTCCTGCTGCCGAAGTCGGACTTCCGCGTCGAGAAGAACTGGGACGTGCTCGGCCTGCGCGCCACCGGTAGCCACGACATCGTAGTCGACGGCTGCTTCGTGCCCGAGCATCGCACGCACCGCACCAACGACCACAGCGATGCCGGTTGTCCCGGCCGCCAGACCAATCCGGGCTGGGTCTACAAGATTCCCTTCACCCAGGTGTTCCAGCGTGCGGTGTCGTCGGCCTGCATCGGTGCGCTCGATGGTGCCATCGCCCACTTCCGCGAACGTGCCGCGGCGCACGTCGGCAAGCACGGCGCGAAGACGGCCGAGGACGTGAATGCGCAGCAGGCGGTTTCCGAGGCGATGATGACGACCGACCAGCTCAAGCTGGTGCTGTTCCGCAACTACGCCCGCATCGTCGAGTGCGCACGGACCGGCGAGCGCATGCCGGTGGAGGAGCGCCTGATGCAGCGCGCCCAGGCTTCGCAGGTGCCCAAGCAGTGCGCAACCGCGGCGAGCGAGCTGATGCGTGCCTGCGCGGCGTCCGGCACCTACAAGAGCAATCCGATCGAGCGTGTGTTCCGCGACATTCATCAGGCGCGCGGCCACATTGCCAACAACACCGACACCTATGCGCGTGCGCATGGTGCGGTCATGCTCGGCATGCCCAACGCCGATCCTTACATCTGATCGCACGATCGGCAGGGAGTACGACGCACGATGACCGCCCAGCGCTATCACGCCCTCAAGGTGAGGGCGGTGACTGAGGAAACGCACGACGCGAAGTCGGTCGTGTTCGAGGTGCCGCCCGAGCTGGCCGAGACCTTCAGGTACCGGCCCGGCCAGTTCCTGACCCTGCGCCTGCCTGTGCTGGGTCGGCATCTGCCGCGCTGTTACTCGATGTCGAGCGCGCCGACGCTGGACGAGACCTTGCGCGTGACGGTCAAGCGCGTGCAGGGCGGGCGCGGCTCGAACTGGGTGTGCGACCAGGTCCGACTGGGCGAGGTGCTCGAGGTGATGGCGCCGGCGGGTGTGTTTACGCCGGCCTCGTTGCAGGGTGACTTCCTCTTGTGCGCCGGCGGCAGCGGCATCACGCCGGTGTTTTCCATCCTGCGCTCGGCGCTCGCGCACGGGCAGGGCCGCATCTGCCTGCTGTATGCGAACCGTGACGAGCGTTCGGTGATCTTCCGCGACGAGCTGAATGCGCTCGCGGCGGCGCATCCGGCCCGTCTTCAAGTCATTCACTGGCTCGATTCGGTGCAGGGTGTGCCGTCGGTGGCGCAGCTCGCCGAGCTGGCTCGGCCGTGGAAGGCGGCGGAAGCCTTCATCTGCGGCCCGGGCCTGTTCATGGATGCGATGGTTTCGGCGCTGGACAAGGCCGGCATGGCAGCCGAGCGCGTGCATGTCGAACGCTTCGTGTCGCTGCCGGACGAGGAAGACGTCGCCGCCATCAACGCCGCCGCACCCGCGCCTGAGACGACGGTCGAGCGCGCCGAGGTGGAGATCGAACTCGATGGCGAGGTGTACACCTTGCAGGTCGCCGGCACCGAAACCTTGCTTGACGCCGCGCTCAAGGCCGGCATCAACGCGCCCCATTCCTGCCAGGCCGGCATGTGCGCATCCTGCATGTGCCAGGTGGTCGAGGGCGAGGTGCACCTGCGCCACAACGAGGTGCTCGATGCCAAGGACCTGGCCAAGCGCTGGACGCTGAGCTGCCAGGCGCTGCCCACCACCGGGCGCGTCAAGGTGCGCTTCCCCGGCTGAGTTCGAGGCTCCGGCGGCTTCAATCGCACACGACGGACGGCGGGCTTTCTTGCCCGCCATTCGTCGTGTGCCGGTGTCCGTCGCAAAGGGCGGGGTCCCGGCCGATGCTCGTCCATTGTCGCTAGTCCCATCGGACGATGGCGCAGCAGGCCCGTTTTTCTACCCTCTACCCACATCCCAAGTGCCTGCAGGCAGGGGTTCGGTCGATTGTGGCCGGACTGCCGGCAGGCTGATCGAAACAACACGCTGCGCGTTGGGTGGCAGCGGCCGTAAGGAGACAGGACATGGCAGGTCGTATGCAAGGCAAGGTGGCGTTCGTGACGGGTGGCGGCAGCGGGATTGGCGCGGCGACCGCGCAGCGGCTGGCGCAGGAAGGCGCGACCGTGGTGGTGTGCGGCCGGCGGCGCGAACCGCTGGACGAGGTCGTCGCGGGCATCGTCGCGGCCGGCGGCAAGGCCGAGGCGGTGGTGGCGGACGTCAGCGACGAGGCGGGCTTCACCGCGGCGCTCGAGGCCGCGGCGCAGCGTCATGGGCGGCTGGACGTGCTGGTGAACAACGCCATGGCCTACACCTGGGGCAGCATCGAGGAGATGAGCACCGCCGACTGGCGTGCCAACTTCGCCACTTCGGTGGATGGCACCTTCTGGGGTACGCGCACCGCGATGCGGCTGATGAAGGGCAAGGGCGGCGCGATCGTCAACGTGTCCTCGATCTGCGGTCAGCTCGGCACGCCGTGGATGTCCGGTTACTCGGCGGCCAAGGCGGCCATCGACAACTTTTCGCGCGCGGCCGCGGCCGAAGGGGCGCCGCATGGCATCCGCGTCAATGTGGTGATCCCGGCGGTGGTGGAAACCCCGGCGACCGCCGGCATGCTGGCCGACGAGGCCTCGCGCCGGAACACCGAAAAGCTGATTCCGATGGGCCGGGTGGGCCAGCCGGAGGAACTCGCCAACGCGATCCTGTTCCTCGCCAGCGACGAGGCGTCCTACATCACCGGCGCCAGCCTGCCGGTCGATGGCGGTCGGTCGTCGGTGCTGGTCACGGCCCTGTGAGTACCGTCATGGCAGCGCTTCCCCATCTTTTCAGCCCCGTGCAGCTGGGCGAATTCAGCCTCGCCAACCGCATCGTGATGGCGCCGATGACACGCAACCGTGCGGATGCGCAGGGCGTACCGGGTGCGTTGATGGTCGAGCACTACGCGCAGCGCGCGGAAGCTGGCCTGATCGTTGCCGAAGGCACGTGGCCGAGCGCGGCCGGCCAGGCCTACTGCCGGCAGCCGGGTATCGCCACCGCGGCGCAGATCGCCGGCTGGCGCAAGGTGACCGATGCGGTGCATGCACGCGGCGGAAGCATCGTGCTGCAGATCATGCACGCCGGCCGAATCGGCAGTCATCACATCAAGGGCGAAGGCGTCGACACCGTTGCGCCGTCGGCGATCCGCGCTGCGGGCGAGGTCTTCACCGACAGCGCCGGCATGCAACCCTACGACACGCCGCGCGCGCTCACCACCGACGAGGTGCGGGCCGTGGTGGCCGAGCACGCACAGGCGGCGATCAATGCGCGCGAAGCCGGCTTCGATGGTGTCGAGCTGCACTGCACCAGTGGCTACCTGCCGATGCAGTTCATGTGTTCGGGCACGAACCAGCGCACCGACGGGTACGGCGGCAGTGTCGCCAATCGCGTGCGCTTTGCGGTCGAGTGCCTGCAGGCGATGGCCGCAGCGATCGGCGCCGGGCGCGTGGGCCTGCGTTTCCGCGTCGGCAACAGTTACAACGACATCCAGGACGAGGACACGGTCGCCACTCATGCCGAGCTGCTGCGGCAGGTGAGCGGCCTGGGGCTGGCCTATGCGCACGTGATGCGTGCCGAAGCGCCGGAGGTCGATGCGTTCGCGCTTGCCCGCGACGGCTTCGGCGGGGAGCTGATCCTGAACGACAGCTTCGACGGGATCTCGGCGGATGCAGCGATCGCGATGGGCCAGTGCGCCGCGGTGTCCTTCGCCCGCGACTTCATCGGCAACCCCGATCTGGTGCGCCGTTTGCGGGACGGCTTGCCGCTCGCCCGCTTCGATCGCAAGACCTTGTACACGCCGGGCGCCGCGGGCTACACCGATTACCCGGCCGCAGAGGGAGTGAGCGCATGATCTACTGGGAAGACGTGGTCCTCGACGAGCCGCGCGAATCATCCGAGCGCTATCTGCTCACCGTCGAGAACATCAAGGGCTTCGCGACCGAGTGGGACCCGTTCCCGCCGCACGTGGACGAAGCCGCGGCGGCGAAATCGCCGATCGGCCAGCTGTTCGCGGCCGGCGTGCACCTGCTGTCGGTGACGATTCGCCTCAGCCACACCATCTCGACCGATGAGACGGCCTCGATCGCCGGCCGCGGCTGGGACAATCTGCGTTTTCACCGGCCGGGTGTGGCGGGCGACGAGCTGCGCGCCCGCGTCACCCATGTCGAGCGAAGTCCTGGCAGCCGGCCCGAGCGCGGCGTGCTGGTTTCACGCTTCGAGCTGCTCAACCAGCGCGACGAGCGGGTGATCAGCTTCGATGCAAATGTCGTGATGCTGCGCCGCGAGCCGCTCACGGCCTGAGCCAGCATCCAGATTCCGAAAATTCCCAAGGAGAACACCTTGAAGATTCTTGTCCCGGTGAAGCGGGTCGTCGATTACAACGTGAAGGTGCGGGTCAAGTCGGACCAGAGCGGGGTCGAACTGGCTGGCGTGAAGATGTCGATCAACCCCTTCGACGAGATTGCCGTCGAGGAAGCGGTGCGCCTGAAGGAGGCCGGCGTGGCCACCGAGGTGGTCGCGGTGAGCTGCGGCACGAGCGCCTGCCAGGAGACCCTGCGCAGTGCGCTGGCGATGGGTGCGGATCGCGCCATCCTGGTCGAGACCGATGCCGAACTGCAGCCGCTGGCCGTGGCCAAGCTGCTGAAGGCGGTGGCCGAGCGGGAGCAGCCGCAGATGGTGATCTGCGGCAAGCAGGCGATCGACGACGACGCCAACCAGACCGGCCAGATGCTGGCCGCGCTGATGGGTTGGCCGCAGGCGACCTTCGCATCGAAGGTGGTGGTGGGCGACGGTGTGCTTGCGGTGACGCGCGAGATCGACGGTGGCCTGGAGACGGTCGAGCTGAAGCTGCCGGCGGTGGTCACCGCCGACCTGCGGCTGAACGAACCGCGCTATGCGACCCTGCCCAACATCATGAAGGCGAAGAAGAAGCCGCTGGACGTGGTGCAGGTTGCCGAACTGGGCGCCGACATCGCGCCGCGCCTGCGCAACGTGCGCCATGCCGAACCGGCGGCGCGCAAGGGCGGCATCAAGGTGGCCGACGTGGCCGAGCTGGTGAACAAGCTTCGCAACGAAGCGAAGGTGATCTGAGGCGGACGATGAAGACACTGGTCATTGCAGAACACGATAACGGTCGCCTGGCGACGGCGAGCCTGAATGCCGTGACGGCCGCGACGCGGTTTGGCGGCGAGATCGACGTACTGGTCGCCGGGTCGGCATGCGATGCGGCTGTGGCGCAGGCGCAGGGGATTGCCGGCGTGGCGCGCGTGCTGAAGGTCGACGCGGGTCATTATGCGGAGCCGCTGGCGGAGAATCTGGCGGTGCTGGTGCAGCGGGTGGCGGGTGAGGGCGGCTATCGTGCCGTGCTTGTCGGGGCGACCAGTTTCGGGAAGAATCTGGCACCCCGCGTGGCGGCCCTGCTGGACGTGGCCGCGGTGTCGGATGTCGTCGCAATCACGGCACCGGGACGTTACGAGCGCCCGATCTATGCAGGCAACGTCATGGTGGCGGTCGAGTCGGACCAGGCGGTGGACGTGCTGACGGTGCGTACGACGGCCTTCGATGCCGCTGCTGCGGGCGGTGGGGCGGCGGTGGAGTCGCTGGCGGCAGGTCCCGACCTGGCGCTGTCGCGCGTGCTCGGCCGCGAGCTGAGCAAGTCGGAACGACCGGAACTCGGCGCAGCGGCCATCGTCGTATCCGGAGGTCGCGGCATAGGTAGCGGTGAGAACTACCAGCGCCTGCTAGAGCCGCTTGCCGACACCCTGGGTGCAGCGCTGGGCGCCTCGCGTGCCGCGGTCGATGCCGGGTTCGTGCCCAACGACTACCAGGTGGGCCAGACGGGCAAGATCGTTGCCCCCGGCCTGTATGTGGCGGTCGGCATCTCGGGCGCCATCCAGCACCTTGCCGGGATGAAGGACTCCAAGGTGATCGTGGCCATCAACAAAGACCCTGACGCGCCCATCTTCCAGGTGGCCGACTACGGCCTGGTCGCCGATTTGTTTGAAGCCGTGCCGGAACTGACGGGGAGTCTTTCGGGGACTTGAGGAGACGGGCCGCCTGGTCCGCCGGAATCGAATTGAGGGGGAAAGGCATTGAACAAGATTGAACTGGAACTCGATCAATACGACCGCATCGTATCGGCGCTTTACGACGCCTCCCTCGACAGTCGGCGTTGGGCCGAGGCGCTCGAGATGTTTCGTGTCCTGTTCCAGGCCAACTACGTCACCCTGATCCTCCGCAGTCCCGATGAAAGCAACCTGGGCATGATGATTGCCGTGGGCGTGGAAGGGGGCGACAAGGTCACCTACCTGCCCTACGGCCATTCGATGACGCCCTTCGTCAATCAGTCGGTGGACAAGGTCTTTACCGTCGAGGACCTGATGACGGAGGCGGAATGGCGACGCATGCCCTATTACCTGCACTGGTGTGCACCGGTCGATGTGTTTCACGTGATGGGTGCGGACATCGCCACGCCGGACTCGGGCAAGTTGCGCTTCCGCATCACCCGTGCGGAAACGGCGCCGAAGTTCAGCGCATTGGACCGTGCGCGCTGCGAGGCCTTGCTGCCGCATCTGCGCCGGGCGCTGCATATCCACAATCTGCTCGACCGCAGCGAGTCCCTGGGCACCCTTTATTCACAGGCGATCGGCCGCTTGTCCGTCGGCACCATCGTGCTCGACGACAGCGGCAAGGTGCTCGAGCAGAACCTCATCGCGCGGGAGATCCTGTCCGCCAACGATGGGTTGAAGCTGGTCGGGGGAAGGCTCGAGGCGTCCTACCCGAGCGACAATCGCGAACTGCAGCAGTTGATCCGCGGTGCTTTCGCACGGCATTCCGGTGACCCGCTTGCGGTCGCCTCGGCAATGTCCGTGTCGAGACCGTCCGGCCTGGTCAGCCTTGGTGTCGTCGTGGAGCCGGTTCCCTCGCAGGAGTGGGCCGAAGGTAAGGGACAGCCGGCGGCCGTGGTGTATATCCGCGATGCGGCCGGCAAGTCCCTCGCCAGCACCGCTGCGGCGAAACAGCTGTTCAATCTGACGCCGGCCGAAACCGCATTGGCGATGGAGCTGGCCAACGGCCTGTCCCTGGAAGAGGCGGCAGAGGCGCTCAACATCCGGCGCAACACGGCGCGCGCGCATCTGCGCTCCATCTTCTCGAAGACCGGCGTCCGGCGTCAGACCGAACTGGTTCGGATCATGCTGAACAGCGTGGCCGCCTTGAGCCGGAACAACTGAGGTCTTGCGCCCCGCAGCGCGATGCGCCGCGGGGCATGGCGCTTACTGAGCGGGGCCGACGTAGGCGCCTGCGCCGACGAGGTAGTTCCCCACGCGGACGATGTAGCTCCGCTTGTTCTCGTTCTTGAGCGTCAGCGGGTTGCGGAAGGTGTAGCTGACCTCGCCCTCGCCACGCTGCTTCGCCACTTCGATCATTTCCAGCAGGAAGTGCTTGCCATTCGCGTCGGTGAGGTCTGCGGCCTTGCGCCCGACCTGGCGCGGCTGGCCCCCATGCGCTCGCACGATGCCGTCGTCGAGGCCGATCACGAACACGTACAGATCGTCCTGAATGAAGCCGCCGTTCAGGTTGTTGAATCGGCTGATCGCCGTCTCGCCACTCACATTCAGCTCATGCACGGCGCGCCACACGAGGGACTTCGCAAGTTCGAAGCTCGCATAGGGGGCGTAGTAGCCGACGACGAGAATCCTGTCTCCGACCCGGCGATAGGTCGCGATCTTCGGCTCGTTGCGACCGCGGATCGGGTTGTTCCAGCGGTACTCGACGCGTCCTGCAGGCTGCGCCTTTGCGCCGTTCAGGATCTCGCGGATGAAGTGACGGCCTTGCGAGTCGGTCAGGTCGGTCACATTCCGTCCGATCAGGGTCGTCGAGCTTCCACCGCTGGCGAGGAAGTTGCCATCGACATCGATCACGTAGACGTAGAGTTCGCCATCGACGAATTCACCCGCCCGGCTGAAACCGGCCATCGCCTGGTCGCCCTTCTCGCGCAGGAAGCTTTCCGCGCGGTCCAGCAGGGCCTGTGTCCGCGCGGCGTCCGCGCTGGCCCTGGTGGCGATGGCACCTGCGGGCGCTGTGGTGTCCGCGGCCTGGCTGGAACTGGTCAGTACTGCTCCGCCAAGTAGCATGGCGAGGACGAGGGTCTTCAACGAGGGCATGGCGAGCGCTCCAATGGGCGTGGCAATGCAGGATTCTAGGCCGAATGCCCAGCCGGGCGTTTAGTCCGCCCGGACGATGCGAGTCGAAGGATGGGCTGGCGATACTGGCGAACGATCAATTGGCCCCTCGGGCATCCAAGGAGTTGTTCATGACCGTCACCGTCGTCACAGGCTCCGCGTCCGGTATTGGCGCAGCCGTCTGCAAGCAGCTCGCGAAAGCAGGGCATCGTGTCATCGGCATCGACCGCCAGAATGCCGACATCGTGGCGGACCTGTCTACGGCTGCCGGTCGCAAGGCTGCGGTCGAGGCGGCGCTGGCCGCATGCGACGGCGTACTCGACGGGCTGGTGTGTTGTGCGGGACTCGGGCCGACTGCGCCATCGAGCAGCGTGATTGTCGGCGTCAATTACTTCGGCATGACGGAGCTGGTCGAAGGGCTCGAAGATGCGCTGGCGCGCGGCAGCAAGCCGGCGGTCGTTCTGATCGGCTCGGTCGCCTCCGTGCATCCCGGCATGGACAAGTTGCCGATGGTGTCCGCAATGCTCGCCGGTGACGAGGCCGGCGCCCTGGCGCAGGCCGACGCGATGGCGATGCCGCAGGCCGCGTATGCCGGCTCCAAGTACGCAGTGACGGTATTCGCGCGCCGAAAGGCCGTTCCGCTCGGCGCCAGAGGGATACGCATCAATGTGGTCGCGCCGGGTGCAGTCGAGACGCCCCTGCTCGATGCTTCGCGGGCCGATCCCCGCTACGGCGAGGCGATTCGCAACTTCGTCGCACCGATCGGACGCAACAGCGCTCCGGACGAGATCGCCAACGTCGTGTCCTTCCTGCAATCGGAGCAGGCCAGTTTCGTGCATGGCACGGTGGTCTTCGTGGACGGTGGCATGGACGGCATGAGTCGCAGCGATCGATTCTGAGATCTGCCGGTCGGCGCCAGTCACAGTGGAACCGGCCCTCGTGGCCGGTTTTTCATGGTCCGAACCGACGATGAAGCGGCGGGGGGCTGTCGCTAGACTGGCAGTCGCGCTTCTTGCTGGAGAGTTGGAATGAACAAGGTGGCATTCATCACCGGCGCGAGCCGGGGTATCGGGCGTGAAACGGCGCTCGCGTTTGCACGTGCAGGCTTCGATGTGGCGATCAGCGCACGGACGCTGGAGGCGGGTGAAACCCATGCGCACGCCCTCACGCACCCCGACGGGCGGCCGCTTGCGGGCAGTCTCGAGGAGACGGCGGCCGCGGTGCGTGCGCTTGGGCGCGAGGTGTTCGCGGTGCGCATGGACCTGCTCGACGAGTCATCGGTGCGCGCGGCGGCCGCTGCCGTGCTGGCGCACTTCGGCCGCGTCGATGTGCTGGTCAATAACGCGATCTATCAGGGCAGCGATCTCAATCTCCCCTTCATGTCTCTTGGACTCGACACCCTGCAACGGGTCTTCCAGGGCTATGTCGTCGCGCCGGTGGTCCTGACGCAGTGCTTGCTGCCCGCGATGCTGGAGCAGGGCGGGGCGACGGTGATCAACGTGACCTCGGGCGCGGGCGAGAGCGATCCTCCGGTTGCCGCCGGCAAGGGCGGATGGGGCTACGCCTACGGGGCCGGCAAGGCCGCCGTATCGCGGCTCTCCGGGGTGTTGCGGGCCGAGTTCGGCGACCAGGGCATCCGTGCCTACACGATCAATCCCGGCGTGGTCACGACCGAGGCACTGCACGCCACCATTGGCGACAAGGGGGTTCTGGCGATGCGCAAGGGCGTTGCGCCGCCCGAGGTGCCGGCGGCCGTCCTGTGCTGGCTTGCCACGGCAGACGCGGCGCCGGCTTTCCAGGGGCGCACCATCCAGGCCCAGCCGTTCGCGCTGGAGCAGGGCATCGTGCCGGACTGGCGCGAGCCAGCGAAGGCGAGCGCCTGAGCGGCGGTTTTCCATACGGAGTCTGGTTTTCATGAGCATCGAACGTGAATCGATGGAATTCGACGTGCTGATCGTCGGCGGCGGCCCTGCGGGGCTGTCGGCGGCGATCCGCTTGAAGCAGCTGGCCGCCGAGAAGGGTCAGGAGATCTCGGTGTGCCTGATCGAGAAGGCGGCCGAGATCGGCGCGCACATCCTGTCGGGCGCGGTGATGGACCCGCAGGCGCTCACCGAGCTGATCCCCGACTGGAAGGAACGGGGCGCCCCGCTCAAGACCGCGGTCACCGAGGACAAGGTGCTGTTCCTGACCGAGACCGGCGCGCGCCAGGCCCCCAACGGGCTGCTGCCGGACTGCCTGGTGAACCACGGCAACTACATCGTGCGCCTGGGCAACGTGGTGAAGTGGCTGGGCGAGCAGGCCGAGGCGCTGGGCGTGGAGGTGTATCCGGGCTTTGCCGGGGCCGAGATCCTGTTCGACGAGGCGGGCGCGGTGAAGGGCGTCGCCACCGGCGACATGGGGCTGAACCGTGACGGCACGCCGGGTCCGCACCACCAGCCGGGCATGGAGCTGCACGCCAAGTACACGCTGTTCGCCGAAGGCTGTCGCGGCCACCTGGGCAAGCAGCTCGAGGCCCGCTACACACTGCGCGAAGGTGCCGACCCGCAGACCTACGGCATCGGCATCAAGGAGCTGTGGGAAGTGAAGCCCGAGCACCATCGCCCGGGCCTGGTGGTGCACACGGCCGGCTGGCCGATGGACAACGCCACCTACGGCGGCGGCTTCGTCTATCACCTCGAGGACAACCTGGTGGCGGTGGGCTACGTGGTCGGGCTCAACTACAGCAACCCGCATCTGTCGCCCTTCGAGGAGATGCAGCGCTACAAGACCCACCCCGAGATCCGCAAGTATCTCGACGGCGGCAAGCGCCTGGCCTATGGCGCGCGCGCGATCGCCGCGGGCGGCCTGCAGAGCCTGCCGCGGCTGATCTTCCCGGGCGGCGGCCTGATCGGCGACGACGCCGGTTTCCTCAACGCCGCGCGCATCAAGGGCAGCCACGCCGCGATCAAGTCGGGCATGCTCGCGGCCGAGGCCGCGTTCGAAGCGCTCGCGCAGCAGCGCCAGCGCGACGCACTGACCGCCTACCCGGCGGCCTTCCGCGACTCCTGGCTGTACGCCGAGCTGCACAAGACGCGCAACTTCAAGCCCTACATGAAGAAGGGCCTGTACCTCGGCTCGCTGCTGTTCGGCATCGACCAGGTGCTGTTCAAGGGCAAGGTGCCCTGGACGCTGCGCAACACGGCCGACCACACCGCGCTCAAGCCCGCGGCCGAGTGCGCGAAGATCGACTACCCGAAGCCCGATGGCGTGCTGACCTTCGACCGGCTCTCGTCGGTGTTCCTGTCGAACACCAACCACGAGGAGGAGCAGCCCTGCCACCTGCAGTTGAAGGACGCGGGCACGCCGATCGCGATCAACCTCGCGCGCTACGACGCGCCCGAGCAACGCTACTGCCCGGCCGGGGTGTACGAGATCGTGCACGAAGAGGCCGGCCCGCGCCTGCAGATCAACGCGCAGAACTGCGTGCACTGCAAGACCTGCGACATCAAGGACCCGACGCAGAACATCAACTGGGTCGTCCCGCAGGGGGGCGAAGGGCCGATCTACCAGGGCATGTAGTCCTTGCCCCCCATGCCAACCCCTTTACGGAGGGGTGTCGATACAACGCTCAGGGGTTCTCTTCCCTCTCCTCCGCCCCTCGACGTGACACCCCTCCTTTCTCTTCCGCAAACTTACCTATCAGAGTGCTCAATGCCATGCCCCTGACCCTTGGTGTCATCAGCGAGACAGCGCCCGGCGAACGACGGCTGTCGGTCGTACCGGATGTCGTGAAGAAGTATCTGGGCCTGGGGGCCCGGGTGGTGTTGCAACAGGGCGCGGGAGTGCCGGCGCACTTTCCGGACGCGGTGTTTGCGGACGTGACGTTTGCCGCGAGCGCGGCCGAGGTGTGCGCGCAGTCGGACGTGGTGTTCTGCGTGCAACCGCCGACCGAGGACGTGATTGCGCAGCTGAAGCCGGGCAGCGTGCTGCTGGGCATGCTGCAGCCGTGGGCGAGCGCCGCGCGCGCGCGCCAGCTGGCCGAAGGCCAGATCACCGCGTTCGCGCTCGAACTCCTGCCGCGCATCTCGCGCGCGCAGAGCATGGATGCGCTGTCCTCGCAGGGCGCCGTGGCGGGCTACGAGTGCGCGCTGATCGCCGCCGACCATAGTCCGAAGTTCTTCCCGATGCTCACCTACGCCGCCGGCACGATCCGCCCGGCCAAGGTGCTGGTGATCGGCTGTGGCGTGGCGGGGTTGCAGACCATCGCCACCGCGCGGCGCATCGGCGCCATGGTCGAGGCCTACGACGTGCGGCCCGAGACGCGCGAGCAGGTCGAGTCGCTGGGCGCCAAGTTCGTCGACACCGGCGTGTCGGCGGCGGGCACGGGCGGCTACGCGCGCGAGCTCACCGAGGAAGAGAAGGCCAGGCAGGCCGAGCGCCTGGCCAAGGCCGTCGCGCAGTGCGATGCGCTCATCACCACCGCGGCGATTCCGGGCAAGCCCGCGCCGCGCATCATCACCGCCGAGATGGTGGCAAAGATGAAGCCGGGCGCGGTCGTCGTCGACATGGCGGCCGAGACCGGCGGCAACGTCGAAGGCACGGTGGCGGGCGAGAAGGTCTGGATCCACGACGTGCTCGTGATCGGGCCGGTCAACATCCCCAGCCGCATGCCGGTGCATGCGTCCGAGATGTACGCCAAGAACCTGTTCAACTTCATCTCGCCCTTCATCCAGGACGGCGCGCTCGCGCTCGACTGGGACGACGAGGTGATGGCCGGCGCCTGCCTCACGCACGCGGGCGAGGTGCGCCACGCCGGCGTCAAGCAGGTCCTGGGGCTGTAAGGGAGAACGATCATGGAAGGAATTGCAGCGCTGTATATCTTCATGCTGGCCGCGTTCACGGGATACGAAGTGATCTCGCGCGTGCCGGTGATCCTGCACACGCCGCTGATGTCGGGCTCGAACTTCGTGCACGGCGTGGTGCTGGTGGGGGCGATGGTGGTGCTCGGCCACGCCGACCCGGACGATCCGGTGCAGCTTCTCATCGGTTTCGTCGCGGTGTTCCTCGGTGCGGCCAACGCCGCGGGCGGCTACGTCGTCACCGAGCGCATGCTGGCGATGTTCAAGGGTGGCAACAAGAAGGAAGGGGGCGCATAAATGGTCAACGGATTCATTCAGGCGTCCTACTTTGCGGTCGCGGTGGTGTTCATCCTGGGGCTGAAGGCGATGAGCTCGCCGGTCACGGCGAGAAAGGGCATCGTGTGGGCGGGCTACGCGATGGTCGCGGCGACGGTGGTGACCTTCTTCACGCCCGAGCTGAACAACGTCGGGCTGATGGTGCTGGCCATCGTGTCGGGCGGGGCGGTGGCGTGGTGGAGCGGCAAGACGGTGAAGATGACCGACATGCCGCAGATGGTCGCCATCTACAACGGCATGGGCGGCGGGGCGGCGGCGGCGATCGCCGCGCTCGAGTTCGCCCGCGGCGAGGTGCATGGCCCGGTGGTGGCCACGCTGGCGGTGCTCGGTGCGCTGATCGGCTCGGTGGCCTTCTCCGGCTCGTGCATCGCCTACGCCAAGCTGCAGGGCATCATGAAGAACGCCTTCCGGCTGCCGCAGCAGAACCTGGTGAACGTCGCGCTCGCCGCGGTCACCGCGCTGCTGGGCCTGGCGATCATCGTGTCGGATGCGCCCGCGTCGGTGCTCATCGTGCTGTTCTTCGTGCTGGCGCTGGCGCTGGGGGTGGTGCTGACCAGCCCGATCGGCGGGGCCGACATGCCGGTGGTGATCTCGCTGCTGAACGCCTTCACCGGACTGGCGGTGGGCTTCGAGGGCTACGTGCTGGGCAACCCGGCGCTGATCGTGGCGGGCATCGTGGTGGGTGCCTCGGGCACGCTGCTCACGCAGCTGATGGCCAAGGCGATGAACCGGCCGATCTCCAACGTGATCTTCACGCCGCTGAGCGGCGCGGCCGCGGGCGGCGAAGGCGAGGCGATCGAAGGCACGATGAAGGAGTTCTCGGCGCTCGACGCCGCCTCGGTGATGCGCTACGCGAGCAAGGTCATCATCGTGCCGGGCTACGGCATGGCGGTGGCCGGAGCGCAGCACAAGGTGTGGGAGATGGCGCAGCTGCTCGAAGAGGGCGGCGTGGAGGTCGTCTTCGCGATCCACCCGGTGGCCGGGCGCATGCCGGGCCACATGAACGTGCTGCTGGCCGAGGCCGGGGTGCCCTACGACAAGATCTTCGATCTGGAGGAGATCAACGCCGACTTCCCGCAGGCGGACGTGGCGCTGGTGATCGGGGCGAACGACGTGGTCAATCCGGTGGCACGCACCGACAAGACCAGCCCGATCTACGGCATGCCGATCCTGAACGTGGACATGGCGCAGAACGTGATCGTCGTCAAGCGCGGCAAGGGCGCAGGCTACTCGGGCATCGAGAATGCGCTGTTCTACAAGGACAACTGCCGCATGCTCTACGGCAGTGCGCAGCAGGCCATCGGCGAGGTCATCACCCACGTCAAGGCGCTGGAAGCCTGAGCGGATGGCCGTTTCGACCCGGACAGTGCAGGCTGCCGCGCAGCCTGCCGGGCGAGCGCGCGAGATCCGCGGCACGCCCGGGATGTGTAGCCCGGGTCGGTCGGGACCATGGCCAGACGGGAGACCTGTTTGAGGGAGCAGAAACCGGAAGGCGCACGGGCCGATGTGCGCCGCCACCAGATCCTGTCGGCCGCAGCCCGGTGTTTCCGTGAGAGGGGCTTTCACGGCGCCAGCGTTTCGCAGATCAGCAAGGCGGCGGGCATGAGCGCGGGCCATATCTACCATTACTTCGAGAACAAGGAGGCGATCATCAGCGAGATCGTCGACCAGGATCTCGAGCACCGGCTCGCGTTGACGGAGGTCTTTCGTTCGGCCGCGAGCAGTCGTCCGGCCCTGCGGGCACACATCGCCGGGGCGGTGGCCAGGCAGCTCGACGGCGATGCGGCGGCCTTGAAGGTGGAGATCGTTGCGGAGGCGGGGCGCAATCCCCGTGTTGCCGAGATCGTCAGGAAGGCGGACTCGATCGGCCGGCTGGAGTTGGCCAGCGCCATCAGGGATATCCGCAGGCGCGCCGGGTACGATGACCATCCGGGTGCAATCGATGAGATGGTCGAGCTCATCTCGGCGATGTACGGCGGCGTGCTGATGCGCAGCATCACCAATCCAGCCGTCGATGCAAACGCCTTGGCGGACCGGATCGTGAAGGTGATCGAGGCAACCCTGTACGGGGACGTGCCCGAGGCCGCGCCAGGGGGTGCGTGAGGCGCGGATCAGGGCTGGCTCGGGCGAACGCGGTGCATTGCATCGACGCTGCCGGGGATGCGGCGACCGGTGAAGGGATGGGTGAGCCGGGCGTCTGCACGTGAAGCAGCAGCGAGGCCGGCGCCGTCCGGTCAGTGATGGTATGGCGCTCCTTTGAAGATTGAATCAAATATGCCTTTTATGATTGATTAAATTAGAAAGCATTGTTTGGGGCGATGTTTTCGTGATAGCGTCGCGAGCATAGAATTCAACTTGCTCGCCATGCCGGGGTCGGCGACCCGCGCCGATCCGGACCTTTGGGCGATGATGGCCGCGACGGCTGGAAGGCGCCTCATCAGATGTCTACCTGCCCGAAAATGTCTTCAGAGCAGCGGAAACGCACCGCCGCAAGCGCCGAATCGAGGCTTGCCGATCCCACGGCGGGGCCGCTCGGGTGGCTGGCCGATGGCAAGCTCGCGTTCGTCGTCATCCTCTGCCTTGGCTTCGTGCTGCTCGTTTCGCTGTGGGCGGCGGTGCTCTACAAGGTAAAGGTCGAAGAAGCCCATGTCGCGGAAACGATCCGCCGCGACACCATGAATCTCGCGCGGGCCTTCGAGGAACACACCATCCGCACCCTCGGCAGCGTCGATCAGGCGCTGCTGTTCGTGAAGTACCAGTACGAGAAGATCGGCGACCGGCTCGACATCGCCGAGGCGGTAGGCGGCGGCATGATCATCAGCAGCCTGTTCAACCAGGTTGGGGTGATCAACGCGCAGGGCATCTACCACCTGTCGAACATTCCCGGCTTCAGCCGCATGGACCTGTCGGACCGGGAACATTTCCGCGTCCATGTCGAGGTCGACACCAAGGCCTACTTCGTCAGCAAGCCGGTGCTGGGGCGTGCGACGGGCAAGTGGTCGCTGCAGGTCTCGCGCCGGATCAACCAGGTCGATGGCAGCTTCGGCGGAGTCGCTGTGATCTCGGTCGATCCGTTCTATTTCACGAGCTTCTACAGCGATGTCGATGTCGGCACGCGCGGCGTGGTCACGCTGTTCGGCCTGGATGGCATCGTTCGCGCACGGCGCTCGGGCGAGATGACCGAGGTCGGGCAGGACATTTCGCGCTCCACGCTGATGAGTCTGATCCAGAACGAGCCGACCGGCCATTTCGTCGAGAAAAGCATGATCGACGGCGTCGAGCGGAGCCATAGCTACCGGCGTCTGCCCGGCCTGCAGTTGGGGGTGCTGGTCGGCGTCGATCGTGAAGGCGCGATGACGGATTTCGAGGCGCGCAAGGCGGGCTACTTCCGTTTCGCGAGCGCGATGACCCTGATCATCGTCGCCTTTGCCGGCCTGTCGGCCTGGCTGTTGTACCGCCAGCGCATGATTTCCCTCAGCTTGCGGGAAAGCCAGGCGCGGGCAGAGTCTGCCAACCGCCTCAAGTCCGAGTTCCTCGCGTCGGTGTCGCACGAGTTGCGTACGCCGCTCAATGGCATCATCGGCTACGCCGACCTGCTGCGCGAGACGGCTGACGATGAGGCCCACCGCGAGTACGCGGGCGTGATCTTCGACAGCAGCCAGCACCTGCTCGGACTGGTGAATTCCATCCTCGACATGGCGCGCGTCGAGGCGGGCGAGATGAAGCTCAAGCCCGAGCCGGTTCGCGTTGCCGCGCTGGTGGCGGAAGTCTGCGCCACCTACCAGCCGATCGCGACGCAAAAGGGGCTGGCCCTCTCGGGCAGCGGGCCGCAGGACGCGCAGCTGAGCATCGTCTGCGACCGCATTCGCGTTGCACAGATTCTGAACAATCTGGTGCATAACGCACTCAAATTCACCGACACGGGTTTCGTTCGTGTTCGGGCCTATCTGGACGATTGCGACTGTATCTTCGAGGTCGCGGACAGTGGCTGTGGCATCGACCCGCGCGACCAGGCGCTGATCTTCGAGCGCTTCCGTCAGGCTGACGCGTTCCTCACGCGCTCGCAGGCAGGCGCAGGGCTCGGGCTCGCCCTGTGCCGGGAACTGGCCGAGCTGATGGGCGGGCAGATCACGCTGCATTCCGCGCCGGGGCAGGGCAGCACGTTCAGCCTCGTCCTGCCCCTGGCGCCGAAGGAGGGCGCATGAGGATCCTCATCGTCGATGACCACCCGATCAACCGAACCTTGCCGGCGATCTGGCTGGGGCGGCGGGGTCATGAGGTCGTGGAGTGCGGCGACGGCCTTCAGGCGCTCGAGGCGATCGCGCACGAGCGCTTCGACGCCGTGCTGTTGGATATCTGCATGCCCGGCGTGTCGGGGCTGGATGTCTGTCGTCGGTTACGGGCGAGCGAGGGGCCGGACTGCCCGCGTATCGTCGCCTACACGGCGCATGCCGTTCCCGAGATGCTCGACGAGATGCATGAGACGGGATTCGATGAGATCCTGATCAAGCCCATCACCGAAGAAGGCCTGCTGCGCGCCCTGCGGCTCACCTGAGCGGTGCCACGAGGCACAATGGCGGCCCGTGACACCCACCGCGACTGCTGCTTCATGCGTCTTCCTTTCCTCCACCTTGCCTGCCCGCTCGACGGCGCGCCGCTGCGGCAGGACGGCGCCGTGTGGCGCTGCCCGTCCGGCCACAGTTTCGACTCGGCGCGGGAGGGCTACATCAACCTGTTGCCCGTGCAGAACAAGCGCTCGCTCAATCCGGGCGACAGCAAGGAGATGGTCGCTGCCCGCAGGCGTTTCCTCAATGCCGGCCACTACCAGCCGATCGCTTCGACCGTGGCGCGGATGGTGCTCGACGGCCTGCCGGAACGCGCGGCGTGCCTCGATGCCGGCTGTGGCGAGGGTTATTACCTGCGCCGGCTCGCGGATGCCGCGCACGGTCGGCAGCTCGCCCTGCTGGGCCTCGACATCTCCAAGTGGGCGGTGCAGGCCGCCGCCAGGCAGCAACGCGACGCCATCTGGGTCGTGGGCAGCAATGCCAACCTGCCGGTGCTGGCGCAGACGCTCGATCGCGTGATCTGCATGTTCGGGTTCCCGGTGTATGGCGAGTTCGCGCGCGTGCTCAAGCCGGGCGGCGAACTGCTGCAGGTCGATGCCGGCGCCGACCACCTGCGCGAGTTGCGCGAAGTCATCTATCCCAGCCTGAAGCCGGAGCGTCGCTCCGAACCGGAGGCGCCAGCCGGCTTCACGGTGGCGGGAACCGAGACCTTGCGCTTCACGGTCGATCTGGCGGGCTCTGAGCCAATCGCCGACCTGCTGCTGATGACGCCGCACCTGTTTCGCGCAACGGCGGAAGGGCGCGCACGCGCGGCGGCGCTGACCGAGCTGTCGCTGACGGTCGATGTGCGCCTGCTGCTGTTGCGGCGGACCGCGGCCTGAAGAACGGCTGCCGCGTTGGTGGGCGCTGTGCTATAGATGGCGAACGACCTTTCCAACCCGGATGAATGACTCGAATGAGCACGCAAGACAACAATGTGGTGTTCGGCACCGAAGACCTGCTGCGCAGCCTCTGTGATTCCGTTTCAAAGGTGCTGACGCTCGCCACCCACAGCGGAATCCGCTACTCGGGCATGGTGCAGCGGATCACCAAGACCTGCCTCAAGCCGGACATCGGCTGCTTCGTGCTCTTCGATGGCGGGTTCTCCGGGCTGGTGGTGATCAACTTCTCGGCCCAGGCCGCCATGGAGCTGTACGAGAAATACCTGCTCAACATGGGCATGTCGAAGAGCGACCTCGCCTCGTCCTACACCAGCGACGAAGTCAGCAACGTGATGGGCGAACTGATGAACCAGATCGTCGGCGACTTCACCGGCAAGGTCGGGCGCGAACTGCAGACGCACATCACGCAGAACCAGCCGAAGATGCTTGTGCTCAACAAGCAGGTCATCCTCAGCGTGGACACCAACCTCGACAATCCCGAAGCCCGGCGCGTGACCTTTTACACCGGGCAGAACAACATCTTCTACCTCGAGCTGGCAGTGGATCGCGCCGAGTTCATCAAGCTCAACGATTTCGACGCCAACGAGGTGCCGGACCCGGACGAGCTGCTGGCGCAGAACCGTTACACCGACGGCGAGGTGAGGCCGGCGGTCGTTGCCGACAGCGAGCAGGACGAGTTGCTGAAGTCGCTGGGCATGTGATTGCTGCGCCGGCCTGCCGGCCGGCCTTCAACTGACCGCACCCCTTTGCGCCGAAGAGGTGCCGGTCGGAAGTGCTGCGACACGCAGCATGACGCTTGGCCGATCTGGAAGGGGATGCTATCGGCTTTAAATGTTTGGACAAAACAAATTTGTTAGAATGTTGGCCTCAGACACGGCCAAGGAAGTTCAATGTGCGGCATCTCAGGTGAAGTTCGGTTCGATGGGCGTTCCCCCGACCTGGCAGCGCTTTCGCGGATGAACGCGCAGCAGCGGCGGCGCGGGCCGGATAGTGGTGGTGTGTTCGCACAGGGGGCCCAGGCCTGGGGCCACCGCCGTCTCAAGATCATGGACTTGTCCGAATCGGCCCAGCAGCCGATGGTGGATCCCGAACAGGGGATCGGCATCGTCTTCAATGGCGCGATCTACAACCACCCCGAACTGCGCCGCGAACTCGAAGCCAAGGGTTACCGCTTCTACTCGCACGGCGACACCGAGGTGCTGCTCAAGGCCTACCACGCGTGGGGCGAGGACTTCGTGCAGCGGCTCAACGGCATGTTCGCGTTCGCGATCTGGGAGCGTGACAGCGGTCGCGTCCTGCTCGGGCGCGACCGGCTCGGCATCAAGCCCTTGTACTACGCCGAGATCGAGGGTGGCCTGCGCTTCGCGTCCGCACTGCCCGCGCTGCTCGCAGCTGGAGGCGTCGACACCTCGATCGACCCGGCCGCGCTCAACCACTACCTGTCCTTCCATGCCGTCGTTCCGGCGCCGCACACGCTGCTGGCCGGCGTGCGCAAGCTGCCGCCGGGGACGCTGATGCGCATCGAACCCGATGGCCGCCGCAGCGAGCGCCGCTTCTGGTCGTTGCGCTATGAACGCGATGCTGCCGACGAGACGCGCAGCTTCGAGGAATGGACTGAAATTCTGCTCGACGGCCTGCGCGGCGCGGTGCGGCGACGGCTGGTGGCGGACGTGCCGGTTGGCGCGCTGTTGTCGGGCGGGGTGGATTCGAGCCTGATCGTCGGCTTGATGGCCGAAGCCGGGGTTCGCGACCTGCGCACCTACAACGTCGGCTTCGAGGATGTGGGCGGCGAGAAGGGCAACGAGTTCGAGTACGCCGACATCGTCGCGCGCGAGTTCGGCACCGTCCACGAGCGCATCTTCGTGCCTGAATCCGAACTGCTCAGGCGCCTGCCGGAGGCGGTCGAAGCGATGAGCGAGCCGATGGTCAGCCACGACTGCATCGGCTTCTACCTGCTGTCCGAAGCGGTTTCGCGCCACAGCAAGGTGGTGCAGAGCGGGCAGGGGGCGGACGAGGTCTTCGGCGGCTATCACTGGTATCCGAAGCTCGCCGGCAGCGCCGATCCGGTGGCGGACTACCTCGCGGCCTTCCGCGACCGCGATTTCGGGGAGTACGCGCGCGTCGTCGCGCCGCCGTGGCTGGGCGTGGATGCCAGCGCGGCCTATGTGGCGGCCAGCTTCAACGCGCCGGGTGCCGACGACCCGGTGGAGAAGGCGCTGCGACTGGATACGACCGTGATGCTGGTCGACGATCCGGTCAAGCGTGTGGACAACATGACCATGGCCTTCGGGCTCGAGGCGCGCGTGCCTTTCCTCGACCACGAACTGGTCGAGCTGGCGGCGCGCATTCCCGCGCGGCACAAGCTGGCGCACGGCGGCAAGGGCGTGCTCAAGGAGGCTGCGCGCAAGCTGATTCCGGGCGCGGTGATCGACCGGCCCAAGGGCTACTTCCCGGTGCCCGCGCTCAAGTACCTGCAGGGGCCGGTGCTCGAACGCGTGCGCGATGCCCTTTCCAGCCGTTCGGCGCGCGAGCGCGGCCTGTTCCGCCAGGACTACGTCGACATGCTGCTGGCCGAGCCCGGCAAGCACATCACGCCGTTGCGCGGTTCCAAGCTCTGGCAGCTCGGCCTGCTCGAGTGGTGGCTGCAGACCCATGTCGGCTGAGGACGCACGATGATCCGCAAAGAGATTGCGCGCGCCCTGCGCGCGGGGCAGTCCGCCCTCAGCCTGCACACGAATCCGCCCGAACGCGAGACCATGCCCTCGGACGTGATCATCGAGTGCGGTTGGGGGCGCCTGCTGCCGGCGCAGACCTGGCGCGACCCGGCTTTGTTGGCGACGGCCCTGCTGCAGGAGCGGCCCGGCCAGCGCGACATCGCCTTCTACGTCGAGAAACCGCAGGTGGTCGTCGCCAGCGCGCCGCAGCAACTCTTCCTCGACCCGTCCGATGCCTTCCGCCTGCAGTTTGCGTCCTACCGCACCCGGCGCGCTGCCCGGCGCGGCTTCACGCTGCGCCGGCTGCGCACGCGCGCCGACGTCGCCGCGATCAACGCGCTCTACCGGGCACGGCGCATGGTGCCGGTCGACCCGCTGCGCGTATGGCGCGAGCGTGCCAGCCGTGGCATTACCTACGCGCTGGCGGAGGATCGCGACAGCGGCGAGGTGATCGGCGTGGCGATGGGGCTGGATCACGTCGAGGAGTTCGCCGATGTCCATAACGGCGCCAGCCTGTGGGCCCTGGCCGTGGCGCCGCAGGCTACGCATCCGGGCATCGGCGAGGCGCTGGTGCGCTATCTGGCCGAGCACTATCAGGCGCGCGGCCGTGCCTGGATGGATGTGTCGGTGATGCACGACAACGAGCAGGCCATCGCGCTGTACGAGAAGCTCGGCTTCCAGCGCATCCCGGCCTTCGCGGTGAAGCGCTGCAATGCGATCAACGAGCCCCTGTTCACCGGCGGCCACGCGGCGCTGGAGGGACTCAACCCCTATGCGCGGCTGATCGTCGACGAGGCGGTGCGCCGCGGTGTTCACGCCGAAGTCGTCGATGCGGAGAACGGCTACTTCCGCCTCACGCTCGGTGGGCGCAGTATCGTCTGCCGCGAGTCGCTGTCGGAGCTGACGTCGGCGGTGGCCATGAGCCGCTGCCAGGACAAGCGGGTGACGCTGAAGCTGCTTGCCGCAGCGGGACTGGCGGTGCCGCAGCAGGCCGACGCGGCCGACGAGGGCGGGTGGCTGGCCTTGCTCGCATCGAGCGGCGCCGTGGTCGTGAAGCCGGTCGAGGGCGAGCAGGGCAAGGGCATCAGCGTGAATCTGCGCAGCGCGGATGAGGTCCGCGCGGCGATCGCGCGCGCTCGCCAGTTCTGCGACCGGGTGGTCGTCGAGCAGTTCTGCGCCGGGCATGACCTGCGCATCGTCGTCATCGACTTCCGCGTGGTCGCCGCCGCGGTGCGCCGGCCTCCGGTCGTTGTCGGCGATGGCCACAGCAGCGTGCGCGCGCTGATCGACAAGCAGAGCCGGCGCCGGGCGGCCGCGACCGACGGCGAGTCGCGCATCCCGCTCGACGCCGAAACCGAGCGCTGCATCGCCGCGCAGGGCGCGTCGCTCGATACGGTGCTGCTGGCCGATACGCGCCTGCAGGTGCGCAACACCGCCAACCTGCATACCGGCGGCACCATCCACGACGTCACCGCCGAACTGCATCCGGCCCTGCGCGAGGCGGCGGAGCAGGCCGCCCGCGCGCTCGACATCCCTGTGACGGGGCTGGATTTCCTGGTGACGGCGGTCGATGGGCCCGACTACGTGATCATCGAGGCCAACGAGCGTCCGGGCCTCGCCAACCATGAACCGCAGCCGACGGCGGAGCGTTTCGTCGATCTGCTGTTCCCGCGCACGCGCGCCGTCGCCTGAGCCGGGCGACGGGCGCGGTGACCCTCGCCGAAGTGCGAGGGCCCGACGCGGTACCTGACGGAAGGAGCACGCATGAACGAACCGCGCCATCCCCACGCGCTGGAGATCGACTACGCCTACCTCGAGGAAACCCTGCTGCAGTTGCTCGCCATCCCCAGTCCGGTGGGGTTGACCGATGCCGTGGTGCGCTACACCGCCGGTCGCTTCGCCGCGCTCGGCATCCCCTACGAGATCACCCGCCGCGGCGCCATCCGCGCCACGCTGAAGGGGCGCGAATCGCAGCCCGCGCGCGCCGTGGTCGCCCACCTCGACACCCTGGGGGCGATGGTGAAATCGCTCAAGGCCAACGGCCGGCTGGAGATCGTGCCGATCGGCCACTGGTCGGCACGCTTCGCCGAAGGCTCGCGCCTGACGATCTTCACCGACAGCGGCCAGGTGCGCGGCACCTGCCTGCCGCTGAAGACCTCGGGCCATGCCTTCGGCGGCGAGATCGACACCCAGCCGGTGGGCTGGGAACACGTCGAGGTGCGGGTCGACCTGCCGGCCGAGGATCGTGCCGCGCTCGAGGCCGCCGGGCTCAATGTCGGCGACTGGATCGCCTTCGACCCCCAGCCCGAGATCCAGCCCGACGGTTACATCAACTCGCGCTACCTCGACGATAAGGCGGCGGTGGCCGCGCTGCTGACCGCGTGCAAGGCGATCCGCGACCGCGGCTTCGCGCTGCCGGTGGACGTGCATCCACTGCTGACGATTACCGAGGAGATCGGCTCCGGCGCCTCGGCGGCGCTCCACGGCGACATCGCGGAGATGGTGAGCCTGGACATTTCCATCGCCGCGCCCGGGCAGAACACCTCCGAGCACGCGGCCACCATCTGCATGCAGGACATGTCGGGCCCCTTCGACTACCACCTCACGCACAAGCTCATCGCGCTCGCAAAGGAGCAGGGCATCGCCCATCGGCGCGACATCTTCCGCTACTACCGTTCGGATTCCGCCGCCGCGGTCGAGGCCGGTAACGACATCCGCACGGCGCTGATCGGCTTCGGCGCCGACGCCTCGCATGCGCAGGAACGCACTCACCGCGACGCGCTGGTGGCGCTGACGCAACTGGTGATTGCCTACATGACCAGCGAGCCGGTGGCGCGACGCGACTGCCGGTCCATGGGTTCGCTCGACGGCTTCACCGAGCAGCTATGCCCCGGCGACATGCTGGTGCCGAGCACGCCGCTGCCGGTGCCGGAGTCCTTCCTCGGCGATCCGGTGCAGCAACAGACGGACTCCGAGCGGCACTGAGGGCCGCTCGGGCGAAGGCGTTATCGCGAGTACTTGTCGACCAGGGCGACGGCATCCTCGTACAGCTTCTGGCCGTCGGCGCCCTTGGCACTCGTTTCCTTGATCCACTCGTCGGTCACGGGCCGGGCAGCGGTCTGCCAACGCGCCATCTCGTCTGCGGGGATCGTGTAGACGGTGTTCCTGGCGTCGGTTGCCAGCTTGCGGCCGACGGTGTCGGCCTCGGCGTGCTGGACGGCGACCCACGCCGAGAACTCGCGGCCGCTGTTGTCGTCGATGACCTTCTGCAGATCGGGCGGCAGGCTGTCGTACTTCTTTTGGTTCATGACGTAGATCATCGTCGCGGTGGTCAGGGTGCGTGCGCCACCGGGCTCGCCGTGGAACTGCGTGAGTTCGTGCGTCTTGGTGGCCGGCACCACTTCCCACGGCACCAGCGTGCCGTCGATGACACCCTTGGACAGGCTTTCCGCCATCTGCGGTACCGGCATGCCGACCGGCGTCGCGCCCAGCGCGGCCAGCAGCTTGTTGCCCAGCCGCGAGGGCGCGCGCACCTTCAGGCCCTTCAGGTCGTCGAGCGTGTTGACCTGACGGTCGCGGGTGTGGAGCACGTTGGGACCGTTCACCCACACGGCCAGCGGCTTGAGGCCGGCGAATTCCTTGGCCGAGTGGGACTGCACGAAGTCCCACATCGCGCGCGCGGATGCCTCGTGGTTCGTCGTGACGAAGGGCAGTTCGAACACCTCGGAGGTCGGGAAACGGCCGGGGGTGTAGCCCGGCAGGGTATAGACGATGTCGGCCACGCCGTCGCGCACCTGGCTGAGCAGCTGTGGCGGCGTGCCGCCAAGCTGCATGGCCGGATAGATCTGGCACTTGAGCCTGCCCTGCGACTCCGCCGCCAGCTTGTCGCACCAGGGCGCGATGACCTTGGTGTGGATCGGCGCCATCGCCGGCAGCAGATGCGCGACCTTGATCACGATCGGCTCGGCCTGGGCGTGGGCCTGGAGCGGCAGTGCCAGGGCGGCGAAGGTGCAGAGCACGGTGGTACGAAATTGCATGGAAGTGTCTCCTCTGTCGGGGGCGGGTTTCAGGCCCGCTGTGTTGTGTGTTCGTACATTCGCGGCGCAGCGGCTAGGGCTGGTTATTCCGGCTCGCCGATCTGCAGCGTGATATCGCCCACGCCTTCGATGTGGCCCTGCAGGCGGTCGCCCGGCTTGACCGCGCCGACGCCTTCCGGCGTGCCGGTGTAGATCAGGTCGCCGGCCTGGAGGTGGTAGAACTGCGACAGGTCGGCGATCAGCTCGCGCAGGTTCCAGATCAACAGCGACAGATCGGCCGATTGCCGCGTCTGGCCATTGACCTGCAGTGCGATGGCGCCCCGGTCGGGCACGCCGAGTCCGGCAGCGGGCACGATTTCGCCGCAGATCGCGCCCTGCTCGAAGTTCTTGCCCAGGTCCCAGGGACGGCCCTGGTCACGGCCGGCCTTCTGCAGGTCGCGGCGGGTCATGTCGAGGCCGGCGGCATAGCCATGGATCAGCCTGTCTGCTTCCGCTTCGGCGACGCGGAAGCCTGCGGCGCCGATGGCGACGACCAGCTCCATCTCGTACTGGTAGTCCTGCGTGCCGGGCGGATAGGGCACGGTGGCGCCCGACTCGACCAGGCTGCCCGCGTCCTTCATGAAGTAGAAGGGGCGCATCGTCGCCTTGTCGATCGGGTTGCCCATCTCGATGGCGTGGGCGTGGTAGTTGCGTCCGACGCAGAAGATGCGCCGGACGGGAAAGCGGGCATCGCAGCCTCGAACCGGAAGCGAAGGGGTGGGTGCCGGGGACCACAGGTAGCGGATGCCGCTCATCAATACCTCGCTCAGTGACGATCGATCAGGAAAGCCGCGAAGAATGCCGTCAGCGCGTCGTGTGCGTCCAGCGGCAGCACGTTGGCGACGTATTGATCGGGGCGAACCACGACGATCGCACCTTGCGCACGGTCGATGCCGCGCAGCTCGAAGATGTCCTGGCCGCTCTTGAGGTCGGGCGCGAAGGCTTTCTCGTAGTCGAGCAGCCCGAAGCGGCCCTTGGGCGGCAGCAGCATCGTCGGCAGCTCGTCCACCTTGAGCTCGCGGTGGTATTGCTGGAACACCGCGCGCACATCGATGACGCTGTCGGGGTCGGCGCCGGCCGGGGTGAAACGGCGCACCGGCGAGTCGGACGAGTCGGCAAGGAAGTCCATCAGGCCGCGCAGCCGGGTGCCGCTGGCATCGGCGAAGGCGTAGATGCGCCAGGCGGCATCGGCGCGGGCGACGTGACCCAGCTGCATCGGCTTGGCGTCGGCCAGGCGCACGACCGGTGCCGAGTGAAAGCGCGTGCCGATGGTGAAACCCGTGGCCAGCGCCTGGTGCGTGTCGGGTGCGGTCAGCACCGTGGCAGGCGGATAGTGGGTGGCCATGCCGGCAGTGAAGCGGCCCGACTTGACGAAGTAGGCCTGCAGCTCGGCGGGGTCGACGCCGCCGCGTTCGGGGTGCGCGGGGTCCCTCGGCGGCGAGGCCATGATCTTCGACCATTCGCGATCGAAGTCGATGAGGCCCTGGGCGATCGCGTGGCGCTCGGTCGAGTAGGTGCGCAGCAGTTCGGGCCTGGCGCGCCCCTCCAGCACCGAGATCAGCTTCCAGCCCAGGTTGAAGGTGTCCTGCATCGACACGTTCATGCCCTGGCCGGCCTTGGCGCTGTGGGTGTGGCAGGCGTCGCCGGCGATGAACACGCGGGGCAGGCGCGAGCCGGCGTGCTCGGGCAGGACGTCGTCGAAACGGTCGGTGACGCGCTGGCCGACCTGGTACACCGAGAACCACACCACGTGGCGCACGTCGAGCGTGTAGGGATGCAGCACGCGCTGGGCGGTGGCGATGACCTGTTCCTGCGTGATGTCGCGGATGGCGTCGCGATTGTTCGGATCGACTTCGCCGAGGTCGACGTACAGCCGCACCATGTAGCCGCCTTCACGCGGAATCAGCAGGATGTTGCCTTCGTCGGCGGACTGGATGGCCGACTTCAGGCGGATGTCGGGGAAGTCGGTGACGGCCAGCATGTCGACCACGCCCCACGCGTGGTTGGCGAAATCGCCGTGCAGCTTCGCGCCGATCGATTCGCGCACCTTGCTGCGGGCACCGTCGCAGCCGACCACGTACTTCGCGCGGATCGTCTTCATGATGCCCGTGTTGACGTCGCGCAGCCTGACCTCCACCGGATACTCGCCTTCGGCATCGACCTTCAGCGCGTCGAACTCCAGGCCATAGTCGCATTCCAGGCGCGACGGCGACTTGCGCATGTAGTCGAGCAGCATCTGCTGCAGGCGGGCCTGGTTGACGATGAGATGCGGGAACTCCGACAAGCCATCCTCGACGTCCTGCACGCGGCCGGTACGGGCGATCTTGTTGCGATCGTCCGGCGACGGGCGCCAGAACACGGTTTCGTTCACCCAGTAGCCTTCGCGCACCAGCTCCTCGGCCAGGCCGAAGGCCTGGAAGGTCTCGACCGTGCGGCAGGCCACGCCATCCGCCTGACCCAGCTCGAGCGGACCGTTGCGGCGTTCGACGAGACGGGTGCGGATCTTGGGGAAGGACGACAGCTGGGCCGCCAGCAGCGCGCCGGCGGGACCGCTGCCGATGATGACGACGTCGGCGGTCTCGGGCAGGGCGGCATCCTGCAGGGTGGGGTCGCCGGGCTTGTAACCGTTCAGATAGAACTGCATGGTGTGGTCTCTCCGATGGATCAGTGTGTTTATTGCTTTCATCAAGCAAATTTAGGTGGCTGCGACTTTATCGATCGGACAGAATTCAATCCATGCAATGAATCGAATAGCTCCGATTCGATAATCGAATAAATTTCAGCCCCGTATGAACCCTTGCTCCCTCGACATCCGCCTGCTGCAGGTCTTCGACGAGATCTACAAGACACGCAGCGTCAGCCGCGCAGCCGACCAGCTCGGGCTGGGGCAGCCGCAGGTCAGCATCGCCCTCGGCAAGCTGCGTCAGCATTTCGGTGATCCGCTGTTCGTGCGCATTGCCGGCAGCATGGAGCCGACGCCGCTGGGGGAAGAACTGGTGCAGCCGATCCGCAAGGCGATCGATGCGCTCAACGTCGCGCTCGGCCATCGCAGCGTGTTCGACCCGGCGACGGCGCAGCGCAGCTTTCGCATCGCGATGACCGACATCTCGCAGTTCGTGCTGCTGCCGCGTCTGTGGGCGCACGTGCGCAGCCTGGCGCCCGGCGTGCGTATCGAGGTCTTCAACCTGACGGCCGACACGGCGCAGATGCTCGAGGCCGGCGATGTCGACCTGGCGCTGGGGTTCATGCCGCAACTCGATGCGGGTTTCTACCAGCAGTCGCTGTTCCGTCAGCACTATGTCTGCCTGGCAAGCGCCGAGCATCCGCGACTCCGCGACGGCCTCAGCCTTGCGCAGTTCGAGGCCGAGGATCACGCGGTGGTGACGACGTCCGGCACGGGGCATCTGTACATCGACCGCGAGGTCCTGCGGCAGAAGATCATGCGCAAGGTGGCGCTGCGCATCCCCAACTTCATCGGCGTGTCCTTCGTCATCGAGCAGACCGACCTGCTGGTCATCGTGCCCAGCCGGTTCGGCGAGATGCTGGCGGAGCGCGGCAGGGTCCGCTGCTATCCGGTGCCGTTCGCCTTGCCCCAGTACGCGGTCAAGCAGCACTGGCACGGGCGTTTCCACCACGAGCCCGGCAATCGCTGGCTGCGGAGCGTGATCCGGGAACTGCACGGCGAGCGGAGCGGCGACGAGGAACTGATGCCGGCCGCGGATGACGGAGGAAACCGGGGAGAGGCGGATGAGTGAATCGACGCGGAGCGTGTCCGTCACGCACTGGCTGGCGGTATCCGCCGCGCTGCTGTGCGGCGTGGCGATTGCAGCCAACGTGGGCAAGGTGTCGATCATGATCACGGCGCTGCGCGATGCCTTCGGTCTGAGCCTGGTCGAGGCGGGCTGGCTGTCGTCGGCGATCAATGTGCTGGCGGTTTCGGTGGCGGTGGTGTTCGGTCTCTCGGCTGATCGGATCGGCGGCTTGCGGCTGTGCCTTGCGGGCATCGGCTTCGGCATCGCAGGCGGTGTGGGCAGCGTGCTGGCAACGAGCTTTCCGCTGTTGCTCGCGGCGCGCGTGGTCGAGGGCGCCGCCTATATCGCGGTCGCGGTGTCGGCGCCGATCCTGCTGTCGGCGGCCAGCCGGCCGGCGGACCGGCGCTTCGTGCTGGGGGTATGGGCGGCCTACATGCCGGCGGGCATCGGTCTGGTGATGATCGCGGCCCCCATGCTGCAGGGCGTCGGTGGCTGGCAGGCGATCTGGTGGTTCGCGATCGCGCTGCTTGCGGCAGGCGGGGCGTCGGTGTGGTGGCAGCGTCGGCACTACCATTTCGCCGAGGCGCCTGCCGCAGACGACGGTGCGCTGGCCGTCGCCCGCGAGGTGATGCGCCAGCCGCTGGCGTGGGTCCTTGGCCTGCTGTTCGCCACCTGGTCGGTGCAGCACTTTACCCTGATCGTGTGGCTGCCCACCTTCCTGCGCGACCAGCGTGGGCTGGAGATCGGCTGGGTCGCACTGCTGTCCTGCGTGATGGTGCTGGTGAATGTGCCGGGCAACGTCATCGGTGGGGCACTGCTGCGGCGCAATGTGGCGCGCGGCAGACTGCTGGTGCTGGGCAGCGGGTTGAGCGGCGTGTGCATGTATGCCGCCTTCTCGCCGACGCTGTCCGATGGCCTGCGCTACCTCGCCTGCCTGGGCGTGTCCTTCATCGGCGGCCTGATCCCGTCGTCGATCCTGTCGGCCTCGACCGTCATCGCCCGTACCTCGCGCCAGATCGGCACTTTCCAGGGCTTGAATATGCAGATCTCGAATCTGGGCCAGCTGCTCGGCCCCCCGTTGCTGGCGGCGCTGGTGGCCACCCGCGGCAGTTGGGAAGGGGCCGTGGCGCTCCCCGTGGGGGCGGCCGTGGCCGGCGTGGTGCTGGGCATCGTGGCGTGGCGGCTGGAGCGCGCTTACCACAGCGTGCCGTAGTGCGGAACCTGAGCCGGAGTGGGCGCAGCGTGGCGCATCCCCTGGGGAGTGTCGCGGTGCGTTTTCGTGTTCGTCTGGCACCAAAACTGCTTGGCCTTGTGAGAACCGCACTGAGGAGACTTCAGCCATGCCCCCCCAGAAAGGCGCGCGCGGACCGACGCGTCCGCCCCTGCCCGACGCCGCGCTTGCCGCGGCCCGCGCCGCGATCGGCGGCGAGACTCCGCGCCGCGACCGCCTGATCGAATACCTGCATCGCCTGCAGGACGCGCACGGCGCGCTGTTCGCCGACCATCTCGCCGCGCTGGCCGAAGCGATGAAGCTGGCGCGCGCCGAGGTGTTCGAGGTCGCGACCTTCTATCACCACTTCGATGTCGTCGGTGAGGGCCAGACGCCACCGCCGCCGCTGACGGTGCGGGTGTGCGATTCGCTGACCTGTGCGATGCACGGCGGCGCGGCGCTTGCGCAGGCGCTGGAGGGCCGGTTCGGCGCCGGGGTGCGCGTGCAGCGGGTGCCCTGTGTCGGTCGCTGCGATTGCGCGCCCGTGGCCGTGGTCGGCCAGAATCCGGTGGTGAAGGCGGATGCGGACACCGTGGCCGCGGTGGTCGCGTCCGGTGAGCGCACCGAGCCGCTGCCGGAGATCGTCGATTTCGACGCCTACCGTGCGGCCGGCGGTTACCGCCTGTTCGAGACAGTGTGCGAGGGTGCATGCAGCGGCGAGTCGATCATCACCGCGCTGGAGGCTGCAGGCCTGCGTGGCCTGGGCGGCGCGGGCTTTCCGTCGGCGCGGAAGTGGCGCTCGGTGATGGCTCAGCCGGCACCGCGCAACATGGCGGTGAACATCGACGAGGGCGAACCGGGCACCTTCAAGGACCGCCATTACCTGGGCAGCGACCCGCACCGTTTCATCGAGGGCATGCTGATCGCCGCCCGTGTCGTCGGCGTCGCGGCGATCTGGATCTACATCCGTGACGAATATCCGGCTCTGCGTCACATGCTGAATACCGAACTCGACAAGGTGCGCGCCGCCTGGCCCGATCTGCCGCCGATCGAGGTGCGCCGCGGCGCGGGCGCCTACGTGTGCGGCGAGGAGTCGGGGATGATCGAATCCATCGAAGGCAAGCGCGGCATGCCGCGGCTGCGTCCGCCCTATGTGGCGGAGGTCGGCGTGCTCGGCCGCCCGACGCTGGTGCATAACCCCGAGACGCTATGGTGGGTGCGCGGCATCGTCGAGTACAGCCAGCAGGGCAAGGACTGGCTCGATGGCCGTGGCCGCAACGGGCGCAAGGGGCTGCGCAGTTTCTCGGTCAGCGGCCGGGTGGCCTTGCCGGGCGTGGTGGTTACCGATGCCGGCATCACGCTGCGCCAGCTCATCGACGAGCATTGCGGCGGCATGCTGCCGGGGCACGATCTGTATGGCTACTTTCCCGGCGGCGCGTCGGGCGGCATCCTGCCGGCCAGCCTGGCCGACGTGCCGCTCGATTTCGACACCCTGGCGCCCTACGGCTGTTTCATCGGCTCGGCCGCCATCGTCGTGTTCTCCCAGCACGACAAGGCGCGTCTGCTGGCCGAGAACGCGATGCACTTCTTCGCCCATGAATCCTGCGGCCAGTGCACGCCGTGCCGTGTCGGCACCGACAAGGCCGCGCGCCTGATGGCGGCGCCGGAGTGGGATGCCGGTCTGCTCGGGGAACTGGGGCAGGCGATGATGGACGCCTCGATCTGCGGCCTGGGGCAGGCCGCGCCGAATCCGATGCGATCGGTGCTGCGCTTCTTCCCGCACGAGGTGGGTGCGCCGGTCACGACCGAGAAGGAGGGTGCGCAATGAGCATCGCGACCCAGGACAGCGCCGCCCCGTTGGCGGCCGACTCCATCCGCTTCGAACTCGATGGCCGCCCGGTCGAGGCTGCGCCGGGCGAGTCCATCCTGCTCGCCGCGCGCCGCGCGGGCGTCGAGATCCCGCATCTGTGCTACACGGACGGCTTGCGCGCCGACGGCAACTGCCGCGCCTGTGTGGTCGAGATCGACGGCGAGCGCGTGCTGGCGCCGTCCTGCTGCCGCGCGCCGAAGGCGGGCATGAAGGTGCAGTCGGCCAGTGCGCGCGCCCTGGCCTCGCAACGCATGGTGCTGGAGTTGCTGCGCGCCGATGTGCCGGCCGCAGCCGAGAAACCGGATTCCGAACTCGCCCGATGGTGCCGCGCGCTCGGCGTCAGCGGAAGCCGCTTCGAGGCGCGTGAGCAGCCTGCGCCGGATGTCAGCCATCCGGGCATCGCAGTCGATCTGTCCGCCTGCATCCAGTGCAACCGCTGCCTGCGGGCCTGCCGCGAGATCCAGGTCAATGACGTCATCGGTTACGCGCACCGTGGCGCCGAGTCGAAGATAGTGTTCGATTTTGATACAGCGATGGGCGTGTCGAGCTGTGTCGGGTGTGGCGAATGTGTGCAGGCCTGCCCGACGGGCGCGCTGGCGCCGGCCGTGACTGCGACGACGGCGACAACGACAACGACAACGACGACGGCGCTGGCCGAGCCGCGGGAAACCCCGGCGGCCCGCAACTGGGTGCCGACCAGGCGCGTCGATTCGCTGTGCCCCTATTGCGGCGTCGGCTGCCAGGTGAGCTACCACGTAGCGGGTGAGGGCGCGGCGCAGAAGATCGTCTTCGCCGAGGGCCGCGACGGTCCGGCCAACGCCGGCCGCCTGTGCGTGAAGGGCCGCTACGGCTTCACCTACAGCCGCAACCGCCAGCGCCTGACCGTGCCGCTGATCCGCAAGCCCGGCATCCCGAAGGGCGTCAATCTCGACCCGGCCGATCCGCTGGCCGCCTTCCGCGAGGCGAGCTGGGAGGAGGCGCTCGACTTCGCCGCCGCCGGCCTGCGTCGCATCAAGGACGCGCACGGGCCGCACGCGCTGGCCGGCTTCGGGTCGGCCAAGGGCAGCAACGAGGAGGCCTACCTGTTCCAGAAGCTGGTGCGCACCGGTTTCGGCACGCACAACGTCGATCACTGCACGCGGCTGTGCCATGCGTCGTCGGTGGCGGCGCTGCTCGAAGGCATCGGTTCGGGCGCGGTGTCCAACCCGGTGCGCGACGTCGAGTTCGCCGACCTTGCCATCGTCATCGGCGCCAACCCGGCAGCGAATCACCCGGTTGCGGCGAGCTTCATGAAGAACGCCGCCGAGCGCGGCGTGAAGCTGGTGATGATGGACCCGCGCGAGACGCCGCTCGCCCGCCATGCCTGGCGCTTCCTGCAGTTCCACCCGGATGCCGACGTCGCGCTGCTGCTGTCGATGGCGTGCACGATCATCGAGGAGGGCCTGACCGACCCGGACTTCATCGCCGCCCGTACCGAGGGCTTCGAGGCTTTCCGCGACGCCGCGCTGAAGTACACGCCCGAGCGCATGGAGGCCGTCACCGGCATCCCCGCCGCCACCGTGCGCGAGGTCGCGCGCGCCTACGCCCGTGGTCCCAACAGCATCATCTTCTGGGGCATGGGCGTGTCGCAGCACACCCACGGTACCGACAACTCGCGCTGCCTGATCGCGCTGGCGCTGATGACCGGCCAGATCGGCCGACCCGGCACCGGCCTGCATCCGCTGCGCGGGCAGAACAACGTCCAGGGCGCGTCGGACGCCGGCCTGATCCCGATGATGCTGCCTGACTACCAGCGCGTGTCCGAGCCGGGGGTGCGGGCGCGCTTCGAGGCGCTGTGGCAGGCTCCGCTGTCGGACACCCCGGGCCTGACCGTGGTCGAGATCATGGACGCTGCCTGCGAGGGCCGCATCCGCGCCATGTACATCGAGGGCGAGAACCCGGCGATGTCCGACCCCGATCTCGACCACGCGCGGGCAGGGCTGGCGAAGCTGGAGCACCTCGTGGTGCAGGACATCTTCCTGACCGAGACCGCGATGCTGGCCGACGTCGTACTGCCGGCATCCAGCCTCTACGAGAAGACCGGCAGCTTCACCAACACCGACCGTCTCGTTCAGCTCGCGCAGCCGGTGCTGCCGCTGCCCGGTGACGCACGCCAGGACTGGTGGATCATCCAGGAAATGGCGCGGCGCCTGGGTCTCGACTGGCATTACGCCGGCCCGCACGAGGTCTTCGCCGAGCTGGCGCAGGCGATGCCGAGCTATGCCGGCCTGAGCTGGGACATGCTGGAACGGGAGGGCGCGGTGGTGGCGCCCAAGTTCTCGGCGGCGGAACCCTCCCAACCCGTGCTGTTCCAGCAGACCTTCCCGACTGCCAGCGGGCGCGGACGCTTCGTGCCGGTGTCGCCCTTGCCGGCGGCCGAACTACCCGACGACGACTACCCGATGGTGCTCATCACCGGCCGCGTGCTGGAACACTGGCACACCGGCAGCATGACCCGGCGCGCCGACGTGCTCGACGCGCTCGACCCGGTGCCGTGGTGCGGCATGCATCCGGACGACCTGGCCTCGATCGGCGTGTCTTCCGGCGGGCGCGTTCGCCTGCAGACGCGGCGCGGGCAGCTGGAGCTGGAGGCGAGGGCGGACGAGGGGGTGCGTCAAGGCTCGGTCTTCATGGCGTTCTGCTACCACGAGGCGGCGGCCAACCTGCTGACCCAGCCGGCGCTCGACCCCTTCGGGAAGATTCCCGAGTTCAAGTATTGCGCGTTGCGGGTGTCGCCGGCGGCTACGGTGCCGGGCTGATGCGGCCGCGGGACGGGCGCGCCACGCCTGTCGATGAGGCCGCGTCGTCTTGGATGACACCCGTGTTGATATCCCGTGTGTCTTATAGAGGACTTTTGCCGTCCACCCTTGACCCAAGCACAAATCGGTCGCATCCTCGCGTTCGCCTGCGCTGCAACAATGTTGCCAGCGTTTGGTTTCCCATGAATGATTCCAGAGAGTGCGTAACATGACCGAGAGAGTGAACTGCCATCGCCTGCAGGTGGCTGCGAACCTGAAGCGTTTCATCGAAGAAGAGGCCCTGCCGGGCACCGGCGTAGATGTCGCCGCCTTCTGGAAAGGCTTCGATGCGCTGGTACATGATCTCGCTCCGAAGAACCGCGCCCTGCTGGCCGAACGCGACCGCCTGCAGACCGAGCTCGACACCTGGCACCGCGCCAACCCGGGCCCGATTGCCGACATGGCCGCCTACCGCGCCTTCCTGGAGTCGATCGGTTACCTGCTGCCGCAGCCGGCCGGCGTCAAGGTCGATACCGCCAACGTCGATAGCGAACTGGCCGCTCAGGCCGGCCCGCAGCTGGTGGTGCCGGTGATGAACGCCCGCTACGCGCTCAACGCGGCCAACGCCCGCTGGGGTTCGCTGTACGACGCGCTGTACGGCACCGACGCCATCCCGCACACCGACGGGGCCGAGATCACCAAGGGCTACAACCCGGTGCGCGGCGCCAAGGTCATCGCCTTCGCGCGCAACGTGCTCGACCAGGCCGCGCCGCTGGCCGGCGCCTCGCATGCCGACTCGACCGCCTATGCCGTGGTCGATGGCAAGCTTGCCGTCACGCTCAAGAACGGTTCCACCGTCGGCCTGCAGCAGCCCGAGAAGTTCGTCGGCTACCAGGGCGATGCCGCCGCGCCGAGTTCGCTGCTGCTGAAGAACAACGGCCTGCACATCGATGTCCAGATCGACCGCAACGGCGCCATCGGCAAGACCGACGCCGCCGGCATCAACGATCTGGTCATGGAAGCCGCCGTGTCCACCATCATGGACTGCGAGGACTCCATCGCCGCGGTCGATGCCGACGACAAGGTCGACGTCTATCGCAACTGGCTGGGCCTGATGCAGGGCACGCTGACCGAAGACCTGGAAAAGAACGGCAAGACCATCACCCGCCGCCTGAACCCGGATCGCGAATACACCGCGGTGGCCGGCGGCACGCTGCGCCTGCATGGCCGCTCGCTGCTCTTCATCCGCAACGTCGGCCACCTGATGACCAATCCGGCCATCCTCGACGGCGAAGGCAAGGAGATCCCCGAGGGCATCCTCGACGGCGTCGTCACCACGCTGATCTCGATGCACGATCTCCAGCGCAAGGGCAACTCGCGCACCGGCAGCATGTACATCGTCAAGCCGAAGATGCACGGCCCGGCCGAAGTCGCCTTCGCCGACGAACTGTTCGCTCGCGTCGAAGACCTGCTCGGCCTGCCGCGCAACACGATGAAGATGGGCATCATGGACGAGGAGCGCCGCACCTCGATCAACCTGATGGCCTGCATCGCCGCCGCCAGGAGCCGCGTCGCCTTCATCAACACCGGCTTCCTCGACCGCACCGGCGACGAGATGCACACCGCCATGGAAGCGGGCCCGATGATCCGCAAGGGTGACATGAAGTCCAGCGCCTGGATCCAGGCCTACGAGCGCAACAACGTGCTGGTCGGCCTTACCGCCGGCCTGCGCGGCAAGGCCCAGATCGGCAAGGGCATGTGGGCCATGCCCGACCTGATGGCCGCCATGCTCGAGCAGAAGATCGCTCACCCGAAGTCTGGCGCCAACACCGCCTGGGTGCCGTCGCCGACCGGCGCCACGCTGCACGCACTGCACTACCACCAGGTCAACGTGGCCGCGATCCAGCAGGAGATGGAGAAGGTCGACCTGGCCGCCGAGCGCGATACGCTGCTCACCGGCCTGCTGACCGTGCCGGTCGCTGCCCAGGCTGACTGGAGCGCCGAGGCACGCCAGCAGGAGCTGGACAACAACTGCCAGGGCATCCTCGGCTACGTGGTGCGCTGGGTGGAGCAGGGTGTGGGCTGCTCGAAGGTGCCTGACATCAACAACGTCGGCCTGATGGAAGACCGTGCCACGCTGCGCATCTCCAGCCAGCACATCGCCAACTGGCTGCGCCACGGCGTCGTTTCCGCCGAGCAGGTCGATGCCACGCTGCGCCGCATGGCCGCGGTGGTGGATGGCCAGAACGCAGGTGACGCCGCCTACCGTCCGATGGCGCCGAACTTCGACGACTCGGTCGCCTTCCAGGCTGCCCGTGCGCTGATCTTCGAAGGCTGCGCCCAGCCCAGCGGCTACACTGAGCCGCTGCTGCACCGCTATCGCCAGGTCTTCAAGGCCAAGGTCGGCGCCTGATCGAGCTCGGGCTTCGAACGAAAACGCCGGCCGCTGCGCCGGCGTTTTTTTCGCCTGCCGTATGGACGGGGCGGGGGTGAGCGGTGTCCCGGGCCTCAGCCGCAGACGCGGTTGCGCCCCTGTTCCTTGGCGAGGTAGAGCCATTTGTCGGCGCGGTCGATCCAGTCGGCCAGCGCCTCGCCCGGCGCGTATTGCGCCACGCCGAAGCTCGCCGTGAGGCGGATCGGCCTGTCGTCGATCGTGAGCGGCTCGGATTCCACCACCACGCGGATGCGCTCGGCCAGCGCGCGGGCGCGGTCGAGCGTGGTCTCGGGCAGCACGATCACGAACTCCTCGCCGCCGTAGCGTACGACCCAGTCGATGTGGTCGCGGACCTGGGCCTTCAGGCTCGCGCTGAACGCGCGCAGCACCTCGTCGCCGGCGTTGTGGCCCCAGGTGTCGTTGATGCGCTTGAAGTGGTCCGCATCGGCGAACACGATGGACAGGGGGCGCCCGTAGCGGTCGGCGCGCTCGACTTCGTCGGCGATGCGTTCGTCGAACAGGCGGCGGTTGAAGCAGCCCGTCAGCGTGTCGGTGGTCGACAGCGTGCGGATCGAGGCCAGTGCGGCTTCGAGGTCGTGCGTGCGGGCTGCCACCTGATGGTCGAGGTTGCGGATGTGGCTGTCGATGCCGCGCTGCAGGATCTCGAAGCCCTCGACGACGAGGTCGATCTCGTCGCGCTGATGCCGCGGGCCGCGGTCGACCGTCAGCGGCGTGGTCAGCCGTTCGGGCGACAGCGTCTTGACGAACTCGGCGATGTGGCGCAGCGGACCCAGCTCGCGCCGCAAGGCGACCAGGACCAGGCCGCACATCAGCAGCGTCAGCACGGCGTAGCCGAGCAGGCCGACGCCGATGGTGGTCGCCAGTTCGCGGTAGAACGCGCGGGTGTCGGCGACGATCTCGAGCGTGCCGATGGGTTCGCCCTGCAGGGTCGGATTGGGCACGTCGAAGCGCCGCGCTTCGGTGAAGTCGCGTGCATCCGGGTCGCCCGCCTCGAAGACGCGTCCGACGTCGGTCACCAGGCGGACGTGGCCGATCGCGTGCTGGCTGGCGAGCTGGTGCAACTGGCGCCGGATGGTATCGGGCTCGATGTCCCACACGGCGACCGACAGCAGGGGCACGTGGGTCAGGCCCGCTGCCTCGATCGACTGCGAGAAGCGCTGCCTCACTTCCTGCGACAGGTGCAGCGTCTGCACGCCGCCGATGAGCAGTGCGCAGGCGCTGGCGTAGAGGAGGATGCGCCTTGCCAGTCGGGCGGCGATCGAATGGGTCGGGGCGTCGCTCATGGCGTGCCGCGTCCCTTCAGCAACTGGCGGAAGCCGAAGTCGTAGCGCGTGATTGCCGGGTTGTGGACCTTGCTGAAGCGGCGAAAATCGATGGCGTCGAAGTGGCCCTTACCGTAGCGCCGCTCGAAGGTGCCGGCATCGCGTACGCTGAAGAGCGGAAACACCGATGCGCTCAGTTCGAGGCCCTCGCTGTCGGCGAAGTCGACACCGTGATGGTAGTCGTACAACATCACCACGGCCCAGGCGCCGACGATGAAGTGCCCGCCGGACAGCGCCGTCAGGCGACCCGAGCGCAGCGCCTTCATGGCCTCGCCCGAGGTGTTGATGCCGCTGAACCAGGCGTCGTGACCGGGCTGCCCGCCACGCGCTTCCCACGATGCCATGGCACCGAAGGCCATCTGGTCGTTTGCCGCCCACACGAGTCGCGCGTGGGGAAAGCGCTGGAACAGCCAGGCGCTCTGCTCGGTGGCCTTCTCGCGGCTGAAGGCGCCGAACACCTCCTGGTCCAGCACCGCGTCGCCGGCTTCCTCGACCGCCTTGCGCATGCCTTCGCTGCGCCGGATCGAGGTTGGCGTGGCGCGGTCGGCCGCGATCGCCAGCAGGTGCAGCTTGCCGTCGGGGCCGAAGGCACGCGCTTCACGGCCCTTGTCGATGAGGGCCTTCGCGGTGAGGTAGCCGGCCTCCTCGGCACGCGGCTCGATCGAACCGAGCCAGTGGCGGTACGTATCGCGCGGGGTGCCCACCAGCGCGCGTTCCTGGGCACCCTGTATGCCGCTATAGACGAGCAGGGTCCTGAGACCGGCCTCGTCGAGGATGCGCAGCGCTTCGGGCGCCACGCCCCCTTCGTTGACCAGCATGACGTAGTCCGGACGCCGCTCGGCCGGGCGCGCGGCAAGTCCGCGCACCACCTCGAGCGCGGCGAGATGCTGGCGCTCGAGGTAGATGAGCTCGAGGTCGACGCCAAGCGCGCGGGCGGCTTCTTCGGCGGCACGTGCCGAGGTGTGCCAGAACATCTCGCTCGACTTCCCCGGGTTGATGAAGGTCACCGACATCGCCCCGGCGGGCGAGAGCACGGCGGCGAGCAGCAAAACGATCATCAGGCGCAGGATCGGGCGCATTCGGGTCTGGTCTTTTCGGGGACGGTGCCGCGGCAGTGGGCGGCGTAGAAGCGGCTCAATCCGGGCGTTTCGGCGGGACCCAGCATTCTACTTGAGTAAGGTCGTGACGTTTGTGCAATGCCGCACATGCATGGACGAAAAGCCTGCCGGCCTGGCGCGCTACAATGCGCGCCCGGACCCACCTGGTCCGATGCCCGGTCATTCCTCCCTCATCAGTGCCATGCCCGAACGATCCCCGCTGTTCCGTCTCCACGCCGATGTCGACGCCCGCGTCGGCGCGATACGGCACACACGCCCAGACTGGCCCTGCAGCAAGGGCTGTGACACCTGCTGCCGTCGGCTGGCGGATGTCCCGCGCCTGACGGCGGCGGAATGGGGTTTGTTGCTGGAGGGCCTGCGGACGCTCCCCCCGCAGCGCCTGCAGGCCATCCGGGACGCGGTTGGGCTGCTGGGCCATGGCGCGAGCGCGCCGATCGTGTGCCCGATGCTCGACCGCGAGAGCGGTGCCTGTCCCGTCTACGCGTACCGACCCGTGGCTTGCCGCACCTACGGCTTCTACGTGCAGCGCGAGCTGGGGCTCTATTGCAGTGACATCGAGGCGCGCGTGGCGCAGGGGGAGCTGGACGACGTCGTGTGGGGCAACCAGGACGTCATCGATCGGGCGCTTTCGGCGAGCGGGGAAACACGCAGCCTCACCGAGTGGTTCGCGCTCACCTTCTGAATCGATCTTCATGCCCGTACAACACAGCGTCTTGCTCGCCGTCCTCATTGTCGCGCTCACATCCCTTGGTCCGCTGTCGACCGATTTCTACCTGCCGGCGCTGCCGGCCATCGGGCGTGCCCTCGGCACCGACACGGCCGGGGCGCAGCTCACACTGTCGGTCTACCTGCTCGGCTTCGGCTTCGGACAGCTGCTGATCGGTCCACTCTCCGACCGTTTCGGGCGGCGGCCGGTGATGCTGTGGGGCATGGTGGTGTTCGTGCTGTCGTCGGCCGCCTGTGCGCTGGCGCCGACGATCGAGACCCTGGTGGCAGCGCGGCTGGTGCAGGCCTTCGGCGCCTGCGTGGGACCGGTGCTGGGGCGGGCGGTGGTGCGCGACGTGTATGGTCCGCACGCGGCGGCACGCGTGCTGTCGCACGTAGCGACGGCGACCGCACTGGCACCGCTCGCGGCGCCCGTCCTCGGTGGCTGGCTGAGCGCATCCTTCGGCTGGCGCTCGACCTTCTTCACCTTGACCGGCTACGGCCTGGTGCTGGCCGTGATGGTGGAGACGGTGCTGAAGGAAACCAACCGCCACCCCGACCCGCACGCGATGCGCCCGTCGCGCATGGTGGCGAACTACGGCGTGCTGCTGGCCGACCGCGTGTATCGCGGCGCACTACTGACCGGCTGCGGCGCCTTTGCCGCGCTGTTCGCCTTCATCTCGGGCTCGCCCTTCGTCTACATCGAGCTGTATGGCATGTCGCCGCAGCAGATGGGCCTTGCGTTCGGCGCCAACGTCACCGGCTTCATGGTCGGCTCGGTGCTGTCCGCGCGGCTGTCACGGCGACTGGGGGCCGAAGAAATGATCCGCAGCGGCGTCTTCCTCGGTGCGGCCTGCGGGCTGCTGATGGCCGTGCTGGCGCTTGCGGGCGTGCATCATCCGGCCGCCATCATGGGTCCGATGTGGGGCGTGACGATGGCCATCGGCCTGGTGATGCCCAATGCGGCGGCCCTGGGGCTGGCGGGCTACCCGAAGATGGCTGGCGCGGCGGCTTCGCTGATGGGTTTCGTGCAGATGGGGCTCGGCGCCGGCGCCGGCATGATCGTCGGCCATGGCGTGCAGGCCAGCCCGACACCCCTGGCGCTGACGGTGGCCGGTGGAATGCTGTTCAGCCTGGCGACCTGGGCGCTCAGCCTGCGCCGCTGATGCCTGACCCGGGGCGCTGCGGCGCGCGCTGCCCTCAGTGCTTCTTCGACAGGCCCTGCATCGCCCGCGTGAGGCCGTCGAGCGTCATCGGGTACATCCGGTCGGCCATGATCTGGCGGATCAGTTCGATCGACTTGCGGTAGTCCCACAGGCGTTCGGGCTCGGGGTTGAGCCAGGCAGCGGCCGGGTAGGCGTCGAGCAGGCGGCGCAGCCAGGTGGCACCGGCCTCGGCGTTCATGTGCTCGACCGAACCATGCGGGTGCAGGATCTCGTAGGGGCTCATGGTCGCGTCGCCGACGAAGATCAGCTTGTAGTCCGGACCGTACTTGTGGATGACGTCGAACACCGGCGTGCGTTCGGCATGGCGCCGCTGGTTGTCGCGCCACACGCCTTCGTAGACGCAGTTGTGGAAGTAGAAGTACTCGAGGTGCTTGAACTCCAGCCGGCAGGCGGAGAACAGTTCCTCGCACACCTTGATGTGGTCGTCCATCGAGCCGCCGACGTCGAGGAACAGCAGTACCTTCACCGCGTTGTGGCGCTCGGGGCGCATCATCAGGTCGAGCCAGCCGGCGTTGCGCGCGGTGGCGGCGATGGTGCCGTCCAGGTCGAGTTCCTCGGCCGCCCCCTGGCGCGCGAAGCGGCGCAACCGGCGCAGCGCGACCTTGATGTTGCGCGTGCCCAGCTCGACCGAGTCGTCGAGGTTGCGGAACTCGCGCTTGTCCCACACCTTGACCGCCGTGCGGTTGCCGGCCGATTCACCCCCGATGCGGATGCCTTCCGGGTGGGTGCCGTTGTTGCCGAAGGGCGAACTGCCGCCGGTGCCGATCCACTTGTTGCCCCCCTGGTGGCGCCCCTTCTGTTCCGCCAGGCGCTTGCGGAACTCGTCCATCAGCTTTTTCCAGCCGAGCTTCTCCAGCTTCGCGCGTTCCTCGGGCGTCAGGTGCTTCCTCGCCATCGCCCGCAGCCATTCCTCCGGCAGCTCGGCTTCGAGGCCCGGGATCTCGGTCACGCCCTTGAAATACTCGCCGAAGGCCTGGTCGAAGCGGTCGTAGAGCGATTCGTCCTTGACCAGGCAGGCGCGCGCCAGCACGTAGAAATCGTCGATGGACGGGCCGCAAACGTGCGCCTGCAGCGCCTCGAGCAGGGTCAGGAACTCGCGCGTGGACACCGGCAGCTTGCGTGCCTTGAGGTGCAGGAAGAAGTCGATCAGCATCGTCGAGGCTCCCGGGCCGGGCTCAGATGTTGAGCTCGATGGCCCACAGCATGGCCTTGAGGTGGCAGTCCGAGGCCTGCTGCGCGGAGATGCCGCGGGCCTCGGCGAGGTCGTGCAGGCGCGCGGGGTCGGTGTCACCGTTTTCGCAGGCGATCGCGAGTTCGAGCAGCGGGAACAGCGGCCCCGCGCCGTGCCGCAATGCAGCCTCGATGTCGGGGTCGAGCGCGAGCGGGGCGAGCACCTTGTCCAGCGGCACCTGCATGATCACGTCGGCGAGCGAGAGCAGGCCGACGAGGAACAGGGCGTCGGCCTTCAGTTGCGGGCAATCGTGACCGAGCAGCTCCATCAGGCGGGCGCGGATGAGCGCGGTTTCCAGCGCCGAGGCGGCGCGCGCATTGCGGCCGTCGGTGCTGCAGGCGAGCAGCACGAGCCAGCGGTGCAGGCGCTCGTGACCGATCATGGCCAGCGCGTGCTCGATGGACGAGACGGGCGTCGGCAGCGCGTTGGCGGCGGAGTTGACGTAGCGCAGCAGGCGCAGCGACAGCGCGCCGTCTTCCTTGAGCAGCGCCGCCAGCTCGCGGGTCTCGGCGTTCTGGCGCAGGCGCCCGATCAGGGTGGCGATGCGCAGGGCATCGGGGCCGAGTTCGTGTTCGCTCCAGTCCTCGCGGCTGGTGATGAAGGGGCCCTGGAACAGCGCGGCACCCATCTTGAAGGCGAAGCGGAAATCCTCGAGCGAGGGGAGATCGCGGACGAGCAGGCGTGCGTTCGGGGCGCCCTCGCTGAGGAGGCCGGTGAGTTGCAGACCGTGCCGCGCATCGAGGGCCGGCGCGCGCACGACGATCATGTCGGCCAGTGGCAGTAGCGGGCCATATTCGCGGATGACCAGCGGGTCGGGCAGGGCGAAGCCGAAGCCACGACGCTTGAGCGCCTCCACGACCGGGCGCAGTGTCTCGGGCGGTACACAGCCCTGTTCATGGTGAGGGGCGGCGATCAGGACCACCTGGGCCGCGGGCAGTTCGTCGAGACAGGGGTGTCCGAGGAAGGAGTCGGGCACCTCGAGGAAGGCGCGCCGGTGCCCCAGCAGTTGGGCAATATTCGCGCCGACCAGGCTGCGTACCAGCACTTCGGCGTAGAGGTGGTGGATGCGCCGGCTGCTGAGCTGGATGCGGTTGCGGGTGCTCTCCTGCAGCATGAACTGGTAGCCGGCGATGCGCTGGTCACGGCCGAGCACGGCTTCACGGCACAGGAAGGTGCCGACGCCCGACGGCACGTCCTCGCGCAGCGTCGCGTCGCGCAGCGGCGCATTGCGGTTGAGCCGCTCGAAATCCGCCGGCTCCGCCGTCGGCGCCGGCCGCTGCGCTGCGTTGCGGGAACGTCCGAACAGCCAGTCGAGAATGCCCTTGAACATGCGCATGCAGCAGCTCAGCGGTTGTGACGCGACATGAACACGAGGCGCTCGAACAGGTGCATGTCCTGTTCATTCTTCAGCAGCGCACCATGCAGCGGCGGAACGACCACCTTGCCGTCCTGGCTGCGCAGCGCTTCGGGCGGGATGTCCTCGGCGACCAGCAGCTTCAGCCAGTCGATCAGCTCGGAGGTGGAGGGCTTCTTCTTCAGTCCCGGCACCTCGCGCAGGCCGAAGAAGACCTCGAGCGCCTCGGTCAGCAGTTGCTTGCGGATGCCCGGGAAGTGCACGTCGACGATGCGCTGCATCGTGTCGCGGTCGGGGAAGCGGATGTAGTGGAAGAAGCAGCGGCGCAGGAAGGCGTCGGGCAGTTCCTTCTCGTTGTTCGAGGTGATGAACACGATCGGCCGGTGCCGTGCCCGGACGGTCTCGCGCGTCTCGTACACATGGAACTCCATGCGGTCGAGTTCGCGCAGCAGATCGTTGGGAAACTCGATGTCGGCCTTGTCGATCTCGTCGATCAGCACCACGGTCGGGCGTTCGGCCTCGAAGGCCTGCCACAGCACGCCCTTGACGATGTAGTTGCCGATGTCCTTGACGCGGTCGTCGCCAAGTTGCGAGTCGCGCAGGCGGGAGACGGCGTCGTACTCGTACAGCCCCTGCTGCGCCTTGGTCGTCGACTTGATGTGCCACTGCAGCAGCGGCAGCCCCAGTGCGGCCGCGACCTCCTCGGCCAGCATCGTTTTGCCCGTGCCCGGTTCGCCCTTGATCAACAGCGGACGCTGCAGACGGATCGCCGCATTGACGGCAAGCATCAGGTCGGGGGTGGCGACGTAATCGGCAGTGCCTTCGAAGCGAAGGGTGGACATTCGGGAATCCTCTGATTTATTTACAAATGATTATACCGTTAGCGTTACGGAAAACCGGCGAAACAGCCGCGCCAGGTTAGGCATGATGAATAGCGATTGCCCGGCCTGGGACAGATCTTATCGACAACGGCTTGTGCAGCATCCCCCCAACGGAGGATTCACCATGCAGGGACGATATCTGGTTTGCGGTCTGGCGCTTGCGGCTTCGGCCTGGCCTGCGCTGGCGGTCGAGGGCGATGCCGAGGCGGCGAAGGGCAAGATCTCGATGTGCGTCGGCTGTCATGGCATCGAGGGTTATCGCACCACCTTTCCACAGGTCTATTCGGTGCCCAAGCTGGGCGGCCAGCATCCGGAATACATCGTCGCTGCGCTGCAGGCCTACAAGGCCGGCGAACGCAGTCATCCGACCATGCAGGGCGTTGCCGGGGGACTGTCCGACCAGGACATGGCCGATCTGGCCGCCTATTACAGCGTCGCGCGCTGAGGAGTCGAGCCATGCGATTCGATCGACGGAGTGCGTTCCCGGGCCTGCTGCGGGGCCTGGGTGTCGTGGTGATGTCCGCGGCCCTCGTGTCCGCGCATGCAGCGGGCGACCCGATGCGGGGCAAGGAGAAGTCGGAAGTGTGCGCAGCCTGTCATGGTGCGGACGGCAACAGTCCCACCCCGGCTTTCCCGCGTATCGGCGGCCAGCACACCGACTACCTGCTGCAGGCCTTGCTCGACTACAAGGCCGGCAAGCGCAGGAACCCGATCATGGCGGCGCAAGTCGAGGCCCTGTCGAAGCAGGACATGGCCGACCTCGCGGCCTGGTACGGCGCGCAGAAGGGGCTGTATGTGAAGCGTTGAGGGTGAGGGCCGCAGGCTTGCGTTCCCCCCAGCATCCGCCCCGTGCGGGAGACCACTGACGCGCTCGCCCGCGGGTGCTAGGATGCCGGCCCCATGCGCATCGAAACCCTTCGCGCCCGCCTGCGGGAACTGGGCGCCAAACCCTGTCACGAGGACCGCCTGATGCGGGCCTGGCTGCAACGCCTGCCGCTCGACGGTGGCCCGCGTCCGCAGGAACATTTCCTGCCGCTGGCACTGCGCCAGGCCCTGCCTGCGCTCACCGCCGAGCTCGACGGACTCGCCCGCCTGCGTTCGCAGCATCCGGGCGAGGACGGCTCGTCCCGCCTGCTCGTCGAGCTGGCCGACGGCCAGACGGTGGAAAGCGTGCTGCTGCCGCGCGACGGTCTGTGCGTGTCCACCCAGGTCGGCTGTGCGGTGGGCTGCGTCTTCTGCATGACCGGCAAGGACGGCCTGCTGCGCCAGGTCGGCAGTGCCGAGATCGTCGCCCAGGTGGCGCTGGCGCGCAGCCTGCGCCGGGTGCACAAGGTGGTGTTCATGGGCATGGGCGAGCCGGCGCACAACCTCGACAACGTCGTCGAGGCGATCGAGACGCTCGGCACCGACGGTGCCATTCCGCACAAGAATCTGGTGTTTTCCACCGTGGGTGACGAGCGCGTGTTCGAACGCCTGCCGCAGATGCGCGTGAAGCCCGCACTGGCGCTGTCGCTGCACACCACGCGCGCCGGGCTGCGTGCGCAACTGTTGCCGCGCGCGCCACGCATCGACCCGGAGGCGCTGGTCGAGTTGGGCGAGGCCTACGCACGGGCCACCGGCTACCCCATCCAGTACCAATGGACGCTGCTCGACGGCGTCAATGACAGCGCCGAGGAACTCGAAGGCATCGTCCGCCTGCTCGCCGGCAAGTACGCGGTGATGAACATGATCCCGTTCAACACCGTCGAGGGGCTCGACTTCCGCCGCCCGAGCTGGGAAAAGGCCGCCGACATCGCGCGCTGGCTGCATCAGCGCGGCGTGCTGACCAAGCTGCGGCGCTCGGCCGGACAGGACGTCGATGCCGGCTGCGGGCAGCTGCGCGCCCGCGAGATCAAGGTCGGCTTCGTCGCGCGCGAACGCCGGCTGGCCGAGCGCGCTGCCCGGCCATGACAGCGCACGCGCTGCACTGTCGCCTGCCCTTGCCCGAGGGCTTTCGCATGGCGGACGTGCTCGCGTTCCATCGCCGCGACCCGCAGCAGCTTGCAGAACGCACGTTCGAATCGGATGTCGGGACCGGGCTGGACAAAGGGCTGGTGTGGAAGGGGCGGCCCGCCTGTCTGGAGATTCGCGTCAACCGCGCTGAACTGCGTGCCCGCTGCGTCATCGACGGCGTGGACGGGGCGAACGCCGGCGATGCCGATGCACAGGACGCGCTTGCCGGACTCGTGCGCCACATGCTGGGCCTCGATCAACCGGTCGAGGCCTTCGAGCGCGCCCATGCCGGGCATCCGCAGCTCGGGCCGCTGCTCGCACGCAATGCCGGCCTGCGCGTGCCGCAGGCGGCCACTCCCTTCGAGGCGCTGAGCTGGGCGATTGTCGGCCAGCAGGTCAGCCTCGGCGCGGCGGTCGCGCTGCGGCGCAAGCTCATCCTGGCCGTGGGCCGGCAGCACTCCAGCGGTCTGATGTGCTACCCGGACGCGTCCAGCCTGTTGCAGCTCGATGCCGGCGCCCTGCGCGTGGCCGGCTGCTCGCAGACCAAGGCCGAGGCCTTGCTCACGCTGGCCCGCGCGGAGGTCGAGGGCGAACTGCCGCTGGACGACTGGATGGGGCGAGGCCTGCAGGGGGATGCAAGTTCGGCGCTGCCGGTCGATGAGATCCGTGCCCGCCTGCTCGCCATCCGCGGCATCGGGCCGTGGACGGTCAACTACGCCTTGCTGCGCGGTTTCGGCTGGCTGGACGGTTCGCTGCATGGCGACGCCGCAGTGCGCCGCGGCCTGCAGCACCTGATCGGATCGTCCGACCGAATCGGCGAGCGCGAGGCCGAGCGCTGGCTGGCGCCGTTCTCGCCGTGGCGCGCGCTGGTCGCCGCGCACCTGTGGACACTCAAGGTCGGCGACTGAGCGCGGCGGCACCTCGGCCTGCTCAGTGGCTGGCGAACACCGCGGTCTTGCCCTGGGCGTCGAAGCTCACGACGTCGTAGCGGTCGGCCGGGTAAGGGCCTTCCATGCCGGGCGAACCCATCGGCATGCCGGGGGCGGAGATGCCGGTGATGGCCGGCTTGTCGGCCAGCATGCGCTTGACGTCGGCCGCTGGCACGTGGCCTTCGACCACGTACCCGCCGACCTTGGCCGTATGGCAGGAACCCAGCGGCTGCGGGACGCCGGCCGTGCGCTTGATCGCACCCATCTCGCTGGTGGCGACTTCCTTGACCTTGAAGCCGTTGGCGCGCATGTGCTCGGCCCACTTGCCGCAGCAGCCGCAGTTGGGGTCCTTGAACATCGTCACCTCGTCATCGGCGGCCGTCGCGTGGCCGAGGGTGGCGAGGCCGATCGCCGTGGCGGCCAGCAGGGTGCGAAGGGAAGGGCGGCGGGGTTTCATGGGGAGACTCCTGTCGTTTCGGAAAATGGGGGGCGCACATCCGTGGCGCGCGGCAGCGTGATGGTGAACCGCGTCAGGCCGTCAGCCGAGGTGGCAACGATGTCGCCGCCATGCGCGAGCACGATCGAGCGTGTGATCGCCAGCCCGAGGCCCGCGCCTTCACCGTGACGCGCGCGGTTCGTTCCGGCGCGATGGAAGCGATCGAAGATGCGTGGCAACTGGTCCGGCGGAATGGTGTCGCCGGTATTGCAGACCGACAGGGTGACGGCATCGTTCCCGCCACGAATGCCATCCTCGATCAGGATGTCGATCGTGCCACCCGTCGCCGTATGGCGCAGCGCGTTGGACAGCAGGTTCGACACCGCGCGCCGCAGCATCAGCCTGTCGCCGGTCACGCAGGCACGGCCTTCGATCGTCATGCGCACCTGGCGTTCCTCCGCCAGTGCCTCGTAGAACTCGATCAGCGCACGGACGTCATCGTCGAGCGCGACGGTCTCGACCGGGCGCGGCAGGCGGCCGTTCTCGGCCTGGGCAAGGAACAGCATGTCGCCGACCATGCGCGCGATGCGCTCGAACTCCTCGAGGTTGGAGGCGAGCACCTCGCGGTATTCCTCGTTGGTGCGTGCGCGCGACAAGGCGACCTCGGTCTGCGTCATGAGGTTGGAGACGGGTGTGCGCAGTTCGTGTGCGATGTCGGCAGAAAAGTCCGACAGGCGGGTGAAGGAGTATTCCAGCCGTTCGAGCATGCCGTTGAAGGCGTCGACCAGGTCGCGGACTTCGGCCGGGGCGCCGGTCTCGTCCAGGCGCTGGGACAGGCGTTCGGCCGACAGGCCGCGCGCGGTCGCCGTCACCCGCCGCAGCGGAGCGAGCCCGCGGTGCGCGGCGAACCAGCCGAGCAGGGCGGCGACCAGCGCGGCCGCGGAGATGCCCAGCCACAGCCCGCGTCGTACCTCGTCGAGGAAGTGCGCATGGTGGGAGATGTCCAGCGCCACGGCCACGCGCAGTGCATCGCCGGTGTCGCCGCCCGTTTCCATTGCAAGCTCGCGACCGATGAACTGGCGTGGTCCCGAGTGCCAGCCTTCGCCGCCCTGCGTCAGCGCCGCACCCGCGAGATGGGCAGGCGTGAACGCGCCGGGCTGGATCGCGTGCAGCACCGTCCCGTCGGCCGCGCGCAGCAGCAGGCCAACCGTATCCTGACCGGCGAAGGCCGCATCGAGGTGCTGGCCGGCATCCGAACCGGCTTCGCGCACGAGGTTGCCGACCAGCGTCAGCTTGCCGGCCAGCTCGTGCGTGTCGAGTTCATCGAAGTGTGCCTCGACCGCGCGGCCCAGCACGACGCCGACGACGATCAGCAGGCTTGCGGTGAGCAGAGCGAACAGCAGCGCAAGGCGGGCGGTGAGCGACAGGCGCGGCGGCATCTTCAGCATTCCGGCACTTCGAGCACGTAGCCCATGCCGCGTACCGTGCGGATCAGCTTGGGCTCGAAGGCGTCGTCGACCTTGGCGCGCAGCCGGCGCACGGCGACTTCGATCACGTTGGTGTCGCTGTCGAAGTTCATGTCCCAAACCTGGGAGGCGATCAGTGAGCGCGGCAGCACCTCGCCCTGGCGCCGCAGCAGCAGTTCCAGCAGGGCGAACTCCTTGGCGGTCAGGTCGATGCGCTGGCCACCGCGCAGCACGCGCCGGCGTAGCAGGTCGAGCTCGAGGTCGGCGGCGCGCAGCACATCCGGTTCCTTGCTGCGGCCCCGGCGCAGCAGCGTGCGCACGCGTGCCAGCAGTTCGGAGAAGGCGAAGGGCTTGACGAGGTAGTCGTCGGCGCCGAGATCCAGGCCGCGCACCCGGTCCTCGACCTGGTCGCGTGCGGTGAGGAACAGCACCGGCATCTCGCGCCCGCCGCGACGCAGCGTCTGCAGCACGCCCCAGCCATCCAGCCCCGGCAGCATCACGTCCAGCACCACCAGCGCATAGTCGCCGTTCAACGCCAGATGCAGGCCGTCCAGTCCGTCGCGGGCGAGGTCGACGACGAAGCCGGCCTCGGCCAGGCCCTGGCGCAGGTAGTCGCCGGTCTTGGGTTCGTCTTCGACGATCAGGATCTTCATGTCGCTGCGGGTTTGGAAAAGGTCTTGCCAGATGCGAGCCCATTGTGCCCTCTCGGCGCGCCGGCGGACGCCACATTACAGAGATGTAATCCGGGCGTCAGGGTGTGGACGGGGAGGGCGGGGCAGCATGTCGTCACCCCAACGCAATGCGAGAGATCCGACATGAACAAGGCACTTCACCTCCCGCTGCTGGCGGCAACGCTGATCCTGGCGGTGCCGGCCGGTGCGCTGGCGCAGTCGGGCCACGATCGCCACAGCAGCCATGGTGCGACTCGGGCTGCGGCGCCCGCGGCCAGCGACCATTCCGAAGGCACGGTACGCAAGGTGGACAGGACGGCCGGCAAGATCACGATCGCCCACGGGCCCCTGCCGCGCCTGGACATGCCGCCGATGACGATGGCCTTCGTCGTTGCCGACGCTGCCATGCTCGAGCAGGTCAAGGCCGGCGACAGCATCCGCTTCATCGCCGACAAGGTCGGCAGCACCTTCACCGTGGTCGAGCTGGAGCGCCTGCCTTGACCTGGTCCCGCTGCATGGCAGCCGACGTTTTCGAGCTGTGCATGCCTTCCCCAGACGCCCATCGCTGTCCATGCCGCCGATGAAGCCCCCTCCATTCAGCATTCGAATGCGTGCGCTTGCCGGCCTGCTCTCCTGTGCTCTTGCTGCGCCCGTCACGGCTTTCGGGGCTGACTCGGGCGCTACGGAAGGCACTGCGCTCGGCGCCGATGTGCGCGCCCTGATCGAGCATGCCCGGGCGCACAGCCCGGCGTATGCCGCTGATCGCGCCGAGGCTGAGGCAGCGCGTGAGCGCGTCGAGCCGGCCGGCGCGCTGCCCGATCCGCGTTTCGAGCTGGAGCTGATGGATTTCACCAACACCATGAACGGCCGTTCGGCCTCCGTGTTGCCGGGGCAGGTCGGCGAGACGCGCTATCGTGTGGTGCAGCCCTTGCCCGGCTGGGGCAAGCGTGAGCTGGCGGCGGAGGCGGCCGAGGCGCAGGCCCGCCGTGCGGCGGCGATGCGCGATGCCGGCTGGGCCGAGCGGGCGGCGGCGATCGAGGCCGCCTGGCTGCGCTACTACGCCGCCGATCGCGAGCTGGCCCTGGCTCGCGATGCGCTGGCTCTGCTGCAGGAGCTCGAGACGCTGGCGCTGGCACGTTATCGCCTTGGCCTGCTGCCGCAGCAGGCCGTGCTGCGCGCGCAGCGCGAAATCAGCGAACAGCGACTGGTGCTGCTGACGCGTGAGCAGGCGCGCCGCGGCGTGGTGGCGATGCTGAATGGCCTGCTTGCCCGCGCACCCGATGCGCCACTGTTGCCCCCGGCCGACCCTGCGCCGCTGCCGGATGCGCTCGATGCGGGCGCGCTGTTCGAGCGCGCCCGCGCGCGCAGTCCCGAGGTGCTGAGTGCGGCCCAGGGCGTCGATGTCGCCCGCGCCGAGCGGGCGCGCACCTACCGCGAACGCGCGCCGGACTTCAGCGTCGGGCTGACCTACAACCGGCCGGACGAAGGGCGCCCGTCCTGGGACCTGATGTTCGAAGTGATGATCCCGCTGCAGCAGGGTAGCCGCCGGGCGCGCGAACGCGAGGCGGAGCTGATGCTGACGGCGGCCGAGGCGCGTCGCGAGGCGAGCGCGGATGCTGCGGTCGGCGAACTCGGCGCGGCCTGGGCACGCTATGGCGGCGGTCGGGATGGCCTGCGTCTGCTGCGCGACAGCCTGCTGCCGCAGGTACTCGCCACGCGTGACGCCGCGCGTGCGGCACTGGTCGGCGGGCAGGCGGACTTCGATAGCGTGCTCGAGGCCGAACGCCAGCTCATCGCTGTGCGCGAGCGGCTGCTGCAGACCGAGATCGAAACCCGTCTTGCACTCAGCGAGATCGAGAAACTGTCTGGGGAAACGAAGTGAACAAGGGAACGCGCATGGGTGCGCTGGTGGTGGTCGCCGCGCTGGCGGCGGGCGGGGGATACTGGGCCGGCACCGGCCTCGGCGTGCCGGCCGACGCCCGCAGCGGCGCAGCGGCTGGGACCCCGGCCGGCGCGGTGGATCAGGGGGCGGCGGCATCCGCAACGGGCGAACGCACGATCCTCTATTACCGCAACCCGATGGGCTTGCCCGATACGTCGCCCGTCCCCAAGAAGGATTCGATGGGCATGGACTACATCCCGGTCTATGCCGACGAACAGCCCGACGACGCCGGCGTGGTCCGTGTCAGCCCGGCGCGCGTGCAGACGCTGGGGGTTCGGACCGCGGTGGTCGAGTCGCGCACGCTGGCAGTGCCGATCCGAGCCAGCGGCCGCGTGGAGATCGACGAGCGCGCGCAGGCGGTGGTGGCGCCGCGCTTCGACGGCTGGATCGAACGCCTTCACGTGCGTGCCGTGGGCGATGTCGTGCGCAAGGGCCAGCCGTTGTTCAGCACCTACAGCCCCGAGCTGCAGTCGGCCGGCGAGGAGCTGCGCATCGCCGAGCGCCTGCAGCGCGACAGCAGCGCCGACCCGGTGGCGGGCGAGGCCGCCGCGCGCCTGGCCGAGGCGACGCGCGCGCGCCTGCGCAACCTCCAGGTGGGGGGCCAGGCCGGACCGCGCCAGACCCTGCATGCGCCGGTTGCCGGCATCGTGCTCGACAAGGCCGCGATCGAGGGCGCGCGCTTCGCCGCGGGAGAGGCCTTGTTCCGCATCGCCGACCTGTCGCGGGTGTGGGTCGTCGCCGACGTCTATGAGCGCGATCTTTCGCAGATCCGGCCCGGCCAGCATGCACAGGTGACGCTGGACGCCTTCCCCGGCAGGGCCTTCGAGGCGCGGGTCGATTACCTCTACCCGACGCTCAACACCTCCACGCGCAGCACGCCGCTGCGGCTCGAACTCGACAACCCCGACGGCGTGCTGCGCCCCGGGATGTTCGCCCGGGTGGAACTGGAGACCGGCGGCGTGGCACCGACGCTGGTCGTGCCGGCCTCGGCCGTCATCGATGACGGCGAGCGCCAGGTGGTGCTGATGGCGCTGGACGAGGGGCGCTTCCAGCCGCGTCCGGTGCGGCTCGGCGCACGCGGCGGGGACTTCGTCGAGGTGCGCGAGGGGGTGCAGGCCGGCGAGCGCGTGGTGGTGTCCGCCAACTTCCTGATCGACTCAGAAAGCCAGTTGCGGGCGGCGCTGTCGAACATGAACGAGGCCGCTGCGCCGCCGCCGGTCCATGAGGCCGAAGGCCGCTTCGAGGCCTTCGATGCCGAACTGGGTAGCGTGACCCTGACCCACGGCGAGATCCCGGCGCTGAAATGGCCGGAGATGACGATGGACTTCGGCCTGGCGTCGCCGGAACTGGTGCGCGGTCTCGCGCCGGGGGCGCCGATCCGCTTCCGCTTCGAGGAGCGCGGACCCGGTGACTACGTCGTGACCCGCATCGAAGGCCCTGGCGACGCCGCGACCCCGGCGGCGGAGCATCGTCATGACTGAGGCGGTGCGCGAGGCCGGCCATCCGGAACGAGCCGACGCGGCGCGCTCGCAGGCGGCGGAGGCCGGCGAGGGGGGCGCCCTCGGCCGCCTGATCGACTGGTCGGCACGCAACGTCTTCCTGGTACTGCTGGCGACGCTGTTCCTGATCGGCGCCGGCCTGTACGCGATCCGTCATACGCCGCTCGATGCGCTGCCCGACCTGTCGGACGTGCAGGTCATCGTCTACACAGACTACCCCGGCCAGGCACCGCAGGTGGTCGAGGACCAGGTCACCTATCCGCTCACCACGTCGATGCTGGCCGTGCCGCGGGCGAAGGTGGTACGCGGCTTCTCGATGTTCGGTGCGTCCTACGTGTATGTGATCTTCGAGGACGGCACCGACATCTACTGGGCGCGCTCGCGCGTGCTGGAGTACCTGAGCACCGCGGCGGCGCGCCTGCCGCAGGGCGTGGCGCCGCAGATCGGGCCGGATGCCACAGGCGTCGGCTGGGTGTACCAGTACGCCGTCACCGGCCGCGACATGTCCCTGGCCGACACGCGCAGCCTGCAGGACTGGTATCTGCGCTACCAGCTGACGCAGGCCGAGGGCGTGTCCGAGGTCGCCAGCGTCGGCGGCTTCGTGCGCGAATACCAGGTTACGGTCGATCCCTACCGGCTTGCCGGCTACGGCATCACACTCGACGACGTGACGCGCGCCATCCGCGAGTCGAACCGCGATGTGGGTGGACGCGTCATCGAGCTGGCCGAGAAGGAGTACATGGTCCGCGGCCGCGGCTATCTGCGCGACGCGGACGACATCGCCGGCATCGTGCTGCAGATGGACGGCGGTACGCCAGTGCGCATCGCCGATGTCGGCCGAGTCGAATGGGTGCCGGCCGAGCGGCGCGGCCTGGCCGAGCTGAACGGCGAGGGCGAGGTCGCTTCCGGCATCGTCATGGCGCGCTTCGGCCAGAACGCGCTCGACGTGATCGCCGCGGTCAAGGCCAAGCTCGCCGAGGTGGCACCGGGCCTGCCGGAAGGTGCCGAAATCGTGCCGGTGTACGACCGCTCGACGCTGATCGAGCGCGCCATCGACAACCTCAAATGGACGCTGCTGGAAGAAAGCCTGATCGTCGCCGCGGTGTGCGTGGTCTTTCTTCTGCACGTGCGTAGCGCACTGGTCGCCATCGTGACGCTGCCGCTCGGCATCCTCGTGGCCTTCATCGGCATGCAGGCGCTGGGCATCGGCTCGAACATCATGAGCCTGGGCGGCATCGCGATCGCCATCGGCGCGATGGTGGACGCCTCCATCGTCATGATCGAGAACGCGCACAAGCGCCTGGAGACCCTGCACGAGGGCGCGACCGCAGCCAAGCGCGCGGCGGTGTTGATCGGCGCCTGCCGCGAGGTGGGGCCGGCGCTGTTCTTCTCGTTGCTGATCATCACCGTCTCCTTCCTGCCGGTGTTCACACTCGAAGGGCAGGAGGGCCGGCTGTTCTCGCCCCTGGCCTGGACCAAGACCTTCGCCATGGCCGGCGCGGCCTTCCTGTCGGTGACGCTGGTGCCCGTGCTGATGTTGTTCTTCGTGCGCGGACGGATCGTGGCCGAGCATCGCAACCCCATCAACCGCGTGCTGGTGGCGATGTACCGCCCGCTGATCGCGCTGGTGATGCGCTTCAAGCTGACGACGCTCGCGCTCGCACTGCTGGCGATGGCGGTGACGTTGATCCCGGCGCGCCAGCTCGGCAGCGAGTTCATGCCCACCCTCAACGAGGGAGCGATCTTCTACATGCCGGCCGCGCTGCCGGGCATGTCGGTGACCGAGGCCGGGCGTCTGCTCGCCACCACGAACCGCATCATCAAGACCTTCCCCGAGGTCGAGTCGGTGTACGGCAAGGCCGGCCGCGCAAATACCGCAACCGACCCCGCGCCGCTGGAGATGTTCGAGACCGTCATCAACCTCAAGCCGCAGCAGCAGTGGCGGCCGGGCATGACGGTGGATGCGCTGATCGCCGAGATGGACGCGGCGCTCAAGTTCCCCGGCCTGGCCAACTCCTGGACCATGCCGATCAAGGCCCGCATCGACATGCTGTCGACCGGCATCCGCACACCGGTGGGGGTGAAGGTGTTCGGCAAGGACCTCGAAACGCTCGAGCAGGTGGCGAAGGCGGTCGAGGCCGCGGTGCGCGCCGTGCCCGGCACCAGTAGCGCCTACGCCGAGCGCGTCGCGGGCGGCTATTACATCGACATCGAGCCGCGTCGTGACCAGCTGGCGCGCTACGGCCTGACCATCGACCGCGTGCAGGAAACGCTGGCGACGGCACTCGGTGGCGAGCGTGTGACGACGACTGTCGAGGGGCTGGAGCGCTACAACGTCAGCGTGCGCTACCCGCGCGCGCTGCGCGACGACCCGACGCGCGTTGCCGCCAGCGTGCTCGTGCCGACCGCAACCGGCCCGGTGCCGCTCGGCCAGCTCGCCGACGTGCGCATCGTGCGCGGCGCACCGGCGGTGCGCACCGAGAATGCGATGCTGGCCGCCTACGTCTACGTCGACACGCGCGAGGCCGATCTCGGCGCCTTCGTCACCCGCGCGCAGCAGGCGGTGGCCGCGCAGGTCAGCTTCCCGCCCGGCTACTACGCCACCTGGAGCGGACAGTTCGAGAACATGGAGCGGGCCAAGTCGAAGCTGGCGGTCGTCGGTCCGCTGACGCTGGCGCTGATCTTCGTGCTGCTGTACCTGAACTTCCGCCGTCTGGCCGAGACGCTGATCGTGATGCTGTCGGTGCCCTTCGCGCTGATCGGCGGCGTGTGGCTCATGTGGTGGCTGGACTACCAGATGAGCGTTGCGGTGGCGGTGGGCTTCATCGCGCTCGCCGGCGTCGCGGCGGAGACCGGCGTGATCATGCTGATCTACCTCGATCAGGCCTGGGCACGCGTGCGTGGGGAACGCGCAGCGCAGGGCCGCATCCCCTCGGCGGCCGACCTCTATGCCGCGGTGATGGAGGGCGCGGCCGGCCGCGTGCGGCCGAAGATGATGACGGTGATCACGGTCATCCTCGGCCTGTTGCCGGTGATGTGGGGCACGGGCACCGGCAGCGAGGTCATGAGCCGCATCGCGGCGCCGATGGTGGGTGGGATGGTGTCTTCCACCGTGCTCACGCTGGCGGTGATTCCGGTGCTGTTCGCGCTGGTCAGGCAGTGGGAGCTGCGCAGGCAGGCCGTGTCGTGACGGCCCGCGCGGCGTGCGCTACACGTGGATACAGATGTGCGCGGTGGCGTGACCTAGATTGGAATCGAGCAAAGGGTTCCGTACGGCCTGCCGAGGCGGTCTGGGCGTGTTTCCGATGTGTAACCAATCATGGAGGACAGGATCATGAATCACCGTTATCTGACGAGCGTTGCCGCTGCACTGCTGCTCGCAGGCACGGCGTTTGCCCAGCAGGGCGACTTGCCGCCGGTTCCCGACGACGCGCCGATCTACGGCTCGCAGATCATGACGCCCGAGGAGCGTGCCGAGCATCGCATCAGGATGCGCTCGGCCAGGACCCTGGAAGAGCGTGAGCAGGTCCGCAGCGAGCATCACAAGCTGATGGTGGAGCGCGCCCGCGAGCGTGGCGTGACCTTGCCGGAAGAGCCTCCGATGCGCGGCGGCATGGGACTTGGAGGCGGAATGGCCCCCGGTGGTGGCATGGGACAGCGGGGCGGCATGGGTCCGGGGGGAGGCGGTCGCTGAGTGATCGTATGAGCGGCTGAAGACCATGAAGCAAGGCCGCCCGCGCCAATGACGCGGGCGGCCTTGTCCTTGCTGCAACGGCTTCAGCGCATTTCGAAGGCTTCGCGGTGGAATCGCACGCGGCGGTTCCACAGGCGGGCCAGTGCCGCCTTCAGTTGGTCGCCCAGGCCCGATGGGCCGCAGAACCACACTTCGGTGCGCGTCCCGTCCGCCTGCGCCGTGGCGAACGCCTCGGGCTTGAGACCGGTTCCTGCGCTGCTGTCATGGACATGCAGCGTTACGTCCGGCAGGTCGGCGCACAGGGTCTGGAGGCGGGCGACGAAGGGGTCCTGCGTCGCGGCACGCGTGCTGTAGTGCAGTTCCACCGGCACGGCGGTGTCGCGGCGCGTACGCAGTTCGTCCAGCCAGGCGAGGAAGGGCGTCACGCCGATGCCCCCCGCGACCCAGACCTGACGGGCCTTGCGGTCGCGGCGCTCGAGCACGAAGCGGCCGTAGGGGCCTTCCACCGTGACCGGCTGGCCGACGGCGACCCGGCCTGCGAGCTGGCGGGTGTGGTCCCCCAGGGCCTTGATCTGGAAGGTCAGCGTGCGGTCGCCATGATCGGCGCTGGCGATGGTGAAGGGATGGGCGCCCTCGAAGCGGTCGAGCCCGGTGAAGGCGACGAAGGCGAACTGGCCGGCACGGTGACCGCGCCATTCGCCGCCGAGGCGGCAGACCACTTCGGTCACATCCGGGGCCGGCGAGGACACGGCCGTGACCTCGCCCTGCACGCGACGGCCGCGGCCGATGCGCCCGCTGAGCGCGATGACCGCGGCGACCGTGCCCGAAGCGAGCAGGAGCGCCAGCAACATGCCGACCGGCTGCGACCAGTAGTCGAGCGGGGCGAGCACTGCGGCATGGAAGGCGAGCAGCAGGTAGAGCGCCGGCATGGCGCGGTGCAGATGGCGCCAGAACTTGTACGGGAAGCGCTTCCACAGGCTCAGCACGATCATGCCGAGCACGAGATAGATTGCGAACTCGCCCAGTTCCTCGCCGGCGTCGCGCAAGGTCTCGAGCAGGCCGCCGAACGCCATTTCCGCCGGGCGCCCGCTGCGGCCGTACAGGGCCTTGATGAGGTCGTCCGACATCTCGATCAGCCAGTGCAGCGCGGCGAACACCGCGGCGAGGATGCCCGCCCACTTGTGCAGGCGGAAGATGCGGTCCATGCCGCCGAGCGGCCGCTCGAGGATCACGGGGCGCGTGGCCAGCACCATCGCCAGCGACATCAGGCCGATGGAGAGCAGGCCGCTCAGGTACAGGCCCTGTTCGCGGATCAGCCAGGGCAGGGAAGTCTGGCCGCCATCGAGGGCAGCCGCATTGAGCCCCCAGGCGAGGGCGAGGATGGCAATGAAGCCGGACAGAACGGAGATCATGGTGAGGCTCCCGGGTGCGAAGTGAAAAGGGGGCGCGGGCATTGCCTGCACCCCCTGCGTCAGGGCCTTACTTGCTGCGCTTGACTTCCGTCTTGAGGACGTCGCCCGTCATCGGGTCGATGTCGAGTTCGACGCGCTTGCCCTGCGGGTCGGTGGCCTTGACCTCGTACTTGTCGCTGTCGCGCTCGATCTTCTCGAAATCGCGGTAGCCGGCGGCTTCGAGCTTGGTCTGAACCTGTTGCATCGTCAGCCAGCTGGCCTGGGTCGCTGCGCTTGTGCCCGCGGTCTGGGCCATGGCCGGCATGAAGACGGCGCCGGCGCCGAGGAGGCCGCCCGTCAGGGCGAGGGTGGCGATGAGGGTGGTGGCACGCATGATGGCTTCTCCTTGATGGGTCTGCGGTCTTGCTTCGACCGTGACGCCATCATGCGTGGGGCTAGCTGAATGCACGCTGAACGCGACGGGGGCGTCGCATCCGGCGTGCAGCCGTCCTGGTCGGCCTGCCGGGCTCAGCCGAGCGTGTCGAGTGCGCGCGCCAGGTTCGCCACGGTGCGCTCGATCGCGTGCAGCTTGTCGAGTCCGAAGAGGCCGATGCGGAAGGTCTTGAAGTCGGCGGGCTCGTCGCACTGCAGCGGCACGCCGGCGGCGGTCTGCAGGCCAGCCGCAGCGAATCGGGCGCCGCTCTTGACGCCGTCGTCCTCGGTGTAGCTGACGACCACGCCCGGTGCCTTGAAACCTTCGGCGGCGACGCTGCGGATGCCGCGCGACTCGAGCAGTGCCCGCACACGGTGGCCGAGCTCCTGCTGCTCGGTCTTGACCTTGTCGAAGCCGTAGGACTCGGTCTCCTTCATCACGTCGCGCAGGCGCACCAGTGCGTCGGTGGGCAGGGTGGCGTGGTAGGCGTGGCCGCCAGCCTCGTAGGCCTCCATGATCTGCAGCCACTTCTTCAGATCGGCGGCGAAGCTGGTGCTGGTGGTGGCGTCGATGCGCTCGCGCGCCGCGGCGCTCATCATCACCATCGCCGCGCACGGCCAGCTCGTCCAGCCCTTCTGCGGTGCGCTGATGAGGATATCGACGCCGCAGGCCTGCATGTCGACCCAGATGGCACCGGAGGCAATGCAGTCGAGCACGAACAGGCCGCCGACTTCATGGACCGCGTCGCCGACCGCGCGCAGGTAGTCGTCGGGCAGGATCATCCCGGCGGACGTCTCGACGTGCGGGGCGAATACCACGTCGGGGCGGTGCTGGCGGATCGCGGCCACGACCTCGTCGATCGGCGCCGGTGCGAAGGCAGCCTGCGGGCCGGGTGCGACCGGGCGCGCCTTGAGCACGACGGATTCGGACGGGATGCCGCCCATGTCGAAGATCTGCGTCCAGCGGTAGCTGAACCAGCCGTTGCGGATGACGAGTGCCTTCCGACCGGTGGCGAACTGGCGCGCGACGGCTTCCATGCCGAAGGTGCCGCCGCCCGGGACCACGGCGACGGAGCTCGCGTTGTAGACCTTCTTCAGCGTGGCGGAGATGTCGCGCATCACGCCCTGGAAGGCCTTGGACATGTGGTTGAGCGAGCGGTCGGTGAAGACCACCGAGTATTCGAGCAGGCCATCGGGATCGACGTCGGGCAGCAGTCCGGGCATGGTCACCTCCAGATTTGTTGGCCGCGGGGCGCGGGATCACGCCGCCTTGCGGGTCCGGGGCAGGCGCGAGCCTGCAGGGACGATCGATTGTAGCGGCTGAGCGAAGCGGGTGGGCGCTTAGAGCGGCAGGCGGAGGGACACGCGCAGGCCGCCCAGCGTGGGTGAGGGCGCGTAGTCGATGCTGCCGCCGTACTGCGTGACGATGTCGCCGACGATGACGAGGCCGATGCCGTGGCCCGGGCGCTGTTCGTCGCTGCGCAGACCGGCCGTGCCGAGGCGCCCGATCATGTCCGGCGGCACGCCGGGGCCATCGTCCTCGATGGTGCAGGCGAGCGCGTCCGGGGCCTCGACCGCGCTGGCGACTCGCAGTACGACGCGCGAGCGTGCCCACTTGCAGGCGTTGTCGAGCAGGTTGCCGAACAGTTCCAGCATGTCCTCGCGATCGAGCGGGTAGTGCCGGTCGGGAACCTCGAGGACGATGTCGAGCGCGCGGCCGGCATGCAACCGGCGCAGGGCCTCGCCCAGGGCTTCCAGCTGGTTGCGCGCGTCGAAGCCCGCGCTGGTCGGGCCGCCGCCGGCGAGGCGGGCGCGACGCAGTTCGCGCTCTACGGTGTTGCGCATGGCGTCGACCTGGGCCTGGATGGCGCGGGCCTGGTCGTCGTGCCCCTGATGAGCGAGTTCGTCGGCGCGATGCTGCAGCACGGCGAGCGGGGTCTTGAGCGCATGCGACAGGTTGCCCACCGCGTGCCGGATGCGGCCGAGGCGTTGCGCGTGATGGCGGGCGAGGCGATCGACCGCATCGAGCATGGGCTGCACTTCGCGCGGCGCGGTGCTGTCGAGCGCGGCGGGCTCGCCACGCTCGATGCGGCGGCATGCGGCAACGGCGTCCTGCAGCGGTGCCAGTCCGCGCAGCAGCAGGCGCCGTTGCAGCACCAGCAGCAGGAGCAGCGCGAGGACCAGGCCAACGAGCATGCGTTGGCCGAAGCTGGCGATGGCCGCATCGAGGCGGGCGACGTCTTCGGTAACGACGACGAGGATGCCGCCCGCGGGCGAGGGGAAGCGCTTCGCGTAGCCGAGCAGCGTCTGTTCCGCCGGGCCGTCGAGGCGGAAAACGGCCTCGCCGCGCGCGTCCGGCAGCGGAACGGCGAGGTCCTCGTCCCACAGCGAGCGCGAGCGCAGCCAGGGGCCCTCGCCGATGCGGATCAGGAAGTAGTGGCCGGACAGCGGCAGCTGGTAGACCGTGCCGGCGGCGCCCTGGGCGGCGGTTTCCGGGTCGCTGGCATCCAGCACCCGCACGTAGAGCAAATCGGCGTCGTGCTGCAGGCGCGACACGACGTAGTCTTCGACGAGGCGGCGCGGGAAATCCTGCAGGGCGAGCGCCAGCAGCAGGCCGGCGGCGACCAGTACCGCCGCCATGGCGAACGACAGGTGGTTGCGCAGGGACATCATGCTGTTTCAGCCGGGCAGTTCATGGATGGAAAAGATAGCCCTGGCCGCGCCGGGTCTCGATATGCGTGGCGCCGATGAGGCTGCGCAGGCGGCGCACATAGACCTCGATGACGTTGCTGTCGTGCTCGGCGCCGTAGTCGTAGATGTGTTCGTAGAGCTGCGTCTTCGACAGTACTTCGCCCGGGTGGCGCATCAGGTAGCGCAGTAGCCGGAACTCGGTGGCGGTGAGTGTCTGCTCGCGGGCGTCAGCGCCGATCAGGCACTGGCGCGCCTCGTCCAGCCGCCACGGGCCGGCGCGCAGTTCCACGGCCGGCGTGGCTGCGGTGCGGCGCAGCAGGGCCTGCAGCCGCGCGAGCAACTCCTCGACGTGGAAAGGCTTGCCGAGGTAGTCGTCGGCACCGGCCTGCAGTCCCTCGACGCGCTCGGCCCAGCCGTCGCGCGCGGTCAGGATCAGGACTGGCAGGCGGCTGCCGGCGAGGCGCCAGTCCTTCAACACTTCCAGGCCCGGCTTGCCCGGCAGGCCGAGGTCCAGCACTGCAGCGTCGTAGGGTTCGCTGGCGCCGAGATGGGCGCCGTCGATGCCATCGGTGGCAACATCAACGGCGTAGCCCTCCTGCTCGAGTCGCGCACGCAGGCGTTCGCTCAGTTGGCAGTCATCCTCGACGACCAGCAGGCGCATGGCTCACTTCGCCTTGCGGTTCAGGACTTCGCCGCTGGCGGCGTCGATCTCGAGCTTGTGCACCTTGTCGGTGTCGTCGATGATCTTGACCTCGTAGACGTAGCGACCGTCCTCGCGGTCGAGTTCGACTTCGACGACCTGGCCGGGCTGTGCGGCACGGCTGCGGGTGAGGATGTCCTCCATCGGCAGGATCTTGCCGCTTTCGCGCAACTGGCGGACTTCGCTTGTGCGGGCCCGGTCGTCCGAGGCGTGGGCGACGGCGGGTTGCAGCGTGGTGGCGGCCAGTACGGCGAAGGCAAAACCGGCGATGGTGGCGGTGAGGGCGGGGCGGATGTTCATGCTGGGCTCCTTGACTGTCGTGGGTCCGTTGGGGACGCGTGCAGTATCGCCAACGCTGCCTGAACCGAAGCTGAACGCCGCCACACGGCTGTCAGCCGATACCGGCCTTCTTCTTCAGGCAGCTGACATAGGCCAGGCCGTCGGGCTGGGCGCCGCTACGTTGAGCATTGAACAGCGTTTCGCCCAGGCATTCCAGCGCATCGTGCAGGGCCGCGTGGCGATCGCCGCGACGTTCGCAGGCGGCGTCGAAGGCGGCGCGGATGCCCGGCGGCTGGTTGATCGACAGCTGCTCCTCGATCGCAAGGTGCAGCGACAGGTGCAGGAAGGGGTTGATGGCGCCGTCCTCGGGCGTGAAGTCGCGGTCGATCGCGTCCGGGTCCTCGACGATGGCATGGTATTCGGGGTGCAGGCCGATGATGTCGGCGGCGATCGTCTCCATCGGCGTCAGCACTTCGCGCGCACGATGCTTGCGCCAGGTCTCGATGAAGAAGCTGCGGACCTGGTCGCGGCTGGGGTTGAACATGTCGGCTCCAGGGTGGGGCTCTCCGGGACGGAGGGCGATGGGGTCAGTCGGTCTTGTCGCGGAACAGGCACAGGTCGCGCACGCTGCACTGGCTGCACTTCGGGCTGCGCGCGGTGCACACGTAGCGTCCGTGCAGGATCAGCCAGTGGTGGGCGTCGAGCAGGTAGTCCTTGGGTACGCGGCGCATCAGCGCCTTCTCGACTTCCACCACGTCCTTGCCGGGGGCAAGGCCGGTGCGGTTCGACAGGCGGAAGATATGGGTGTCGACCGCCATCACCGGCTGGCGGAACACGGTATTGAGCACCACGTTGGCCGTCTTGCGGCCGACGCCGGGCAGAGCCTCGAGCGCCTCGCGCTCGGCCGGGACCTCGCCGCCATGGCGTTCGAGCAGCAGGCGCGACAGCGCCAGGGTGTTCCTGGCCTTGTTGCGGAACAGGCCGATGGTCTTGATGTGCTCGGCGATGCCTTCCTCGCCGAGCGTTACCATGGCCTCCGGTGTCGGGGCATCGGCAAACAGCTTGCGCGTGGCGATGTTGACGCTGCGGTCGGTAGCCTGCGCCGACAGCACGACCGCCACCAGCAGCTGATAGGGCGAGGCGTATTCGAGCTCGGTCTGCGGGTTTGGATTGGCGTCGTGCAGGCGGCGGAAGAACTCGCGGATCGCCTCGCGCTTCATCGATGCCATTGGCTCAGCTCGTGGCTGCGGGCTCGGCGGTCGGCGACTCCGCAGCCTGCGCGGAGGGGGGCGGTCGCCGACGCGCACGGGCCGCCAGGTTCGCGTTGATGGCATTGAATGCAGCGATCAGGCAGCCGAGCGCGAAGAAGGCGCCCGGCGGCAGGATGGCGATCAGGAAGCCGGGGTAGTCGTCGCCGAAGACGTTCCACGCCGACAGGCCGGGGATGATCATCTCGATGCCGGAGAACAGCGTGCCGGCGCCAAGCAGCTCACGGATGCCGCCCAGCAACGCCAGCACCCACACGAGGCCGAGGCCCATCATGATGCCGTCGACGGTCGAGGTGAGCGGGTCGTTCTTGGCCGCGTAGGCCTCGACGCGGGCCAGCACGATGCAGTTGGTGACGATCAGCGGAATGAAGATCCCGAGCACCAGATAGAGGTCGTGCAGGAAGGCGTTGAGGGCGAGGTCGACCACCGTGACCAGCGCGGCGATGATCAGGACGAACACCGGGATGCGGATCTCGTACGGGATGAAGTTGCGCAGCGCCGACACCGCCAGGTTGGACATCGCCATCACGAGGATGGTCGCCAGGCCTAGGCTGACGGCATTGACCATGCTGGTGCTGATCGCGAGGATGGGGCACAGGCCGAGCAGTTGGGCGAGGCCGGTGTTCTGCTTCCACAGGCCATTGTAGGAAATGTCGCGGAACTGCTGGGGGGTCATGGTTGCGCTCCGAACGTGCTGCCAGCGGGGGCGGAGAACAGGGCGTCCTGGCGTTCGACCGCCCACGCCGTGGCGCGGCCGACGGCCTGGACCACGGCGCGTGCGCTGATGGTGGCGCCGGTGCGGTAGCCGAAGGTGCCGCCGTCCTTGCGTACCGTCCATCCGGCGGTGTTCACGTCCTTCCAGGTGGCAACGGCGAACTGGCCGATCCAGGGCATGTCCTTGCGCCGGTCCTTCTTCGGGTCGATGTAGTCGCCGAGTCCCGGGGTTTCCTTGTGTGCCGTGACACGCACGCCCGACAGCAGGCCGTTGGTGTTGATCGCCACCACCATCGCGATGCGTCCGGCGTAGCCGTCGGTGGCGGCGGTTTCGACGATCAGGGCGACCGGTTCGCCCGCCTTGCGTGCGCGCCAGATGCGACCACCGTCGTCGAGGCCGATCGCCGGTGTGGGGCCGGTGCGTACGACGTCCTCGAGCAGGGCGTTGTCGTAGCTGCCCGGCGGCAGCACTTCGTCGATCAGGCGCATCTGCGCGTCCTGCGCCGAGGCCTCGATGGCCGGCCGGGTGTAGGTGTAGGTGGAGGCCATCAGGGCGGTGAACACCACGGTGAACACCAGCATGATCAGGGCCGTGCGCAGCGAGGTGCGCGTGGCGCTGTAGCGTGCGCTCATCGCGAATCCCCCTGGCCACGGTGGCCGAACACGCGCGGCTGCGTCTTCATGTCGATCAGCGGCACGCAGATGTTCATCAGCAGCACGCCGAAGGCGATGCCTTCGGGGTAGGCGCCGAAGGCCCGGATCAGCCAGGCGATGAGCGCGATGCCGCCTGCGAAGATCAGCTTGCCGCGCGGCGTGGTGGCGCCCGACACCGGGTCGGTGACGATGAAGAAGGCTGCGAGCATGGCGCCACCGCTGGCGAGGTGGAACAGCGGCGAGGCGAAGCGGACGGGATCGAACAGCCAGAAGACGCCGGAAACGAGGGCCAGGGTGCCGATGAAGGCCGCGGGCATGTGCCAGGTGATCGTGCGCGTGATCAGCAGCAGGGCGCCGCCGGCAACATAGCCGAGCGAGATCCATTCCCAGCCGCGTCCGCCGAGGAAGCCGAAGGCCGAGCCCTCCATGACCGCATCGACGCTGGCGGTGGCGCTGCGCAGCCCGGTGCGCAGGGCATCGAGTGCGGTGGCGCCGGTCATGCCGTCGATGTCGCGCGCGCCGCCCAGGATCAGTCCGAGCTGGGTCTCGAAGCTGAGTCCGCCGGCCGGTGGCCACTGCGACATCAGCGCGGGGTAGGCGACGATCATCGAGCAGTAGGCGACCATCGCCGGGTTGAAGGGGTTCTGCCCGAGACCGCCGAACAGGTGCTTGGCGACGACGATGGCGATCAGCACGGCGATCATCGTCAGCCACCACGGCACGATGGGCGGGAAGCACAGCGCCACGAGCCAGGCGGTGACGACGGCCGACAGGTCGGTGACGGCGACGCCGACCGGGCGCTTGCGCAGGCTGAGGATCAGCGCCTCGGCCGCGATCGCGGTGAAGGTGGCGATGGCGAGATTGACGAGAATGCCTGCGCCCACCTTGGAGGCGTAGGCGACGATGCCGGGCACAAGCGCCAGCAGGACCATGCCCATCACGCGCTGGACGCTGGCTGGTTTGCGGATGTAGGGAGAGTGGATCATGGGGTCAGGGACGGGGTGAACCTTCGGTTTCCGTGGGCGTGCCCGCCTTGACGGCGGGGTCGGCCGGTGGCGGGGTCTCGCCGCCCTGTGCCTTGCGCCGTGCCTCGATCTCGGCAATCTCGGCCTGGGTCTCGGCGCTCAGATTGTCGGTGTTGCGCGGTTCGGTCGCCGCCTTCTGCGCTTGCGCACGCGCCAGCGCAGCCGCGATCAGGGCCTTTTTCGGGTCTTCCGCTGGCGCCGCGGCGGCTGCGGCGGACGACGCCTCACTGCCTTCGCTGCTCAGCTTCGCGCGCGTTTCGGCGGCCTTGGCTGCGAGCTTGGCGGCCTTCTCTTCCTTCTCCCGCTCCTGGCGGTAGTTGCGGAACTCGAAGCGCTCGCGTGCCTGGTCGGCAGCCGCCTTGTCGCGCTCGCGCGCCCAGATCTCGCTCTTGGCGAAACGGTAGTAGTCCACCAGCGGGATGTGCGAGGGGCACACGTAGGCGCAGCAGCCGCATTCGATGCAGTCGAACAGATGGTATTCCTGCGCCTTGCCGAAGTTCTTGGCACGGCTGAACCAGTACAGCTCGAAGGGCTGCAACTCGGCCGGACAGGCCTTGGCGCACTCGGTACAGCGGATGCAGGGCTGCTCGGGCGGCGGCGGGGGCAGCAGCGTCGGCGAGGCGGAGATGATGCAGTTGCTGCCCTTGACCACCGGCACGTCGAGCCGCGGCAGGGCGAAGCCCATCATCGGCCCGCCCATCAGGTAGCGATTGGTGTCGGGCCGGGGTTCGGCCAGCGGCAGCAGTTCGTCGATCGGGGTGCCGATCAGTACTTCCCAGTTGCCGGGCCGGGCGACGTTGCCGGTGAGCGTGACGATGCGGCTGACCAGCGGTTCACCGTGCGCGATGGCGCGATAGACCGCATGTGCGGTGCCGACGTTGAAGCACTGCACGCCGTAGTCGGCGCCAAGCTTGCCGTAGGGGATCTCGATGCCGGTGAGCACGCGGATGAGCTGCTTCTCGCCGCCGGCAGGATAGAGCGCGGGCACTGACTGGATGCGCACCGCGTCGCCAACGCGCTGGGCCGCGGCGCGCATCGCCTCGATGGCCTCGGGCTTGTTGTCCTCGATGCCGATGACCAGTTCGCGCGCGCCGATGAGGCGGTACAGGATGCGGGCGCCGGCCAGGATGCCGTCGGCGCGCTCGCGCATCAGGCGGTCGTCGCAGGTGATCCAGGGCTCGCATTCGGCGCCGTTCAGGATCAGGGTGTCGACCCCGCTGCCCTTGCCGAGCTTGACGTGGCTGGGGAAGGTGGCGCCACCCAGGCCGACAAGACCGCAGTCGCGCAGCCATGCGAGCGTGGCGTCGCGGCCCGCGGCCTCGGCGTCGAAGGGCGCGTGCTCGATCCAGCGGTCCTCGCCATCAGGCTGGATGACGACGCAGCGCGTCTCCAGCCCGGACGCATGCGCCATCGTGTACCGGCCGAAATCGACGACCGTGCCCGAGGTCGGGGCATGCACCGCGGTGCCGAGGAAGCCTTCGGGCTCGCCGATGCGCTGCCCTTTCAATACTTTCTGGCCGACTTCGACGATGCAGCGCGCCGTGGCGCGGGTGCTCTGGCGCAGCGGCACGATCAGACGGGAGGGCAGCGGGGCGCGCTGGATGGGGGCGCCGGCCGACTCGTGCTTGTGCGCGTCGGGCTTGATGCCGCCGTGGAACTTGAACAGGCGCGTGATCATGCGGCTTTCCTGATTTCGACCACCGGGTACTTCCATTTCCAGGTCTGCACGGTGTCGGCGACCGGCACCATGGCGATGCAATCGACCGGGCAGGGTGCGACGCACAACTCGCAGCCGGTGCACAGCGGCTCGACCACCGTGTGCATCTGCTTGGCAGCGCCGACGATGGCGTCGACCGGGCAGGCCTGGATGCACAGCGTGCAGCCGATGCAGGTCTGCTCGTCGATGACGGCGACCGACTTGGGTTTCTCGACGCCGTGCTCTTCGGACAGCGGCTTGAACTCGCGCCCGAGCAGGTCGGCGAGCTTGCGGATGCCTTCCTCGCCGCCCGGCGGACACTGGTTGATCTCGGCTTCGCCCTTGGCGATGGCTTCGGCGTAGGGCTTGCAGCCGGGATAGCCGCACTGGCCGCATTGCGTCTGCGGCAGGATGGCGTCGATCTTCTCGACCAGCGGGTCGCCCTCCACCTTGAAGCGGATGGCGGCGTAGCCCAGTGCCGCACCGAGCACGAGGGCGATGCCGGTCATGACGAGGAGGGCGGTCAGCATTGCGTGGATTCTTGTTCGTTCGTGGTGAGATCGCGGGCTGCGGATCTCAGTGGAAGCGGTCGAGGCCGGCGAAGCCCATGAAGGCCAGGCTCATCAGGCCGGCGGTGATCATGGCGATGGCGGTGCCCTTGAAAGGTGCCGGCACATCGGCGCCTTCGAGCCGCTCTCGGATGCCGGCGAACAGCACCAGCGCGAGCGTGAAGCCGACCGAGGAGCCGAAGCCGAACAGCAGCGACTCGAGCAGGTTGTGCTTCATGCCGACGTTGAGCAGCGGCACGCCGAGCACGGCGCAGTTGGTGGTGATCAGCGGCAGGTAGATGCCCAGCACCTGGTGCAGCAGCGGGCTGGTCTTCTGGATGACGAGTTCGGTGAGTTGCACGATCGCCGCGATGACGACGATGAAGGACAGCGTGCGCAGGTAGCCCAGGTCGAAGGGCTGCAGCAGGTAGTGGTCGATCAGGTAGCTCGAGCCGGAGCCGAGCGTGAGCACGAAGGTGGTCGCCGCACCCATGCCGATGGCGGTCTCGAGCTTCTTCGACACACCCATGAAGGGGCATAGCCCCAGGATGCGCACGAAGACGACGTTGTTCACCAAGACGGCGCTGATGACGACGAAGATGTAGCTGCTCATGATCCGCCGGGCGGGGAAGAATCCGGGGATTATCGCCCGCGGAGAAGGGCTTCTCAACCCTGATGCGCTTATAGGCTTATGCCGTGGGGCGGATGGGCCAGCCCGGCGGAGGTGGCAGGCTCGCGGTGTGGAACGACCAGCGGCCACTGCGGCGATCGTCAAAATAGTGCCGCAGGCTCAGGGCGATGCTGCGGAAGGCGATCTCGTCCCACGGGATCTCGTCCTCGCGGAAGAGCGCGACCTCGAGCGACTCCTCGCCGGGGCGAAAGTCGAGGTCGAGCAGGCGGGCACGATAGATCAGGTGGACCTGGCTGATGTAGGGCACGTCGATCAGGGTGTACAGCTCGCCCACCTCGATGCGTGCGCAGGCCTCCTCGGCGGTTTCCCGGGCGGCGGCCTGCGCCGTGGTTTCCTCGTTCTCCATGAAACCGGCAGGCAGCGTCCAGAAGCCCAGGCGCGGCTCGATTGCACGGCGGCACAGCAGGATGCGGTCTTCCCATTCGGCCAGCGCGCCCACGACCAGCTTCGGATTCTGGTAGTGGATCGTGCCGCACTGGGGGCACACGTGGCGCGGCAGGCTGTCCCCGGCCGGGACGCGGAATTCGACGGCAGCGCCGCAGTTCGAGCAGAAATTCATGGAATGCCACGAAAGTGAGGGCGGCGTGAATTCTACGTGTTTTTCGCCTGCCGCCGGCGGGCGGGTGCCGACTGTGACGGGATTCGCGGAAAGTCCCGGAAATTATGGCTCTCCCCGCTGACAGCAGGTCGTGGAGCGGCTAGAGTCCTGATCGGTCGCAATATTGCGGCATCCCAAGAGGCCATCGCGGTTCGTCCATGCCCCCTCCGATCGACATCAAGCGTTTCGAGCAGCTCAAGGCTGTGGGTGACCTGCCATCGCCGCGAGGTGTCGCAATTGCCATCATCCGTCTGACTCAGTCTGCCGATGTGTCGATGGCGGAGTTGGCACGGGTGATCAAGAGCGACCCGGCCTTCGTCGGGCGCCTCATAAAGGCCGCGAACGGCCTTGTGGCTGAGAACCGGCGTGCAGTGGTCTCGGTCCAGGAAGCCTTGATGGTGCTGGGGCTGCCGGCCGTCAGGACCCTGGCGCTGGGTTTCTCCTTGCTCTCCAACTACCGCAAGGGGGCGTGCGAGGGCTTCGATTACGGGCGCTTCTGGTCGTCGTCGCTGTTGATGGCGCTTTCGATGCAGGCGCTCGTCCAGCGGGTGCGTGTCGTTCCGGCCGACGAAGCGTTCAGTCTGGGCCTGCTCGCGCGCGTTGGCGAACTCGCACTCGCGACCCTCTATCCGGCCGACTTCTCGCGTCTCCTGAAGGAAGTGGCGCGATCGCCGCAGCTGCGCCAGCTCGATCTCGAGCAGACGGCATTTGCGATGACCCACTGCGAGCTCGGTGCAGCCATGCTGATCGACTGGGGTGTGCCCACGCAACTGGTCAATCCGGTGCTGTGCTTCGAGCGTCCCGAGCTCGCGGATTTTGCCGAGGGCTCGCGTGAGGCGGGGCTCGTGCAGTGTCTGGTGCTGTCGCGGGCGATTGCCCAGTTGTGCCTCGCCCCCGAGTCGGAGCAGGCGCGGTTGATGCCGGCCATGCTGCAGCTTGCCGGGCGGCTGGGACTACCGCGCGGGGATTTCGTCTCGCTGTGCGAGCGCATCGCGCGGGAGTGGAGCGAGTGGGGCAAGCTGCTGCAGATCGGCACGGCGCGTGCCCCGGCTTTCGGCAACCTGTGTGCAGCGGACGAGACGGAATCGGAGCCGGCGGCGAGCGCGGCGGATCCGACCATGACCCAGCCGGGCAGCGACATGCCGGTGTTGATCGTCGCGGGTGATGCTTCCGAGCGCGCGCATATGCGGGTGCTGCTCGAGGAGTCGGGGTTCAGCGTGCATGAGCAGGCGGATTACACGCAGGCTATCGAGAGCGCCATCGACGTTCAGCCATGCCTGCTGCTGGTCGACTGGTCGGGCGAGAACTGCGGTGCGTCGCTCGTGCGCGCGCTTCGCACCACGCGTTTCGGGCGCACACTGCACATCCTGGCACTGCTCGATGCAGACGACGACGGACTCCTCGAGGAGGCTGCAGCGGCGGGGGCGGACGATTTCATCCTCAGGCCGATCAGGCCGGCGGCGCTCGCGGTCCGGCTGCGGGCCGGACGCCGCACCGTGACGCTGCAGCGCGAGCTGGAGCGCGAACGCGAGGAACTCCGTCATTTCGCCGCGGAGCTTTCGATTTCGAACCGGCGCCTGCAGGAAGCCGCGATGACGGATGCGCTGACCGGCATCCCGAACCGTCGCTTCGCGATCGACCGCATCCAGATGGAGTGGGCGGCCGCTGCGCGCCATAGCCGTCCGTTGTCGGTCATGCTGGTCGACCTCGACGGCTTCAAGGAAATCAACGACGCGCATGGCCACGACGTCGGCGACATTGCCTTGCGCCAGATATCGGCGACGCTGCGCGGCGCCTTGCGCGCGCAGGACGTCATCTGCCGCACCGGTGGCGACGAGTTCCTGGTGATCTGTCCGGACACCGACCTGTCCGCGGCGCTGGGTTGCGCGGAACGTTTGCGCAGCGCCGCGCACGACATGCCGATCGACACCGGTGGGCCGCGGGTGAGGCTGACGGTCAGCGTCGGCGTTGCCATGCGCGAGCCGTCGATGGCCAACGCCGATGCCCTGATCAAGCTCGCTGACCGCGGTGCCTTCCTCGCCAAGGAGCGGGGCCGCAATTGCGTGATGAGCGCCCAGGTCGTTCATGCCACATCCTGAGTTCGGCGCCCGTTGTTGCACTTGGGCAACGGTTCGACAGGGTCGAATCCATCTGTGTGTGACTTTGTAACTTGCTGATACTGAGGATTTACTTTAAGTTCGGGTCCGTTCATCCCTGAAAGGGATTGGAAAACTATGGATCGACCCGACTTCCAGACCGAGATACGTGAGCTGAATCTGGCCTACCTGATGCTGGCGCAGCAGATGTTGCGTAGCGATCGGGCGACGGCAATGTTCCGTCTCGGCATCGGTGATGAACTGGCTGACGTGATCGAATCGATGACTGCGGCCAAACTCGTGAGAATGGCCAGCAGCCAGATGCTGGTACCCTGTTTCCGTTTCGACGATGCCCAGCTCGCACGCCTGATGGCTGGCGAGGGGCGCGATGCGTCGAGCGCCGGTCTGCATGCCGCGATCCTCGCGGCGGGCAAGGCGGCAACCGGGGCGGCCTGAGGAGCAAGACATGAAGAACAAGAGCGTGATCGAAGAGGCGGAGGACATCCGCCGTGCCGTCGAGATGGTTCAACTGGGCGCGCGCATGCAGATGCTCGAGGTTGAAACCCGCCTCAGCCGCGAGAAACTGCTGAAGATCTACAAGGAAGTCCGTGGCGTCTCGCCGCCAAAGGGCATGCTGCCGTTCTCGACCGACTGGTTCATGACCTGGCAGCCGAACGTGCACTCGTCGCTGTTCATGGCGCTGCACCGTTTCTACTGCGAGCGTGCTGGGCTTGCGGGGCTGGACGCCATCATCAAGGCCTACCACCTGTACCTCGACCACATCGAATGCAACGTCATGGAGCCGGTGCTGAGTCTGACCCGTGCCTGGACGCTGGTGCGCTTCTTCGACGCCGATCTGCTGCAAATGGCGCCGTGCAAGGCCTGCGGCGGCCACTACGTGGCACACGCGCATGATCCGGTGCAGGACTACGTGTGCGGGCTGTGCAACATGCCCTCGCGTGCCGGTAAGTCGCGCCGCACCACTCAGGCGCGTCCCGCAACACGCCGCAAGCCGGCCGCAGCCACAGCCTGATCGATACGGCGGAGCCTTTCCGGCGCGACCGGATACTCCACGAAGGCAGGGCCGCCCGAGCAGTCGGGCGGCCCTTTTGTTTGCGGCGCTGCATCGTCGATCACGTCCGACTCAAGTTTTGCAGGACAGAGACGTTAAAAATCACGAGACTGTCGATACGGTTGTGGCTAGGCTCTGCCGCAGCGAAATTCCACCTGGAGTGACCGGTGTTTCTGATCATTGGCTACGTCATCATTCTTGCTGCCTCGCTGGGAACCTATGCGGTGCACGGCAGCCTGGCCGCATTGTGGGTGCCGATGGAGTACCTCGCGATCGTCGGCCTGATGATCGGCGGCTTCGTGGCAGGCAATGGCCCGAAGGCGATCAAGGCAACGATGGCTGCCCTTCCGTCCGTGTTGAAGGGCTCGCCCTACAACAAGGCGCTCTATGTTGACCTGCTGGCCCTGCTCTACGAAATTCTGGCGAAGGTCCGCAAGGAGGGCCTGATGTCGATCGAGGGCGACATCGAGAATCCCGAATCAAGCCCCATATTCGCAAAGTATCCCAACGTCGCCGCCGACCACCATGCGATCGAATTCCTGACCGACTATCTGCGCATGATGGTCGGCGGGAACCTGAATGCGTTCGAGATCGAGAACCTGATGGACATGGAGATCGAGACGCACCATCAGGAGGCGCACCAGGCGCCGCACATCGTTTCCAAGGTCGCGGACGCGCTGCCCGCTTTCGGTATCGTGGTGGCGGTGATGGGGGTGGTGAACGTCATGGGCTCGGTCGGGCAGCCGCCGGCGGTGCTCGGCAAGATGATCGGTGGCGCACTGGTCGGTACCTTCCTCGGCATCCTGGTGTCGTACGGCTTCGTCTCGCCGATCGCCAGCCAGCTCGAGCAGAAGGTGGAAGAGAGCGGCAAGATCTACCAGGTCATGAAGGTGGTGCTGCTGGCGAGCATGAACGGCTATGCGCCGCAGGTCGCGATCGAGTTCGGACGCAAGGTGCTGTATGCAAACGATCGCCCGGGCTTCGTCGAGCTCGAGGAAGAGATCAAGAGCCGCAAGGGTTGAGGATGCACACGCAGTCGATCGACCGGCTTGAGCTGGAGGCGCCATGAGCGACGATACCCAGCAGCCCATCGTCGTCAAACGCATCAAGAAGGGCGGTGGTGGCGCGCACGGTGGTGCGTGGAAGATCGCCTATGCCGACTTCGTCACGGCGATGATGGCCTTCTTCCTGCTAATGTGGCTGCTGGGGTCCACGGCGCAGGGTGACCTCGAAGGGATCGCGGATTATTTCCAGAACCCGCTCAAGGTGGCGATGCAGGGGGGCGAGGGAACGGGTGACAGCTCGAGCATCCTGCAGGGCGGGGGTGAGGATCTGACGCGCTCGGTGGGGCAGGTCAAGCGCGGCGACGTGGCAAGCTCCCGTGCCATCAACCTCGACGCGGCGGGCGGCAAGCGCAAGACCGACGCCGAACTCGCGGCCGAGCAACTGGCCGAGCGTCGGGAGCGCTCGCGGCTGATCGACCTCAAGGGACGGCTCGAGGCGATCATCGAGGCGAATGCCTCCTTGCGCCAGTTCAAGAACCAGATCCTGATGGACATCACGACCGAGGGGCTGCGGATACAGCTCGTGGATGAGCAGAACAGGCCGATGTTCACCTCGTCGAGCGCCGAACTGAGGCCCTACACGCGCGAACTCCTACGCGAGATTGCGCGGGCGCTGAACGATGTCGACAACCGGATCAGTCTCTCCGGGCATACCGACTCCGCGCAGTACGCCGGCGGCGAGCGCGGCTTCTCGAACTGGGAGCTGTCATCGAACCGCGCCAATGCATCGCGGCGGGAGTTGGTGGCCGGCGGACTCGAGGCCGGGAAGATGGTGCGCGTGGTCGGCCTCGCCGACACGATCCCGCTGAATCGGGACGACCCGTTCGATCCGATCAATCGCCGCATCAGCATCATCGTGCTCAACAAGACGACGGAAGAGGCTTTGCGCGGCGCTTCGAGCACGACCGGCGTCGAGGTGCGCGGCGGCGATGAAGGCGCGGAGATCGGCGATCGCATCCAGGGTGGGCTGCCATCCGGGACAGGCGCCGGTGACGCGGGGGTCACGCCCGTGGGCGGTCCTGCGCAGGTGCGTTGATTTTCGGCTCAAGTCCGTCATGGACGGGCCGTTATGTGTGAAACACGAGGTCGCTTTCGCGGCCCGCATTGACCGCCGGAGGCGGGGGAAAAAATGTCCGATCTGCTCAAGAATATCGATGCCCGTACCCGGCTTGCGGGCACCAACAAGCTCGAGATTCTGCTGTTCACGCTGGGCGTGGATTCGCGCACGGGACGACGCGAGACGTTCGGCATCAACGTCTTCAAGGTGCGCGAGGTGATGCGCACGCCCAAGATCACCGCCGCACCCGAGATGCCGGCCTCGGTCGAAGGCATGGTCAGCCTGCGCGGGGTGCTGGTGCCGGTGGTCGATCTGGCGCGCTACGTCGGCATCGGCGTCGAAACGCCACGCGACATCATGATCGTCACCGAGTACAACGGCCACACCCAGGGCTTCCTGGTCGAGGCGGTCGACACCATCCTGCGACTGGACTGGTCGCAGATGCGCGTGCCGCCCGACATGCTCACGGCCAACCTCGGCGGCCTCGTCACTGCGGTGACCGAGCTTGCCGACAAGAAGCTCGTCATGATGCTCGACGTCGAGAAGGTGTTGTCGGAGACCACCAACTATGACGACGACTTCATGTTCAAGGATATCGAGCGCCTGCCCGATGCGAATGAGCACGTGGTGTTCTTCGCCGACGACTCCTCGGTCGCCCGCCGCCAGATCTCCCAGACGCTCGACGCGTTGGGGGTGCGCTACGTCGGGTCGGTCAACGGCCGCCAGGCGTGGGAAGAGCTCAAGAAGGTCGCGGCACTTGCCGATGCCACCGGACGCAAGGTCACGGATCTCGTCAGCCTGGTGCTGACCGACGTCGAGATGCCGGAGATGGACGGCTACATCCTGACCAAGCAGATCAAGTCGGACCGCCGCTTTGCCGGCGTTCCCGTGCTGATGCATTCATCGCTGTCGGGCATGTCGAACCAGCAGCTCGGGATGTCGGTCGGCGTGGATGAGTACGTGCCCAAGTTCGAACCGCAGCGCCTGGCCCAGACCCTGGCCCGGCTGCTGGCCGAGCGCGGCCACAAAGGCGATACGAAGTGAGGAACACCATGTTGAAAGCTGATAAGGACCACGCCCTGCTTGAATCGGTCGATAGCCGCACGACGCTGGCCGGCTCGAACTGCATGGAGATCCTGCTGTTCTCGCTCGGCACGACGGAAAACTTCGGCATCAACGTGTTCAAGGTGCGCGAAGTCTGCACGACCCCCTTCATCACACGCACCCCCAACATGCCGCGCGGTGTCGAAGGCTTGATTTCCCTGCGTGGCAACGTGATCCCGGTGCTCTCGTTGTCGAGCATTCTCGGGGTGTCCGAGCCGGGCATGGCGCTTGGCGGCTCGATGATGGTGACCGAGTACAGCAAGCGCACACTGGGTTTCCTGGTGCAGGAAGTCGACCGCATCATCCGGGTCGACTGGGAGAAGGTGCGCACGCCGGATAACGTTTCGGCCGGCACGCAGAGCTACATCACCGCGATCACCGAACTGCCCGACGGCCGCCTCGTCTCCATCCTCGACGTGGAGACGATCATGGCGAATACCTTCGGCGATGCAGTCGTCGGCAACATCGCGCCGCTCCACAACGGGCATGAAGTCAACGTCTTCTTCGTCGATGACTCGGGTGTGGCCCGGCGCAAGATCACCGAGGTGCTCGACAAGCTCGGCGTGCGCCACAAGCATGCGGTGAATGGCATGGAAGCCTGGACCCGGCTCATCAGCATCGCCGACCACTGCGATCTGGTCGGGCGCGACCTGACCGAGGAGATCGACCTCATCATGGTCGATGCCGAGATGCCGGAGATGGACGGCTATGTCCTGACGCGCAACATCAAGGCCGACCCCCGTTTCGAGAACATTCCGGTCGTGATGCATTCCTCGCTGTCGTCCGAGGCCAACCGGGCGATGGGCAAGCGTGTGGGTGTGGATGCCTACGTGGCAAAATTCGACGCCGATGTACTCGCCGACACCTTGCGTCCGATGCTGGAACGGGCGCAGCGGGCCGCCTGAGCGGCGAGTGCTGCCGAATCTGGAGAACACAATGTCCGACCCCAAACTGAAATTCCTCGTCGTCGATGATTTCTCGACCATGCGGCGCATCGTCCGCAACCTGCTCAAGGAGCTGGGTTTCACGAACGTCGATGAGGCCGAGGATGGCGCGATCGCGCTGCAGAAGCTCAACAGCGGGCAGTTCGACTTCGTCGTTACCGACTGGAACATGCCCAACATGGACGGTCTGACCCTGCTGCAGACGATCCGTCGTTCGCCCCATCTCAAGCACCTGCCGGTGCTCATGATCACCGCCGAGGCAAAGAAGGAGAACATCATCGCGGCGGCGCAGGCGGGTGCGAGCGGCTACATTGTGAAGCCTTTCACGGCCGCGACACTGTCGGAGAAGATGCAGAAGATCTTCGAGAAGATGGGGCACTCCGCCTGAACGGCGGCGCGTCCATAGCTGGAGCCTGACATGAGCAAGAAGGCAAGACTAGACGAATCGGGCGACTCGGACGACCTGCAGGCGCTGTTTGACAGCATTGCATCCGAGCCTGCGGGCGCATCGACGCCCGCGCCGAAACCTGCGCCTGCCGTGGTAGCCCCCTCTGCCGACGGATCGGGGGACAACGACGAGCTCCAGGCCCTGTTCGACGCAGTGGCTGCGGAGGCGGGCGCCGCCCCCGCCGCAGCCTCTGAGCCGCCGGCCGCCGATGCGGAGGGCGAGGCCGTGTTCAACCGCCTTGGCCAGATGACACGCCAATTGCACGACACGCTGCGTGAGTTGGGACTCAACCAGGCGCTGCAGGAATTTGCCGTCGCGATGCCCGACGCCCGTCAGCGACTCGACTACATCGCGCAGATGACCGAGCAGGCGGCGAGCCGGGTGCTCAATGCGACGGACATCGCCCGTCCGCTGCAGGACGGTCTGCAAAGCGGAGCCGGTGCCCTGCGCGGACGTTGGGATCAGCTTTTCGCCGGACAGCTGTCGCCTGACGAGTTCCGTCAGCTGAGTGCCGAGACCCGCGATTTCCTCGGCACGGTCGATGCGAATAGCCGTGCGACCAACGCCCAGCTGATGGAAATCATGATGGCGCAGGATTTCCAGGACCTGACAGGGCAGGTTATCAAGCGTGTGGTCGAGCTCGCGCAGACACTGGAGAGCCAGCTGTTGCAGGTGCTGCTCGAAACCGCTCCGCCGAATCTGAAGTTCGAGCACAAGATAAACCTGATGAATGGTCCGGTCATCGACGGCAAACGACCCGACGTCGTGACCACGCAGGCCCAGGTGGACGACCTGCTCGAGAGCCTCGGGTTCTGAGCCGCGTCGTGACGCTGACGTCGTTACCCCTGACGTCGCTACCCCTGACGTCGCGTACCTGAAGACCTGACCTTGACGGGTGCCCGCAGCAGAGGCCGGGGCACCCGCTGATGAGAGATTGGAGCCAAACAGCCATGAGTGATTTTGCCGGAATGGAGGACCTGCTTCAGGACTTCCTCATCGAGGCCGGGGACCTTCTGTCGGGGGTAGACAACAAGCTGGTCGATCTCGAACGTTCGCCAGACGACGTCGGCCTGCTCAACGACATCTTCCGCGGTTTTCACACGATCAAGGGCGGCGCAGGCTTCCTGAATGCGACCGAATTGGTCAACGTGTGCCATCTGACCGAGAACCTGTTCGACAAACTGCGCAACAGCGAACTGTCGGTGACCCCGGAAACGATGGACGTCATCCTGGCGGCGACTTCGGCCGTGCGCGACATGTTCGGCCAGCTCGAGCACGGGACCCAGCCGCCTGCGGCCGACCCTGCGCTGATTGCGGCACTCAAGGCAGCCCTGGCCGGCGAGCAGGTTCGACTGTCTGGCGCGGCGCAGGCGGCGCCTGTTGCGCCCATGGCGATCCCGAAGCCGGGCGAGCCCGACTGGGACGTGCTCTATTCGGCCGTGACCGGCAAGACGGTGGTGCAGCCCAAGGCTGCCGTTGCGGCGCCTGCGCAGACCTTGCCGGCCGTGCAAGCGCCGGTAGAGTCGCCCGAGGCGATCATCAAGGCTGCGATCGGGCGGCGCGCGATCGACAAGCCGGGCGCCACTGGGCCGAGCGGCAGGCGTGACACCGAGCGCCAGCGCGACAACTCGATCAGGGTCGACACCGCGCGCCTCGACCAGGTCCTGAATCTGTCGGGTGAAATCGGCCTGACGAAGAACCGCCTGAATGCGCTGCGCAGCGACATCCTCAGCGGCCGCAATGACACCGAGACCCTGCATGCGCTCGATCTGGCGGTGAGCCAGCTCGACCTGCTGGTGTCCGACCTGCAGAACGCGGTGATGAAGACCCGCATGCAGCCAGTTGGCCGCCTGTTCCAGAAGTACCCGCGGATTGCCCGCGACCTCGCACGCAACCTCGGCAAGGATGTCGAACTCGTCCTGGCGGGTGAGGAGACCGAGATCGACAAGACGATGATCGAGGACCTTGCTGATCCGATCATCCACCTCATCCGGAACGCGGTTGACCATGGCGTCGAGGAGCCTGCCGGTCGTATCGCAGCGGGCAAGCCCGAGAAGTCGAATGTCCGCCTCGAGGCGCGCCAGGAAGGCGACCACATCGTCATCCTGGTCGCAGACGACGGGCGCGGCATGGATGCCGAGCGCCTGCGCGCCAAGGCGCTCGCGAAAGGCCTCATCACGGATGAGGAAGCGAGCACGATGGATGAGCGCCAGAGCTACAACCTGGTCTTCCTGCCCGGCTTCTCCACCGTCGAACAGGTATCGGACGTCTCCGGCCGTGGCGTGGGCATGGACGTGGTCCGCACCAACATCCAGAAGCTCAATGGCTCGATCGAGATCCGCTCGCAACTGGGCAAGGGCACGACTTTCATCATCAACCTGCCGCTGACGCTGGCGATCCTTCCTGTGCTGCTGGTGCGGCTGGGCGACCAGCCCTTCGCCGTGCCGCTGTCTATGGTGCGGGAGATCCTGCCGATCGATCCGGCGAACATCCAGGACGTGGGCGCGAAGGCGACGATGGTCGTGCGCGGCGAAGTGCTGCAGATCCTGCCGCTGGCGTCGCTGATCGGCTGGCCCCAGGAGCGCGTCCCTCAATACGGGGTGCTGATGCAGGCAGCCGAGCTGTCCTTCATTCTCGCGATCGACAGCTTTGCCGGCCGCGAGGACGCGGTGATCAAGTCGCTCGACGACTTCCGTCCGAAGGGCGTCGCGGGCGTGACGACGCTGTCGAACGGCCAGATCGTCCTGATCCTGGACATGAAGGAGTTGCTGACGGCAGCCGGCGACCAGCGCGGTGTCGGCCGCTCCGCCCTGGTGCGTCAGGCGCCGAAGCTTACCGTGGCCTGAACGGAAAGCTCCGCTGAAAAGAGAAGGGCCGCCCGAGCGCGGCCCTTCTTCATTAGAGGATGTGCGGACTCAGGCGGTGAGTTCCAGCAGCGCGGCGAAAGCCTGTTCGAACTGTGTCAGGCCTTCCCGCTGCAGGCGTTCGCCCACGGCGTCGAGGTCGACACCCACGCGCTCGAGCGCGGCGTACTGCGCCTTGGCCGCATCCACGTCCCGGTCCAGCGTCGCGTCGACGCGGCCGTGGTCGCGCAGGGCGTCGAGCGTGGCGTCGGGCAGCGTGTTGACCGTTTCCGCACCAATCAGCGGCTCCACGTACAGGAGGTCGCTGTAGGCGGGATTCTTGGTGCCGGTACTGGCCCACAACATGTACTGGGGGCGAGCGCCTTTCGCGTTCAGCGCGCTGAATTCCTCGCCTTGGAAGCGCGCCAGATAGCGCTGGTAGGCGAGCTTGGCCGTTGCCACTGCGCTCTTGCCGCGCAGGGCGAGCGCGTCACCGCCCAGTTCATCGAGTTGCTTGTCGACCAAGTTGTCCACACGCGACAGGAAGAGGCTCGCGACGGACATCACCGTCGACGGATCGCCGCCAGCCGCGCACAGTCGCGAAAGGCCCCGCAGGTAGGCGCTCGACACCGCCTCGACGTGTGCGAGCGAGAACATCAGGGTCACGTTGACGCTGACGCCTTCGCCGATGAGGCGTTCGATGGCCTCGACGCCAGCCGGGGTGGCGGGCACCTTGATCAGCAGGTTGGGCCGGTTCACCGCAGCCCTGAGCCGCAGGCCGGCCGCGACCGTGCCGTCCGCGTCGTGCGCCAGCGCCGGTGAGACCTCGAGACTGACATATCCGGCATTGCCGCCACTGTCGCGATGCAGGGGCGCAAGCAGGTCGCAGGCGCGCTGGACATCCGGAATCACGAGCGCCTCGTAGCGTGCCTCGGCGCTCAGGGGCTGCTGCTTGAGGGCGGCCAGATCGTCTTCGTAGTAGCGCCCGCCGGCGATTGCCTTGTGGAAGATCGCAGGGTTCGTGGTCACGCCGGCGACGCCGTCTTCTGCGATCAAGCGTGCGAGGTGACCGTCGTTGAGCAAGGTGCGGGAGAGGTTGTCGAGCCAGATCTGCTGGCCGTGCTGGCGTACCTGGAGCAGCGGATTCATCGATGTACCTGGGTGGTCGGGGGGGACGGCATCGCGGTGCCTGCTTGGTACCGCCTGCCTGTGGAGCGTCGATTGTGCCTTGAAAACGCCGCCGCTGGGGACTGGGCGCGAGATCAGCCCGTCACGGCCTCGTCCCAGCCCAGTTGTCGGAGCACGGCGCCGAAATCGTCAGCCAGCGGAGCCGTGATGTTCAGGAGGGCCCCCGTTGCCGGGTGTGTGACGGTCAGCGTGGTGCAGGCGAGCAGCAGGCGCTGGCAGCCGAACAGGGTCTGGAACAGCCGGTTGTGCCGACCCTTGCCGTAGGTGGCATCGCCGATGATCGGGTGCGAGAGGTGCTTGAGGTGGCGGCGCAACTGATGACGACGGCCGGTTTCCGGCGTGAGTTCGACGAGGGCGTAACGGCTGGTCGGGTAACGGTCGACGGCGTGGGGCAACTCGACGGTCGCCAGCCGCCGGAAATGCGTCAGCGCGGGCAGGGCGGCGGCAGCGCCCTCGGTCTTCTGTCCGTCTGCTGCGGAATCATCGTCCTCGTCTTCAGGCAGAGCGTCCCGCCGGCCTGCGCCCACGCCGTGCCTGCGCTCGATCGCGTCGAGTTTGCGGACGAGCGGATGGTCGATGGCGCCCGCCTCGGGCGGATGGCCACGTACGACGGCGACGTAGCGCTTCGCGACCGTCCGTGCCTCGAACTGTGCGCCCAGCGCGGCAGCCATCGCGGCGTCTAGCGCGAACAACAGCACGCCCGAGGTGCCGCGATCCAGGCGGTGTGCGGGAAAGACCCTGCGTCCGATCTGGTCCCGCAGCAGTTGCACCGCGAAGCGTTCATCACGGGCCGCGATCGGGCTGCGGTGCACCAGCAAGCCGGAGGGCTTGTGGATGGCGACCAGCCATTCGTCGCGATAGAGGATGTCGAGCATGGGGGCGGGCAGGAGCGGGCGTGTCGAAAGGCGCGAGGCCGAAAAACGCGAAAGCGACCACAAGGGGTCGCTTTCGCAGCTGCGAAGGCCCGAATCCGCCGGACCGGGCCGGCAGGGATCAGGCGAAGTTCTGCGCCGCGAAGTCCCAGTTGGCCAGCTTGTCGAGGAAGGTGGCGACGAAGTCCGGACGACGGTTCCGGTAGTCGATGTAGTAGGCGTGCTCCCACACGTCGATACAGAGCAGTGCGGTGTCGCCAGTGGTCAGCGGGGTGCCGGCGGCGCCCATGTTGACGATGTCGACCGAGCCGTCGGCCTTCTTCACCAGCCAGGTCCAGCCCGAACCGAAGTTGCCCACGGCCGAGGTCTGGAAGGCCTTCTTGAAGTCCTCGAACGAACCCCACTTGGCCTTGATGGCGTCAGCCAGCGCGCCGGTCGGCTCGCCGCCGCCGTTCGGCTTCATGCTGTTCCAGAAGAAGGTGTGGTTCCAGACCTGGGCGGAGTTGTTGTAGATGCCGCCGGCCGGTGCCTTCTTGATGATGGCTTCGAGGTCGAGGTTCTCGTACTCGGTGCCCTTGATCAGGTTGTTCAGGTTGGTCACGTAGGCCTGGTGGTGCTTGCCGTAGTGGAACTCGAGCGTTTCGGCCGAAATGTGCGGAGCCAGGGCGTCCTTGGCATACGGCAGGGCGGGCAGGGTGTGTTCCATGTGTCTCTCCTTTTGCAGGTTCTCGGGATTCTTGGGGGAAAGCCCGACTATTCTAGTCAGGATTGTGTGTCAGTGACAATCCTGGAGGCCAACATCTTAGGCGCTCCCGGAGCGTGGCGAAAGGCGTGGAAGCCCAGGTGCCCTTCGTTTCACCGATCCATCATAGACCGAGTCCCGTCACGCGGGTTCGCAGTGTCCCGTCGGCGAGCTGGACGTCGACCACGTCTTCGTTGGTGACCTGCCGTGTCGAACGCAGCACATTGCCATCCGCGTCGCGGGCGATGGCATAGCCGCGTGCCAGCACCGATTCGGGGCTGAGATGCTGGAGGTGCGATTCGAGCGCCTCGAGCCTGCTGTGCCGTGCTGCGAGCAGCTGATGCGCGGCGCGCTCGAGCCGTCCCTCAAGCACCGCCAATCGGTCCAGCTTGGGGGACAACATGGGGCGTGCGCGCGCCAGACGGAGATCCAGCGCGGCCTGGCGGAAATGCGCACGTTCGATCTGGTGATGCATCGCCCGCCGCAGTCGCTTGCCTTGAACCTCGAGTTCGTCCGCAGCGCGCCGCAGGCGTTCGCGCGGATGCACCAGCCGGAGCGACGCGCGGTCGACCCGCTGCTCGAGGCCTTCCAGCCGACGTGCGATGCTGCGCTGCAAGCGCCCGGCGATCGCAGCGGTTTCTCCAGTGGCGGCATGCCAGCCGGCGGTCGCGAGCTCGGCTGCGCCGGTGGGCGTCGGCGCGCGGAGGTCGGCGACGAAGTCGGCGATGGTGAAGTCGGTCTCGTGTCCCACGCCGCTGACCACGGGCAGCGGACAGGCGTGGATCGTGCGTGCGAGAGCTTCGTCGTTGAAAGACCAGAGGTCTTCCAGGCTGCCACCGCCGCGGACCAGCAGAAGGACGTCGATGCCGTCGCCGGTGGCGCGACGTCCGGCCGTCATCAGCGCATCGAGCAGCCGGCCCGCGGCGTCCGCGCCCTGGACCGGCGCGGGGTACAGCACGACCGGAACGTGGGGCGCGCGTCGCTGCAAAGTGACCAGTACGTCGCGCAGCGCCGCCGCCGCCGGCGACGTGACGATGCCGATCCCGCGCGGGAAGCGCGGCAGCTGGAGGCGGCCCGCCGGGTCGAACAGACCCTCTGCGGCCAGCTTGTCCTTCAGCCTGCGAAAGGCTTCGGCGAGGTCGCCGATGCCCGCCGGCCGGATGGTCTCGACATTGAGCTGGTAGTCGCCGCGCGCCTCGTACAGGGTCGCCAGCGCACGCACTTCGACACGCATTCCATTCTCGGGCCGGAAGGCGAGCAACTGTGCGCGGTTGCGCCACATCGCGCAGCGTACCTGCGCGTTGGCGTCCTTGAGCGTGAAGTAGAGATGGCCAGAGGCCGCACGGGTCAGGTTCGAGATCTCGCCTGCGATCCACATGAGGGGCAGGGCAGCCTCGAGGGCTTCGCGGGCGAGCCTGTTGAGCGCCGATACGGTCAGGATCTGCGAAATCGGGCCCGCGGGCGGCCGCGAGGGGGTGTTATCGGAGGAAATGGCTGCGTCGAACATGCGCGGATTGTATCGGAATCCACAGCCGCCCCCACGTGTCAAGCCTGTTGATGCAAGTCCTTGATCTTCAAGGGGTGTATTTATAACTCTTTGTTTTTAAAAGATGTAATTTGTTGCACAATTTTGCATCGGAGTGTCCGGAGGCTTGCCATCATTGGGTTTCGGGGCAACATCCAGAAAGAACCCACAAAGTTATCCACAGCTTCTGTGGATTGCTTGTCCCTGCCGCGGCACATCCTTGTTCATGCCGTTTGGGGTATCCCATTGTCATGGGGTGGGGCGCTCGCCCTTGTCGGCCCGGTACGGCAGCGTTAAAGTTCCGCCTTTGCATACCGGAGACCTGACAGCGTGTTCGCGATCATCCAGGCAGTGGGCTGGCCAATCTGGCCTTTGATTCTGGCTTCGGTCGTGGCGCTGGCGCTGATCATCGAGCGCTCGGTCACGTTGCGTCGTTCGCGCGTGGCGCCGGCGGGTCTGCTCGACAACGTGCTGAACGATCTCCGTCAGCACGGGGTGTCGACGGCGATGGTCGAGCGCGTCGGTGCGCATTCGCCGCTGGGGCGCGTGCTGGCTGCGGGCCTGCGCAACGTCAGCAGCCCGCGGGAGATGATGAAGGAGGCGATCGAGGAAACGGGCCGAGCGGTTGCGCACGAACTCGAACGCTTCATGACCACCCTTGGCACGATCGCGGCGATCAGCCCATTGCTGGGGCTGTTCGGCACCATCATCGGCATGATCGACATCTTTGCGTCGCAGGGCGTCAATGGCGCCAATCCGGCGCAGCTCGCGAAGGGTATTTCGATTGCGCTCTACACGACGGGCATCGGCCTCATCATTGCAATCCCGGCGATGATCTTCTGGCGCCACTTCCGGGCCCTGATCGATGACCTGGTCATCGACATGGAGCAGCAGGCGATCAAACTTGTCGAAGTCGCGCACGGCGAGCGTCGCGACTGAGGGCGTCCAGCATGAACTTCCGCCGCGGCAGCCGAGGTGCCGAGCCCGAGATCAACCTGATCCCGCTCATCGACGTCGTGCTCGTCATCATCATCTTCCTGATGCTGACGACGACCTTTTCGAAGACCTCGGGACTGGAGATCAATCTGCCGTCTGCAGAATCCGCCGGCGCGGAATCCGTCCCCAACGAGATCATCGTGGCCGTCACGGCGGCGGGCGAGGTGACCATCAATCGCCAGCCGGTGGCCGATCGCAGCATCGAGTCGCTTGCCACGGCGCTCGGCAAGGCTGCACCGGGCGGTGGCAGCGAACCGGTCGTCGTGATCAATGCCGATGCCAAGGCGGCGCACCAGAACGTGATTGACGTGATGCAGGCCGCGCAGCGCGCCGGCTTTGGTCACGTCACGTTTGCAACCCAGGCGCCGGCGCAGTGATTCGCTGACATGCCGGCCCGGGCTCCTGCGTTCTGGCGCCGGCGCGGCGCCATCGCCTGGCTGCTGTACCCGCTTTCCCTGCTTTTCGGAGTGCTCGCACGTAGGCGCCGGCAGCGCACGCGCGTCGAGCGGCTGCCCGTGCCGGTGATCGTTGTCGGCAACATTGCCGTGGGCGGTAGCGGCAAGACGCCGGTGGTGCAATGGCTGGTTGCACGTCTGCGTGCCGCGGGGTATTCGCCTGGGATCGTCAGTCGCGGTCACGGTGGAACGGTGACAGGCGTGGCGCAGGTGCCTGCCGACGGCGATCCGGCCGTCTACGGCGACGAACCGGTGCTGCTGGCGTCGTCGTGCGCCTGTCCGCTGGTCGTCGGGCGCGATCGGCCCGCGGCAGCGCGCGAGTTGCTGGGCTTGCATCCGGGTTGCGACGTGATCGTGTCCGACGATGGCATGCAGCATTACCGCCTCGGGCGGGCGATGGAGATTGCAGTCCTTGACCCGGCAACGCTCGGCAATGGACTGCTGCTGCCGGCCGGGCCGTTGCGCGAGCCGCTCGGTCGCCTCGGCGAGGTTGACCTTGTGATCGCACACGGCGCGTTGTCGCCCGCGTTGGTGACCGCGCTGGGCGAGGTGCCGTGTTATCCGATGGCGCTGGGCGGTGGCGTGCTGCGCTCGCTCGATGATCCGTCGCGCATCGTGCCGATCGGGACGATGGCCGGGCGCGCGGTTCACGCCGTGGCGGGCATCGGACGTCCCGAGCGGTTCTTCGACCAGCTCGAAGCCTTCGGCATTCATCCGATCCGTCATCCCTTCCCGGACCATCATGTGTTCGTTCCCGAGGATCTGTCCTTTGGGGACGCAGTGCCGATCCTGATGACGTCGAAGGATGCGGTAAAATGCCGGGCTTTCGCGCCTGGCGACGCCTGGGAGTTCCCGGTTGAGGCGCAGATCGGTTCGGGTGCCGCCGAACGCATCCTGGAGAAACTGAAGAATGGACGCACGACTGCTTGAAATCCTTGTCTGCCCGCTGTGCAAGGGTCCGCTGGACTACCTGAAGGACAAGCAGGAACTCGTCTGCAAGGCGGACCGCCTGGCCTTCCCGATTCGGGACGGCATTCCAGTGATGCTCGACGAGGAGGCGCGCACGATGAGCGCCGAGGAAGTGGACGCGCTGCGCAAGTGAGCGCGATGGCGAGCCCGTTCCGTATCGTCGTGCCGGCGCGTTACGCCTCGACACGGCTGCCGGCAAAGCCGCTGGCGGATATCTGCGGCAAACCGATGATCGTGCGCGTGCTGGAGCGGGTTGCCGGCGCCGGGGCGACCGAGATCTGCGTCGCCACCGACCACGAGGAGGTGCGTGACGCCGTCCTCGCGGCGGGCGGGCAGGCCGTGATGACCCGCGCGGACCACCGGAGCGGGACCGATCGTCTGGCCGAAGTCGCCGTGCTGCGGGGCTGGGGTGATGACGAGATCGTGGTCAATGTGCAGGGTGACGAGCCGCTGATCGACCCGGCCGCGGTGGCCGCGGTAGCCGAGGCACTCGCCGCGGATCCGCAGGCGGCGATTGCGACGGCCGCCCATGCGCTGGTGTCCGCGGAAGATGCGTTCAACCCCAATGTCGTCAAGGTTGTGTGCGATGCGGCGGGGCGCGCGCTGTACTTTTCCCGTGCGCCGATTCCCTGGGCCCGGGACGCCTGGGCAGGGCGTCGCGACGAGGTCCCGCCGGGCTTGCCGATGCGTCGCCATGTCGGTCTGTACGCCTATCGGGTGTCCTTCCTGCGGCGGTACGCGCAGCTGGATCCCTCGCCGCTCGAGCACTGGGAGGCGCTCGAGCAATTGCGTGCGCTGTGGCACGGCTATCGCATTCAGGTCCTCGATCTTGTTTCCGCGCCGGCGGCCGGCGTAGATACGCCGGAGGACCTCGAGCGTGTCCGCGAGGTCTATCGCGTCGCGGGGGTTTGACCCCACACGTCGTGTCGGTTAATTTCCAGAAAATTCTGCATTAACAATGGGCCATATTTCGTGGCCGACATTCATCGGGAGGGTGTATGCGACTGATTCTGTTGGGACCGCCGGGCGCGGGCAAGGGTACGCAGGCCAACTTCATCAAGGAGAAGTTCGGCATTCCGCAGATTTCCACGGGCGACATGCTGCGCGCAGCGGTCAAGGCCGGCACGCCGCTGGGCATCGAGGCCAAGAAGGTCATGGACGCCGGCGGTCTGGTGTCGGACGACATCATCATCGGCCTGGTCAAGGATCGCCTGCAGCAGGATGACTGCAAGTCGGGCTACATGTTCGACGGCTTCCCGCGCACCATCCCGCAGGCCGACGCGATGAAGGACGCAGGCGTGCCGATCGACTTCGTGCTCGAGATCGACGTGCCCGACGCCGAGATCGTCGAGCGCATGAGCGGTCGCCGCGCCCACCTGGCTTCGGGTCGTACCTACCACGTCAAGTACAACCCGCCGAAGGTCGAGGGCAAGGACGACGTGACCGGTGAGGATCTGGTGCAGCGCGACGACGACAAGGAGGAGACGGTCAAGAAGCGTCTCGACGTCTATCACGCGCAGACCAAGCCGCTGGTCGAGTACTACAGCAAGTGGGCTGCCTCTGGCGATGCCAACGCCCCCAAGGTACGCAAGATCGCTGGTCTCGGCGCAGTCGAAGAGATCACGGCGCGCGCATTCGAAGCGCTGAAGTAAGCTCGGCTCCGCCCGTCTTCGCGGCCGGAACCCGTGATCGGGTGCCGGCCGTTTTGTTTTTCTGCTCTGCGGTGCGCCATGCACCGGTGTAAGCGTGCCGTCAAACTCTGCCGGCAAGCTGGGTGAACCATGAAGCAATCCAATCTCCTGTATGCCCATTCCGGCGGTGTCACCGCCGTGATCAACGCGTCGGCGGCGGCGGTCATTGCTGCCGCGCGCACGCGCCCGGAGCGCGTCGGCAAGGTGTTCGCTGCCCGTCGTGGCATCCTCGGCGTGCTGGCCGAGGATCTCTACGACACCGAGGCCTTCGACGAGGAAGCACTCGCCCGGCTGATGCTGCGTCCCGGCGGTGCTTTCGGCTCATGTCGCTTCGATCTGCCGAGCGAGGACGGCCAGCGGGTCACGGACCGCCTGTTCGAGGTGTTCGCGGCACACGACATTGGTTACTTCCTCTACAACGGCGGCAACGGCTCGATGGATGCGGTCGCCCGCCTGCACGATGCGGCTCGCGAGCGCGGCTATCCGCTGGTATGCGTCGGCGTGCCGAAGACCGTGGATAACGACATCGTCGGCACCGACTGCTGCCCGGGGTTCGGTTCGGCGGCGAAATACCTGGCGACCTCGATGCTCGAAGCCGGGCTGGACATCGCGTCGATGGTCGGCAGCCGGGGCAGTGTGTTCGTGATGGAGGTCATGGGGCGCAACACAGGCTGGCTGGCCGCTGCCACGGCGCTGGCCGCGAACGGCGACCCCGATGCCGCGCCGCACATCGTGCTCGTTCCCGAGGCGACCTTCGACGAGGAGGCCTTTCTTGCCGAGGTCCGGCGCGTCACCGAGCGTCTCGGCTATTGCGCGATCACGGTCGCCGAGGGCATCCGTCGCCCGGATGGCAGCCTGATCATGGAGAAGTCCCGCGACCCGCGAGGCTACGTGCAACTGGGCGGCGCGGGGTCGGCGATCGCGCGCATGATCCACGAGCGGCTGGGCTACAAGCATCACTGGGCAATCCCGGATTACCTGCAGCGTTCGGCAGGGCACTGGCTGTCTGCGGTCGATCACGCGCAGGCGGTGGCTGTCGGCCGGGCGGCGGTGGAACTCGCGTTGGATGGACATGGCGGCGTCTTCCCGGCCATCCGGCGTCTCGCCGATGCGCCCTATCGCTGGGAGGTCGCCGAGGAAGACACGGGGCGCATCGCCAATCTCGAGCGCAGGCTGCCGCCCGCATTCGTGCGTGCCGACGGGCTCCACGTCACGCAGGCGGCTTGCGACTACATCCGGCCCTTGATCCAGGGCGAGGTCGCGCAGGCGACGCGCGACGGGCTGCCCGATTATGGACCGCTGCCACTCGTGATGGTGCCGCGGCGTCTGGCGCGCTGGGTTGCCTGACAATGGAGGCACCGGGATTCGACCCCGCCCGTTTCAGCCTGCGTCGAGCAGGAGACGGGGCGGGCGGCCTTGCGGCACAGTATGAGGCGCCATCTCGTGCGTCGTAGCGTGAACCTGCTGATCGCCGGCCTGCTGTTTCTGGGCATCGAGTTCATGCTGGGTGACGAGCTTGGGCGGACGGCTGCGGGGCTTGCCCTGATGGCGACGATTGCCTGGCTGTGGGTCTCCGAGGCGCTGCACGTGAGTGTGACTGCGTTGCTGGTGCCCCTGCTGGCGGGGCTCAGCGGCGCGATGGCTTTCGACGAGGCGCTGCTGCAGTTCGCCGACCCGGTCATCTTCCTCTTCATTGGCGGTTTTGCGCTGGCCGCGGGCTTGCAGCGCCAGGGGCTCGATCGCTGGATGGCAGCGGAGGTCCTGAGCCGGGCCGGAAGCGACTTCGGTCGCGCCGTGCGCTGGCTTTTCTGGCTGACTGCCTTTCTGTCGATGTGGATCAGCAACACCGCAACCGCGGCGATGATGTTGCCGCTCGCGCTCGGCCTGCTCACCGCGGTGTCACCCGAGCGCGACCGCGCGACCCATATCTATGTGCTGCTCGGCGTAGCGTTCTCCGCCAATATCGGCGGCATCGGCACGCTTGTCGGGAGCCCGCCCAATGCGATCGCGGCCAGCAATGTCGGCATCAGCTTTGCCGGTTGGCTGGTTTGGGGTGTTCCGCTGGTCCTGCTGCTGATGCCCCTGATGGAGATCGCGCTGCGCCGCGCCCTGAAGCCACGACTGGACTTCTTCGTACCCCAGACCGAGGTCGCACGCGTGTGGACGCGGCGGCAGAAATGGATGATGGCGCTGTTCGGGCTGGTCGTGCTGCTGTGGGTCTTCGGTGCTCCGCTCGGCGCGAAGCTGGGGATCGTGCGCGGCTACGACGCCGCCGTCGCGGTGTTCGCCCTGCTGTGCCTGCACGGTCTGGGGCTCGCGAGCTGGGCCGACATCGAGCGCGGTACGGAGTGGGGCGTGCTGCTGCTTTTCGGCGGCGGTCTGGCATTGAGCAAGGTACTGGCCGAAAGCGGGGCCGCGGCCTGGCTGGCGGCGCAACTGGGCGAGCCGCTGCTCGCCTTGCCGGTGCTGGCCTGCGTGGCCTTGATGGTGCTCTTCGCGTTGCTGCTGACGGAATTCACCAGCAATACCGCGAGTGCCGCATTGCTCATTCCGCTCTTCCTCGGCATGGCACCGCATATCGACAGTGTGCCGCTTGCTGTCCTCGTGGCGGTCGGTACGTCCTGCGCCTTCATGCTGCCCGTGGCGACGCCCCCCAATGCGATTGTGTTCGGCACCGGCATGGTGCCGCAGCGCGAGATGATCCGCTGTGGCGTCTGGGTTACGGTGCTGCTGTATCCGCTGCTGATCCTGGTCGCCGCGCTGGCACTGAAGCTGCATTGACCACCAGTTCGCTCGCGGCGATGGATGTGGATGCAGAAGGGGGTGGTTTTGCGACCGCCCCCTTCTGCATTGACGACGTGGGTCAGCGACGTGGGCCAGGCTGATCAAGCGTTGCTGGGAACCGCTCCGCCGTGTTCGCCCTGCACCGGTCGCTCGGGCATGTAGGCGGCCACCTGGCACAGGATGGCGGCCACGTAGGGAATGCACTGCAGGCAGAGGATGCCGACCCACAACTGGGTTTCGAGGTTGGCGGCGCCGCGTTGGGCGACCAGCGTGGCGGCGCCGAGCAGCAGGGCGAACAACATGCCGATCTCCTCGCGGATCGGGTTGAAGAAGGCGAGCGCACCGCCGCCACGCCAGCCCTTGGGCGTCACGACGAACACACCCTTCTTCTTGACCAGGCCGGCGAACACGCCGCGCGCGATGGCATGTGCCAGGCCGACCGACAGGATCGAGGCGCCGAGGATGTCCTTCCACGGGCAGTCCATGGTGCGCCGGTACAGAATCGGGCCGAGCGCGGCCTTGAAGATCATGAATCCGAAGATCGGTAGCGCAAGCGAGACCACCGGCAGGCCGAATGCCTTGGGGAACAGCAGGATGCCCAAGGTCCACAGCAGGCTGCCGAAGGCGAAGACCAGCTGCAGCGCGTCGCCCAGCCAGGCGAACCAGCCGGTGAGGAAGTGGTAGCGCTGCGCGAGGTTGAGGTTGCTGCGGCCGATCATGTGCGGCAGGTGCGCCTTGAGGATCTGCATCGCGCCGAAGGCCCAGCGGAAGCGCTGGCTCTTGATCGCGGCGAAGCCCGAGGGCGTGAGACCGCGCCCCAGGATGTGGTCGACGTAGCGGGTGTCGTAGCCCTTCTCGATCAGTCGCAGGCCGAGCTCGGTGTCCTCGCAGATGCACCATTCCGACCAGCCACCGACTTCCTCCAGTGCGATGCGGCGCACCAGCGTCATGGTGCCGTGCTGGATCAGCGCGTTGCGCTCGTTGCGGTGGTGCATGCCGATGCGGAAGAACCCGTCGAACTCCCAGTTGCACATCCGCTTGAAGGGCTGGCCTTCCCAGTCGCGGTGCGCCTGCGGTGCCTGCACGACGGCGACGTCCGGCTTGTCGAAGTGCGGGATCAGGCTCGCGAGCCAGTCCGGATCGACGACGTAGTCGGCATCGACCACGCCGACGACTTCGGCGCGCGGATCAGTGACCTTGAGGCCGTAGTTCAGCGCGCCAGCCTTGAAACCGGGCCAGTTGGCGAGATGGAAGAAGCGGAAACGCGGGCCGAGTTCGGCGCAACGTTTCTCCAGCGGCTTCCAGAGCGCTTCGTCGCGGGTGTTGTTGTCCAGCACCAGCACTTCGAAGTTCTGGTAGTTCATCTTCGCCAGGCTGTCGATGGTCGCGATCACCATCTCGGGCGGCTCGTTGTAGCAGGCCAGATGCACCGAGACGAAGGGCTGCTTGTCCGGGTCGTGCGGCGGCAGCGGCATGAAGCGGCGCTGCCACTTCTTCTTGAACAGCATCTCGCCGAATTCGAAGCCGTGCGACAGCAGCACCGCGGCGGTGAGCACGGTGGCGCCGATCAGCAGGCCGAGGCCGATGAGGTCGCGCTGGGTGAGGTAGTACTCGACCGGCACGTTGAGGCCGACGATCAGCGTCGAGACGCAGGCCTGGATCAGGCCGGCGAGGAAGACGCGACCGAAGACGTTCCAGTCCGACAGGAAGAAGGCGATCAGCAGCATCGGCAGGAAGGCGAGCGCGGCGGCGTTGGCGGCCTTCTTGGCCCAGTGCGGGTCACGCTCGATGACGCCTTCCAGCGGGAACTTCTGCTCGCGATCGGCGTTGAACATGCCCCAGTAAGGACCGGCCCAGCCCTCGACATCCACCTTCCAGGGCTGGTCGATCGCTTCCATCAGGAAATAGTCGATCCGCGCAGTGCGCGGATGAGCGAGGAAATCGCGAATGAAGCGCGCCTCGTTGTCGAGCGAGGGCACGGCGGCACCCAACGTCGGGCCCTTGCTCGGCCAGCCGATTTCGCCCACCACGATCTTCTTGCGCGGGAAGGTCCTCACCAGCTCGTCGTAGCGCTGGAAGGCGTACTCCACCGCGGCTTCGACCGGCACGCCCTCGTGATAGGGCAGGAGGTGAACGGTGATGTAATCGACGTGCTTGGCGAGCTCGGGATACTTCAGCCAGACGTGCCACGGCTCGGCGGTCGAGACGGGCTTGCGCACGGCCTTGCGTACGCGGTCGAGATACTCGATGACGTCGCTGGCGCTCAGGTCGCCGCGCAGGATGGACTCGTTGCCCACCATCAGGCGCTCGACGTGCCGCATCTTGCGTGCGGCATCGATCAGCGCGGTGATCTCACGCTCGTTCTTCTCCCGGTCCGGATCCAGCCACGCGCCGGCGGTGACGACCATGTCGCGCTCTCCGGCCAGGTCGAGCAATGTTGGCAGGTCGGTGACGCCATAGGTGCGCAGTCCGTCGGACATGCGCCCAAGCAGATCGAGGTCGGCGGCAATCTGTTCAGTGGTGGGGTAGGTGCCCTTCAGTGGACTCTGATCACGCTGGAAACCGTTGTAGGCAAAGCCCTTGATGCTCTGGTTGGTGCCGATGTGCTCGGCACCGCGGTTGAATTGCTGCCAGATCCAGTACTGGAAGAACGCGACCCCCGCAGCGATGGCGAGCGCAATCGCGACACGGTAGAGGATCGAGGCGGCATGTTTCATGTCGGGTCCTGAAGGGCGGAGCAAGAGGGAAGAACTCGGTGGATGGAAGTTCCACCATTTGAATCATGGAACAATCGGCGAGAACCGACTACTGCAGCGCGCAAATACCGCGGGTGAAATCCATGTGACACAATCGCGCCTTTCGCCGTCGGTATCGAGCGATGGCATTTTATGCACGATTTCAGCTGCTTACGAGCCACATTCAGTGCCAATTTGCAACATCGCTTGAAGCGCGGGCCGAAGTGCTGATTTACAAGGGAAACGCGGAATGAGACCAAATAGTTTGGGCAAACACGGTATCGCAGCAATCGTCGTCTGGGCGCTGCTGGTGCTGGGTTTCGCGCTGGGCGTACGCCATGGTCTGCTGGAGAACGGCGTATTGCCGCGCGACTGCAGCCTGGTGGAGGCGCAAGGGGCTTTGTGCACATTCAAGACGGCGCTGGTGCAGAGCTTCCTGCACCAGCGCATCGGCTGGTTCAGCCTGGCCTGCGGGGCGCTGGCCTTTGCGCTCGGGTGTCGCCGCTTCGCATGGGCCGGATGGCTGAGCGGCCTGGCCGGGCTGGTGTTCTACAGTTACGATCCGGCCGCAGTAGGCGCCCTGCTGTCACTGCTCGTGCTGGCGCGACCGCACCAGCAAGACGGGCAGGGCGAGCGCCAGGCCGGTCAGCAACCAGCCGATGGCCTGGGGGTTCGCCGGCTCGGGTAGCCAGCGTCCGACAACCGAAAGGGCGATGACGACGGCGAAGATGCGTTCAGCCCGGGCGTGGGGCGGCTGAAACCAGCCGACCACCCCGAGCAGCGCTGCGGGCGCCAGGTAGAGCAGGGTCGGGAAGTCGCGGTAGCGCGAATCGACGAACAGCAGCAGTGCGGCGACAGCCGCGGCGAACAGCAGCGCGCCGCGCAGCAGGCCGAGGACATGGGCAGTGCCGAAGCCGGCCTGTCTGCCGCGGATCGTGTGCCAGGCGTGCGCGGCCGAGGGGATCGGCGTACCGCGCCAGAGCGCGAGCGTTATCGCCAGCAGCACGGCAAGTACGGCAACGGCGCTGAGCAGGGTCCATTCGAGCGCGTTGCGGTAGGCGATCTGTGCGTGCTCGGCGTGAAGCAGGGCAATGAGTCCGGTCGTAGCGCCAAGAGCCACCAGCGCGCTCGTGCGCAGCGCGCCGCCGCCCTTGCTGCCCAGGGCCAGTAGCAGGCCGGCGAGGGCCCCCGCGGCGGCTGCCAGCAGGGGGGCGGTGAGCGAGTCGCGCTCGGCCACCGGCCCCGAAAGCGGGAACTTGGGCGCGAGGGTGTGCGCATCCAGCATGCCCCAGAAGCCGCCCACCGTGCCTTCGAGCTTGCGCTTCCAGGGCTGGTCGATGGCTTCGATCAGGTTGTAGTCCCAACCGCGCTGATGCGCCTGATGCACGAACTCCCGCACGTAGCGCGCCTGGTTGACCTGCGAGGGGTGTGACTCCTCTCGCTGTCGGCCCTGACTCGGCCAGCCTGTCTCGCCGATCAGGACATGCTTGCCGGCGAAGTGCTCACCGACCTGGGTGCGAGTGGCCGCGACGTGCTCGAGCGCGTGCTCGATGTCGACCGGCTCGTCCTCCCAGAACGGCAGGATGTGTACCGTTACGAAGTCGACCTCCTGTGCGAGGCTGTCGTGCCGCGTCCAGAATTCCCATACGTCGGCGTAGGTCACCGGAACCGTGGCGCGCGATTTCGTGTTGCGGATCAGGGCGCGCATCTCGTCTTCGGTGCGCTCGCGACGCAGCAGGACCTCGTTGCCGACGATCAGTGCGCTGACGACGTCGGCGTTGGCATTGGCGAGCGCGATGGCGCGGTCCAACTCCAGCGCATTCTTCTCCCGGTCGTGGCCGATCCACGCGCCGAGCAGGACCTTGATACCGACCTCCCGCGCAACCGCAGGGACTTGTTCCAGACCCTGATCCACGGAGTAAAGCCGGACGCAGTCGGTGATCTTCGACAATGCGGAGAGGTCCGCGGCGATCTGCTCATGGGGAATGCGCAGGCTCTCGTCGAACGGTGTCTGGCCCGGGCGGTGATAGGGCGCGTAGGAGACGCATTTCAGCTTCTCGCCATCGGCCAGGTGCAGATCGTGCATCTCGACGGGCCGGGTCTGCGACACGACCCAGGTCAGCAGGCCGGCAAGCAGAACGAGGTGGGTGAGCAGCAGGCTCGACCAGAGTGTCTTGTTATTCGCGCTGGGCTTGGACATGCGGGCTGTTTTATGGAACGGAAAGGGCGGCACTCGACGGCGGGAGGCGCGGCAAGTGGTTGTCGAAATTCAAAAAAGAAGCCACGCCGTTTCGGGCGTGGCTTCTTTTGGGGAAGCGCCGGGATTCTACCGGACTCAGGCTTCGTAGTCGCTCATCGGCACGCAGGCGCAGAACAGGTTGCGATCACCGTAGACGTCGTCGATACGATTCACGCTGGGCCAGAACTTGTTCTCCGCCACCCAGGGCAGCGGGAACACCGCCTGCTCGCGCGAGTACGGGCGCGACCACTCGCCGATGAAGTCGGCCTGCGTGTGCGGGGCGTTCTTCAGCGGGTTGTCCTCGGCTGGCCAGGTGCCGGACTCGATCTGATGGATCTCGTTGCGGATCGCGATCATCGCCGCGGCGAAGCGTTCCAGCTCGCTAAGATCTTCCGACTCGGTCGGTTCGACCATGATCGTGCCGGGCACCGGGAAGGACATCGTCGGTGCGTGGAACCCGTAGTCCATCAGGCGCTTGGCAATGTCGACCTCGGAGATGCCGGTCGCCGCCTTGATCGGGCGGATGTCGAGGATGCATTCGTGCGCGACACGACCCTGGCTGCCGGTGTAGAGCACCGGGTAGTGGTCCTTGAGGCGAGTAGCGAGATAGTTGGCGTTGAGGATCGCCACCTGGGTCGCCTGCTTGAGCCCTTCGCCGCCCATCATCGTGATGTACATCCACGAGATCGGGAGGATGCTGGCCGAACCGAAGGGCGCGGCCGACACGGCGCCCTGGCCGAGGTTCGGTCGGTCGGCACCGCCGGTGGGCTGCACGACGTGGTCGGCCATGAAGGGCGCGAGGTGCGCCGCCAGGCCGATCGGACCCATGCCCGGGCCGCCGCCGCCGTGCGGGATGCAGAAGGTCTTGTGCAGGTTCATGTGCGACACGTCGGCGCCGATCGTCGCCGGCGAGGTCAGGCCGACCTGGGCGTTGAGGTTGGCACCGTCCATGTACACCTGGCCGCCGTGCTGATGCACGATCGCGCAGATCTCGCGGATCGATTCCTCGAACACGCCATGCGTCGACGGGTAGGTGATCATCAGCGCCGCGAGCTGGCCCGCGTGCTTCGCGGCCTTGGCCTTCAGGTCATCAACATCGACGTTGCCGTTGTCGTCGCAATCGACCACCACCACCTGCATGCCGCACATCTGCGCGGTCGCCGGGTTGGTGCCGTGCGCCGACTTCGGGATCAGGCAGACATTACGGTGCGCCTCGCCACGGCTGGCGTGGTAGCGGGCGATCGCCACCAGGCCGGCGTATTCGCCCTGGGCGCCGGAGTTCGGCTGCATGCAGATTGCCGGGAAGCCGGTGACGGCACGCAGGTAATCTGCCAGGCCCTCGATCATCTCGAGGTAGCCCGCCGCCTGCTCGCGCGGTGCGAAGGGATGCAGGTTGGCAAACTCCGGCCAGGTAATCGGGATCATCTCGCTGGTCGCGTTCAGCTTCATCGTGCACGAGCCGAGCGAGATCATCGAATGATCGAGCGCGAGGTCGCGGTTCTGCAGCTTCTTCAGGTAGCGCAGCATCTCGTGCTCGGTGTGGTGCGCGTTGAACACCGGGTGCGACAGGATGGGGTCACTGCGCAGCAATTCTGCAGGCAGGGCGCCCCCCGCTTCGGCGACGCGGGCGTCCAGCGCGTCGAGGTCGGTGGCAACACCGAAGCAGCCCAGCACGGCAGCGATGTCCTCGCGCGTCGTGGTCTCGTCGACCGACAGGCCCAGGCGGGTGCCGGACACGCTGCGCAGGTTGAAGCCGGCGGCCTCGGCTGCTTCGACGATGGCCGGTGCGCGCGCGCCTACTTCAACTTCGAGCGTGTCGAAGAAGGTGGAAGCGCTGGGCTGGAATCCGGCGTCGGTGAGCCCGGCCGCGAGGAGGGCCGCGAGGCGATGGATGCGCGCGGCGATCGTCCGCAGCCCCTCGGGGCCGTGATAGACGGCGTAGAAGCCGGCCATGTTGGCCAGCAGCACCTGTGAGGTGCAGATGTTCGAGTTCGCCTTCTCGCGACGGATATGCTGCTCGCGCGTCTGCAGGGTCATGCGCAGCGCGGTCTTGCCGCGGGCATCCTTGGATACGCCGATGATGCGGCCGGGCATCGAGCGCACGAAGGCTTCGCGCGTGGCGAAGAAGGCCGCATGCGGACCGCCGAAGCCCATCGGTACGCCGAAGCGCTGGGCCGAGCCGAGGGCAATGTCCGCCCCCATGGCGCCGGGGCTCTTCAGCAGCACCAGTGCCATCAGGTCGGACGCGACGGCCACGACCGCACCTTTGTCCTTGAGCGCGGCGATGGTGGCGCTCAGGTCGGTCACTTCGCCGCGTCCGTTCGGGTATTGCAGCAGCGCGCCGAAAGCATCGTGTGCGGCAGCTTCGTCCGCCTTGCCGAACACCAGCTCGTAGCCGAAGTAGTGGGCGCGGGTGCGAACGACGTCGATCGTCTGCGGGAAGCAGGCTTCATCGATGAAGAAGACGTTCGACTTGGCCTTCGACACCCGCCGCGCCATCGTCATCGCTTCGGCCGCTGCCGTTGCTTCGTCCAGCAGCGACGCGTTGGCGAGCTCGAGACCGGTGAGGTCGATCACCATCTGCTGGTAGTTGAGCAGGGCTTCGAGGCGACCCTGGGCGATTTCCGCCTGGTAAGGCGTGTAGGCGGTGTACCAGCCCGGGTTCTCCATGACGTTGCGCAGGATCACCGCAGGGGTGTGCGTGCCGTAGTAGCCCATGCCGATCATGGACTTCTTGATGACGTTGCGACCGGCGATGGCTTTCAGCCGCGCCAGTGCTTCGTGTTCGGGCGAGGCGTCGGCGAGTGGCAGCGGTGCGTTGAGACGAATGCCGGCAGGCACTGTCTGCTTGATCAGCGCATCGACGTCGGACACGCCAAGTGTCGCGCACATGTGTGCGATCTGGTTGGCGTTCGGGCCGAGATGGCGATGGACAAAGCCATCGCGCTGCTCCAGCCTGGAAAGCGGAGCAGATAGCAGGGAAGCGGTCATGGTCGTTCCGGAATACGTGTGCTTTGGCGCTCAGGCTTCGGCGATCTCGGCCGCGTAAGCGGTGGCATCCATCAGGGCCGAAACATCGCCTGCATTCGCGGGCTTGATCTTGAACAGCCAGGTGGAATAGGCGTCGGTATTGACGCTTTCGGGCGCGTCGATGGCATCCTGGTTGTTGGCAATGATTTCGCCGGCGACCGGTGCGTAGATATCGGAGGCAGCCTTGACCGACTCGATCACCGCGCAGGCGTCGCCCGCGGCGAACGTGCGACCGGCCTCGGGCAGTTCCAGGAAGACCACGTCGCCGAGGGCTTCCTGGGCGTGATCGGTGACGCCGATCGTCAGGCTGCCGTCTGTCTCGACGCGGATCCACTCGTGTGACTTGGTGTACTTCAGATCGGCGGGAATGTTGCTCATGGTGTTCTCCAATGGAAAGAGGGATGGTTCGTGTTCTGCAATTCGGTCAGCAGCGAGATTGGGTCTAGATGAGCGGCTTGCCGTTGCGCACGAAAGGCAGCTTGACCGTGCGTGCCTTCAGGCGCTTGCCGCGAATCTCGACCTCTACGGCTTCGCCCGGCTGGGTGGCAAGCGGGACGCGCGCGAAGGCGATGGACTGCTCGAGCGTCGGCGAGAAGCTGCCGCTTGTGGTCTCGCCTTCGCCTGCGGCGGTGAAAACCTTCATGTGCGAGCGCAGGACGCCCTTGTCCTCGAGGATCAGACCCAGCAGACGGCGACTCGCCGGATTCGCCTCCAGCGCGGTGCGTCCGACGAAATCCCGGCTATCGTCCTTGAAGTCGACGGTCCATGCCAGCCCGGCATCGAGCGGCGAGACGGTGTCATCCATGTCCTGTCCGTACAGGTTCATGCCGGCCTCGAGGCGCAGCGTATCGCGTGCACCAAGTCCGCAGGGCTTTACACCCGCTGCGATGAGCTCGTTCCACATCTGTTCGACGCGCGTCGCCGGCACGGCGATCTCGAGTCCGTCCTCGCCGGTGTATCCGGTCCGGGCCACAAGCAGGTCACCAACGCGCGCGGCGCTGAATGGGGCGGGTACGCCGTTGGCACTCGACAACTCGGGGATCGCTGCCGTGGCGCGTTCGACCGCACGCGGTCCCTGAATCGCAATGATCGCGAGGTCACGGCGTCCCGCGAGCGTCACGTTTGCGCCAGTCGCCGCAATCCGTGCGCGCATCCAGGCGACGTCTTTGTCTGCCGTACCCGCGTTGACGACCAGACGATAGTCGCTGGGTCCGAAGCGATACACGATCAGGTCGTCGATAACGCCCCCGTGTTCGTTGAGCATGCAGGAGTAAAGCGCCTTGCCCGGCACCGTAAGCTTGATCACGTCATTCGCGAGCAGCCCGCGCAGGAAGATCGTGGCGTCGGGACCAGCCAGATCCAGCGAAAGCATGTGCGACACGTCGAACATGCCCGCATCGCGGCGCACGGCGTGGTGCTCCTCAATCTGAGAGCCGTAGTTGACCGGCATGTCCCAGCCGGCGAAATCGACCATGCGCGCGCCGGCCGCAACGTGGGCGGCGTGAAGCGGGGTTTGTCTGGAAGATGTACTCATCGAGAGCGGGCTCCGTTAGTGAACGAAAAGGGGCGGGCTCGGCTATGCGCCGGGCCCGCCCCATCTGTCCCTTGTACCTGAGAGATTTCGTTCCGGTCTTCATCCATATATATAGACGACGCCGGGCGAGTGCCCCTTCGGTGGGCCCGTGACATTGTGCGATGTCCGTGCCGCTCTCCAGACTTGTACTTCGCACGCGGTCCTTTTGCCTGAGCGGTTCCGGGGGTTGCGCCTTCGGCGACTCCAGTGGAGTTCTCTCCCGCGTGACGCGCGAAACTTAACATATTGAATGGTGCTGCGGGAGTGTTTTTCGACCGCTCGTCAGCGCATCGTCGAGCGTAGATCGCAGGCGCCGTCATATGCTTGCGCACGTCGAAATGCGCGCATGGATTTCTTTATTGTGAATTGATGTTGACGGTGCTGTTTGTGTGTCTATAATGCGCACCTCTTTCAGCGCTGACGCGGTTTCTTCGGAAGCGGCGGCGGGGCTGGAAGGATGAGGCGGGAGCTTCGCCGGGGCTTTGGGTTGTTCGATGATTCGGGCGACGCGGTTAAAAAAGTTTCGGTGGATGCTTGACAGGTTGTGTGAAGTTGAACATAATCTCGCTTCTTCGCTGCCGGGTGGCAGCGGTTCTTTAAAAAATTGAACAACCGATAAGTGTGGGTGCTTGGTTGTTGTGGTCGGCAGCTTAGGCTGCTTGGTTTCGCAATGATTAGGTGCTCATGCTGATTAAGTCAGTATTTTGAGTACTTTGCTGGATTGAACTTAAGAGTTTGATCCTGGCTCAGATTGAACGCTGGCGGCATGCTTTACACATGCAAGTCGAACGGCAGCACGGGCTTCGGCCTGGTGGCGAGTGGCGAACGGGTGAGTAATGCATCGGAACGTGCCCATTTGTGGGGGATAACGCGGCGAAAGTCGCGCTAATACCGCATACGCCCTGAGGGGGAAAGCGGGGGATTCTTCGGAACCTCGCGCAATTGGAGCGGCCGATGTCAGATTAGCTAGTTGGTAGGGTAAAGGCCTACCAAGGCGACGATCTGTAGCGGGTCTGAGAGGATGATCCGCCACACTGGGACTGAGACACGGCCCAGACTCCTACGGGAGGCAGCAGTGGGGAATTTTGGACAATGGGGGCAACCCTGATCCAGCCATGCCGCGTGAGTGAAGAAGGCCTTCGGGTTGTAAAGCTCTTTCGGCCGGGAAGAAATCGGCGACTCTAACATAGTCGCTGGATGACGGTACCGGACTAAGAAGCACCGGCTAACTACGTGCCAGCAGCCGCGGTAATACGTAGGGTGCGAGCGTTAATCGGAATTACTGGGCGTAAAGCGTGCGCAGGCGGTTTTGTAAGACAGATGTGAAATCCCCGGGCTTAACCTGGGAACTGCGTTTGTGACTGCAAGGCTAGAGTACGGCAGAGGGGGGTGGAATTCCTGGTGTAGCAGTGAAATGCGTAGATATCAGGAGGAACACCGATGGCGAAGGCAGCCCCCTGGGCCTGTACTGACGCTCATGCACGAAAGCGTGGGGAGCAAACAGGATTAGATACCCTGGTAGTCCACGCCCTAAACGATGTCGACTAGTCGTTCGGAGCAGCAATGCACTGAGTGACGCAGCTAACGCGTGAAGTCGACCGCCTGGGGAGTACGGCCGCAAGGTTAAAACTCAAAGGAATTGACGGGGACCCGCACAAGCGGTGGATGATGTGGATTAATTCGATGCAACGCGAAAAACCTTACCTACCCTTGACATGTCTGGAACCTTGCTGAGAGGCGAGGGTGCCTTCGGGAGCCAGAACACAGGTGCTGCATGGCTGTCGTCAGCTCGTGTCGTGAGATGTTGGGTTAAGTCCCGCAACGAGCGCAACCCTTGTCACTAGTTGCCACCATTCAGTTGGGCACTCTAGTGAGACTGCCGGTGACAAACCGGAGGAAGGTGGGGATGACGTCAAGTCCTCATGGCCCTTATGGGTAGGGCTTCACACGTCATACAATGGTCGGTACAGAGGGTTGCCAAACCGCGAGGTGGAGCCAATCCCTTAAAGCCGATCGTAGTCCGGATCGTAGTCTGCAACTCGACTACGTGAAGTCGGAATCGCTAGTAATCGCAGATCAGCATGCTGCGGTGAATACGTTCCCGGGTCTTGTACACACCGCCCGTCACACCATGGGAGTGGGTTTCACCAGAAGTAGGTAGCTTAACCTTCGGGAGGGCGCTTACCACGGTGAGATTCATGACTGGGGTGAAGTCGTAACAAGGTAGCCGTATCGGAAGGTGCGGCTGGATCACCTCCTTTCAAGAGAAAAGGCCGCGTACGGCCAAGTATCCACAACTTATCGGTTGTTCAGACCAAGAGCCTCGAAGGCGTGAGGGTCTGTAGCTCAGTCGGTTAGAGCACCGTCTTGATAAGGCGGGGGTCGTTGGTTCGAATCCAACCAGACCCACCAAGCTTTTTTGGGTTGCTCGAGAAGGACGGGGCTGTAGCTCAGCTGGGAGAGCGGCGGCTTTGCAAGCCGTAGGTCGTCGGTTCGATCCCGACCAGCTCCACCAGGACTCGTGCAGACGCATTCGAGTAGTCAGACATGACGATAGCGATGTCATCATCTCTGACTTCTCGATCGGCAGCGCAAACTGTCGGTTGTTTGAGGTTCGCTCTTTAACAAAGTGGAAGAAGTGTAGTACGTACCGAGCCGGTGCGTACTGCAAGTTGTGTGATTGCATTGATCACATCACCGTTGTCAGCAGTGGTGTGATCGCACAAACGAGTTCGTCTTATGACCGGTGCTTCGACAAGAGGCGCTAAGGTTATAGGATCAAGCGACTAAGTGCATGTGGTGGATGCCTTGGCGATCACAGGCGATGAAGGACGTGTAAGCCTGCGAAAAGCGTGGGGGAGCTGGCAATAGAGCTTTGATCCCACGATGTCCGAATGGGGAAACCCACCCCGCAAGGGGTATCCCAGACTGAATACATAGGTCTGAGGAGGCGAACGCGGCGAACTGAAACATCTAAGTAGCCGCAGGAACAGAAATCAACCGAGATTCCGCAAGTAGTGGCGAGCGAACGCGGAGCAGCCTGCACGACTAAACCATCAGCTTAGCAAAACGGTCTGGAAAGTCCGACGATACAGGGTGATAGTCCCGTATGCGAAAAGCCGGTGGCGGGTCTGAGCGTGCGACAAGTAGGGCGGGACACGAGAAATCCTGTCTGAAGATGGGGGGACCATCCTCCAAGGCTAAATACTCGTGATCGACCGATAGTGAACCAGTACCGTGAGGGAAAGGCGAAAAGAACCCCGGGAGGGGAGTGAAATAGATCCTGAAACCGCATGCATACAAACAGTGGGAGCCTCGAAAGGGGTGACTGCGTACCTTTTGTATAATGGGTCAGCGACTTACGTTCAGTAGCGAGCTTAACCGAGTAGGGGAGGCGTAGCGAAAGCGAGTCTGATAAGGGCGTCAGAGTTGCTGGGCGTAGACCCGAAACCGGATGATCTATCCATGGCCAGGATGAAGGTGCCGTAACAGGTACTGGAGGTCCGAACCCACTAACGTTGAAAAGTTAGGGGATGAGCTGTGGATAGGGGTGAAAGGCTAAACAAATCCGGAAATAGCTGGTTCTCCCCGAAAACTATTTAGGTAGTGCGTCGTACGGACACTTGCGGGGGTAGAGCACTGTAATCGTTGGGGGGGTCACTGCGATCTACCCCGCGATAGCAAACTCCGAATACCGCAAAGTGATATACGGCAGACAGACATCGGGTGCTAACGTCCGGTGTCAAGAGGGAAACAACCCAGACCGCCAGCTAAGGTCCCAAATGCATGGCTAAGTGGCAAACGAGGTGGGAAGGCATAGACAGCTAGGAGGTTGGCTTAGAAGCAGCCACCCTTTAAAGAAAGCGTAATAGCTCACTAGTCGAGTCGTCCTGCGCGGAAGATGTAACGGGGCTCAAGCCATGAACCGAAGCTGCGGATGTGTCTTTGACACGTGGTAGGGGAGCGTTCCGTAAGCCTGCGAAGGTGTCTCGTAAGGGATGCTGGAGGTATCGGAAGTGCGAATGCTGACATGAGTAGCGATAAAGGGTGTGAAAAGCACCCTCGCCGTAAGCCCAAGGTTTCCTGCGCAACGTTCATCGGCGCAGGGTGAGTCGGCCCCTAAGGCGAGGCAGAAATGCGTAGTCGATGGGAAACAGGTCAATATTCCTGTACCGCTCTATGATGCGATGGGGGGACGGAGAAGGTTAGCTCGGCCATCTGTTGGAATAGGTGGTTCAAGTGTGTAGGCGTGCTGCGTAGGCAAATCCGCGCGGCTAAGCTGAGGCATGATAACGAGGACCCTCGGGTCCGAAGCGAGTGATACCCTGCTTCCAGGAAAAGCCTCTAAGCTTCAGTCATAGAGTGACCGTACCGCAAACCGACACAGGTGGGCTGGTAGAGAATACCAAGGCGCTTGAGAGAACTCAGGAGAAGGAACTCGGCAAATTGATACCGTAACTTCGGGAGAAGGTATGCCCCATTAGCTTGTAGGAGTACATCCGAAGGGCGAAGGGGCCGCAGAGAATCGGTGGCTGCGACTGTTTATTAAAAACACAGCACTCTGCAAACACGAAAGTGGACGTATAGGGTGTGACGCCTGCCCGGTGCCGGAAGGTTAAGTGATGGGGTGCAAGCTCTTGATCGAAGCCCCGGTAAACGGCGGCCGTAACTATAACGGTCCTAAGGTAGCGAAATTCCTTGTCGGGTAAGTTCCGACCTGCACGAATGGCGTAACGATGGCCACACTGTCTCCTCCTGAGACTCAGCGAAGTTGAAATGTTTGTGAAGATGCAATCTCCCCGCGGCTAGACGGAAAGACCCCATGAACCTTTACTGTAGCTTTGCATTGGACTTTGACGGGATTTGTGTAGGATAGGTGGGAGGCTATGAAGCCAGGACGCTAGTTCTGGTGGAGCCGTCCTTGAAATACCACCCTGGTGTCGTCGAGGTTCTAACCCAGGTCTGTGAATCCAGATCGGGGACCGTGCATGGTGGGCAGTTTGACTGGGGCGGTCTCCTCCCAAAAGGTAACGGAGGAGTACGAAGGTCACCTAGGTACGGTCGGACATCGTACTGATAGTGCAATGGCAAAAGGTGGCTTGACTGCGAGACCCACAAGTCGAGCAGGTGCGAAAGCAGGTCATAGTGATCCGGTGGTTCTGTATGGAAGGGCCATCGCTCAACGGATAAAAGGTACTCTGGGGATAACAGGCTGATTCCGCCCAAGAGTTCACATCGACGGCGGAGTTTGGCACCTCGATGTCGGCTCATCACATCCTGGGGCTGTAGCCGGTCCCAAGGGTATGGCTGTTCGCCATTTAAAGTGGTACGTGAGCTGGGTTTAAAACGTCGTGAGACAGTTTGGTCCCTATCTGCCGTGGGCGCTGGAAGTTTGAGAGGGCTTGCTCCTAGTACGAGAGGACCGGAGTGAACGCACCCCTGGTGTACCGGTTGTGACGCCAGTCGCATCGCCGGGTAGCTATGTGCGGAAGAGATAACCGCTGAAAGCATCTAAGCGGGAAACTCGCCTCAAGATGAGACTTCCCCGGGGCCTCGAGCCCCCTGAAGGGTCGTTGAAGACCACAACGTTGATAGGTCGGGTGTGGAAGCGTGGCAACACGTTAAGCTAACCGATACTAATTGCCCGTGTGGCTTGATCCTATAACCTTATTCAAGACAAACTCGTAACACCGGTGGCAAAAAACACCCAATCACACAACACTTCTTCCCGCTTTGGCCTGGATCAACTCCAGGTAACAAGTCAAAGTCTGACGACCATAGCTTTGTGGTACCACACCTTCCCATCCCGAACAGGACCGTGAAACACAAACGCGCCGATGATAGTGAGGATTGCCCTCGTGAAAGTAGGTCATCGTCAGACTAACCAAAAAAAACGCCCAGCATCAAAACGATGTCTGGGCGTTTTTACGTCAACACAAATATATTCGAACAAACAGCAACTGCACGCCAAGGCTGTAAGCGCCCAGCGAAACCACCTTCCCCCCAACCGCTTAGCCCATTGAAGATCGTGTCCATCAAGTTAGATGGTGGAATGGAATGGACGCCTCCTGACCTGCTGTCAAGCGACACGAAGATTTGACCCCCTGACGACATCTGGAATTGACCCCCTGGGTTAATCAACTCTCCGACGTGATCGGGGTGGGGGCAGCGGCCTTCTGCAGAAGGCCGCTGCGGCGCTTGTCGCGCAGCCGGTAACTGTCACCCCGGATCGTGATGACCTGGCTGTGGTGCAGCAGCCGATCGAGGATGGCGGTGGCGGCGACCGCGTCGCCGAACACGTGTCCCCACTCGCCGACCGGCCGGTTGCTGGTGATCAGCATGCTGGCCCGTTCGTAGCGCCGCGACACGAGCTGGAAGAACAGGTGCGCGGCCGCCGGTTCGAGCGGCAGGTACCCAAGCCAGCGCCGGATCGGCGTAATGGAGCCACTTCCACTCTGACGGACGTCTCGACCTTGAACGGTCCCTCGCTACCCTGCTGCCTTTTTGTTTGGCAGGAGGTAGGCGGTGGCCCGCAGGAGCATCGAGATGTACGAGTACCGCCAGGCCCTGATGCGCATGCGCCAGGGCGACTCCGAGCGCGAGATCGCGCGCTCGAAACTGATGGGGCGCAGCAAGGCGGCCCGGTTCCGCGAGCTGGCTCGCGCCCAGGGTTGGCTCGATCCTGAGCGGCCTTTGCCCGAGGACGCCGAGATCGCCGCCGCGCTCGGGCGGCCGAAGTTGCCGGTGACGGCCCAGTCCTCGATTGCCGCGTACCGGCCGCTGGTCGAGCAGTGGCTTGCACAGGGCGTCTCCGGCGTGGTGATCCACACCACGCTCAAGCGCGAGCACGGTTTTACCGGGCACTACTCGAGCGTGCGCCGGCTGATCGCGCAGATCGGCCGCGAGCAGCTGCCCGAAACGACGGTGCGCCTCACCTTCGCACCGGGCGAGGCCGCGCAGGTGGACTTCGGCGCCGGCCCCCACCTGATCGATCCGGCGACGGGCGAGACCCGCCGCACGTGGGCGTTCGTGATGACGCTGTGTTTCTCGCGTCACCAGTACGTGGAGTTCGTCTGGGACCAGAGCGTGCGCACCTGGCTGGGCTGCCACCGTCGCGCCTTCGAGTGGTTCGGTGCCGTGCCCGCGCGGCTCATCATCGATAACGCCAAGTGCGCGATCACCCGCGCGTGCATGCACGACCCGCAGGTGCAGCGTGCCTACGCCGAGTGCGCCGAGGGATACGGCTTCCGGATCGACGCCTGCCCGCCGCACGACCCGCAGAAGAAGGGCATCGTCGAGGCCGGCGTCAAATACGTGAAGGGCAACTTCCTGCCCACGCGCAGCTTCCGTGATCTGGCCGATCTGAACGCGCAGGCGCGCGAGTGGGTGCTGAAGGAGGCCGGGCTGCGCATCCACGGCACCACCCGCGCGCGCCCGCTCGACACCTTCGCCCTCGAGCGCAGCACCTTGCTACCGCTGCCCGAAGTGCCGCCGGACCTGGGCACCTGGCATGCGGTGACGGTGCATCGCGACTGCCACGTCAGCTTCGAGCGCGCGCTGTACTCGGTGCCGTTCGCGCTGGTGGGCAAGGCGTTGTGGCTGCGGGCGACCGACGCCGTGGTCACCGTCTATCACGACTTCAAGCCCGTCGCCACGCATGCCCGCGCGCGGCGTCCCGGCGAGCGTCGCACCGTCTCCGATCATCTGCCACCGGCCGCCCAGCGCTTCTTCGCGCACGACCGCAGCTGGTGTCTGCAGCAGGCCCGCGAGATCGGCGACGCCTGCGCGCAGCTGATCGGGCAACTGCTCTCAGACCGCATCAGCGAGCGCCTGCGGGCTGCCCAGGGCGTTCTCGCGCTCAAGGGCCAGTACGGCGCCGCGCGCCTCGAGGCGGCGTGCGAGCGGGCCATCGCCCACGACAGCCCGCACTACCGCACCGTCAAGACCATCCTCGCCGGCGGTCACGACCTCGCCCCGGTGAGCACGATCACCCCCGAGCCCTACGCCGGCCGTGCCCGCTTCGCGCGCGCCACCGCGTCGCTGTTCGAAGACGACGGCCCCACGTTCCACTGACCCGGGCGCAGCGCGCGCCCACTTCACCCAAGGAGCCTCACCATGAACCCCGCCACCGAACTGGCGCCGCAGCTCAAGCAGTTGCGCCTCTCCGGCATCCTCGACTCGCTCGACGCCCGCAACCGCCAGGCCATCGATGCCAAGCTCGCCTACACGGAATTCCTCGCCCTGCTGATCCAGGACGAGATCGCGCGGCGCGAGCAGAAAAAGTTCGGCACCCGGCTGCGCCGTGCGGCCTTCCGCGCCACCAAGACCCTCGAAGGCTTCGAGTTCGACCGGCTGCCCTCGACCAACCGCGCCCTGGTCCATGACCTCGCGACCGGGCGCTACATCGACGAGCGCGCCCCGGTGCTGATCGTCGGCCCCTGCGGCACGGGCAAGAGCCATCTGGCGCAAGCGCTCGGGCACTGCGCCGTGCGTCAGGGGCACGACGTCATCTTCGCCTCTTGCGCGCAGTTGCTCGCCAGCCTGAACGCCGCGCGTGCGGTCGGCACCTATGAGCGCAAGCTGCAGCAACTGGCCCGCGTGCCGGTGCTCATCATCGACGACTTCGGCCTCAAGCCGCTTCGCGCGCCCGCCGACGAGGATCTGCACGACCTCATCGCCGAGCGCTACGAGCGCGCTGCCACCCTCGTCACCAGCAACCTCGACTTCACCGAGTGGGATCAGGCCTTCCCCGGCAACCGGCTGCTCGCCTCGGCCACCGTCGACCGGCTGCGCCACAACGCCTATTGCCTCACGCTCGACGGGGCCTCTTACCGCGCCCCGCGACAGGGGCCGAATCGGGCGAAAAACGCCCTTGCCAGCACCCCGAAAAACATCGATTCTTGACCCCCCAACGACGTCCGTCAGAGCCCGGTTCGAGTGGCTTCTACTAACGTTCCCGTAAGTAGTGTCATGTGAGCGATAATATGCCCCATGAAATGCAAACGACCTTCCGACGGCCGTGCCCTCGATCATCACACCTTGCAGGTGATGCGGCAGCAGGCTGTCAAAGCAGTGCGTGAGGGGCAGACAGTGCAAAGCGTCGCGGCGGCGTATGGCGTGAATGAGCGCAGCGTTTTCCGGTGGCTCGCCGACTTTGCCAATGGCGGGCAGAACGCATTGCTGGCCAAGCCGATTCCGGGGCGCCCCAGCAAACTCAGCGCCGAGGAGTTGTCGTGGATCGCCAATGCCGTTCGTGACCATAACCCGCAGCAGTTCAAGTTCGAGTTCGGCTTGTGGACGCTGTCGCTGATCCGTCACCTGATCAAGCGCCAGTTCAAGAAGGAGTTGTCGGTCTCCTCGGTCCACCGTCTCATGAAGATCCTGGGCTTCAGCGCCCAGAAGCCGCTCTACCAGGCGTGGCAGCAAGACCCGGTGCTGGTGCGCACGTGGGAGACGGAGACCTACCCCACGATCCGCGCCGAAGCCAAGCGGGTCGGCGCAACGATCTACTTTGGCGACGAGTCGGGTATCCGCTCGGATTACCACACCGGCACGACCTGGGCGCCGCAGGGCCAGACGCCGGTGGTGCAGGCGACGGGCCGGCGCTTCTCGCTGAACATGATCTCGGCGGTTAGCACGCAGGGCGAGTTTCGATTCATGTTGCATGAAGGCTCGGTTGGCGCGAAGGTGTTCGTCGAGTTCCTCAAGCGCTTGATGGTCAATGCCGAGAAGCCGGTGTTTCTGATCGTCGATGGTCATCCGATCCACAAGGCAAAGATGGTCAAGAGCTACGTCGAGGGCTTGGACGGCAAGCTCAAACTCTTCTACCTGCCGCCGTACTCGCCGCATCTGAACCCCGATGAAACGGTCTGGGCTCATGTGAAGCGCAAGGTTTCGCGCCAGTTGGTCGAGAGTGCCGAGGAGATGAAGCGACTCGCACTCGGTGCATTGCGCAGCATCCAGAAGCTCCCTGAACTCGTGAAGTCATTTTTCAGGCAGCCAGAGTGCCGCTATATCCTGGAATGACTCTACTTATTGAAAAGTTAGTATATGCCGATCATCGGTGGCTCTATTGTGGCGGTCAGTGACAGGGCGCTCGTCGCTCATGAGCGGACATACCAAAAATGCCCCGTCAGCCAACCAGCCTAGGCGACTGACGAGTGTCCCAACCACTTTCATCCGAGATGTGGTCATCGTAAAGGTTGCACAAGGTCGATAACAGTGTGATGGCAAACAGGTCAGACCGTGACCCGCCAAGCCTGAATCAGTGTCCCGGACTTCGAGTCCTGTGGTGGAATGAGGCGTGGGTCAGCGGAATCCATCAGGGCCAGCAGGCTTTCGCCTGCAGTCACAGGCCGGATATAGAACTGCAGCCTATCTGTCGCCGCACACGTTGTGTCGTCCTTGTCAAAAGGGGGGCGTCCATATAGACACGATGGATGTCGTCATCCCGCGCCAGACGCGGCGCACGCACAGCGAAGCCTTCAAACAGTCGGTGATCTCGGCCTGCCGTGAGCCTGGGTGTCAGTGGCCGGCGCGGCACTGGCCAACGGGCTGAACGCCAAACAGCTCCATCGCTGCTACAAGTCCGGACAGTCTATGTGCTCCCTACAAACCAGCGATGAGGATCGGGGTGGGGAAGCGGCTCGGGTTATAATTCGCAGTTCATCAGTCGGCTGCAGTAGTTGCCGCTCTTCCTCAGAACCAGTCTCCGAAGAACATGACCTCGATCCTTAAGCTGCGCGGTGCTGCCGCGCTGTCCGCCTCACGTCTGGAACGTCTTTCGCGTGCCGTTGCCGAGGTCCAGCCAAGGCTCAATGCAATTTCAGCCGAGCACTGGTACTTTGTCGAGGTTTCGGCCCCGCTGTCGGCTGAGGAGCAGGGGCGCCTGGTCGACCTGATCGATGCGCGGCCCGTCACGGCAACGCCACCTGTCGGCACCCTGAGGGTTGTGGTGCCGCGACTGGGCACGATCTCGCCTTGGTCGTCCAAGGCGACAGACATTGCCCACCAGTGCGGGTTCGACAAGATCGTGCGCATCGAGCGCGGCATCGCCTACACCATCGATGCACGCGGGGTGGAGGACAACGCCGCGCTGCTGCAATTGCTGCACGACCGCATGACGGAGTCGGTGCTCGACACGATCGACGCCGCCGAAGCCTTGTTCCACCACTACCAACCGCAGCCGCTCACGACCGTCGACATCCTGTCCGGTGGTCGTGTCGCGCTGGAGAAGGCCAACGGCGAACTCGGTCTTGCTCTGTCCGAGGACGAGATCGACTATCTGGTCGAGAACTTCAGCCGCATTGGACGCAATCCGACCGACGTCGAACTGATGATGTTCGCGCAGGCCAACTCCGAGCATTGCCGGCACAAGATCTTCAACGCCGACTGGGTGATCGATGCCCGGCCGATGGAGAAGTCCCTGTTCGGCATGATCAAGGACACTCACAAGGCGCACCCGCAGGGCACGGTGGTGGCGTATTCGGACAACGCCTCGATCATCGAAGGCGCGCGCATCGCCCGCCTGTACCCTGATGCCGACGGCGCCTTCCGCTACCACGACGAGGACACCCACATCCTCGCCAAGGTCGAGACCCACAACCACCCGACTGCGATCTCGCCTTTCCCCGGCGCCGCGACGGGTGCCGGCGGCGAGATCCGCGACGAGGGGGCGACCGGGCGCGGTTCGCGGCCCAAGGCCGGACTGGCCGGTTTCACGGTTTCCAACCTGAACATCCCCGATTTCGGCCAGCCTTGGGAGAAGCCCTATGGCAAGCCGGAGCGTATCGCTTCCGCACTCGACATCATGATCGAGGGGCCGATTGGTGCGGCCGCCTTCAACAACGAGTTCGGCCGTCCGAACCTGGCGGGTTACTTCCGCACCTTCGAGCAGGAAGTGCAGGGCGAAGTGCGTGGCTACCACAAGCCGATCATGATTGCCGGCGGCCTTGGCAGCATTCAAGCCCAACAGTCCGAGAAGCCGACCTTTCCGCCGGGCACGCTGCTGATCCAGCTCGGCGGCCCCGGCATGCTGATTGGTCTCGGCGGCGGCGCGGCCTCGTCGATGGCGACCGGCACGAACACCGCCGACCTCGACTTCGCCTCGGTGCAGCGCGGCAACCCCGAGATCCAGCGCCGCTGCCAGGAAGTCATCGACGCCTGCTGGCAGCAGGGTGACAACAATCCGATCATCGCCATCCACGACGTCGGCGCCGGTGGCCTGTCGAACGCGATGCCGGAGCTGGCCGACCACGCCGGCCTGGGCGCGCACTTCGAGCTGCGCGAGGTTCACATCGAAGAGCCGGGCATGAGCCCGCGCGAGATCTGGTCGAACGAGTCGCAGGAGCGCTATGTGCTCGCGATTGCGCCGGAGAGCCTGCCGATGTTCCAGGCCTTCTGCGAGCGCGAGCGCTGCCCCTTTGCGGTGCTCGGCACTGCGACGGATGACGGTCACCTCACCGTGACTGACCGCCACTTCGGTAACAAGCCGGTGGACATGGACATGAAGGTCCTGCTCGGCAAACCGCCGAAGATGACGCGCAACGTTTCGCGTCGCGCGGTGCACCTGCCGCCCTTCGATACGACCGACCTCGATCTGAAGGAGGCCGGCATGCGCGTGCTGCGCATGCCGGCGGTCGCGAGCAAGAGCTTCCTGATCACCATTGGTGACCGCTCGGTTGGCGGCCTGACTGCGCGTGACCAGTTCGTTGGTCCCTGGCAAGTGCCGGTGGCCGACGTCGCGGTCACTGCGATGAGCTTCCAGGGCTACCGCGGCGAAGCCTTCGCCATGGGCGAGCGCACGCCGCTGGCCTGCGTCGACGCACCGGCTTCGGGTCGCATGGCGATCGGCGAGGCGGTCACCAACATCGCTGCAGCCGATATCGAGAAGCTTGGCGACGTGAAGCTGTCAGCCAACTGGATGGCTGCCGCTGGCCATCGTGGCGAGGATGCGAAGCTCTACGACACGGTCAAGGCTGTCTCCGATTTCTGCGTGACGGCAGGTCTGTCGATCCCGGTCGGCAAGGACTCGCTGTCGATGCGCACCGCGTGGCAGGACGATGCTGAGGACAAGCAGGTCGTAGCCCCGCTGTCCTTGATCGCCACTGCTTTCGCCCCGGTGCAGGACATTCGCAGTACGCTGACGCCGCAGCTCCAGTTGCCCGAGGGGGTCGAGACCGAGCTGCTGCTGATCGACCTCGGCAATGGCAAGAACCGCCTCGGTGGCTCGGTGTTTGCGCAGGCCTACAACTCGGTTGGGGAGCATGCTCCAGACGTCGATCCGGCGCAGCTCAAGGCCTTCTTCGATTCGGTCCAGCGCCTGCGCCGCGACGGCTTGCTGCTGGCCTATCACGACCGTTCGGACGGCGGCCTCTTCGCCACGGTGTGCGAAATGGCGTTCGCGGCAAAGTGCGGCCTGTCGCTGGTGCTCGACACGGTCTGCTACGACCCCTACATGAACGACGTCGACGGCCTCGAGAAGAAGCCCGATACCCTGAAAGGCCGTTTCGGCGACCGCCTGTTTGCCGGCTTGTTCGCCGAGGAACTGGGCGCGGTCATCCAGATCCGCCGCGACGATCGCGCGCGGGTTACCGAGTTGCTGCGCTCCGCGCAGCTGAGCTACCACTTCATCGGCGAGCCGAACGACAAGGACGAGATTCGCCTGCGTCGTAATGCGAAGCTCGTGTTCGGCGCGAGCCGTGTCGAGCTGCTGCAGGCATGGTCGGAGACCAGCTATCGCATTGCGAAGCTGCGCGACGACCCCGAGTCGGTGCAGCAGGAGTTCGACGGCCTTGCCGATGCGACCGACCCCGGCCGCTCGGTGTCCCTGAGCTTTGACGTCAAGGAAGATGTCGCTGCCCCCTTCATCGCGTCCGGCGTACGACCCAAGGTCGTGGTGTTGCGTGAGCAGGGTGTGAACTCGCAGTTCGAGATGGCAGCGGCTTTCGAGCGCGCGGGCTTCATGCCCGTCGATGTTCACATGTCCGACCTGCAGGCCGGCCGTGTCGATCTCGCCGATTTCCATGGCCTGGCGGCTTGTGGTGGTTTCTCGTACGGCGATGTGCTGGGGGCAGGGCAGGGCTGGGCGAAGTCCATCCTGTTCAACAGCCGCCTGCGTGACGAATTCGAGGCATTTTTCCGCCGCAGTGACACCTTTGCGCTTGGCGTCTGCAACGGCTGCCAGATGATGGCCCACCTGGCGCCGATCATCCCGGGCGCTGAAGCGTGGCCGACCTTCCATCGCAACCGCAGTGAGCAGTTCGAGGCCCGCTTTGCGATGGTTGAGGTGACGGAGAGTCCATCGATCCTGCTGCAGGGGATGGCGGGCAGCCGCATGCCGATCGTGGTCAGCCACGGCGAGGGGCGGGCGGTGTTCGCGAACGAGCAGGACAGGATGACGGCATTGCTTGCGCTGCGTTATATTGATCACAATGGCATGCCCACCGAACGCTATCCCCTGAATCCGAACGGTTCGCAGGACGGTGTGACGGGCTTCACGACCGCTGACGGGCGCTTCACCATCATGATGCCGCACCCCGAGCGCACGGCCCGTACCCTGCAGATGTCGTGGGCGCCGCAATGGTTGATCGAGGAAAGCCCGGACGCCTCGCCGTGGCTGCGGATGTTCCGCAACGCACGCGTGTGGTTGGGTTGAGCTTGCACTACGGACGACACTAAAGGCTGTCTCCGAGCGCCGGTTTGCCCGAAGTGGGCGAACCGGCGCGGTATTCCGTTTCTGACCTCGATCGTTTGAATGATTGGGCGGGCCTGAAAGGTTCGCAGACGGAGTTCCGGTTTGCTGAACACGATTCCGACGCGCGACCTGAAAATCGGCATGTTCGTCGCCGATCTTGATCGTCCGTGGCTGGGGACGCCATTCCTGATTCAGGGTTTCCTGATCGAGGAGGAGGCGCAGCTCGCCGCGCTGCAGGCGTGGTGTCAGAACGTGATGATCGACCGCAGCCTTTCGGTCGGCGAGCAGTATCGCGCGCCCGTTGTCGATGACGGAGATTCACCGCGTGATGTGGATGCCAGTCCGCGCATCCATCCCAGCGAACCGGAGTGCCGCGTCGAGGCTGAGCGATTCCTCAAAATCGCGCGCAGCTTCAAGGGCCGGATCCACACACAGCGCCATCCGACAGTTCCGCGACTGAGCCCGGTCGATGGCCGTAGCCCGCTCGACTCCGAACTGCGCTATTCGGCACCGATCGTCGACGACGTCTATCGTGCCCTCCGGGAGACTCAGCGGGCGATCGAGGCCGGCGGATCGGTCGACGTCGATCGCGTGGAGGGCCTGGTTGGTGAGATGGCGGCAGGCGTCGAGCGAAACCCGGACGCCCTGATGTGGCTGACGCGCCTCAAGCGCGCCGATCAGTACACCTACGACCATGCGGTGAATGCCTCCGTCCATCTGATGGTGTTCGCCCGCTTCGTCGGCATGGATGCGAACCTGGTGCGCAAGCTCGGCCTTGCGGGGCTGCTTCAGGATATCGGCAAGGTGCAGATCGACTACGAGATCCTCGCCAAGGCCGGACCGCTGGATGAGCGCGAGTTCGAGCATGTGCGGGAACACGTCGCGCATACCCTTGCCATGTTGAACAGGCGGGAAGGCTTCGATCCGGAGGTGCTCAGCATCATCGCGGCCCACCACGAACGTTTCGATGGCACGGGTTATCCGCGAGGTCTGAAGGGGAAGGGCATTTCGCTCGGCGCCGAAATGGCGGGTCTCGTCGACACCTACTGCGCGATGACGCGCGACCGGGTGTACTGCGCCGCGGTGTCGAGCCAGAGCGCGATGGAGGAGTTGAATCGGCTGCGCAACACCCGCTTCCGCGATGCGCTGATCGACCAGTTCCTGCAGTGCATCGGACTTTATCCGATCGGGACGTTGGTCGAGCTCAACTCCGGCGAGATTGCCGTGGTGATTCAGCAGAACCAGGTGCGGCGCCTGCAGCCGCGCGTTCTCGTCCTGCTGGCGCCCGACAAGTCGGTGGAGCGCTTCGCGCGTACCCTTGATCTATTGATGTTGCCGCAGACGCCGACGGGGGAGACCTACCGCATCCAGCGGGCTTTGCCGCCCAATGCCTACGGGATCGATCCGAACGATTTCTACCTGGGGTAACGCGATGGTGCATGGAACGCCGCGTGGCCTGCTGTCTGCCCTGACCGAGATCTCGGACCGGCTGTCTGAAGCGCGCGCTAACGGAACCGGGGTCGGCGTGCTCTGTGTCACGGTGCTGCCCGACGTTGCGCTCTGTCGCCTGTCGCTGGAGCGTGGCCACAAACTCGAGGCCGAAGTCGCTGAACGCCTAAGGCGTCTGCTGCGCAAGCAGGACATGCTGTTTGGCGGCGAGCGGCGCGAGTGGCTGCTCGTGCTGCCCGGTTTGCAGAGCGCGGCAGTGTTGACCCTGGCGATGATGAAGATCGGCCAGGCCTTCAACGCCCATCCGGTGGTGCTGGAAGGGCTCGAGGTAGAAGTGCCTCTTACCTGCGGCGCGTCGATGGCGCCCGAGCATGGCGAGAACCCGCTGCACCTGGTTCAGTCGGCCCGTATCGCCGCACTTGCGGCCGCGCAGGCAAATCTCGGCGGGCAGATCTACGATCCGGGGATGGAGCAGGTGTCGCCCCGGTTGGCGCAACTGGAGCGCGAACTGCGGGCGTGCTTTGCCGGCGACAACAGGCTCGAACTGCATCTGCAGCCGAAGGTGCGCCCGCAGGCGGGCAAGTGCGATGCAGCCGAGGGGCTGCTACGCTGGCAACGATTGCCGGATGATTGGGTACCGGCTCCAGTGATCATTAGCCTGATTGATCGCATGGGCATGCGCCACCTCTTCAATCGCTGGCTGTTCCAGCGGGCAGCGCATACGCTCCATTCGCTGCGCGAGGCGGGTGTCGTGATCACCTTGTCGATCAATCTGTCAGCCTCCGATCTCTATGATGCCGAGGTACCGGATCTGGTCGGTCAGGCGCTGGCGACCTGGGGCATCGACGCTCGACAATTGTGCCTGGAGATTACCGAGACGGGCATGATCGAGGAGCGCAACGGCGAAGGTGTGACGGACGTCTTGCATCGCCTGCGGACACTCGGGATCAGCCTCTCGATCGATGATTTCGGCACCGGTTTCTCGAGCATGAGCCGCCTCCAGCAACTGTCTGTTCAGGAGCTCAAGATCGATCGGAGTTTCATCCAGGACATCGCACGCTCGGAGAAGGACAGGGAGATTGCCGCGTCGATCATCGAACTGTCCCACCGGCTGGGGATCTCGGTCACCGCCGAAGGCGTCGAGGACGAGCCCACCGCAGCGATTCTGACGGCACTCGACTGTGATCACCTGCAGGGCTATCTGTTCGCCCGCGCCATGCCGGTCGAGGCCTTCGTGACCTGGCTCGAACAGCCGCAAGGATGGCGGAGGATTGCCGTGCCGGGGCGCACTCCTGACGAGGATCAAGTTAGGCGCGGAGCATTCGGGTAAAATTCGCGGCGCATCATTCCTCTTCTTGTGCCGACGCTGCCCATGTTCCGCTTCCGCAAACGCCTTCACGCCTGGCTCGCGATCTTCGCGATGCTGATCAGTGCGCTGGCGCCGAGCGTGAGTCGTGCGATGGCTTCGGGCGAGCAGGCCTTGCTGCTGGACATCTGTTCGGCAAGCGGCGTTCATCAGATTGTACTGACGGGCGCCGAGGCGGCCATGTACGCTGGACCGGGTCTGCCCGATGCCGGAAATGCCGATGGCGATCCGTCCGACCTGTCTCTCTCGGCCTGTCCGTATTGCTTCACCCATGCGGGTAGTGTGGCCCTCCCCGGATTCGAGGCAACGCCCTCGATGACCGTCGCAACGGGGGCGGATCTACTGCCGCCGCTGTTCTTCTCCGCGCCGCGCACGCTCTTTGCGTGGTCGCCGTCCCGCCCGCGCGCACCGCCCGCGCTCCTCTGAACGATCCGCCGGCGCGGAGTGTTTCCCCGTGCCGAACGGATTCGAATCTGCTCAAGCCGTTTCGCCGTCTGTCCAGATGGCATGTCGACTCTCATCAGTATCGTTCGAGGATTCCCACTATGAAAAAGCTTGTTCTTGCTCTCGCCTTTACCCTGGGCTCCCTGCCGGCATTCGCCGACGTCACCGTGGCCGATGCATGGGTGCGTGCCACCGTTCCACAGCAGAAGGCTACCGGCGCTTTCATGAGGCTCACCTCCGACCGCGATGCGCGACTCGTTTCGGCCGCTTCGCCCGTGGCTGGCGTCGCCGAGGTTCACGAGATGGTCATGGACGGCAACGTCATGAAGATGAACGCCATCCCCGGCCTCGATCTTCCGGCGGGCAAGACCGTCGAACTCAAGCCCGGCGGCTATCACGTGATGCTGCTGGATCTCAAGCAGCAGGTGAAGGAGGGCGATGAGGTGCCCGTGACCATCGTCGTCGAGACCGCCGATGGCGCTCGGGAGACGATCGAGCTCAAGGCACCGGTGCGTCCGCTGAACGCCGCGGCGGGTGGCATGCAGATGCAGCACGGCAAGCACTAAACCGCCCGCCTGGCGGTCGTGCTTCCCGGTCGGCTGGATTGAGCCGACGCTGGCACGACCATCCTCCCTCAAGAATTCGCCATAGACCGCGGTCCGGATCGGGCCGCGGCGGGCTCGGCTGCGCCTGAATTCCGCCGAGCCATGAGGCAATCAGACATCTGAAGAGATCCAATTCATGAAACACAGCTTCAAGCAACTGCCGCTTGCCGTGGCAATCTCGCTCGCCTTGCCCGCGCTGGCACAAGACGTCGATACGCGGCTCGACAGTGTCGTGGTGACTGCGCCCGTCGCCTCGGCGCCATTGACGGTGACGACCGATCCAAAGGCGCCGCGGCAACCACTGCCCGCCCATGATGGGGCGGACATGCTCAAGAGCATCCCGGGTTTCTCAGTGATCCGTAAGGGCGGGGCCGATGGCGACCCCGTCTTCCGCGGTATGGCCGGGTCCCGCCTTGGAATCTTGCAGGATGGACAGGAGATACATGGCGGCTGCGGCGGGCGGATGGACCCACCCACCGCCTATGTGTATCCGGAGTCCTTCGATTCCGTCACGGTCCTCAAGGGGCCGCAGACCGTGCTCTACGGGGCTGGAAACTCTGCAGGCGTCGTCCTCTTCGAACGCGATTCGCAGCGAATGGCGGACGGCGGTTGGAGTGCCAACGGCAGCGTCACCCTCGGTAGTTGGGGACGCAACGACCAGGTAATCGATGCCAAGGCCGGCAATCCCGACTTCTATGCACGAATTGGCGCGACCCGCTCCGACAGCAACAATTACGAGGATGGCGACGGGAACGAGGTGCACTCGTTCTATACGCGCTGGAGCACGACGGGGGCGCTTGGCTGGACGCCGGATGACAACACGCTGCTGGAACTCAATTTCGGTCGCAGCGATGGTGAGGCTGCATATGCCGACCGCGCGATGGATGGCGTGAGGTTCGAGCGCGAGCACGCGGGCCTGCGCTTCGAGAAGCGGAACATCTCATCCCTTGTCCGCAAGGTCGAGGCACATGCCTATTACAGCTACATCGATCACGTGATGGACAACTTCAGCCTGCGGTCCAACCGGGGCATGCGGATGCTCAACAACCCTGATCGGAAGACGACTGGCGCGCGCGCCGCGGTTGCCCTTGCCCCGAGTGAGCGATGGCTGGTCACCTTGGGCGCCGATGTGCGTGATGACCAACACCGTACGCGGAATGGTGTGAACTATCGTAACCAGCCCTGGCAGAAGGACATCGGCTTCGAGCGCCAAGGTGTCTTCGGCGAGGCGAGCTATGCGATCGACGACGCCCGCCGCATCGTCGGTGGATTGCGCGTGGATGACCACGAGGCACGAGACTACCGTCCGACCTCCCTGACGCGGGGGGTGAGCGTCGACAAGACGCTGCAGAGCGGGTTCGGACGATACGAGGCCGACTTCGGTGCTGGCGCGGGCACGTGGTACGCCGGCGTGGGCTATGTCGAGCGCTTCCCCGACTTCTGGGAGTTCATGCGCGCCACCCCGGCAGGCGGCGAGCGTTTCGACATACTGCAGCCGGAGAAGACCACGCAGCTCGATGTCGGTGCCAACTGGAGTGCAGGACCTTGGTCTGCTTCGGTGTCGGGGTTCTACGGCAAGGTGGATGATTACATCCTCTTGCGTTGGGTGACCTCGACGAGTGCCCAGGTCCGCAATATCGACGCAACGGTCTATGGTCTCGAGGGCGACGTGACCTGGCGCTTTGCTCCGAACTGGAAGGCTGTCGGCACCCTGGCCTGGGTACGTGGAAGCAACGATACGGACAGCAAAGCGCTGGCGCAGCAACCGCCGCTCGAGGCCAGGCTGGCGCTGGAGTACGACGACCGGCGCTTCTCTTACGGCGCAATGCTGCGCATGGTGTCGCGCCAGAATCGCTATGACGTCGGTTCCGGGAACATCGTTGCGAACGGTCAGGATCTCGGGCCAACCGGCGGCTTTGCGACCCTGTCGCTCAATGCCGGCTGGCGCCCGAACAAGGTTACGCTGCTGACCGCCGGCGTGGACAACGTCTTTGATCGGAACTACAGCGAGCACCTTGGCAAGGGCGGTTGGGATTTCGCCGGCGGGGCCGTGACCACTTACCGCATCAACGAACCCGGCCGCACTTTCTGGCTGAAGGCGCAAGTCGCGCTCGATTGAGCTGAGCAAGCAGCGTGGCTACCTCACTGGCGCGCTGTTGCAGTACAGCAAAAAGCCCCACGGTACCGATTCGGCTCCGTGAGGCTTTTCAGTCCGATGAACAATCGGAGGGGGATTACATGCCCTGGTAGATCGGCCCTTCGCCACCTTGCGGGACGACCCAGTTGATGTTCTGCGTCGGGTCCTTGATGTCGCAGGTCTTGCAGTGCACGCAGTTCTGCGCGTTGATCTGCAGGCGCGGGCCGGCCTCTTCGTGCACGATCTCGTACACCCCGGCCGGGCAGTAGCGCTGCTCGGGGGCGTCGTAGCGCGCGAGGTTGATCGCGATCGGCGTGCCCGCGTCCTTCAACTGCAGGTGGCAGGGCTGCTCCTCCTCGTGGTTGGTGTTCGACAGGAACACCGACGAGAGCCGGTCGAAGGTCAGCACGCCATCGGGCTTCGGGTAGTCGATCTTCGCGCACTCGGCCGCGGGCTTGAGCGCGGTGTGGTCGGCCGTGTTGCGCAGCGTCCAGGGCACCTTGCCCTTGAACAGCACCTGGTCGATGCCAAACAGCAGCGAGCCGAGGTACAGGCCCTTCTTCATGTAGGGCTTGAAGTTGCGCGTCTTGTGCAGCTCGGCGTACAGCCAGGAGTCGCGGAAGGCCGCCGGGTAAGCGGTCAGCGCGTCGCGCTGGCGCTGCTGCGCGAGCGCTTCGAAGGCGGCCTCGGCCGCGAGCATGCCCGACTTGATCGCGGCGTGGCTGCCCTTGATGCGCGCAGCGTTGAGGAAACCGGCGTCGTCGCCGATTAGGCCGCCGCCCGGGAAGATCAGCCGCGGCAGGCTCTGCAGGCCGCCCGCGGCGATCGCGCGCGCACCATAGGCCAGGCGCTTGCCACCGTCGAGATACTTGCGGATCTCGGGGTGGGTCTTGTAGCGCTGCATCTCCTCGAAGGGCGACAGATGCGGGTTGCTGTAGTTGAGCCCGACCACGTAGCCCACCGCCACCAGGTTGTCCTCGAGGTGATAGACGAAGCCGCCGCCGTAGGTGGCGGTGTCCATCGGCCAGCCCGCCGTGTGCACCACCAGGCCCGGGCGATGGTGTTCGGGCTTCACTTCCCACAGCTCCTTGATGCCGATGCCGTAGGTCTGCGGGTCGGCACCTTCGCGCAGTGTGTAGCGGGCCTCGAGCTGCTTGCCCAGGTGGCCGCGACAGCCTTCGGCGAACAGCGTGTACTTGGCGTGCAGCTCCATGCCCGGCTGGTGGTGCGGACCCGGCGTGCCGTCACGGTTCAGGCCCATGTCGCCGGTGGCGACGCCCTTCACCGCGCCCGCCTCGTCGAACAGGATCTCGGCGCCGGCAAAGCCCGGATAGACCTCCACGCCCAGCGCCTCGGCCTGCTCGCCCAGCCACTTCACCACGTTGCCCAGGCGCACGATGTAGTTGCCGTGGTTCACCAGGCAGTCGGGCAGCAGCCCGTTCGGGGCCTGGCGCGCGCCGGTCTCGGTCAGGAACAGCACCTTGTCCTCGGTGACCGCGGTCTTGAGCGGGGCGCCCCGTTCCTTCCAGTCGGGGATCAGCTCGGTGAGCGCCTGCGGGTCCATCACCGCGCCCGACAGGATGTGCGCACCGATCTCGGCCGCCTTCTCGATCAGGCACACCGAGATCTCCTGGCCCTTCTCCGCGGCCAGCTGCTTCAAGCGGATCGCCGCCGACAGCCCCGCAGGGCCGCCGCCGACGATCAGCACGTCGAATTCCATCGATTCACGTTCCATCCTGTTCTCCTGTTCCCGACGGTGCGATTCTTCGTAGAGCCTTAGAATGGCTGAGTTTAAACGGTCGCGGGCCTCAGGCACCGACCGTGCACAACATACGGGTGCGTATGTTACATTAGCCCGCCAAACAAACAATAGGAGACAGTCGCATGAAGGAAGGGGCGAAACTCATCTACACCACGCGCATGTCGGTGCGTTGGGGCGACATGGACGCGTATGGACACGTCAATAACACGGTGTACTTCCGCTACTTCGAGCAAGCCCGCTGCGAATGGATCGAGCAGATGGGCTTCCGCGTCAGTCCGGAAGAACCGACCGGGCCGGTGATCATCAACGCCAGTTGCACCTTCCTGTCGCCGGTGAATTATCCTGCGACCGTATTGATCAAGATGTACGCGGGCGAGCCCGGGCGCACGAGCGTGATGACCTGGTACGAGCTGTTCGTCGAAGGCGATGAAAAGCTCTACGCCGAAGGGGCGGCAAAGACGGTGTGGATGGATAACCGCACCGGCAAGTCGGCCCCGTTGCCCGACGCCATCCGCGGTCTGTTCGACAACGCGGCCGGCTGAACCGGTCACGGCGGCCGAGAACTAGAAAACGTAGCGCCGCCAGCACAGATAGAACCTTCGATTGATGGTGAGGAGACATCATGAATCTTGCTGATAACGCGCCCCTGTGGACGCCTACCGCCGAGCGTATCGCCTCGGCCAACGTCACCGCCTTCCGCCTGGCAGCCGAGAAACGCTGGGGCGTCGCACTGCCCGACTATGACGCGCTGTATGCCTGGTCGGTGGCGCAGCCCGAGCAATTCTGGGTAAGCATCTGGGAGGGCGACGGCATGCGCGACGGCGTCATCGGTACGCGCGGCGAACGCGTGCTGGTCGATGGCGACAGGATGCCGGGGGCAAAGTGTTTCCCGGATGCACGGCTCAACTTCGCGCAGAACCTGCTGCGCTCGCGCGATGCGTCCGACGCGGTGGTGTTCTGGGGCGAGGACCGGGTCAAGAACCGCATGAGCCACGGCGAGCTTTATCGTGCCGTCGCCCACTTTGCCGCGGCGCTCAAGGAGCAGGGCGTGGTCGCGGGCGACCGCGTTGCCGCCTACATGCCGAACATGCCCGAGACGCTCGTTGCCATGCTGGCCGCGGCGAGCCTCGGCGCCATCTTCACCTCGGCTTCGCCCGATTTCGGCGTGCAGGGCGTGCTCGACCGCTTCGGCCAGACCGAACCCAAGGTGCTGGTGGCCTGCGATGGCTACTACTACGGTGGCAAGACCATCGACGTGCTCGACAAGCTCGGCGAGATCGTCGGCCAGCTGCCCTCGGTCAAGCGCGTGGTGGTCGTGCCCTACGTGCATCAGGCGCACGACCTGTCGCACGTGCCGCATGCTCGCCTGTACGCGGACTTCGTCAAGCCCTTCGCCCACATCGACGACATCGCGTTCGCGCAGCTGCCCTTCGATCATCCGCTCTACATCATGTACTCCTCGGGTACCACCGGCGTGCCCAAGTGCATCGTGCATTGCGCGGGCGGTGCGCTGCTGCAGCACCTGAAGGAGCACCGTCTCCACGGCGACGTCAGGCCGGGCGACCGCGTCTATTACTTCACCACCTGCGGCTGGATGATGTGGAACTGGCTGGTGTCGGGGCTGGCCGCCGGCGCCACGCTGCTGCTGTACGACGGCTCGCCCTTCGCGGGCGACAACCACATCATCTTCGACTACGCCGACGCCGAAGGCATGACCCACTTCGGCACCTCGGCCAAGTTCATCGACGCCTGCGCCAAATTCGGCCTCAAGCCGCGCGAGACGCACAAGCTCACGACCGTGCGCGCGATGATGAGCACCGGCAGCCCGCTGGTGCCCGAAGGCTTCGACTACGTCTATCGCGACATCAAGGCCGACCTGCAGTTGTCGTCCATCTCGGGTGGCACCGACATCATCTCCTGCTTCGTACTTGGCAGCCCGGTGCTGCCGGTGTGGCGCGGCGAGATCCAGTGCCGCGGCCTGGGCATGGCGGTGGACGTGTGGGACGACGACGGCCGCCCGGTGCGCGGCGAGAAGGGCGAACTGGTGTGCACGAAGCCCTTCCCGGTGATGCCGATCGGCTTCTGGAACGACGCCGATGGCAGCAAGTATCACGCCGCCTACTTCGAGCGCTTTGCCAACGTGTGGTGCCACGGCGACTTCTGCGAGATCACCGCGAACGGCGGGCTGGTCATCTACGGCCGTTCGGACGCCACGCTCAACCCGGGCGGCGTGCGCATCGGCACGGCCGAGATCTACCGCCAGGTCGAGAAGCTGCATGAAGTGGTCGAGAGCCTGGTGATCGGCCAGGACTGGCCGCCGCAGAACCCGAACGACGTGCGCGTGGTGCTGTTCGTGAAGCTGCGCGAGGGGCTGGCACTCGACGACGACCTGGTCAGGCGGATCAAGCAGACCATCCGCGACAACACCACGCCGCGCCATGTGCCGGCCAAGGTGCTGCAGGTGGCGGACATTCCGCGCACCAAGAGCGGCAAGATCGTCGAACTGGCGGTGCGCAACGTGGTGCATGGCCGCCCGGTGAAGAACCAGGAGGCGCTGGCCAACCCTGGGGCGCTGGCGCATTTTCGCGACCGCGTTGAACTGGCGGATTGAGGAGGAAGACCATGCTGATGAACCGGGACAACTCGGTGCTGCTGATCGTCGATGTGCAGGCGAAGCTCGCGCCCTTCATTCATGAGAGCGAGAAGATTTCGGCCAACTGTGTGTGGTTGGCGCAGGTGGCGGCGCGCGTCGGCGTGCCGGTCGTCGTGACCGAGCATTTCCCCGAAAAGATCGGCGGTACGCTGGAGTCGGTGCGTGCGGTCACGCCGGACGCGCGCTACGTCGGCAAGCAGTGCTTCTCGGCACAGGCCGATGGTTGCCTGCGGGGCACCGAAGTCGAGCGTCGTCCGCAGGTCATCGTGTGCGGCACCGAGGCGCATGTCTGCGTACAGCAGACGGCGCTCGATCTGCGCTGGGCGGGCAAGCAGGTATTTGTCGTCGCGGACGCTTCCGGCTCGCGCAATCCGGCCAACCGTGACCTGGCCTTCGAGCGCATGCGCGGCCACGGCCTCGAGATCGTGTCGCGCGAGATGGTGGCCTTCGAGTGGTTGCAGCGCGGCGGCACCGAGCTGTTCCGTGAGGTCAATCGCGACTTCATCCGCTGACGACACAGGCCCAGGGGGAGCACTGCGGAGGGGGCAGCGCCTGGCCTCGCAGTGCCCCTCTGTCGGCACTTTGTGGGGCGCAAGACCAAGGGCTGCTGACTTGGCTCGGGGTGATCGGTTATCATCGCGCTTTCCCGCAGCACTGTTCCCATGACCAAATACGTCTTCGTTACCGGTGGTGTCGTGTCCTCTCTGGGCAAAGGCATCGCCGCGGCCTCACTGGGGGCCATCCTCGAGTCCCGTGGCATCAAGGTCACGCATCTCAAGCTCGACCCCTACATCAACGTCGATCCGGGCACGATGAGCCCGTTCCAGCACGGCGAAGTCTTCGTGACCGAAGACGGTGCGGAAACCGACCTCGATCTCGGCCATTACGAGCGCTTCACCAGCGCCAAGATGAGCAAGCGCAACAACTTCACCACCGGCCAGATCTACGAGTCGGTGCTGAAGAAGGAGCGCCGCGGCGAGTACCTGGGGAAGACCGTGCAGGTCATCCCGCACATCACCGACGAGATCAAGGCCTACGTCAAGCGCGGCGCAGAGGGCGCCGACGTGGCGATCATCGAGGTCGGCGGCACGGTGGGCGACATCGAGTCGCTGCCGTTCCTGGAGGCCATCCGCCAGATGGGCTTCGAGGAAGGCCGCAACGGCACCTGCTTCATCCATCTCACCTTGCTGCCCTACATCCCGACGGCCGGCGAGCTCAAGACCAAGCCGACCCAGCATTCGGTCAAGGAGCTGCGCGAGATCGGCATCCAGCCCGACATCCTGCTATGCCGCGCGGACCGCTCGATTCCGGTGGATGAGCGGCGCAAGATCGCGCTGTTCTGCAACGTGATGCCGGAGGCGGTCATCGAGGTGCTCGATGCCGACTCGATCTACAAGATTCCGGGCATGCTGCACGACCAGATGCTGGACCAGATCGTCTGCCACAAGCTCGACATCCTCGCCCGCGCGGCAGACCTGTCGGTGTGGGAGAAGCTGATCCATGCGCTGGAGAATCCGAAGCAGACGGTCAATGTCGGCTTCGTCGGCAAGTACGTCGATCTCACCGAATCGTACAAGTCGCTGATCGAGGCGCTCAACCACGCCGGCATGCACACCGAGTCGAAGGTCAAGATCCACTACATCGACTCCGAGGACATCGAGCGCGACGGTTGCGGCGTGCTGCAGTCCATGGACGCCATCCTGGTGCCCGGCGGCTTCGGCAAGCGCGGCACCGAAGGCAAGATCGCGGCGATCCGCCATGCGCGCGAGAACAAGGTGCCTTACCTGGGCATCTGCCTCGGCATGCAGCTCGCGGTGGTGGAGTTCGCCCGCGACGTTGCCGGCATGGAAGGTGCGCATTCGACCGAGTTCGAGCGTGACACCAAGTACCCGGTCATCGGCCTCATCACCGAATGGAAGGACCGCAGCGGCAAGATCGAGAAACGCACCGAAGAGTCCGACCTGGGTGGCACCATGCGCCTCGGCGGCCAGCTCTGCCAGTTGAAGGACGGCACGCTGGCGCGTGACATCTACGGCGCCGCCGAGATCATGGAACGCCACCGTCACCGCTACGAGGTCAACAACACCCTGCTGGCCAAGCTCGAAGCCAAGGGGCTGGTGGTGTCGGGCCGCGCGCCGGTGACCGACCTGTGCGAGATGGTCGAGCTGCCCGCCGACGTCCATCCCTGGTTCGTCGGCTGCCAGTTCCACCCGGAGTTCACCTCCAACCCGCGCAAGGGCCATCCGTTGTTCACGGCCTACGTGAAGGCGGCGATCGCGCGCAAGCAGGCCACAGCCTGAAGGAGCGAAGCATGAACCTCTGCGGTTTCGAAGTCGGTCTCGACAAGCCGATCTTCCTGATCTCCGGCCCCTGCGTGGCCGAATCCGAGCAGATGTGCCTGGATATCGCCGGCCAGATGAAGGAGATCTGCGGCGAGCTGGGCATTCCCTATATCTTCAAGGCGTCCTATGACAAGGCCAACCGCAGCTCGGGCAAGAGCTTCCGCGGTCACGGCATGGATGCCGGCCTCAGGATGCTCGAGGCGGTCAAGAAGCAGCTCGGCCTGCCGGTATTGACCGACGTGCACACGATCGAGGAGATCCCGGTCGTGGCGTCAGTCGTCGACGTGCTGCAGACCCCGGCCTTCCTGTGCCGCCAGACCGACTTCATCCACGCGGTGGCGGCCAGCGGCAAGCCGGTGAACATCAAGAAGGGCCAGTTCCTCGCACCGGGCGACATGAAGAACGTCGCCGACAAGGCCAGGGAGGCGAATGGCGGCGCCGACACCATCATGGTGTGCGAGCGCGGCGCGTCCTTCGGTTACAACAACCTCGTCTCCGACATGCGTTCGCTGGCGATCATGCGCGACACCGGCTGCCCTGTGGTGTTCGATGCCACGCACTCGGTGCAGCTGCCGGGCGGGCAGGGCACGGCATCGGGCGGTCAGCGCGAGTTCGTGCCGGTGCTGGCGCGCGCAGCGGTTGCCGTGGGCGTGGCGGGTCTCTTCATGGAGACTCATCCGGACCCCGCCAAGGCGCTTTCCGACGGCCCCAACGCCTGGCCGTTGCCGAAGATGAAGGTGCTGCTGACGACCCTCAAGGACATCGATGCGCTGGTCAAGCGCCAGGGTTTCCTCGAGACCACGCTCTGAGATTCCAAACCTACGTTAAGCAACAGGACTACACATGAGTGCAATCGTTGATGTGATCGCCCGCGAGATTCTCGACTCCCGCGGTAACCCCACCGTCGAAGCCGACGTGCTGCTGGAATCCGGCGTGATGGGCCGTGCCGCCGTGCCGTCGGGCGCGTCGACCGGTTCGCGCGAGGCGATCGAGCTGCGTGATGGCGACAAGTCGCGCTTCCTGGGCAAGGGCGTGCTGCGCGCGGTCGAGAACGTGAACACCGAGATTGCCGAGGCGATCATCGGTCTCGACGCCGAGGAGCAGGCCTTCATCGATCGCACCCTGATCGAGCTCGACGGCACCGAGAACAAGTCGCGCCTGGGCGCCAACGCCATGCTGGCGGTGTCGATGGCCGTGGCCAAGGCGGCTGCCGAAGAGGCCGGCCTGCCGCTGTACCGCTACTTCGGTGGCTCCAGCCCGATGGTGATGCCGGTGCCGATGATGAACGTCATCAATGGCGGCGAGCACGCCAACAACAGCCTGGACATCCAGGAATGCATGATCATGCCGGTCTCGATGACCAGCTTCCGCGAGGCCCTGCGCTGCGGTGCCGAGATCTTCCAGCACCTGAAGAAGATCGTCGATGCCAAGGGCTACCCGACTACCGTCGGTGACGAAGGCGGCTTCGCGCCCAACGTCTCCGGTACGGAGGAAGCGCTCAACCTGATCCAGGAAGCGATCATCGCCGCGGGTTACGTGCCTGGTCAGGACGTGCTGCTGGCGCTGGACTGCGCCGCCTCCGAGTTCTACAAGGATGGCAAGTACGAGCTGAAGGGCGAGGGCCTGTCGCTGACGGCCGAGGGCTTCACCGACTATCTTGCGACCCTGTGCGACAAATTCCCGATCGTCTCGATCGAGGACGCGATGGCCGAAGGCGACTGGGCCGGCTGGAAACTGCTGACCGAGCGTCTGGGCAAGAAGGTTCAGCTGGTGGGCGACGATCTCTTCGTCACCAACACCAAGATTCTGGAACAGGGCATCGAGCAGGGCGTGGCCAACTCGATCCTCATCAAGATCAACCAGATCGGCACGCTGACCGAGACCTTCGCCGCGGTCGAGATGGCCAAGCTGGCAGGCTACACCGCGGTGATCTCGCACCGCTCGGGCGAGACCGACGACTCGACCATCGCCGACATCGCCGTCGGCCTGCGCGCGATGCAGATCAAGACGGGTTCGCTGTCGCGTTCGGACCGTATCTCGAAGTACAACCAGCTGCTGCGCATCGAGGAAGACCTGGGCGATACCGCCGTCTACCCGGGCAAGCGCGCGTTTTACAACCTGCGTTGAACGCGTCTCTGAACTGAGCTGAAGCACGTGCGAGGCCGGCGGGCAATCCGCCGGCCTTTGTCGTGCGTGAGCCTACCGTTTCCCGACCATGCGCTGGCCCATCCTGATCCTTCTCGCACTCGTCGTGCTGCTGCAGTACCCGCTTTGGCTGGGGAAGGGCGGCTGGCTGCGCGTGTGGGAGGTCGATCGACAACTGCACGAACAGCGTGCAGAGAACCTGCGGCTGGAGCAGCGCAATGCCGGCCTCGAGGCCGAAGTGCGCGACCTCAAGTCGGGCAACGAGGCGATCGAGGAGCGGGCGCGCTTCGAACTCGGCCTGACGCGGCCGGACGAGATCTACGTGCAGGTGCCGCAAGAATAAGCCGGGGCGAACATGCCCGGGAGGGGGATAGAAAGGGGCCTCGCTCCGCTCAGCTCGACGCGACCAGGGTGCGCGCACCGTCTATACGCGGTGCGAAATAACGGCTATCCAGTCGTTCGACGCGCACGCTGCCCCGGCTCGACGGCGCATGCACGAAGCGGCCGTCGCCGATGTAGATGCCCATGTGCGAATGCCGACGCTTCATGGTGTTGAAGAACACCAGGTCGCCGGGCTGCAACTGGCTGAGTTCTATCGGCCGCGTGCGATCCGCTATCTGCGCGGCATTGTGCGGCAGGCGCTTGCCGCTGATGTTCTCCACGATCCACGCCACCATGCCGCTGCAATCCAGGCCGGCCTCGGGGTTGCGGCCGCCGAAGCGATAGCCGGTGTCGAGCAGGCCGAGTGCGAAGAGCACCATTTCACGTGCGTGCGACTCGTCTTCGAGGGAGAAGTAGGTCGTACCGTCACGCGACGGCGTGACCGGGGGCTCGGCAGCCGGGCGTGCAATGGGCGCGGGGGTGGAACTGCAACCGGCCAGCACGGCAATCGACAGAGCGAGCGCGGCAAGGACCGCGGGCCGCGCATGTGGGTTCAGGACGTCGAAGGAGGGTGGCAAGTAACTCATGCGCGCAAAGATAGTTCAGCCTTGCGCGAGCGTCCACCCTCCAGTCGCCCCGGTCTGCCGAAGATTTCACCGGCAGGCTTGCACCCGAGCCTCAATCCAAGAGCTCGATACGTCCGCTGATGCTCACGCCGATCTGGCTCTCGCCGCCTTCCAGCGGTGCAGCGGCTTCGGCCATCATGGCTGAAGCGGCCTTCATCCGCACCGGCATTGGCGGCTGGTAGCCTTGCTCGCCGATGGACAAGTGCGCGATCCGGTAGCGCTTGCCCAGTGCTCCCGCGATCAGGCCGGCGCGCTGCTCGAAATTGCGGATCGCGATCACGGTCGCCTCTTCCTCCGCCTTCTGCCGGGTTTCCGGTGCGGGCTGCATCGCCACGTGCGACAGCGCAAGGTTCGCCTGCAACTTGCCGATCAACTCGGACAGTGCGGGCAGATCGCGGCTCTCGATGCGAATCTCCGATCGCATTCGCCATGATTCGATTCGTCCCTGACCGTCCTTGCCATAGACCGGCCAAGTCGATACGCCGCCGGATTGCGCCTTGACGCTGGCGAAGCCGCGCGCGAGTTCGAGCGCCTTGGTGATGCGCTGGTTGATGTCGTTCGCGAGCACGGCGGCGTCGCGGCCGCTGCTTTCGGCGTACAGGGTGGCGACCCCGAGGTCGTTGGGGGCGGGCAGGTGTGCTTCGGTCGACAGGTCGATCGTGGGGCGGTCCGATGGCAGGGCAGCGTCGGGCGGGGCGGCTTTGGCCGGGACGACGGTGACCGCAGCGGTCAGGGCGGAGGCGAGGACGGTGCGACGCCAGAATGAAATTGACATGGAGGGCTCCTGAAAGGGCGAGGGCGGGAAACGCCCGCGCAGCGATGTGTCTGGGGCGAGGTATACCTCAGTTCGCGCCTTGCCGGGCGCGAGGGCTGTAAGCGCGGATTGCGGCATGGCGCCTGTCCCCGCGCACCTGATTGACCGCATCGTGAGTCCGGGGCATCCTGCCGAGCTTTCCCCGGCCGTGCAATGAGTCCTCGATTATTCGGTGCCGCGTGCGTCGCCCTTTCCGCTGCCGCCTTTGGTTCGATGGCGATCTTCGCCCGCTATGCGTACGCCGGCGGTGCGGAGGTGATTGCCGTGCTGCTGTTCCGGTTCGTGATCGCTGCGGCGCTGATGACCTGCTTCATGCTTGCGATACGCCGGCGCTGGCCGCGGGGGCGCAATCTCCTGCTGCTGCTCGGGATGGGCGGCGTGCTCTATGTCGGCCAGTCGATGAGCTTCTTTTCGGCGCTCAATCACGCGTCGGCCGGGCTGGTCGCGCTGCTGCTGTATCTCTATCCCTTCCTGGTCACCCTGCTGGGTGCGCTGTTTCTGCGCCAACACTTGGGTGTCGGCCGGGTCGTGGCCGTGCTGGCGGCCCTCTTCGGCACGGCACTGACGCTCGGTGGAGGCCTGGCGGGTGAGGCGGTGGGCGTGATGCTGGGTGTGGCAGCTGCGTTGATCTATTCGGTGTACATCCTCGTCGGCGGTCGTGTGCTGACGCAGGAGGACCCGCTGGCGGCCGCGACGGTGGTGATGATCGGTGCGGCCGCCGTGTTCTCTGCGCTGGCGATCTGGCAGCAGCCAGCCTTTCCCGCGAGCGCTTCGGCCTGGACGGCGGTGGTCGCGATCGCGGTGGTGTGCACCGTCGTGGCGATGCTTGGCTTCTTCATCGGCATTCGCAATCTGGGCGCGGCCGACGCGGCGACCCTGTCCACGCTCGAGCCCGTCGTCACGATCGCCCTGGCGGCGTTGTTCCTGAGCGAGCCCTTTTCGCTACTGCAGATCGTCGGCGGCGCCATCATTCTCGGCGCCGTCGTGTGGCTGACGCGCGCGGGCGCGCGCACCGCCGATCAGGCCGATGGCGTGCCGAGCACGGTGGTGGGGTCGACGGCGCGCAGCTCGGTGGAGTAGAGACGGGCATTGTCGACGTAGTGGCTCGCGTTCCACTTCAGATGCTCGATCTCGGCATCGGACAGTTCGCGAATCACGCGACCGGGAGAGCCGACGACCAGCGAGCGATCGGGAATCACCTTGCCTTCGGGGATCAGCGCGTTGGCGCCGATGATGCAGTTCTTGCCGATCACCGCCTTGTTGAGGATGACCGCGTTGATCCCGATGAGGCTGCCGTCCCCAATGGTGCAGCCGTGCAGCATCGCCATGTGGCCAACGGTGACGTGCTTGCCGATGGTCAGCGGTACGCCCTTGTCGTTGTGCAGCACCGATCCGTCCTGGATGTTGCTGCCTTCGCCGATGGTGATCGGGTCGTTGTCGCCGCGGATCACGACGTTGTACCAGATGCTGACGTCGCGGCCGGCGTCGACCGCGCCGATGACCGTCGCGTTGTGCGCGACCCAGGACCCTTCGCCGAAGCGCGGCGTGCGGTCGCCCAGGGCGTAGATGCTCATGCTTGTTCTCGCTGTCTATGCATACCGGTGTGAGCCGGCTTTCGGGGGGCGCATCATATCAAGTGCGAACCGTGGTGCAAACCGCGGCAAGCGCGGCGATGTGGCTGATCTGACGCAGGATTTAGCGCACGGCCGGGTGCAGTGCTAGCATTCGGGCCGCAACCGGAAAAACCCATGCTCAGCTATCGTCACGCCTTCCATGCCGGCAATCATGCCGACGTCCTGAAACACGCGGTCCTGCTCGAACTGCTGTCCTATTTCAACCGCAAGGACAAGCCCTGGCACTACATCGACACGCACGCGGGTGGCGGCTGTTATGCGCTGGACAGCGAGCAGGCGGGCAAGACCGCCGAGTACGTCGATGGCATTGCCCGCCTGTGGGGCCGCGACGATCTGCCCGAGCCGCTCGCCGCCTACCGTGCTGCCGTCGCGCAGTTCAATCCGCATGGCCGGCTCCTGTTCTATCCGGGGTCGCCCGCGCTGGCGATGACTGCCGCGCGCGCGCAGGATCGACTGCGCCTGTTCGAACTGCACCCGGCCGATTTCGAATCGCTCGACCGCACCTTCGCCAGCGAGACCGAACGAGTGCAGTGTCGCAAGGCCGACGGCTTCGCGGCGCTCAAGAGCCTGCTGCCACCGCCTTCGCGCCGTGCCGTGGTGCTGATCGACCCGCCTTACGAACTCAAGGAGGACTACCGGCGCGTGCTCGATTGCCTGAAGGACGCGCTGCGCCGCTTCCCGACCGGGACCTATGCCGTGTGGTACCCGCTGCTGGCCCGCCCCGAGGCGCGCGCCCTGCCGGCCCGTCTCGCCGAGCTCGGTGCCGACAGCTGGCTGGATGTGCGCCTGGCGGTCCGCCAGCCGCCGCGCGACGGCTTCGGCATGTTCGGCAGCGGCATGTTCATCGTCAACCCGCCCTGGGTGCTGCCCGAGCGGCTGGAGGCGATGATGCCCTGGCTGGTGAAGACGCTGGGTGTCGACGAGGCGGCGGGCTTCGACCTGGAGCATCACATCGAATGAAGCCGCGAACGCAGCCCGATTCGCTCGATGCCTTGCGCGAGGCCTTGCGGGCGTTTGCCGCCGAGCGCGAGTGGGCGCAGTTCCATACGCCCAAGAACCTCGCCATGGCGCTGTCGGGCGAGGCGGGCGAGGTGATCGAGCACTTCCAGTGGCTGACCGCCGAGCAGTCCGCCGAACTCACGCCCGAAGCACGAGCTGCCGTCGCGCTGGAGCTGGCGGACGTGCTGATGTATCTCGTGCGACTGGCCGATGTGCTCGATGTCGATCTTGTTGCCGCGGCGCAACGCAAGCTGGCGCTCAATGCCGAGCGCTACCCGGTCGAGCGCGCCCGCGGACGATCGGACAAGTACGACCGGATCTGACTGGCCGTCAGGCCCGCAGGGTGGTGTTGCACCAATGCTGCGGCGCAACGCACGCAGGGGGCGGATGGCGCATCAAGCTGATTGGGGGCGCGTCAATTTTCTGAAACAATAGCGCCTTTGTATCTTTCGGGACACTTGAAGTGGACCTGCAGCACATCAGCGAAATCGAGCGCGCAACACATCGCGGGCGGGGCGAGATGCTCCGCCTCGGCATCGGCCTTCTCTTCATCGTCGGCGTCATGTTCTACGCCGCCATGCGCGGCACCGGCGAAGGCGGAATGATCCTTGTCATGGCGGCGATGGTCGGCGGCTACATGGCCATGAACATCGGTGCCAACGACGTCGCCAACAACGTCGGCCCGGCCGTCGGCTCGAAGGCGCTCAGCCTTGCCGGAGCGCTGGTCATCGCCGCGGTCTTCGAGGCAGCGGGCGCGTTGATCGCCGGCGGCGAGGTCGTGGGCACCATCCGCAACGGCATCATCAACCCGGACCTGATCACCGACTCCGACACCTTCGTGTGGATCATGCTGGCGGCGCTGCTCGCCGGGGCGCTGTGGCTCAACATTGCCACGGCGGTCGGGGCGCCGGTGTCGACGACGCACTCGATCGTCGGCGCCGTGCTTGGCGCGGGCATGGCGGCAGCGGGGCCGAGCATCGTGGACTGGGAGACCATGACGGGTATCGTGGCAAGCTGGGTCATTTCGCCGTTGCTCGGCGGTCTGTTTGCGGCCGGTTTCCTCTACCTCGTCAAGCGCAGCATCACCTACCAGGCGGACATGGCCGCCGCTGCGCGCAAGATGGTGCCGCTGCTGGTGGCGTTCATGGCCTGGACGTTCGGCACCTATCTGATCTTGAAGGGACTCAACCGAGTGTGGACGGTCGGCTTCGGTGAGGCCGTGGCGTATGGGCTCGTCATCGCGGTGCCGGTGTTCCTGCTCACCAAGCGGGCTATTGGCGCGCGCGGCGTTCTGCTTGCCAACACCAAGCAGAGTGTCAATCGTCTGTTCACCGTGCCGCTAATCTTCGCGGCAGCGCTGCTCAGCTTCGCGCATGGCTCGAACGACGTGGCGAACGCGGTCGGTCCGCTGGCCGCCATCGTGGATGTGGTGTCCAACGCGGGCGTCGTGAACAAGTCGGCGCCGATTCCGACCTGGGTCATGATGGTCGGCGCGCTCGGTATCGCGCTCGGGCTGGCGCTGTTCGGACCCAAGGTGATCCGCACCGTGGGGTCGGAGATCACCGAGCTCGACCAGATGCGCGCCTACTGCATCGCCATGGCGGCGACGCTGACCGTGATCGTGGCCAGTCAGATGGGGCTTCCGGTCAGCTCCACGCACATTGCCGTGGGCGGCGTGTTCGGGGTCGGCTTCCTGCGCGAATACCTGAAGAGCAACTACGATCGCATGGTGGCCGAGATCAAGGCGCATCACCCCGAGGGCGACCTCGCCGCGATCGAAGCCTTCATTGCCCGCTTCGAGAAGGCGTCGATCGAAGAGAAGGGCGAGATGCTGCGGGACCTGAAGGAGCGCTCCAAGAAGGCCGAGGACCCCGCGCACTTCTCCAAGACCGAACGCAAGGGGTTGCGCAAGGTCTATCGGCGCGAACTGGTGAAGCGCTCGCAGCTGATGCGGATCGCTGCTGCGTGGGTCATCACGGTGCCGGCGTCGGCGCTGATGGCGGCGATTCTGTTCTTCACCATCCGCGGCATGATGTTGCCCTGAGCGGCCTGCGGACATGAGCTTCGTCGAACTGCTGACGGTCCTGATGCTCGGTGGCATCGTCTGGTTCTGGTTCGACAGCCTGAAGGCGCGCGAGGCCGGTTTGGAGGCCGCACGACGCGCCTGTCTGCGGGAGGGGCTGCAGTTTCTCGATGAAACGGTGGTCGGTCACGGCCTCACGCTGGCCCGTGACGAGCACGGCCACATGGTGCTGCGTCGAGGTTTCGACTTCGAGTATTCGCTGACCGGTAACGACCGCTACCGGGGCGCCGTGGTGATCGAAGGGCGCGAAGTGGTGCTTGTGGATCTCACCGAGCACCGGGCGCAGGTCGTCAGCCTGTTCTGAACACCGGGCAGCTCATGGGCGGCCGTCCTTGTGGTCTCAGCCAGAGATTGCGCGCAGGAATTCGTTGCGGGCCTGCGCCGAGCGTTCGAACTCGCCACTGAAGGCCTGCGTCACCACGCGTTCGTCGCCGCGCCTGTCCTCGCCCAGCAGCAGGCACAGCTGCTCGGCTTCGATCACGCAGGCTGCGCCGGCGGCCTTGCCGTGCTGCATCAAGGCGTCGGCAATGTCGCGCGTCATCCATTCCTGATAGGTGAAGCGGTGGCCGATCGCATCGACCAGGCGTGCGATGCGGCCAAAACCGTGCAGGCGTCCGCCCGGCAGGTAGGCGACGTGTGCCACGCCACGGAAGGGCACCAGATGATGGGGGCAGACGCCGTGTACCGCGATGCCGCGGACCACGACCATGTCGCGGCGCTCGTCCTCGAAGCCGTCGCCCAGCACCTCGGCAGGGTCGAGGTCGTAACCGCCGAGCAGGCGCTTCTGCCATAGCTCGCGTACCCGTTGCGCGGTGCGACTGGTGTGCGAGGTGGCGGCGTCGATGCCACAGGCACGCAGCAGGTCGCCGATGGCGCGCTCGAACGCCGGCGCATCGAAGTCGCCGGTACGGGCGATGCCGACGCTGCGCGGGCGGGGCGGGGCGGGGTGATCGTGCTCGTCGTGGTCGTGTCGGGACATGGCGTTGCTCCACGCGCGTCGGCGCAAACGGGGAGGCAATGATACGCGGATCGCGCGGCCGTGGTCCGAAACGGCCGGGGTGTCAGGCGATGAAGACGGGGTCGGAGAACACCAGCGTGCCGTCCTTGCGCATCATCAGGTTGTTCGCGTTCAGGATGTCGGGCAGCACGTGGTACTCCTCGACGAAGTCCGACAGGGCCTTGAGCGCCCGCTGCATGCTGTCGGTCATGGCCAGCGGATTGACGGTCAGGTGATACAGGGCGATGCGCCCCATGTCCATGCCCAGGCGGCTCCATTGCTCGCAGGCCGACCAATAGGTGTCGATCAGGCGCAGTGCGAGGTCGGCGGCGGCTGAGTCCTGTGCGAGCGGATACAGCTTCTCCATCTCGATCAGATGCAGCGGATAGCCCGAATGGGCGCGGCCGATGATGCCGTGGTCGGCGTAGATGACCGGGAAGTGCTCGCCGCACGGGCGGTCGTCGGCGGTATAGAGGAAGTAGTCGGCGGGCGAACTGACGATCTTGTAGACCCGTTCGCCATCGCCCTTGTCGAGCACGATCGAATACTCGCCGCGGCCGATTTCCGGCTTGCCGTCGAGCAGCGGGTGTGCCGGAACCGGGTCCGGCAGCAGAATGCCACCACGGCCGATGCGGGCGCGTGCTGCAGCGAGGTCGATCATGGGCTCGGCTCCGTATGTTTACGCCATGATGTTATAGCCGGCGTCGACGAAATGGACTCCGCCGGTCACCAGGCGGCCGGCGTCCGACACCAGGAAGGCGGTCAGCGCGCCGATGTCTTCCGGCGTGACGAGTGCATGCATCGGCGAGCGCTCGACCGCAGCGGCCATCAGCCCGTCGAAACCGGCGATGCCGGAGGCGGCACGCGTCATCAGCGGGCCGGGCGACACGGCGTTCACGCGGATGCCCTTGGCACCGAGTTCGGCCGCCATGTAGCGGGTGGCGGCCTCGAGCGCGGCCTTGCACAAGCCCATCACGCCGTAGTTCGGGATGACCTTCTCCGAGCCGAGGTAGGTCATCGTCACCAGCGCGCCACCGCCAGCCTTTGCCAACAGCGGTTCGGCCTTCTTGGCCAGGCGTACGAAGGAATGAGTCGACACGTCCATCGCCAGCGCGAATCCGTCGGCCGACGTGTCCACCACGCGGCCGTGCAGGTCGTCGCGCTTGGCGAAGGCCATGCTATGCACCGCGAAGTCGAGCTTGCCATGGCGCGCTTCGATCTCGGCGAACACCGCGTCCATGGTTTCAGGCTGGGTGACGTCGAGCAGGAGCACGTCCTCCACGCCCAGGCGCTGGATGATCGGCTCGATGAAGGCGCGGGTCTTGTCGTTCTGGTAGGTGATGACCAGCTTCGCGCCGGCTTGTGCGCAGGCTTCGGCGACACCGGTCGAAATGGACTTCTCGTTGGCGATGCCCGTGATGAGACCGACCTTGCCCTGCAGGTTGACGATGGGATTCATGCTTATAGTCCTCGCAATAAAAGGGAATTTTGTGCGCTGCGCAAGCCGTCATCAAAGCATCGGACGATGACAATCTTTCGCATGTTCCGTGACGAAAGCGGCAGACGTCGATGAGTTGTAATGGAGTATATTCTGCAATGCAGCATTAACGAACCGCTGCATCACGCCTATTTGGCATTGAGAGTGCAACATGACACGCAACGCATACATCTTCATGGACTTCGACGGCGTCACCCATCCCTGGGGCGAGGTCGAGGATTTTCGCTGCCTGCCGCTCATCGAGACGGTTGTGCGCGAATTCGAAGAGGCACGCGTGGTGATCGCCTCTGACTGGCGCATGCTGTTCTCGATGCAGAAGCTGGTCGCCCGCTTCTCCGAGGACATCCGTCCCCGCATCGTGGGCGCGACGCCGCACGTGCTGCCCAAGCATGGCGCCGAACTGCACGGCCTGCGCGAACGTGAGGCGATGTTGTGGCTGGCCCAGCACGAAGCCGACCATCGCAATGCCGCGTGGTGCGCGCTCGACGATGCGCCGGGCAACTGGATGACCCGTTCGCGCCTGCTGCTGACCGACTTCAAGCGCGGCTTCACGGAGGAGGACGCCGGTGCACTGCGGCGTCTGCTGCAGGATTTTCGCGATGGTCGCGAGAATCGTGCCGAGCCCGATTCGCCGTCGCTTTGGGCGCGCAGCATCGCCTGAATGCTGTGGCCGCCCGGTGTCCGATTGCCTAGCCGGTTGGCGCTGTGCACAATGTGCGCCCCTTTCCCGATACGCCGGCACCCATGACTGCGCCAGACTCCGTCCTCGCCCCCGATCCTCTTGCCGCCTGTGTCGATGCGCAGGCGCAACGCCAGGCTGCTCATCTGGCCCAGGAGGCGTTCGCACGCGTGTTTCGGCTCAGCGTGGGCGAAACCGACGAGATCCGCCTGCGCGGGGTGGAGCAACTGCGCCGCGAGCTGAGCGACTGGGCCGCGGCGGAGGCTGGCGAGGAGGCACGGGCGCTGCGCCTTGCCCTGCTGCTCACCGGCATGGATCAATGGGGCGTGGCGTGGAGCCAGGCCTTCGAGCTGGTTGCGATTCCCGGGCTGACCGAGTTGATCGGCTCGCTGCGCACCGGCCTCGATGAAGGGGACGAGGCGCGCTTCCTGCAGCAGTTCGAGGCCATCGGTCGTGCAGAGGAAAACGCCATCGACTTCAAGGTCGAGTTGCGGCGCGGCATCCATCTTGCGCTGTGGCATTCGTCGATCGCCACGCAGGATCGCGGCGAGGCCCTGAGGCTCGCGACCCAGCTCGGCAGCCGTCTGCTCGGCCTGCTGCGCGAAATGCCGGTTGCAGGCTGGCGCCTGGTGGCCGACGCGCTGGCGTTCATCCAGATCCGCTGCCTGGCCGACGGGCTTGCATCCGAAGGGATCGGGCAGGAAGCGACGCAGGCATTGCTCGCGGCGCTGTCGCGCGAGCTGCCGAAGGCGGAACGCGACCTGGTGATGGCCCATGCGGCGCGTGCCGTGATCGCCTGGCAGCAGGCCAATCGTCCGCCCGATCAGGTGCACTGATGGCGCTGAAGGCAACGATCTTCAAGGCCGACATCCAGATCGCGGACATGGATCGCGGCCACTATGCCGACTACAGCCTGACGCTTGCGCGCCATCCGTCCGAGACCGACGAGCGCATGATGGTGCGCCTGCTGGGCTTCGCGCTGTTTGCCGATCCCGCGCTGGCGTTTGGCAAGGGCTTGTGCGTCGACGACGAGCCGGACCTCTGGCAGAAGGATCTGACCGGGGCCATCCAGCGCTGGATCGATGTCGGCCAGCCCGACGAAAAGTGGGTGCGCAAGGCCTGTGGCCGGGCCACCGAAGTCGTCGTGCTGACTTACGGGCGTGCGCTCGAGGTGTGGTGGGCCGGCGTGCGCGACAAGCTTTCACGCCAGGCGACGCTCCGTGTGATCGAGGTTTCGCGCGAGGCAAGCAGCGAACTGGCGAAGCTGGCCGAACGCACGATGCGCCTGCAGTTCAGCATCCAGGACGGACATGTCTGGGTGACCAATGGCCGTGACACGGTGCAGATCGAGCCTCGCACCCTGTTGGGCGCCGACCGCGTCTAGCGTCTGGCGCGCCGCTCAGGCGGTGGCCTGCAGAAAATCGGCGACGGCCGCTGCGGCGCGATCCGGATCTTCCTGCATGAAGCAGTGCCCACCCGGCAGCACCGCGCGGCGCGCGACGGGATTGCTGCGCGTCCAGCGCTCCACGGCGCGTGCGGCGAAGGGGTAGGTGTCCTCGCCACGTAGCACGAGCGTCGGCGTGGTGATGCGCGCCAGCGATGCCCATAGCCGGCGCGGATACGAACCGAAGATTTCCGCTTCACGCGACGGGCGGCATTTCAGCTCCACGCCGCCGCCCGGATGGTCGCGCAGCGCGTGCTGCACATAGGCCTGCAGCGCATCGTCGCGCCAATCCTTGAACATGCCGCGGTTGCGCAGGCCGTCCATCGCCTCCTCACGGCTGTTCCAGTGGTGCCGGCGCTTGCTCGCGCGCTGTGCCAGCGTATTGCGCGAGTAAAGCCCCACGACGTCCGACAGTGCCATCAGCCCGATCATGGCGGGTGGAAACAGCACCGGGTCGAGCAGTACGGCACGCCTGAAAGTTTCCGGCGAGCGCGCGAGCATCAGCGTGCTGAGGACCGAACCGAAACTGTGGCCGACCGCGTGGACGTCCACGTTCCCGAAGCGTGGCTGATGAGCCCGCCAGGCCTCGAGGGCGAACTCGGCGCAATGGTTCCAGCCCGGGAAGCGTCCGCCGTGATCGCTGTCGCCATGGCCCGGCACGTCCGACAGGAAGAGATCGAAGCGTTCGGACAGGCGTTCGAGCATTGGTGCATACGTGAGGCCGCAATAGCCGTTGCCATGCAGGAAATGGATCACCGGTCGGCCCGATGGCGGCGAATGGTGGCCGCGCAGGGTATGTCCATTGCCAAGGCGGTGCGACCAGGAGAGCAGTTTCATTCCGTTCGGAAGCGCGTGGGCAGGGGGTCAGCCGTGCTCCGCAGCGGCCTCGCCGGTTGCGGCGGTGTACCAGACGATCCAGCCGGGGACGTGCGCTGCGGGCATCGGCCGCGCGATGCCGTAGCCCTGGCCGAGCCGGCAGCCGATCTCGATCAGGGCCTCGGCATGATCCATGGTCTCGACGCCCTCGGCAATCACCTGGCGGTCGAACGCCTGGGCCAGATGGACCACGCTGAGCACGATCGCGCGGTCGTCGGCGTCGGACAGCATGTCGCGCACGAAGCTGCGATCGATCTTCAGCAGGTCGACCGGCAGGCGGCGGAAGTAGGCCAGCGAGGCGTAGCCGGTGCCGAAATCATCAAGGGCGAGCCGCACGCCCAATGCACGACAGGCCGTCAGCACATCGAGCGCCGCATTCATGTCGGTGATCGCGGTCGACTCGACGATCTCGAGTTCGAGCCGGTCGGGCGCGATGTCCGGATGTTCGTCGAGCATCGCCTTCAGGTCGGCGACGAAGTTCGCCTTGAGCAGATGGCGCGCACTGATGTTGACGGCCACCGGCAGGTCGAGACCCGCTGCGCGCCAGTTGGCGACCTGCTCGAGCGCCGTGCGGATGACCCATTCGCCCAGGGTGATCTCGAGTTCGTTGCCTTCGAGTGCAGGCAGGAAGTCGGCGGGGGGGCGCAGTCCGACTTCGGGATGGTTCCAGCGCACCAGGGCCTCGGCGCCTACCGGCCGGCGCTCGAGCATGTCGACCTTGGGCTGGAAGTGGAGCACGAACTCGCCCTGCTCGAGGGCCTGCGCCAGCCGGCGCAGCAGTTCCTGCTTCTGGCGCAGCGAGGCCTCGACGCTGGAGTCGAAGACCTGCACACAGTTGCGGCCGCGCTGCTTTGCGAGATACATCGCCTGATCCGCATGACGCAGCAGGGTGTCGGCATCGACCTGGTCGTCCGGATACAGCGCGACCCCGATGCTGGCCGACACCGCAACGCAGTCGTCGCGCAACTGGACGGGTTCGCTGACCGCTTCCAGGATGCGGTCGAAGACGCTGTGGCTGTCGAGGTCTCCGAGCAGGAGCACGAACTCGTCACCACCGAGGCGGGCAATGGTATCCACCGAGCGGAGCATCGTCTGCAGGCGGTCGACGATCTCCACGAGCAGTTGGTCGCCCGCCTCGTGGCCATACTGGTCGTTGATCGGCTTGAAGCCGTCCAGGTCGAGCAGGCAAACGGCGAGCGGCCTGCGGCTGCGGTCGGCGTGAGCAATGGCCTGGCGCAGACGGTCCTCCAGCAGGCGGCGGTTGGGCACGCCGGTCAGCGGATCGAAGTGGGCGATGCGGTCGAGTTCCTCCGCATGCGCCTTCAGGCGGCTGACGTCCGAGAAGACCGCCACGTGGTGGACGAGCCTGCCGTTATCGTCGAGCACGCGGGTGATGGACAGCGATTCCGCGAACAGCTCGCCATTCTTGCGTCGGTTCCAGACCTCTCCACGCCAATGGTCGGTGGTCTGCAGGCTGCGCCACAGCTGCGTGTAGAAGTCGCGCGATTGTTTGCCCGAGCTGAGGATGGACGGGTTCTGGCCCAGCACCTCCTCGCGCGCGTAGCCGGTGATGCGGGTGAATGATGGATTGACGTCCACGATGCGGTTGTCCGCATCGGTGATCAGGATGGCCTCGTAGCTGTTCTGGAACACGCTGGCAGACAGGCGCAGCGCGTCTTCCGACTGCTTGCGCTCGGTAATGTCCTCATGCGTGCCCGCCATCAGCTGCGGCGAGCCGTCGCGTGCGCTGGTGATCACGCTGCCGCAGGAGTGGATCCAGACCCAGTGTCCGTCCTTGTGCCGCATCCGGATGTCGTGGCGGAAACCCGGCACCTCGCCGGCGAAATGGGCCCGCAGCTTGCGCTTGATGGCGATCTGGTCGTCGGAGTGGGTGAGCCTGTGCCAGGTCTCGATGGTGACGGGGGCGAGCTCCTCGGGGGTGTAGCCCAGCATCTCGGCCCAGCGCCGATTGATCTGGAGTTCGCCGGTCGGGATCGTCCACTCCCAGGTGCCGACCTGTGTGGCGGCGATCACGTTGTCCAGTCGCTCGCGCTCGAGCTTCATCGCCACCGCCAGATGCCGGGCCTGACGGTTGGACCGGTCCAGTTGGCGGTTGCGTCGGGCGAGCCCGATGGCAAGCGCGAGGATGATGCAGCCGGCGCCGAGGAGCGAGATCACGACGGGCTGGTAGCGGTCGAAGACGTCCTGCCAGGTGAACTCGGGCAGTTGGTCGAACGGAGGCGCGCGCAGGCTGCGCATCGCCGATTCGACCGGGGCATAGTCGGCGGGGATGGAGAAGCCGTGAATGCCGGCGGAGATGGCGGCCGGGTCGTCCGCCTCGAGGTTGAGCAGGCGGGCGGCGATCACGCGCGCCGTCTCGCTGTTGACCTGTGGCAACGCCACCAGCGGCCATTCGGGATACAGGCGGGTGGAGAGCGCGTAGGGAAAGCCCGGGAGATTCTGGCGGTTCAGGATGCGCAGCTGCGAGATATCGGTCCGCCCCTCGCGTGCGAGATCCTCCAGCACGCCGGTGCGGACGAAGCCGGCGTCCGCCTCGCCCCTGAGTACGGCATCGACGATTCGGTCATGCAACTGGGCGCTCGACTCGAACTGGATGCGGTCGAGGTCGAGACCGGCATCGAAAATCTCGAACGCCTGCGAGACGTAGCCACCGAGAAAACTGGGCGCCGGCGTCGCCACGCGCTTGCCGTAGAGGTCGCGCAGGGTCGTGATGTCGTCGCGGTCGTCGCGTACGATCATGACACCGCCGATGGCCGGCACGATGTGACCCTTCTCGGCACGGACCACGGTGGCGAGCGCTCCGGAGAGCAGGTTGCCGGAGCGCAGGCTGATGTAGTGCGCCGGGTTCGTGAACACGAAATCGAGTTCGTGGCGTTGCAGCGCACCTTCCATCTCGGCCGGGTTCAGGACGCGCAGTCGAACCTCGTGGCCAGGCACGGCCTGCGTGAGGTAGTTCGCGAGCGGCTGCCAGGTGCGCTGCATGATCGCCTTGGGACGATAGCTGAGCACGCCCAGGGTCAGGACCTCGCCAGCCCAGGCGCCCGGCGCGAAGGTGATGGCAGCGAGCAGGAGGAGGAGCCCGCGCCGCATCATGGACGCACCCCGGCCGGCAGGAAGCGGGGCGTCGTGAGGCCGTCCAGCGACGCGGGCTGGCCCAGTTGGCCAGATCGGAGCATCAGGTCGGAGACACGGCGGGCTGCATCGCGCAGGCGCGAATCGCTGGGGTCGAGATAGGCGCGGTTGGCGTCGATGCCTGGCAGCGACAATCCACGGAAGGTGGGCATGACCGCTTGCCCGGGCAGGCCGAGGCGGCGAGCGAGACGGAAGGCCGTGTCGCCCGGGTTGCGTTGCAATGCATGAAGTCCGCGAAAATGGACGGCGATGAGGTGGGTCAGGGCCTTGCGGTGAACGTCCAGCCAGTCATGGTGCACAGCCAGAACGTCGAAGATGGTCTCGGGGATGCGCCGGCTGTCGAACAGCCGGTGGGCGTCGCCGGCGAGGAGGGTGCTCGCGACCGGTTCGTAGGTGATCAGCGCATCCACGCGGCCATCCTGCCAGGCCTGCGCATGCTGGTCGATACGCAGGGGCACGCGGACCACTTCACTGGTCTCGAGTCCGGCGTGCTGCAGCAGAAGCGCCAGCATCACGCCACCCACGGCGGTTTCCTCGACACCGATGCGGGCCCCGCGCAAGGCGTTGAGCGCGGTAACCGACGGCCGCGCGACAACGACGTCGGCACCGAGCGAGACGTCGAACACCAGCACGATGGTCAGCGGCAGGCCCTGGTCGCGTGCGCGCAGGACTTCGTCCAGCGTCAGTGCGGCCGCAACCACGTCGCGGCGGGCAAGGGCGTCCAGCGATGCGGTGGCCGATGCCGTCTCGACAAGCCGGACCTGCCGGGTGTCGAGCCAGCCTTCGTCACGCGCGACGAACATGAACTCGTAGCCGGGCCACACGTGGCTCGCGACCGATAGCGGTTGCGCTGGCGTACAGCCACCCAGCCCGCCCATGCCTCCCAGCATGAGGCCCCCCACGAGCTTGCGCAGCAAGGTGCGCCGGGAATGCATCATCGACTGCGCGTGTCCGTGTCAGAAAGGGAGCGAAGGATACGATACGCGGCCACCGGTCCGCCGTGACCGAGTTGTCACACTGGCGCGACGGCCGCGATGTCTTCAGTCCTCGCGGCGCTTGCGCGGCTTGCCCGCGGAGTAGGGCGCGTTGGCCGGGCGCGAGAACGACTTGTGGTGCGCACCCGAGTCGGGCCGTGCGTCACGCCGGGGCGCAGGGTGGTCGTCCTTGCGCGGTGCACCGGCCGGGCGCTTGCCGTCCCGCTCCCAGTTCCCGCGGGGCTTTTCGCTGCGCGGGAACTTGTCACCCCGCTCGCCGCCAGGCTGCTTCTGCCAGCCACCTTCGCGCCGTTCGCCCGCGAAGCCTTCGTCACGTGGCGGCCGGCGGCGCTCGGGCGTGGCAGCGGCCTCGGCCGCGCTCAGGGCGCGGATGTTCAGCGCCATCTGGCGTACGCGCGTGCGCTTCAGGATGCCCATCAGGTCATCGGGCAGGTTGGCCGGCAGCTCCACCGTCGAGAAGTCGTCGAACAGATGAATCTGGCCGATGAACTTGCCCTCGATTCCGCCTTCGTTGGCGATGGCGCCGACGATCTCCTTCGGGCTCGCACCCTGGTTGCGACCGACCTCGATGCGATAGCGCACCAAGGCACCGTCGGCGAACGAGCGGCGGCGCGCGAGGATCTCGTCGCGGTTGGGGCGCGGCGTGCGCTCGCGCGGGGCGCCGGTGGTGAAGTGCTCCTCGCGCGGTGCGCGACCGCCGCTGCCGGGCTCGGCGGTGGCGAGGTCCCAGCCGCGGCCGGACTGCTCGATCTGCAGCGGTCGTTCGCGCTGGGCAATCAGGGTCAGCGCAGCCGCGACTTCGTGGATGTCGAGTTCGTTTTCCTCGACCAGGTCGTTGACGACGCCCATGAAGAAGCCGAGATCCTCGCTGCCGATGGCGTCGACCACCTGGCGCTTGAACTGCGCCACGCGCAGGTTGGTCACTTCCTCGCTGCTCGGCAGTGCGATCGGCGTGATCGGCTGGCGGGTGGCGCGCTCGATCATCTTCAGCATGCGCGTCTCGCGCGGTGCGACGAAGAGGATCGCCACGCCTTCACGGCCGGCGCGGCCGGTACGGCCGATGCGGTGCACGTAGGCTTCGGTGTCGTAGGGGATGTCGTAGTTGATGACGTGCGACACGCGCGGCACGTCGATGCCGCGCGCGGCAACGTCGGTGGCGATGACGATGTCGAGCGCGCCGTTCTTCAGCTGCTCGATCACGCGTTCGCGCAGGCCCTGGGTCATGTCGCCGTTGAGGGCCGCGGCGGCGTAGCCGCGGGCGGCGAGCTTGTCGGCGAGTTCGTCGGTGGCGATCTTGGTGCGCACGAAGACGATGGCGGCATCGAAACTCTCTTCGGCGTCGAGGATGCGGGTGAGCGCATCGAGCTTGTCGACACCGCGGACGAGCCAGTAGCGCTGGCTGATCTTCGACACCGTGGCGGTGGCGGCGCGGATCTTGATCTCTTCCGGTTCGCGCAGATGGCGGCGGGCAACGTCGCGGATCACGTTCGGCATCGTGGCCGAGAACAGCGCCGTCTGGCGCTCGGCGGGGGTGTGCTCGAGAATCCACTCGACGTCGTCGATGAAGCCCATGCGCAGCATCTCGTCGGCCTCGTCGAGCACGATGGCCTTGAGTGCGTCGAGCTTCAGGCTTTCGCGTTCGAGGTGGTCCATGACCCGGCCCGGGGTGCCGACGATGACCTGGGCGCCACGCGACAGCTGGCGCAGCTGCACCACCATGCTCTGGCCACCATAGATGGGGAGGACGTGGAAATTCTTCAAGTGGTGCGCGTACTTGGCGAAGGCCTCGGCCACCTGGATGGCGAGTTCGCGCGTGGGGGTGAGCACCAGCACCTGCGGTCGCGTGTCGGACAGGTCTAGGCGCGCCAGCATGGGCAGCGCAAACGCAGCCGTCTTGCCGGTGCCGGTCTGGGCCTCGCCGAGGATGTCGCGGCCCGCCAGCAATTGCGGAATGCAGGCGGCCTGGATGGGCGACGGCGTCTCGTAGCCGACTTCGGCCAGCGCATTCAGGAGGGGAGTGGGCAGGTCGAGGTCGGCGAAGCGCAGGGCAGCCTCGGGGCTGGCGGGTTCGGTGCGGGCAGAGTCGGTCATGGCAGTCGGGCCGTGGTGGCGGCGATGTGCAGCAGCGCTGCGAAGTCGCAATTATCGGCGATTCTGGCGCTGCAAACGAAAAAAGCGGCTCGTGGCCGCAGCGGGGCAGTTCGGCAAGGGCCCGGCGAGGGCGCCCCGGAAAAGCAAAAACGCGGCGCAAGGCCGCGTTTCGGATGAATCGATGGACGTCTGGGACGTCGGATCGATTACAGCGGGCGGATGTTGGCCGCCTGCAGGCCCTTCGGGCCGGTCTTGACTTCGAATTCGACGCGCTGGTTTTCGGCCAGGCTCTTGAAGCCCTTGCTCTGGATTTCAGAGAAGTGGGCGAACAGGTCGTCGCCGCCGTTTTCCGGGGTGATGAAGCCGAAGCCCTTGGCGTCGTTGAACCACTTGACGGTACCGGTTTGAGTGCTCATTTGCGTTCCATATAAAAAATGACTGGGCTTGCGCCCCAAAATGCAGGAACGATCAAGAAACGTAATCCAGAGGAATCAGACCGGCACGCGCTCTTGTAGAACACGCTGGGTAACCACCAGAACAACCACTGCTTGAATCGACTGCGAGCCGCACGATACACGGTTTCCAGGGCGTGGGGAATTTATTTCGCGTGGAAACCGCAAAAAAACATTTCGTGGCCATCTCGGCTGGGAACCCATTCCGATCGGGCGTGGAGTTCTGCATCGCAATTTGCCGCCGGGGTGGAATAATGCGCGCTGTTCCAAACTGGTGAATCCAGCATGCCCATACAGTGGTTTCCCGGTCACATGGCTTCGGCGCGCAAGAAGGCGGCCGATGCGATGGCGGCCATCGATGTCGTCATCGAGGTGACCGACGCCCGCCTGCCCGAGGCGAGCAGCAATCCGATGATTGGCGAGTTGCGGCGCTTCCGCAACCGTCCCTGCCTGAAGCTGCTGAACAAGGCCGATCTCGCCGATCCGGCAGCGACGCAGGCCTGGATGGACTTCTATAACCGGCAGCCCGGCGTGAAGGCGGTCGCGATCTCGGCGAAGAGTCCGTCCGATGCGGCGCGCGTGCCGGCGCTCTGTCGTCAGCTCGCGCCGCATCGCGATGACGGCACCAAACCGCTGCGGATGATGATCATGGGCATCCCCAACGTCGGCAAATCGACGCTGATGAATGCCCTGCTGAAGCGCAAGGTGGCGAAGGTGGGTGACGAGCCGGCGGTGACCAAGCACCAGCAGACGCTCGATCTCGGGCCGGGTATGACGCTGACCGACACGCCGGGCATGATGTGGCCCAAGATCGACTATGACTCGGACGGCTACATGCTGGCGGCGAGCCATGCGATTGGCCGCAATGCGGTGATCGACGAGGAGGTCGCGACCTTCCTCGGCGGCATCCTGCTCGAGCGCTATCCGGCCCTGCTGGCGGCGCGCTATCGCGTCGACCCGGTGCAACTCGATGGCCCCGCGCTGCTCGAAGCGGTGGGGCGCCGTCGCGGCTGCCTGGTCAAGGGCGGCGGGCTCGATCTGGAGAAGGCGGCGCTGATCCTGCTGCAGGACTATCGCGACGGCGTGCTGGGGCGCATCAGCCTGGAAACCCCGGAATCGCGTGCGCGCATGATCGCGGTGGCGGATGCCGCGCGCGCCGAGGCCGCCGGAAGCGAGCAGGGCAGCGGAGACGACGGCGAGGAGTAAGGGCGTCGGCGCCCGATGTTGGCGCTAGACCTCGGCGACGATCGCGATCCAGCGCAGCCATTGGCCGCACGCATTGCGCGGCCCGCGCAGCGAGCCGTGCCAGGGGCCTTCGTTGCAGGTGCCGCGGCTGTTGTCAGGGTCGAGTCTTACGGTGTGACCGTCCGCCTCGAGCGCGCGCTTGCCGCCCCAGCGGTTGCAGGTGGGGCAGCGGCGGAGTTCGGCGGTCAGTGGTGCGGTCATCGGGGTGTATTCGGGACCGGGGGCGCCGGCAATGATAGTCCTTCGACCATCCCGCTGCAGCCCGGCTGCGGCGGAGGTGGCGGGTGACGGCCGACGCTTTGTTATGATTCAGCGATGAAGAATTCCCGCTCCCGCTTCCTCGATATCCGCGGCTTACGCTTGCATCTTCGCGAATGGGGTGCCGCGGGCGCACCGCGACTCTATCTGCTGCACGGCTGGATGGATGCGTCTGCGTCGTTCCAGTTCATCGTCGATGCGCTGGCACACGACTGGCACGTGATCGCGCCCGATTGGCGCGGCTTCGGCAAGAGTGCCTGGTGCGGCGCCGACAGCTACTGGTTCCCGGACTATTTCGCCGACCTCGATGCCATCCTGCGCGTGGTCGAAGGCGAAGACGAGGCGCCGGTGCGTCTGGTGGGGCACAGCATGGGCGGCAATGTCGCGCTGATGTACGCGGGGATCCGGCCCGCAAGGGTCGCCGGCGTCGTCGTGCTGGACGCCTTCGGTCTGCCCGACCGTCCCGCGGTCGAGGCGCCAGGGCGCTACCAGAAATGGTTGCGTGAATTGACCGAGGCGCAGCGGCCGCGTGTCTACCCCGACCACGACGCGCTGGCCGCACGCCTGCAGCAGGACAATCCGCGTCTTGTGCCGGAGCGGGCGCGCTGGCTCGCACGCGAGCTGGCGCAGGCCGACGGGGAAGGCTTTCGCATTGCGGGCGACCCTGCCCATCGCCGGGTGAATCCGATCCTGTATCGCCGCGCCGAGGCCGAGGCGTGCTGGCGGCGGGTTTCTGCACCCGTGCTGGCGGTGGAGCCCGAAGGGGACCGGCTGCGTGAGCGCTTCGGCATCAGCGACGCGGACCATGCGGCGGCGTTCGCCTGCTTTGGCTCGATCGAGGTCCGCACGCTCGCCGCGGCGGGCCACAACCTGCACCATGACCAGCCCGAGGCGGTGGCCGGAATCATCGAGGCCTTCTTCCTGTCCCAGCACGTATGACGATCCTTCTTTCGAAGTCCGGCGACCTCGCCGCCCTGCACGCGATGAATGCCGACCTGCATTGCCATTCCACCGTTTCCGATGGCTGGCTGGAGCCGGTCGAGGTGGTTCGCCGCGCCAAGGCGAATGGGGTCGATCTGCTTGCATTGACCGACCATGACGAGCTTGGCGGACTGGCGCTGGCGGCTGCGGCCGCAGCCGAATCGGGCGTTGGCTTCGTGGCGGGCGTGGAGGTCTCGGTGTCCTTTGCTGGCGAGACGATTCATATCGTCGGCCTTGGCATCGACCCCGGCAATCCGGACCTCATCGCCGGTCTGCGGCAGGTGAGGGCGGGGCGCGACGCGCGGGCGCGGCGCATGAGCGAGGCGCTGGCAGCGGTAGGGATTGCCGGCGCGCTGGAAGGCGCGCATCGCTTCGCCCGCAACCCGGCGCTGGTCAGCCGCGCGCATTTCGCCCGTCACCTGGTTGCGAGCGGTGTGATGCCCGACGTCAGGACGGTGTTCGACCATTACCTGGTGCGTGGCAAACCCGGCTTCGTCGAGCACGAGTGGGCGTCGCTGGAAGACGCGGTGGGCTGGATCGTCGGTGCCGGGGGCATCGCCGTGGTCGCGCATCCGGCGCGCTATCGCCTGTCGGCGGCGGACATGACCCGGCTGCTCGACCGTTTCGTCGCTGCCGGTGGCGAGGCCATCGAAGTGGTGTCTGGCGCGCACTCCGACGACGAAATGCGCCGCTTCGCCACCGTGGCCCGCCAGCGCGGGCTGCTCGCTTCGCGCGCGTCCGACTTTCATGGCGAGAAGGAAAGTCCGGTCGACCTCGGTCGCTGCAATCTATTACCCTCCGACCTCACGCCAGTGTGGTCGCGCCTGATCTGAGAAAAAAAGACAAGAACCATGGCCCAGTATTTTTCCCTTCATCCCGAGCAGCCGCAGCCGCGCCTGATCCGTCAGGCGGCCGAAATCGTCCGCGGTGGCGGCCTGGTGGTGCTGCCGACCGATTCCGCCTATGCCCTGGTGTGCGCCGTTGGCGACGCGAGCCAGCTCGAGCGGATCCGCAAGATCCGCGGCGTCGACGACCGCCATCACTTCACGCTGATGTGTCGTGACCTGTCCGAGATCGCGACCTATGCGCGCGTCGACAACAGCCAGTACCGGCTGCTGAAGGCGACCACGCCGGGTCCTTACACCTTCATTCTCGAAGGTACGAAGGAGTTGCCGCGGCGCGTGCTCCATCCCAAACGCAAGACAATCGGCCTGCGCATTCCCGAGCATGCCGTGATTTCGGCGCTGCTGGCCGAGCTCGACGGTCCGCTGCTCACGTCCACGCTGCTGCTGCCGGGTGAGGATCTGCCGCTGACCGATCCCGACGAGATCCGGGAGCGGCTGGAGAAGCAGGTGGATCTCGTGATCGAGGCCGGCTACTGCGGTCCGGAGGCGACCACCGTCATCGATCTCACGTCCGGCTCGCCGCAGCTCGTCCGGGCGGGGCGCGGCGCGCTCGAGCCCTTCGGCCTCAATGCCGACTGAGTGTCGACTGAGGGGCGCTCTGCTAGAATGCGCGGTTTCCAGCTGATGCTCCCATGGACTCATTGATCTCGACGCTGGCGATCTGGGCCTTGCCGGTGTTGCTCGCCATCACGCTGCACGAGGCTGCGCACGGCTACGTCGCCCGGCATTTCGGCGACCCGACAGCGGACCTCGCAGGCCGGATCACGCTCAATCCGCTGCGCCACATCGACCCGGTCGGAACCGTGCTGGTGCCAGCCGGCATTCTGGCGCTCAGCACGCTGTTCGGCGGGGGCGGAATCCTGTTCGGCTGGGCGAAGCCGGTGCCGGTCAATTTCGGTCGTCTGCGCAATCCCAAGGCCGACATGCTGTGGGTGGCGGCGGCGGGGCCGGCGACCAACCTGGTCATGGCGATCGGCTGGGCGATCCTGTTCCGGATCGCCGTCTCGGGTGAGCCGGGCGCCTATACTCTGCCGATGATGAAGATGGCCGATGCCGGCATGCAGATCAACGCGGTGCTGATGGTGCTCAACCTGCTGCCGATCCCGCCGCTCGATGGGGGCCGCATCGCGGTCAGCCTGCTGCCGCATCGCCTGGCGTGGAGTTTCGCGCGCCTCGAGCCGTACGGCTTTCCAATCCTGCTCGTGCTGCTGTTCACGGGCGTGCTCGGAACGATCCTGTGGCCGCTGATCGCCGGTTTCCGGTTCCTGCTCGGCGTGGTGATCGGGGTCTGACGCGCGTGCGCTCATGAACATGCCGCTGGACCTGGCGCCTGTCGATGCACCCGAGGTGCTCGAACAGGTCGTGCGCATCTACGGCGAGCCTCTGCTCGAACTGCCGAAAGACCTGTATATTCCGCCCGACGCGCTGCAGGTGTTTCTCGAGGCCTTCGAGGGGCCGCTGGACTTGCTGCTGTATCTGATCCGCAAGGCCAACCTCGACGTGCTCGACATACCGATGGCGCCGCTGACGGCGCAGTATCTGGAATACGTCGAGGCAATGCGCGCGACGAACCTGGAACTCGCGGCCGAGTACCTGCTGATGGCGGCGATGCTGCTCGAGATCAAGTCGCGCATGCTGCTGCCGCGGCCGCCGCGCGCGAGCGCGGAAGAAGAGGATCCGCGGGCCGAACTGGTGCGTCGCCTGATGGAATACGAGCGCATGAAGCTCGCTGCGGCCCGACTGGACATGTTGCCGCGGGCAGAGCGGGATTTCGAATGGGTCGGGGTGTTCGTTGCCGAGAAGGTGGTCGAGCGCCTGCCCGAAGTCAGTCTGCATGACCTGCAGCTGGCCTGGCTGCGGATCATGAAGAAGGCGCGCCTCACGCAGCATCATCGTGTCGGGCGGGAGCAACTGTCGGTGCGCGAGCACATGAGCGCAATTCTGCGCAAACTGGGCGATGGGGCCTTCGTCGTGTTCGACACCCTGTTCGATGTAAAGCTCGGGGCGTCGGGGCTCGTGGTGAGTTTCCTTGCGGTCCTCGAGCTGGTGAAGGAAAAGCTGGTCGAAGTGAGCCAGAACGAGGCGTTTTCGCCCATTTACGTCAAGTTGGCCGATGCATCCCGCGACGACGCCTGAGGCTTGGCTGCGCGTCATCGAGGCGGCGCTGCTGGCGGCGCCGGCGCCGTTGCCGGTGTCGGAGTTGCGCCGCTTGTTCGAGGAGGATCCGGGGCCCGACCTCGTGCGCAAGTTGCTGGACGAGCTGCGCGCGGAGTGGTTTGCCGCGGGGAAGGGGGTTGAGCTGGTGCAGCTGGCGACCGGCTGGCGCTTCCAGACCCGCCCCGAGTACCAGATCTATCTGGACCGGCTGAAGGAAGAGAAGCCGCCGCGCTATTCGCGGGCGGTGATGGAAACGCTGGCGATCATTGCCTATCGGCAACCCGTCACGCGCGGCGACATCGAAGAGGTGCGTGGCGTGGCGGTGTCGCCCAACATATTGAAAACACTTGAATCGCGCGGCTGGATCGACATCGTCGGTCACCGCGACACGCCGGGTCGTCCGGCGCTTTTCGCCACCACCCGGCGCTTTCTCGATGACATGGGTCTGCGCAGCCTCACCGAGCTGCCTGCGCTGACCGAGATCGAAAAAATCATGGACCTTGTCGATGCCTCGCAAACCGAACAGCCCGTTCCGGCCCCCGCAGAAGAAGTCTGAAGCGATCGAGATCCTCGATCGTCCCGCGCGTTCGTCGCGCGGTGAACGCGGCGGCGCACGGGACGACGATGCCCAGCCGCAGGATCCGAATGCGCATCTCAATGCCGACCCGCGCGGTCCTCGTGCCTCGCGCGGCGGGCGCGGCGGAAGCCGTCCGGCGGGCGATCCGGCGCGGCGTGCAGATGCGCATGTTTCCGCACTCGGGCAGGCCGAGCGCGGTGAAGGAGCGTCACGCGGGCGACCCCAGGGCCAGGGGCGTGGGCGCAATGCGCCGACCACGCTGACCGAGCCCGAGCGCCTGCAGAAGGTGCTGGCGCAGGCCGGTGTCGCCTCGCGACGCGAGATCGAGGAGTGGGTGATTGCCGGTCGCATCTCGGTGAATGGCCTGCCGGCGACGCTTGGCCAGAAGATCGGGCCGGGCGACCGCGTCAAGGTCAACGGCAAGCTGATTCCGCTGCGCTTCACGCAGCGCTCGCCGCGTGTGCTGATCTACCACAAGCCCGAGGGCGAGATCGTGTCGCGTGACGATCCGGAGGGGCGTCCGACCGTGTTCGAGCGTCTGCCGGTGCTGCGCAAGGGGCGCTGGCTGGCGGTCGGTCGTCTCGACTTCAATACGTCCGGGCTGCTGCTGTTTACCAACGACGGCGATCTGGCGAACAAGCTGATGCATCCCCGTTACGAGCTCGAGCGGGAATACGCGGTGCGCCTGCTGGGCGAGTTGACCGAAGAACAGGCGAAATCCCTGACCGAAGGCATTCAGCTCGAGGATGGTCCGGCAAAGTTCAACACCCTGCGTGACGAGGGGGGTGAAGGCGCCAACCACTGGTATCGCGTGACCATCTCCGAGGGGCGCAACCGCGAGGTGCGGCGCATGTTCGAGGCCGTCGGTCTCACGGTGAGCCGCCTGATGCGGGTGCGCTACGGCGCCGTGGAGCTGCCGGCGCGTCTCAAGCGCGGCATGTGGATGGAGATGCCCGAGGCCGATGCCTGCAAGCTGGCGGGGGTCGCCGCGCCGCAGCGGCAGGGGCAGGATGAAAAGCGCGCCAAGCGCCCGCCGAAGATGCATCGCACGACGCCGTCGCCGCGCTGAGCTTCGCCAGCGACGCTTCCATGCGTCAAGGGCCAGGCAAGCTGCTGCGTTGCAGCAGTTTGCCTGGCTGTCCGTTTTGCAGCTATAATTCCGCGGCTTTGATGGATGGCTTGGTTCTGATGGCGCCTTGCAGGTGCCTTGGTCGCGTCCGTCATTCGGTTGTGACCAGCGGCGTGTTCCCGGCAGGAACAATTGTTTGATGGGCGTTAGGCCCATTTTTTATTTGTGCGCGACGATTTCGCGCGTGGTGGAAGAAAGGCATGCGAGCAGGAATCGAGAATCTGATCGAACAGGTGGTGACCGGTCTCGGCTATGAACTCGTCGATATCGAGTTCTCGCCGCGCGGGCGTCTGCTGCGCGTGTTTCTCGACATCGAGCGCGGGATCACGGTCGACGACTGTGCAACGGTGAGCAACCAGTTGCAGCGTGTGTTCGAGGTCGAGAATGTCGACTACGACCGCCTCGAGGTGTCCTCGCCGGGTCTGGATCGCCCGTTGAAAAAGCTGGCCGACTTCGAACGCTACGCTGGCGAAGACGTTCAGATCCGACTGTCGCTGCCGGTCAATAATCAACGTAATTTTGCGGGTGTGCTCGGCGGTGTGCGCGATGGCGCCGTGGTGATCACGACCGAGAAGGGTGAGCAGTTGCTGCCCTTCGAAGACATCGAGAAAGCACGCCTTGTACCCAAATTCTGAGACTGTGGATGTGGAGGTTTTCCTGAAATGAGCCGCGAGATCCTGCTGCTTGTTGATGCATTGGCGCGTGAGAAGAACGTCGCCAAGGACATCGTTTTTGCCGCGCTCGAGTCCGCGCTGGCCTCCGCGACCAAGAAGCGCATCCATGACGACGCCGACGTGGTCGTGTCCATCGATCGCGATACGGGCGACCACACTTCGTGTCGGCGCTGGATCGTCATGCCCGACGAAGAAGTCACCAACGATGAAGCCGAGATGGGCATCATCGATGCGCGCGACATCAATCCCGACATCCAGCTCGGCGAGTACATCACCGAAGAGCTCGAGCCGATCGACTTCGGCCGTATCGGCGCCCAGGCGGCCAAGCAGGTCATTCTGCAGAAGATCCGCGATGCCGAGCGCGAGCAAGTGCTCAACGACTTCCTCGAGCGCAAGGAATTCCTGGTTTCGGGTTCGATCAAGCGCATGGAGCGCGGCAACGCGATCATCGAGGTCGGCCGCATGGAAGCCGTGCTGCCGCGCGATCAGCAGATCCCACGCGAGAACCTGCGCGTCGGCGATCGCGTCAAGGCCTTCCTGCTGCGCATCGACCGCGGCGCCCGCGGCCCGCAGCTGATCCTCTCGCGCACCGCGCCCGAGTTCCTGATGAAGCTGTTCGAGCTCGAAGTCCCCGAGATCGAGGACGGTCTGCTCGAGATCAAGGCCTGCGCCCGTGATCCGGGGCTGCGCGCCAAGATCGGTGTCAAGTCCAACGACCCGCGCATCGATCCGATCGGCACCTGCGTTGGCTTGCGCGGTTCGCGCGTCACCGCCGTCCGTAACGAGATCGGCGGGGAGCAGATCGACATCATCGTGTGGGCGGCTGACCCGGCCCAGTTCGTCGTCGCCGCCCTGCAGCCGGCAGAAGTCGTGTCGATCGTGGTGGACGAGGAAGCGCACGCGATGGACGTCGTGGTCGACGAAAACAACCTGGCCATCGCCATTGGTCGTAACGGCCAGAACGTCAAGCTCGCGTCCGAGCTGACCGGCTGGACCATCAACCTGATGAGCGAGCAGGAGTCGGCCGAGAAGACCGCGCAGGAGCAGCAGGGTCTGCGCGCGCTGTTCATGGAAAAACTGGATGTCGACGAGGAAATTGCCGACATCCTGATCGAGGAGGGCTTCTCCTCCCTGGAAGAAATCGCCTATGTTCCGCTGGCCGAGATGCTCGAAATCGAGGCCTTCGACGAGGACACGGTTAACGAACTGCGTAATCGTGCGCGGAACGTGCTGCTGACCGAGGCGATCGTGACCGAAGAGCAGCTGGAGAATGTCTCCGATGATCTGCTCAATCTCGACGGCATGGAGAAGTCGCTTGCCGCCAAACTGGCCCAGCAGGGTATCCGTACCCGCGACGACCTGGCCGACCTTGGGGTCGACGAGCTGGTCGAAATGGCCGGGATCGACGAAGAAAGAGCCAAGGCGCTGATTTCCGTTGCGCGCGCCCATTGGTTCGAAGAATGATGGGAGGGCAGTAATGGAAAATATGAGCGTGACCCAGTTTGCCGGCGAACTGAAGATGCCGGCCGCGGTACTGCTCGAGCAGTTGAAGCGTGCCGGTGTGGAAAAGAGCGGCCCGACAGACCTGCTGACTGAACAGGACAAGGCCCGACTGCTGGAGTACCTGCGTCGAGCCCACGGCGACACCGAGCCGAAGGGCAAGATCACCCTGACGCGCAAGCAGACGACCGAGATCCGCGCAACGGACTCGACCGGACGTGCTCGCACGGTGCAGGTCGAGGTGCGCAAGAAGCGCACGTTCGTCAAGCGCGACGAACTCGTGGCTGACCAGCCTGCCCCGGAAGTCGCCGCGCTGGCGGAAGAGCCGGTCGCGGAAGTCGTCGAGCCGGTGGGCGCGCCCGAGCCCGTCGCGTCCGTCGAGGCTGTCGCGCCTGTCGCTCCCGAGCCGGTTGCTGAAACGCCGGCGCCCGAGCCGGCTCCGGTGGTCGTCGAGCCCGAGCCTGCGCCCGAGCCGGTCGCCGAAGTTCAGCCCGAGCCGGAGGTCGCCGCGCCCGCCGCTGCGCCCCAGCAGCAAGAGGCGAAGCCGAAGACCACCACCACGCTGGTGCGTTCCAAGCCGCTGCCCCTCAGCGAGATCCTGGGCGACGAAGAGATCGCCGCGCGCAAGCGCGACGAAGAGCGTCAGCGCGCGCTCAAGGAACGCCAGGCGGCGGACCTGCGTGCCCGCCAGGAACGCGAAGCGGCTGCCCGTGCGGCGGCCGAAGCGCGCAAGGTCGAGGAAGAGTCCCGCCTGCGCGCCGAGCAGCAGAAGAAGGAAGAGGCCGTCAAGCCCGCTGCAGCCAAGCCGGGTAGCGGCACGCTGCACCGTCCGGCAAAGGCCGAAGACAAGGCCGGCAGCAAGGATGCCAAGCGTGGCACCGGTGCGCCGGCACGCGAGACCGACGGCGCCAAGCGCCGCGGCGGTCTGAAGACCCGCGGCGAGGTCGGTGCCACCACTGGCAGCAACTGGCGCGGTGCAGGCAAGGGGGGCGGTCGCCACGGTCGTCACCAGCAGGACGACCGTTCGAACTTCCAGGCGCCGAGCGAGCCGATCGTGCGCGAAGTGCATGTGCCGGAAACCATCACCGTGGCCGATCTCGCCCACAAGATGGCAGTGAAGGCGACCGAAGTGATCAAGGCCCTGATGAAGATGGGTTCGATGGTCACGATCAACCAGGTGCTGGACCAGGACACGGCGATGATCATCGTCGAGGAAATGGGGCACACCGCGATGGCGGCGAAGCTGGACGATCCGGATGCCTTCCTGGACGAGCACGACGAACACAAGGACGTCGAACTCCTGCCGCGTGCGCCGGTCGTTACCGTCATGGGTCACGTCGACCACGGCAAGACCTCGCTGCTCGACTACATCCGTCGTGCCAAGGTTGCGTCGGGCGAGTTCGGCGGCATCACGCAGCACATCGGCGCCTACCACGTCGAGACGTCGCGCGGCATGGTGACCTTCCTCGATACCCCGGGTCACGAAGCTTTCACGGCGATGCGTGCGCGTGGTGCCAAGGCGACCGACATCGTCATCCTGGTGGTGGCGGCGGACGACGGCGTGATGCCGCAGACGCGCGAGGCCATCCACCACGCCAAGGCGGCCGGCGTGCCGCTGGTGGTGGCGATCAACAAGATCGACAAGCCGGAAGCCAACCCCGACCGCGTCAAGCAGGAACTGATCGCCGAGAGCGTCATTCCGGAAGAGTACGGTGGCGACGTCATGTTCGTGCCGGTGTCCGCGAAGAAGGGTACGGGCGTCGACGAACTGCTCGAAGCCATCCTGCTGCAGGCCGAGGTGCTCGAGCTGACCGCGCCGGTCGATGCGCCGGCCAAGGGCCTGATCATCGAAGCCCGTCTCGACAAGGGCCGCGGCCCGGTGGCCTCGCTGCTGGTGCAGTCCGGCACCCTGCGCAAGGGCGACGTGGTGCTGGCCGGGGCAACCTTCGGCCGCATCCGTGCGATGCTGGACGAGAACGGCAAGCAGGTCGATGAAGCAGGACCGTCCATTCCGGTCGAGATTCTCGGCCTGTCGGACGTGCCGTCTGCAGGCGACGAAGCGATTGCGCTCGCCGACGAGAAGAAGGCGCGCGAAATTGCCCTGTTCCGTCAGGGCAAGTTCCGCGACGTCAAGCTTGCCAAGCAGCAGGCCGCCAAGCTCGAGACCCTCATGGAGCAGATGTCCGAGGGCGAGGTCAAGAGCCTGCCCCTCATCATCAAGGCCGACGTGCAGGGTTCGCAGGAAGCGCTGGTGCAGTCGCTTGTCAAGCTCTCGACCGACGAGGTGCGCGTCAATGTCATCCATGCCGCGGTCGGCGCGATCTCCGAGTCGGACGTCAACCTGGCGCAGGCTTCGGGTGCCGTCATCCTCGGCTTCAGCGTCCGTGCGGATGCTGGCGCACGCAAGCTGGCGGAGACCTTCGGCGTCGATATTCGCTACTACAACATCATCTACGATGCAGTGGATGAGGTGAAGGCGGCGCTGTCCGGCATGCTTGCGCCCGAGAAGCGCGAAGAGGTCATCGGCCTGGTCGAGATCCGCCAGGTGTTCACGATCTCGAAGGTGGGCTCGATCGCGGGTTGCTACGTGCTGGAAGGCGTGGTCAAGCGCGGTTCGCACGTCCGTCTGCTGCGCAATCACACGGTGCTGTGGACGGGCGAGCTCGAGTCGCTCAAGCGCTTCAAGGACGACGTCAAGGAAGTCAAGTTCGGCTACGAGTGCGGTCTGCAGCTCAGGAACTACAACGACATCCAGGAAGGCGACCAGCTCGAGGTGTTCGAGATCAAGGAAGTGGCGAGGACGCTGTAAGCCATGCCCAAGGAGTATTCCCGCAGCCAGCGCGTGGTGGAGCAGATCCGCCGCGAGCTGGCGGAACTGATCAGGCTCGAGGTGAAAGACCCTCGAGTCGGCTTCATCACGCTCACCGATGTCGAGATCACGCCCGACTACGCGCGCGCCAAGGTGTTCTTCACCTCGATGACGGGCGAGGCTGACGTGCCCGAGATCCTGCAGGGCCTGCGTCGGGCGAGCGGCTTCCTGCGCCGCGAGCTGGGCCGCCGGATCCGGATCCATACGATTCCCGAGCTGCACTTCCACTACGATCGCTCGGTCGAGGAGGGCTCGCGCCTGTCCCGGCTGATCGATGATGTGGTGCGGGAGGACGAGGCCCGTCACTACGATGAAGACGGCGAAACCGACCACACGTCGGCCGGCGATGACGGAAGCGCGAAGTCCTGAAGCAGCGGCGCGCCCGCGCCGACCGAAACAGCCGCAACGCAAGATCGTCCGTCGCCTCGTCGATGGCGTGCTCTTGCTCGACAAGCCGCAGGGCGTGAGCTCCAACGGCGCGCTGCAGGCCGCGCGCCGTCTGCTCAACGCGGCGAAGGCAGGCCACACCGGCACGCTCGATCCGATGGCGAGCGGCCTGTTGCCGCTGACCTTCGGCGAGGCCACCAAGTTTTCGCAGATGCTGCTCGACGCCGACAAGACTTACGAGGCCGTCGTGCAGCTGGGTGTCGAGACCGACAGCGGCGATGCGGAGGGTGCGGTGCTGGCCAGGCATCCGGTGGCGGTCGAGCGGCCGCAGCTGGAAGCGGTGCTCGAGCGCTTCCGTGGCGAGATCGAGCAGGTGCCTCCGATGTATTCGGCGCTCAAGCGCAACGGCAAGGCGCTGTATGAGTACGCCCGTGCCGGCATCGAGGTCGAGCGCGAGGCACGTCGGGTCACGATCCATGCACTCGATCTGCTCGACTTCGCGTCCGACAGCTTCACGATCCGCGTGGCGTGCAGCAAGGGGACCTACATTCGCAGCCTGGCGATGGACATCGGCACGGCACTGGGTTGCGGTGCGCACCTTGCGGCGTTGCGCCGCACGCGGATCGGATCGTTCGACGTGGCCAATGCCGTTTCGCTGGACGCGCTCGAAGCGTGCGCGGCCGAGGAGCGTGACGGCTTGCTGGCTTCGGCCGACGCGCTGGTCGCGGTGTACCCGGAGTTGCGGCTCGACGCGGAGCAGGCCCGTGGTCTGCTGCAGGGAAGAGTTTTGTCGCTGGGGCGGGCCGACACCGAAGGCTTGGTGCGGGTCTACGGGCCGAAGGGTTTCCTCGGTCTCGGGCAGTGGCAGGACGGGGGCAAGCTGGCCGCACGGCGGCTGATTGCCACCGATGGCGGGGCGCTCGACGCATCCGCATGATAGCGATTGAGTTTTTGGTGCGGCTTTGGGTATAATCCGCCGCTTCTGATTGGCAGAAAAACACGAGTAAAGACACACATGGCTCTTGATACCGCATCCAAGTCGAAGATCGTCTCCGACTTCCAGCGCGCCCAGGGCGACACCGGTTCGCCGGAAGTCCAGGTTGCGCTCCTGACCGCCCGCATCAACGGGCTCGCTCCTCACTTCAAGGCCCACGGCAAGGATCACCACTCCCGCCGCGGTCTGCTGAAGATGGTCAGCCAGCGCCGCAAGCTGCTGGACTACCTGAAGGGCCGCAACGCCGACAGCTATCGCAATCTGATCGAGCGTCTGGGCCTGCGCAAGTAATTGCGTCCGTGACCAGCCCGACAGCGCCGATCAGGGCGAAGTAAGCCATCAAAGCCGGTGCGTGCCCCTGCGGCACGGCCGGCTTTGTGCCGTCTGAGGCCGTGCTTGCGTCGGGTTCGTCTTCCAGCGGATAGGGGTCGCTCGACCCGAACACCGCGCGCAGTTGTGGTTCGCTGCACTCATTGTTAAAGGAATTCCCTTGCTGAACGCAATCAAGAAAACTTTCGCCTACGGCGCCCATACCGTCACGCTCGAAACCGGCGAGGTTGCTCGCCAGGCCGGCGGTGCCGTCATCGTGAACATGGACGAGACCGTGGTGCTGGCCACCGTGGTCGCCGCCAAGGAAGCGCGTCCGGGGCAGGACTTCTTCCCGCTCACCGTCGATTACGTCGAGAAGTTCTACGCGGCCGGTCGCATTCCCGGCGGCTTCTTCAAGCGCGAAGGCCGTCCGTCCGAGAAGGAAATCCTCACCTCGCGCCTGATCGATCGTCCGATCCGCCCGCTGTTCCCCGAAGGCTTCATGAATGAAGTCCAGGTGATCGTGACGGTGCTGTCGCTGAACCCCGAGGTCGATGCCGACATCCCGGCGATGATCGGTGCCTCGGCTGCGCTCGCCATCTCCGGCATCCCGTTCGACGGCCCGATCGGCGCGGCACGCGTCGGTTATGCCGACGGCCAGTACATCCTCAACCCCACGGCCACCGAGCTGCAGACGAGCCAGATGAACCTGGTCGTCGCCGGTACCCAGGCAGCGGTGCTGATGGTCGAGTCCGAAGCCCAGGAGTTGTCCGAGCAGGTCATGCTGGGCGCCGTCGTGTTCGGTCACGAGCAGATGCAGACTGCGATCAAGGCCATCAACGAGCTGGTCGAAGTCGCTGGCAAGCCCGAATGGGATTGGCAGGCACCGGCAGCCAACGAGGCGCTGATCGCCAAGGTCACCGAGCTGGCCAAGGCCGAGATGGAAGAGGCCTTCCGCATCACCAGCAAGCAGGAGCGTTCGACCCGTCTGGGCGAGATCCGCAAGCGCGTGATGGCCACGCTGAGCGAAGGCGTGGAGAACCCGCCGTCGGCCACCGAGGTGAAGGACATCTTCTTCAACATCGAGTCGGGCATCGTCCGCAGCCGCATCCTGAATGGCGAGCCGCGTATCGACGGTCGCGACACCCGCACCGTGCGTCCGATCACCATCCGCACCGGCGTGCTGCCGCGCACCCACGGTTCGGCGCTGTTCACCCGCGGTGAAACCCAGGCGCTGGTCGTGGCCACGCTGGGCACCGGTCGCGACGAGCAGATCATCGACGCCATCGCTGGCGAGTACAAGGAGCGCTTCCTGCTCCACTACAACTTCCCGCCGTTCTGCACCGGCGAAACCGGCCGTTTCGGCGTGACCAAGCGCCGCGAAGTGGGCCACGGCCGCCTGGCCAAGCGCTCGCTGGTCGCGGTGCTGCCGAAGGCCGAGGACTTCTCCTACACCGTGCGCGTGGTGTCCGAGATCACCGAGTCCAACGGTTCGTCGTCGATGGCTTCGGTCTGCGGCGGCTCGCTGGCCATGATGGATGCGGGCGTCCCGCTCAAGGACCACGTCGCCGGCATCGCGATGGGCCTGATCAAGGACGGCAACCGTTTCGCCGTCCTGACCGACATCCTGGGCGATGAGGATCACCTCGGCGACATGGACTTCAAGGTCGCCGGTACCGAAAACGGCGTGACCGGCCTGCAGATGGACATCAAGATCCAGGGCATCACCAAGGACATCATGCAAGCTGCGCTGGAGCAGGCCAAGACGGGCCGCCTGCACATCCTCGGCATCATGAAGCAGTCGCTGGCCTCGTCGCGTGGCGAAGTGTCCGAGTATGCGCCGCGCATGATCAACATGAAGATCAACCCCGAGAAGATCCGTGACGTGATCGGCAAGGGCGGTGCGGTGATCCGTGCGCTGCAGGAAGAAACCGGCACCGTGATCGAGATCGAGGACGATGGCGCGATCACCATCTCGTCGGTGAGCGCCGAAGGTGCCCAGGCTGCGAAGGCCAAGATCGAGGCGATCACCGCGGAGGTCGAGGTCGGCAAGATCTACGAGGGCACGGTCATCCGCCTGCTGGACTTCGGCGCGATCGTCAACATCATGCCGGGCCGCGATGGCCTGCTGCACGTCTCGCAGATCGCCAACGAGCGCGTCAACAATGTGGCCGACTACGTCAAGGAAGGCCAGGCTGTGCGCGTCAAGGTGCTCGAGACCGACGAGCGCGGCAAGATCCGCCTGAGCATGAAGGCGCTGCTGGGCGAGAACGCCGGCTGAGTGCGATGTGAGGGGGGGGCAGTAAGGGCACCCCGCGCTGAACAAATGGGACGCTGCGGCGTCCCATTTTTTTCGCAGCCGTGGGCGGGTGGGCCTGGTCTTGGGGCGCGGTCGAAAAAAAGGACGCCGCAGCGTCCCCTTGTCGATTGCGCAGTCCGCTTACTTCGCGACCTGGCGCTCCCGCATTTCTTCCAGCGTCTTGCAGTCGATGCACATGGTGGCCGTCGGACGGGCCTCCAGGCGCTTCAGGCCGATTTCCACGCCACAGCTGTCGCAGTAGCCATATTCGCCAGCCTCGATGCGACCCAGCGCCTCGTCGATCTTCTTGATCAGCTTGCGTTCGCGATCGCGGTTGCGCAGTTCCAGTGCGATGTCCGACTCCTGGCTGGCGCGGTCGTTCGGGTCGGCAAACACCGTGGCCTCGTCCTGCATCGTGTGCACGGTACGCTCGATGTCATCCATCAGCTCGCTCTTGAGCGTGCTGAGGATCTCGCGGAAGTGGCCCATCTGCTTCTCGCTCATGTATTCCTCGCCAGCGGCGGGAACGTAGGGCGGGAATTGCTTGTGCAGGGTATCGTCAGCCATGAATCAACTTCCGTAGGTTGGTGAATGGATAGAGGCGACTTAATAGCAGAATCGGCCTGATGCGGCAAGCCGAGGGGCATGAACGGCGCAGGTTCGGCACTGCGCGCACTGCCTGCGCCCGTGCGAGAATCGCGCCCTCGTTCAATCGCCCGGAGTTCCTCGATGCCCGTCTCGCAGCACACTGTCACCCAGCTGATCGTCCATCGCCTCGTCAAGGAGGCGGACAGGCCCGCATCGCTGGTCTGCCGACCCGCGGCCTGCGCACTGGATGCAGTGGCGGTGCGTCTGGTCGAGCGGCTCTGCGGGCAGTACGAGTCGCGCTCTGCGAAGGGCTTCGGACGTTTCGAGGAGGACGAGGAGGTCTTCCCGCTCGCACGCTGGCTGCGCGAGTGGGTAAGCGAGCAGGGGCCCGATTTCGTGGCCTTCTCCGGTCAGGTTGCGCAGCACCTGCAGGCGCTTGCGGACGAGGAGGAATTGGAGCAGGGCGGCCTGGTCATTGTGGCGCGCATTGACGAAGGCGGTGCCGACTGCCTGTGGATCGCGCTGGTCGCGGAGGAGGCCGGAGTCGCGGTGAGCGGCGGACTCGATGTGAGCGACTGCCTGCACGTCGATTTTGCGGGTCTGCAGGCGGCCGGTCGAATCGATCTCGATGGCTGGCGACGAGGGGACGAGCGTTACATCGGATTCTTGCGTGGACGCGGCAAGGGTGGGGCCTTATTCAAGCGTTTTCTTGGCTGCAGCGATGTGGTCGTCGCTTTGCAGGAGACGAAGAAGCTGGTGGCCACGCTCAGCCACTTCGCCGAGCAGCAGCAACTCGAGCCGACACGGCGCGACAGCCTGCTCGAGCGCGCCCACGATTATCTGGACTCACTGGGCGAGAACGGGGAGACGGTCAGCTTCGAGGAGCTGGCACAGGAGGTGTATCCGGAGCAACCGGCAAGGCTCGGGTCGGCGCTCAATGCGCCCGAGGCCCGCCTGGTCGGCGGGTTCGTGCCCAACCGGCGCGCGATCAGGCCGCTGGTCCGCTTCAGCGCCAGCGGTGAGCAGTGGAAGGTGGAGTTCGATCGCAGCAGCCTGCATTCGGGCGCCGTGCATTACGATCCAGCGACCGATACCCTGGTGCTGGCGGGCGTGCCCGACTATCTGAAGCGCATGCTCGAGGAAGGCTGACGGTCACGGTGGCGGGCCGGGGGCGCAAAAAAAAGAAAAGCCCGAGCGCTTGTGGCGCTCGGGCTAAATCCACACCAAAGGAGGAAGTGGAGGAGACAGTTCGAATCATAATGCAGGGATTGTTGCGTTGCAACAATGCGACGTGCAAAATTTTTCTATCGACGCATTTTCTCGGCTTCGGCCTTCTTGGGTGATGCTGCGATCTGGTTCGATCAGAACACGAAATCCATGGTGACGCTCAAGACGGTCATGTCGCCGTCCCAGTCGGGGGTTTCGCCACGGTAGGGAAAGATCGATTCGGGTTTGCCGTCGATGCGGTCAATCTGCCCCTTGAGCGCGATCTGCGGCGCGACGTCCCAGCGCACGCCTAGCGCAAGAGTGTTCTGGTGCGCGTAGAAATTGCTGGTGATGAGGTCGATCAGCGGACGGGCGCCGGGCGGGATGGACGACCGGATGTCGGGCGCGGAAGAGCGGATCTGCGAATAGCCGAGGTAGGGCGTGACCGAGCCGATCCGGTAGGCGCCGATCACGTAGGCCGAGCGGGTGTCGCGATAGAACTCGCTGTCATGGACGACACGGTTCGCCATGGCCTGAATTTCCAGCGGGCCGTCCTCGTAGGCAAGGCCGATCGCGTCATAGCGCGTTTTGCGTCCCTTGACCTTCAGTTCAGGCGCGATGGCGAAGGCATTGGCGCCCACCAGTTCGACGATCGGGATCTCGTGCTCGAAGCGGACCTGCGTCGTGCCGAGCCGCAGTTGCCAGGGGCCGACCGTGTAGTCGAGGTAGCCGCCACGAATGTCCGAGCCGCGCAGGTCCCAGGTCAGCGAGTCCTTCATCGAGGTCTTCTCGGCTGCCTGACCGGCAAACAGCTTGGCCTCGAGCAGGCCTTTCCCGAGCGGGAAGGTGCCGGTCACGTCGACGCCATCGAAGTAGGAAAAGATGAGCTGGCCGTAGAAGTCCTGCGGCGGGCGTACGGTGAGATTGGCATAGCCGACGAGGCGGGAGTCGGCATGCATGTAGAAGTCCGTGCCCATCCGGCCAAGGCGGCCTGCCCATTGAGACGAGAACTCGTGGCGCAGGAAGGCCCATGAGATCTCGGGGCCATAGCTGCCGTCGTAACGATAGCGGCTCAGCGCCTGCACCACTGCGTTCGTCTGCGGCGTCAGGCGCATGTTGGCCTGAAGGCCAAGCAGCGAGTCGATCTTGGGGCTCCAGTTGGTCCGTACCCCATAGGCTTGCGAGAGGTCGCGCACGAACTCCGCATTGTCGTCGTTGGAGCGTGCAAAGCCGAGCGTGCCGAAACCGAGCAGGCTGACGGATGGCGGGTAGGCGGAAGGGACAGGGCCCGGCTCGGCCTGGCCAGTCCGTGGGACAGTGCAAAGCACCATCGACAGGGCCATGGGCAGGCATGCTGCAAGCATGCGCATGGCGAGTGGGTGCCCGCGCCGCGTCACCGTAGTGCGCCGGCGAGTGTTGGCCAAGTCCATTTCAATTCCGCAAGACCGGTGGATATGCATCGCAGTATAGCGGAATGATCCATGACAACGTCGAGGGCCAGGCCGCGCGCGCGGGACGCAGGCCGGCGCGGTGAGGGCGATGCAGGGTGAGGGTGGCAGGCTCGCCAGCCCCGCCCCGTGACCGTGCGGGTTCACGAAAAAAGCCCGCGGCGGAAGACCGCGGCGGGCTTTCGAGCTTTGGTCCGATGTCCGGTCAGCGCGCGATCGGCTTGTAGCGGATACGCTTCGGCTTCGCGCCTTCCTCGCCCAGGCGCTTCCTCTTGTCCTCTTCGTACTCCTGGTAGTTGCCGGCGAAGAAGGTCCATTGCGAATCGCCTTCGGCCGCCAGGATGTGCGTGCAGATGCGGTCGAGGAACCAGCGGTCGTGCGAGATCACCAGCGCGCAGCCGGCGAACTCCAGTAAGGCGTCTTCGAGCGCGCGCAGGGTCTCGACGTCGAGGTCGTTGGACGGTTCGTCCAGCAGCAGCACGTTGCCGCCCTGGATGAGGGTCTTGGCCAGGTGCAGTCGGCCGCGCTCGCCGCCGGAGAGGTTGCCGACGATCTTCTGCTGGTCGCCGCCCTTGAAGTTGAAGCGGCCGATATAGGCGCGGCTGGGCATTTCGAAGCGACCCACGGTGAGCACGTCGGCGCCATCGGAAATGGCGTCGAACACCGTCTTGTCGTTGGCGAGGCCCTCGCGGGTCTGGTCGACCGCGGCGATCTTGACCGTGGCGCCGATCTCGACCGTGCCCGAATCGGGGGCGTCGCGGCCTTCGATCATCTTGAACAGCGTCGACTTGCCGGCGCCGTTGGGGCCGATGATGCCGACGATGGCGCCCGGCGGGATGCTGAAGCTGACGTTGTCCATCAGCAGCTTGTCGCCGAAGGCCTTGCTGACGTTGTGGAACTCGATGACCTTGTCGCCGAGGCGCTCGCCAGGCGGAATGAAGATCTCCTGCGTCTCGTTGCGGCGCTGGTACTCGACGCTCGCCATCTCCTCGTAGCGGGCCAGGCGGGCCTTCGACTTGGCCTGGCGCGCCTTGGGGTTGGAGCGCGCCCATTCCAGTTCGGTCTTCATCGCCTTCTGGTGCGCAGCCTCCTGCTTGGCTTCCTGCGCCAGGCGCTCGCCCTTCTGCTCGAGCCAGGACGAGTAGTTGCCCTTCCACGGGATGCCGTGGCCGCGGTCGAGTTCGAGAATCCACTCGGCGGCGTTGTCGAGGAAGTAGCGGTCGTGGGTGACGGCCACCACGGTGCCGGGGAAGCGGGTCAGGAACTGCTCCAGCCAGTCGACCGATTCGGCGTCGAGGTGGTTGGTGGGCTCGTCGAGCAGCAGCATGTCGGGCTTGGACAGCAGCAGCTTGCACAGCGCGACGCGGCGCTTCTCGCCCCCCGACAGATTGCCGATGACGGCGTCCCAGGGCGGCAGGCGCAGCGCGTCGGCGGCGATCTCCATCTGGGTCTCGACGTCGCTGCCGGCCGTCGACAGGATGTTCTCGTACCTGGCCTGTTCCTCGGCGAGCTTGTCGAAGTCCGCGTCGGGTTCGGCGTAGGCGGCATAGACCTCCTCGAGCTTCTGCCGCGCCTCCATGATCTCGCCGAGCGCGGATTCGACCTCTTCCTTCACCGTCTTGGCGGGGTCGAGCTCGGGTTCCTGCGGCAGATAGCCGATGCGCTGGCCGGCAAGCCACTGCACCTCGCCGTCGTACTCCTTGTCCACGCCGGCCATGATGCGCAGCACGGTGGACTTGCCCGAGCCGTTGAGGCCGAGCAGGCCGATCTTGGCGCCGGGAAAGAAGGAAAGGGAGATGTCCTTGATGATCTGACGCTTGGGCGGAACGATCTTGCTCACCCGGAGCATCGACATGACGTATTGTGCCATGGGGGAGAGGTCCTGCTAAGTCGGAAAGGGCGAGAGTCTACAGCATCCCCTCGATATCCTTCACCAGTTCCTCCGGCGTGGTGGTCGGGGCGTAGCGTTCGATCTGCTGGCCGTCGCGACTCACCAGGAACTTGGTGAAGTTCCACTTGATGGCTTCGGTGCCGAGGATGCCCTTGGCGTGCTGCTTCAAGTACTTGTACAGGGGATGGGCGCCGTCGCCGTTGACGTCGATCTTGGCGAACATCGGAAAACTCACGCCGTAGTTCTTCGTGCAGAAGGCGTTGATTTCCTCGGCACTGCCGGGCTCCTGCGCGCCGAACTGATTGCACGGGAAGCCGAGCACGACCAGGCCGCGGTCCTTGTAGGTCTGGTAGAGCGTCTCGAGGCCGGCATAGTGCGGGGTCAGCCCGCACTGGCTGGCGGTGTTGACGATCAGCAATACCTTGCCGGCGTACTCACCGAGCGTGGTGGTGGCGCCCGAGAGGCGATCGACTTCGATTTCGTACAGGGTAGAAGACATGCGGGGCTCCTGAGTGAGGAGGGGGTCGGAAGCGCTTCGAGCCCCGCATGCGGAAAAAGTTTGACGCGCCGATGCGGTCGGGCGGCGGTGCTCGCCGCGTGATATTACTTCTCGAACTTACTTCTCGACGAAGGCGCGTTCGATCACGTAGTCGCCGGGCTGGCCGATACGCGGTGACATCGCGAAGCCGCGGGCGTCGAGCAGGGCGCAGCAATCGGCATTCATCGCCTGGCTGCCGCAGATCATCACCCGGTCCTGCGCCGGGTCCAGATCCGGCAGGCCGATATCGGCGAACAGCGTGCCGGACTCGATGACGTGGGTGATGCGGCCGGTGTTGCGGAAGGGCTCGCGCGTCACCGTCGGGTAGTAGATGAGCTGGTCGCGCACCTGCTCGCCGAAGAACTCGTTCTGCGGCAGCACGCGGGTGATGAAGTCCGTATAGGCCAGTTCCGACACGAAGCGCACGCCATGCACCAACACCACCTTCTCGAAGCGCTCGTAGGTCTCCGGGTCCTGGATCACGCTCAGGAAGGGCGCGAGCCCGGTGCCGGTGGCGAGCAGGTAGAGATGCTTGCCCGGGTTCAGGTCGTGCAATACGAGTGTGCCGGTGGGCTTCTTGCTGACGACGATCGGGTCGCCCTCGCGCAGGTGCTGCAGGCGCGAGGTCAGCGGGCCGTCAGGCACCTTGATGCTGAAGAACTCCAGGTGTTCTTCGTAGTTGGGGCTGGCGATGCTGTAGGCGCGCGTCAGCGGCTTGCCTTCCACGTCGAGCCCGATCATCACGAACTGGCCGTTCTCGAAACGCAGGCCCGGGTCGCGGGTGGTGCGGAAGCTGAACAACGAGTCGTTCCAGTGATGGACGCTGAGGACGCGTTCGGTAAGCAGGTTGCTCATGGCGGTGCTTGTGCAGGCGGATTGACGATGGAGCAGATTCTAGGTGCGCTGCGTTAGCGGTTAAGTGGATAATTTGAATATCCGTTACCGGAAAAATAGATATGCGATTCACCCTGCGCCAGATCCAGGCCTTCGTCGCCATCGCCAGCAGCGAGAACGTGTCACGCGCGGCCGAGGCGCTGAGCCTGTCGCAGTCCGCCACCAGCGCGGCGCTGGCCGAACTCGAGAACCAGTTCGACCAGCAGTTGTTCGACCGCCACGGCAAGCGCCTGCGCCTCAACGAGCAGGGCCGGCTGCTGCTGCCGCACGCCGTGGAACTGCTCGACCGTGCCGAGGAGATGGACGCCTTGCTGCGCGGCGAACGCGGCTTGGGCAGCCTGCGGGTCGGGGCGACGCTGACGATCGGCAACTACCTGCTGCCGCTCATCGTGTCGGGTTTCCTGCAGCGTCACCCGGAGAGCCGGGTCAAGCTCGAGGTGCGCAACACCGCAACCATTGCGGCGATGCTGGCGCGCTACGAGATCGACCTCGGGCTGGTGGAGGGGCAGGTGGTCGATGGCGAACTCGAATCGCAACCCTGGGTGGAGGATGAGCTGGTGGTTTTCTGTGCACCGGAGCACCGGCTGGCCGGGCGTGGCAGCGTCGCCTTTGCCGAAATCGCCGCCGAACCGTGGATCCTGCGCGAGCATGGTTCCGGCACGCGCGAGACCTTCGATCAGGCCCTGCGGCACTGGCCGGGTGGCGTGGTGCCGCGGCTGGAGCTGGAACATACCGAGGCGGTCAAGCGGGCGGTGGAGAGCGGGCTGGGCCTGGGCTGCCTGTCACGTCTGTCGCTGCGCGACGCCTTCCGTCGCGGCAGCCTGGTGCCGCTGGAGACGCCCGAGCTGGACCTGAAGCGCCATTTCAGCTTCGTGTGGCATCGCGGCAAGTACCACAGCGCGGCCATCCGCCGCTTTCTCGAGGATTGCCGCGCCTTTGCCGCGGGTGCCCGGCGCAGCGACGAGATTGCACTGCCGGCCGTGCGCTGATGCCGGGTTCCGAACCCGGTCGGGACGGGAACTTCCTCTGCCGCATTCCTTCAGATCCACACAGGCCCGACGGGTGCGCGATCGCCGTCGGGCAGGCCCCGGGCTCGCGGCCTGTAATACACTCGACACCCCCAACCGAATCCCAACGTACGGTGCAGCCATGAGCGTCATCGAATCCGTCCGTCCTTTGCACGGCAAACTCACCGCCATCCGTCGCGACATCCACGCCCACCCCGAACTCGCATTCGAGGAACACCGCACGGCTGCGCTCGTCGCGCGCCATCTCGAGGCGCTGGGCATCGAGACGCACCGCGGCATCGGCGGCACCGGCGTGGTCGGCGCCGTGCGCGGCGGTCGCAGCCTGCGTGCCATCGGCCTGCGTGCCGACATGGATGCGCTGCCGATCACCGAGCGCAACGCGTTCGCGCACCGATCCACCGTGCAGGGCTGCATGCACGCCTGCGGCCACGACGGGCACACGACGATGCTGCTGGGCGCGGCCGAGGCGCTGGCGGCGCGCAAGGATTTCGACGGCACCGTGTATCTGATCTTCCAGCCCGCCGAGGAAGGCGAGGGCGGTGCCCCCGCGATGATCGCCGACGGCCTGTTCGACCGCTTCCCGATGGAGGCGGTGTTCGGCATGCACAACTGGCCGGGCATGGACGCCGGCAGCTTCGCCATCCACAGCGGTCCGGTGATGGCCAGTGCCGACCGCTTCGACATCCGCTTCACCGGCGTCGGCGCGCATGCCGCCATGCCGCACCTCGGCGTCGATCCGGTGGTCGCCGGCGCCGCCTTCGTGCAGGCGGCACAGACCCTGGTCAGCCGCAGCCTCGATCCGATCGACGCCGGCGTGGTGTCGATCACGCAGTTCCATGCCGGCGAGGCCTACAACGTCATTCCCGACCGCGCCGAGCTGTGCGGCACGGTGCGCACCTTCTCTGCGGAGGTGCGCGACCGGCTCGAGCACGGCCTGCGTCAGGTCGCAGAAGGTATCGCGCAGAGCCATGGCGTGCAGGTCGCCTTCGAATATCGCCGCGGTTACCCGCCGACGATCAACACCGCCGACGAGGCGGCGTTGTGCGCCCGGGTCGCGCGTGCCGTGGTCGGGCCCGATCGCGTCTTCACCGACCGTCGCCCGAGCATGGGCGCGGAGGATTTCGCCTATTTCCTGCAGGAGAAGCCGGGCGCCTACGTGTGGGTCGGCAACGGTCCGGGCGAGGGCGGCTGCATGCTGCACAACCCCAACTACGACTTCAACGACGAAGTCCTGCCCACCGGCGTCGCCTACTGGTGCGAGCTGGCGCGCACGCTGCTGTCGACCGCGCGCTGAGCGGAACGGATGATGAAAACGCTGCGCCTCGCCTTCCGCATGATGTTGCGCGACTTGCGCGCGGGCGAACTGCACCTGCTCGGGCTGGCGATCGTCATCGCGGTGGCCAGCCTCACCAGCGTCGGCTTCCTGGCCGACCGCGTCGGTCGCGCGCTGGACCGCGAGGCCAACCAGCTGCTCGGCGGCGACCTGTTGCTGCGCGCCGACCGCCCCTGGCCCGCCGGCTTCGCCGACGAGGCGGGCGAGCGCGGCCTGCGCACCGCCGAGACCGTGCTGTTCACCAGCATGGCGAGCACGGACGAGGCTGCGGTGCTGGCCGGCGTCAAGGTGGTCGAGGACGGCTATCCGCTGCGCGGCGCGATCCGCATCGCCCCCGGTCCCAACCAGCCGGATGAGGTGGCTGGCCGCGCGCCGGCGCCCGGCGAACTGTGGCTGGACGAGCGCCTGTTCGCCGAACTCGGCGTCAAGGTCGGCGACAAGGTCGGCCTGGGCGAGACCGAGTTCCGCGTCGGCGCCATGGTCAGCTTCGAGTCCGACCGCGGCGCCAACTTCTTCAGCCTGCTGCCGCGCGCGATCTTCAACCTCAAGGACCTGGACGCGACCGGCCTCATCGCCGAGGGCAGCCGTGCCACCTGGCGCCTGCACGTGGCGGGCGACGCACAGACCGTCGAGGCCTACGAGAAATGGGCGCGGGCCAACCTGGGCCGCGGTCAGCGTGTCGAGACGGTGGAGAACGCCCGGCCCGAGGTGCGCGCCGCGCTCGACCAGGCGCAGCGCTTCCTGCGCCTGGCGGCGCTGCTGGCGGTGATCCTCGCCGCGGTGGCGGTCGGGCTTTCGGCGCGGCGCTTCATGGCGCGTCACCTCGACGGCTGCGCAGTGATGCGTGTGCTTGGTGCGCGTCAGTCGCAGGTGCTGGGCATCGTCGTCGGCGAATTCCTGCTGTTCGGCCTGACGGCGGCGGTGGTCGGTACGGCGCTGGGCTGGTCGGTGCAATGGGGGCTGGCAGGCGGACTGCGCGAGATCCTCGCCACCGAACTGCCCGCGCCCTCGCTGCTGCCGCTGGCGCATGGCGTGGTGGTCGGCATGGCGCTGCTGGCGGGCTTCGTGCTGCCGCAGCTGCTGCGCCTGGGCAAGGTCAGCACCTTGCGCGTGCTGCGGCGCGAGTTCGAGCTGGCCGAGCCGCTGTCCGGCACCGCGTGGGCCCTGGGCCTGGCCGCGCTGCTGGGACTGATCTTCTGGATTGCCGCGGACGCGCGCCTCGGCGCGATGGTCGCCGCCGGCTTCGCGGTGGCGCTCGGGGTGTTCGCGCTTGCCGCGTGGTGGGTCTTGCATCTGGCCGGGCGCCTGAAGGGGCAGGGCAGCCTGCGCGGTGGCGGCTGGCGCTATGGCGTGGCGTCGCTTGGCCGGCGCATGGGCGGCAGCGTCATCCAGGCCGCGGCGCTGGGCCTGGGCATGACGGCCCTGCTGTTGCTGACGCTGGTGCGCGCCGACCTGCTCGACAACTGGCGTGCGATGGCGCCGCCCGACGCGCCCAACCGCTTCGTCATCAACATCCAGCCCGACCAGCGTGCCGCCGTCGCCGATCTGTTCGTTGCCGAAGGCCTGTCGCGACCCAACATCCAGCCGATGATCCGCGGCCGCATGGTGGCGATCAATGGCGATGCGATCGACCCCAGCCGCTACGACGAGGAACGCACCCGCCGCCTGGCCGAGCGCGAGTTCAACCTGTCCTACGCCGCCGAGCTGCCGGGTGGCAACGCGGTCTCCGCCGGGCGCTGGCACGGCGCCGAACGCACGCCGCAGTTCTCGGTGGAGCAGGGGCTGGCGCAGACCTTCAATCTCAAGGTGGGCGACCGTGTCGCCTTCGAGATCGCCGGCCAGCGCGTCGATGCGCCGATCACCAGCGTGCGCAAGCTCGACTGGGATTCGATGCGGGTGAACTTCTTCTTCATCGCTTCCGAAGGCCTGCTCGAGGCCTACCCCGCCAGCCTCATCACCAGCTTCCACCTGCCGGCCTCCAACCACGATTTCACCACGAGGCTGGTTGGCGCCTTCCCCAACCTGTCGGTGATCGACATCGCCGCGGTGATCGCCCAGGTGCAGGCCATGACCGACAAGCTCATCGTCATCGTTCAGTTCGTGTTCGGTTTTGCCGTGCTGGCGGGCCTGGTGGTGCTGTATGCGGCGCTGCAATCGACGCACGACGAGCGCGAGTACGAACTGGCCATGCTGCGCACGCTGGGCGCGCGCAACCGCCAGGTGCGGCAGGCGCTGCTGGCCGAATTCCTGGTGCTGGGCAGCGTGGCCGGTGTGCTGGCCGGCATCGGCGCCAGCGCCATCGGCTGGGTGCTGGCCGAGCAGGTGTTCAAGATGACTTATGTGCCGGCCCTGTTGCCGGTGGTGGTGGCGGTGCTGCTTGGTGCGGGTGGCGTGGTGGCGGGTGGCTGGCTGGGCACGCGCAAGCTGCTGTCGCGCCCGCCGCTGGCCAGCTTGCGCGCGCTGGCCTGACGGCGCCGCATGTTGTCGATGACCCCGTCCGAACTGTTGCTGGCCGGCCTGCTCGCCGCCGTGCTGGTGCTGCTGGCGTGGCTGCTGGTGCGCAGTTACACGCGTGAGCGCGCGGTGCGCGACCAGCTCGTCGATGCGCTGGCCGACCAGATGGAGCAGCAGCTCGGCGCCCAGCACCGCGAGATCCTGCGCGACCTGCACGAAGGCCTCGCGCGCCAGACCGACCGCATCGGCGAACACGCCCGCGCCGACCGCGACCTGCTGCAGCGCGGCCTCACCGCCGCCTCGATGCAGCTGTCGCGCGGCATGCAGGCGCTGACGCAGAGCGTCGACGGCCGGCTCGACACCTTGTCGGGGCAGGTGAACCAGCGCCTGGACGAAGGCTTTCGCAAGACCAACGAGACCTTCGCCAGCGTGATGGCGCGGCTGGCGACCATCGACGAGGCGCAGAAGAAGATCGACGGTCTCACCACCAACGTCGTCAGCCTGCAGGAACTGCTCGGCGACAAGCGTGCGCGCGGCGCCTTCGGCGAGGTGCAGCTCGAGGCGCTGGTACAGAACATGCTGCCGCCCGATGCCTTCGCCTTCCAGCACGTGCTGCCCAATGGCATGCGCGTCGACTGCCTGCTGACCTTGCCGGCGCCCACCGGCCTGGTCGCGGTCGATGCCAAGTTCCCGCTCGAGAACTACCACCGCATGTTCGATGCGGCAGCGGGCGAACTGGAGCGCCGTGCGGCGCAGCAGGCCTTCCGCGCCGACGTCAAGCGTCACGTCGACGCCATTGCCGGCAAGTACATCCTGCCCGGCACCACGTCGGATGGCGCGGTGATGTTCCTCCCCGCCGAGGCCGTATTCGCCGAGGTCCACGCCTACCACCCGGAAATCGTCGCCTATGCGCAGCAGAAACGGGTGTGGATCGTGTCGCCCACCACGCTGATGGCGGTGCTCAACACGGCCCGCGCGGTGCTGAAGGACGTCGAGACGCGCAAGCAGGTCCACGTCATCCAGGACGCGCTCGGCAAGCTGGCGAAGGACTTCCAGCGCTTCGACGAACGCATGGCGGCACTCGCCCGCCATATCGAGCAGGCCAGCCGCGACGTGCAGGAGGTGCAGACCTCCAGCCGCAAGATCAGCGCGCATTTCCACAAGATCGAGGCGGCGCGCTTCGACGAGCTGGAACCGGACGCCGACGCGGTTCCGCTGCCGCGGACTTGACCCCGGACAGGTACAGGCCGCGCGCAGCCACCTAGACTGGGGCTGTTCCCGATGACCTGCCGAGGCGCTCGCCCATGTCCAGATTCCTGCCGGTGTTGTTCCTGATCGGGCTGTTCTTCTTCATGTGGCTGTTTCTGTATGCGCACCAGCGCCGCGAGAAGCAGAAGCGCGCCCTGCCGGTGCGCGAGGACTTCCTCGCGGCCCACGGCCATGACGAGCCGGCCTGCTTTGCCTGCGGCAAGGGGCCGTTGAAGGACGAGGGGCTGGGTTCGGGGCAGGACACCCGCCGCGTTGTGTCGTGCGAGGGCTGCAACACCCTGCTGTATCGCTACGAGCGCCCGGCGGCGCCCGAATTCGAGTCCTAGTCCGAGTCCTGGTCCGGGTTTCGTCGACCCGGCGTATCGGGCGAAACCTGTTCCCTGTCGCGAGCCGTCCGTCCCCGTGATCGGTAAGATCCTTGCTCGTGGTCTTTGCCGGCAAAGGGAAGGGAAAGCGTGAACAAGGGAAACTGGAAGAGTCGTGTCCGCATGCAGCACCTGCGGACGGTACTTGCCGTGGCCAGAAGCGCCAGCGTGTCGCGCGCGGCGGAGAGCCTCGGCCTGACCCAGCCCGCGGTGACGCGCATCATTCATGAGCTCGAGTCCGAACTCGAAGTGCCGCTCTTCGTCCGTACCAGCCGCGGCACGCACTGCACGAACTTCGGGCAGATCGTCGCCGATCATGCCGAACTGGTCTTCGCCCAGCTCGATCGCGCCGAGGACGAGGTCCGTGAGGCGCGCGAGGGCTTGAGCGGCCGGGTGACGGTCGGGGTGCTTGTGGCGGGCGCGGCGTCGATCCTGCCAAGGGCGCTGGTCCGTTTCCAGCATGAGCGCCCGGGGGTGCGGGTGACGCTGATCGAAGGGACCTACGACTACCTGATCCCGCTTCTGCATCAGGGCGGGCTGGATTTCATCTGTGGCCGCCTCCCGGCCTACCGCTACCGCGAGGGCATGGAAGTCGAGGCCTTCCACCAGGAGGAGGTGGCCCTGGTGACGCGCCCGGGGCATCCCGTGCTGGCGGGCGGGCCTGTCTCACTCGCGGGCTTGCGCGCCTGGCCCTGGATCCTGCCCCTGCCCGACACCACGCTGCGCCAGCTGATCGACAATGCCTTCCTCGACCTGGGCCTGCCGCTGCCCCACATCGCCTGCCAGTCGGTGTCGGTGATCGCGAACCGGCGCATGCTGCTCGAGACGGACTGGATCTGTGCGTTCCCGCGCCAGGTGGTCGAGCCGGACATCGGCGCGGGCATGCTGGCGCGCGTGCCGGTCGAGCCGCTGCTGTCCTTCGGGCCGGTCGGAATCTGCCAGCGGCGGGATGTGCCCCTGTCGCGCGCCGCGGAAGGCCTGGTGGCGGTCCTGCGGGGGGATTCCGAGGGCCGGGTATCGATTCCGGGCTGAGGCGGTGTCGCTGTCCGGTCATAACGCCAGGTAATGGCGGAGGGCTGAAGATTCATTTCCGGTCATGGTCAATGCGGCGATAGACTGCCTCCCACAGAACGGGCTGCGTACGCAATGAGACGCAGCCGACCAGGAGGAGACCATGATCGATCTGCAGGATGTGCGCTATGTGCGCCTGGGTACGCGGGATATCGAGGCAGCCATCGATTTCGCGTGCAAGGTGGTGGGGCTGGAACTGGTGCGGCGGGAGCAGGGGTGTGCGTACTTCCGCTCTGACAGCAAGGACCATACCCTGGTCTATTTCGAGGGCGACCCGCGCGACCACACGCTGGCTTTCGAAGTCGCGCGCGGCGACGTGCTCGATGCCGCCGGTGCCGAGCTGGAGCGTGCAGGCATGGCGGTGCACGAAGGCAGTGCCGAGGAATGCGAGTTGCGCCGGGTGAAGCGCTTCATCCGCTTCCGCGATCTGACGGGCAATGCGATCGAGCTGGTCTGGCGCCCGCACGCGAGCGGCCGGCGCTACTTTCCGTCGCGGGATGCGGGCATCACCGGCTTCAGCCATGTCGGCCTGTGCTCGACCGACCCTGCGCGTGACGAGCGCTTCTGGACCGAGATCTGCAATGCACGGGTGAGCGACTGGATCGGCCCTTCGCCGCTGCTGCGCATCGACGACGTGCACCATCGCATCGCGCTGTTCCCGACCGACCGCAGCGGCATCCAGCACATCAACCATCAGGTCGAATCCGTCGACGACATCATGCGCAGCTGGTACTTCCTGCAGGAGCGGGGCGTTCCGGTGGTGTTCGGCCCCGGACGGCATCCGACCTCGGGTGCGCGCTTCATCTATTTCGAAGGGCCGGACGGCATGATCTTCGAATACTCCTGCGGCGTCTCGAGCATCACCGACGAGGCCGCGCATCGGCCGCGACAGTTCCCGCTCGAGCCTTCGGGCTTCTGCATGTGGGGCTCGAAGCCGAACATCCGCGAGTTCCAGAAGTAAGTCCGCACCCGCGGCCATCTCACCGGACATTGTCATGATCAAGGACAGATTGGACGCGTCGGCAGACGCGACCGGGGGCGCGCTCGGCCCCGATTTCCGCGAAGCCCGCGAGCGGAGGCTGCGGCGTGCCGCTCGGGCCCTCGGCAAGCACGGCCTCGTGCATGCCTACGGCCACTGCAGCCTGCGCGTCGACGACGATCATTTTCTCGTCTGTGCGCCCAAGCCGCTCGCCACGATCGCGCCGGGTGAGGCGGGTACGCTGGTGTCGATCCATGGCGAACTGCCGCCGGACGTGCTCGGCGAAGTCAGGATTCATCGCGAGATCTATCGACGCCGGCGCGACGTCGGGGGGATCGTGCGCAGCATGCCGCCGAAGGCGATGTCCCTGTCGGTGATGGGCCGCACGCCGATGCCGACGCATGGCATGGGCGCGTATTTCGCACCCGCGATTCCGCTGTGGAACGATCCGCAGCTCATCCGCAACGACAGCGAGGCGCAGCGCATTGCCGGCCAGCTCGGAGACGCGCCGGCAATCGTGATGCGCGGCAATGGCGTCGTCGTGGCCGCACCCTCGGTCGAGGACGCCGTGGTGCTGACCTGGTACCTCGAGGACGCCGCACGCATCGAGCTCGACTGCCTGGCTGCCGGCGTCGCGCCAATCCGTCTCGACGAGGACGAGGCGCGCCGGCGTGCCACCCGGTCCGGGCGAATCTTCGAACGGATGTGGGACTTCCTGACCCACGGGGATCCGGAGTAAATCACGATCCGCGACCGCATCCGCGGATGACGGACCGGAGCTGGATGGCGCCTGGCGCCCAACGATCATCGATGCCAAACGCGCATCGAAGTAAGCGAAGAGGAGACGAAGAATGAAGATGCGCAAGATTGCCGCGGGCCTGTGCGCCGCGTTGTCGCTGGGGGCCGCGGCCTCGTCGGCCCAGGCCCAGGAGGTGGTCCTCAAGGTCGCCCACTTCCTGCCGCCCGTCACGCCCATGCACGCGCAGGTCATCGTGCCGTGGTGCGACCGGATCGAAACCCAGTCGCAGGGCAGGATGAAGTGCCAGATCTACCCGGCGATGCAACTGGGCGGCACGCCGCCGCAACTGCTCAATCAGGTGCGCGATGGCGTGGCTGACATCGTGTGGACGCTGCCGGGCTACACGCCGGGCCGCTTCCCGCTGTCCGAAGTGTTCGAGCTGCCCTTCATCAGCACCACGCACGAGGCGACGGCGCGTGCCCTGTGGGATTTCGTCGAGACGCATGGCGCGAAGGAGTTCGAGGGGGTCAAGCCCATCGCGACCTGGACCAATGGACCCAACGTGCTGAACCTGCGCGACCGCCGCGTGGATACGCTGGAGGACTTCAAGGGCATGAAGGTGCGGGCGCCGTCGCGCCTGGGCAACAAGATGCTGACCGCACTCGGCGCGACGGCGGTGGGCATGCCCGTGCCGCAGATGACCGAGGCGCTCTCCAAGGGCGTCATCGAAGCCGGTCTTGTGGCCTGGGAAGTGGTGCCGGCCACCAAGACGCACGAGTTGACACGTTTCCATCTCGAGTCCGGTGGCGGTCGGGCCATGACCACGGCGACCATGATCTACGTGATGAACCAGAAGAAGTACGACAGCCTGCCGGCGGACCTGAAGAAGGTCATCGACGACAACAGTGGTCGCGAGACGTCGGCCTGGGTGGCGGCGGAGCATCTCAGGGCCGATACGGTCGGTCGCAACGCGGCGGCGGCGCGGGGCAACACCATCTACCAGCTTTCGCCGGCCGAGTCGGCACGCTGGGAGGCGGCGGCGGCACCGGTCACCGCGGAATGGGTCCGCGAGGCCTCGGAGAAGGGCGTCGATGGACGCAAGCTCTACGAGGAGGCGCGGGCGCTCGTGGACAAGTATTCGCAGTAGGTGGATGCGGGCGCGGCGCGAAGCGGGCGTCGCGTCGCGGAAGCCGACGGACTGCCCCTGCATGCCGGGGCAGTCCGTATTACCATGCGCACTCCGCGGTCTGTCGCGATTCCGACCTTTAGGAGTGATGCCATGAAGCTGGGTACCCCGCTTTCGTCCAGTGCTGTGCGCGTGATGCTGCTCGGCGCTGGCGAACTCGGCAAGGAAGTCGTCATTGCGCTGCAGCGACTGGGGGTCGAGGTGATCGCGGTCGATCGCTACGCCAACGCGCCGGGCCACCAGGTGGCGCACCGCGCGCACGTGATCCCGATGACCGACGGCGCCGCCCTGCGCGCGCTGGTCGAGGCCGAGCGCCCGCACCTGATCGTGCCCGAAATCGAGGCCATCGCCACCGACATGCTGGGCGAGATCGAGGCGGCCGGTCTGGCCGAGGTTATCCCCACCGCGCGCGCCACCCGCCTGACCATGAACCGCGAGGGCATCCGCCGCCTGGCGGCCGAGGAGCTGGGTCTGCCGACCTCGCCCTATCGCTTCGCCGATTCGCTGGAAGAACTGCAGGCCGCCATCGACGGCGGCATTGGCTACCCGTGCATCGTCAAGCCGGTGATGTCCTCGTCGGGCAAGGGCCAGTCGATGCTGCGCGGGCCGGACGACGTGAAGAAGGCCTGGGACCATGCGATGCAGGGTGGGCGCGTCGCGCAGAGCCGGATCATCGTCGAGGGCTTCGTCGATTTCGACTACGAGATCACCCTGCTGACCGTGCGCGCGTGCGATGCCAGCGGCGCGGTGCAGACCTATTTCTGCGAGCCGATCGGTCATGTGCAGGTTGCCGGTGATTACGTCGAATCCTGGCAGCCGCAGCCGATGAGCCCGGTGGCGCTGGCCGAATCGCGCCGCATTGCCGCGGCGGTCACCGGCAACCTCGGCGGGCGCGGGCTGTTCGGCGTGGAGCTGTTCGTCAAGGGCGACCAGGTGTGGTTCTCCGAGGTCAGCCCGCGTCCGCACGACACCGGTCTGGTCACGCTGTGCTCGCAGCGCTTTTCCGAATTCGAGCTGCACGCGCGCGCCATTCTCGGCCTGCCGGTCGACACGAGCATGCGCGAGCCGGGTGCGTCGGCGGTGATCTACGGCGGCATGGACGAGACCGGCATCGCCTTCGAAGGCGTGGCCGAGGCGCTGGCCGTGCCGCGCAGCGACCTGCGCCTGTTCGGCAAGCCGGAATCCTTCGTCAAGCGCCGCATGGGCGTGGCGGTGGCCAACGGTGCCGACATTGCCGAGGCGCGCGAACGGGCGAAACTGGCGGCGAGCAGGGTGAGGCCGGTCAAGGGTTGAATGACACGCGCCTTGTCCTGACCCTCATCGCCGCGAGCGCTCCGTGAGAACCCAGGAAGTACAGCATCCTGCCCGTGTTGTCCCGCTGGCCTTCCTGATTGCGATCCTGATCGGGACGGCGGTGCTGATGCTGCCGGTCGCGCATGCGCAGGCGACGGGCGCGCCGTGGATCGTCGCACTGTTCACCGCGGTGTCGGCGGTGTGCGTGACCGGCCTGGTCACGGTCGATACCGGTACCTACTGGTCGCCGTTTGGCCAGTGGGTGATCCTCGTGCTGTTCCAGATCGGCGGATTCGGCATGATGACGGCCGCCACCCTGCTCGGGCTGATGGTGAATCGCTCGCTGCGCCTGCGCACGCGCCTCACCATGCAAGCCGAGACGCACACGCTGGGCCTCGGCGACGTCACCAGCGTTGCGAAGCTGGTGTTCGTGGTCACGCTGGTCGTCGAATTGCTCGTGGCCCTGGCGCTCATTTTCCGCTTGCGCAGCGCTTATGCGCTGCCCTGGCCCGATGCCGTCTGGAGCGGGGTGTTCCACGCCATCTCGGCGTTCAACAACGCGGGCTTCTCGATCCACGCCGACGGCCTGGTGCGCTATGCCTCGGACGCCTTCATCCTCAGCCCGATCATGCTGGCGATCGTGATCGGTGGCCTCGGCCTGCCGGTGCTGCACGACCTGCGCAACAAGCTCGGAGACCCGCATCACTGGTCGGTACATACCAAGCTGACGCTGCTCGGCTCGGCCGTCTTGCTGGTCGGCGGCGCGCTGATCCTGCTCGTCTTCGAGTGGGCAAACCCGCGCACCCTTGGTCCGATGTCGATCGCGGACAAGGTGTTGTCGGCGGTGTTCGCCTCGGTGTCGGCCCGCACGGCCGGCTTCAATGCGATCGACATCGGCGGGCTGACGCACGAGAGCCTCGGGCTGCACTACCTGCTGATGTTCATCGGCGGCGGCAGCGCCGGCACGGCAGGCGGGGTCAAGGTCGGCACGGCGATGATCCTGATGCTGCTGGTGATCGCCGAGATCCGCGGCCGCATGGACACCGAGGCCTTCGGCCGCCGCATCAGCCAATCGTCCCAGCGCCAGGCGATCACCGTGCTCGTGCTGGGCAGCGCGGTCGTCGTGCTCGGTACCGTGTTCGTCCTGCACACCACCGACATCGCAACCGACAAGGTCATCTTCGAGGTCATCTCCGCCTTCGGCACGGTGGGGCTGTCCACGGGCATCACGGCCGACCTGCCCGCGTCCGCGCAGTTGATGCTGGCGCTGCTGATGTACATTGGCCGTGTCGGCACCATCACGCTTGCGGCGTCGCTGGCGCTGGGCGAGCACCGCATGCCATATCGCTACCCTGAGGAGCATCCCGTTGTTGGCTAGGCTATTCACCGAACAGTTCTCCTTCGCGAAGGGCGACAGCGTCGTCGTCATCGGCCTCGGTCGCTTTGGCGGCGCCGTGGCGCATTCGCTGATGCAGCTCGGGCACGACGTCATGGGGATCGACCGCGATGAGGAGCCGGTGCACGAATGGGCCGACCTGCTCACGCATGCCGTCCAAGCGGACTCCACCAATGCGATGACCATGCGCCAGCTCGGCGTGGCCGACTTCGCGCACGCGATCGTCGGCATCGGCGGTGACCTCGCCGCCAGCCTGATGACGGTGATGGCGCTGAGCGAGCTGCAGATCCCGGACATCTGGGTGAAGGCGATGACGCCCGAACACGGCAAGCTGGCCGAACGCATCGGTGCCCACCACGTGGTGTATCCCGAAGCCGACATGGGGGAGCGCGTGGCCCACCTGATCAGCGGCCGCATGATGGACTACATCGAGTTCGACGACGGCTTCGCGATCGCCAAGATCCACGCCCCTGCGGCCACGCATGACCTGTCGCTGGCGCAGTCCGCGGTGCGCGAGAAGTTCGGTGTCACCGTCGTCGGCATCAAGCGCGCACATGAGGATTTCCAGCACGGCAAACCGGGCAGCGTCATGCGACCGGGCGACCTGCTGATCGTCTCCGGGCCGACCAAGAAGGTCGAGGCCTTCGCCGCGAGCGGCAGGCGGCGCTAGCCCGTGCCGGACGCGGGCTGAAAGGCGTCGTTTGAAACTTGGATAGCCTTACTCGCCGGCGAAAATCTCGACCAGCCGCGAGGTGATCGAAGCCATCCGTCCCAGCGCAGGACGATCGGGTTCGAGTCCGGGCTGGAAACCAAGGGCGGCGAGGCGGTCGAGCAGCACCGCGTTGCCCGTGATCACGTGCATCGGCACGTCCCAGTCGGCGTCGGGGCCGGTCACCGTGCCCATGGGCTGATGGTCGCCCACCACGATCACCACAGCGTCGGCTGGTGCGTGTGCGGAAAGCCAGCCCGCCAGCCACTCGAACTGGTAGCGCACTGCGGAGAGATAGGCGGGGACCGGGTCGTCCCATGACGCCGGAACCTGGCGTGCGGCGACCGCGTCGGGGCTGTCGTAGGCATCGGCACCGAGCACGGCGGTCCAGTCCGTCACGTAGGGCGCCAGCGGGCGAAAGGGCGCGTGCGTGCTGACGGTGGGGAAGACCACCAGGCGCGGGCGACGGGCGTCGTCACGCTGCGGGCCGAGTTCCTGCGCCTGCAGCTGCGCCATCGAAGCCTGGTCGGGGATGCGCCAGTAGCCGAAGAGCGGGCCGCGGTAGCCGATGCCGTCGGCGTCGGCGATGCGGTCGAAGCCGTAGAAGCGACCTTCCGGCCAGGGGCGCTGGATGCCCGGCATCCAGCCGACGGTGCGATAGCCGTGCGCGGCGAAGTGGCTGACCAGCGTGGGACGCTGCGTCTTCAGCAGCAGCCGGTAGTCGTTGGGATCGCGCATGTCGAGGCCGGACAGCAGTTCCGCGTGCGCCAGCCACGAGCCGCCGCCGAAGGTCGGCGAAATCAGCCGGGCGGAGAGGACGCGGCGCCCGCTGGCGTCAATGGCGTCCGCCAGCCGCTGGCGCGAGGCCGCCAGGTCGCTGGAAAGATCGGGGTTGTCGAGCGTGACCGTGCCGTAGGCTTCGGCGAACACGATGACCACGTCGGCCCCCGCGAGCGCACCGAGCGTGCCGTCGAAGGCTGGGCTCGCGCCGAGCAGGTGCTCGTCGTCGCTGGCGTCGTGTGCGCGATGCAGCAGGCGCGCCTGTTCGGCGACGAGGGTGCCGACCGATGGGGCGAAGGCGTGCTGCAGCGCGGGCAGGCCCTGCGGCGCCAGCAAGCCGGCGCCCAGCACAGCGGTCGACGCCGCCACCAGCCCGGTACGCAGACGGGGGGACTGCAGGCTTTCGGCGAGCGTGGCGACGCCGCGCCGGATCAGGCGGTACAGCGCCGCGATCGCGAGCGCGACGATGACGGCCACGCCGACGAACTTCATCGCCGACGGGCTGGCCGCCCCCATCTTGAGGACTTCCCAGGCGTGCTGCCCGTCCCAGTAAAGGTCGAGCCGGCGCCCGAGCACGGCGGGCACGGTGACGTTGAGGTAGTGCAGCAGGACGCAGGTGGCGAGCACGGCCGACGTCCAGACGACGGTCGCGCGACGCAAGGGGCCGTGCAGGCTCAGCAACGACAGGCCCAGCACGACTGCGGCCAGATCGATCGACAGCCGTGCTTCCGGGCGTGGCCACAGCGTCGGCCAGGCGTTGCCGAAGCTCAGCAGCAGGTTCAGCACGACAAGCGCGACAAGGGCCTGGCGTAGGGCGCGACGGGTATTCATCGCGTCCCTCCGCCCTTGCGGGCGGTCGGCGGAATGGGCGAAACACCACCCGCGCGGGGACCGGCATGGATGACGCAGTTGGAGACTCCGATGACCGGGGCTGGTTCGCAAGCGGCGGGCCGGCTAGCATGCGCCTCATCCCCAGGCACGATGGAGTGCGACCCATGTCCCACCAAGCCGAGCGAAGTCCAGCAATCCCGTGGTGGCAGGATCGAACGCCACGGGAGATCGCCGCACTCGCTGCCGCCGATGGCGTGGCGCTGCTGCCGCTGGCCGCGATCGAACAGCATGGCGAGCACCTGCCGCTGTCGACCGACCTCGACATCGCGCTCGGCCTCATCGACGCCGCCTTGCCGCGCGTGCGCGAAGGGCTGCCGGTGTGCGTGCTGCCGCCGCTCGCGGTGGGACTGAGCCTGGAACACTGCGCGTTTGCCGGCACCCTGAGCCTGAGCCCGGAGACGGCGCTGGCGGTCATCGTCGAACTGGGCGAGTGCGTGGCGGCCGCGGGTTTCCGCCGTCTGGTGCTGTTCAACAGCCACGGCGGAAACAAGGCGCTGGTCGATCTGGCGGCGCTCAAGCTGCGGGCTGCGCTGCGGATGCTGGTGGTGCGTGCCAACTACTTCCGCTTCGCGCCGCCGCCGGATGTGCTGCCCGCTGACGAGCTGCGGCATGGCTTGCATGGCGGCGCGCTCGAGACGGCCATGATGCTGCACCTGGCACCGGCCAGGGTGCGCATGGACCGCATCGCGCACTTCGACTCGCTCGGGCGGGAGATGGCGCGTGAAGGACGGCTGCTGGGCCCCGAAGGCGAGGCCGGTTTCGCCTGGATGGCGCAGGACCTGAATGCGGGGGGCGCGACGGGCGATGCGCGCCTGGCTACGCCCGCCTTGGGTGCGCGCCTCGTCGAGCACTATTCCGGGCAGCTCGCGCGGCTGATCGAGGACGCGCACGCGTTCGATCTCGCCCGTCTTGCCGACGGGCCGCTCGACGGCGCGGGCTGAGCTGCGGCCGCGCGCCATCGTCGCCGTGCAGCTCAGCCGCGCGCGGCGGCCTCGGGGGCCGGCAGGCTCTCGGGTGTGGGCGAGGACGGCTCGCCCTGCTCGTTGAGCAGTTCGTGCAGCCAGTGGCCGTGGCGGCTGGCCTTGGTCTTGAGGTAGCGCTGGTTCTGCTGCGTGACTTCGCCGTAGATGGCCTGGCGTGCGGTGACGTTGATGCCTGCACGCTGCAGGGCCTCGACCTTGCTCGGGTTGTTGGTGAGCAGCAGGATGCGCGACACGCCCAGCTGCTCGAGCATCTCGTGGGCGACGCGGAAATCGCGCTCGTCCTTCGAGAAACCGATCGTCTGGTCGGCGTCGATGGTGTCCAGCCCTTCATCCTGCAGCCCGTAGGCGCGCAGCTTGTTGGCCAGGCCGATGCCGCGTCCTTCCTGCGACAGGTAGAGCAGGATGCCGCCGCCCTGGGCGTTGATCGCCGCGACGCCACGGCGCAGCTGCTCGCCACAGTCGCAACGCAGGCTGCCGAAGAGATCGCCGGTGAGGCAGGACGAATGCAGGCGTACCGGCACGTCCAGCGGCCACTCGGCCGGATTGCCGATGACGATGGCGACGTGCTCGTGAATGCCGTCGGCCTCGCGGAACAGCACGAAGCGGCTGTTCTCGGCTTCGGCCAGCGGCACGCGCGCCTCGCTGATGCGGGTCAGTGCGCCGGGGCCGCTGGCGCACAGCTCGAGCGCGGTGTCGGCGTCGACCGCGAGCAGGTTGCCGCGCGACACTTCCGCCGCGATGCGTTCGGCCTGTGCCGGCGCCACCGCGCAGGCGATGGCGGCAGGAACGAGCTGGGCGCGCGACAGCAGGCGGATCGCCGCCTGGCTCGCCTTGTCGGCAACGGCCTGGCGGGCGTTTGCCGGCAGGTGCGCGCCGCGCATGCAGGCGAACTCCCGCAGCTGCTGGCTGTCTGGGAGGGGCGACAGTGTGATCGCGAGGGGGGCGGACGCATCGGCGATGCCGAGCGCGGCCATGCGGTGGCTGGAGAGCACCAGGCGGGGCGCGGAGCCGCTCAGGGTCCGGAGTTCGGTCAGCGCCTTGTCGTCGAGGCCTTCGACGGCCTGGACGAGGGTGGTGCTGCCGTTGTCACGCACGAGGATGGGAAGGCCGCGTCGCAGGTCGAAAATGGCACGTTCGGCTTGGCGCATCGGGTGTTCTCCGTGGGAGTGTTCGGGTTCTTATTGGCGCGTGTGTTCCGCCGGGGCGGTGTGGGCAGGCGCAAACCGAATCAGTCGAGGTTGTCGGATGTCAGGTACAGAACTTGGGTCAGATTGGGGCTGGCGCTGCATTTTGCAAGCCCATGCGCACGCTTGGTCCTTACAGCCCGTCACAAGGTTCCGTGAGGGCGATCACTCGCTCGAGGTCCGAGTCGGCGGTGACTGGCGCTGCGGACACGCCATGGCGCCCGAAGCTGTTGATCTGCTGTCGCTTTTTCTGCCGCTCGTGGCGCGCACCGGGCCGCTCGCCATCGCCCAGCTTGGGCAAAGCCTGGATGGCCGCATCGCGACCGAAAGCGGGGCCTCGCACTATATCAACGGATTGGAGGCCCGCACACACCTGCACCGGTTGCGCGCGGTGGTGGATGCCGTGGTGGTGGGCGTGGATACGGTCAACGACGACGATCCGCAGCTGACGGTGCGCCATGTGGCGGGGCACAACCCGGTGCGCGTGGTGCTGGACCCGCGCGGCCGGGTGCGCCAGCGCAGCCAGCTCCTGCACGACGGGGCGGCGCGCACCGTGCATGTCGTCTCCAGTGCTGCGGGGGGCGAGCTTGCCGCCGGCGTGCAGCGGGTCGTGCTGCCGGTGTCCGCGGACGGACGGTTCGAGCCGACGGTGGTACTGAACTGGCTGCAGGCGCAGGGCTTGCACCGCGTGCTGGTCGAAGGCGGAGGGCGCACGGTGTCGGCCTTCATGCATGCTGGCGGCCTTGACCGCCTGCACCTGCTGGTGGCGCCGTTGGTGATCGGCTCCGGTCGGCCGGGCCTGCAACTGCCGCCGGTTTCGACGCTCGAAGAGGCCTTGCGCCCGCGCTGCCACAGCTATCGCTGCGGCGAGGACACCATCTTCGACCTGGAACTGCGCCGCAGCCCGGGCTAGGGCGCGCGCCGTGCCAGCACCCAGGCGCCGGGCAAGGTCGACAGCAGCACGACGAGGCCGTAACTGATCGAGATTGCCACGCCCTGCGCCACGTCGAGTTCCGCGGCGGCCCACAGCAGCGCGGCGGCGCCTTCGCGCAGTCCCCAGCTGAAGCGCGCCGCGAAAACTGCGGCACTCTGAGCACGAAAATCGCACGCCATGCCGCTTGTGCACGCCGCAACGGAATTGCGCAGAGCTAAAGGAAGCAGCGCGCGGTGTCGCCGTCGACGATCTCGCCAGTGATCGGATCAGACCCTGCCCATCCGAAGTCTGAGGCGACGGAGCCGGTCTTGAGCACCGATCTGTACTGAGCCGGAGACGCAAGTGCCACGAGGCGAATCGGCGGCGAAGCCGACGGGATGCGAAGCATCACGCCCCAACAGCGACTGCCGAAGCGCAGCGGCTCGTAATTGACATCTCCCCACTGACCGATGAAAGCAATGCTGCGGCTCAGGTTCTCGCGCGGCAGAGTGCCGTACAGCGCACCTTCCGGCACCGAGTACTGCACATCCTCGGTCGAGCCGAGCATCCAGCCGACGTAATAGTTCGTCGTCGGCGGACCCAGTGGCCCCGCCTGGCTGATCGTGTTTGACACGCCTGCGATGTTGTAAGACACATCGAGCGAATACGTGCTGTCCGCAACGAGCTGGGCGCGCACAGCTGTCTCTGCGTAAGACCCCGAGAACGGAATCGACATCGTCGGCGCGCAACTCAGGCGCATCACAGCGTCGATCGTCCGAGACATCGTGGCCGTGTACAAGTAGTTGGTGTCGATGTCGTCAGCAATCGCCGGACTGTCGCGCAGGGTCGGCGTAGTGAGCGAGAACACTGTCGTCAGCGTGCCCGCGACATCGAGCGACACGAGCTGCAGCGCGTCGGCTTCGTCGTAGTAGGCCCCGGCGAGTAGCTTGAGGGCAATCGGTTCGGAGACGGTTCCGGGCTGCGGGGTGACGCCGCTTACGTAAACGCCTGGACCGCCGAAAAGCCGGATGGCCGCATCCCTTGGTGTTTCACCGGGGTTGGTGACGCCAGACGACGGGACGAGCGTTTCGGCCGTGCCTGTGCCTAGCCAAGCGGTGAACGGCACGCCGATCGCTGTCGCAGCCCTCTGCGGCAGCAGGCTGTGCGCTGTGACCGTACAGGCCGGCGGAACGCCCGCCAGGCGGATCTCGAACCCGCCGGGGCTGAGTCCGGGCGCTGACGGATGTGACACGGTGAGCGGGCGCCCGCTGCCCAGGAAAACCGCAGCAGTCTCAGACGAGGCGAAGGTGCGCGTGTACTCGTACCGGTGCGCCAACACCACCGCCCGTCGCCCGGTGCTCGAAATGGCCTCGAGCGTGGCGCGAACAGGCCGCCCGCTTGGATTGACAGCGAAGGCATACGTCGGAAAAGAGGCGTTGTCGCCACCGATGCTGCACGGCACATCCACGGTTTGCACCACTGTGCCGATAGGCTGCCCGTGCTCGAAATGCCCGAATCGCCTGAACGTGAGCCGTAGCAGGCCCGGGTCTGCAAAGCGGGCGCGCACGAGCCAGCGACCGCCGTCCTCATCGACATAGATCCAGCCTTGCGCGGGGCTCGGCGACGTATCGCTCAGGTTGGCGCCGTACAGCCTCCGGCGAAAGCCGCTGATGATCCCGTAGTTGATCCACGTCCGCCCCGAGGCATCGTCGGCGGCGATCTCGTCCGGAGTGCGCTCGGGCACGGTCGGCGTACCGGGGATACGCAGCACGAAGGAGTCCGTCCCGAACGGCTGCACACCGGGGCACGCGATCTGCACCGTGTCAGGCGTTGGGGTAGTGATCTGCCCCGTGGCGGCGCTGTAGAGGCCGTGCGCCGTGTCGCCGAACTTGACCGGACGCAACAGCGGCAGACGAACGGGACTGAAACGATTCATGGGGCTGGCGCGGGCGGCTCGTCCCACACGAAACGGCCACCACCGACGAGTGCGATCGACTTGATCGGCTCTTCCACGAAAGTGATGACGCCATCGACGCTGCGCCAGGTGCGCGCAGCAAAGTACTCACGCTGCGTGGCGTCCGACTCTTCCAGCCCGCTACCAGCCTGGGCAGATGAAGGTCGGCCGACACCTACGCCTCCCGGCTTGGCGCCGACGACCGGCTTGCGCACAAACTCTTTCCAGCCCTTTTCTTTCTTGATGAGCCCGTCGACGGCCTTCTGGAGCTCTGAGGACTGCGCGGAGGAGGTCATGACTCAACCACAGCGTTCGTGGTCAGAAAAAGGTCGTCGGCCAAGCCAACGGGCTGAGAGCCCTGTTCTGTCCGCACGAAAACCGTGATCTTATTAGCGGCACCACTGGAAAGCTCGGTGCCGACGGAGATTGCCGCCCCACCGACGGCGGTATCGAGTCCGCCAGCTGTCAGTGCCAGCTTGACCTGCGACACATCAGCACCGCTCCCTGGGCCACCATCCGCCGGCGCGATGGTTATCTGATTCGAGCCGGGGCCGATTGCCGTGCGCAGCGTCTTGCCCGGCATAGGCGACCCAAAGTAGACGATGCGGTCGGTCGGGCCGAGATCCTCCGTCACAGTCGCCCCGGCGCTCTGCAGGCTGGTCAATGCCGGGTCGTTGTAGAAATTCCAGCTAACGCTCATACGATGGTCTCCAACAAATCTGTGGGGATGGCGACGGCGATCTCGGTCTCGGAGACGAGTTCGCGGGGATCGCGGTCTTCAGCCGCCATGTCTGGGGCGCGGATCGTGAGCTTGTGCGGGTAGTACTCGCGGCCTTCGACCGCCGCACCCTCCCGATTGGTCACGAAGCCGACCATGGCGGAATCGTCGAATGGCGGGCTTTCGGGGTCGCCGCCGACGTAGGTTCCGATCGTGCAGCTGTAGGCGGACACGGGCGGAAAATACTCATCGATAGGGGCGGGCGGGAGCACCCATGCCGGGTGTGGCGCATCGGCATTACCCGGCATCCCGACCGCCAGCAGCACCTCCGATGTCGCGTTGCCAGAAGCCACGTCGAGCAAATGCTCGACCTGCTCGACGTCGCCCTGAGCGCGCATGCGCTCGTGCTCAACGGTGATGCGGGTGTCCAGCCATAGGTCCGGACGGCACGCCAAGGCGAAGGAGACGCGCCCCGACCTGGACGCCGCCCATAGCGAGACCCAAGCACGATCCAGAAGCGTGCGCATGATCACTTCCGCGGCTGCTTCGTCTGCTCCTTCCGGCTGCCAGGCAAGGGAGGCATCGCCAAGCCCTACCGCGCCGGGTATCGCAGGTTCCACAGATACGTCTCGCCCCCAATCGGGCTGATCGAACTCAGCCTCAAGCGTGGCGCCAATCTCATCCCAGACCGGGCCGCCGAGCTGAGCCTCGATCTCTGGCCAGACAACATTGATCGTGTAGTCGCGCGTCACGGACTGCTGCCAGAGCGCGCCGTACTCTTGCCGAAAACCGGTTGCGAGGCTCGGCGCAACGTCTGGCGGGAGCACAAAAGTCACCGAATCCGTGCCACCCAAGCTGCCCTCGTACGGCGGCACAGGGTCCAGGAAAGGACGCCGCAGCTCGTAGCTGCCGGGCGTCGGGCGCAGGATCGTCAAGGGCGTTGTGGCAAACCAGTCCGGGAGCGAAGACGCCGCCGATTCCACCATGGCCGACGTCAGCCACTGAACCGAGTCCTTGAGCAGCTCCCCCGTGGTGAAGTCGTACCAAGACACGAAGAAGCTCAGCGGCTGGTTGAATTGCGCGATGGCTCCTCGGTAACGCAGCAGCGTGTAGCGATACTGAAAGCGGCAAATGATCCGCGAGCGAAGGCTGTCCCGCGTCGGCAATTCGATCGCCAAAGAGCCCTCGTCGACGTCCGCGGTCCGGACAGTGAGCGATCGCGCCGCAGCGCGCCACGGAATGATCCGCGGCGACTGCCAGACATCCAGCGCCCAAGACGCCCCCACCGACTGCAGCCGCTCTTCCATATAGCGAAAGTTGTCGTCAGGCTCTCCAGACACTGCCGCATGCCACCGCCCGCCCACAGCGTCGTCAATGGCTTCACGACTCATCGCGGCCCAGATCTCCTGGGCGCGATCCGTGCATAGGCACGCGATCGACCCGATATCGAGCCCAACCTCGGTGAGCTGCACCACCCCGGTGAAGACACGCTGCGCGTTTCCACCACCCTGCTGCGCAAAGGCGATCGTTACCGCGCGGCCAATAAGCGACTGGGGAGCAAGGTTCGACGCCGGCAAGAAGGTGAACTCGGCCAGGGCCGCGGCGTTGCGCGATCTACGAACACGCACCGGGGCGCTGTGGTCAATGCGATCGGAAATGTCCGCCCCGCCGAGCGTGACGACGGCCGTCCATAGTCCGTTGGGCGCCGCCGCCCACGACGCCGCGCCGTCCAGCCCTCCGACGACACTTGCAGGCAGCACCCGCACCGGCCAAGGGGTGGCCACCACGCCAGGGGGTGCAATCGTTACAGGCCACGGCGTGGTGACGCGCTGCTCGGGTGCCGGCTGCACAGTCACCGGCCACAGTGTGCGGACGTAGGGCGTTGCGATGGTGATCGGCCACGGCGTGGTGACGTACTCGAGCACCAGCGCGGCGGGCGAGTCACCGCCGATTGCTGCTGCGCCGATGGCCTCTGCCGCGATGCTCACTTACAGCGCCTGTGCAACGGTCGCGCGCAGCGAGCCGGTCCAGTGCCAGTCGGCTGGGGCGCCAGCATTGACCCGGACGTCGACAAGGTCGGTGAGTCCGCTATCCACAGCCAGCGTCGCGGATGCAGCGCCGCCCGTGGTGTCGTGGATAACAGTTACAGTCGGCGTGCCCACCAGCGCAATCGCCGAGCTGCTGTAGCGCACGACGCCCGTGATGCGGGCCGCGTAGGCGCCAGTCGTCGAATTGCGGCCGATCACCATTGCCTCGATCAGCGCGGTGCCGCTCGTGCCGGGCAGCTGGAAGCGGTTGCCGGCTACGTCCTGCAGGTTGTAGTTGCCCCCCTGCGATACGACGTGGCCGCACCACTCGAGGGAGGCGAAGTTCGATCCGCCCTTTGCGACGACAGCGCACTTTTCAGCAGAAGCACCGGGCATCGCAAAGCCATAACTGCCGCTCGCGTTTGCCGCTTGGCACGCGACAGCGTAGAAGCCAGACGCCGTCGCCTCGGGGAGTGCAACTGCACGCCACCCGCTTGAAATGGAGTCAGCGCCGATTGCGACCGCACGCTGGCTGCTTGCTCGTGCGCCCAGCCCGATCGCTACAGCGGCCCACTCGCTGGATGTGTTTGCAAGGGCCCCATTGCCGATTGCCACACTATCGCTGCCAGCCTTAGCGCCGACGCCGACCGCAGCGCCACCCGACGATGCGAAAGCAGCCGACCCGGCTGCAACGCCAGTGCCACCCACCGTCGGCTGCACGAAACCATCGGTCGGCACGCCGATCGCGCACATCAACTGAGCGGGAATCACGCAGGCGACCTTTTTCGTGCCCGCAGGGAAATTGACCTTGTTATTGAGGTTGCTCGATGACAGTACAAGAGTCCGCGCGAGACTCCATGTCGTCGCCGGCTTGCTCAACGTGCCGACGCCGATCTCCCAGTTGGCACCGTCTTCGGTGACGATGCGGTAGGGCATGAGATCAGAATTCGCAAACCCTGCCAGATTGAGCGATTGCCGGCCCGGTACCGTGCCGCCGAGGGCAAGCGTCCCCGTGCCGGTGCCAGTGGTATAGACCTCGACGAGATCTCGATAGAGCTGAGGCATTTAACCCTCCTCGCAGATGAGTTCCCACGACGCGACCGCGCCCTGGGCGTCGTAGTAGGACCGGACGCCCGCAGGCGCCCGCACGGTAAGCAGCGGGTACCACAGCACCTGGTAGCTCACAGCCCCTGCCAGCAGGCCAAGGGTTGCCGTGTCGCCAGCAACGACCACCGGCACCGGGCGGAGCAAACCTGTTGCATCCACTGCAAACCCGAACGGAGCCGCATCGGCCCGACGGGCCACGGGCAGGGCAAATATGTTGGAGGCGGCCTGCTTGCTCCGAGGGGCAACGCATCCCAGCACGAAGGGCTGAGACCAATCGCGGCCATCAAGCCCTGGCGGGATCAAACCTGCAGCACTCAGCGTGGTGCGCGTCTTGCGCCAGGTCTCCTGATGCACAGCGGCTCCGCCGCCCAGACGACGCACAAAGAAGCCGCCGAAGTCCTCGTATTGCTGCTGGATCTGCGCCCCCGCGTGAAGCGGAAGACGCAGCCCGTCGATCATCAGATCGGGCTGCCGGCGGCTCATCGACGACCTCCGACTTCAATCGCGGCGATGCGGAACACGCGAATCAACTCCGACCGCACGTCACGCGGGACCGTAGCGTTGAATTTGCCGAGCCGACCGAAGTCCAGGACCAGCGGATCACCAGCCCCACCGGACTGGCCGCCCCCCGCACCGACCGGCAGCGACGGCGCGGCCACCCGGCCAAGCACACTCGCCCCACCGATCTCGCCGCCATACGCGTACCGCGGCACGCGGCCAGCCAACAGGTCGCGCATGAAGCGCGTGCCGTACCGGCGCACGGTCGGGCGGTCGATGACCCACTCGCCCGGGGTGCCCCAATACAGCATGTTGTCGCTACGGTCGTGGTGCGCGGTGCCGGGCAGCGGCCCCCCGTATGCGCGCTGCGGGAGGTCGCCGAGGAGGTCATCGACGCGGCCATCGACGCTCGACTTGCTCACCACCACCGCGGGGATCACGATCGGGTTGGCGGCCAGCTTCTGCTCAAGCGCCTGGCGCAACTGGTCGGCACTGGCCTCGGCGCCCGCCTTGTCGAAATCGACCTCGAGCTGCTTGAGCCACTCAGCCTTGGCCACCGTATCGGTGATCAGCTGCTGGATCTCGGCAGCGCGCGCGCGCTCCTTTTCCACACCGGCCGCGGCTTCGGCCTCAAGCCCCTGCGCGGCCTCGTCCTGGATCTGAGCGATCTGCTTCGCCAGGTACTGCAGCACCAGGGTGCTCTCCTGCCCCGACTCGTCCAGCTGCTGCACGATCTGCTTGGCGCGCTCGGCCTGGCGGATCGCGCCCTCAAGGTCACCTTGGCCCAGCGTGCCGCGCGCCTTTGTGATCTGCGCCGAGGCATCCAGCGACGAGGCCTGCTGCCCCGTCTGGCGCTGTCCCAGCCCGGCGATGAAATCCTTGTTCGACTGCGCGAGGTTCTTCGTGCGGTTCTGCGCCGCCTCCTGCTTGCGCAGCGCGGCCTCGATGCCCTTGGTGGCGTCGTCGTAGGCCTTCACTTGTGCGTTCAGCACCTGGCGCAGATTCGCCAGCTCTTCCGCCTTGATCGCCTCCACCCGCTGCTTGTGGGCCGACAGCGCGGCGATGCGCTCATTCATCGCCTGCTCTTCGGCGCGGGCGGCCACCGCCGCGGGCGACTGGCTGTCACGCAGGCGCTGCGCCGATGCCTCGGCCCGCGCAATCGCCTGGTCGGCTTCGGCCTGCGCCTTGCGCATGTCCAGGTAGGCCGTGACGGCGGCCTGGATGGACTCGATGCCGCCGATGATGATGCCGACGCCCAGCACATTGCGCAGCTTGGTCAGCAGGGGGATGGCCCGCCCCGCATTGGTCGCCAGCACACCGGTGGCCGTGGCCGCAGCAGACACCCCTGCGGCGCCGGCCGCCCCCGCTGCCCCAAGCCCGGCAAGCGCCCCGCCGTAGCTCAGCACCTTGCGGGCGATGACGAGCTTCAGCAGCGTCTCGGCCGCGCCCGACAGCGCGGCAATCGCCTCGATTGCGGCCTCGATCGCGGTGGCCACGTTGATCATCGCGTCCGAGATGTCGGCGGCCCACTCCTGCAGCTCGCCCGTTTCCTTGAGCCGCTCGAACTCAGCCAGCAGCGACTGGATCCGCCCGGTCAGGAAGTCCAGCACACCGGCGTCGGCGATCAGCGTGTAGAACTCGTCCAGGGCGTCCTTGGCGTTGCTCACCGCGCCCGCATAGGTCTGCATCAGCTCGGCGCTGGCGCCCGCATTGGCGTTGCCCAGCGCGCCGATCAGCTTCACGATCACGTCGCGGCCAAGCTCGCCCGCGCTGGCCATCTTCTGCAGCTCGGCGGTGTTGCGGCCGGTCACCTGGGCCAACAGATCCCACACCGGCACGCCGCGCTCGGCAAGCTGCAGCAGCTCCTCGCCCTGCAGCTTGCCCTTCGTCCAGGCCTGCCCAAGCGCCAGCGTGATACCCGCCAGCGCCTCGGTGCCGCCGCCCAGGGTCGCAGCCGTATCGGCCAGCGCCATCATCTGCGACATGGTCGGGCGCAGCCCGAACGCGGTCAGCTTGGCATAGGCCTCGGTCAGCGCCGACACCTCGAACGGTGTGGTGCGTGCAAGCTCCTTTATCTGCCCGAAAACCTCGGTCGCCGCCTGCTGGCTGCCGAGCAGGCTCACAAGGCGGCGCTCGAGCTGCTCGAATGCCGAGCCCGTTTGCAGCACATTGCGGGCGGCGTCGGTCAGGCTATTGAGGCCAACGAACGCCGCCACCCAGCCGGCCGCAGCGCGCGCCGCACTGGCCATTCGCGCCGACGCCTCGCCCGAGGCCTCGCCCAGGCTTCGCGCTGCCTTGGCGCTCGCATTCAACTCCGGCGGCAGCTGTCCCGCCTCGCGCCGCAGTTCGGCGAGGCGCTTCTGAAACTGGGCGGTCACCTGCTGCGCGTCGGCCGGCAGCATGGGCTGGTTGCGCAGCAAGGTGACCGCGGCGCGCAGCTTCGCCACCTCGGCGTCGATGTCGCGCACCGCTTTCACGCCCAGCGTGCGAAACGCCTCCTGTGCCGCGCCCGCCTTGTCGAACGCAGCCTTCAGGCCGACGACGCCGCTGTCCGCACCATCGAACGCGGTCTTGAGGCTCTTGCCGGCCGAATCCGCCGACGATGCGGTTTTCTTCAGCGAGGATTCGACACGCGCCAGCTCGGCCGCGGCCCCTCCGGCCGTGGCGTCGACCCGTAGATTGATGCGCTTGTCTGTCATGCCCCTTAGCCCTTACTTCTTGCCTGCCGCCACGCGGATCGCGGCCATTGCCACGCTCCACGGGTAGTCCCACACCCCGGCGTGGCCCAGTTGCGCCAGGGCTACCCCTGTGCGCTCGAGCTCTGCCCGCTGTCGCTCGATCGGATAGCCCTGCCCGCTGCCCGACCGAGCATCCCGAAAAAATCCGAATTCACCTCCTGCACCTCGCGCCACACCGCACGCATTTCGGCGGGCGTCATCTGCTCGAGGTCGTCGGCACTCAGATCGGTGAAGAAGCGCAGGTCGGCCGGGTCGAAGTCCTCGAACAGCAACGCGGTCACGGCGTCGGTCATCGGGTTCTCGGCCGCATGCTTCAGCCAGGCGCGGAAGTCGCCCAGCGTCAGTTCGCGCACGACGACAACGCGCGCCGCGTCGTCGTCGCCCAGTCGCACCACCTTGCGGGAAGCCATGCTCATCGCTCGGCGCCTCAATCCAGCATCACGGCGCGGCCGAAGATGCCCAGGTCGCCGTCAGCGGTCTTGGTCGGGTCGCCGACGATTGTGCAGTTGAGCACCGCTTCGCCGCGCGACTCGTTGATGAACTGGAACGAGCTCGGCAGCAGCTTGGCCGTGTAGAAGTCGAAGGCCATGCGCGGCTGGCCCGTAACGGCGGTGTTGCGGCCCGAGATCGTCACCCACTTCTCGCGCTCGGTGTTGGTCAGCATCTTCACGTAGCTCACCGCACCGGGCGTGAAGCTGGCCTTCAGCGGGCCGACGAAGGGGCCGCCCGTGGTCAGGTCCAGAATCTCCACACGGCCGGTCTTGGCATCGACCCGGTAGTTGGTGTTCAGGGTCAGTTCCTTGGGCGTCGTGGGCGTGCTGTCCTCGATCGTCAGCGCGGTCACGTCGTAGTGGCGCAGCAGGCACACGTCACCCACCTCGGGCGTGGCGCCCGAGATCTGCAGATCGACGATGGCATCGGTGTCCTGCGCGACCAGGTCGCCGCCGAAGATCAGCTCCATGGTCTTGCTGGTCATCTGGTGCAGCGTGATCGCCAGCGAGGCCTCGTTGCCCTGGAACATCGTGAAGCCCACGGTGCGCGAGCCCGACCAGCTTTCCTTGAAATCTTCCTTCTGCGGCTCGGCGTTGAACTCGATCGACGAGCAGTCGCCCAGCCACATGCCCTTTTGCGGCATGCCACTCACGCGGTCGAACAGATCCACCGTGCCCTGCAGCGACCAATACTTGCGGGATTCGCCGTTCATCTCATTTCTCCATCTATGCGCCACCGGGCGCGGGGTTTGCTACGAATGGGCTTGCGCCCGGTGTCAGTCGCCGGGGCTTTCAAGCGTCTCGGTGATCAGCGTCATGTCGGCGGCGTGGCACAACACGCCGGCAAACATCACCGGCCCGCTGGCCGCAAGCTGCGCCCCGATCTCGTCATCCAACGAAGTGCCGAACACCGCGCCGCCCAGCGTCGGATCCACGTCGATCGCGCGGCGCACGCCGTCGATCACCGCGTCGAACGCGATCTCGCTTGCTGTTTCGTCCTTCAAGGCCATGAAGCCGCGCAGCTGCCAGCGTGTGCGCACCAAGCGCTGGCGCGGCGCCCACTGCTTGGCGCTGAAGCCCAGCCTGCGGACAAACCAGCCATGCAACTGCTTGCCGTCGTCGGTCTGCACCACATACAGGGCTTGCAGGGCTGTCTGCTGGCTGGCGTAGCGCTCGCGGTCATGCACAACCCCCATGCCGGGCACGGCCTTCAGGGTGGCGACGATCGCCGCGCGAACGGCCTCGGTGGTCTGGCTCATGCGGGGTCTCCGGCAAGGCGGCGCACGATGCGGCCCACGGCAATCTCGAAGCCGCGCGCCACCTGCGCCTGGTTGGCGTTCCAGGTATCGGTGAACATGAAGTGCCCCTTGGTGCCGCGCGCGGCGATGGACTTTGCGATCGCCCAGCCGGCCGACTCAGCCTGCTTGCCACTCACGCCCAGCTTCTGTCGGGCCCAGTTGATCAGCGGCTCCACGGGGGGCATGTGCGGCTTGGTGCCCAGCTCAACCGCCACGGCGTAGGCCAGCGGCGTACCCACGCGGCCCTGGACGGCAATGCCCGGCAGCACCTGCACGTCGCCGATGATGCTGGCGCGCAGCGTGCCGTACGTGGTCGGGGTGCGTTCCTGCACCTCGCCCTGCAGGTGGGCCACCAGCGTCTCGATGAACTGGCGCAGCTCGCCCTCGACGATGTTGGGCGCCTTCGTCCAAGCGTCGGCGTACGTCCGCAGCGCGTCGGTGTCGAGCTCGATGCGCAGCATGGCTCACCGCCTCCGGTACAGCCGCCCACGGCCGTGGCTCGTGGGCAGGTTCAGATCCACCACCACGCCGGCGGCGTCGATGCGGGGCTGCTCAACGCCCTGGGCGCTGATGTCGATGCCCAAGGTGGCGAAGTACCGATTGCGGTAGGCCTTGGCGCGGGCAGACCACTCGCGGGCCGGATGTGCCTGATCGACGCGGTCGGCGGCGATGGTGCTGTCTTGAGCGCTGGCGTGCGCCGTAGCGATCTGCTCGGCCAGCAGGCTGGCGGCGTAACAGGCAACCGCTTCGCGGTGGGCCTTGGGGACGGTGCTCGATGCGGCGTCGACGACGTGTGGCGCGGTGTAGTGCAGACGCGCCGTGGCGCCGGGCGTGGCCGCCTGCAGCAGGCCGATGACTTCGCCCGTGGGGGTGCGCCACACTGCCCAGGCATCCGCCTCGAGCGGCACCGGGGGCGACACCACCGGGCATTCGACGGTCTGCAACAGGCTTTCGCCCTGCACCCACCCCTCGGGCAGGGGCACGGTCACGCCGTCCTCGGTGGTCACATCCTCGACCACCTGGCGCGGGCGGTCGGCGCTGTAGCGCACCAGGGCCAGCTCGATCGCGCGGTCGCGCTGCGTCGGCGTCACCCAGAGCACGGCATCGCGCACCAGGTCGTCGATCAGGTCTCGCAGGTCGGGGAGGTTTACGGCGGGCATCGCGGCACCAGGGGAAAGGAATGCCGCAATGGTGTCGCGCGCGCGCGGGCCTTACGAAGTAAAGGGGTTTGGGCTTTCTGCGGGGGTCAGCGGGGTAGCGCCACGGGCAGGATCGCCTCGAGCTGGATGCGATCGCCCGCGCTGGTGTCAGCCGTGCAGGTCAGCAGGTACTCGGTGCCCTCGACGCCGCCCATGATGCGGGCCAACACAGCCGGCCCCGACACCGCCGGCGCGCCTGCCAGCATCGCGCCTGGTGCAGCGTCCTCGCCCTTGCGCACGGCCACAGCCACGTCGGCTGTGGGCAGCAGGCTCACACCGGCCGGCAGCTCGCGGGTAAAGCGGAAGGTAATCGTCACCGCCTCGGCGGGGCGCTTCTCCGGAAGTCTCGTAATCATGCAGTCACCACCCATCGCCGCCCCGCGGCCTCGACCACCCAGCGGCGCGACTCGATCAGCACCAGCGCGGCCGCATCCGACAAATACGCAGCGCCACCCGGCGCCGCCCCACCCACCGCAGACAGATCCACCTGCGCCACCAGGTAGCCCGCCGCAAACGCCTGCAGGATCCCCGCGGCCGTCAGCGGCACCGTGGCCGTGATCGCCGCGCTGCCACCCGCCTGGGCGCCGCCGATCGCCGATATCGACCCCGACTCGCCCGCATCCAGCACCCCCACGCCACCGGCCTGCATGCCGCCGCTGGCCGCCAGCTGCACCTCGAGCGACAACACCACATCACCTCCGGCCTGCGCGCCCCCGGTCGCGGACTGCAGCACCGCAATCGTCAGCCCTGCCGCGCCCGCCGCCTGCATCAGCCCCTCTGCCGAGATCGTGACGTTGGCGACCAGATCCGCACTGCCGCCCGCCTGGGCACCGCCGATCGCCTGCAGATCGCCTGCCGCCGCTCCATCGAGCACGGCATTGCCGCCTGCGAGGGCGTAGCCGATGGCCGACAGCGGCACCGCCGCGCGCACCGGGGCATCGCCACCAGATACGACGAGGCCGACGGCGGAGAGCGCAAGGGACGCGGCGATGGTGGCGGAGCCGCCGGCGGTGAGGCCGGCGGAGGCGGAGAGTTCGGCAGCTTCGCCGCCGACAGTGATCGTGACCGGCTGGGGCGTGCCGACATCCGCGGCGTTGACGGCAAGCTGTGCCGAGAAGGTCGTGGACGGGCCCGTATACTCGAACGACGAATCCGGCAACATCAGCAAATTGCCGACGGTCGGCGGAGTCGTAATGCGGACCCATATCTCGCTGCTGGCGTCCGCAACAGGGTCGATCCACTGGTCGCCGACTGACATCGGCGGCAATTCGGACCCGAGCACGCCCCACCCGCCGAAGCCGACCACCATCGGGCAGTCGGCAAGGATCTGCGATGCGGTAACGCGCATCCTCATGATGCAGTCACCGGGTCAGAGATGCCGATCCAGCCCGCAGCGGTCTTGACGACCAAGTGGTAGGCCGATCCCGTCACGAGCGCCGGGTCGGTGATCGTGATCACCCCGCTCGCACAGACCACGCCCGACGTGTTGAGAACTTCTGCAAGCGTGGTTGCATCAAGCACCGTCGCCCGCAGCCCGGACTCATTGAGCACGGATTCCGAGCTGTACTTGATCGGGTACAGCGCAGAGCCGACAGTGATCGTGCTCGGCAGCGCAGCCGCAGCGACCGTGATCGAGAAAGCGTTGCTGTCCGCCGTCAGCGCCCCGGCGTCCGTCGCCCGGACTTGCAGCCCGGAGTACGTGCCCGCCGTGGTCGGCGTGCCGCTGATGACGCCAGCGCTCGATACCGTGACGCCCGCAGGCCACGAGCCTACAGCCGAGAATGTCAGCGCAGACTCGGCATCCGAGAAGCGAGATGACACATCCAGCGACGACAGCGCGACGCCTTCCGTGGCGCTGATTGCCGCGATACTCGGGCCGTCGAAGCTGGGCGGCAGGTTGCCCGGACCCTCGGCTTCTGTGGTGAAGTTCGACACCGCGCTCCACGAGCCCGACCCGGCTGCGTTGATCGCACGGACCTCAAGGCTGTAGGGCGTGCTAGCCGTGAGTCCCGAGATCGTCGCAGGTGATGCGCCGATGCTCGCAGCCGTGCCACCGTTGAGCCGGTACTCGAAGCCGGTCGCGTCACTACCGCTGTAGCTGTAGGGGACCGATGCGGATGTGGTGCTCGGCGTGATCGTGCCGATGGTGACGGTTCCGGTCGGCGCAGTGCCACCGGACGGCACTCTAGGCGCAGAGTCCGTGCCTGTGCCGACGCCGATAAATGCGATCCGGTTCTCGATATTGCCCGACTCATGCCTCCCGATACCAACTACACCGTCAGCCCAGTACGGAGCGCCTCCGCCCATCGTTGCACTAGTCGTTTCGACAGTCCATGTGCTCGGTTCCGCCTCGTCCGACCACCATGTTTTGTACTTGAGATCAACCGACGCACCGAGGTCTGTCCACTTAAGAAGATAAGAGCGTTTGCGGTTGGTCTGAAACGCATAAAATGTGCCCGATGCGCCGGTTGTTGACGGAGAGTCCGCGCGTCGAATAGTCGGCACGACATTGCTTGATCCCCCCGCCCCATCCGCGCAAAGATACCCCTGCGTGACGCCCGCGTTGGCATTACAAAGGAGCCTGACGATGCCAGTCCTCGCATCGATGGCAGTGTTCGCAGCGAGCCCGGCAATGGCCTCGATATACATCTCGCCGCTGCCCGTAACCGGCACTGCATTCCATCGCCACCAGGTATATCCGGTAAGATCCGCGCGATGAATTCGCAGCACGCGACCGCTTGCGCCCCGCGCGTCTTCCTCGACCTGGAACGTGTAGTCGGCTCGGCCAAGGAGGACCGAAAAGTCATGCCCCCCACTGTCGAGCTTGGTTGCCAGCGGATATTGAGTGAAGTCGTTGTAATACTGCGCCATTCTCAAATTCCTCTTGGATCAATCCAGCCCGGCGGGCGCCACAACCACACGTCGCCGTTTTCCGGGTGCTGCATGCCGACATAGCAATCCAAATCTGCCGCGTATTTCCACTTCCCCCAGACGCTGGCTCGCCATGCGTCTGGCGTGCCCGCGATTTCGTCCTTCGTCATCGGGCGAACGGTGGTCTCATCCGCAACGATCTCGATAGACCATCCCGCGGTCGGCGTTGGATTACCTGCTGGAGCGTCGACGCGGTACACACGACCGCCACCGAGCCACACGAACACGCTGCCGCGCTTGTCGTCGGAAGCGCATCCGGGGGCCACGCGCTTTGTCGTTTGATACTGTCGATCAGCGACGTACTGGGCATAGACCTCGGCATTGCTAAATGTCGGCTCTTTCCAATTGTTGGTTGGCGACGCCGTCTTCAGGTCCCAAAAGCGCTCAACAGTCCAGCCCGACACAAACATGATTTCCGCGTTGCGATCAAGCGCGCAGCCAAGGTCTTCGTACATACCAAGCGACCACATGCGGCCGATTGCCTCGACTGTGTGCGTCGTCACATCCAATGAGGGCATCGTGATCTTGCGTAGGGTCTTCGCAGACTCGGCCTGACCGACCTTGTAGATCACGTCGACTCCGCCTTCTACACGGACATCTGAGCCCCCCGAAATGCCGCCCGAAAAGTTCGTCGATACGCCGCGCTGCACGTAGTCGAGCACCTCCCACGGGCGCGCACCCGGCAGCGCCTTTGCACCTGCTCGCATCCAGTTAGAGCCAGTCGAGCCACCAACAAACCCTTTGCCGACGAGGTCAAGCTGACACAGGTATCCGGCGATAGCCTCGAACTGCCCAGCAGCTGCGTTCCACACACGAAAACCGCCGCCCCACTCCTGCGCTGCGCCGCCATGGGTATAGAAGCGATCAAGCACGGGCAGGTAGTTGTTGCCGCTGTATGTGTGGGACGACACAGGGCCGGCCATATGCCCATCCGGCGTGTTGTAGCTGCCCTGCGCATCAATCACAGTGCGCGCCGCGTAGTAGCCGACTCCCCACTGCCCTGTCTCGCCATCCCACACGTACAGGGCGTTATCGTCAGTGTTCGCGTGACCGCCGCCCCACAGGTAGATCCGGCTGCGCTTGCTGTCCCATGCCATGCTTGACCACGCATTGATGACATAAGACTCATAGCCAAAGCCGGGGCCGTAGTTCGGCGTTTGCAGGCGCGGCCAAATCGACTTGAACGTATTAGTGTTGGCCTTGACCCACTGCCCATCCGCAATCCCGGCCAGCAGATCGAGGAGTCGATTCGGGAATACCTCGCGCCCGCCGCCGACGCGCTGCACCGGCGACGTGTATGTCAGTGGCACCGGTGCAGCCATGCCTCAGTTATCCACGTAGAACTGCAACTGCCCCGCGTTGAACTTAAGCTCCACCCCCGCCCGATCGACGTTGAACGGCGCGGCAACGTCCACGCAGATCCATCGGTTGCCTGCGGTCACGGCGTCCCAGAGCTGCACGGACTGGACATTGCCCCACGCTGCGGTCGATGCCGGGAACTGGATGACAGCGTTGTTGCTGGTGGTGGCGCCGGCGCCCGAGCTCGCCGTGGTGCTGCCGGCTGACTGGGTGCCCGCCCACGCGGAGAGCGATGCCGATACCGGCTGTCGCGCGTAACCGCCGGTGGGCTCGGTGCCCGGCGTGGCGTCGTTGCAGGTGCCGGTGGAGACACCCACGTACCAGGTGGCCGGGGTGCCCAGCGCCTGGCCGCGAAAAAGGGCATCGACCAGCTTGTTCTCGCCGTAGTCGGTAAGCAGGGCGGCAGAGGCCGGAAGGGAGAGGGCTGCGCAGGCCACGAGGGCCAAGGTGCAGAGGATTCGCTTCATCATTGCTGGGGTTCTCCGAAAGAGGTGGGGGTTTCCAGACCTGTCGCCCGTTATCCACCCCCGAAAGGTTGGCGAGCCGAGGCAGTCGCGGGGCTCCCGGAGGCAGCGGCTGCCAGCCGCCCCCAATCGCTGCCCTCTGCGGGAGGTGTCCCTTACGCAACGACCGCCTTGTACAGCCCGCGGAAGTCCATCACCGCGCCGCTGTAGATGTGGCGGATCTTGTAGGTGACCTGGTCATTGCTGAACAGGCTGCCCACGGTGGGGCTGTCCTGCACGAAGAGCTCGGGCTCTTCGCGGCCATTCAGGAAGCCGATCTCGATCGTCGGGCACTGACGCGGGTCGGTGGCCACCGCCCAGTCGTTGGCGTCGGTCCAGTACGGGATGGCGATCACCTCGGGGTTGATCGTCTGGACGAAGGTCTTGTCGTTGTTCTGGCCGCGCACGAACAGGTTGAAGGCTGCCTCCTGCAGCTCGGGCGGCACCATCAGCGTGCGCGGGCGCAGGTTGAGACGCTTGCTGGAGCCCGCGCGGGCCTGCTTGAGCATGGCCAGGCGGGCGGCGGCGAAGCTGGTGGCATCCAGCGCGGCTGCGCCGAGGTTGTTGTGGGTGGCGTGGAAGAGCGCCACGGTGTCGTAGATCGTCGGGTTGGTGCGGATGAAGTCGAAGACGAACTCGTACAGCGTGTTGGCTGCGGCGAGCGCCAACTCGACCGGGATGCGGCGTATGGCGCCGACATCGTCGTTGGTGATCATCTCGAGGGTGATCGATTCAGTACCGCCACGCTTGGTCAGCGCGTAGGTGGCCTTCTCGTCGCTCGGGCTGGTCAGCGCGTTGTAGGCGGCCGCCTGGTTCACCGCGGGCAGGTTGCCGTAGCCGCCGATGCGGTTGCGTTCCTGGGTGCGGAAGTCATTGACCGGCACCACGTCGGCGATCTTGCGCCAGTCCTGCAGGTCGGTCAGCTGCGCGTACTCGGCCAACATGCGGCGGGTGATGCTGTCGCCAAGCACGTTCGCCCAGCTCGAGGAAGACAGCGCCTCGACGAAGCGCTCGCCCAGCGATTCGCGCAGGCGGGCCATGTCGCAACGCTGCAGATCGCCGGTAACGTGGCGGTCGCCGGTGATCTCGACGTAGCACTCCTTGAAGGAATGCACACCGTTCTTGCGGTTGAAGAAGTCGTCGAGCATGCCGTGGATCTTGACGCTGCGGTCTTCCACCTCGATGTCGTCGAAGTGGATCACCGGCTTGCCGCTCTCGGTGAAGCGCGCCAGGTAGGCGCGTTCGTCGTCGATCGCCTTGCTCACATCGGCCGCGGTGAAAGGCGTTTGCGCCTCGGTAAAGCGGGCCAGCAGCTTGTCCTTGGCGGGCTGCGGCAGCTTGGCGGCGCCGACCAGGTCGCGCGCGGTGATGCGGGCCTCGACCAAGCGCACCTGATCCATCAGCGCCGGGTCGGCGGCGGGTGCCGGAGCCGGGGCCGGTGCGGGCTTGGCGCCCTTGGCTTCCACGAACGCGGCTTCGATCTGTTCGTCCGTCGCGTTGGCGTCGTCGAACTGCGGGTTGTGGGCCTTGATGGCCTCGATCATGCGTTGGCGCAGTGCCATGTCTTCATCCTCCTGGGACGGGGTTGCTTGGGCTTCGACGATGCGCAGCAGGGCACCGCCCGCACCGGGTTCCACGATCAGATCCACGGAATGGACCTTTGTGATTTGGGTTGCGGCGCGCAGCTTGCGGCCGCCCTTGGTGATGACCTTGGCCTTGGCGTCGGCGTCGATCGAGAAACCGAACAGGCCGGCCATGCCGCGGGCGTGGGCCTCGCGCACGCGCACGGCCACGTCGCCGTCGGGCTGGATGAGGTGCAGTTCAGCCTGGATCTCGCCGGTGTCGGCCGTGGCCCCTTCCACGAAGCGGGCGTTGCGCAGCTGGCCCACGAGGTTGCGAAAGCTCTTGCCCGGTGCCACAGCCTGGGTGCCGGCCGCGACGTGCTCGGCGTCGCTCTTCTCGAAAACGCGCGCGCCTTCGACCAGGCGCACGGCGTCACGCAGCACGGCGTCGGGGTAGTAGTTGCGGTTGCCCGATTCGCCGGCGCGGATCACGCGGATCAGCCACACGCCGCCGGCAGGCTCGCCCACCGCTTCGATGAAGGCCTGCTCCTGCTGCGCCTCGGTCATGCGCGAGGCGGCATCCACGTGCTGCATTACCACCTCACGCGGCGCGCCCACGGTGACCGCGTTGTCTTCGGAAAGGGTGAAGGGGAAGGCGTAGTAGCGGCCGTCCTTGTAGACGACCACGCGGTCCGGATAGACCGCCTCGGGGCTTGCGTACTCGGAGACGTGCCCGGCCTGGACCAGCGCACGCATCACCAGGTTGAGCACCGCGCGCACCTCGGTGGCGGCGGCCTCGATCAGCCGCGCGCCCACGATGCCGTTGGCCGGGATGATCTTCATGGTCAGGCCTTCGCGCTCTTGGTGGGCGCCTTGCCGACCAGCTTCTGGCCGTCAGTAGTGACGACGGTGATCTCGTCGCCGCGCACGCGGTTGGCAAACACCTCGTCGGCGCCGACCTCTTTCTCCACCGTCTCGCCCGTGGGCTTGCCGTCCTTGCCGATCTCGGGCACCAGGCGCTTGACGAGTTTGGCGGCCTGCTCGGCGGGCAGGTCCATGGGGTGCTGCGGGGTGGGTTTGTCCATTGCGATCGCTCCGTCGGGTGCGTGGGGGGAAATGACGGAGCGAGCATGCCCCCTCGCGCGAGGGGGTCTGAAGTAAAGCCGTTTGGGCTTTTTCTGGGGGGGTTCAGCCGGTTCGGGCGGCGTTGCGCAATGCGGCGCGGGCCCGGGCGTTCTCGGCGGCGTCGTTGTCGGCGATCTCGTCGACGATGGTGCGCTTGAGCCCGTAGGGGTTGTCCTTGGGCACCACCGGCACGCTGGCGCATCCGCAGTTGATGGTGTGGCGTGCGGGGGCGCGCGGGTCGCCCGGGTACATCATGGTAACGGCGCCGCCCTCGAGCACGAAGGGCTTCTCCACCGGCTGCACCTGGCCGTGGATGGCGACGTGCTCGGGGCGCGGCTCGCGCTTGCCGCTCTTGAGCCACTTCTTCTGCATGCCCGGAACGTACTGCGCGCTTTGCTCCATGCGCAACTGGTTTGCGGCAGAGAAGGCCCGGTTCAGTTCGGTGCTCACGATGGTGGTGCCGCGGCGCAGCGTCGTCTCGCCCAGGATCTTGCTCACCGCCTTGACCGCCTCGAACGGCGTTTGCGTGCCGATCACCACCAGCCCCAGCTCGCTGTTGATGAGGTTGGCCGCCTCGAGCGTCACGTCCCGGATCTTCTCGGTCAGGAACTGGCGCATGGCAGAGAGCTGGCGCGGGTCGAGCTGCGGGATCACCACCGACACGGCCGACGCGGCCAGCACGTTATCCACCAGCCGCGAGCCCTCGCGCCAGGCGGAGACCTGTCCGGCATCCACCGCGGCCGCGGCGTCGGTGGCGATCCCCTCGAGCGCGCGGCGGATCTCGGCCTGCAGCTGGGGCAGATACCACGCCTGGTAGTCGGTGGGCAGGGCCGCCAGCAGCGCCACGATGTCGCGCTCGGCCTGCTGCAGCAGCGCCCGCAGCTCGGCCAGCGTGCCATTGATGAGCCGGGTGCGGCCCTTCATGGCGGCATTGATGGCCTCGGTGGGGGTCATAGCGCGGGTCATAGCCGCGTGGCGTCCTCGAGGTCGCTGGCGATGCGGCTGGCGGGCGCTGCCCGCGTGTTCCAGGCGCAGGCAGCGGCATACAGCGCCTCGTCGCGCAGGCCATGGTCCGGGCCGGGGCGGTACTGGATGTCCTGCCCGCAGCCCCGACACTCGGCGCAGGCGCAATACACGCGGCGCCGGCCCATCACCCAACCGACGTTGTTCAACACCGCCCGCCCGCCGCAGAACGGGCAGGGCAGCAGCTCGGGCAGCACCGGCTCATCGCCATCCTGCGGAACGATGCGCGCGCTCATTGGCCGGCCTCGCGCGACGCGGCCGCCAGCGCGGAAGCCTGGGCGGCCTCGTCCTCTTCATCGACCAGATCCCCCGGGCCCGTGAAGCTGTCTTCTTCCTGTCGCTTCAGCTTGCCCTTGCGGGCTGCAGTAAGCTCGGCCTCGGGGTCGATCTCCACCCCAAGCCGGCCGGCCACGGCCGCGATCAGCGCCACGCCGGTCTCGTCGCTCATGCGGCCGGCGTCGATCGCCGAGTTCACCGCGGTCACCACCTGCGTCAGCGCGGCGGCGTACTTGGTGGTGTCGCGCGCGGTCATCTCCGGGAACACCGCCTCACACCCCAGGCGCTCGTCCCACCAGTCGGGCTCGCCCGTCTCGGCGATCAGCTTCTGCCGGATCACATAGCGACCGACGCTCTCCAGCATGTGCTTGAGGAAGCGCTGGCGCATCGAGAAGGCCTTGAAAGTGGGCTCGCCCATGCTGTCGCCGGTGGCGCGATTCACATCGCCGCCGCCACCGAACCAGTGCTCGGGGATGGTGGCGCCGCCCAGCACGTGGTTGCGGAAGAGCCGCCCCGCCGCGGCCGATTCGTATGCACCGATCTCGGGGCTCACGGCCTGCCACTTCTCGCTGTCGTTATGCACCCGCACGCTACCCGGGGTGGGCGGCTTGATCTCGCGGGCCTTCTGCTTGATCTTCGTGTCGTCCGCGCCCGTGATGGTCACGTCCCACACGAAGGCGCGCAGGAAGTTGTAGCGCTCGATCTCGCCGAACAGGAACTGGTCGTATCCATCTACCCAGTCCGCCGGCGCGCGCAGGTCGCTACGGCCGCGACGCGAAACGCTCAGGTCATTCACGGTGAAGAAGAACGCCTCGCCATCGGCAAAGGTCTCGCGGATGGCTTGCGTGCGCTGGGTGAAGACTGTCTCCGGGCCATTGACGATCACCCGGTAGCGCAGCGCGCGGCCCTTGCGGTCCTTCACGGTCACGATGCCGATCGGCTGCTCGGGGTTGTCCGGATCCACCACCACGGTCGCGATCAGCGCCGGGTCCAGGTAGCCCAGACGCACATGGCCGCTCATCTCATTGACGAAGGTGGGCCACACTTGCTCGCCGAAGATCGCCAGTTCGCGCACCTTCTTCGGCAGCTTCACGTCCATGCTGTTGATCGGGTCCGACCAGAAGCGGTTGATCGTCTCCTGCATCTCGGGCTCTGTGGCTCGCAGCTCCACGCCCTCGGCCAGCATGTAGGCCAGCGGCAGCTCGATGATGCGGTTGGCCAGCAGGTTGGCGTCCCACAGGTACAGCGCCGTCTCGCGCATGCGCTCCTGCGACAGTGGCGACAGGTCGCGATTGGCGTCGCCCGACAGGCGGCGCCAGCCCTCTTCGTCGTCGGGGTCGACGGTCGCGCCGGAGGCTTCCACCATCCGCGCGTCCGACGCCTCACCCCCGCGCCGAAACAGAAAATCCAGAATGCCCATCAGCCTTGCCTCTCGAACTTGGTTATAACGCGTGTTGCACGCCCTCAGGCGCCCTTACACGCCCTCGGACGGGTCATCAGCCGCCCCACGGGGCGCGCAGGGCGCCTGAGGCCGCTTTTCCGTTTTGCTCATCGTTTCTCCCGCATGTCTCGCCAGAGGCTTGCGCTGGCGCTGCCGCAGGCGCTTGCGCGACCACGCCAGGCGAGCCTCGAGGTCGCGGGCCTTCATGCCGCCCGCCGCCCGAACAGACCGAGCCTGGGCCGCTGCGCCCGGTAGGTGTCGGCCTCGGCCTCGATCGTCTCGCCGGCGGCTGGTGGCGCCTCGGCGCGGCTGGCGGCGTAGGCCAGCATGATCGCCACCGCTGAGTCGCCGTGCCTCTTGCCGCCGTCCGCGCCGTCGGTGCGCACGTCGGGGATGATCGGGATGCCCTTATCCACCACCACCAGGCGCAGGTCGTCGAGGATGTAGCGGTCCAGCGGCAGCTCGATCCCGCCGTCCTCGAAAGCCGCTTTCAGCGGCGCGGTGTTGTCTCGGTACCAGGGGCGCGACAGCATCACCTGTTCGATCACGGTGGCGCCGTACTTCTGCATGGCCTTTTCGCCCAGGTACTGGCCGTTGCCGCGCGCATCGAGCTTGCCGGCCCGGAAGCACGGCAGGCGGTCGCAGATGTAGAAGAACGCCTCGCGCTGCTGGTCGAACGGGCAGTTGCGCAGCTCGAGCAGGAAGGGGAAGCGCCGCCGCATGTTGGCCAGCAGCTGGCACGGCGCCATCACCGTCAAGTCGCCCGTGCGCCCGAAGTCCTCGCCGATGAAGCTCGGCGCATCCGGATCGAGCTCGAGCAGCAGCGGCAGCACGTGGGTGTCGAGCCATTCGCGCATCTCGGCCGTGCGCAGGTGTTCGGGCCAATGCACGAAGTCCGGTGCCGGCGGCACCCAGCGCAGCACCGGCAGGTCCTTGTTCATCCGTGCTTCGATCAGCGCGCGCGTCAGCCAGCTGCCCGAGCCGTTCTTGGGGATGCAGTCCAGCTCCTCGGCGGCGTTGTCGCCGTACTGGGCATAGATGCCCTTCACCCAGGTCTGCTTGTCCGCCTCGGTGGGCGTCACCCCCCGGCGCAGGCACACGCGCTCGTACAGACCATCGGCCAGCGCGTCCTGGAAGGTGATCGTGTGCACGCTGTACGGGTACTTGCCCGCACGGATGTCCTTGATCCACTCGTTGAAGGGGTTGGCGTCACCGTCGTGGGTGCTGATCACATGCACCTGGCCGCCCCAGATCAGCAGCGCCATCGCCGCCTTGAGCAACTCGCCCAAGCTCGAGTGGAACGCCGCCTCGTCGATGATCACCCGGCCCTGCTTGCCGCGCAGGTTACGCGGGCTGCTCGACAGCGCGGTGATGCGGTGGCCCGACGCGCAGCGGATCGTGAAGGTGAGGATGCTCTTCTTCTCGTCGCCATCGATGAAGACTTCCTCGCCTTCCTCGATCTCGCTCGCGGCCATGCCGTAGAACTTGAGCCAGTCGCCGCAGTCGCGGATGAACTCCTCGGCCATGTCCTTCGTATAGCCGATGTACCACACGTCCATCCCGCTGGCCGATGCGGCCAGTAGCGCCGAATCCCCGGCCTCGCCCCAGCTCAAGCCGATGCGGCGCGACTTCTCGCAGAACTTCACCGGAGTGGTGTCCTTCGCCCACCGCTGCTGGTAGGCCAGGAAGGCCATGGGCGTGCGCGCGTCTCGCGGCTCGAGCGCCTTTGCCAGCGGGGTGAGGTCGGGGGCGGCCTCAGTCATGGCTCACCAGCGAAGCTGCCTTCTGGAAACGGCGCATCTGCATGTACTTGGTCTTGCTGTACACCGGGGGAGAGCACGAGACTCGGCGGGCCCATTCCGCCAGGTCGCAGTCATACAAGCTCACGCTCTCGCCGTTTCCAGGACGGTGGATGATATGCACCCACCAGCGTTCGCCGTCGATGATGTACTCGCCATCACGCACCACCTGCGAGCGCTCGAGCATCACACCACCCCCAGAATCTTCTGCCGGATCAGGTCCGCGGCCTCATCACTCAGCCCGCTGGCCTTGGCCTGCTTCACCGCCTCGGTCGCCGCCTTCTTCGCCACCTCCTGGCGGATCACCAGGATCCGCTCGGTGGTCAGCTTGTCCGTGCTGGCCAGGTCCTTCATCGCCTTGGCCAGGAACATAACCTCCTGCGCATCGCCGCCGTCCTCGCGGTCGCCGATGCTGCCCAAGGTCTGGAATGCGACGCTGCGCAGCATCTCGGGCAGCAGCCGTGCCACGTCGCCGTCGGGCTCGCTCTCGAGCTTGCTCACCCAGACCTTGGCCACCTCCTGCGCCTCGCGATAACGGCGCATCTGCTCCTCGGCGCGCTGGGCGTAGCGGCCCAGGGCGCTGCGGCTTACCGGGGCTTGCCCGCCGTTGATCGTGGCCAGGTGCGCCAGGATGTCGTCGAGGGTGAAGCGGCCGTCGCGGATCAGCTCGTCAACGGCATTGCGCAGGCGCACGTCCAGTTTTTGGATGCTGCTCTTGCGGGCCATGGTCAGATCCCCGGCGCGGGGCGTGCCACGCCCGGCACCGTGGCGCGGCCGTTGGCAACATCGAGCCCGCGCTGCGTCAGTGCAGCAATGCTGACGCCGCCGACCTGCTCGACCTTCACCAGATCCTGCTCGGCCAGCCAGGCCAGATCGGTGCCAAGCCGATCCATGCCCACGGCGTGGCCGAAACCATCCAGCGCACGCTGCAACAGAAAGGCGTTGCCCCGGTAGTCCGGCGCCTGCTCGAGCAGCCGAAGCACCACCAGCCGGCGGTCGGCCGTCACGTGCTCAGAAAAGGAATTCACTGCTTGCCTCCGGTCATCAGGTAGGTGTGGATCAGGTGCAGCGTGTTGTTGGCGCCCTTGAATTCGCCCTGCAGGCTGGAGAGCGTCGCGCTTACCTCGTCCATGCGGGCATGGATGCGCTTGAGGTCCTCGTGGCTGGGCGCGTGCTCCAGATCCTTCTCGACGCGGCTCAGGCGGTCGGCATGGCCGTCCAGTCGGTGGTCCATGTCCGTCCTCATGCCATCCAGCCGCGTCTGCAGGCTCGCCTGCAGGCCGGTGATGCGCTCGTTGGTCACCCGGTTGCGGTTGGCGAAGTAGGTGTAGAGCGCCGCAATCCAGATCACCAGGGTGTTGGTGATCTGCAGCCACATCTGTAGGTCTTTCAATTCCATGCCGGCGCTCGGTCTTGGTGTTCAGGGTCGGGGGTGTGCCAGTCGATCAGGGCGTCGAGCCGTCGGACGCATTCGTCGTACTGCCGCCCGGCGCCGAGTACCCACCGTCCAATGTCGGTGTCGGTAGCACTGCGCTCATCCCCAGCCCGCTGCGCGGTATCGCGGGCAGGGTCTGGGGCATCCTTTGCAGGAGCGACGCGGGCGGGCGCGGGCACTCGAGGGGCGGCAATGCCGGGGGCACGGTCGAGCACGCGCAAAGCGGCAGCATCAAGGCAAGCGCGGCCCTGTGTGGCCAGTTCGATCTCTTCATGGAGTTGCTCCTGCAGGCGCAGCGCGGCCGCGTTGGCCACGTGCAGATCAACGGTCAGCGCATCGCCGCGGGCCTTGGCCTCTGCCAGGCGCTGGCTTGCCGCTCGCTCGGCCTTGGCCGCAGCCTCGGCGTGTTCCCGTTTCAGTTCGGCAATCTCGCGGTCTTTCAGCACCCCGGTCAGCCAGCCGCCGGCCATGGCAGCCAGCCCAAGCACCAGGGCGATGCCGATGAGCTTGCCGGCGCCGGCAAACTGCCCCACCCACTCACGCAGCGCGATCATGTGCGGATCGCCTGGGTGGTCAGCACGCGCAGCATGGCGTTGATCACCGGCAGCCCCACGGCGATCGCCGTGTAGAGATTCACCGGCAGCAGCGGCTGCAGCATGCCCGTGGTGGCCTCAAGTGCCAGCAGGCCGGCGGCGAGCACGTTGATCCAGATCGTGCGGCTGTGCCACCAGTGCTTGCAGGTGGCCGGGTCGTGGTCGGGGGTGGCGTCCATCACGCGCAGTCCTGGTCGGCGGCGTCGACGTCGTCGCCCTGTGGCAGCTCGCGCACCACCAGCACGTTGTTCTTGTGCAGATGGACGATGGCCGAGCCGCCGGGGGGCAGTTCGTGCACGCGGACCGGGTGATCGCTCACCTGGCCGTAGAGATCGACGTGGTACACGTCCGCGCGCAGGCGGGCGGTGCTGTCGTGTTCTTGGTGGGTCACGGTCACGCAGATCGTCATCGCTGCCTCCGCTCGATCAGGATGCTGTCGGAGTGGGGCTGCATGCCGTTGGCCAGCCACGCGGCAACGTCAAAGCCGGGGCAGGTCTTGTTGGCGCCGGTGTCGCGGTGGCCACAGACGCCACGCCAGCCGTTGGCGGCAGTGGCGTGCTGCAGCGCAATGCCGTGGCGGCGGCACAGGTGCTGCACCTGGTGCGCCAGCTGGTCCCACTGAAGAGGAGTGAACTTGTCCGTTCCGACCAGGCAGATCGACAGGCTGCGGGCGTTGTGCCCGCGGGCGTGGGCGCCCACTTCGGATTCGTGCCGGCCCGTGGCCAGCCCGCCGTTGGTGTAGATCACCCAGTGGTAGCCGACGTGGCGCAAGTCCGGGTTCCACTTGCGCGCGTCCTCGGTCGCGGGCGCACGCTTGAAGCCGGCCTGCTTGTGCCAGTAGTCGATGTCCAGCACGCTGGTCCAGCGCCCGTTGGGCGTGGCCGCGCAGTGGATGATCAGGGTGTCGACTCGGCGGGCGTAGTTCATGCCCGCAGGCTACGCGCGCGGGCGAGGGGTGCCGAGTAAAGGGGTTTGGGGGTTTAGGTTGGGCGCCTGCGGCCACACATTATGACAACTCGCCCTCTGTTTTACTCGTCGAACACGGACACACGCTTGCCCGGGCCGCACTTGAAGAAGCTATCAGACGCAGCCTTCTCCTTTCGAGCCTTCTCGCGTGCGATGTTGTCCGGATGGACGAACTCCTTCTCCCAGCGCTTTGCGTCGGCATGATCTTCCCGTAGGCGATCGCATTCGTCCGGCTCTTCGTACCCACCCGCGCGGGGCGCCTCGCGTGCTTGCTGTTCTGCGATAGCCCGATAGCCGTCCTGAACCTCTTCACTCATGCGGTCGATCCTACGATAGACCTCCTCGCGTGCCTTCGGGTCGAACTTTCCTGCGGCTGGCTTTACGTTCATTTCCGATCCACCCGCGCAGGGCTGGTCGGTGATGACGGTTCGCCCGCCTTCCTGGCATTTATAGATCTGCGCTAACGCCGGAGAGCCAATCAAGAGCCCAAGGAGAAAAAGGCACAATCTCGGCATAGCCGCCTCCACCTGCTTACGTATGCCACCCATTTTGGCGGCGCGAGAACTAAGCCCGAACCCTCGCCGCGATATGCACCGCCGCGTCTGAAAGATCCGCCAGCATCAGCGACACCTCGCGCGTCACCTTCGCAATCACGGCGAAGAACACCCCGAGGAATATGCCCATGAACAAGGCGCCAAACGCCGCCGCCCCCGTGCTCCTCCAGAACGCCACCCCACCGCCGAGCACTGCCAGCGCCGCGAACACCATCCACACCACATAGATCACACCGACGAGGCTCCGGAACACCGGATAGAGCGACTCACCGCGCAGGCGCTCGGCGAAAGCCTCCACAAGCTCGTCCCGTTCTGGCGGGAAAGTGCGTACCTTGCTGGCCGTGGTGGGCCGCGGCGTTGCCGACCATGCCGCCTCGACGCGGCTGTAGATTGCGCCGCAGCTCGGGCACGCCTCCGTAGGCTCTCCCGTCGAGTTCTCGTTAGCGTGGCCACACTTCAAACAGGTCTTCTTCATGGGTGCCCCCTTACAAACCGAACTCTCGGATGACGTCTACCAGTTGATCTGGGGTGAGGTCTGCCAAGCTGCGGACATCCCAGCGCTCTGCGACACGAACGCGAATTCTGTCGATCACGCCGTGTGTCTTCCTAGCCTCGGCATAGATCCGCCTCAATAGCCGCTTGCGATGTTCCTCGTTATCACCTGTTGGCTTGGCCGAGCGGCTCGCAATCCATTTCCTTAGGTACTTGCAGACTTCGATATAGACGTCGGGCGTGAGCAACTGGTACTGCACGAAGCGATATTTCCGTTTAACGGTCGCCCAGACGAAGGAGTGCTTCTCACCCGTTACGGACACCACCCTTCCAACCAGCTCCCGGACCTCGGCAGCCCGGGCGCCATCGATATGCTGCGGGCCGGGCTGTACCACGACGCGGACGGCTTTACGCTCCGGAACGGCAAAGTGAATGTTCTGGATGGTGGAGTTGGCTACTTGCAGGCTGCCATCACCACCTTGCTGAACGATTTGTGGTGCCGGTCTCACAGTCCGTTTCGAGCGCTCCCGCTTGGGAGCGGCTTCCTGCGGGGTCTCGTCGGCGGCCTTAAGCACTTCGCTTACGGCCTGCTGCAGCGCTTCCGTTACTGAAGGTTCTTTTCTTCGAACTGGAAACTGCACAACGTTTCCACCCGGTTTCTTGTTCATCCCGGCTCCTATCCGACCTTGGAAAGCGCTTGCGTAACCGCCGCGCTGTCTTCGCCTGACGCTAGCGCCTGGTAGAGCTGAGCAATGAGCTCAGCCTTTCTTTCCGGCGCGATCACCCGCTTTCGGTGCATCAGCAGCCTCTCCACGGCCGCGACGGCCTCTGCCAACAGTTCAACGTCCACCAAAGGCATCCAGTGATTGGCAGGCGCCGCCTGCGCGTCAGCCCTACCGTGCTGCCCGGTGAGCACGTAGTCCACGTCAATACCGAGTTCAGGGTGGCTTCTTGCGAGCGCGCGAAGTTCTTCCACCGGGAAGGAGCCCCGCTTCTTCCGTTCAGAGAAAGCCGTTTTCGAGAAACCGAGTGCCGCAGCGACTTCGCCGTCTTTGCTCACGCGCAAGAGGTGCTTGAGTCGTGCGAGCGAATCTGAAAAAACGTCCATAAATATGTTGCCTTGTCCATGTAATATGGACTAAAGTTCACATCACACAACGCACCACACGTTGCAAACACAGTCATTCACCAGCCGGAGGACCACGCAAATGGCTACCCCCAACGCCAACCAGATCAAGCACGCCCTGCGCCAACAGGGCCACACCCTCAAGTCGTGGTCCGAAGCCAACGGCTTCAAGTACCGCGACGTCTCCGAGGTCATCCGCGGCATCCGCCGCGGCAACTACGGCACCGGCCGCGACATCCGCCTCAAGCTCGGCCTGCCGGTTGACGAGCAGATTGCCGCCTGAGGCTGGCCACCATGACTCCCGACAGCCTCGTCCGCCAGCTCCACGACCATGGCGCCGACCCCCGTGAGTTCGCCCTGGCGCTGATCGAACTCCTCGTCTGGCTCGACGCCGGCGACCACACCACCGACCAGCTTGCCGAACGCTACCGCATGACGCCGGCCCAGGCCCTGCAGGCCGTCATGCGTCACCAAGCCACCACCCAACGCACGACCCGATTTTAGCCCCGCAAAACGCATTTTCGCCTATTCCAAACGCTTTTTCTTTTCGACCAACTCACCCGCCTATCACCAAGGTCATAGCCAATGAGCCGCAGCCATTCGAAACCCCTGCCCACCAGCCTGCGCGCGGCCTTCGAAGCCGACAAGGCGCATGCCTTAGCGCGCTACCGCCTCAACGTTGAACGCCTTGCCGAGCTCATGGCCACCACCCCGGCCACGCTCTACAAGTGGCTCGAAACTGACGCCATGCCCATCAACCGGCTCGCTGCCTGGGAGCACATCACCCGCAGCGACTACGTGGTGCGCTACCTCGCCGCTGCCGCGCACAAGGTGGTCATCGACATCCCCACCGGCCACGCCATCCAGGCGGCAGACGTGCAGCAACTGCAGACCACGCTCAACGCCGCAGTGGGCGCGCTGCTCGACTTCCACGCTGGCCGGCTCGACCGCGACGGCTGCATCGCTGCGATTACTGGCGGCCTCGAGGTGCTCGCGTGGCACCGCGAGAACGTGCGCAAGAACGATCAACCCGAACTGGAGCTGAACTGATGAGCACCGATTTCCAGCAGGCCAAGGAAGCCGTCCGCCGCCTGCACGCCTACACCCTCAACGCCGAGAGTGCGGCCGATGTAGCCACCCGCATGCAGGCCGACGCTGACAGCCCCTTCCACAGCTTCGACGCCATCGCGCACGCCACCACGCTGCAGAACCTGATCGACGGCCTGCTGGAGTCGGCAATGAGCGCCACCGACGAGGAGCTGCCCGAATGAGCCCCGAGAAATACGGCACCAGCGACCAACTGCGTCGCGCCTGCCGCGCCATCGTGGTACTCGCCGGCCACACCGTGAATGGCCTTGCCCCCGGCGAGTTGGCCAAGGCGGTCGAGGCCTCGCCGAGCAACATCACCCGCCTGCTGGCCAACCTCAAGCAGGAAGGCTTCGTCGAGAAGATCGAAGAGACCGGCCGCTGGCGCCTCGGCCCGAAGGTCGTGCAGATCGCGCTCGCCTTCTCGCAAGACCTCAGCCGCGCCCGCGCCCGCCTCGACGAAGTCTCCAACCGCTACACCCGTCTTCCCTGATCAAGGATCTTAACCATGGCCCGCACCGCACACACGCCCGTCATCCACGAGACGCCTGAGATTGCCCCCGAGGCCTATGCCGAGGACGCGCAAGCCCTCACCACCCTGAGCATCGCCGACCAGCAGCAGAACGCCCGCGTCCGCGCAGTGGCGCTGCGCGTCGGCTACCAGTTGCCCGGCGACGCGATCGACCCCGACCTGATCCAGCGCGACATCGCCGCCAACATGCGGCGCAGCGTCGAGGCCTGCCTTGAGGTTGGCCGCGGCCTGTCTGTCCTGAAAGAGGCCTGCCCGCACGGACAATTCCTTGCACGCCTTGACGTGATCGGCCTCGATCGAAAGGTTGCTGCGAAGTTCATGCAGGCAGCTACGAAGTTCTCGAATGTCTCGTCGACGAGACATTTGGAGGCGGCGATCGGCTCTCAGACCAAGCTCTTCGAGATGCTTGTTCTTGATGACGAACAGATAGACGAGCTCGCACTCGAAGGCCAGACCGGCGAACTCAAGCTCGACGACGTCGCCACCATGAGCGTCAAGGAGCTTCGCGCCAAACTGCGCGAACTGCGCCAGAAGGACGAGGCCACCCAGCGCCTGCTGCAGGACAAGAACGCCAAGATCGACGAGCTCACCACGGTCAAGCTCGGTGTATCGCCTTGGGATGAGAAGGTCGGGAAGTTCAAAGGCGCCATCGCCGCCCACTTCGACCAGCTCGACCAAGGCGTTGCGCAGATCAACCTGTTCCATGGCTCCATCCTCGACGAGGACACCCAGTGGGGTGACGACGCTGAGCAAGAGCGCCTGATCCTGCGCCAGTTCGCCGTGCTCTTCGGTGACCGCCTGAAGCGCCTCACCCAGCAGTTTGCCGAGCTGCGCGACCACTACGAGGCCACGCTGGCTGGCTGGGCAGCAGAGCTCGACAACCGCAATCTCGACCTGTTCGAAGCCGCCCAGATCGAGGGTGACGCCGAAGCCGTCGTCGAAGAGGCCTGAGGACATCATCATGGCCACCGCGCCCAAACCCACCCACGCAACGCGCGAATACCTGTGCGAGCTTGCGCGCCGGCTCGAAGCCGCCCAACACGGTGGCAAGGGCGCGCTACTTGCCGAAGCCTGCGCCCTCTACGGCTGGAGCACCGGCAAGCTCTACGCCGAGCTGGAGCGCCAGGCCGGCTGGACTAGCGGCCGCAAGACGCGCGCCGACAAGGGCCGCACCCGCCAGGGTGAAGACGCCCTCGCGATGGTCGCGGCCATGCAGCGCGGCAGCGTGCGCGCCAATGGCAAGCAGACCATGTTCACCCCGGTCGCCGCCAGCATCGCCGCCAACAACGGGCAGGAGATCGTCGTCTCGACGCGCCAGCTCAATCGCCTCACGCGGGCACGTCGCCTCAACGTCCGCCAGCAGGCCGAGAGCCACGCGCCCGTGCAGCTGCGCAGCCTCCACCCCAACCATGTGCACCAGGTCGATCCGTCGCTGTGCCTGGTGTACTACATGCGCGGCGAGCAGAAGATCATCCGCGACGACGAGTTCTACAAGAACAAGCTCGACCGCCTGGCCAAGGTGCAGTTCAAGTGCTGGCGCTATGTGATGTACGACCACGCCAGCGGGCTGGTTCTGCCCTGGTACGTGACCGCAGCCGGCGAGAGCCCGCTGAACCTGTTCAAGTTCCTGATGCACGCATGGGGCCAGCAGCCCGGCCGCCGCTTCCATGGCGTGCCGAAGGTGTTGATGTGGGACAAGGGTAGCGCCAACACGGCCAGCGCAGTGCAGAACGTGCTGCGCGCGCTCGAGGTGCAGAGCATCACCCACGCCCCTGGCAATGCCCGCGCCAAGGGCGGCGTCGAAGGCGGCAACAACCTGGTCGAAACCCAGTTCGAGAGCCGCCTGCGCTTCGACCCGGTGCATAACGTCGAAGAGCTGAACGCCGCCGCGTCTGCCTGGGCCGAGGCCTACAACGCCAACGCCATCCCGCATCAGGACACCCGCCTGCGCCGCAACGGCATGGAGCCGGTTTCGCGCTACGACCTGTGGATGAAGATCCGCCAGGACGAGCTGCGCATCCTGCCCCCGTTCGAGGTGTGCCAAGCCTTCCTGGAAGGCAAGACCGTTACCCGCAAGGTGGCGCGCGATCTCACGATCACCTTTGCCCACCCGCGCGCCGGCGGCAGCCGCATCTACAACGTGGCCGGGCTGGCCGGCGTGTGCGGAGGCGACACGCTCGAGATCTCGCCGCTGCTCTTCGGCGACTGCGCCATCAGCCTGCGCGTGCCGCGCTTTGACGGTGAGGACCTCGTGTATCGCCTCGAGCCCGAGGCGCAGGACCTCGACGCATACGGCCGCCCGCTGTCGGCGCCGGTCATCGGCGAGACCTACGCCCGCCGCCCCGACTCCGACGCCGACCGCGCCGGCAAGGCGCTCGACGGCCTGCTGTTCCCGGGCATGACTGCCGACCAGATGGACAAGGCGCGCCGCAGCAATGCTGCGCTGATGGGTGGCATGGTCGATGCGGTCCGCCACCTCGAGCACATCGAGATCCCGGCCGCGCTGCCGCGCAGGGGTACCGACATCAACGTGGCCGCGCCGCTTTTCGAAGCCCCGCCGCTGACCCACTTCGAAGCCGCCAAGGCGCTTCGAAGCCGCGGCATCGAGCGCCCAGATCTGCACCCCTGGCTGGTCGCCCAGTACCCGGACGGTGTCCCCGAGGCCGAGCTCGACAACGTTGTCGCCACCTTGCGTGGCACCAACCAAGCCCCGCGCCTGCAGGCGGTGGGCTGAAAAAGGATTCGGCCCGGTGTGCGCCAACACACCAGGCCGAGAGGTGGGCAGCGCAGCGCGAACTGCAAAGCCCGATGCAGCAACAGCATCAACAGCACTGAGGATTTAACCATGGAAGCCAGACAGAGGGGCAAGGGAACGGGCAGCACGCTCGCCGACCAGCCCGCGCCGACGCCGATCCGGCTGAAGGCAACGCTGTTGCGACACGGCATCCGCCACGACGAGGTAAGCGCCCGGCTGATTCAAGCCGGGGGCAGCCGAGCCGGGCAGCCGCTGAGCCGCAGCGCCTTCACCTTGTTGCTCAACCGTGGCTGGCGCCCCAGCCACACGCCGTGGGACCAGATCACGGCCGCGATCGAGGACTTTCTCGCCGAGCGCGGGGTGTCCGCCGAGGAGATTGCCGAGATCTGGGACGAGGACCTCGTCCGCCACCACAGCACCAAGCCACTGAACACCCGCATCGGTGAAGACCGCAGCAGCCGCAAGCCCAACGACAACGCATTTGAGATCGAGCCCGAGATGCTTTCTCCGCAAACGCTACGCCACTTTGGCCTATTCAGAGACCCGTTCATCAATGACGTGCACGGACCGGACGATCTGTTCATGTCCGCGGATCAGAGGTATGTGCGCGAAGCGATGTTCCAAGCGGCTAAGACGCCTGGTTGGTTTATTGCCGTCATCGGTGAATCTGGTAGCGGCAAGACTACGTTGCGCCGAGACACCCTGGACCGCATTGACCGCGAAGGGCTCCCTACGGTCGTCATCCAACCTAAGACGCGCAATAAGGAGTTGATCACTTCGACACACCTTTCGATTTCGATTCTGAAAGCCGTCAACCCGCATGAAAAGCCTCGCAGGAACGTCGAGGAGCTGGATGGGCAAGTCGAGGAAGCGCTCCTATTGTCGTCCAGGCTCGGCCAGACGCACATGCTCATAATCGAAGAGGCTCACAACCTGCAGATCAAGACGCTGAAGCAACTCAAGACCATTTGGGAGCTTGAGGACGGTCATAAGAAGCTCATTTCGATTGTCCTGATCGGACAGCCAGAACTGCAGGAAAAGCTCGACGAGCGCCGTTACTTCGAAGCGCGTGAAGTCATCCGCCGGTGCGAGGTTGTAAAACTTCTTCCGCTGGACAATCAGATAGCCGAATACCTGAACTTTAAGTTTCGACGGATCGGCGCTGATCTGTCGCAGGTTTTTGACCCCCTCGCTATCGATGGCATTCGCATGCACAGCAAGCTGAACCGACCTGTGCGCGGCAAGAATGGCAACGAGGTCATGAGCCTCGCCTACCCGCTGAATCTTCACGCCCTGGTCACCAAGGCCATGAACGAGGCGGCGGCGCATGGCGCTCCCCGTGTCACCGCCGACATCATCAAGGGGGTGTGACATGGCCACGCAACACGAAATCGAGATGGCGCTGAACCTCGTCGATCGTGGCGCCCGCGTGGCGATCACGGCCGGCGAGATGGACGATGGCGACATCAGCCTGGTGGTTCAACTGGTGAGCGGGTGCAGCACACCGCGCCGCATTGGCCACCTGCGTCTTTCTGAAGCCGCTGCGCTCGCGCTGACCGTGCAGCTCGGGGAGGCGCTCGGACTATGAAAACGCCCGCCCACTTCCTCAATGCTGAGTTCGTCGAGTCCAAGGTGCTGCCGGTTGTTATCGCCTTCGGCCTGGGCGTGCTGGTCACGACGCACGCCGCCCGCGCCGAGATCGACCACTGGGCCGACACCTACGGCGAGCTGCTGCGCGAGGTCGAAACCGTGCGCATCGCCTGCGGCCTGCAGCCCGACCCGGATGCCGTCGCAGCGATCTACACCGCCCACGCCATGGCGGCGCCAGTGCCGCAAGAGGTGCGCCAATGATCGCAGCCGCCGAAGCCCACGCCGCCCCGCCCGACGCGGCCCTGATGCAGCAGATCGCCACGCTCATCGCCAGCAACGACAGCAAGCGCCCCGCACGTGCGCCCGACCTGGCTGCGCAAGTCGGCGGCGACGAGGCCGCCTTCTGGAAGGCACTCGAGCAGATGAAGCGCGACGCGCGCATCAACACCGCGCTCATCAAGCGCGGCCAGGACCCGGAGCCGTGGCTGGCGATCTGGCCGACGTGCCTGCCACCGCGCAACGACACCTGGAAGGACCTCAACGCCCGCGGCCATTTCTCCATCCACCCCAGCCACACCACGCCGCCCCGTTTTCCGCAAGCGGCCGACCCGGAGCGCGACCCGCGCCCCGACCTGCGCCGCATCACCCATCCCAAGGAGCCCGCCATGAAGGCAACGCCCGCAAGCCATACCCGCATTGAAGCCGACCTCAACCGCCAGCAGATTGCCGACCTGGTGCGCGGCAAGCCAATGAGCGAGGGCATGACCGTGAAGGACATCGCCAACGCGCTTGGGCTCTCGACAGCGGCTACCAGCTACCTCATCGACACCATCAAGACGAACAGCGTTGCACGCGGCCGGAAGGAAGGGCAGCGGGCCGACGTGGTCTATGACCCGCGCGTCGTCGACGAGGCTGCGATCGGCGCCGATGCCGACGCCGGAGCGGTCGCGGAAGCCGCACCCGAACCGGGTATCGACGTACGCCGGGACGTGTGCCGCAGCAACGCAAGCGCCATCCGAAAACTCGTCGGGCCTCAGAAGCGTGGATCGCGCTTCATTGAGTTCTCCCTGTGGGATGACGGCCGCCTGTCGATCTACGACGGCGACGACCTGGTGCAGCTCACTGGCGCGGACACCGCTCGCCTGGCACGGCTGCTTGGCGTGCCTGGTGCCATGCCCCTTGCACAGGAGCCGCGCGCATGAACACCGCTGCCATCCCCAGCATGGCTGAGCAGGTTCAGGCCATCGCCGCCGCCGCGGCTGAGCAGTTCATCGAGTCCTGCGTCCGCGTCGGCCGCGACACCTCCGCCAACAACCCGGCGGTCAAGCGCGCAGCCCTTCACCGCCGCTGCATTCTCGAGCTGCTCGAGCCGCGCGCCTACCTCACGGTGCGCCAGCTGCGCGAGGGCATCGTGGCCGCAGAAGCCGACGGCGTCGACCGGCACATCAGCCGCAACGCCGTCTATCACCTGGCCGACGACATGCGCCAGCGCGGCTGGCTGTCCTACGAGATCCCGGGCCGCGCAGGCCTGCCCGTCGGCACCGGCCGCATCGGCTCTTACCGCATCACCGACCTCGGCATCGCAGCACTCAACGCGATGCGCACGCAAACCCAATCCCCCCGCACGGAGCACTGATCCATGGCCCGCAAACGCCTTTCCGCCACCACCCTCGAATCCTGGTCCGACGTCGACGCCTGCCTCAAGGCCATCGCCGAAGTCGACCGCGAACTGGCCATCCTCGAAACCGCCCAGCAGGAACAGATCGACGCCATCAAGGCCGCCACCAAGGCCGAGGCCGAACCCCTGCAGAGCAAGAAGGCCGGCCTCGAGCTGGCCATGCAGCAGTACGCCGAAGCCAACCGCGGCGAGTTCATCAAGGCCAAGACCAAGGAGCTCACCTTCGGCAGCGTCGGTTTCCGCCTCTCGACCCGCATCGTCATCAAGAACCTCGGCAACACCCTCCAGGCCCTAAAGGACTTCGGCCTCACCGGCTGCATCCGCATCAAGGAGGAGTGCGACAAGGAGGCGATGAAGAACCTGCCGATCGAAACCCTCCACGCCGTCGGCGCCACCCTCAAGCAGGAAGACGCCTTCGGCTACGAGGTCAAGCGCGAACTGATCCAGGAGGTGGCCTAGATATGGGCGACAACACCGGAATCGAATGGACCGACGCAACCTGGAACCCTGTTACCGGGTGCGCGAAGGTCAGCCAAGGCTGCAAGCACTGCTACGCGGAGCGCGACTGGGTGCGCTTGCAGCACCTGCCGGCCTATGCCGGGCGGGAATTCACCGACGTTCGCACTCACGCCGACCGGCTTGATCAGCCGCTGCGCTGGCGCCGGCCGCGTCGAATCTTCGTGAACTCGATGTCCGATCTGTTCCATCCGGACGTATCGGACGAGTTCATCGAGGAGGTGTTCGCCGTCATGGCGCTGGCGAAGCAGAACGTTTTCCAAGTGCTGACGAAGCGCCCGGATCGTATGCGCGAGCACCCGATTTTCAGCCACAGCGGAACCTGCTTGTGGGTTGGTGTTCGGCAGGCCGCCGAGCGCCTGTTCGGCGTCGATCCCGGCCCGATGGACAAGGCCCTGCCGAATGTCTGGCTCGGCGTCAGCGTCGAAGATCAGGCCGCGGCCGACGAGCGCATCCCGCTTCTGCTCGACACGCCGGCCGCTGTGCGATGGATCAGCGCCGAGCCGCTGCTGGCTTCGATAAATCTGGCAGAGCATGGGCTGCACGGAGGTCCGGGCCAGCTTGATTGGGTCGTCGTCGGCGGCGAGTCTGGACCGAAGGCACGGCCGATGCACCCCGCGTGGGCTCGCAGCCTGCGCGACCAGTGCGCCGCAGCCGGCGTGCCTTTCCTGTTCAAGCAGTGGGGGGAGTGGGCCCCAGATGCCGCGCACGGGATTGCCTACGAGGGCGTTTGCTGCAACTGGGGCGGCGACTACGACAACGCCGTTGAACGCGTGGGAAAGAAGCTCGCCGGCCGCCTGCTCGACGGCGTGCTGCATGACGGGTATCCGGTGGCCAGCGTGATCTGCTTCGACGGCAGGGGCCGCGCTCAATGAAGCTCCGCTACCTCCCGCCCGGCACGCTTCGCCGCCTGCGCATCAAGTGGCTCGCCCTGGGCGTGCTGCTCGGCAGCGGCAGCTGCGCAGCGCTGGCGATGTACCTGGCGGCAATCATGCCGCCGGAGCTCGCCTACCGCAGCCCGACGCCGACGGTGCATCCGACCCCGTCGCCGATCGAGCCCCTCGGTGCGCCCGTCGCAATCCCGCCTTGCACCGGCCAAGGCAAGGACTGCGCAGAGGCACAGCGGGCCGAGCCGAAACCCAACGCCGCCTCCCGGGCGGCAATCAACACCGTTCCCGAACCCGGCGCGCTCGCCCTGGTCGCCATCGGCCTGGCCGCGCTCGCCTTTCACCGGAGCCAAGCATGAGCACTCAGCTTCACCTCAAGGCCAACTGCCGCGGCAGCTGGACCAATGTCTGCAGTTTCCCGCTTCCCTCGCTGCCATCCGTCAAGGCTGGCGCCGTCGAGATCGCCAAGGCCGCCGGCGGCACCGTCAGCTTCAAGGTCGTCGACGACCACAACGTCACCCTCCACAGCCTCGACGCACGGCAGCAGCCGCTCGTCTGGGCCGATCGCCTCAACTGATAGCGGCAAGCCCCAAGGAAACCGAGGGAAGAATCGGAACCAGCCGGCACGGAAAAAGCAAAGGCCCGCCTTGGCGAAAGCCGAAAGGGCGCCGGGAACCGGCAACCCACCATCTGACGCATCACCAGGAGCACACCATGACCCAGACCGAACTCATCGCGAACATCTCCGGCAGCACCGGCCTCACGAAACGCGTCGTCGAGGAAGTCATCAAGGCGCTCGGCGACCACGCCCACGCCGCCGTCTACACCGGTGAGGAAATCACCATCCCCGGCATTGGCAAGATCAGCGTCACCCAGCGCGCCGCCCGCACCGGTCGCAACCCCCAGACCGGCGCCGAGATCCAGATCCCCGCCAAGCGCGCCCCGCACTTCACCGCCGCCAAGGCCCTCAAGGACGCCTGCAACGCCTGACCGCGCCGCCAGGCTCGATGGCCTGCCTCCCGCGGGCCATCCGGCAAGGCGACTCACCCTCAGGAGCAACCCATGCGCACCCTCGCAGCCGTAGCCCAAGCCATCGCCGCAGAGATTCACTGCTTTCTCGTCTGGCTCATGCCGCCCGACGAAGAGTGCCCCGGAGCCCGCAGCAATGCCCGTCTCGATCGCCCACGCTGGCGCCACCCTCGAACTCCGCTGGAAGTAAGCCCATGACCACCAAGCCCGCCACCGCAGCCGCAGCCGCCCGCGCCGCCAACCGCGCCCGTCTCATCGGGCTCATCCACGTCGCCCGCCGCGACATCCACATGGCCGACGACACCTACCGCGACCTGGTCGCCAAGCTCGCCGACGGCAAGACCAGCTCCGCCGACTGCACCATCCCCGAGCTTGAGCGCATCATCGACCACCTCAAGAAAGCCGGTTTCAAGGTGCGCAAACCAAACGCGGCCAAGCCCGCCGAGCGCCGCCCGCTCGCCACCGATGCGGAGTCCAGCAAGCTGCGCGCTGTCTGGCTGCTGCTGCATGAGATCGGCGCCACCCAGAGCAATACCGAGGCCTCGCTCGCGGCCTACGTGAAGCGCATGACCGGCGTCGACGACCTCCACTTCACCCGCTTCAATGACAAGTACCGCGCCATCGAGGGCCTCAAGGCCTGGGCCGCGCGCGAGCTGCCCGCCGCCATCGACGCCCGCATCGGCCGCCTGGTGGCCGCCGGCGTCCTGCCGCGCGGCCTGGTGATGCTCGACATCCACCGCGTCGTCGCGCCCACGCTCAGCCCTCGCGGCTTCGACGCCCTTAGCTACGTCTGGCAGTGGCTCGCCGCCAAGGAGCGGCACGGCCAACGCGTATTCGACATCAACCCCGCGGCCGCAGCGCCTGCATCCACCCAAGCCGCCTGATGCTCACCAGCACACCCGCGTCTGCCCACATCGGCCTGTGAGGACACAACCATGGCCCTGATGCTTGACGACGACTACCCCGAGATCCTCGCCAGCGTTGCCAACGCTGCCTATGCCTGGATGACCGAGCACCTCAAGCTCGACCATCAGCCCGCCGCCGAGGCAGCCTTCGCCATCGCCGAAGCCGTTCGCACCGAGGTCGGCGGCGCCTACGAGTACATCCCGAAGGGTCAGACGTGGGTGCTGTCGCGCCGCGATCGGGAGATCTACGCCAAGTTCCGCGGCGACAACTACCGCCAGCTCGCGCGCGATTTCCACCTCTCCGAAATGCGCGTCCGCCAGATCGTGGACCGCTGCCGCGCCGCCGACATCAAGTCCCGCCAGACCGGCCTCTTCTGACGCAAAAAAGGGGCCGCCCGGCCCCGTCTCCCAATTTGCGCCCCGCGCAACACGTTTTAAGCCGGCGTCCCGTTTCCTCCCCTCCGGTCCCGCCGCATCCCGCATTTATCTTGCCTCAGCCCCCTCGGTTTTCTTGTCTCCCCTCACCCAGCCGGCCAAGGACAGCGGCAGCGCCATCGCCAGCAGCACCCAGGGAATCAGCGCCAGCAGGGTCGTGGCCGGGGTGTCGATGCCCAGCATGCGGGCGCAGCAGAAATACACCGCGATGTAGCTCGCCGAGATCGCCAGCGAGGCGAGCAGTTGCCGCCACAGCGCGTCGCGGGCGAGCAGCGCACGCTGGCCGGCATTCGCGAGGTGGCGCAGGAATCCGCTCCGACGCAGCACGAACAGCAGCAGCACGACTGCAGCGCCGATCAATGCGAGACGGAGCGGCAACGGAACCATGTCACCGCCCTGGCCGATGCCGGCGAACGTCCGGCCGAGGATCTGTCCGATCACGGGCGAGACCAACAGGGTCGCGAGCGCGATCAGCAGCAGGGCGAACTGGCCGGAAGCGCGCTCCAGCACCACCGCCAGCCAGGCCGCGCGCGGACCGGGCGAGTCGGCGGCCTGCGTACGCGCGTGACGCCAGGCGCGGCTGGCGTCGCCGAGCACGCCACCGGGCAGGACCTGGTTGAGGAAGCTGCTGAGGTAGTACTCGGCCACGGCGCGGCCGAAGGGCAGCGGCGCATCGAGCCGCTGCGCGGTAAGCTGCCAGCGCCAGGCGGACAGGGCCATCTGCGGCACGCCCAGTAGCAATGCGGCCGCGAGCCAGCCGGGCGAGGGTGCGACGAGGGTGGCAGCCAGGGCGTCGTCGTCCAGCCAGGCGAACACGGCGGCCAGCAGCGCGAGGCTGCCCAGTGCAGGCAGCAGGCGGGCGGCGATACGTCGGCTAGCTGGCATCGCGATCGCGGGCGGTTGTTCGCGGCAAGGCGATCATCCGGCCCCGCGGCTTGGTGGCAGCGCCAGCAGGTCGAGGTGGCCGACCTCGATTCGCAGTCGGCCGTGCGCCAGTTCGGACAGACGGTGCCGGTGCCAGTCGGCGATGCGCGCGTGGGCCTCGGGGCGCTGCTCCGTGGCGGCCTCGCGCCAGCCGTCCAGCAGCGCGCGGGCGAGGGCGACCTGCGCCGGGGTGGCCGCGGCGAGCTGCCACGGACTGGGCGCCAGTTGCACCGAAAATCCCTGCGCGCGCAGCAAGGCCGCGAGACGGGGGGCGGCATCGGGACCGAGCGCCCGGCCCGCGCCCTTGTCGCGACGCTGGTGGGCGTTGAAGGCGGCGCGCACGAAGGCGTCCTCGGTCGCGTCGGCCTGACGAGCGCTGTCGGTGTTGTCGAGCGCCTCGATCCGCCAGTTCCCATCCACGCTCAGCGCGATCAGCAATGCGCAGCCGGCTTCGCGGCAGGCTTCGGCCAGACGCTGCAGCCAGCGCTCGTCGACCAGGTCGAGCAGGGCCGAGGCGGTGACGAGGTCGAAGCCGGCCAACAGGGAGGCATCGAGATTCTGCAGGGCGGCGACGAGCGGTTCGACGGTCAGCGCGTGGCCGTCACGGTCGTTCAGGCTGCGACAGGTCTCGACCGCACGCACCAGCAGCGTGCTGTCATGGTCGAGCAAGGTCCAGCGCTGCGGGCCGGGCAGGCATGGGGCGAGATACTGCGGGTTCGAGCCGCTGCCGGTGCCGAGATCGAGGATGCGCAGCGGACGGTGGTCGCGCCGCGCAAGCCAGTCGGCAGCGAGCGCATTCAGCCGCGGGTCGCGTGCCGCATGGTCGGCCGCGCGGCGCAGCGCGAGCCAGTCGGCATCGAACAGGGTGTCGGGGTGGAGGCTTGAGGGGCAAGCGGGCGGAAGGCCGGACAGGCGCTCGAGCGCGGTCGCGAACGTGGCGCCGGCCTGCGTCCAGTCCGCCAGTCGCACGCGCGCCGCGCGGGCGCCATCGCGTAGCGCGAGGCGTTCGGCGGGGTTCGCCAGCAGCCGGCGCAGCGCCTGCGCCAGCGCTTCGGAGTCACCCGGCGGCACGGCGAGGCCGGTGCCGGGCGGGAGAGTCTCGGCGAGCGCGCCGCCCGTCGTGGTCAGCACCGGCAAGCCGGCGGCGAGCGCCTCGCTGATCACCATGCCGTAGCCTTCGTAGTACGAGGGCAGCACGAACAGGTCCGCGGCTGCATAGGCGGCGTGCAGCCCGGCTTCGGGACATTCGCCGTGCACATGGATGCGGTTGGCGAGGCCGTGGGTGCGGATGAGTGCGCTGACGCGATCTGCGTGGTCGGGGTCACGGCTCGCGTTGCCGACGAAATCGCACTGCCAGTCGAGATCCGCGACGCAGGCCAGGGCCTCGACCAGCAGGTTGTGCCCCTTGCGCGGGGTCAGCGTGGCGACGCACAGCAGGCGTGGCGGGGTGTGATCGGCTGCGGCGAGCGGCTGCGGGGCGACGCCCGGTTCTACGGCCGCAATGCGGGCCGTGTCGATGCCCATGCCGGCCACCCGTCGCGCGGTGAAGCGGCTGGTGGTGATCACCCCGCGCATGGATTGCAGGGCTGCGGTTTCCTGGCGTTCGAAGCGCTTGACCCGGTCCGTCTCCAGTCCGCATTCGTCCGCCAGCGGGTGATGCACCAGCGCGATCAGGCGCAGCCGCTGCGCGTGGGGGGCGACCGTCTCGGGCATGCCGCCGAGCGCCAGGCCGTCGATGACGACGAGGCTGTCGTCCGCGAGCGAGGACAGGGTGGCGCGCAGGGCGTCGCGTGCGACCTCGTCCGCATCGGGGAAACGGCCCGCGAGCCCGATCACCTCGACCTGCCAGCCACCGTGCCGCAACTGCGCGACGATGTGCGCGTCGTACAGGTAGCCGCCGGTGCGCTGCGCGGGGGCGCCGGCGACGATGAAGGTGAGCCGCTGCATTCGCTCTGCGCTCATCGACCGTTTCGATGCCTGCAATCGCGCAGCCTCACAGCGCGCCTTCGTAGCTCGCCCAGGCGATGTGCGATTCGTGCAGCGTCACCTTCAGCCGTTCCAGGCCGCGGCCGCCTTCGCCCAGACGGCCGTCGCGGATCGCGGCCGCAAGCCGGTCGAAGACCACGCGCGCCATGAACTCGGTGGTGGTGTTTCTGCCGGCAAAGGCCGGCTCGTCGTCGAGATTGCGGAAGTTGAACTCGGCCAGCACGGCGCGCAACGTGTCGTTCGCGAGGCCGATGTCGACCACCAGCCCGTCCGCGTCCAGTTCGGTGCGCTGGAAGGTGGCGTCGATCAGGTAGGTGGCACCGTGCACGCGTTGCGCCAGGCCGAAGATCTCGCCGCGGAAGCTGTGGGCAATCATGATGTGGTCGCGAACGGTCAGGGAATACATGGGCGCGTCTCGTGAGAGTGAAGGGGATCAGGGCTGCGGATAGCGGATGCGGTGGCACAGGGCGCCGGCGGGCGAATACGCCAGCTGGTGCATCGTGGCGGGCAGGTCGGCGAAGTCGCTCTCGCCGCTGATCAGCACGTCCGGCACGCTATCGACGAGCAGCGCCAGCGCGAGTTCCATGCGCCGGCGATAGTCCCAGCGCGGCAGGCGTTGCGGCGGCAGGTGGCCGACCTGGCTCGAGCGCAGGCTGAGGCGGCGGACGTGGAAAGCCTCGCCCAGCGCAAGCGGCACGGCGCGTTGGCCGTACCAGCTCATCTCGATCACGCAGGCTTCCTGGCCGGCGAGGCCGAGTGCGGTCGACAGGCCCGCCGGCGCGCCGCTGGCATGAAAGACGAGGTCGCAGTCGCCCGCGGCCGTGCCGGGTGCCGCGAAACGGGCGCCCAGGGCCATTGCCAGTGTGGCGCGCCCCGGATCGACGTCGATCAACTGCACCTCGGTACCGGGAATGCGCGCGCACAGCCAGGCCACGAGTGCCCCGACCACGCCTGCGCCGACCACCGCGATGCGGTCGCCGACCGAGGGCGCGCCGTCCCACACGGCGTTGATCGCGGTCTCCAGGTTGGCTGCCAGCACGGCGCGTTCGCTCGGCACGGCGTCGGGTAGCGCCACCACCGCGCTCGCGGGCACGACGTAGGCCTGCTGGTGCGGATGGAGGCAGAACACGCGGCGACCGACCAGCGCTTCGGCCTCGGCGCCGCAGCCGGCCTCGACCACGCCGACGTTGATGTAGCCGTACTTCAGCGGACCGTTGAATTCGCCTTCCTGGAAGGGCGCGCGCATGCGCTGGTGTTCGCTCGGCGGCACCTCGCCGCGGTATACCAGGCCCTCGGTGCCGCGGCTGATCGCGCCGAACAGGCTGCGCACGCGCACCGCGCCGGGTGAAAGCGGCGGCAGTGCCACCGGGCGCAGTTCGCCATCGCCTGGGGGCAAGGTCCAGAATGCGAGCGGATGGTCAGCGGAGGGGTGGGAACGCATGCAGTCGGTCCGGATCAGCAGGGGAAAATGCGGGCATGCCGATCTCGATGGCAGTCGTGTGATCGGCACATGTCGGGTCGCGGCGAACCACCGCGGCGGGCGGCAGGTCTGAACGCGCATGAACAAGCATAGCCCGACTCCTGATGCCGGCGCAGCGGCGCGCGCTGTGGGCGTGCCGCCCGCGTGGCTGGAACTCGCGGCCGGCGCCGTCGTGCTGGTGTTCGTGCTTGCGGCCTTGCATGGTGCGCTAGCGTGGCCGCTGGCCGCCGCAGGACTGGCGCTTGCCGTCTATGCTGCAATGGCGGGGCTGGTCTGGCGCTACTGGCCGGATGCAACCCGCGGATTGGGGCCGGCGAACCACGTGACCTTGTTGCGCGGCAGTTTGGTGGCGGTGCTGGCGGGGGCGCTTGCGGGCTTTCCGGCCCTGGTCGGACACGCGGGATGGTTGGCCGCACTGGCGCTGGCGGCGCTGGCGCTGGACGGCGTGGATGGCTGGGCGGCGCGGCGCTGGCGCTGCGCCAGCGACTTCGGGGCGCGCTTCGACATGGAGCTGGACGCCTTCCTGATCCTGGTGCTGTGCGGCCTGCTGCTGGTGCTGGGCAAGGCGGGTGCGTGGGTGCTGGCGATCGGGGCGATGCGCTACGTTTTCGTCGTCGCGATGGCGGCCTGGCCCTGGCTGGAGGCGCCCTTGCCGGAGCGCTGGCGGCGCAAGGCGGTGTGCGTGTGGCAGGTCGCGAGCCTGTTGCTGTGCCTGCTGCCGCAGGTCGGGTCCGCTCTGGCCGGCGGCCTGCTGGGCCTTGCGCTGGTGCTGCTGGGGTGGTCGTTTGCGGTCGATGTGCGCTGGCTGTATCGCCATCGGCTGCGGTCTTGATGAATCTTTCGGAGGAGGAATCGCGATGAAGACTTCACGCCCAGTCCACGGTGCCCGAGCGACGCTGGTCGGCCTGCTGGCCGGCCTTCTGCTTGCCGCGGCGATGGCCGGTCCGGCGCGCGCCGAGCCGCGCACCTACCAGATCGACCCCGATCATTTCTCGATCGCCTTCAGCGTCCGCCATCTCGGCTTTGCCGACACCATCGGCCTGTTCCTGAAAGGCAGCGGCAGCTTCGTCTATGACGAACAGACGCGCGCGCTGAGTTCGGGTCGCGTGGTGGTGAAGGCCGACAGCGTATTCACCAACCATGGTGCGCGCGACAAGCACGTGCGTGACAGCGACTTCCTCGACGCGAAGGCGCATCCGGAGATCGTTTTCGAGGCCACGGGCTTCGAGTCGGGCGCCGACGGCAGCGGCACGCTGTCGGGCAGGCTGACCCTGCTCGGGCAGACGCACCCGGTGACGCTGGACGTGCGCCTGAACAAGGCGGGCGACTACCCCTTCGGCCATCGCAAGCACACGCTGGGCATCTCGGCCAGCACGACGATCAAGCGCAGCCAGTGGGGCATGGACTACGGCGTCGACCGTGGCATGGTGGGCGACGAGGTGAAGCTCAACTTCGAGATCGAGGCGCTGCGCGACTGAGCCCGCGCCGCAGCCTCAGCCGCCGATGTAGGACATCTCGATCTTGCGCAGCGCGGCGGTCTCGGCTGTGCGGATCTCGGAGTAGCGATCCTCGCGACCCTGCCATACATGGGCGATCGCCGCGTCCAGCGCCGTATCGTCGGCCCCGGCGCGCAGCAGGCTGCGCAGGTCGTGGCCGGTCTGCGCGAACAGGCAGGTGTAGAGCTTGCCCTCGGTCGACAGGCGGATGCGGGTACAGGTGGAACAGAAGGCCTGCGTGACGGAGGAGATCACACCGATCTCGCCCGCGCCGTCCTTGTAGCACCAGCGCTCGGCGACCTCGCCGGTGTAGTTCGGATCGACCGGCTCCAGCGGATACAGGCGATCGATACGGGCGATGACGTCCTGCGAGGGCAGCACCTCGTCCATCTTCCAGCCGTTCGAGGCGCCCACGTCCATGAACTCGATGAAGCGCAGGATGTGGCCACTGTGGCGGAAATGCGCGGCCATCGGCTCGATGTCGCCGTCGTTGGTGCCGCGCTTGACCACCATGTTGACCTTGATCGGCCCGAGGCCTACGGCCTGCGCGGCGGCGATGCCTTCCAGCACTTTCCCCACCGGATAGTCGGCGTCGTTCATGCGGCGGAACAGGGCGTCGTCCAGTGCATCCAGGCTGACGGTGACGCGATGCAGGCCGGCGTCCTTGAGCGAGCGCGCCAGCTTGGGCAGCAGCACGCCGTTGGTGGTCAACGTCACCTCCACGCCGTCGAGCCGGGCCAGCATCTCGATCAGCCGTTCCACGTTCTTGCGCAGCAGCGGTTCGCCGCCGGTGATGCGGATCTTCTTCACGCCCCGGGCGACGAACAGCTTCGCCACCCGCAGGATCTCCTCGAAGCTCAGCAACTCGCGTCGCGGCAGGAAGGCGTAGTTGTCGTCGAACACCTCGCGCGGCATGCAGTAGATGCAGCGGAAGTTGCAGCGGTCGGTGACCGAGATGCGTAGGTCGCGCACGCTGCGCCCTCGGCGGTCGAACAAGGCCTCGCCCGCTGCGGGCACGTTCGCCCTTGCGTCGGTCGGAATCGCGACTGGGGCGTCGTGGATGGGGATGACTTTCATGTTCTTGTGGCTGCTGGGGTGTTCGGATTATGGATAGCGGCGCGGCGCGGTGCAATGATGCCGGTCAATCTTCGACTGTGACGGCGGGCCGAGGTGCCCGGGGCCGCAGGAGCGGCGGTGTATCATTCGCCTCCTGATCGAATCCGGCTTCTGGAGAACAACGACGATGGCCGAACCCAAGGCCCTGCCGGCATCGGCACTGCGCACCTACTGCGACCCCGCCTGTTTCACTTTCGATACGACCGACGCCCTGACCGACCACGCCGGCGACCTGGGCCAGGCCCGCGCCGTCGAGGCCATCCAGTTCGGGCTGGCCATGGGCCACAGCGGCTACCACGTGTTCGTGCTGGGCGAGCCGGGCAGCGGCAAGCATGCCACCACCTTCCGCCTGCTGCGCGAGCGCGCGGCGAGCGAGCCGGTCCCGCCGGACCTGTGCTACCTGCACAACTTCGACGAGGCGCTCAAGCCGCGCCTGCTCACTTTGCCGGCGGGCCGCGGTGCCGCGCTGCGCGCCCACATGCAGACCTTCATCCGCGAACTGGGGCCTGCGCTGGGCGCCGCCCTGGACAGTGATGCGCATACCGAGCGTGTCGAGGCCCTGCAGACGGCGCACAAGGCGCGCGAGGAAGGCGCGTTGAAGGAGCTGAGCGAGGGCTGCGCGGCCGAATCGATCTCGCTGCTGCAGACACCCGAAGGCTTCGTCTTCGCGCCCACGCGCGATGGCGAGGTGATGTCGCCCGAAGCGTTCGATGCGCTGCCCGAGGACGAGCGCAACGCCATCGAAGCCCGCGTCACCGCCTGGAGCGAGAGGCTCGAGGACCTGCTCAACGATTTCCCCGGCTGGCGCAAGGCGGTGCGCGAGTCGATCGAACGCGCAGAGACCGAAGTGCTCGGCCCCGCGGTGTCGCACCTGCTGCGCGAGGTGCGCGAGGCCCATGCCGACCTGCCCGAGGTGCTCGCCTTCCTCGACGCCGTGCACAAGAACGTGCTCGACAGCGCGATCAAGGGCACGATCCTCGAGGAGGAAGACGAGGACATCGCCGAGCCCGAGGAGGCGAACCGCTACCAGCGCTACCAGGTGAAGTTGCTGGTGGATCACTCGGCCTCGCAGGGAGCGCCGGTGGTGTTCGAGAACAACCCCGGTTACGGCAACCTGATCGGCCGCATCGAGCACGTGGTGCAGCAGGGCAACCAGGTCACCCACTTCAACCTGATCCGCGCCGGCGCGCTGCACCGGGCCAACGGCGGCTACCTCGTGGTCGATGCCGAGCGCCTGCTGACCCAGCCCTACGCCTGGGAGGGGCTGAAGCGCTGCCTGCGCGCGGGCGAGATCCGCATCGAGCCGCCGGCCGAGGCCCAGGGCTGGAGCGGCGCGCTGACGCTGGAGCCCGAGGCCGTGCCGAGCGCGCTGAAGGTGGTGCTGATCGGCGACCGCGACATCTACTACCTGCTGATGGACAACGACCCGGAGTTCGCCGACCTGTTCAAGGTGGCGGCCGACTTCGACGACGACCTGCCGCGCACGCCCGAGAACGAATGCGAATACGCGCGCCTGATGGCGCTGCTGGTCCGTGGCGCGAAGCTGCTGCCGATCGACCGCAGCGGGGTGGCACGGCTGGTGGAGGAGGGCGCGCGCCTGGCCGAGGATGCCGGTCGCCTGTCGCTCAACACGCGGGCGCTTTCGGACCTGATGCGCGAGGCCGACCACCAGGCCCGCCTGAAAGGTCTGGCCGCCACCGGCCGGACCGAGGTGGAGGCGGCGCTGGCCGCGCGTGCGCGGCGCTGCAACCGCTATCCGACGCGGGTGCGCGAGTCCATCCTCGACGGCACCACGCTGATCTCCACCGACGGCGAGCGCGCCGGGCAGATCAATGGCCTGGTGGTGGTCGAACTGGCCGGCGAGCGCTTCGGCCATCCGGTGCGCATCACCGCCACGGTGCGCATGGGCGAGGGCGACGTCGTCGATATCGAGCGCGAAACCGAGCTGGGCGGCGCCATCCACTCCAAGGGCGTGCTGATCCTGTCGGCCTTCCTGGCTGCGCGCTATGCCCGCCACCAGCCGATGTCGCTGTCGGCCAGTCTGGTGTTCGAGCAGTCCTACGCGCCGGTCGAGGGCGACTCGGCTTCGCTGGCCGAGCTGTGCGCGCTGCTGTCGGCGCTGACGCAGATTCCCATCCAGCAGCGCTTCGCCATCACCGGCTCGGTGAACCAGTTCGGCGAGGTGCAGGTGATCGGTGGCGTCAACGAGAAGATCGAAGGCTTCTATGACCTGTGCAAGGCGCGCGGGCTGGATGGCGGCCACGGCGTCGTCATCCCGGCCGCGAGCGTGCGCCACCTGATGTTGCGCGAGGACGTGGTGCAGGCGGCGGCCGAGGGCCGGTTCCACATCTACGCGGTGAAGACGGTCGATGAGGCGATGAGCGTGCTGACCGGCGTGGCCGCGGGCGAGCCCGATTCGAAGGGCGTGATCCCGAAGGGCACGCTGAACCACAAGGTCGCCACCGTGCTGGCCGAGATGACGGCGGCGCGCCACGCGCATTCCGACGCCGAGGGCTCGGCCGGCTCGCGCCAGCACCGCCGCCGGCACGGGGTCTGAGTCAGCTATCAGGCGCGAGCATGTTCATGATCAGGCGGACCATGGTGTCCTTGTTGGAGGGTGCGGATTCGGCCACTAACAGGGCGAGCGCGGCGAGGCCGATGTCGTTGATTACCGGCTGGCCGGCAGCATCCAGCAGGCGGCCATTGCGGTTGAGAAAATCCACGAACAGGAAGGCGCCGCTGCGTTTGTTGCCATCGGAGAATGGGTGGTTCTTGATGACGAAGTAGAGTAGGTGTGCTGCCTTGGTTTCGACGCTGGGGTAGGCGGGTTCGCCGAACACCGTCTGGTCCAGATTGCCGAGCAGTGCGACGAACGCCTCCTCGCGCTCGAGCGCGAAGAGGTCGGAGGCCTCTCCGCGAGCCATCAGTTCGGCCTTGAGCCTTGTGAGCGCGGTGCGTGCTTCGTCGAGCGTCGGCAGCACACCGCCGCGCTGCTCGCGCGGTTCGGCCAGCAGTCCTTCGTCGTAGCGTTGCAGAAGGAGGAAGGTTTGTGCATAACGGGTAACGATGTCCACCAACCCGCGCCCGGTATCGGCCAGCAGTGCCGGGCTCTGCGCAGCCTTCTTCACCAACTGCAGGGCGGCCTCCAGTTCGCGCGCGTTTGCTTCGAACCGCAGGCGGTTGAGCGTGTAGCCCTGGGTCAGGTGCTCGCGCAGGGTATGGGTAGCCCATTGGCGGAAGCGAGTGCCTTGTCTGGATTTCACCCGGTAGCCAACGGAGATGATTACATCGAGGTTGTAGAACTTCACCGGCTTGTCTGACCCGGCAATGTGCAAATTTTGCACATTGCCTTCTTCCTGTAGCTCACCCTCGGCAAAGACGTTGCGCAGGTGCTTGCTCACGACGGAGCGCTCTCGCCCGAAAAGCTTCGCCATCTGCTCCTGACGCAGCCAGACGCTTTCACCTGACAGTCGTACCTCGGTCACTGCGGTGCCGTCTTCGGCTTGGTAGATCAGGATATTGGGGTCAGTGTCCGCCGTCATGATGCGCTTCGTTCTCAAGCCAGCATCATAGCTCGCTGGAGAGGTTGTGGTGGTTCAGACTCAGACGCCGAAGCTGGCCATCCTGCCAGCGCCCGAGCAGCGCCAGGGCCGTCATCGCGCCGAGCAGCGCCATCAGCATGTCGGCCTGGGCGTCCCAGGGGTCGCCCTGCATGCCGATGAACTCCACCGAACCGCCACCCCAGAAGACCGCCGCGGCCCATTCCACCAGCTCGTAGGTGGCGCTGATGCCGAGGCAGCTGGCGACGACGAGGAAGGACAGCCATTTCCCGGGGCGGAGTGGCGAGGTGCGCAGCAGCAGTTCGCGCCCGAGGATAGCCGGCGTGACACCCTGGAAGAAGTGGCCGAAGCGGTCGTAGGGGTTGCGCGCGAGATCGAACATCTCCTGCACGAGGTTGCCGAGCGGCACTCGCGAATAGGTGTAGGCCCCGCCCATGATCAGGATCAGCGAGAACAAGGCGATCAGGCCGTAGGTCAGCGGTGTGAGCGGAAACCGGCGTGCGGTGGCGACCAGGATGGGCAGGGCGATGAGCACCGGCATGACTTCGGCCCACCACACGCTGCGGTCGTGCGGGGCGATGCCGGACAGTGCGAGGGCGACGAGGACGAGGACCAGCAGGGCGAGGCGCAGACTCATCGGACGATCTGGATCAGGGCAATGGGAAGGGCAGTATGCCTGTCTCGTGCCCGTTCAGTGTCTGGGTGGCGAAGTCGTAGTCGGCGATGCGGCTCAGCCGCCCGCCGATTACGGGGGCCGCGTAGCCGAGCAGGCTGAGGCGGGCGATGTGCAGGCGCAGCGGGGCGCCGGGGCGGAAATCGGCCAGCCGCGCACGCACTGCGTCCAGCGGCCAGGTACCGCCATACAGGCCTGTCGTGACGTGTGGCGTGTAGTCGTCGCGCGACAGCGGGTGGGTGCCGGGCTGCAGGCAGTGGCGTAGCGCGGTGATGCGCGCGCCGGGGTCATGCACCGTCAGGTAGGGCGCCGAGGTGAAGCCGTCCAGTGCGCCGATCCCGATCGAGAAGGGCTTGGGCGCGAGGCGGCGAAGCGCGTCGATCTGTCCCTGCAGCAGTGCGAGGCCGAAGTCGTCGTCGTGGCGCGGAGCTGCGCTCGGGAAGCCGCACAGGCTCAGCGTGATGTGGGGCTGGCGCACATAATCGTCGAGCAGCAGGCCCGACAGATGGTGTTGCGCCTGGGTGACGCGCTCGCGAACCGACTCGACATCCACGTCGAGCGCCCACAGCACGTAGTGGGGTCGGCCGAGATGCCATTCGGGAAAATCGCGGCGGACGTTGCGCAGCGTGGTGCCGGCGTGCGGCGGAACGGCGTGAATGGCGTCCATGAGTCTGCAGCGTGTGTCTGGGCGGGGAAGGGATGATCGTGTCGGGCGCCGGTGGGAGGCCGGCGCTGCGTTCACCTCGGTCAGCAGGTGCCGGATTCTGCCAGTGCAGGGCGGAATTGCACGTCGACGGCCTCCTCGGCGTAGCGCTCCCTGATCTCCAGGATTGCGGCGAGCCGGTCGATGAAGAGATCGACCAGCACCGGGTCGAAGTGTCTGCCCTTCTCCTTCTGCAGTAGGGCGATCGCGTCGTCCACCGTCCAGGCCTTCTTGTAGGGGCGTACCGACGTCAGGGCATCGAAGACATCGGCGATGGCCACGATGCGGGCTTCGATGGGAATCGCCTCGCCGGCCAGCCCGGCCGGGTAGCCGCTGCCATCGTATTTCTCATGGTGGGCGAGGGCGATGCTGCGAGCCATGCGCAACAAGGGTGAGTCGTGTTCGCCGAGGATTTCGGCGCCCATGCGCACATGCTCCTGCATGATGCTGCGCTCGGTCTCGTCCAGCGGCCCAGCCTTGAGAAGCACGGCATCGGGAATTCCGATCTTGCCGATGTCGTGCATCGGGGCCGCATTCATGATCTCTTCTGCGCTCGCTTCGCCAAGACCGGCAGCGAGCGCGAGGATGCGCGAGTAGTGGCTCATGCGAACCACATGCAGGCCGGTTTCGTTGTCGCGATATTCGGCGGCGCGCCCCAGGCACTGGATGATCTGCAGGCGGGTCTGCTGCAGTTCGTCCACCCGCACCAGCGACAGATGCGTTCTGACGCGGGCGCGGACCACAGCCGGGCTGACCGGCTTGGTGATGTAATCGACGGCGCCGGCATCGAACCCGGCGGATTCGTCGCTGGCCTCGCTGAGGGCGGTCACGAAGATCACGGGAATGGCCCGCGTCGTCGTACCGGACTTGAGCCGATGGCAGGTTTCGAGGCCGTTGAGTCCGGGCATCATGACGTCGAGCAGGATCAGGTGCGGGCGCTCGTCGGCGGCGAGCTGCAGGGCCTTCTCCCCGTCGCGGGCGAACAGCAGGCGGTAGTCGCCCTGCAAGATCTGTCGCAGGACTTGCAGGTTGGTCGGTTCGTCGTCGACGACAAGGATCTTGGGTCGTTCGTCCAGCGTCGTCATCAGGTACTTCCTTCGGTGGTGTAGCGTATCTGCAGGGCTGTGATGGCATGCCGTGCTGCATCGAAATCGAACGCGTCGATGGCTCGGTTCAAGGGGGTGAGGTCGGCAGCCGGGAGCGTTTCTGCAAGCGCGGCCAATGATGCCTCGGCGAGTTCGCCATGGGCGAGCGCCACGTCCAGCTTCTGCAAGGCGATGAGCGTGGCTGGCCTGTCGGCGTCGGCAAAGGGGGGCGATGGCGCGATTTCCCTTGCGCCATCGACGTGGCCGAGCGTTTCGCCGACGTTGATCAGCTCGTCCGCGAGGCGATTGAGCATGGACGGTATCGCCGACGTGTCCTGGGGCGACTGTGTCCGCTCGATCGCATCGCTGATGCCGGCGACGCGGGACAGCGCCAGGTTGGCTGCCGCCCCCTTGACCCGGTGGGCGTGGGCGGCGAGTTCGTCGGGTTTATCCAGCATCGCCCGCATGCGATGGACGATGTCGCCGAAGTCGGCGAGGAACTGGCGGATGGCCGCAGCGTGACGCTGTTCGCTGCCCCACAGCTGGCGCCCTTTCTCCCAGTCGATGACCGAGCCGCGGACGTTGAGCGCGAGGACGGGCTGCGTCGGGACGGACTGCCCGACGGGCAGGCCAAGAACGCGGGCGATTTCGCGGGTCAGAAGGTGCAACTCGACCGGCTTGCTCGCGAAACCGTCCATGCCGGACGCGCGGGCCGCGCGCGTGTCCTCTTCGAGGACGCTGGCGGTCAGGGCGACGATGGGGGTTGGCGAGCGCCCGGTCTCGTGCTCGATGCGCCGGATCCGGCGACTGGCATCGAGACCGTTGAGGACGGGCATCTGCACGTCCATGAGGATGAGATCGAACTGTCCGCCGACGAACGCGGAAACGGCCTCTTCCCCATTGTTGACGGTGCTCACGGCATGGCCGAGGCGGCTCAGCGTGAGTTGCATGAGTTCCAGGTTCTGCGGGACGTCGTCGGCCACCAGCAGCTTCAGCGGAGGCAGGTCGATCGGGGTCTGTTCCTCGGCCACCGCAACGGTGTCGCCGATGGGCAAGGGCAGCTCGACGTGGAACTGGCTGCCGACGCCGAGTTCGCTTTCCACCCAGATGCGCCCGTGCATCAGCTCGATGAGCTGGCGGGCGATCGTGGTGCCGAGGCCGGTTCCGCCGAAGCGGCGGGTCATGGATGCGTCCGCCTGGGCGAACGGATCGAAAATCCGGTCGATGCGATCGGCGGCAATGCCGATGCCGGTATCGCTGACGGTGAGATGGACCACGTCCTGGTCCAGCCTGACACTGACTTCGACCTGGCCGGTTTCGGTGAACTTGATCGCGTTGCCGACCAGATTGGTCAGGATCTGCCGGATGCGCAGCGTGTCGCCGCGGAAGAACTCCGGCGCGCGCTCGGGATAGTCCAGCCCCAGCATCAGGCCCTTGGCTTGCGCATTGATGCGTAGCGACGCGAGCACCTGCATGCACAGATCGCGCAGGGAAAAGTCCGTGATCTCGAGCTCGATGGCGCCACGCTCGAACTTGGCGGTATCGAGGATGTCGTTCAGCAGTGCCAGCAGGGAGCGGGCCGAGGTGCGAACGGTGTCGAGGTGGCGCCGCTGGGCGTCGCTTGCGGGGTCGGCCAGGAGCAGCTCGGTAAAGCCGATGATGGCGTTCATCGGGGTACGGATCTCGTGGCTCATGTTGGCGAGGAAGGTGCTCTTCGCGGCCGCCGCCTGCTCGGCCTTGGCCTTGGCCTCGCGCAGCTCCTGTTCCATGGCGTGGCGCTCGGAGAGGTCGCTGGCCAGCTTGATGATCTTGTACGGGCGCCCATCCGGATCGAAGATCGGGTTGTAGCTGCCGTGGATCCAGAGGTGCCGACCGTCCTTGCCGATGCGGTGGAAGTCACCCGACGCATGGGTCCCTTGTCGCAGTGCCTCCCAGAGCTGCTCGTAGGCCGGGGACTCCGGTTCGTCTGCGGCACACAGGATTGCGTGTTGTTGTCCGACCAGCTCGTCCAGCCGGTAACCCGTCAGGTCCAGGAAGTTCGGATTGGCATGCAGGATCCTGCCCTCGAGATCGAGTTCGATGACGGCGAGCGAGCGGCTGATGGCGTCGACGACGCCTTCGAACTCGGCACTGCGGCGCTTGTTGTCGGTGATGTCGATGATCACGCCATCGAGCCAGTCGACCTGACCGCCGGCTCCACGGACGGCGCAGGCACTCTCGGACACCCAATGTTCCCGGCCGCTGCGGTCGATGATGCGGTACTCGATCATGTACGAACGCTCGGCGCCTATCGCATCGTGGACCGTTGCCGTGATCCATGTGCGGTCGTCCGGGTGGATCAGCCCGGCAAGATGCTGCCTGCCAGCGGTGAAATCTTCAGGGAGCCAGCCCGTCAGGGTTTCGACGCCCTCGCTGATGAACAGCATGCTCCAGTCCGCGTCCACGCGGCAGCGGAAGGCAACGCCCGGCAGGTTACCGATCAGCGAACGGTATTGCTGCTCGCTATGCCGCAGGGCCGCTTCCATCCGGTGGCGATCGCTGATGTCGGTGACGAAGCCGACAAACAGGGTTTCGCTTCCGATGACCGCCTTGCCGATCGCCAGTCTCAGCGGGAAGCGCGTGCCATCCTTGCGTTCGCCAATGACTTCGCGCCCCTTGCCGATGATCTTCGCGACGCCCCCCTGCATGTAGTTGTGCAGGTAAGTGTCGTGCTGGCTGCGATCCGCTTCGGGCATCAGCATCTTGACGTTGCGGCCGATGACCTCGTCTGCCGTCCAGCCGAAGATGGTTTCGGCAGCGCGGTTGAAGGCACGGACGATCCCCCGGCTGTCGATGGTGATGATGCCGTCCACCGCGGTATCGACAATGGTGCGCACCCGCGCTTCGTTTTGCACCATGCGCCGGTACATGGCCCTGTAGCGCAGCAGCATGTTGACGCCGCCGGTGACCAGGATGGCAAGGACGGTGATCCCTGCGATCGACAGCGCGAGGTATGCGTTCGAGCCGGCGGTCGGGTCGGGCTCTGTCGGCATGATGAAGCGCGCGGCGTTCATGCCCACGTAGTGCATGCCGGAGATTGCAATTCCGAGCACGGAGCCGCTCAGGATGTTGATCTGGCTTTCGCCGAGGCGCAGTTGCGTGGTCAGACCGAAGCGCAACCACAGGGCCAGGATGGAAAGCGCGACCGCGACCAGGATCGAGACGGCGAACATCGAGGGTTCGAAGCGCAGCTCGACCGAGTTGTGAATGGCGGCCATGCCGCTGTAGTGCATGACGCCGATGCCGGCCCCGACCGAAATCCCGCCCGCAATGAGCTGCCAGCGGGTGATGCGGTCCCGTGCGAGAAGTTGCAGCGCGATCCAGGACGCGGCGAAGCTCGGAAGCATCGACAACAGGGTGATGACCGGATCGTAGCGGGCCGTGCTGCAGATGCTGAACGCCAGCATGCCGATGAAGTGCATCGACCAGACGCCCGAGCCGAGCACGAAGGCGCCGGAGAGCAGGGCGATCTGCCTGCCGTGCGTGCGCGCGTCCGTCCGCGCCGCGCCTGCCAGCTGCATGGCCATGACGCCCGCGAGGACGGCGACAAACAAGGACACTGCCACGAGCGGGAGTTCATATTCGCCCTGGGACAGGTATAGGACCTGGCTGTCGAGCAGGAAGAGGCGATCCAGTTGCATTGTGGCGGGAGAGATTTTCTTGTGCCGCGCGAAGGAGGGCGCCTCGCGATCCGATCCCGGGATTCTAAAGCGCTCTACCGCGGGATCTGGAGACAAGCGTCACGATGGACGCCAACGAGACGGTGGAGGATGCACCATCGCTGACGCGTGTGCCGATCTGGGAACGCCGGATACCGTGCGCAGGACGTTTGTCGGCTTCCAGCGATATCTATATCAAGGGTAGGCGCTCGTTGGCGTGACGGACGGGCGTGAGAGCCCACCGGAGCGGGCCGGCGACGCGAACCGACTGGCAGAGGGGTATGGGAGCCGCGAAGTCACACCTTCAGCGCTTCCGGCCACAGGAAATACGGCCCGAATTTCTTGCTCATCCGAAACTCGCCGCCCGCTTCTTTGCCCTTCGGGGTGATGTATGGCTTGCCTTCACGCAGTTCCAGTAGGCCGAGGGTGACTAAGCGCGCGACGAGGTCGGCTGTCTTGAGCCCAATCTTCTGGGCGAGCTTCGACGTCTTGAGCTTCCCGGTGGCATCCTCGGTAACGCTGGCCGGTCCCTCGACGGGTTCCGCTACGGCCGTGCGTGGTACTGCCGGGGCCGAGACAACCTCAGTCGGATGGAGCATGTCTTCAGTGATGCTGAACTTCGCCTTGTAATTGGGTACCAGAGGACGGTGCAGAGCAACGAGTTGCTCCGCAATCTCGGTCAAGGTTTCGACGCCGACAAGCTTGGCCATCATCAGTGGTGACCCCGAGTCGATGTTCTTCTCGATCCAGCGCTCGAACTGGTCCGACTTCAGCACACGGCCTGTGTCGAACTTCTCCGGGCGCGAGATCCGGGCGTTCTTCGACACCAGCACCAAGGACTCGAATGAGGGCTGCAGCCGAATGCCGAGGCGTGTAGGCATCTTCAGCGTCTTGAACACCTCAGACAGCACGGCGATGTGCCGTTGGTTCTGTTCGAGGGGGGAGGGAATGCCACGGGGTTTTCCACCCAACCAGATGGAGAACTCGCCTTGGTCGTTGATCGACACGCCCTCGGTGAAGTGCTTCGTTTCGAGCACATAGACTTCCAGCAGTCGGTTCAGCACCAGATGGTCGATCTGAGCCACGCGCCCGTTCAGTTCGAGGCGAAGATCGTGGATCACGATCCGATTCTTGCTGGCGCCACTGTAGAAGTCGATGTCGTAGGCAGACTCGCGCTCACCCTTGATTCCGGCTCGGAGGATTTTCAGTTCCCGCTTGATCTGCAGCTTCTTCTCCGGGGGTACGCCCGGCGCAGTCATCAAGGCTTCGAGCTCGGCAAGCTGGCCTGCCTTGGAGTCCGTCTCTTTCAGGATCATTCGTTGCGGTGCGCGCCAAACCCGTGGCCAAAGGCATGGATGACACGTCATATGACGTTGGAGATGCTGAATGTTAGCCGACCAGATCCCGACAGGTAGTGATCTGTGCCTCGGATGGGTGCAATTCGTGAGGAGGGGTGAATCGAAGGCGTGACCGGCGATGGCGTTCTTCTTCACGTAGCCCACGCCGTTCTCGGTCTTGCCCTTGGTGCGGGCGCGAAACGGCGCGCACGCCCGGGCAACGATGTCCCAGTGCCGGCAGAACGCCTCGAAGCGGCTGTTGAGCCGAACCTGGCGCGTCTGCGTGTCGTGCTTGTCGACCAGCGCCTTGGCGTTGTCGATGAGCAGCGTCTGCGACCGTCCGCCGAAATGCGCAAAGGCCGCCTCGATCCCGGCGAACCACGCGCTCTGGCGCTCGTGCCGGAACGCGCACGAAAACCCCCGGCGCGAATAGCCCAGCGTCGCCACGAACAGGAACACCCGCACCGGCTCGCCACCGATCAGCACCCGCGTCTGGCCGAAGTCGATCTGCATCTGCTCGCCCGGCGCAGTCTCGAAGCGGATCGTCGCACGGCGACTGGCTTCAAGCTCCTGGCGGAACCCACGGCACGCGCGCTCGACCGTGCGCAGGCTCGTGTCGATCCCGAGCTCCTTGCTCAACTGCTGACGCACCACGTCGCAGTTGCCCCGGTGCTGCAGGAAACGCTCCCGCAGCCACGCCTCATGACCGCCCAGCACGCTGTCGCGCTGCGGCTGCCGGTAGGGCACCGGCCCGCCCGCGTTCAGATAGCGCCGCACCGTGTTGCGCGCGATGCCCAACGTCCTGGCAATCCGCTTCGCGCCCCACCCCGACTGCCCCAACCGAACGATCGTCGTGACCGCCTCCGGCTCCAACATCTCCCGCACTCCGCAAACCAGACGGCGTACAGGATTCACCTCGATGTGCTTCGTTTCCAACAGTGGCCTCCTTGCGAACGAGGGGGTCAGTTCCTCGTGTCGCTAGGGGGTCAATTTACGGTGTCGCCTGACAGCTCACAGGCGCCACCAGAACGGCCCAGTTCGGCCAGCCGACCATCAGGAGGGTATGGGGATGCAGTGCGCAAGAAACGGCGCAGATGTCCGCTCTGATACCCGGTGAACGAAAAATGCCATCCCGAAGGATGGCATTCTCGTTTGAAGCTGGCTCCCCGACCTGGGCTCGAACCAGGGACCTACGGATTAACAGTCCGGCGCTCTACCGACTGAGCTATCGGGGAATTACCTTTTGCAGCGTGGGCTGCGACTTGCTGTTCCTGTGGGAAACACCAAGTTCTGAAACTTGGCTCCCCGACCTGGGCTCGAACCAGGGACCTACGGATTAACAGTCCGGCGCTCTACCGACTGAGCTATCGGGGAACAGAGGCGCGCATTGTAGGCAGGGCGCGCCTTTCCGTCAAGGCAGGGCGAGGTTTTTTTGCGTCCTCGCCCTGCCCGGATCAGACCGAGGTCAGCCCTTGACGACCTGGGCGATGGCCTTGGCGACGTAGCCGATGTTCTTCGAGTTCAGCGCGGCCAGGCAGATGCGGCCGGTGGACACGGCGTAGATGCCGAAGTCGCTCTTCAGCTTCTCGACCTGGTCGACGGTGAGGCCGGTGTAGGAGAACATGCCGCGCTGCTTGATGACGAAGGAGAAGTCCTGCGCCACGCCTTCGGCCTTGAGCTGCTCGACGAGGCTGGTGCGCATGGCGCGGATGCGGTCGCGCATGCCGGCCAGCTCGTCTTCCCACATCTGGCGCAGTTCGGGCGAGTTCAGCACCGCGGCGACGATGGCGCCACCGTGGATCGGCGGGTTGGAGTAGTTGGTGCGGATCACGCGCTTGACCTGCGACAGCACGCGGCCGGCTTCTTCCTTGCTGGCGGTGACGATGGACAGTGCGCCGACGCGTTCGCCGTAGAGCGAGAAGCTCTTGGAGAAGGAGCTGGAGACGAAGAACTGCAGGCCGCTGGCTGAGAAGGCGCGAACCGCGACGGCGTCGGCGTCGATGCCGTCGGCGAAGCCCTGATAGGCCATGTCGAGGAAGGGAATCAGGCCGCGGCTGCGGCACACGGCGACCACTTCATCCCACTGGGCGTCCGACAGGTCGGCGCCGGTCGGGTTGTGGCAGCAGGCGTGCAGCACGATGATGGAGCCGGCGGGCGCGGCTTCCAGGCTGGCCTTCATGCCGGCGAAGTTCACGCCACGGGTGGCAGCGTCGTAGTAGGCATAGTTCTGGACCGGGAAGCCGGCGGATTCGAACAGCGCGCGGTGGTTCTCCCAGCTCGGGTCGGAGATGTAGACGCTGGCGTTCGGCAGCAGGCGCTTGAGGTAATCCGCGCCGACCTTCAGCGCGCCGGTGCCGCCCAGGGCTTCGACGGTGACGACCTGGCCGCTGGTGGCCAGCGCCGAGTCTTTGCCGAACAGCAGGTTCTGCACCGCGCCGTTGTAGGCGGCGGGACCTTCGATCGGCTGGTAGCCGCGCGGCGGCATGGCTTCGAGGCGGGCCTTTTCGGCGCTGCGCACGGCAGCCAGCAGCGGGATCTTGCCGTTGTCGTCGTAGTAGACGCCGACGCCGAGGTTGACCTTCTCGGCACGGGTGTCGGCGGCGAAGGCCTCGTTCAGGCCAAGGATCGGGTCACGGGGCGCCATCTCGACGGCGGCGAAGATCGAAGCGGACATGAGGACTCCAGTCGTTCCAGTAGGGCAGCGATGGGCTCGCACCGCATGATCGGCAATGTGCCGTGCCTTGCGGCGCGATTTGGGAAATAATCGACGTTTTCGTCCGGTGCCGCGCGATGGCGATGCACCGGAATAAAGCCGGAATTTTAGCATGACGAGTCAAGGCAATAGCGCCGGAAACGATGCACCGCAGCAAGGCGGGAAGGTGGTCACCTTCGAGGGAAGCCCCTTCCGCCTGCACCAGCCGTTTCCACCTGCCGGCGACCAGCCCGAGGCGATCCGCCTGCTGTGCGAGGGCGTGGAAGATGGCCTGATGTACCAGACCCTGCTCGGCGTGACCGGCTCGGGCAAGACCTACACCATGGCCAACGTCATCGCCCGCATGGGCCGTCCGGCGCTGGTGCTGGCGCCGAACAAGACGCTGGCGGCGCAGTTGTACGCCGAGTTCAAGGAGTTCCTGCCCGAGAACGCGGTCGAGTACTTCGTCAGCTACTACGACTACTATCAGCCCGAGGCCTACGTGCCCTCGCGCGACCTTTTCATCGAGAAGGACTCGTCGATCAACGAGCACATCGAGCAGATGCGGCTCTCCGCCACCAAGAGCCTGATGGAGCGGCGCGACGTGGTGATCGTGGCCACGGTGTCGTGCATCTACGGCATCGGCGACCCGGTCGATTACCACGCGATGATCCTGCACCTGCGCGAAGGCGAGCGCATGGCGCACCGCGACCTCATCCAGCGTCTGGTGGCGATGCAGTACAGCCGCGCCGACATCGACTTTCGTCGCGGCACCTTCCGCGTGCGCGGCGACGTGATCGACGTGTTCCCGGCGGAGAACGCCGAGCTGGCGGTGCGCATCGAGATGTTCGACGACGAGATCGAGCATCTGACGCTGTTCGACCCGCTCACCGGACATCTGAAGCACAAACTGGCGCGCTTCACCGTGTATCCGTCCAGCCACTACGTCACCCCGCGCGCGACGGTGCTGCAGGCGATCGAGGCGATCAAGGAGGAGTTAAAGGAGCGCATCGCCACGTTCCAGCGCGAGGGCAAGCTGGTGGAGGCCCAGCGCATCGAGCAGCGCACCCGCTTCGACCTCGAGATGCTCAACGAGATGGGCTTCTGCAAGGGTATCGAGAACTACTCGCGGCATCTGTCGGGTCGCGGTCCGGGCGAGCCGCCGCCGACCCTGATCGACTATCTGCCGGCCGATGCGCTGCTGTTCATCGACGAGTCTCACGTCGCCATTGGTCAGGTGGGCGGCATGTACAAGGGCGACCGTTCGCGCAAGGAGAACCTGGTCGGCTACGGTTTCCGCCTGCCCTCGGCGCTGGACAACCGCCCGCTGAAGTTCGACGAGTTCGAGCGCCTGATGCCGCAGACCGTGTTCGTCTCCGCCACGCCGGCGAAGTACGAGGAGGAGCACCAGGGCCAGGTGGTGGAGCAGGTGGTGCGACCCACCGGCCTGATCGATCCGGTGGTGGAGGTGCGTCCGGCGATGACGCAGGTGGATGACCTGCTCACCGAGATCAAGAAGCGGCTCGAGGTGAACGAGCGCGTGCTGGTCACCGTGCTGACCAAGCGCATGGCCGAGGACCTGACCGATTACCTCGCCGACAACGGCATCCGCGTGCGCTACCTGCACTCGGACATCGACACGGTGGAACGGGTCGAGATCATCCGCGACCTGCGCCTGGGCGAGTTCGACGTGCTGGTGGGCATCAACCTGCTGCGCGAGGGCCTGGACATCCCCGAAGTGTCATTGGTGACGATCCTCGATGCGGACAAGGAAGGCTTCCTGCGCTCCGAGCGCTCGCTGATCCAGACCATCGGCCGCGCCGCGCGCCATCTGCACGGCACGGCGATCCTCTACGCCGACCGTATCACCGACTCGATGAAGGCGGCCATCGGCGAGACCGAACGTCGCCGGCACAAGCAGATCGCCTTCAACGAGGCCAACGGCATCGTGCCCAAGTCGGTGACCAAGCGCATCAAGGACATCATCGACGGGGTCTATGATTCGGATGGGGCCAAGCGCGATGCCGCCCGCGTGGCCGAGAAGGACGCCGACTATGCGGTGATGGACGAGAAGGCACTGGCGCGGGCAATCAAGCGTCTGGAGAAGGAGATGCAGGAGCACGCCCGCAACCTGGAGTTCGAGAAGGCCGCTGCGGCACGCGACGAGCTGTTCAAGCTCCGTCAGCGCGCATTTGGCGCAGACCAGCACGGCAGCGTTTGAGGAGGAGACGAAGAAATGACGAAGATCCTGTTCGTATGCACGGGCAACATCTGCCGCTCGCCGACGGCCGAGGCGGTGGCGCGGCATTTCATCAGCACGGGCGGGCTGGAGGGCCGGATCGAGGTCGATTCGGCGGGCACGCAGGGTTACCACGTGGGCGAGGCGCCTGATCCGCGCACGCGCAAGGCGGCGCAATTGCGCGGCTACGATCTGTCGGCCTTGCGGGCGCGCAAGCTCGACCCCTTCGACTTCCAGCGCTTCGATCTGCTGTTGGCGATGGATCGCGGGCACCTGGAGACGATGCGCCGCTTGTGTCCCGAGGTCTATCGTCCGCGACTCGGGCTGTTCATGGAGTACGCGCGCAACAGCGAGTACGACGAAGTGCCCGATCCCTACTACGGTGGGCCACGGGGCTTCGATGTGGTGCTGGATATGTGCGAGGACGGCGTGAAGGGGCTGCTGGAGACCGTGACCGCGCGTGCTTGAGCCGTCGCTGCCTGGCGTCATGCCGCCAGCGGGCCGACCATGAAAAAGGCCATCCTTGCGGATGGCCTTCTTGTTTGCGCAGTGCGCGAGACGCTTACTTGTTGGTCTCGACCTGCTGCAGCGGTTCCTCGGCGATGACCGGGGCCGGGCGCGGCTTGCGACCCAGGCGCACGGTCTGTTCCGGTGCGCCGGTGCCGAATGCGGCACGCTTGGACGGATCGGTCTCGATCATGATCAGGCCGCTTTCGGTCGGCGTCGTCGGCAGTTCGATCGGTGCGCTCGGCGCCAGCCTGGCTTCGGCCTCGCTTGCCGCCGCAGGGGCTTCTTCGGGCGCCTGCGCGGCAACCGCACGCTCGATCAGCGTGGGCGCTTCCGCAGTGATGGCCGGCTCGGTCTCGACAGAAGTCACTTCGGCAGGCACCTCGGTTTCCGCGGCGACTTCGGTCTCGAGCTTCACCGGTGCCGGCGCGGCCTCGACCGACTCCTCTGCAGCGACCTCGACGGTCACCGCTTCGGCAACCGGCAGGGGCAGCGCAGCGGCTTCTTCGGCTGTGGCGGTTGGCTCGACCTCGGCCGGCTCGGCAGTGACCGTTGCGGCCACGATGGCTTCCTCGGTCACGGCAACCGGCGCGGCTTCGACCGCGGCAGCCGGGAAGGGCTCGGCGGCGGGCTCTTCGACGCGTGCCTGCTCAGTCGTCGGCGCAGGCGTCTCGACGGGCTCGACCGCCGCGACCGGGGTCGCCTCGATCTGAACGGGGACTGCTTCGGCGGCAGTGGCTTCAGCCTCGGGTGCCAGCTCCGCAGCTTCGCCCGCCAGCGCTTCTTCGGTGGCGACGCTGGTGCCAGCGGCCTGGGCTTCGCCGGAGCGGCGACCGCGACCACGGCCGCGGCGGCGGCGCTTCTCGCTGGGCGCGCCGTCTTCGCCTGCGGTCGGCTCGACGACAGCTGCTTCGGCGCTGACCGCGACCTCGGCTGCAACAACCGGCGCTGCGGCCTTCAGCAAGGCCTCGTTGCTCTCCGTTGCAGCGACCTCGACGGCGCGCTCCGCGTCCTCGGCACGCTGGCCGCGCTGACCGCGACCGCGACGGCCTTCGCCGCGCTCCTGACGTTCGCCCCGTTCCGGACGCTCGCCCCGTTCCGGACGCTCGCCGCGTTCGGTCCTCTCGGCTTTCTCGGTCTGGACGGCACGTTGCGGCTTCTCGCTGCCTTCGGTGCGCTCCTGGCGCTCGCCGCGCTGGCCGCGTCCGCTCTGGGGCTCGCCATCGCGTTCGCCGCGGCGGCCCCGGTTGCCATTGCCGCGACGGCCTTCGCCGTTGCGTTCGTTGCGACCGCGGCCGTCACGCTTCGGCGCGGTTTCGACCACCGGCTCGGCGACGGGTTCGGCAGCCTGCGGCTTGCCGCCGGTGAACCAGCTCATGATGCGGGCGAGCAAGCCCTTCTGCACCGGTGCGACAGGCGCTTCCGCGGCAACGGGCGCAGGTGCGGCGACCGGAGCCGGCTGCGCGGGGGCGATGCCCTTCACCGCGGCCTCCTGGCGGGCCGGGCGCTCGTTGGCCTTGGACGGCAGGCGCTCCTCCTCCTCGGCGGGCTTCTGCACCATCTGGTAGCTGGCCAGCGCGATGTCCTCGGCGTTCAGCTGGTCGTGGCGCAGGCGGATGATCTCGTGCGCCGGCGTTTCCAGATGACGGTTCGGTACGATGATGAGTTGCACCTTGTGGCGCATCTCGATGCGGGCGATATCGACGCGCTTCTCGTTGAGCAGGAAGGTGGCGACGTCGACCGGCACCTGCAGGTGCACCGCGCCGGTGTTCTCCTTCATCGCTTCCTCTTCGAGGATGCGCACGATGTGCAGCGCGGAAGATTCGGTGCTGCGGATGTGGCCGGTGCCGTTGCAGCGCGGGCAGGTGATGTAGCTGGTTTCGGCCAGCGCCGGGCGCAGGCGCTGACGCGACAGCTCGAGCAGGCCGAAGCGGCTGATCTTGCCGGTCTGCACGCGGGCGCGGTCGTGGCGCAGCGCGTCGCGCAGGCGGTTCTCGACCTCGCGCTGGTTCTTCTGCGACTCCATGTCGATGAAGTCGATGACGATCAGGCCGCCCAGGTCGCGCAGGCGCAGCTGGCGGGCGATCTCGTCGGCGGCCTCGCAGTTGGTGCGGAAGGCGGTTTCCTCGATGTCCGAGCCCTTGGTGGCGCGACCCGAGTTGACGTCGATCGACACCAGCGCTTCGGTGTGGTCAATGACCACGGCGCCGCCTGAGGGCAGTCCGACCTGGCGCGAGTAGGCCGATTCGATCTGGTGCTCGATCTGGAAGCGCGAGAACAGCGGCACGTCGTCGCTGTAGCGCTTCACGCGGCTGACGTTGCCCGGCATGACGTGGGCCATGAACTGGCGTGCCTGCTCATAGACGTCATCGGTGTCGATGAGGATCTCGCCGATGTCGGGCTGGAAGTAGTCGCGGATCGCGCGGATCACCAGGCTGCCTTCCTGGTAGATCAGGAAGGCGCCGTTCTGGCCCTGCGCGGCGCCTTCGATGGCGCGCCACAGCTGCATCAGGTAGTTGAGGTCCCACTCGAGCTCTTCGGCGCTGCGGCCGATGGCAGCGGTGCGGGCGATCAGGCTCATGCCCTGCGGCACGTCGAGCTGGTCCATGATCTCGCGCAGTTCGGCGCGCTCGTCGCCCTCGACGCGGCGCGATACGCCACCGCCGCGCGGGTTGTTGGGCATCAGCACCAGATAACGGCCAGCCAGCGAGATGTAGGTGGTGAGCGCCGCGCCCTTGTTGCCGCGTTCGTCCTTCTCGACCTGGACGATCAGCTCCTGGCCTTCCCTCAGCGCTTCCTTGATGGAGGCCTTGCCGGCGTCAACGCCAGGCTGGAAGTAGGAGCGGGAGATTTCCTTGAAGGGCAGGAAGCCATGGCGCTCGGCGCCATAGTCGACGAAAGCCGCTTCGAGGCTGGGCTCGATGCGGGTGATGACCGCCTTGTAGATGTTGCTCTTGCGTTCTTCTTTTGCGGCCGATTCGATATCGAGGTCGATCAGTTTCTGACCATCCACGATCGCGACGCGCAGTTCTTCGGCCTGCGTCGCATTGAAAAGCATGCGCTTCATTTGGATCGTTCTCCCGCGTCAAAAGCACGGGCAGGACGAACGGCGCGCACCATCGCGCTTTCCGGGTTCAGGAGCGATTGGGTAGGGCTTCTGCTGTCATCCGGTGGGTTTGTCGGGCTGTGATGGGTCGGCTGGTCGATATTCTCTTGCTCCCGCCGGCGCGCCGGGTAGGGCGGCCGGGCCGGAGCATTTGATCCTGCAAGTGCGAGTAACGCGTCAATATCCAACCCTGAGGCTGGATGGGTGTATCGAAGTTGGCGATTGCGTTACCATCGGCGCCTTTTTCGGCTTTGGATGGCACGCAGCGGTGACGCCGGGAGCGCTCTTCAGGGCTCATCGCCAGCAGTCTGCCGTCGTCGATCGGTATCGGCGTTTTGACGCACGAAACCTCGACGTGATGCACTTGGCTGGCAGCGACCGGGTCAACCGCCCGAAAGTATATTTCATGACGACTATCGAAGGCAAAAGCATTGCGGTAAGACACGAGCGTATCGACGAGGCTTCGGCCGGTCAGCGCATCGACAATTACCTGCTGCGCGTCGCCAAGGGCGTGCCCAAGAGCCACATCTATCGCATCCTGCGCAGCGGCGAGGTGCGCGTGAATGGCGGGCGGGTGCAGCAGACCTACCGTCTGGCGGAAGGCGATGAGGTGCGCATTCCGCCCATCCGCGTTGCCGAGCCGACCCGCAGCGCGCCCGCGCCCGCGGGCAAGCCCTTGCCCGTGGTGTTCGAGGACGAAGCGCTGATCGTCATCGACAAGCCGGCGGGCAAGGCGGTGCATGGCGGTAGCGGCGTGAGCTATGGCGTGATCGAGCAGTTGCGCGTGCAGCGTCCGGAGGTGCGCATGCTCGAGCTTGCGCACCGCCTCGACCGCGAGACATCGGGCCTGCTGATCGTGGCGAAGAAGCGCTCGGCGCTGACCGCGCTGCACGACATGATGCGCGAGGGGCGCATCGAGAAGCGTTACCTGACGCTGGTGCCCGGGCGCTGGAACAATCCGCTGCAGCACGTGAAGGTGGCGCTGCACAAGTACCTGACCGGGGACGGCGAGCGGCGCGTGCGGGTCAGCGACGAGGGCAAGCCTGCGCACAGCATCGTCCGTCTCGTGCAGCGTTGGCGCGACTACAGCCTGCTCGAGGTCGAGCTCAAGACCGGCCGTACTCACCAGATCCGCGTGCATCTGGCGCATCTGGGCTTCCCGCTGTGCGGTGACGACAAGTACGGTGACTTCGCGCTCAACAAGCGGCTCGAAGGCGAGGGGCTGAAGCGCATGTTCCTGCATGCGGCGAAGCTGAAGTTCGCCCACCCGCTGACGGGCGAGGCCCTGTCCTTCGAGGCGCCGCTGCCTGAGGAGCTGCAGGGCTTCGTCGATCGGCTGGGCGCACCGGAGAAGAGCCATGGCTGAGCGTTTCGATCTGATCGTGTTCGACTGGGACGGCACGCTGATGGATTCTGCCACGGCCATCGTGCATGCGATCCAGGCTTCGTGCCGCGATCTCGGTCTGCCCGAGCCGTCGGACGAGCGTGCGCGCTACGTGATCGGACTGGGCCTCGGCGATGCCCTGCGTCACGCCGTCCCCGAGCTGCGCGAGTCCGACTATCCGCGCATGATCGAGCGCTACCGCCACCATTATCTTTCGCGCGACCACGAGCTCACGCTTTTCGACGGTGTCGAGGCGCTGCTCGCCGAACTGGCCGCTCGCGGCAGGATGCTCGGCGTGGCGACCGGCAAGAGCCGGGCGGGGCTGGACCGCGTGCTGGGCAACACCGGGCTGGGCGTGCATTTCCATGCCACCCGCTGCGCCGACGAGTGCTTCTCCAAGCCGCATCCGGCGATGCTCGACGAGTTGATGGACGAGCTTGGCGTGATGCCCGAGCACACGCTGATGGTGGGCGATACGACTCACGACCTGCAGATGGCGAAGAATGCGGGTGTCGCTGCGCTGGGGGTCAGCTTCGGGGCGCATCCGCGTGCCGCACTCGAGGCGGAGTCGCCGCTGGCCTGCGTGCCGACGCCTGGCGACATGGTGCGCTGGCTGCTCGGCCGCGCCTGAGCGGCGCGTCGGCCTTCAGGCGAGCAGCAGGAACAGGCTGGGGCGCTTTGCGAGTGCGGGATGTCCGGTCTTCTTCCAGTCGCGCACGCTGCGGGTCTGGAGCAGTTCGCCGGCCGTGCTGAGGTCGCAGGCCACGCACACGCGCGTTTCCGGCTTCAGCGTTTTCAGCAGGGCGTCGAACATCCGCTCGTTGCGGTACGGCGTCTCGATGAAGATCTGCGTGCGTCCTAGCTTGCGCGACTCGTCTTCGAGCGCGCGCAGCGTGGTGTCGCGTTCGGCTTCGTTCACCGGCAGGTAGCCGTGAAAAGCGAAGCTCTGGCCGTTGAGCCCCGAGCCCATCAGGCCGAGCAGAATCGACGACGGGCCGACTAGCGGCGCAACGAGGATGCCGAGCGCGTGGGCGCGGGCGACGAGGCGTGCGCCAGGGTCGGCGACGGCCGGACAGCCGGCGTCGGACATCAGGCCGATGTCGTGGCCCTCGAGCGCGGGGGCGAGCAGGGCGTCGAACTCGGCGTCTCTTGCGCTGGCAGGGTCGCCCGGGAGTTCGCGGATATCGGTGTCGCGCAGCGGGTGCGGATAGTCGAGCTGCTTCAGGTGGGCGCGCGCCGCGCGTGCCGTCTCCACGACGAAGTGGTGGAGCCTGGCTGTGATTGCCTGGGCCTGGGCGGGCAGGAAGCTGTCCCAGGGGGTGTCACCGAGGGCGACAGGCACCAGGAAAAGTGTGCCGCGCTCGGCGGGGTGGTGTTGGGGCTGGGCGCTCACGGCAGTTCGACGCCTTCGGCGCGCAGCATCCGGCACAGTGCGATCAGCGGCAGGCCGATCAGTGCGGTCGGATCGTCGCCGGACAGCGCGTCGAGCAGGGCGATGCCGAGGCCTTCGGACTTCGCGCTGCCGGCGCAGTCGAGCGGGCGCTCCTTGGCGACGTAGCGCCGGATCTCGTCGTCGCCCAGCGTACGAAATCGCACCGAGGTTGGGACGCCCTCGACCTGTATGTGGCCGCTGCGGGTGTTGAGCAGGGCGAGGGCGGTATGAAAGATCACCGTCTGGCCGCTCATGCGCTGCAATTGCTCGACCGCACGGGCTTCCGTGCCAGGCTTGCCGAAGACTTCATTGCCCATGTGAGCGACCTGATCGCTGCCGATGATCAGTGCGTCCGGCCAGTCACGGGCGACCGCGCGCGCCTTCTCAGCTGCGAGCCGTTCCGCAGTGGCAGCGGGCGTCTCGCCGGGGAGTGGGGTTTCGTCGGTGTCCGGACGAGCGACGGCGAATGGAATGGTCAGGCGTTCGAGCAGCGTCCGCCGGTAGGCGGAAGTGGAGGCGAGGACGAGCTTCATCGGGCGGGTGGGTGGCGAGTGCGACGGAGGTGCGGGAGCCGGGTAAGGCGGCGCGCTGCATGACGGCTTTGACACAAAGCCAGAAAAAATAATATCATGCACGGCTTATGTCGCAACAAAGCGCATCGTTCGGTAAGATTGCCGACCCGTTCCGTTTCGCCGCTGACGCACGAACCTTGCAGGGTGAGGTGGCGGTGGCGAAGTTGTCGCGCCTGACGGATTCTCTAGTCAGTAGCGAGGGGGCGATCAGCTGGTCGGTGGAAGGCTCGACAGTCGAAGGTGTGGTGTCCGGTCAGTCAGACCCCCGCCTGAAACTCAGTCTTGCCGGCACGCTCAATCTTCGCTGCCAGCGCTGTCTTGGTGGTCTCGACTGGGTGCTGGCGGTGGAAACCGTGTTGCAGCCGGTGCGGGTCGGGCAACCGATTCCGGACGAGGAACTCGAGGACGACGAGGTCGACGCGATCGAGATCGAAGGAGAACTCGATTTGCTCGCGCTGATCGAGGACGAAATCCTCCTGGCGTTGCCGATTGCGCCGCGACACGAACAATGTGAAGCGCCCCGGGGTGGTAATGGGGCGAATGAAGAATCGCCTTTCGCTGCGCTGGCGTCGCTGCGAGGCAGTCATCGCGCAGACTAGGCGCATTTAATTTGTATCAGGAGCATTTTCATGGCCGTCCAACAGAACAAGAAGTCCCCGTCGAAGCGTGGCATGCACCGCGCCCACGATTTCCTTACCGCCCCGGCGCTGGCCATCGAGCCGACCACGGGTGAAGTCCACCTGCGTCACCACGTCAGCCCGAGCGGCGTGTACCGTGGCAAGAAGGTCATGAAGGCCAAGGGCGAGTAATTCCGCCTCTCGAGCGCGAGGGCGGCGCATGGCGCAATGCGCCTGCGCCGCTTTTTTTCCGCGTTCCTTTTTCAATCACCGTCTGAATCACGCGAGATGCCGATGGGTGTCACCATTGCGATCGACTGCATGGGTGGCGATCACGGCCCGGTCGTGACCGTGCCTGCTGCGCTGTCCTTCCTGCGCAGCCATCCTGATGCAAATGTAATTCTCGTCGGTCGGGAAGAGGCGATCCAGCCCCATCTCGGCACGGCTGTTTCCGAATTCGGAACACGGATCCGTCTTCACCCGGCGTCCGAAGTCGTCACCATGGACGACCCACCCGCCATCGCCATGCGCAACAAGAAGGACTCTTCGATGCGCGTCGCAATGGATCTGGTCAAGGCGGGCGAGGCCTGTGCCGCCGTCTCGGCCGGCAACACCGGCGCGCTGATGGCGATCTCGCGTTTCGTCCTCAAGACCTTGCCGGGTGTCGACCGTCCGGCGATCGCGACCGTACTGCCCTCGATGAAGGGGCATACCTATGTGCTCGATCTCGGTGCCAACGTCGATTGCACGGCCGAGCATCTGCTCCAGTTCGGCGTCATGGGCTCGTCGCTGGTCGCCGCCATCGAACACAAGGAGCGACCCAGCGTCGGTCTGCTCAACATTGGCGAAGAGGCCATCAAGGGCAACGACGTCGTCAAGGAGGCGGGCGAGCTGTTGCGCGCCAGTGGTCTCAACTTCTACGGCAACGTCGAGGGTGACGACATCTACGAAGGCACGGTCGACGTGGTGGTCTGCGATGGTTTCGTCGGCAATGTCGCGCTGAAGACCTCCGAAGGTCTGGCACAGATGCTGGGCGCCTTCCTGAAGCAGGAGTTCAGCCGGTCACTGCTGACCAAGCTGATGGCGGTCGTGGCCTTGCCGGTGCTCAAGCGCTTCAAGAAGCGCGTCGATCACCGCCTGTACAACGGTGCGCCGCTGCTTGGCCTGCGCGGCGTGGTGCTCAAGAGCCACGGTTCGGCCGACGCGGTTGCCTTCGGCAACGCCCTGTCGCGCGCGGCCGATGCGGCCTCCAATCGACTCATCGAGCGCATTTCCGAAAGGATGGCGAACATGAACGAGGTAAAAGCATGATCTACGCAAGGATCGCGGGGACCGGGAGCTATCTGCCCGGCAATCCGGTGAGCAACGACGATCTCGTCGCGCGCGGCATCGATACCTCGGACGAGTGGATCGTCAGCCGTTCGGGTATTCGCAGCCGCCATCTGGCTGCGGCCGACGTGGGGGCCAGCGATCTGGCGCGCATCGCGGCCGAGCGGGCGATCGAGGCGGCCGGCTGCGAGGCCGAGGACATCGACCTGATCATCGTCGCGACCTCGACCCCCGATTACATCTTCCCGAGCACGGCGGCGCTGGTGCAGGCCAAGCTCGGCATCCGCAATGGTGGCGCGGCCTTCGACGTGCAGGCGGTGTGCAGCGGCTTCGTCTATGCGCTGACCGTTGCCGAGAAGTTCATCCGCTCGGGCAGCCACAAGCGGGCCCTGGTGATCGGCGCCGAGGTGTTCTCGCGCATCCTCGACTGGTCTGACCGCGCGACCTGCGTGCTGTTCGGTGACGGTGCCGGCGCAGTGGTGCTGGAGGCGTCCGAGCAGCCGGGCATCCGCGCCTCGGCGCTGCATGCGGACGGCAGCCATCATCCGATCCTGTGCGTGCCCGGCGGCGTGGCTTCCGGCCAGATCATCGGCGATCCCTTCCTGCGCATGGATGGCCAGGCGGTGTTCAAGTTTGCTGTCAAGGTGCTCGGCGACGTCGCCCACGAGGTGCTGGAGCTGGCGGGTGAGACCGCCGACAGTGTCGACTGGCTCGTCCCGCACCAGGCCAACATCCGCATCATCCAGGCCACGGCCAAGCGGCTGGGCCTGTCGATGGACAAGGTCATCACCACGCTCGACCACCATGGCAACACGTCGGCTGCGTCGATTCCGCTGGCGCTGGACGAGGCCGTGCGCAGCGGCCAGCTGCGCGCAGGACAGCGTGTCGTCATTGAGGGCGTTGGCGGCGGCTTTACCTGGGGCGCAGCCCTGATCGATTTCTGAATCTTCAATTTCATTTCTGACCACCGGAGAGCAGGCATGGCATTTGCGCTGGTTTTTCCCGGGCAGGGTTCGCAGTCGGTGGGCATGATGGCCGCCTATGGCGAATCTGCAGTGATTCGTGAAACCTTCGTCGAAGCGTCCGACGCGCTGGGTGAGGATCTGTGGGCCATGGTGTGCGATGGTCCGGCCGAGCGCCTTGCGCTGACCGTCAACACGCAGCCACTGATGTTGACCGCAGGGGTTGCGGCCTACCGCGCTTGGCTCGCGGCGGGCGGCCCCAAGCCGGCCCTGGTGGCCGGTCACAGCCTTGGTGAGTATTCGGCGCTGGTCGCCGCGGGCGCCATGGCGTTCGGCGACGCCGTGCCGCTGGTGCGCTTCCGCGCGCAGGCAATGCAGGAGGCCGTGCCCGCTGGCGAGGGTGCGATGGCTGCGGTGATGGGGCTCGAGGCCGATGCGGTACGCGAGGCCTGTGCAGAGGCTGCGCAAGGCGAGGTGGTCGAGGCCGCCAACCTGAATGCACCGGGGCAGATCGTCATCGCGGGCGCCAAGGCCGCGGTGGAGCGTGCGGGCGAGATCGCCAAGCTCAAGGGCGCCAAGCGCGCTGTTCTGCTGCCGGTGTCGGCGCCTTTCCACTGTGCGCTGATGCGTCCGGCCGCAGAGCGTTTGGCGGAGCGCCTGGCGGGCGTTGCCATCGTCAAGCCGGAGATCGACGTCATCAACAACGTGGATGTCGCTGTCTATGATGATCCGGAAAAGATCCGCGATGCACTGGTACGCCAGGCCTATTCGCCGGTGCGCTGGATCGAGCTGGTCCAGGCAATGGCAGCGCGTGGCATGACTCACGTGATCGAGTGCGGGCCGGGCAAGGTCCTGGCGGGCATGACCAAGCGTATTGCGAAGGAAGTGGAAGGCGGTTCGGCGCACGATGCGGCGAGCCTCGAGCAGTCGATTGCGGCGGTGAGGTAAGGAATGAGTTTTTCGCTTGAAGGACAGGTCGCGCTGGTCACTGGCGCATCGCGCGGCATCGGTCGGGCCGTTGCGCTGGAACTGGGCCGTCTCGGCGCGACGGTCGTCGGTACCGCCACTTCGGAATCCGGCGCGGCCGATATCGAGAAGGCGCTGCTCGAAGCCGGCTGCAAGGGCGCGGGCATGGCCTTGAACGTGACTGACGCCGAAGCCTGTGATGCCCTGGTCGGCGACATCGAGAAGCGTTTCGGCGCAATCGGCATCCTGGTCAATAATGCCGGGATCACGCGCGACAACCTCGCGATGCGGATGAAGGACGAGGAGTGGGATGCGGTGATCGACGCCAACCTGCGCGCCGTTTTCCGCATGAGCAAGCTGGTGATGCGCGGGATGATGAAGGCGCGCACCGGGCGGATCATCAACATCACCTCGGTGGTGGCCAGTGCCGGCAATCCGGGGCAGGCCAACTATGCGGCAGCGAAGGCCGGCGTGGCGGGCATGACGCGTGCGCTGGCGCGCGAACTGGGCAGCCGCAACATCACGGTCAACTGCGTGGCACCCGGTTTCATCGACACCGACATGACGCGTGCGCTACCCGAGACGGCGCGTGACGCGCTGCTCGGCAACATTGCACTTGGACGCCTCGGGCGTCCGGAAGAGATTGCGGGCGCTGTTGCGTTCCTTGCGTCGCCTGCCGCTGCCTACGTGACGGGGACCACCCTGCACGTGAATGGCGGCATGTACATGTCCTGACCGACGGTCAGGATAGCGGTTCAGCCGGCTTTTGGTAGAATACGCCGGCTTTTTCAATACACCCGTTACCCTCTGGGAAGGAGTTAGTTCATGGAGAACATCGAACAGCGCGTCAAAAAGATCGTCGCTGAGCAACTTGGCGTGAACGAATCGGAGATCAAGATCGAGTCTTCGTTCGTCGATGATCTTGGCGCGGATTCGCTGGACACCGTGGAGCTGGTCATGGCCCTCGAAGAAGAATTCGAGTGCGAAATCCCGGACGAAGAGGCCGAGAAGATCACCACCGTCCAGCAGGCGATTGACTACGTCAACGCCCATCTCAAGAAGTAATTCGCTTCCTTGAGTTCCTGCGGTCCGGATGCCGCGTGAGCGGTATCCGGACTTCTCGTATTTTCTTCATTGATTTCAACGGAGTTGCCCGTGTCGCGTCGTAGAGTCGTCGTCACCGGTCTGGGTCTTATTTCGCCGGTCGGCAATACTGTTCCCGATGCTTGGGAAAACCTGATTGCCGGCAAGAGCGGCATTGGTCCGATCACCCGATTCGACGCAAGTGCCTTCGCCGCCCGTATCGCGGGCGAGGTGAAGAACTTCGACGTCACCGAATACCTGTCCGCCAAGGACGCGCGCCGCATGGATGTCTTCATCCACTACGGCATGGCCGCGGGCATTCAGGCGATCCGCGACTCCGGCATCGAGGTCAATGAATCCAACGCCGATCGCATCGGCGTCAACATCGGTTCCGGTATCGGCGGCCTGCCGATGATCGAGGATACGCACGACGACTTCCTCGGCGGCGGTCCGCGCAAGATTTCGCCCTTTTTCATTCCGGGCACCATCATCAACATGATCTCCGGCAACCTGTCGATCATGTTCGGCATGAAGGGGCCCAACATCTCGGTGGTGACCGCGTGTACCACCGGTCTGCACGCGATTGGTTTGAGCGCGCGCATGATCGAGTACGGCGACGCCGACGTGATGGTGTGCGGCGGCGCCGAGTCCACGGTGACGAACCTGGCGATTGGCGGGTTCGCGTCCGCCAAGGCACTTTCGACCCGCAATGACGATCCGGCTACCGCGAGCCGTCCTTGGGACAAGGACCGCGACGGCTTCGTGCTGGGCGAGGGCGCGGGTGTCATGGTGATCGAGGAGTATGAGCACGCCGTTCGCCGTGGCGCGAAGATCTACGCCGAGCTCGCCGGTTTCGGCATGAGCGGCGACGCCTACCACATGACGGCGCCCGATACCGACGGGCCGCGCCGCAGCATGGTCAATGCCATGAAGAATGCAGGTGTGAACCCGGATCAGGTCCACTACCTGAACGCGCACGGCACCTCGACGCCGCTGGGCGACAAGAACGAGACCGAAGCCATCAAGCTCGCCTTCGGCGTCGATGCGGCGAAGAAGCTGGTCGTCAATTCGACCAAGTCGATGACCGGCCATCTGCTCGGCGGTGCCGGTGGCGTGGAGTCGGTGTTCACGGTGCTGGCGGTCCATAACCAGATCTCGCCGCCGACGATCAACATCTTCGAGCAGGATCCGGAGTGTGACCTGGACTACTGCGCCAACGTGGCCCGTCCGATGAAGATCGACGTGGCGCTGAAGAACAACTTCGGCTTTGGCGGCACCAACGGCACGCTGGTCTTCCGTCGCGTCTGATCGCGGGCGGGGCATGGGTTTGCCATGCACTTCCCGCTGACGATCGCGCTGCGCCCTTCGAGGCGCGTGATGGCGTCAATCCTGGCTCTGCATTGCGGGGCGGGATTGGCGCTTTTTCACGTGCCAGCCTTGTCGATGGTGCAGGACGGGGCCTGGTTCTCGGCCTCGCGCCTGCTGGCGGTCGCCGCATGGACTGCGCTGCTGTTGTCGCTGGGGCGTGCATTGAAGGCCGAGCGGGACAAGGGCGGCATGCGGCTGACCTTGCATGGTAATGGCCTGGTCAGCCGCAAGGATGCTACCGATGCGGCTCCATACGCGGTTGCAGGAGGCGGCGTCGATCTCGGCTGGGCGGTGTGGCTGCCGTTGGCCGACGCGAACGGAGCAGTCGGCCCGGGTCGCGGCCGTGTACGGGAGCGCTTGATGCTTTCGCGGGCCAACGTGGCGCCGTCGCACTGGCGGCTCTTGCGGATCTGGCTCCGCCACAAGGCCGCCCCGGTCGACGACGCGTGAGGGGTCAGCGACGTCCGCGCTTGCGTGGCGGGCGCAGAATGGTCTCGCGGGCGCGCGGGAGCAAGTCGGGGAAATCGCGCGAATGATGCAGGCCGCGACTTTCCTTGCGCTTGAGCGCGCAGCCGACGATGAGGTCTGCCGTCACCACCAGGTTACGCAATTCGATCAGGTCGTTGCTGACGCGGAAGTTCGAATAGAACTCGTGGATCTCGCGTTGCAGCATCCGGATGCGATGCTGTGCGCGTTTCAGGCGCTTTGTCGTGCGCACGATGCCGACGTAGTCCCACATTGCGCGGCGCAACTCGGCCCAGTTGTGCGAGATCACGACTTCCTCGTCGGCGTCGGTCACCCGGCTTTCGTCCCAGTCGGGCAGTACCGGAGAGGACTGGCGCGGCTTGGTCAGGATGTCCTGCGCCGCTGCCTCGCCGAAGACGAGGCATTCGAGCAGCGAATTGCTTGCGAGGCGGTTGGCGCCGTGCAGGCCAGTGAAGGCGGATTCGCCGACTGCGTACAGCCCGGGTACGTCGGTACGTGCCGAGAGGTCGGTGACGATGCCGCCGCAGGAGTAGTGCGCGGCGGGTACGACCGGGATCGGCTCTTTCGTGATGTCGATACCCAGCTCCAGGCAGCGTGCGTGGATGTTCGGGAAGTGCGAGCGTAGCCAATCCGCCGGCTTGTGGCTGATGTCGAGATACACGCAGTCGATGCCGCGCTTCTTCATCTCGAAGTCGATCGCGCGCGCGACGATGTCGCGCGGCGCGAGTTCCTCGCGCGGGTCGTGCTCGGGCATGAAGCGGGTGCCGTCGGGCAGCTTCAGCAGCCCACCTTCGCCGCGCACGGCCTCCGAGATGAGGAAGGACTTCGCCTGGGGGTGGTACAGGCAGGTCGGGTGGAACTGGATGAACTCCATGTTCGCGACGCGGCAGCCCGCGCGCCAGGCCATCGCCACGCCGTCGCCGGTGGCGACGTCCGGATTGGTGGTGTACAGGTAGACCTTGCCCGTGCCGCCGGTGGCGAGCACGGTGCTGCGCGCGGCGAAGGTCACGACCTCGTCGGCCTCGATGTCGAGCACGTAGGCGCCAAGACAGCCTGCACCCGGCTGACCGACCTTGTCGCCAAGGACCAGGTCGATGGCGATGTGGTGCTCGTAGATGTCGATGTTCGGGTGCGCGCGTACCTGGGCCGAAAGCGTGGTTTGCACGGCGGCGCCGGTTGCGTCGGCAGCGTGGATGATCCGGCGGTGCGAGTGCCCGCCCTCCCGGGTGAGGTGATAGCCCAGCTGGGAGTCGGCCTCGCGCGTGAAGGGCACGCCGCGATCGATCAGCCATTCGATGGCGCGCTTGCCGTTCTCGACCACGAAGCGCGTCGCAACCGGGTCACACAGGCCGGCGCCGGCGGTGAAGGTGTCCTGGATGTGCGCTTCGATGCTGTCGGTGGTGTCGAGCACCGCGGCGATGCCGCCCTGCGCCCAGTTGCTGGCACTGTCGGAGAGTTCGCGCTTGGTGACGAGAGCGACCTTGAGGCATTCCGCGAGCCGGAGAGCCATCGATTGCCCCGCGGCGCCGCTGCCAAGAATGAGTACGTCGTACTGTTTCAGCAAGATGTCGCCCTAGCTCAGGATAAAAACGCAAAAATATAGCACGCACGCCCGTGCTTACGGGATTGTGGCCTGTGCAGGCAGGGTTGTCGCGGACCGGGAGGAAGACCTCGCTGGCGTATGAACTAATCGCACAGGGTCGTGTCTGTGCCTGTGTCTTCTATTTTTGGTTAGTGCAGGGGTGCTCGCATATAATCCGGACGCTTTGTCATTTGAATTTCCGGAAAGTACGAACACTCCATGACCGATCGTGAAATCGATCAGCAACTCGTCGAGCGCGTGCAGCGCGGCGACAAGCAGGCTTTCGGCTTGCTGGTATCCAAGTACCAGCGCAAGCTCAATCGCCTGCTGTCCAGACTGATCCGCGATCCAGCCGAAGTTGAAGACGTGGCGCAGGAAACCTTCATTAAGGCTTACCGTGCGCTGGGTTCGTTCCGCGGGGACAGTGCGTTCTACACGTGGTTGTACCGGATCGGTATCAACACGGCCAAGAACTACCTCGTATCCCAGGGACGAAGGGCACCGACTTCAACGAGTTTCGACTCGGAAGAAGCGGAAACCTTCGAAGATGGTGACCAGCTGCGCGACATCAACACGCCCGAGCGGTTGATGATGACGCGACAGATCGGGGAAACCGTCGACGATGCGATGGCAGCTCTACCCGAGGAGCTGCGGACTGCCATCATGCTGCGCGAGCTGGAGGGCCTCAGCTACGAGGAGATCGCCAACATCATGGAGTGCCCGATCGGTACGGTGCGCTCGCGGATCTTCCGCGCGCGTGAAGCGATTGCAGAGCGCCTGCGGCCGTTGCTGGATACGGCGCCGGACAAACGTTGGTAGGTGTAGGCATGAAGGACAAACTCTCGGCCCTGATCGATGGTGATCTCGACGAACAGGCAATGCGACCGATTTTCGAAGGCTTGCGCCGGGATGAGACGCTGCGCCGCGACTGGGATGCGTACTGCCTGATTGGCGATGCCATCCGAGGCGAGCGAGCGGGTTCGGTCGGCTTTGTCGATCGCGTGATGGCAGGGCTGGAGGACGAGCCGACGGTACTGGCTCCGGCTGCGTTCGCCGGCAGTGCCTCGGGCAGTGGCCTGTGGCACAAGCTGATGCCCATCGCAGCTTCGGTGATGGGCGTTGCGGCCGTCGGGCTCGTGGCTGCCACGCTTTATTCGCAGGAAGACCCCGTGCCTGCGACGATTGCGGTGCAGCGGGTCGCAGCGCCCCCGGTTGTTGCCAGCAGTGGCTCGTCCGCCGTTACGGTGTCGCGCGTGCAGGGGCTGGCGGACGATCCGATGCGCGAGTACGTCTTCGCCCATCAAGGCGTCAGCGGCGGTCCGATGCCGGCCGCCGTGCAGTACGTCAGAACCGTTTCGGCGCAGCCCGAGGGCTCGGGTCGATGAGGGGTTTCGCCGCAGTTCTGGGGGTGTGCGCGCTCTTGCTGCAGGGGCCCGCATTCGCGGAAACGCCAGCGGACCCCCTGGCCTGGATGGGGCGCATCGCGACAGCCGGGCAACGACTCAACTACGTTGGGACGTTCATGTACCAGTCGGGCAGCCATGTCGAAACCTCCCGCATCGCGCATCGGGTCGACGCCAGCGGTGAGCACGAGCGGCTCGAAGTGCTGGACGGGAGTCCGCGAGAGGTCATTCGATCGGGCAACGAGGTCCGGTGTGTCCTGCCCGACCAGCGTACCGTGATCATCGACGAATCCGCCGGTCGCAGGGCTTTCCCGGCGCGTCTGCCGGTTTCACCCGTGGGGCTGGCCGAGAGCTACCGGATCCGCAAGGGTGAGGTTGGCCGGGTCGCCGGGCTCGAGGCTCAGGCGCTCATCCTCGAGCCGCGCGACGATCTGCGCTACGGTCATACCTTGTGGGCCGAGATGCAGTCGGGGCTGCTGTTGAAGGCGCGCACGGTCAACGAAGCAGGTCAGGTCATCGAGCAGTTCGCCTTCAGCGATGTCCGCATCGGCGGCGACATCGATGCCCAGTTGCTGAAGCCGCGCTTTGACGACGTCGATGGCTGGCGTGTCGTGAACGCCCGGGGCAGTGAACTTTCCAAGGCCGAGAGCGGCTGGACGGTGGCTGCGGCACCTCCGGGATATGCGCTGACCTCGGTGATGCGCCGACCGCTGGGACCCGAGCGCGGGCAGGCGGTTCATATGGTCTTCAGTGACGGACTTGCCTCGGTGTCGGTCTTCATCGAGCCGATGGGCGATGGCGCGCAGGTCGGGCTCGGGCCGCTGGCCAGTGGTGCAATCAATATCTACAAACGTTCCGTGAATGGTCATCTGGTCACGGCGCTTGGCGAAGTGCCCGAGCGCGCGGTCAGGATCATCGGCGACGCCATCCAGCCTGCCGGACAGTGATGCAGGCTCAGGCGCAGGTGTTGCAGGTGGAGCCGGGGCGGGTGCGCCTGCGGGTCTCGAATGCCGGCGGAGGCTGCGGACGGTGCGATGAGCCGGGTGGCTGTCGCTCGGTTCAGATCACTCAGGCGTTCGGCTTGCCCACGGCGGAGTTCTGGCTGCCGAGCGAGCTCGTTCTGGCCCCGGGCGATCGGGTGCTGATCGCCATCCCGGATGGTGGAGCCCTCAAGGCGGCCATGGCGAGTTACGGTCTGGGCGCCGTGCTGCTCCTGCTTGGGGCGGCTGCCGGGGTGGCGTTATCGGGCGAAGGCCCGGTCGATGCGGCGGCGGCAGTCGGTGGCGCGCTCGGGCTCGGGTTCGCGTACGGCCTCAATCGCCTGTTGTTCCGCAGCCGCAGCTGGCGCACCCAGCTCCAGATGAAGCTCGCTCCCGAGGCTGCATGCCTTCATTCGTTCGAGGAATCGCGATGAGTCTTTCCGTCATTCGACGGCTGTGGATGGTGGTCGGACTTGCGCTGTGGCTGCCGGCTGCGATCGCCGCGTCGCTGCCCGACTTTACCGCGCTGGTGGAGCGTCAGGGCGCCGCTGTGGTGAACATCAGTACGACGCAGGAGCGCAGCGAGCGGGCGCAGTTGCCGTTCCCGAACCTGGACGAGTCGGACCCGATGTTCGACTTCTTCCGCAAGTTCATTCCGAAGCATCCGGAGTTTCCCGGCTCGGATCCCGACAACCAGTCGCTGGGCTCCGGTTTCATCATCAGCGACGATGGTTACATCCTGACGAATGCGCACGTGGTCGAGGAGGCCGAGGAGATTCTCGTGCGCCTTGCCGACAAGCGCGAGTTCAGCGCGCGCGTCATCGGTGCAGACGTGCGCAGTGACGTCGCGCTGATCAAGATCGAGGCGACGGGGCTGCCGCGTGTGACGCAGGGCGACCCCGAGCGCTTGAAGGTCGGTGAATGGGTGGTCGCGATCGGGTCGCCGTTCGGGTTCGACCAGTCGGTCACCGCGGGGATCGTCAGTGCGAAGGGGCGCTCGTTGCCCGACGAGAACTTCGTGCCTTTCATCCAGACCGACGTGGCGATCAATCCTGGCAACTCGGGTGGGCCGCTCTTCAACCTGAGGGGTGAGGTGGTCGGCATCAACTCGCAGATCTACAGCCGGACGGGGGGCTTCATGGGCCTGTCGTTCGCGATTCCGATCGACGTGGCGATGGACGTGCAGCGGCAGTTGCGGACAAAGGGCCGCGTGCAGCGCGGCCGGATCGGCGTGGCGATCCAGGAGGTCACCCGCGATCTGGCCGACGGCTTCGGTCTGCCGCGGGCGTCGGGTGCGCTGGTCAGTTCGGTCGAGCCGGACAGCCCGGCGGCGCAGGGGGGTATCCAGCAGGGCGACGTGATCGTCCGCTTCGCGGGCCGCGAGGTCGGGGCGTCTAACGACCTGCCGCGCATCGTCGCGGCGGTGCAGCCCGGTACGAGCGTGCCGGTCGATGTCTATCGCGCGGGCACCTTGCAGAACCTGAAGCTCACTGTGGGCGAGTGGCAGGATCCAAAGCAGCCTGCAGTGTCGGCCAACGGTTCGCGCTCGGCAGTGGCGCCGAACCGGCTCGGGCTGGTGCTGGCGCCGCCGACTGCGGCGCAGCGGCGCGATCAGGGGCTGTCCGAAGGCTTGGTTGTGCAGCGCTCGCAAGGGGCGGCTGCGCGGGCGGAGGTTCGCCAGGGCGACGTGGTACTGGCCGCCGTGGTCAGCGGACGGCAGGTGCGCCTGAACTCGGTGGCCGACTTCGACCGCTTCGTCGGTGGGCTTGAGGCCGGACAACAGGTGACGCTGCTGGTGCGGCGCGGCGAGGCGACCTCCTACGTCAGCCTGAGGGCGGGCAAGTGAGCGCAGTCGCGGCCGAGCGCACGTTTACGGTGCTGAGCCGTGAGTGGTGTCACCTCTGCCATGACCTGGTCGCCGCGCTCGAGCCGATTGCCACCGAGTATGGCTGGAAGATCGAGGTCATCGACGTTGATCGGCATCCGGAGCTCGAGGCGCGTTGGGACGAACTGGTGCCGGTGCTGCTGCACGGCGAGCGCGAGCTGTGCCACTACCACCTCGATGAGGCCGCAGTGCGCGCTTATTGCAGCGGTTTTCCGCTAGAATCGCGAGCCTGACGAGCCTTTTTCAGGCACTTTCCCGAACTCATTCCGAAACGGGTGCTGCGAGGCACCCTTTTCGTTTCGCATGAACCATATCCGAAATTTCTCGATCATCGCCCACATCGACCACGGCAAATCGACCCTGGCCGATCGTCTGATTCACTTCTGCGGCGGTCTGTCCGAGCGCGAGATGGAAGAGCAGGTGCTCGACTCGATGGACATCGAGCGCGAGCGCGGCATCACCATCAAGGCGCAGACGGCGGCACTGAGCTACAAGGCGAAGGACGGCCAAGTCTATAACCTGAACCTCATCGACACCCCGGGTCACGTCGACTTCTCGTATGAGGTCAGCCGCTCGCTCGCAGCCTGTGAAGGTGCGCTGCTGGTCGTGGATGCCTCGCAGGGCGTCGAAGCCCAGACTGTGGCGAACTGCTACACCGCACTCGACCTGAACGTCGAGGTGGTGCCGGTCCTCAACAAGATCGACCTGCCGGCGGCCGACCCTGACAACGCCCGCAGCGAGATCGAGGATGTCATCGGCGTCGATGCGACGGAGGCCGTTCTGTGTTCGGCGAAGACCGGGCTCGGCGTGCAGGACGTGCTCGAGGCGATCGTCGCCCGCATGCCGGCACCGAAGGGCAATCCGGACGGGCCGCTGAAGGCGCTGATCATCGACTCGTGGTTCGACAACTACGTCGGGGTGGTCATGCTGGTGCGCGTGGTCGATGGCGTGCTCAAGCCCAAGGACCGCATCCTGCTGATGTCGTCCGGGGCACAGTACCCTTGCGATCAGGTCGGCGTGTTCACACCGCGCTCGGTTGGACGCGACCAGCTGTGCGCCGGTGAGGTGGGCTTCATCATCGCCGGCATCAAGGAACTCGAGGCGGCCAAGGTCGGTGACACGGTGACGCTGGCCAACAAGCCGGCCGCGGAGCCGCTGCCGGGCTTCAAGGAGATCAAGCCGCAGGTTTTCGCCGGCCTGTATCCGGTGGAGTCGTCCGAATACGACCAGTTGCGCGATTCGCTCGAGAAGCTGCGCCTCAACGACGCCTCGTTGCAGTTCGAGCCCGAAGTCTCGCAGGCGTTGGGTTTCGGCTTCCGCTGCGGCTTCCTCGGCCTGTTGCACATGGACATCGTGCAAGAGCGCCTGGAGCGCGAGTTCGACATGGACCTCATCACCACTGCGCCGACGGTGGTCTACGAGGTGGTGTTGAACAGCGGCGAGATCATTCATGTCGAGAACCCGGCCAAGCTGCCCGAAGTGGGCAAGTACGCGGAGATCCGCGAGCCGATCATCACCGCCACGATCTTCCTGCCGCAGGACTACGTGGGCCCCGTGATCACGCTGTGTAACCAGAAGCGCGGCGTGCAGGTCGACATGCGCTATCACGGCCGTCAGGTGCAGCTGACCTACGACATGCCGATGAACGAAGTCGTCATGGATTTCTTCGACAAGCTGAAGTCCGTTTCGCGTGGCTACGCCTCGCTCGACTACGAGTTCAAGGAGTACCGTGCTGCCGACCTGGTCAAGCTCGACCTGATGGTGGGCGGCGAGAAGGTTGATGCGTTGTCGGTTATCGTGCACCGCGCCAGCGCGCAGTACCGCGGCCGCGAGCTGGCGGCCAAGCTGCGCGGGCTGATTCCGCGCCAGATGTTCGACGTTGCCGTACAGGCCGCGATCGGTTCCCACATCATCGCGCGCGAAACGATCAAGGCGCTGCGCAAGAACGTGCTTGCCAAGTGCTATGGCGGCGACATCTCGCGCAAGAAGAAACTGCTCGAGAAGCAGAAGGAAGGCAAGAAGCGGATGAAGCAGGTCGGCAACGTCGAGATTCCGCAGGAAGCTTTCCTCGCCGTACTGCGTACCGACGAGAGCAAGTGACCGAACGCGCATGAACTTCGCCCTGATCCTTCTCCTGTTGCTCCTTGCCACCGGAGTGTTGTGGTGCTTCGACCATTTCCATGCGCGCAAGCGACGTTCCTCGCACGAGCCGGCGCCGTGGTGGGTGGAATACGGCGCGAGCTTCTTTCCGGTCATCGTGATCGTGTTCGGCCTGCGCTCGTTCGTGGTCGAGCCGTTCAAGATTCCTTCGGGCTCGATGATCCCGACCCTGCTGGTGGGCGACTTCATTCTCGTCAACAAGTGGACCTACGGCATCCGGCTGCCGGTGATCAACAAGAAGGTCATCGAGGTGAACCTGCCCAAGCGCGGCGACGTGATGGTGTTCCGCTATCCGGCCGATCCGTCGCTCGACTACATCAAGCGTGTGGTGGGGCTGCCGGGCGACCGTGTCGAGTATCGCAACAAGCGCCTCACGATCAACGGCGAGGCCGTCGCCATTGCCGAGGCCGGCAGCTACCTGCACCCGGATCGTCTCTACTATTCGCCCCAGTACACCGAGAAGCTCGGCGAGGTTGAGCACGCGGTGCTGATCGAACGTGACGCGCCGGCCTTCGTGCCCCAGGTGATGAACTTCCCGTTCCGTGAGAACTGCACCTACACGAGCGCCGGCGTTGCGTGTACCGTGCCCGACGGGCATTACTTCGTCATGGGCGACAATCGCGATGCCAGCAGCGACAGCCGGGTGTGGGGGTTCGTGCCGGAAGAGAACATCGTCGGCAAGGCCTTCTTCATCTGGTTCAATTTCAACGACATGAAGCGCATTGGCGGCTTTCACTGACGTTCGGGGGCTTGAATGAAGAACCACACGAAACAACGCGGCCTGACCCTCATCAGCGTGCTCATCGTGGGCGCGGTTGCGGCAATGGCGATATTGGTGGGTTTCCGCACGGTTCCGGCGGTCACCGAGTACATGGCGGTGGAGCGCATCGTCGGTGCGCTGGCGCAGGAAGGTGACGACGGTGCTTCCGTCAGCCAGATCCGCAGCAGCTTCAGCCGCCGCGCCGAGGTCGACAACGTGAGTTCGGTGCAGGGCGCGGACCTGTTCATCGAGAAGGTCAATGGGCGCACGCTGGTCGAGGCCGAGTACGAGCGTCGTGTCCCGCTGTTCGCCAACGTGAGCCTGGTGATCGACTTCCACGCCACCAGCGAGGGGCGTTGAGCCGATGTCGCTTGACCGCCTGCAGGACAGGCTCGGGCACCGGTTTCGTGATCCTGGCCTGCTCAACGAGGCGTTGACCCACCGCAGTTTCGGGCAGCCGAACAACGAACGCTTCGAGTTTCTCGGCGACAGCATTCTCAACTGCGTGATGTCGATCGCCCTTTTCGGCCGCTTCGGCCAGCTGCGCGAGGGCGAGCTGTCGCGCGTGCGGGCCTCGCTGGTCCGCCAGGACGCGCTGTACCGCATCGCGCTCGATCTCGAGCTGGGCGATGTGCTGCGGCTGGGCGAGGGCGAACTGAAGTCGGGGGGCGCACGCCGTCCGTCCATCCTGGCCGATGCGATGGAAGCGGTGTTTGCCGCCGTCTTCCTCGATGCGGGTTTCGACGCGGCGAAGGCCGTCATCGACCGCCTCTACGCGCAGGCGGTCGGCGAGGTCGATCCCAAGCGGCCCAGCAAGGACCCCAAGACGGCCTTGCAGGAATGGCTTCAGGCGCGCAAGGTGGCGTTGCCGACATATACGATGGTGCAGGCGCTCGGCGAGGCGCATGCGCAGGAGTTCGAGGTGGCCTGCGAAGTGCCGAAATTCGGCGTCCGCACCCTTGGACGGGGCCCCAGCCGCCGCGTGGCGGAACAGCAGTCGGCCGAGCTTGCGCTGGCAGCCTTGAGGAACAAATGAACGAACAGCATCCAGATCAGAACGCAGCAGACCATGGCGGAGAGGGCGGTTTTCGCGCCGGTTTCGTCGCTATCGTCGGCCGCCCCAACGTCGGCAAATCGACCCTGCTCAACCGCCTGATCGGACAGAAGATCAGCATCGTCTCCAGCAAGGCGCAGACCACGCGCCACCGCGTCACCGGCATCCTGACCGAGGCCGGTGCGCAGTTCGTGTTCGTCGATACGCCGGGCTTCCAGACCAAGCACCGCAATGCGCTCAACCGCGCCATGAACCGCAGCGTGTCGCAGGCGCTCGCTGACGTCGACCTGGTGTTCTTCGTGATCGAGGCCGGGCGCTTCGGCGAGGACGATCGCAAGGTGCTGTCGGTGATTCCCGAGGCGGCGAAGCTCGTCCTGGTGATCAACAAGGTGGACCAGTTGAAGGACAAGGCCCGCCTGCTGCCCTTCATCGACGAGGTTCGCAAGGTGCGCGACTTTGCCGAGATCGTGCCCTTGTCGGCCGAGAAGGGGCGCAACGTCGAGGAACTGATCAAGGCCGCCACGCCGCTGCTGCCGTTCGGCGAGCCGATGTTCGAGGAGGACGAGATCACCGACCGCAGCGAGCGCTTCCTGGCGTCGGAGTTCCTGCGCGAGAAGCTGTTCCGTCTGCTCGGCGACGAGCTGCCCTACGGCATTGCGGTCGAGATCGAGAAGTTCGAGGTCGAAGGTAACCTGCGCCGCATTCATGCTGCGGTCATCGTGGACAAGGCGGGCCACAAGTCCATCGTCATCGGCAAGGGCGGCGAGAAGCTCAAGCGCATTTCCAGCGAGGCTCGCGTCGAGCTCGAGAAGCTGTTCGACGGCAAGGTGTTCCTCGAGGTCTGGGTCAAGGTCAAGAGCGGCTGGGCCGACGACGAGCGCGCGCTGAAGAGCCTCGGCTACGAGTAAGCCGCAGGACAGCGCATGGCGGGTCCGAAACAGCGCGTCGAGCAGCAGCCCGCCTGGATGCTGCACGCCCTGCCGTGGCGCGAGACGAGCCTGATCGTCGAGGTCTTCTCGCGTGACCATGGGCGCGTCGGTCTCGTCGCCAAGGGCGCGCGGCGGCCGTATTCGCAGTTGCGCGGCGTGCTGATGGCCTTCCAGCCGCTGCTGATGGACTGGTCCGGCGGCGGCGAGGTGAAGACGCTGGTGCGCGCCGAGTGGCAGGGCGGCCAGCCCTTGCTCACCGGTCGCGCGCTCATTTGCGGCTACTACCTCAACGAGCTGCTGGTGCGCCTGACTGCGCGCGAGGACCCGCATCCGCGGCTGTTCGCGGCCTATGCCGAGGCGGTGCGCGCGCTCGCTCGGGGCGAGCCCGAATCCCCGATCCTGCGCCGTTTCGAGCTCGCCCTGCTGCAGGATCTCGGCTATGAGGCCGGGCTCGCCGCAGAGGCCGAGAGCGGCGCGCCAGTGCGGCCCGAGGGGCGCTACCTTTATATAATCGAGCGCGGTCCGGTGCGGCTGGAGGCCCTCGAGGAGGAGGGCATCGATGCGGCTGCGCTCGGTGACCAGCCGCTGCTGTCGGGGCAGACCCTGCTCGACATGGCGGCCGACGATTTTTCCCGCGCAGAAACGCTCGCCCAGTCCAAGCACCTGCTGCGCATGCTGATCAACCACACCCTGGGCGGCCAGCCGCTGCAGTCGCGCCGGGTGCTGAAGGAATTGCAGGAACTCTGATGATCGAACTCGGCGTCAACATCGACCACGTCGCCACGCTGCGCCAGGCGCGCCGCACCTGGGAACCCGATCCGGTGTGGGCCGCGGTGGAAGCCCACCTTGGCGGGGCGGACGGCATCACCATCCATCTGCGCGAGGATCGCCGCCACATCAACGACGAGGACGTGCGTCGTTTGGCCGAACTCACCCAGGTCAAGCTCAACCTCGAGATGGCGGCCACTGACGAGATGGTCGCGATCGCCTGCCGCACCCGGCCGCAGATGGCGATGCTGGTGCCGGAGGGGCGTCACGAGATCACGACCGAAGGTGGGCTGGACGTGCTGTCGCAGGAGGCGCGCCTCAAGGACGTCATCGCCCGCCTGGCCGACGCCGGTATCGTCACGAGTGTCTTCATCGACGCCGAGGTCGACCAGATCGAGGCCGCTGCCCGTATCGGCGCGCGCGTGTGCGAGATCCACACCGGCCCCTACGCCCACGCCTTCCATGCCGCCGGCCGCGATGCCGAAGCGCCGGCTGTGCTTGCCGAAATCGACAAGATCCGCAGCGCGGGCGAGGCTGTCCGCCGCCTGGGGATGCGCTTCAACGCCGGTCATGCGCTCAACTACTACAACGTGCAGCCGATCGCGCGCCTGCACGGCATCCGCGAGCTGCACATCGGCCACGCCATCGTCAGCCGCTCGGTCTTCGTCGGCCTGCGCGAGGCGGTGGTCGAGATGAAGCGCCTGATGCGCGAAGCGGCGCAGACCGCCTGACCCGGCCCGCGAAGGCACACGCGTGATCCATGGCATCGGTACCGACATCGTGCGCATCGAGCGTGTGCGAAAGTCACTCGCGCGCTTCGGCGAGCGCTTCGCCCTGCGCATCCTCGCCGCTTCAGAGGTCGAGGCATGGCGTGCGCACCGCGACCCGGCACGCTTCCTCGCCAAGCGCTTCGCCGCCAAGGAGGCGTTCGGCAAGGCGCTCGGCACCGGTGTGGCCGTGCCCGCCACGCTGCACGCCGTTGCCGTCGCCCACGATGCGCTCGGCAAGCCCGAGTACCGTTACGACGATCGCCTCGCCGCGCACATGCAGGCTCACGCGCTGCGCGCCCACCTCAGCATCAGCGACGAGGAAGACAACGTCGTGGCGTTCGCGCTGATCGAGCGCGTCTGAGTCCAAGGACCTGACCCCATGAGCCAAGCGATCCACCGTCCGCGCGGCCCCGTCATGATCGACGTCGCCGGCACTGCGCTCACCGACGCGGAGCGCGAGCGCCTGCTCGATCCTCTGGTCGGCGGCGTGATCCTGTTCGCGCGCAACTACACCGGCTCCGACCAGCTTCGCGCGCTCACCGCCGAGATCCGCGCACTGCGCGACCCGGCGCTGATCATCGCGGTCGATCATGAAGGGGGCAGGGTACAGCGCTTCCGCACCGACGGCTTCACCCGCCTGCCCGCCATGCGCAGCCTCGGCGCGCTGTGGGCGCAGGACCACCTCGCGGCGCTCGATGCCGCCCGCGCTACCGGCTTCGTGCTTGCCGCCGAACTGCTGGCGCATGGCGTCGACCTCAGCTTCACGCCGGTGCTCGATCTCGACTATGGCTGCAGCCGCGCCATCGGCAACCGCGCCTTCCATCGCGACCCGCAGGCCGTTGCCGCGCTCGCCCAGGCGCTGTGTGCGGGGATGGCCGATGCCGGCATGGGCTGCATCGGCAAGCACTTCCCCGGCCACGGCTTCGTCGAGGCCGACTCGCACCACGACGTGCCGGTCGACGAACGCGACTTCGACACGATCTGGGCCGAGGACGTCGCCCCCTACCGCCACCGCCTCGGTCGCCAGCTCGCCGGCGTGATGCCGGCCCACGTCATCTACCCCAAGGCCGATCCCAGCCCGCAACCGCAGCCGGCGGGCTTCTCGCCCTTCTGGCTCAAGGACGTGCTCCGTGGCCGCCTCGGCTTTAAGGGCGTGATCTTCAGCGACGACCTCAACATGGAAGGCGCGCGCCTTGCCGGCGACATCGTCGGCCGTGCCAAGGCCGCCTACGAGGCCGGCTGCGACATGCTGCTCGTCTGCAACCGCCCGGATCTCGCCGCCGAACTGCTCGACCGCTGGGCCCCGGTTCCCGATGCCGACAACCTCGCCCGCCTCGCGGCGATCGTGCCGAGCACGGCCCGGCCAGCCTGGCTCGCCGATCCCTTCGCCCTGGAGTTGCACGCGGCCTACTCCCAGGCTCGCGAACACGTCGCGTCCATTCCCGGAGACACGAGCGTCGCGCCAACGATGACCGCCGCCACCATCGGCCAGCAACGTACCGAAGTCCTGCGCAAGGACGGATAATCCCCGGGCAACGCAGCGCCGCTCTCAAGCGGCCGTCGCGTATTGACTGCGCTGGAGCGGATGCGGGGTGTTCCTGAAATGGGCGAGGACTGTCTGAGCGAGCAGCGCGAGCGAGTTCCGCAGACCATGGAAGGAGCACGCCGCATCCGCTTCAGGTCACCGATGGTTTCTAGCCCCGTTCAACACGCCCCCCATGACCGATCCGACGCCTGTTAGCGCCTTCGACCCCAAGCCCTTCCTCCGCACCCTCACCGAGGAACCCGGCGTCTATCGCATGATCGGCGCCGACGACAAGGTGCTCTACGTCGGCAAGGCCAAGAACCTCAGACGCCGCGTCTCCAGTTACTTCCAGAAGACCGTCTCCAGCCCGCGCATCGCCATGATGGTCGCGCAGGTCCAGCGCGTCGACATCACCGCCACCCGCTCCGAGGCCGAGGCCCTGATCCTCGAGAACAACCTCATCAAGAGCCTGGCGCCGCGCTACAACATCCTCTTCCGCGACGACAAGACCTACCCCTACATCGAACTCTCCGCCGACGAATACCCGCGTCTCGCCTACCACCGCGGCGCCTTCACCAAGGGCGCGCGCTACTTCGGCCCCTTCCCGAACGCCTGGGCGGTGCGCGAGAGCATTCACCTGCTGCAGAAGACCTTCCAGCTGCGCACTTGCGAGAATACCGTCTTCGCCAACCGCTCGCGTCCCTGCCTGCTGCATCAGATCAAGCGCTGCACCGCGCCCTGCGTCGGCCTCATCGAACCCCAGGGCTACGCGGCCGACGTAAAGCTCGCCACGCGCTTCCTCGACGGCCAGGCCAACGAAGTCATCGATGATCTCAGCACGCGCATGCAGGCCGCCGCCGACCGCCTGGCCTTCGAGGAGGCCGCCGCCTGCCGCGACCAGGTGCGCGTGTTGCAGGCGGTGCTGCACAAGCAGTTCGTAGACAGCCGCAAGGACGAGGACGTCGATGTGCTCGCCGCGATCGAGGAGGACGGCATGACCTGCGTGAACATCGCCATGGTGCGCGGCGGCCGCCACCTCGGCGACCGTCCCCAGTTCCCCAGCGGCGCGGCGGTTTCCGGTGCGGCAGACAGCCTGCTCGCCTTTGTCGAGCAGCACTACAGCCAGCACCCGATCCCTGCGCGCATCCTGGTGAATCTGGCGCCGGAGGCGGTCAAGGAGACATTGGCCGAGATCACCGATCGCCCGCCGGGCGTGGTATCGCCGCGCTTTGCCGCCGAGAAGGCCTGGATGGAGATGGCGGAGAAGAACGCCCGCCTCGCCATCCAGGCCCGCGCACGCGATACCGGCCGCATCGAGCAGCGCCTCGACGCCCTGCGCGAGGCGCTCGGCATGGACGAGGCGCCGCAGCGCATCGAGTGCTTCGACATCAGCCACACCATGGGCGAGGCCACGGTGGCGTCCTGCGTGGTGTGCGAGGCGGGCGCGATGAAGCGTGCCGAGTACCGCCGTTACAACATCAGCGGCATCACCCCGGGTGACGACTTCGCGGCGATGCGCCAGGCGCTGGAACGCCGTTACGGCAAGGTAGCGGCGGGCGAAAGCGTGTGCCCGGACCTGATCCTGATCGACGGCGGCAAGGGGCAGGTGAGCGCCGCACGCGCGATCCTCGCCGAAGTCGGCCTCGAGTCGGTGGCGATGGTGGGCGTGGCGAAAGGCGAGGGGCGCAAGGCAGGACTGGAGACGCTGATCTTCCCCGACGGCCGCGAAGGGCTGGCGCTCGGCGGCGAATCGGCCGCGCTGCACCTGATCGTGGAGATCCGCGACGAGGCCCACCGTTTTGCGATCACCGGCCACCGCGTCAAGCGCGGCAAGGTACGGGTGGGCTCGAAACTGGAGGACATCCCGGGCGTCGGCCCCTCACGCCGGCGGAGTCTGCTCGCCGCCTTCGGCGGACTGGATGGCGTGCGCGACGCCACGGTCGAGGACCTGTGCCGCGTCGACGGCGTCAGCCGCAAGCTGGCCGAACAGATCTACGCTGCGCTGCACTGAGATTTGCATCAGATTCCTTTTGATGGGAATTGGTGTCGAGCATGCTGCGTGAAAGGGTTGCTGCTCTTTGCTGTAATTTCATTCAGTGCAGTCGGATAGCAGAGGAGCGATTTCCGGCGGCTACCGATTGGCTACATGGGGTAGGATTCGTGGCTACTTGTGTAGCCTGTGTAGCCACAACATGAAGCTGAAGCTGACCAAGGCCGTGATCGAGGCCATCGAGCCGCCAGAATCTGGCGCGCTGTTCGTTCGTGACTCCGAGGTGCCTGGCTTCGCGCTGCGCGTCACCGCCAACGGGGCAAAGAGCTACATCGTCGAGCGCAAAATGGGCGGCAAGACCGTGCGCGTCACGGTCGGCCGCGTTGGCGTGGTGACGCTGCCCGACGCGCGCGTGGAAGGTATGCGGCTCCTGGCCGGCATGGCCGCCGGCAAGAACCCGCACGACGAGCGGCGCGAATCCGCGCCGACTGAGGTCGTGACGCTCGACATGCTGTTTGAGGACTACCTGACCGAGCGCACCAGGACAGACCCGCCGCTCAAGCCGCGCACGGTCGACGACTACAGAAAGCTGTGGAGGTATCTTGCCGACTGGCACGCATTGCCCGCCGACAGCATTGACGCCTCGATGGTGATCGAACGGCACAAGGCCCTTACCGCGAAGCCGTCAGGCACCACTGCAAACCGGGTGATGCGTACGCTCTCTGCGGTCATGAACTACGCGCTCAACAACGAGCAATACATCAAGCCCGGCGGGGTGCCGCTGATCGTGTTGAATCCTGTCGTGGTGCTGCGGCAGCGCCGGCTATGGAACCGCGAGCGGCGGAGGAAGAACTACCTTGATGCGGCGACATTGCCGCTGTGGTGGAAGCTCGTCGATGACGTCGCGGACGAGCGATGGCCTGATCGGTGGGAGGTTGTGCGCGACTACTGGCGCTTCTTGCTTTTCACCGGCATGCGCAGCTATGAGGCAGCGCGACTGGAGGTCGCCAAGGTGAATCTGCGCCGGGGCACGTTCGAGGTGGAGGACACGAAGAACCGGGAGAGCTTCGAGGTTCCGGTCGGTCCATGGGTGCGAGCGATGCTGGAGCGCAGAGTGGCTGCAGCAAAGAAGATCGGCTCGCCGTGGGTGTTTCCTGCGCCAAAGCGCGAGGTCGGGCATACGTCGCCCGCGCACGACATCCGCGAGATTCTGGTCGCCAAGCATGATCTGGCGTGGACGCCGCATGATCTGCGACGCACGTTTGCGACCTGGCTGGATTCGCTCGAGGTGTCGTCGTTCGTGGTCAAGCGCTTGCTCAACCACAAGAGCGGTGCGGCCGGCGACGTGACGGCGGGCTACGTGCAGAGTGACATCGAGCGCCTGCGGCCGATTGTGGATCGGCTCGAGGCGAAGCTGATAGGGATGTGCTGCCCGCAGGATGAATGCGCGCCCGCCGGGGCGACGGGCACGGGGTGAGCGCTACGAAAACTCGGCGCGCTGGGCGCGATTTGCGGCCGCTTGCTCGGCCTCGCGCTGTGAGGCCCCGCAGCCGGCAACGAGCGCGCCAGCCAGGGCAACAAGGACCAGGCGTCTCATCTCCTCCCCCTCAATCGCAGAAGCGCCCGTAGCACGACGACGAGTACGGGTTGCCGTCCGAGTCGGTGCCGCTGTTGATCACCGTGTTGCCGATGCGGGTGGTGGTGCCGTTCCAGCTGCCCCCATCGGCTGCGGTGCCGTTGTGGAAGGTGGTGTTGCCGATAGTGGTGCTTTCCTGGCTCCAGCGCGAGCCGTTGGGGTTGCTGCCGTCGACGTAGGTGGTGTTGCCCAGGCGCTGCACGGTGTAGGTGTTGCCGCTGTCGTCCATGCATGTGCGCAGACTGCCAGAGCCGACGCAAGCGGCAGCCGCCGGGCCGACGAGGGCTATAGACAGGGCTAGGCCGGTGATGATGCGCTTCATGATGCTCTTCCTTCGGGGGTTGCGAAGCGGGTACTGTGCCACGCTGTATGTGCTTTTGTCATTGCGGTGATGCCCCGGCCTGGGGCTTGCTCTGCATCCAGTCCACCAGGTCCCGCTTGCGGTAATAGATCTTGTTGCCCCGCTTGCAGAACTTCGGCCCTTGTTCGGTGCAGCGCCAGCGGGCGAGGGTGGAGTAATCGACGTCAAGCACGTGGGCGGCGACATCGGCAGGGAAAAGCGCATCTTCAGGCGAAGACCAGAACAGAAGGCGGTTTTCGGTGTGCGCGCTGAGGGTGACGGGTTGAAGCATGGCGGCGTGTTGCTCAATGGCGATGGTCACTGTGGTCTCCTGAAATAAAAACCGCCGGTCATGCCGGCGGTTGGTGCTTCCTGTTACGTGTGCGGTGGCTCACGATTGCATCGGCAACTCGCTCGAGCCCCTTTCTGATGTCGTGCCCAATGATCAGGGCGGCAACGATGAGGCCGAATGCGGTCATGGGTTGGTCTCTGTCTTGGCGGATGCTGCGATCGTCACGCGCACTGACCCGGTGTTCGCGGGCCGTTGCATCGGGATCACAGGCCCATGCGATGCTGCCCTCGCGCCGCACGACTCGCAGGTCGGAGTCGGCGGCGTAACCCCACCCCAGATATGCGGCACGGTCACACGCCCGCCGCAGATTGAGCAGGTTCCGATTGTCTTGTTCATGGATTTTCCTCCGGCTTCCCCTCTCCGCAGTGCGGGCACCACCAAACGCCATGGCCCGGATCGTCCTTGCTCTCGCGGTAGTTGTCGGGCCACTCGTCGGGCGGCAGCGGGATCGTCCGGCCCAGTAGCGGGTTGCCGTCTCGGCCCTCGTGGATGTGGGGGCCAACGCCATAGACGGGGAAGCACGGCACGCCGTCAGGATCAGTGCAGTAGTCGCAACTCATTGATCTTTCTCCACTGCTCGGATTCGCGCTATGCGGCATCCGGCTTCGGCGCAGAGGCGCCCATGGCCATAATGGCGGCGTCCGCGATCTCTCTGAGGCGATCACTGTCTTCAGCGATCAGAGAGAAGTCGTCTTCATCCATCGTTCCGTAGCTCCACGCCTCCCACACCCGCGTGCAGTCGTATGCGTTACCCAGGGCTTGAGCGATTGCGGCCATAACCCACTCACGCGCTTCATCCGGCACGCTCGGCGTTGGCTGTGCGACGGGAAGGGGCGCGCCCCACTTCTCCCGCAGGTCTTTTGCCAGGGCTGGGTGAGTCGCTTCACGGGCCGTCGCGTATGCGGACAGCGCTGCGCTCGCGTGCTGGTCGTGATCCACGTCGAGCACGAAATAGCGGCATCCGTGGTGCTTCCCGCCCGGCGCATCGCTGCCATCGGTACGGCTGACAACGAACTTGCGGAACAGCCCATGCTGCTCGGCGGGCTTGCTTTGATCGCGATCTGGCAGGGCGCCTTCCGGCGCAGGCGGAATGACACTGTCGATCATCACCAGCGGAATCCATGCGCCTGACCGCTTTCGTACAGGCTCGATGTGCGCGTTGTGGATTGGTCCTTCATATGTGCCATCGCCGCACAGGCGAACCCAGAACAGGGGCTCCTTCCCCTTCAGCGCATCGAGTTCAGACTGATACGCTTTAGTGACCTCGCAGGTTTGGTTTGCGTGGTACTCCCCAGCAGCTTTCGCTGCGACAAGTTCAGCGCGCAGGACTTCGTTCTCGAGCTCAAGCTCCCGTGCAAGCGGCGCAAGCTGCTGGTGCACCGCTTCGAAGTAGTCGTGCTGGGCGGCCTGTGTCTTGCTCGGGTGCTCGGCCATTACCTTGCTGATCAGGGTCTCGACGCGCGACGCGCAAGGCGTTTGGTCTTCGTGTTCGATCATCATTTCTCTCCAGTCATCCCAGCCTTCTCGACCTCGATCCTGATGCACGTCTCGTTCAGGTATGCCTTGGCCTCGCGCAGCGTCAGGCTGCCGGAAAGGCGGCGCAGCACGTCGGCGCATGCGCGTACATCGTCGATGTCTTGCTGAGCAATCTCGTCGTCCGACTCCAGCAGCCGCGCAAAGCGGGTGATCGGCTCGGTGTTGATGGTCCATCCCTTGCGCAGCGCTGCGACCTCATGGAAATCAGCAATGCCGCGGACGGCCTGGGCGCTGTTGTGCCAGTCGTTCGTGCCGGGGTCGTAGAGGACGGGCTCGCTGCCGGAGTACTCTGCTGTGCCGTCTCTATCGAGTCTGGCTAGGATGGCGTCGAGCGGCGCCCATACGCCGTGGATGTTCCATGGGATCAGGCGCAGCGGAAGATCTGCGCGCGTGGGCTTCTGCCGGGTAGCCCGCGGCGCTCGCCGCATTGCCTTCTCGAACTTGCGGCGGTCTGCGCGTGAGAGTGAAACGGGGTGCTCGTTCATTGCGTGAGCCTCCTATGCGCCTCGGCGATCTGGTTGGCCAGGCCGGCGCTGATCTTCTTGGGCAAGCTCATAGATTCGGGCAGTCCGTCGATTTCGCGCTTCAGGCGCTGGGGAAGGTAGCCCTCGTCGAGCAGTTCTTGCAGCAGGACGGCGGACGGTGTGGCGTCGACCAGGCGTTCGGCGTCGGCCATCAGCTTGTCGTGCAGGCGGCGCACCTTTTCGGCGTTGCGGACGGTGACCCGCGTGCGCCTCAATTGCAGGCCTCCCCCTTGCTGGCCCAGCCCGCGGGCGATCGCCAGTTTCGTGAAGCCTGCCTTGAGCAGCGCATCGATGAGCGCCCAGGTGGGCGCGGCATCCACCAAGGCGCCGTCGGCCAGCAGATCGGCGCGCATGGCGAGGATCTTCTTCTCGGTGGCCCGCCGCAGGTTGGCGCGCTCGCCGCGCTTGATGGCCCACAGCGTGGCCTCGGTGATGTCGGTGGCGATCGAGAGCGTGCGGCGGCCCACGCCCGCCGCGGCCAGCGCTTGGATGTGAGCGCGGGCGGCATCGGCCGGCACGATGGGGTTGGCTTCGCCGGCCTTTCGTGCCCGGGCCCGCATGCGCTCGTACGCGGTGTTGGCGCCGCGACAGGCCGGGCAACGGCAGCCAGCCATGTAGCGCAGGCGGTCGCCGTGGGGGCGGTTGCGAGCCAACTCGCCAATTGGGCGCAGGCCGCGGGTCTCGATGGCGCTGCGGTGTGGGGTGCCGATCTGCATCACGCCTCCTTCCACTCCGCACCACGCTTCGCTTGCCCGACCGGCACAAGCGCGAAGACCTCCGCGCGCGGTGCGCCGGCACGGATCGCTCCGAGCGCGGCTTCGCGGGCTTTGTCTTCGGCCTGCAGCGTGCGGGGCTTGCGCTTCGCGGCGCGCACCAGGTAGCCGACTGGTTGATCTGCCGGCGGGCTATCGTTACGCAGCCTGATTTCGTCGCGCTCGGCGTAGGCCTCGGACAGCTGCGTGCGCAGTGCCTCGTTATCACTGATCGCTCGACCGAGCTTTGCGGCTGTATCGGCCATCGCAACGGCAACGGCTTCGGCGATCTCCTGCAGGCCCATGTCAGAGGTGTCGACGTCACCGAGCACGCACGGCGCAAGCGTCTCGCTGGCAGCAGTGATCTGCGCATCCATGATCTCCATGGCGCTGTCGCGCTCGAGGATCTGCTGGCGGAGGGTGTCGCAGTTCTCGCCGCGGATGCGATTGCTGGCTTCCAGCTGCCCGATCGCCTCGACGACGTCGCCGATGCCGTCGGCGCCGATGGCGGCCATCATTGCCCGCTCCCAGCTCATGCAAGCCTCTCGATGAGCTTCGCCGAGTTCGTAGATCTTGCCGATGTGCGCGGCAAGTTCGCCCAGCATGATCTTCCCGGTCTTGTCGCCGACCGCAGCGCGGATGTCGGCGATCACAGCGAGAGCACCGGGCTCATCCGCAGCAACCCCATGATTCTGCTCAACTAGGGGAATTTCCGCTGATTGCGACGGCGCGGATCCAAGTACTCCAGTTCCCAGTCGTGCGATCAGGCCATAGCGCGACTTGATCCCACGCCCGCGGCCCGGTACATGCTCTAGGTTGCCGAGCCCTGCGATTCGCCTCAATTCGGCGCGCACTGCCTTCTCATCGAGGCCGGTTGCCTGCTCGATCTCTTCAGCAGTGAGCATTCCAGGGGCGGCGTCGAGCGCCTGCTCGACGGTGAGGTGTTCGCGTGCGTTCATTTCGTTCGTCCATGAAAAAGCCCGCACTCGGCGGGCTTGGTGGTTTCTCTTACTTCTGGCCGTAGTTCAGCAGCCACGTATTGCGCCCATCATGGTCGGCGGGTAGCTGACGGATCAGCCCCTCGGCGAAACGGACGCGATCAAGGCCGGACTGCACCTCGAAAGGGGTGAGCTGGATAGACGGCTCCGCCATCCGCTTCCACAGCGCGTAGCCTTCCAGCTCCCACAGCTTGTCCTCCGCCGCGGCCTTCGCGCTGCCCATGGCCATGTCCTTGCCCAGCTCGGCGTCGAAGTTCTCGACAGACACGCAGGACGACACACCGGTGGCGAGGTAGAACTTCCCGTCAAGGAAGGCATGCGCCAGCGTCGTGGTCGAGCCGTTCGGGCGCACGTCGAACGTGTAGACGATGCGGCTCATCAGCGCGTCGATGTCCGCCAGGGTGATGCGCGGCGCAGTCAGGCCCTTGGATTGAATGGCCTGCTCGAGATCTTGGTCGTTCATTGCTGTTCTCCGAACGCCACGATGCGCTCTTGCAGCACGGCGGAATACCCATCCATGAAGCGCGCTTGATTGCGCAGGCGCGAACGCTCGGCTTCCGGCAGGGATGAAAAAATCTCGGTTTGAAAGAAGGCCAGCAGCTTGCCGAGCTTCTCGTTAAGTTCGTATTTCTCCTCAGCGACGCGCTGCTGGTGCGGCGGCAAGCCATGGCCTTGCATCGGCCGGTAAGAGCGCTCGAACACATCTTTCGGACTCCAACTGATATAGCCGGCGTGCCGCTGGTCGTTGGCCTTGCCTCCGTCGACGTACTCGACCAGATAGCCCTCGTCGTCGCCGTTCTCATCGGCCGGTAGCTGCCAGCCGCGGTAGTCGTTGTATTCCTGCCTGGTCATCGGCAGAGCGCGGATGATCTTGGTCCCGATGTAGGTCTGCATCTTCGTTTCCTCAAAGAAAAGCCCCGCTCGATGGCGGGGCTCGGTGGTGCAGGGTGGGGGCTGATCAGGCGTCGCGTTTGCGCAGGGCTTCGACAGCCGCGGCGGACTGCTTCTCGGTGCCATAGGCGATCGCCAGTAGGCGCTGCACAGGGCGCGGGATGTTGCGCCCCGACTCGTAGCGGCTGCCGCCGCTCTGCGTGATGCCGAGGGGCCCCCAGAACTCCATCTGGTTCATATGAAGCTTCTTGCGGATCGCGAGCACTTCCTCGCCGGTGTAGTTGGGGGCCTTCATGCTGCTTCCTTCATGTCGATGATGTTGAAATATACGTCCCTGCAGGCGAGCACGTCAGCCATTGCGCTGTGTGCGTTCTCCAACTCGCGGCCGGTGAGGTGACGGTAGGCCTCGCTCAGGTTCGGCGTCTTGTGGTGGAAGCGCTTGGCGGCCTTCATTTTCTCGGTCGGAGGCAGGGCACAGATGGGCGTTGCCAACCGGGCGGTGCACTCCGCGCGGCCTTCCTTCCACACGTCGAGTTCGCCACATTCGAAGCGGTGTTGGGCGATGCGGATGATTCTGGCGTCGAAGCTCTCGTTGTGCCCGACACGAAAATCGGCGGCGTGCCACAGGTCCATGAAGAGCCCGAGCGCAATGCTCTCGGACACGCCGACGGTGATTGCGCGCTCGGTCGTGATGCCGTGCACCGCCGCGACATCGGCGGGAATCGTCCAGCCATCGGGGCGAACGATCACGTCCATGCTGGCGATGGTCTCGCGCGTGCCGGGATCGACCAGAAGGGCAGCGAGTTGGACGATGTGGGGCTGGTCGGGGTGATCGCTGGGTTGATTCCACAACGGAAGCGATTGCGTCTCCGAATCGTAGAACAGGATGGGCTTCATGCTGCCTCCAGGGCTTGCTGGTTGGTGTGGGTGGCAATCAGGGTGCCGCGCTCGATCCAGTGACTTGCGATATGCGCCGGCAGTGCGGCGGCCGCCGGGGCGCTCTTGAGCGTCGCCAGCACGATGGCGGTGCCGATCTGTCCGGCTTCAGCCAGGTCAGAGAGCCAGAACAGCGCGTCCTCGCGGCCGGTGGCGTCCAGCACGTCCAGCCGATCCAGCACGACGAACCGCAGGCCTGAGAGCTGCGCAATCGTGAGCGCGATCAGCGCATCGGCACGCCAGCGCTCGCTTTCAGAGCACAGGCTGTAGGCCCGCCCCCCAACCGTGATGAGCATGTCGGGACCGATGCGCGGTGGCTGCCACTGCGCGAGTGCTGCATGTTCGGCCAGCGTTGCGTTCAGCGGGTCCAGCGCTTCGGCGATCATCTCGGCCTGGATGCCGTCGGGCGATAGGGCGTCTGCGATGGCCAACCACTGCTGCACGTCGGCGTGGTGGCGGGCGGCGTCTTCGATCTGCTGGGCGCGGCGCTCGGCGTCTCCGGCTGCCTCACGGTACTTGCGCTCATCTGCGCGCCACTCGTCGCGCTTGGTGGTGAGTGCGCGCAGCTGCTCCTCGATGTCGCCGACGCTGGCCCGCGCTTCGAGCGGGGTCTTCTCGAGCTCGGAGAGTTCGGCGGCTGCAGCCTCTGCGGCGGCCAGGTCTCGGCGGGCGTTGGCGGCGCCGGACTCGGCCGTCTGTAGGCCTCGGCGGATCTCGTCGGCGCGGGCCGGGTCGCCGGGCTCCGTGTTCGGGTCACCGTGGAGCTTGCGGTACTCGGCGAGGTGGGCGTTTGCGCGGTTGGTGAGTTCGGGGTCAACGTCATCAGCAACTGCCACGAACTCCGCGGTTACGCTCGCCAGCCCACGCAGCAGGTACGAGCCGGGTGCGCGCGGGTCTTCGCCACCGCCGGCCGCCGCGAGCTGCGCGCGGCAGGCTTCGACGTTCTCCTCGGCGGTCTTGAGCCGGTCGCGGATGCGATCGGCCATCTTGGCCTGATCGCGCAGCCGTTCACGGCGGATCGCCTCGGCCTCGAATGCTTGGCGGGCGGCCCGCGCTGCGCCGATCTGCTGCTGCAGGCTGGCGATCAGCACCTCGCACTCCCCAACTTGGGCGCGGGCATGCTCGGCCTTCTTCGCCGGGTCGCCGGCTACATCAACCGCGGCCGGCTGCCAGCCTTCGGCCTTCTTGTCGCCGTAGGCTTCGCCGGTCACGGCCTTCCAGGCGCCGCGGGCCTGAGACGCCAGTTCCTTGGCGTGCTTCTCGCCTGCAGCGAAGCCAGCGCGCAGCACCGGCAGCACGGCGGCGATCTTCTGCTCGTCCAGGCCTTTGCGCGTCAGGCGCTCGCCGATGGCCTTGTGGCTCGTCTCGATGCCCAGCAGGCCGAACAGGAAGCCGCGGCGCTCGGTGTCGGTCAGACGTGCAAGCCGAGACGGGTCGAGGACGAAGGGGAGGGCTGCGTGCGGCTCGGTGCCGGCGGCGCCGTCGGTGATCTTCCCGGCCTTGGAGATGGTGACTTCGAAGTCGCGCTCGTCGGTCTGCACGAACACCCGAGCGCTCGTCGCCCCTTCGCTGATGAGCGCCGCGGCTTCGCCCTTCTTCGAGATGCGGCACAGGTCGGCGGTGAGCGCAAAGCTGATCGCGTCCCGCAGCGACGACTTGCCGGTGCCGTTCATCCCGGACAAGAGCGTCACGGGCTGCGTGAGGGGAAGGTCTATGGTTCGCGCGCCCAGAAAGTTCTGGACGGCAATGTGATGGATTTTCATGTTTTCTCCTTCGCCTGATCCACAAGATCGGGATCTCGTACAATCTCGCCGCCCATCGCCTCCACGATCGCCGCCAGCAACCGCAGCAGCTCGCCCGTCATCAGCGCAAACTCAGCGCTGAAGAGCGCCATGGCGTCGTCGTGATCGTCGGCCCTGGCCTGATCGCGGACCACATCGAGGAAGTCCAGGCGCTTGATCTCGCCACACTCAGTCAGCGTGAAGCTGATCCGGTCGTCGTAGGTCATCGCCAGCTTGATTGGCAGGCGCCCAGCCTCCAGGTGCTCGGTGACGTGCACGTCGTCGGGGTCGTGGCCCTTGAACGTGGCGCGCGCCCTGTCTTCGCTGACCGACTGCAGCGCGAAGTCCTGGTCGATCGTGAAGCCCTCGGGCGCCTCACCGGCCAGCCATCCGGCCATTGCCGACATGGGCGAGCGCTCGGTGCGCAGCAGCGAAACCGGGAAGGTGTCGAGCGTGTGGCGCAGCTGCTCCAGCACATCCTCGGCCTTGCTTTGGCTGGCAGCGTCGATCACCAGCCAGCCGGCGGCGACGTTGATCCATGCGAAGGTCTTGCGGGAACGTGTGAAGGCACGCGGCAGCAGTTCCTGCGTGATCTGCTCGCGCAACTCCTTCATCTGCTTGCGGCCGAGCTTGTAGCCCTGCTGCTCGGCGATCTCCACGGCCCGCCTCTCCGCCTCCTGCTGCACGACGGCGGCCGGCAGGAGCTTCGTCTCGGTCTGCATGCACACCATCCAGTTGTCGCCGACGGCGTGCACAAGGCCGGCGCCCTCGTAGGGCTCGATCCAGCCGCAGCGCTCCGTGTCCTGGCTGCCGCAGGGGGTAAAGGCGCGCTTCGCAAGCTGCTCGTGCAGGGCTTCGAGCGCGATCGGCCACTCCGGCGAGAGGCGGTAAATCTGTGCGTTCTTGAAGTACATGGTCAGTTCCTATTCATGAGCTTGTCGAGAGGCATGTGATTACCCCCCCCCCCTGCTCTTGAATTGCATAACCGGGGAGCTCGAGGTTCTTGAATGTCCCGCCGAAGGTTCGCAGCGCCGTCTTGCATGCGCTCTCGAATCCCTTGGCGGTGACGACGGTTGCAACGGGAACATCTGCCCCATTCCCGACGAGTCGCAGCGAGAACGCCTGAACCTGCTTTGCGATACGCGCAATGCGGCGAACGGCCTTGCGGTCGGTCTTCATGCCTGACGCGATCTCATCGAGCCGCGCCCGCGTCGCTGCGTCTCGCTTGCTCAGGTCGATGTCTGCCGTCTGGCTTGCGATTCGCCGAAAGAGCTCCGAGTCAAGCGAGCCTTCGTAGATGGTTTGCATGGCTTGCTCCATGAAGAAAGCCCGCGCTAGGCGGGCTGTGTTGGGTGGGGCTGCGCTCGGCGACCGGGCGCTCCTGCGAACGCGTCTTCGCGAATGCTCGCCCTCCGCAGCCCCGGTGATCAGTTGCGTGCGCGCCGGTACTCTTCCGCAGTGGCCGAGATCACGATGTCCGGGGGCGTGTTGTCCTTGCGGGCGCGCTCCATGGCTTCTCGTTGCTGTGCAGCCAAGAATCGTTCGGCGTCCCAAACGCGATGCTGGGTGACGGTCGATCTGCCATCGTGGCGGGTTGTGCGGATGTAGGCGTCTCGAGCGACGATCTGCGATGCGGTCATGTCGTTCTCCTGTGGTCGGTCAGTCGAGGCCCAACCCGCCCTGACCGCGCTGGCGGCCGCGGCCACGTGCAGGCGATTCGTCTTGCTGGCCGCCTTCCAGGTTGGCGATCGCCGTCTCGATCTGCTGGCGCTGGGCGTCGGGCAGCTTGCGGGCAATGTCGCGCGCGATGTCGAAGTCGCCAGCGCGCACCGCAGCGTGAGCGTCGGCGAAGCCTGGGGCGCCGTCGTCCTGTTGCTGAGTGACGGCTGACTCGCGGATCTCGCCCGTCTCGGCGTCGACGTGTTCTGCCGCTCGGACGCGTGCCTGCATCGGGATGGTGTTCGACTGTTTCTGTTCGACCTGGCGGAGTTCGTCGTCCTGCGGATCGAAGCCGTCACTACCGATCGGCGCCTCGTCATCCGCGACGACCGAGAACTCTCCGTCGAAGGCGTCGAGCTGCTGATCGCGACCGGCCTCGGCCATGCCGTCGAGTGCGGCGGCGGTCTGAAACTCGATGGAGAGCGGCAGATACTTCGCGAGCCGGCGGATCACCGTCTTGCGGCCCATCTCCACGAAGTGATCCTTCCAAGGGCCGTACTTGCCCTTGCTCTGGGTGGCCGCCATGATTTCGCGCACCTGGTGCAGGCTCATGAACTCGAAGCAATGGCCGCCGTCCTTGAGCTTGGCCACGGCGTAGAAGCCGATGATGTCGCCTCGCTCGCCGAGCGCGGGCTTGTGCTCGAGCTTCTCGTCCAGCCCGTAGACCATGTCGAAGTGGTCGGCCACGCAGACCTCGTGCGCGGCGATGCTAACGATCTGACCACTGCGGCGGGCGAGGTCGATCAGCCCCTTGTAGCCAATGATGACTTGCACCGAATTCACCCAACGCTCATTCCCGTTGGCGTCCTTGCGCTTGGTGTTGAACGGCACCAGGTAGGCGTGACCGAGCACGGTGTTCGGCTCGAGGCCCATCTGCGCGCACTGACCGATCGCACCGATGAGGCTCGGGACGTCACACTTCGCCAGGGCAGGTGTCGTCGTGGCGGCGATCTGCGCGACCTTCAGCAGGCGCTCGGCGTTCAGGTGCTTGGGCAGCATCTTCTGGATCTCTGCTTGCCGGCTCTTGAGCAGGTAGGCGATCTGGTCTTTCGGCTTCATCTCCGCGAGATTGCGTTGCTGCTGGCCTTGCTTCAGTTCGGCGAGGTTGGCGGTTGCCATGGTGGTGGGCTCCTGGTGTGTCAATCGTGAAATGGGCAGGTCGCATGGCGCGGGCAGTACTTGTCCGAGCACAGAAGCGACTTGGCGTTGGGGTAGAAACGGCCGGTCTTGAACATCTCGGCCGCGAACTCGATGAGGCCCGGGTGTTCGTCGGTACCGACCATCACGCGCTTGCCGTTGCGGATCGTTCCTGTCGCGATCTCGGGCGTGCCCTTGGTCTTGAGTCCGATGATCTCGGCGTCGTCGGTGATGGGTTGGCCCGTCGTGTGCTCGTACAGGAGTTCATAGGTGCCGATCTGCGGACCGTGGCCCTTGGTGACCGCGGCGCCCTTCTGGACAGCTGCGGATCCGCTCTTAAGGTCAGCGATCCCGACACCCTCACCAAGGCGCCGAATCCGGGCGCGGTCCATGGTCCCGGTCAGGCGCACGATCACGCCGCTGCCGCAGTCGATATCGAGCGGCTTGGTCTCCATCTCGACGGCGATGAAGTCGTAGTTCGGCGAAACCTCGGTGCAGTACTTCGAGACCAGAGCGAGGCCTACGCGCTCGGCCTCGGACATGGTGATGTCGTCCCGAGCGGGGTCGAACTCGTTCTCCGGGTCGCGCAGTGTGTCCACCATGGCGCCGGCCGCGTCATCAGCGGTCAGCCCCGACCCATCAAGGCGCGACTGGTCGAACACCGCGGTACCCGCATGGATGGCCGTGCCAAGCGCTGCCCGAAGCCCGACCACGTTTCGGAGCTTCAAGAGGTGGATGCCCTCCCACCGGTAGGCGCAGTCGAAGAGCCCTGCCCAGGACGATGCGCGGACGGTGAGGGACGGGAGCGTCTCGGGGGCGTTCATGGTTGCGCCTCGGCGATGACAGCGTGCGGCTCTCCGCACTCGATCCCGTACTGACGGGCTACCTGCGCAACTGCGATCGCTGCTTCCGCATCGGCCTTGGCGATCAGCATCTCGGTGTGCGCGTCGTGCGCCTCAAGCGCGCCATATCCGGCGAAAATCAGGGCAACTCCAAGCCAGGCTGGCCAACGCGGGGCGGGTTTCTTGTTGGGGTTCATGTTCTCTTCCTGGGAACGGTTGATTCCTACACATCGCGCCACCAGCAGCCCGGCGGCGAGCCACATCACTGCAAGTAGCGCGGCGCTCATCACGCAGCCATCCGATCGGCGACGGCCTCAGCTTCAGCCAGGCGCTTGTCGCGCTCGATCTGCTCGCGGGCCTTCTCGCGGCACCTGGCATTGAGGTAACCGCGTGCCTCGTCCATTAGCAGCGTTCCGACGTGCGCGTCGCCGACGAAGGCGGCGCACATCAGCAGCTGCATGTCTTCGTGGTCGTAGGTCGCAAGCACCTCCGTCAGCGCCTCGGCAAGCGCAGCGCCGCGGATCGGGGTGCCGACCTCGCGATCCCAGATCTGGTCGGCGATGGCGTCGATCGCCTCGTCCTCGGCGATCGAGTCGTCCAGTTCGGCGTAGTGAGTGGCGAGCGCGCGCCGCTCGTAGGCTTCCTGAAGGCACATGTCGTACTCCGGAAAAAAAAAGGCCCGCACGAGGGCGGGCCAAAGGGGAGGTGATAGGGGCTTTGCTGGCCCGCCTCGCTGAACCGACGGGAGGAGGGCGCCGGGTGTAGATCAGACTGCCCACAAGGGGTGAAGCGAGCCAGGGAAGCCCCCGAGAGGGCTGGTACTGCATTTTGCCGGATTACGCTTTACCGGCGTTCGCTCCAAAGCACATCCCTTGCGGGCCTGTGGGCGATCGTGTGGGGGGCCGGTACGGTTTTACCGGCGTTTGGCGAGGTCCGATCCGACCCTTTGGCTGGGCGCCTCGCCACACGGATATCTTCCGCCGCGGCACTTCAGCGACGTGTAGCCAAACTCAATCACGCATTCACCCACAAGAAAGAGGGATCCTGACAGCGGCGGCACGCTACGTCCGCCCGTTCGTACTGCTTGCGTGCCCTGTTCAGCTTTTTTCACGGGGCGCCCTCTTTCTTGTGCCGCCTCGTGAGAAGCGGCCAAGTGTTGCCGGCTTTGGGAGCCAGCCCATCTGTGCAGTCGATGTTCGGTCGGTCTGCTGCCTATCCCACGGATCGCTTGCGCGTGGTCCGCTTTTCGGCCTGGGATCGCCTATCGAGTCGGTCCGTGCAGGTCTTGGCCTGGCGGTGCCGGGATTGCCGCGTGTCTCGATCACGCGATGTCCGCCAACTCTCGCAGCATGTGCGGGCGGTGGTATTGGTCTGGTTGTTAAGGCATCGCAGCGCTGTGATGTGCTACGATGGGCAAAATATCGCATAGGCGATTCTATTAGTCAATCGCATAGGCGATATTTTTATGAAATAATCCACCCGCACCTCGATCGATAGGCGTAAAAAAGCCCGCGATGGGCGGGCTGTGAATCAGGAGGCGCGGCGACGCTATGTCGTGCGCCGTCGTTCCTCAAGCATGGCGGGTAGCGTGAAGACGTACATCAGGAAAAGTTCGGTGAAGTCGCGCAGGTTGCGAGCGAATTCGACCGTTACCGGGTCAGTGTCATGCACGGCGGTATTATCGTCGAACCGGATGGCGTGCGCCCACTCGGCCAAGCTTTTGGTGATTTCGTGGCGGGCGGCAAGCAGGTCGATGCGGTGGGCGAGCGTGCCGGTCATGTCCGGCCAGCGGGTTTTGAGCGCAACTTCGAGTGTCTTGCGAAAGACCATTGCGGCGGCGTCGCCGTTGTCGTGGTCGCGAATCAGTGCGTCTGCCCCCTGGATGAACAGCGCTTCAACCTGCGAGGGCAGGTGCTCTGGCGCGCGCGCGATGGGCGGCTTGGGGGTGATTTCGATGCTCATGCCCGGCTCGGGACGAATGACTTTGGGCCAGTCGCGCTGGAAGCCGCGCTTCTTGGCGTCTTCGAAGACGACGTGCGCGACGGACGCCCGCTCGCAGCTTGGGCAGGCGCAGAACAGATCGAATTCGTTGGGCGAGTCCTTGATGGAACGGGTTGTCACCACCGGGAACACGACATCCTTGATGCAGTAAGGGCACAGCCCCAGGAGAGAAGACATGGAAATTGGATCCTATTCCGAAATGATCAACCGCATTCTGGACCAAGGCCCCGACGGCGTCATGGGGCTGTTGATGCAGGCGTATCGAACATCGAGCAACAAAGAGGCGTTTGTTGCAGCGCTGGCATTCGAGTTGGTGCTACGGGCTCGTGCCGGACTGAGAGCGTAAAAAAGCCCGGTCGGGGCGGGCTGGATCAGAAGGCTGAGGGCGCGCTACTGTGTTGGCGCGGAGGGTGGCGCCAATACGGGGGCCGGGACGTTGATGATAACCGGAGGCGCAGTCGCGGCTGCGGGTTGGGTCGCCGCAGGCTTAAGGGCATTCGTCATGGCCATGAACAAGCCGCCGAAGCCGATGAACAGCCCCACGACAGTGGCGATCATCCAGCGCTGCGTCTCAACGATGCCGCGATGGATTTCGGCCTTCACTGACGCCACATCTTCCTTGGTTGCGGTCTGATCAAGCCGGGACTCAACGCGTGCGAACCGCTGATCGACCTGCGCAAAGCGTCCGTCGATGCGGTGCATAGCATCTGCGAATTCGGCATGTGTCACATAGTCAGTCACGGGTGGATCTCCATCGTTCCCCCCATCGTAGCGGCGGGGCCGACCCTTGTCGATCTTGGTCATGAAGTCGATCACGTTCTCGATCGGCTGCGGTCGGCTCATGACGACTCCCCCTTGTTGAGAATGGAGATGATCGTTGCGTGCAGCACAAGGTCAATCGGGAAGTTGCCCTCTTCGCGAGCACTGAGGCGCGTGGCCTCGACCATGCTTACCAGCTCATCCTCGTCAATCAACCCTTTACGAAGAAGCAGCTTGGCAAGGATTACGGTCATCGAGCCGACCGCGGTGATCGCCTGGGGCAACATCGGGCCGTCGTGTGACTCGAGATCGTCGTCGCTCGGTGGAGGGTGGATGTCAGGGGTAACCATAGTTGGACCAATAGGCAATAAGTGGCGTTCGTTCGGCTACAGATCGACGCGTCTAGCCTTGATGCTCTTGAGGAGGCAGCGGAACCCAGACTGCAAAGTGCGTCAGGCGATGCACCCATGAGATGAGCTGGTCGATCGTAATCTGTGCGGACATGAAACTACGGCAGCTCAAGGCCCGCATAGACCACGACCCCACAGATGTGATCGTCGGGGGTGAGCTTGATGTAGCGGTTCGGCCAGTCGGGGTTGATCGCCTCGAGGTACATCTCGCCATCGACAAGCGTGAGTCGCTTGAAGGTTGCCTCGTGCCCGTTGCGCCGCACGACGACGAACTTGCCAGGCAACGGCTCGGCGCTGGGATTGACGTACAGGATCATCCCGTGCGGGAACGAGTACTCACCGGTCGGCGCCGTCATCGACTCACCCTTGACGCGTAGCGCGTAGCCGTGCGGCCCCAGGTCGCGATGGCATTCAACCCATGCCTCAGCGTCACCCGGTTGGAAGTTGTCGATGATCTCTGTCCACATGCCGGCCTGTACCGATGAGATCAGAGGTACGCGCCCCTTCATTGCATATGCAGGGGCGACGTTGGCTTCATCAGAAAACGACGACAGGCTTCTAGGCCCGCGACCGTCTGCCAGCCACTCCGCTCGTACGTCAAGGGCGCGAGCAAGAGCAACAATGTCCGCCGAAGAGGCGTTGCGGCCTCGTTCGATGTCAGAAATCGTCGTCTGAGAGAGCCCTGAGGCAGCAGCGAGCTGCGTCTGTGTCATGCCGCGAGTTTTGCGCGCCGCTCGGACGCGATAACCGAAGGTTTCCATATCGCAATTGTGATTTAAACGAGAACCGCATAGGCGATTGCAAAAAAATCGCATAGGCGATACTCTTTCGATCATGACTTCGAAAGCCATCACCCTTGACCCGAAAGCCCGAATCCTCGATCTGTGCCAAGCGGGGATGACGCAGACCGAAATTGGGCAGGCCATTGGTCTGTCTCAGCCGGCTGTGTCTGACCTTGTGCGGGGCCGCACGACAACTGTTCAGTGGGAGGTCGGCCAGGCGCTGATCGCGCTCCACGCAAAGCATGTGCGCTGTTCGTCATCAAGATCGAGCCCGGAGGCCGCATGACACGAAAGCTAGTAATCGCCTGGGGCTGGCTGATGGCGGTCGTTGTTGCCAGGCCCGTGCTCGCCTTTGTCAAGTGGGAGCAGGGCCGGGAAGACAAGCGGGCTACCTCGGAGCAGGAATCGTGAAGGCGCTCAGGTCTCCGCAGTCGTCGCACTTGAAGATGGCTTCTTTGGCGCCTGGCAGCTTGCGGCTGTTTCGGCTTCCAGTGCGCGTCAGCCGAGGCGATGCGCAGTGGTCGCAGACGTTGCCTGCCGCGCCGTTTGCGAGTGCCGCTTCCAGCTTCGCAATGCGCGCCTCCAATTCCGGGACTTTCTGTGCCGCAGCCTGCATGGCCTTCCACTCGCTGCGCTCTTTGATGATGTCCCAAGCGTCCTTGATCAAGCTCATGAGCAACCCCTTTGGAGTCAATGGTGTGTGGAAGCTTCATTGTATCCATTGTGGGTTGCTCCCCGTTGTCATTCCCAGCCAGGGGGCGGCGTGATGTCGAGCGACCGATCCGCAGTGGAGCAGCGACTGCAAGACGCTATCGACGCCGGCCGGCTCGGATCTGTGATCGGCGCCGCGATGTACGAGCAGTTGGAGCTCGGCACCCGCCAGTATGTGACTGCTACGAGTCGTTCCGCGCCGCAGACAGAAGACCTCGCAGCGCATCTTTCGTGGCGGCAATGGTTCGATCTGACACGGGCCATGTGTCTGCGCCGATTTCGACGCGGAGTGACGCCTCCGTCAGGGCAGCAACAAGCGCCTCTCTCGGCTGACTGTGCATACGGAGAAGAGCTTGGAGCGTTGCCTCCACCGCGTTCAGGCGGCCGTGAATGAGGTCGACGTTCGCCTTCATCGCTTCGATTTCGTTCATGGCTTCCCCTTTGCGAATGACGGTTGCGTGAGAACTCCCATTCTATATGCATCGGGGAAGCCGCCCATAAACCCCCTGGAGCACCGCTAGTGTCTCTGCTCAATCCTTTCACCTGGTTCGCCCGAGAGCCGGCCGGCGAGGCCGCTGCCGGAGACGATCCGCAGTTCTCGCGCCGCGCGGCCGACTCGTCAGGCGTCGCGATGGACGATGGTTTCTCGCTCCGAATGCCCGCAGAGCTCAAGACGCTCGGTCTGCGCCGTGCGCGGGCATTGGGCTTCTCAACGATGGGCGAGTACGCACGGTTCCTGATCACGGTCGACTGCATGGATGAGGACGATGTCGACATCCTGCCGTCGCGGCTTCGTGATTTGGTAATACAAAAGGGTAGGGGGCGGGAATGAGGCGCCATGTGGCGGGCGACGGCATGATTCGCCACGTCGTAAGCGTCTCGCGCGAAGTGGGGGACGATGCGGCTTGCGGTGCCCCTCAGGTGACGGTCAGTTCTGCTCTGTCCATCCAACGAAGTCGTCGTTGGAGTCGTTCTCGAACGTCCAGCGTTGCCCGCACGCTCGACAGACGTACTTCTCAATGTTCGCGGCCCGCTGTCCGGCGGGGGCGTACGAGCCCGCATAGCCAACGCTTGCGAGGCTTCGGTGTGGCGGTGCGCGGCGCCCCTTGGGTAGCTTCAAGCAGTCGTCGCACTTGTTCATTGGCATACCTCACCGCGTTCTTCTCATGGGGGGATGATTGTCTCACTCCATGCCGCTCAGGTCTGTTGAAGGCGGTGCTGGCGAATGTGCGGGTGGGCAGATGAACTACTACGAGCACCACCTGGGCGACTACGCCAAGGACACGGGGCATCTCTCGATGCTTGAGCACGGGGCGTATCGCATCCTGCTCGACCGCTATTACTCCACGGAGGCAGGCATCCCCGCGGCGCAGGCTTATCGCCTTGCTAGGGCTCGCTCAGACGAGGAGCGCCAGGCCGTTGATGTCGTGCTGGAGGAGTTCTTCGAACTGGTCGATGGGGTGTGGCACAACGGGCGTGCCGACGAGGAAATCGAGCGAGCGCGTCAGCGCATCGTTACGGCACAGCAGAACGGCAAGAAGGGTGGGCGTCCTCGCAAAAACCCAACCGGTTCTGATTCGGAAACCCAGCAGAAACCCGATGGGTTTTCGTCGGGTTCCGATTCCGAAACCCAGCAGAAAGCTCACCAAGCACCAGGCACCAGACACCAGACACCAGGTGAACCAAAAGCGAGCGAATCACTGAACCGCAGTAGCACGCACGAGGATCCGGGCGCGCTCGCCTCTGCCGAGCCTTCCCCCGAAGTCGAGCCCACCGAGGCCGGCACGATCTGCCGACGGATGCGGGAATCGGGCATCCAGGGCGTGAATCCAGGCCACCCGAAACTGCTCGCCCTGCTGCAAGCCGGCATCACCGCCGACGAGCTGTGCGGCATTGCTGCCGAACCGAACGCGGCCGGCAAGGGCATGGCTTGGGTGCTGGCCACCGCTGAAGGCCGGCGCCGCGATGCGGCCAAGGTGCGACCGCTGCCGAGAGCATCCCCGACGTTGGCAGACCGCAATCGACAAGCGGCCGATGAGGCCAAGCGACTGATCTTCGGCGAGGGTTGAACCCATGCAGCAACACGAATTCGACGCGTTCTCCGACATGCTCCAGGCGGTGGCCGAATACTGCGGCAAGCCGCTCTCGCCGGGCGTGATCGCGATCTACTGGCAGGGGCTGAAAGACCTTGACCTGCCGGCCGTGCGCCACGCGCTGAACGCCCACGTGCAGAACCCCGACACCGGACAGTTCATGCCGAAGATTGCCGACGTGCGCCGCATGCTCGGCGGCACAACGCAGGACTCCGCACTGCGCGCCTGGGCAAAGATCGACAAGGCCGTGCGCCACGTCGGCCCCTACGCCAGCGTGGCGTTCGACGATGCCCTGATCCACCGCGTGCTCCACGACATGGGCGGATGGGTTGGTCTGAGCTCGAAGAGCGAGGACGAGTGGCCGTTCGTTGCCAAGGAGTTCGAGAACCGCTATCGCGGCTACGCCATGCGCAACGAGAGACCCGAGTATCCGCCGGTCCTGACTGGTATCGCCGAGGCGGAAAACGTACGTCGCGGCCTGCGTTCCGATCCGCCGCGACTGATCGGCGACGCGACCAAGGCTGAAGCGGTGATGCAGGGCGGAACGAGACGACCGCTGATCGGCTTCGCGACTGCGTCGGCCGCTGCGATTGAGGCCTCGCAGCCGCTGCGCGTGATCGACGGCAGGAGCGCGGCATGAGCGCGGAGCAACAGGTCAGTGCATGGGCTGCAGCAGGCTATGACGCTATTGCTGCCTGAACGCGAACGAGGTGAGTCATGGGGCATGAAACACAAGCATCGCTGTTTGGTGCGCCAGTTGCTGCGGTTTCGGGCGCAGGGGAATCGGGCTGCAGTCGAGGCGATGAAGCGAAGCAGCGGGTACTCGGTACTGCTTCCGGATGCGAACGCACAGTGGGCAAAGGGCAATCGCGGGGAGAGGGGGGATTGGCGGTGATCGAGTTCGTCGTGCCGGGTGAGCCGGTAGGGAAGGGGCGCCCAAGAGCGTTCAGGATGGGCGACGGCGTGCGGATGCACACGCCGGAGAAGACTGCGCGCTACGAGAACCTGGTGGCGATGGCGGCACAAGAGGCCATGGCTGGACGTGCGCCAATGGAGGGCGCGGTGGCCGTCGGTATGGTCCTCGTGACGGTGCCGCCGGCATCCTGGTCGATGAAGAAGCGCAACCAGGCGCTCGATGGGCAGATCCGCCCGACCACGAAGCCCGACTGCGACAACGTGCTCAAGGCGATCGCCGATGCGTGCAACGGCATCGTGTGGCGCGACGACAAGCAGATCACCGACGTCGCGATTCGCAAGCGTTACGGCATGCGTCCGATGGCGCAGGTGATTGTTCAGCCGGCGGAGGTGTTCGAGTGAAGGAGCAGGGCTGCGCGAAGAAGTCGACAGCGGAGATCGTGCTCGAGGCAGTGCAGGACATCCACGCCCGTGAGCAGATCGTGACCCGGGAGACGCTGGCCGAACTCACCGGCCTGAAGCTGACGACGATCGACGACCGCCTTGGTTACCTGCTGGATAACGGCAAGATTCGCCGGGTGCAGCGCGGGGTCTTCGTTCCGATGGAGCAGCACAAGCCGGCCAGGCTCATCACCCGGACGCTTCTGCCCGACGGGACGACGGTGCTCGAGATCGGGGACACAGTGATGCAGCTGACGCCGCGCGAATCTCGCGTGCTCGGTGAGCTCATGGCCGGCTCAGGGCAGCAGTACGCGGCCATTCAGATTGGTCACGAGGCGGAGTTCATGGCAGCAACGCTCAGCGCGAAGGTGCGGAGGCTCGAGCGGCTCGTGCAGGAGCTGACCTCAGCGCATGCCGAAGAGCAGATGGCGCTGCCGCTGCTGGCATCGAACAAGGCCTAAACCCCTGTAGGGCTGGATTGACGCGTGGCTGCTGGCGAGCATGCCGCGCATGACTCGTAAGACCGCCACGTCCACCGATCCGAAGAAGCCGGCCGCGAGGAAGCGAGTCGCCGGCACCGCTGCGCGCAAGGCTGCAGCAAAAGCACCGGCCAACCCGTTCAAGATCAACAGCAAGGAATGGAACCGCGAGAAA